>NZ_JAPIVT010000002.1 GCF_026239735.1 Pedobacter sp. MC2016-05
TGCTTTTGCCCGTTTTAACAAAATAATGGTTAAATAAACATTTCTAGCCAGCAATAAACGAAGAACACATAGGATTTATTTAAATACAAAAAAAAGCTGCCTCAGGGTATTTTGAGACAGCCTCTTTTTTTGTTGATTCAACTTCTGAAGATGGATAGCCGAAAAATTATCAATCATCAAAAAATAATTTTTAATAATTTTTGAATCTGAAATTTATATTTCTATATTTGCAACCCCAAAGGGAATACAGCGATTGTATTATTCATGCGAAAGTAGCTCAGTTGGTAGAGCACGACCTTGCCAAGGTCGGGGTCGCGAGTTCGAATCTCGTCTTTCGCTCTAAATGCCTTTCCTACCGGAAGGCATTTATTTTAAAACATTAATCAACTCGATTTATCGGGATTGACTAATGCTCGGGTGGTGGAACTGGTAGACACGCAGGACTTAAAATCCTGTGCTTTCAAAGGCGTGCGGGTTCGATTCCCGCCCCGAGTACAATAAACAAATCGAAACTAAAGCCATCAGCAATGATGGCTTTTTTTATGCCTACACTTTTTTGAACTCACCCTGCTCACTAAGATAAGTTAGTCCATAAAAAAAGGCCTTCTTGTTAGGAAAGCCTTGAACTTTTATACAATTTGATAATTTACGTTTACTCTTTTGGGGTAGTTACTTTCTGATTCATTTAAGGATATAAAAGCAGCTTGATTATGAACTTCATTCTTTAGTGCATGTTCATAGTGAAATTGAATAGTTTCTTGATTATTTTTTGGTAAGTTTCTTGTCGCTTCGATTAAAAGGTTCCGATCATTTAAATTCTCTGGCAATAAAGTGATATCGCAATTTCCTTCACTTATTTCTTTAACTAGATATTTCATTTGTTTTTAACATTCGGCTCTTGTGTTAGTCTATTTCAAGAACGGGGCAAAATTAACGCTAGTGAATGTTTTATATGTAATCTAAAAGTTAATTTTAAGCGAAGCGTGATTACATCGGTTCCAAACAAGTTCATCCTATAAAAAAAACTCCAGATGGTAGATCTGAAGTTTTCGAATGTTTTTCGGTAAATGTTTTTTATTTAAGCAAATATTTTATACTTCTTTCTGAACCTTAGGCTCTTCTGTACCCTCTTGTCCGTTTTTGAATTCTTTAATGCCTTTTCCTAAGCCTCTCATTAATTCTGGAATTTTCTTACCTCCGAATAATAAAAGGATAGCAACGCCAAGAATTATCATCTCTGGACCGCCAAGTATTGCTGCAATGGTTGAATGTGTCATATTTTATGGTTTAAGGTTTTTCTGAATGAATCTATTTACATATACGTTAATTAAACCAATACGGTTTCCAATAAAAATTAGGATGGAAGATTTAATTGGTAATCCACACGCTTCAACAAATCATAAATATCAAAAGGCTTGGAAATAAATCCCTGAGCATTACAAGTCTTATTAATTTCTCCAATTTTTGCATGGGCACTCATCATCAGAACCGGAATATTTTTAGTGCTATCAGCCGTCTTTAAACCACTACAAATATCAATACCACTTCCATCAGGAAGCATTACATCGAGCAAAAATAGATCTGGTTTAAGATTTTTAGCATTTAAATTGAAGTCTTCTATACTTGCGAAACCTGTTACATCGTAATTCTCTTCTTGTAATAAAAGAATAATTACATCCCTAATTCCCTCATCATCCTCTAGCACACACACACTTTTTCCCATCTCCTTAATTTTATTCTAACCTGACCAATTTTAAATATTTAGAAACCAATTAATTAACCAACAATGAAATGAATTGTTTTTAAAATTTTAGCGCCTATTAGAATAGAATAAGAAAACTGCAGATGAAGGCACTACTTTTTGTTATTTAATTTCTCTTCGAACATTTTAATAAAGAATCCACCAATTACACTTCGAGCGGTAAAATTTTGTCTTCTGGCATCTTTGGTCTCATGCCAATCGCTCAGTGGTACCCTATCTGGCGTTTCAATGGCATAAGTATGCACAGGCTCAATTATAGTTTCAAAATCTTTTCTATCCGATGCTAAGGTAGCTGTCCAGGTGATCCAGTCAGATTTCGTATAAGTTTTACGACTATCCAGTGGCAAGCCATATTTTGTCTGTTTTGTTAAATAGAATTTAATTTCTTTATCATAAACAGATTGCGGGAATAAGCCAAGATTTAACACTTTATCCCAAACCAGATTATATTTCTGGCTCCATGTATTTTTGTCGTTAAAAGTTAACGCATAATGATCACCCGCATCCGCTAACTCCATCCACTTTTTAGCCATATATTTGGCCATTTCAGTATATTTATTCCCTGTTGCCGTTTCGCCAAGCATGGTGGCCAACATCCCATATCCACCTAAGGCAACGATCGCTTTAACCGATAAGTTTGCATTTCTGGCCAGGTGACCTGCGAAATCATCGGTGGATAATTGGTTGGCCGGATCTAAACCTTCTTTGCTTAAATACTCTGCCCAAATGCTCAGGGTTTTCCAATGCTTTTTAGCATAACTGGCATTACCTTCGGTTTTAGCAATGGCAGCCATTAAGATTAACATATTTCCCGATTCCTCTATTGGCATATCTTCTCCATAAGTTTGGCCATTTGCCAGTGGATAAGTCCCTAAATCATGTGCTGAATAAGGTTTGGTCCATTTGCCGCTTTCGCTGAAATAAAATATCCCATTCATCATGCCTTTAACCAATTCAGGATTATACATTAAAAACAAAGGTGCTGATGGATAGGTAATGTCAACCGTTCCGATAGATCCATTGCTAAAATTTTCTTTGGATAGAAACAATAACTCACCATTGGGGCTTTGCACCAATTTGTGGGCAGAAACCGCTTGTCTGTAAGCCAAAATGCATAATTGTGCATATTTCTCTCCTCCACTTTTTACAGCATCCTGATGTAATTTCTGATCAAAAGCCTTGCATTTTTGCGTCACTTCAGAATAGTCGGCACTGGCCTTTTGCAGCTGGTTCTCGATCGTTTCTTTTCCGCTGGTATTCCACCATGGCCTTAAATTGGCATGGAAGTATTGTAAAGAATAGAGGTCATCGTAGCCCAACATCACAAAATTTTCCCTTTCTGCAGTCCCAACTTTTCCTAATGGAATAATAGTATTTAAAACCAATTGTTTGCCCTGTAATTCATTTTGTTTGAATTGTTTACCCGTTAAAAATGTGGTTAATGCATTGCTGACACTTGAAATGTTTTGAATGCTTTTATAACTAGCTGGCGTAGCAACGTACATATAACCCCAATCTATCCTAACGTCATCGCCCGCTCTTTTTAGTATAGGTTGCTCAATGGTACCCGCCCGCAATATAGAAAGGGTTGCAGTGCCATATTTCTTGGCTTCAACCTTCTGTAAAGCACTATGTGTTGCGATATTGGTTGATGCCCCGTAATATAGTTTTACCTCATGTTGTTTTCCATCATTGGCTTTAACTTTACTGGTGATGTAGGAAACTGGCCTCGAAAGAAGATCCAGATTATTCATTAAAAGTGGAGATGTGAATGTTAAAGTCAAATCAATTTTACCACACTTAAATGTATAAATGGTTTGCGTAGCATTAAAGGTTAAGCTTTTTTGTATTGCTTCTTCGATCTTTGTGGCATTGGCATCCGCCGGCTCCTCTACTAAACCATAATCTAAAAATGATGGCCCTCCGTTATTTTTGGCATAAACAGCCAGCACATTTTTCCCGGTTTTCAAAAGTGCTTTATCCAACGGGATATAAACAAATTTACCCTCCACCTTGGGTACATTGTAAATTTCCTGACCATTTAAGTAAGCTATGGCATTGTCATCATGTTTAATTTTAAAAAAAAGCTTCTCGCTGTTTATATTTTTTAGTGTAAAAACACGTCTTGTCCAAACTTCATCCTTGCTCCATAATGTTCTTACCTGCGATTTTTCACTACCAACTGGCCCCATTCCCTTCTCCCATTTACTATCGTTAAAACCTACATTAAACCAATCTGCATCTGGCCTGCCTTCTGTAAATGATAATTCCATTGGTTTTTCATCTGCGGTAGGTAAAATAGAACGATAAACTTTTTCTGATTGACCCAGAAAATTATAAACTTTTCCATCAACGTTAATCATCCCAGTGAGTGATTGGTTGGCACCAGTCCAGTGTTTGGTGGTACTTTTGTTCAAATAATCTGATGAGGACCAAATGCTAAAATAAGGATCGTGGGTAATTAAAGGATAAGCTGGTGCCGATCTTTGTTGTGCAAACACAGCTGTATAGCTTACTAAAAGTAGCACTAAAATTTTTCTCATAACATATTTAGTAAAACGTTTAACTAGCATCCAAAGTAAGTAATCAAAGTTTACTTTTGCATTTGTTTTCAATTTGTTACGAAAGAAAAAGTTATTCAAGAAAATTACACCTACAATTTGTCGCATCCGCCCTTGCCAGAATGTAATTACTTCAATTAGCTTTATATAAAAATTAAATCTCAAGAAATGGAAACTAAAACACCAATAACAATAGAAGCAGTTATTAATGCGCCAGTAGAAAAAGTTTGGCAATATTGGTCGGAACCAGCGCACATTACAAAATGGACTTTCGCAGCGAGTGACTGGCATGCGCCTTATGCCGAAAACGATTTAAAAACCGACGGGAAATTCAAAACCCGAATGGAAGCGAAAGATGGCAGTATGGGTTTTGACTTTGAAGGAATTTACAGCAACGTAGAAGAGCATAAACTTATTGAGTATGGCTTGGGCGATGGAAGGCAAGTAAAAATCACCTTTGCAGAAACAGATGGCAGAACGAAGGTTATCGAAACATTCGACCCAGAAAATCAGAACCCGATAGAAATGCAGCGAGACGGCTGGCAGTCCATTTTAGATAATTTTAAAAAATATACGGAAGAGAACTAACATAAAGTGCGCTTTCAAACCTAGAAAGCGCTTTTTGTTAACCTATTTTTAGCCAGCCAGTAATGCTCATCCTTTGTTTGTTTGTTACTAAAACCTCATGAGCCAAATCGGCACTTTTAAAAAAAACACCTTTGCCACTAACTGGAGAAATATTCTGCTGTGCATCATTTTGGTAAATGCGTAGCTCTCCCCCATCCTCAATTTTCCAATCTGCATTTAAATACAGAATTAGTGAATATTGTCGGCTGCCATTGTTTTGAAACTGATCTATATGTTTCTTGTAAAATGCTCCTGGTTGATAAAGCGTGTAGTGAAATTCGTAGCCAGTAATGCCCGTGTAACAAGTATTATTTATGTGAAGCACAAATTTATCCATCAAATCGAAAAACTCATTTTCGTATGGGTTATTATGTTTCCTATCCAGCCAATAAATTACATCACTCCTTACGAGTTTGTCATGAACAACAATTTTATGGTTACCAATGCCAGCGCTGAGAAGTTCATTGTTTTGAAAAAGATGAATTAAATTGGTCTTTAAATGAGCAGCGAGAGCGATACTAAGAAAATTTTCTACAACACCAACCTTATCTTCGATATAATTATCTATAAGGCAATCGAATATCTCTGTCAATAAGTCAACGTTAATTAGAACAACACGTTCAAAACATTACAAGGTAGTCTAATTAAAGTATTGCCACGATTTTAATCTTATATATTTGGTAGATTTTAATTCCGAAGCAATGAATTCTATTTTCCCGGCTCAATATTCTACCTTATCGGCAACGGCCCTAAATAAATATCTCATTGAAGTTTATCAATTAGAACAGGATACAACTTGTAGCTTACTAATTAGAAATGTGAGCGATACTTACCTGGTAGAGAACACAAAAGAGCGATACATATTTAAAATTTATCGTGATTCTCATCGTAAGATAATGGAGATAGAAGCCGAAGTGGAGTTATTAAATATTTTAAAGTCAAATGGAAATTCTGTTTCTCATCCATTAAAAGATAGAAGTGGGAAACAAATACAACAATTTAATGCCATTGAAGGCACAAGAAATGGCATACTATTTTCTTGGGCTGAAGGAAATGTAATCATTGACTTGAATGAAGATCATTTAATCACACTTGGTAGAGACATTGCCAAATTACATCAAACCACTGTAAATCTAAAACTTAAGCATCAGCGACAACAATTCAACTTCGAAAACACGCTATTAGCGCCATTGAGAACTTTAAAGCCTCATTTTAAAGAAATGGCTGATGAATATGAATATCTGAATGCACTATCTAAAAAGGTAATAGATAAATTTTCATCATTTAATACCTCAAATTTTTCTTATGGCTATTGCCACTACGACTTTTTTCCAAAAAACTTTCACTTTGACAAGGGTGGTGAAATCACTTTCTTCGATTTTGATTTTGCAGGAGAAGGTTATTTAGTCAACGATTTGATGTCGTTTTTGAATCATTATTTCTTCCATCAATTAAATAACCGGATTACCAAAGAGCAGGCAGAAGTAGATTTCAATATTTTTTTAAAAGCTTATCAAGAAATCAGGACATTAACCGATGATGAAATATTGGCAATTCCCTATTTAGGAATTAGTTTCCATATCTTTTTTTTAAGATTCTTTTACGATAATTACGACGATTGGTCTAACACATTCTTAACGCCAGGGTATGTAAAGCATCGGGTAGAATTGATAAAAAAATGGGTAGCGCTTTATTGTAACTTTTAGCAAAAAATGTATTAAATATCGCAAGGCTTGGTTATCTTGTGTATAAAAAATCAACCTAAAATGGATCAGAAAATCATTACCCTTTACGACGAATATACCCACAGCCATGTAAGCAGAAAAGATTTCATGAAAAAGCTTGCGCTTCTTGCTGGTAGTACGGCATTAGCCTTGACTATTTTACCTATGTTAGAAAATAATTATGCTGCTGCAGCTGATTTTAATAGTGATGACATTGAAGTAGAAAATATTACTTACGCTGGTGTTGATGGTGATATGAAAGCAGTTTTAGCAAAACCAAAAGGCAAAAAGAAGTTGGGTTGTGTTTTGGTTATTCACGAAAACAGGGGCTTAAACCCACATATCATTGATGTAACTAAACGCATTGCAGCCGAAGGTTTCTTAGCGCTTGGCGTAGATGCACTTTCTCCGCTTGGCGGAACACCAGCAGATGAAGATAAAGGGCGGGAACTAATTGGTAAGCTTGATCCACAAAAGAACCTTCAAAATTATTTGAAAGGCCTGGAATATCTGCGCAACAGAAAAGATGGAAATGGTAAAGTAGGTTGTGTAGGTTTTTGCTGGGGCGGTGGAATGGCCAATAAACTGGCTGTTAACGATCCGAAATTGCAAGCTGCTGTAGCTTATTATGGCGCACAAGCTAATGCGGCCGATGTACCTAAAATTAAAGCCAGTTTGATGCTACATTATGGTGGCTTGGATGAGCGCATAAACGCTGGGATTCCAACCTATGAGCAAGCATTGAAAGAAAATAAAATAGACTACAAAATTTATATTTACGATGGCGTGAACCACGCTTTTAACAATAACACTTCGCCAACTAGGTACAATGAAGCCGCAGCGAAATTGGCTTGGCAACGAACTATCGATTTGTTTAAAAGTAAACTCTCTATTTTATCGAGATAGCGGTTTAGAAAAGATCTGTACGTAGCATTTCTTTCAGAATATTCGATTGTACATCGAAATTATTGAGGTGATTTAGAAAGTTGATGTCAGAAATTTTCTGGTAGCTGCTTTCTAATAAATCCTGCACATCTTTAGACATGGCCGTTTTCATCACCGCAGCATTACTTTTCAACTTATCATTTTTGTATTCTAATTCCTGAACAATTCTTTCTCGTTCTGAAAGATTGTTGGACGTATCGAGATCTTTAAAAACTGATAAATCACACATCAGGAACAGATTTCTGCTGGGATAAAACAGAAAATAAGTCTTGTTATCCAAAAACTTATATACCTCGATAATTAATTCGCCAGATTTTAAACCCAGATGAAACTCTGTTCTAAAATCGAACTTACAAAGTCTTCCCATTAATTTCTTTTCAATCACAGCATACGCATTCGAATAAACATTTTTACCTTGATAATCGACCAATTGTGATAACTGGTCGGCTGTTAGATCGAAATAATAATCGTTTGCGTACTTGGCACTGAATACGTTAATATTTTTTGAGAATGGAAAATCGGTGCTTAGATCAGAGAGATTGTTGTACAGTCGCCTAAGCGATTGGTTTACTTTTAATGTTTGCTTCTGTTTATCTTGCGTGAATTTATTTTTATCATCGAGCGAGCCTGAAATTTTATCAATTAGGGCTTCATTCAGATCAATTTCATCATAAATTAAGGCCACATTTTTCTCATTGCTTTTCTTAATTTTCCGGAGTAAGGCAATAACACTATCCGTAAATTGTAAATGAAAAAGATCGAGTTTTTCTATTTCCAAATCTTCATTATTGGAAAATAGTTGATGAATAACCTGCGTTCTTAAGAAGATTTTATAAATAATTTCATCATCAAAAAACGCAGAGAGCAATTGTAAACGGTTGATCTCTGCGTTTGATTTATTTAAAATATTTAAACGGTATTCATCCATAGTTTAGTTTAGCTCACCCTCGTCACGTTCTTTTTCAACTCTGCTTCTAAAGTTTTCAATTCACCATCGAGTACTTTTCTGCTTTGTGCCCCAGCTTCATGAATTTGTTTCACTTCGTTTAATGTTTCAATTAACGAAGAGGTTGTCATTTTTAAGGTCTCCAAAGAAACAACAGTTTTTTCATTTTCTTTAGCAACATCGATACTATTTTGTTTTAACATCTCTGCATTCTTCTGCAAAATGGTATTTGTTGTATCCGAAACTTTCTTTTGCATTTCTACATTGGCTTTTTGCCTTTGTAGTGCAACCGCAATGGTTAACTGGTTTTTCCAAACCGGAATCGTGGTAGAAACAATAGACTGTGCTTTTTCTGCAATCGATGTATTGTTATTTTGCACTACCCTAATCTGAGCCAGAGACTGCAACATAATGAAACGAACAATTTTCATATCCGCCAAACGTTTATCCAGGCGGCTGGTGAAATCTCTCAAATCAGCTATCTCATAATCTTGGTAATCTGCAGGTCTGCCTTCCATTTCGGCAAGTTTAAGCTGCAGTTCGTTGTATCTCAACTGACCAGAAATAATTAAATCTTCCATTTGTTTGATGTAGCTTACATTGCTATCAAACATAGTTTGTAAAGCGGTATTGTCTTTAATTGAGTTTAATCGACCAGCTTTGATTTTGTTGGTGATCTTATCAATATTATTAACCACTACATCATATTTCTGGAATAGTTTTTTCACATCAACAACCAGATTTTTTAAAAATGGAATGCGAGAGATAAAACTTTTGAAGCCACTTTGTTCCAGTTCAGAAACATCAATATAGTTCAGTTCGGTAAGCAGTTCGTTAATAAGACCGCCCACTTCACCACTGTTGTAAGTTCTTACCGATGCTAAGAAATCGTTACTGTATTTCTCCATCGAATTTTGTGCTTCACTTCCATAATTTAAAATGGAATTCACATCAGATGGTTCTAAAGATTTTGCAATCTCTCTATATTTTGCAGTTTCTTCAGTGGTAATTACTTCGAGATTTACATTGCCATCTTTATCAAGTTTAACTGGCGTTAAATTCGGGATCGCTTCGTTTGGGTTGGTTTCCATAGTTATATTTAAGCTGTAAACTATAAATAGTTTTGAGTTACAGTTTTAACCGTTTCTTCTAATTTTTTATCGCGGGTTGGTTCTCCGATGGCATTGAATTTCCATTCGCCATTTTTTTTGTAGAAAACGCCCATAACCATAGATACTGAGCCTTTAAAGGCAGCATCATTTGCAATATCGTAGGTAGCGAAAACCTCATTTACACGTTTGCTGGTGCCTTCGTAAATACGGATAGAAGCAAATGGAATGGTACCAAAATCATGTCCTCTAAAGCTATTTAAAACAAAAGCTACGTAATTAACATTGGCATCCAATTGAGCTAAATTCAAAGTAATCACTTCGTTATCCAGGCCATCGTCGCCACCCATGTCGCCAGTTAAATCATCGCCACTGTGCTTTACCGATCCGTTTTTAGATTTTAAGTTACCGAAATAAACCACTTCTAGAAGTTGCTTACTGTGGTTATATAAAACACAGCTGGCATCTAAATCTACGGCTTCTTTTGATGAACCGAAACCAAACATTCCTTTCTTTTCGATAGCGCCCCAGTTAATACCAACACAAACATTTTGCAGCTTGCTTCCGTTTGATTTTTCTAAATTGATTCGCTGACCTTTTTGAAGATTGATTGCCATAATTTTATTGATATTTGTTTAAATAATCCTGTAAACCACCTTTCATTCCCATTCCAACCGCTTCAAATTTCCATTTGCCTTCGCGTTTGTAAATTCTGCCAAACTCAACTGCTGTTTCGATTGAAAAATCTTCTTCCAATTCATACTTCAAAATCACCTCATTGGTTGTGGCATCGAATATTCTTACAAAAGAATTTCTTACCTGACCAAAGTTTTGTTTTCTGGTTTCAGCATCGTGGATGGTAACCACCACACAAATTTCGCTTACTCTTGGATCTATTTTAGTCAAATCTACTTTCACTTGTTCATCATCACCATCACCATCCCCAGTTAAGTTATCGCCTGTATGTTCCACTGCTCCATCAGGAGAAGTTAAGTTGTTGTAGAAAACAAAATTTTCGTCAGAAACCAGTTTTTTCTGATCGTTTAAAATAAAAATCGAGGCATCTAAATCGAATGCAGCACCAGTTGAAGAGCTGTTGGTATCCCAGCCTAAACCGATTGTAAATTTAGGTGCATCAATGTTTTCTCTTTGTCCTTTTTGCAAGTTAATAGCCATATCTTAAATTAATTTATAGTTGTTATTTTTGATGTAATTTTTAATTTGATGTAAATTTTTGGCGTAAGCTTCAATGATATGATAGCCATTTCCTAGCGCCAAATCGTACAATTCGTTTATAAAATCGCCATTTCTACGTTCGAGGAAGATGCTAAAACTTTCTGAAGCGGTATTGAGAATATACTTAACAATTCTGGTGTTGAAACAAAAATCCCCTCCATCTATAATTTCCTCCAAATCGAAAATTGATTTGATTTGGTGGTAATTTAAGAAATTCTCTACGTTTGGATGAATGTTTTTATTCACCAACTCGGCAAAGTAGAGCATATGCATTTCATTTGATAAGCCATACGCTTTAGCCATTTTCAAAATCATTCGCTCATGGCTACCTGTTATCCTGATATCATCGAGAAATAATAAGGTTTTTCCAACTAGAAAATCTTTATCAATGTGAAAAGAATCATTGCCGATCAGGCTTAAACGTTCTTCGGCACTTAGCTCGCCATAATCTTCCTTGTAAGTAACCGTTCTGTGCACTTTGGTTTCTTGTACCTGCAAGCCTCCGTTTTCTACCAACCAGCGATTTAGCTGGGAAACGAAATAGTTTTTCATCGCAAAGGTAGCTGTGGGAATAAAACTGTACGGACTTGAAATGACTACGATTTGATCAGTAATCAAATTATCAGCCAGGTAATATTTAATAAATCCATCTGCTAAATCTTTACCAAACGATCTTGCAATGAAGTTATCACCAAATTTAAAACGACTGTAATGATCGGGATTGAAGCCAAAATCGGCTGTGTTATCAATTTTGTGAAGTGAGTAGGTGTAAGGAATCATGAAAGTAACGTTAAAATAGATTGATTATTGGAGTTGATCAACATACTTTGTATACCCATTGCATTAGCGCCCCGAATATCAGCATGTGGATTATCCCCAACATGAATAATATGTTGTAAATCAAGTTCGGGATGTTTGCTTCTATCAATGTTGTTTAACATCAATTCGAAAAATTTAGGGTTTGGTTTTGATAGCCGTACCTCATCAGAATACAATTGAAAATCGATAAATTGATCTATTTGTAAATGATGAAGCACCTTTTTTAAGGTGTTACCTTTGATGAATCCGGTATTACTTAAAATATTGGTAGAACTTAAATTGCTTTCTTTTATTTGAGAAAGAACGGGTAAACAATTTTCACAATATACAAGCGGCATGTGTTCAAAAAGCAGCTCTTCCATATCATAATAAATCTTCTCTAAATCTACCTCGTTAAAAGCAAAACTGAAATCGTTGATTATGCTAATCACCATGAGGTACATTTCATCAGCATCAACATTTTTACCGGTTTTTTCGTTAATGGCATTCACCATCAAATCTACCTGGCGAAAAATAGCACCCACCTCATCCATACTTTTTTGCTTGGCATTAAACTTAGCATGAAAGTACTTGGTTCTTTCGAGTTTAAACGTTGGGTTTGATTTAATCAACGTTAACCAAAGATCGAATGAATAATGTTTGTAAAAAGCCATTGCGCCTATTTCCTAATCTGTGTTATAAAATTCTAATATTACAAAATTGATTGTAGAACTAGAAATATTTGATTGTAAGTTTTATCACAGATAAGCTTTGTTTTTGATATTTAGATAGAGCAAAGAAACAAAATTATTGAACTTAAATGCACTTAACCAAAAATTTATTATACCGTTTAGAACGAAGATTGGTCCTTCTGTTACAGATTAACAATAATTTAATTTAGGCTTAACTGATAGACAGATCCTTTTTCTCCAGCCAAAATAATAGCCTTGCCTTTTTTACTTCTTTGAATAGCATTAAAACTTTGATCAGAAATATGTTTCCAATTCTTACCGCCATCAATGGATAAATCGGTACCTGATGTGCCTGTAGCTACCAGCGTTTTTGCATTAACGTAAGTTACGCCAGATCGATAACCCAAAACAGGTGTAATTGGCTTTTCCCAAGTTTGGCCACCATCACTGGTAAGCAGCACATTGTTAGCGTTTATTTTATCCTGAACATAATCGCCGCCTACAACAACACCTACTTTTGAATTATAGAAATCCATAGAAAATGGACCTGTAGTTTCTTTACCTTGCCAAATTGGGCATTTAAATACGCTCCAATTTTGACCGTAATCATCAGAATAATAAATATTAGAGACCATTCCACCTGTAGAGATCCAAACTTTGCCACCCGATAAGGTTTTAATGGTGCTTCCACTCGCAGCAAAGCCAGCCTCACCTTTCGCCAAGGAAACTTTTAAGTTCGGAGATATATCCTCCCAGGTTTTACCAGCATCTACAGTTTTAAGTAGCTGCATTTTATCCTTGATCGGATCGCCGAAGATAATGCCTTTGTTTTTGTCCCAAAATGCTAATCCATCCAAAAAAATCGCCGAATCTGCGTTTTTGTAATGTTCAGTCCAATTTGTACCGCCATCAATTGTTTTTAAAATGTAAGCCGGTGAACCTGCATTTACAATAATAGCTTGTTTATCATCAAAGGCTTCGATATCTCTAAAATCGAGTTTTTCGTAACCCTTGGGTTTAACCCATTGCCAGTTTTTACCACCATCAACAGTTTTTCCAACTGATCCATTGTTTCCACTTACCCAAATTACCTTATCACTTACCACACTTAATCCACGTAAACTGGTTTTGGTGATTTCGTTCAGTGGTTTTAACGAAACCGATTGTGCAGCGCAAAAAAAAGGTGCCATTAAAAGGCACCATAATATTTTTTTCATCTTAACTATTTTACTCTTCTAAAGGTTTCCGAACGTCCAAGTAGTGAAATCCCTACATAACCCCGAACGTTTAAAACATCATTTCCTTTTAAAGTCATGTTACAGCTATAAGTTTTACCACTTTTTGGATCGTATATCGTACCATCGGTCCATTTGCCATCTTCATAAACAAAGTTCTTCAAAATCTCTAAATTAAGTAGTGGTCTCTTTTGCAAGCTAGCATCTGGATTTCTGGCATCTAATTTTGGTTTTCCATTTAGATTTGGTTCTTTCATCCAGGCCAACTTTCCATAATATTTGTCTCCTTTTTTGAAGATCTCTATTTGTCCTTCGCCAGATGAATTAAGCCATTTACCAACTATAGCATCTTTGCTTTGCGCCAATGCCGAAAATGAAACAGCCACAAAAAGCAGCAGCAAAAAGGGAAATTTTCTCATATTTTTATTATCAGTTAGTTTTTAAAGATAATTAATCATCTTTTATATTGAAACAATAAATAAAGCAAAAAAGTATTAGAAAGTTTTAATAAGGAAAAATATTATTTCGAAATGATAGGCAAATATTTTTGGCGGTAAGCGTAAAATAAAAACAAATTAAATAATAACATTACACCAACCATAGGTAATTCTTTAGGGCCTAAAAAAGCATGATACAAGAAAATATTTAAGGTTATTGGAAAAATAACTATTGCTGCTAATGGTGCCGTTCTTCCTATTAATAACATCAGGCCAGCTATCAACTCTGTAACTTTAATTAAAGGAAATAAGTACTTGGCTACCATAATTCCCGACATAAAGGTGGTTTGATCAGCCGTCATTTTGGGCATTTCGCCCATCGAAATATTAAAAAGAACTGGTACTGAAGCAAAAATATACATGCCTCCTAATAATACGCGGATAATAATTACTGCAATTTTCATGTTTTAGTTTATTAAGTTTTATGTTGTCTGTTTTATAAACTTAGCCAGTTATTTACAAACTGCTCCAATGCAGATTGCTTCATTTTGATGTCTTCCACACCGTAAAACCGAGCTTCTCTTCTATCTTTCCAACTCCCTTGTAAAAACGATGAATCTTCAAGCATTTTGCCATCATAAAAGATAAATATAATTTGAACATATCCCTTGGCCCTAAGATTAAACGCAGCCATATCATTTTTGCTATAAAAGCTTGGTGCATTCCATTTTACCCTTTCCGTTATATCACTGTTAGCATTGATAATGATGGAACGCAACAGCAATATCTCCTCCTTATAAGGATGATTCAACTGGTTGATAAATTCATCAACTTCGGCTTTGCCATTTAAACTAAGTTTCTTCAACGGCATGATGTCTTTGTTAGTTGAATATCCATCCACTGTTGCCACTCTCCATTAATTCTTTGTTCCCAAGTACCTTCTATTTTATTAAGCTTAAATTTACCTTGAAAACGCTCACTATCAGCAAAAATGAGAATGATGTCATCAAATATTTTTATTGTAGATATTGATATTGAACCATCGCTTCCAAAGGCTTGTGTTCTGAAAACATCTTCTAAATCATCATAATGAATAATTTCTATCGAGCTAGACTTCATATCCGCAAAACAGACATCCACATAATGTATCATAAAAAAAGCGCCGTCTATCCATTTATACACATCGGTACCTATAATGCTCTTTCCATCAACTGTATGTCCTTGGGTAGTCCAATTTCCTACAAAGGGTTGTAAAAGCTCCAGTTTTTTGTTCCTCATTAACGTTTATCTTTTGAATTCAATTGATGCAAACAAGTGCAAATTTAGTTAACGATTACATATAACTCATTCCTGCGTAGCCCAGCAACCTTCTCCACAGTGCAATTTGTCCGATGCAATTGGCTTCGCGATAGCTGGTAAAACTAACCATATCAAACAAAGTCATTTCCATGCCTGGCATTTCTATTTTTTGATTCAATTTTTCTTCTGATGCATTACTCAATGCCTCCTGCAGCGAGGGTGAAATCGACTCCCAATCTTTTTTAAAATCAGCTAATGAAGGATAATTAGCGTCATCAATTATTCCATGGTTATCTTTAAAAAGTTCACCTGTTAAAAATTCAGCATCAATACCCAATAAGCTTGCAAGATAATAGCGACCAGAAACCACACTCCCGGTTATCCAAGCGATGTGGTTTGCTTTCGTATCCAATCGTTTTTGTGCATCTGCTTCCTTTATCTCGTCTAGCGCTCTTACGAGAAAATCGGTCTGCATATCGTATAGCACCATAAAACCATAAAGTTTGCTGCATTTTGGCTGTACACTCATATTTAATTGGTTTATTAAAGACAAAATAAAATTAGCCAATACTATAAAATTGATGTGTTGCTATTTAGGTCATATTGAGGGGGTAAATCAGACAGACAAACTCCTACATAAGAGCAATTACGACGAAAATTTAAGCAGGCGCCAAAATGATAAACCAACTAAGTAAATAGTTTTCAACACTATTTCTGAAAATGTTGATAATTATTGAATCATTCAGCGTTTCTACTATAATATTTATGATAACTTAATGTTATAATTACACTAACCAAATAATCAACATTATGAGCACTTTCCTAATTATCACCGCAGTATTTTACATATTATCTTTTGGTCTTATGTTATATTGTTATTTCTCAGCTGAACAGATTCCCAGCGATGACGAAAAATTTTAATACGTTCCAATCTAAATTAACGCTCATCAAGTATTCATTTAAAAATGAATAGCAATATCTGTATTCCAGCTATTCGAAAATCAGATCCACTACTTCCCATCAATCCACTTTAAAATACTTGTGGTTGTTCATGTATAGCACAGAATTAGAAATACTACAAGGAGTACAATTAAAAACCCAAAGAATTGGCCAACCTTCAAATTTTCGTTTTGAGGTTGATTGATAATAATCATCAAAATTCTTATGCTCATTTTCTACCCTATTTACCCCATTTTCAAATTTTGGATCAGACAGGTTGCTCCTAATATATATTCGGTTAGTGTACAAAACTAACTTTTAAACTCAACATTAAAAAATATGTCGCAATATCAATGAGATTTTGCTGCCTAAAAATTTAAATGGATAATCTCATCATACATTTGAACTTTGCATAAATACCTCTATATTTTAAATCTCACAAAAAACTTAGATAATTATTAAATGAGCATTTATCATATAATCTTTATAAAAGCAAAAACCCATTTAACAGATTGTTAAATGGGTTTTAGATATGTACTAGATGGAATTAAGCTCTGAATCCACCAGATACTTCAATTCTTTGTGCATTAATCCATTTAGCATCATCTGAGCAAAGAAATGCAACAACGCTTCCAATATCATCAGGCAAACCCACTCTTCCTAGGGCAGTTTGTGAAGAAATAAGCTGGTTATATTCTGCACTGTCACGAACGGCACCGCCCCCAAAATCTGTTTCGATAGCTCCAGGAGCAATAGAATTAACTCTGATTTTTCTGCTTCCCAATTCTACAGCCTGGTATCTTGATAATGAATCTATGGCTGCTTTCATTGCGCCATAGGCTGAATAACCTGCAAAAGAGAATCTTGCCAACCCGGAAGAAGTGTTCACCACGCTGCTTCCATCATTTAATAAAGGCAATAACTTTTGCGTTAAGAAATAAGGTCCTTTAAAATGGATATTTGTCATTGCATCCAATGTTTCTTCAGTTGTAGTTTCGAAACTCTCGTTAATTCCGATTCCGGCATTATTTACTAACGCATCTAATTTTGCTGAAGAAAATTGGGTATCTAAAAGATTTTTTACCTCCGAAACAAACTGATTAAATCCAGCAGTTGAGGAGATATCCAAATGTAATGCAAATGCGTTTTGCCCTAATGCTTCGATTTCTTTTACTACTTCGTCAGCAGATTCTTTCTTTGTTTGGTAGGTTAGAATAATATCAAATCCTCTATTTGCTAATGCGATAACCGAATCTTTACCCAACCCGCGGCTGGCACCTGTTACTAAAGCTATTTTACTTGTCATTATTTTTCGTTTTAATTACTAAAACAAAGATCATCAACAAAGCTAACGAGGCGTTTGTACAAATCAAACGAAAATTTGCGAAAATCAAACAATAGCTAGTTCTCTGAAATGTTGTGGCGACTGATTTCCATATTTCTTAAAAAAATTTGAGAAATGCGCTACCTCTTCAAATCCTAATGTGAAGGCAATTTCAGAAACATTCCAGGAAGTTTGTGTAAGCAAAATTTTGGCTTCTCTAAAAATGCGGCTGCCGATAATTTCGCCCGTGGTTTTGCCTGTGGTATCTTTCAAAACTCTGTTAAGGTGGTTGATATGAACGCCTAAAATCCCGGCGAAATCTGCTGGGGTTTTTAGTTTTAAGATTTGACTAAAATTTTCAATCGGAAACTGTCTTTCCAATAGCTCGATAAATAAGGTTGTGGTTCTCGAAGCGGCAGTTTTAATGTTTTCAACCGGCAGAATAGGCTTTAATTTTTGCCCAAAATGAATCAGCTCCATCAAATAGTTCCTTAATAAATCGTACTTATAAATATAATCAGATTGTATTTCCTCATGCATTTTTAAGAAAACCATTTCAAATTTTTGATACTGTTCTGTTGATATTTGATAGACGAAATCGCTTTGTGGCGAAAAAACAGGCAGATTGTCGAGTTCTAACCCAATCTTTGAGGCAGGAAGAAAATCTTTGGTAAAAACGCAAAAATGTCCAGATTGCTCGGTACAGAGATGGGTGTAGTTATAAGGGATTTTAGGAGAAGCAAACAGCACAGCGCAATCGTCAATCACCACCGTTTTATCTGCATATTCCACTCTATTTTGCCCGCTAATTAAGCTTATCTTGTAATAAGTTCTCTTATTGTAAGGCATACCTGTTTTCGAGGTGCAGGTCTTGGCAATTTCTGAAATATCAAAAACATTGAAATGGCCAACATCTTTATGAATGTTATCCGTTAGAAATTGATTTATATCAGGACAGCTTTCTCCCAATATATCCTGATAAAATTCTTTGATCGTGATGGAGTTCATTTTATTTGTAAAAATCAAAGATAAGTCTTTGAAATATAAAATCAAGATTAATATTCACGACCAGAAGCAAGTCTCACACCCGGTTCATTTTAATCAACTGACAAGGGCTGGAACTTCCTTTCAAAGAAGAACCATAATGTTTTTCTTACAATTTCTGATCGGTTGTAAAAGGTTCTGCCATATAGCATTCCATTGCCTACACCTTCACCGTAATTATCACTTTCTTTAAGGTGTCGTTGTAATTGATTGATGAAACTCTTAATATTTTTATCTAGAGTTTTTGAGATTACCCGAAGGCTTAGGTTCTCAAGTTCACTCTCTGATACCCGCCCTCCTCGCACTGCGATGGCATGGATGCAAAAATCATCGTCAAAGATATCCGTATCACGATGTTTCTGGAATTCTACAGAAGTCAAATAAACTGCAGAGTAGACCTCACCGTGACTCAACGAAAGGTCCTCTTTCTTTTTAACTGTTTTTGCAAAATCTTTTTTTCAGTTCGCTTCTCTATATAAACGTGTATTTCCGATTTTTTTTATCAGTACCTCAAACTCACCGTAAAAGTTGTTAAAGGAATAATAATATTGATAAGACTTGCATAACTGCTAAAGTAATAATAAGTGATTAAACTTCTAAAAATGGAAGTAAGGTAATTTTGCTATCCTATTTGTATGTGATAAATCGGGAAGAATAAGCTTACAAATTGATAAGTTAAAAGAAACGATGATCTTTCAAGATTTATCTATCAAGCAGTAAGAGTGACAAACATATCTATTGACCAAATGGAGTAATTGCCTAGGTCAAAGTGGTTAGACTATTTATTTCAAGCAGAAGAATATAACTGTACCTAAAACGTATTTGCGCAAAAAAAGCCCTGTAGATATTTAATTTACAGGGCTTTAACATTCACAAAAGTACCCCGAAGAAAGATTACTTTACACAGCTAGATGAGCTCTGTACTGTTTTAGAACCCATAATCCTTGATTTGAGGAATAAAGGATTCATAGAATAACTCCTATATATGCCTTGCGGAGGTACCGCAAGGCAATAAATAAAGAGCTAAGATTTTTGGCTGGGTATTTACATTTTTTGTAAGGCACTAAATGCGGGCTCAAAGCTTCTTAGCATGGATGGTCCGCCCCTGCACCAAAATAAGTTCCTTTATCTTTCCGTTTTCATCAGAAACAAATTCTACCGTACCATTAATATCCTTGGAGAAAAATTTAGTCTGGCTTTCTGCAAGTACCGCGATTCTCCGCTGTCCGGTGGCCTGCGCATAAAGCTGTTTTCCCTCACGGGTAATGCTCAGGATGAAATTTGGCGCAAGCTCGTATCGGCCAATATAGTTTTCCAGTGTGGTTTCTGAAACCTCGGTTATAGTAATGATTTTAGTGTTATAAAGCCCCTTAAAGCCATAAACCTTGGCAATGCTGTTGATGACTTCCGGAATGATGCTACCATTGTCGGAATTGACCATAATCACCAAGCCATTTCCACCGTCCAGGCTGCCATAGTAAGCCGACTGAAATCCACGGTTGGATCCTCCATGACCAAAGTATTTGGTACCCTCAGGAGATTCGATGAAAACACCAAGCGCTGAACTATTGGTGTTTTCGTATGGGCTCAGGCGGATTTTGGTATCAGACTGATTTAATACCTTATCCGACTTACCCTGCAAAGCCAGCTGGGTTTCGATGATGTACTTAGCTAGCTCGGATGGATTGGTCCAAAGGCCGGCTGCCGCCTGCTCAGGGTAAATGTGATAGCGTCCTTTCAGCGGTGATCCATCAGCTAAATAACCAGTGGCAAGATACTGCTTTTTATTATCCACAGGCGGCTGGGCAAAAGTACTTTCATTCATGCCCGTAGCTTTAAGGATGTTATTGTTTAGATAATCCTGGTAAGGTTTGCCTGTGATATCAGCCAGCAATTGTTGGCTGATGGTCGTCCCGCCGCCCGAATACTGCATTTTCTCTCCGGGCGCAAATTGCGAGCGTACCGGATCAGAGTTAGCCGGCTTTTCTCCGTTTAAAATCTGGATGGTGCTGGGCAAAGGATCCCCCACCTCGTAGCCACCAAATCCGTGGACGCTAAGGCCCGCAGTATGACTAAGTAGGTTAGCCGTATTGATCTTTTTGCCCCTGGAAAGGGAATCATATGGAAACTTCCAGCTTTTCAGATAGGTATTAATGTCGGCATATAGGTCCAGCTTTTTATCGTGGAAGAGTTTAATCATGGCCAGAGCGTTAAAGGATTTACTGATAGAGGCCGCCTGAAAAAGGGTTTTAGTTGTAGTTTTGGTCGAGGAATCTGCCATGCCATAAGCCTTGGCAAAATCAACCTTATAATCTTTGATGACCGCAATACTCAACCCCTTGACCTTATAATGTTTCATCCTATCCTGAAGATTCATTGGTTTTTCGCCACTAATGAGCGTTTGGCCCGTCAGGTTGTTCTCCACCTGAGTAATTCTTTCGCTCAGTCTTTGCTGGGCTGAACTAAATAGGACGCAGAAGCAAAACGTGGCAGAGAGCAGGCTGGTAAAAAATACAGTCTTTCCAGAATGGTCCTTAAAAGTGCTGAAGTGGGGCTTATCTCCTGAGGAAAGATTCATAGCGATGTGATTTAGGTATGGCTAAGCTACTAAATTATTGCAACGGTAAAGTAATCCTGAACAACTAAAAATCGGCGTTGGAAAGCTTTAGTCATCACAGGTTCACCAAAGCGAGCAATCAATTCATTTTTTTCCTCCCTTTTGTATTAAAAATTCCCCGTTTTGTATAAACCCGGCCAGATACCTGAGACTAGATTTGCAGTATAAAATTCAGAAAGATGAAAACAATTTTAATAACAGGTGCATCACGGGGTTTTGGAAAGCCCTGGGCAAAATCATTTTTAGAGCGTGGGGATAAAGTAGCGGCGACGGCGAGGAAACTTTCGGATCTTGATGATCTAAAGAATGAGTTTGGGGACTCGTTCACCCCAATCATGCTGGATGTCGATGACCGGAAAGCGGTGTTCGAAGCGGTAGCATTTGCAAATTCCGCTCTGGGCAGTATTGATGTATTGATCAACAATGCCGGTTTTGGATTATTCGGTGCCATTGAGGAAGCCAGCGAAACTGAGGCCAGGGGGCAATTCAATACCAATGTGTTTGGTCTGCTTTGGGTGACACAGGCCATCCTGCCGGTAATGAGAAATCAGGGCCATGGCCATATCATACAGGTATCAAGTGCACTAGGATTGACCGCCATCCCAAATTTAGGGATTTACAGCGCTTCGAAATTCGCCGTGGAAGGTTTGAGTGAATCGCTGGCTGCTGAAGTAGCAGGATTCGGGATCAAGGTGACCTTACTAGAACCAAATGGCTTTGCTACGGACTGGGCAGGCGCTTCCGCAGTACAAAGTGCTCCACTGGAAATCTATGATCCGATCCGTCAGGCGATGAAGGATAATGCAAAACCCGGCGATTATGGCGATCCGCTCGCCACCTCGCCGGCAGTATTACAGCTCATTGATAGTGAGCATCCACCTTTGAGGTTATTTCTCGGCAAGGTGGCTTATCCCTGGATCAAGTCGGTTTATCAAAACCGGCTGGAGACCTGGGAGGCCTGGAAAGAGGTTTCTTTAGCGGCACATGGCAGCTAGCAGGTTATTTTAAGCATTATATTTTACTGACAAATCTACGCCGGATAAGGTGTAGGTTTGTTTAAATTCTTCCCCCGATGAAACATTATAAAACCATCAGTGAGTTCCATAAAAGCAGTGGCTTCGCCCAGCCCGAGAACCCTTTGATCAGCCTGGTCAAATGTGGCGGAAGCTGTTCAAGTGGTTATCAGCAGTTTACCACCGACTTTTACATGATCGGCTTTAAAAAACTCAAATCCGGTACCTTTGGATATGGCAAGACCAAATACGATCACCAGAACGGCTCGATGTCTTTTACAAGGCCCAGACAAATCATTGCCTTTCAGGATCTGGTGTTCGAGGAGGATGATTTTCTGATTTTTTTCCATGAGGATTTTCTTTTGGCCCATGCCCTGTATCAAGATATCAAAAAGTATAGTTTTTTTGATTATGAAGTCAATGAAGCCCTTCACCTCTCGCCGAGTGAAGAAAAAATAATATGGGAACTGCACGATAAGATAAAATCGGAATACCTAAACAACCAGGACGAGTATAGTCGGGAGATTATGATAGGTCACATCGTGTCCATACTCAGGTATGCGCAGCGCTATTATAAAAGGCAATTTATCAACCGCAAGGAGGCCAGCGGAAAAACATTGTCCAGATTCAATCAGATTCTAACGACATACGTAGCGGGTGGCGAAATAAGAGGATTACCATCAGTTACTTTTATCGCCCAGCAGCTCAATACTTCTCCACATTATCTGAGTGATCTGTTGAAGCAGGAAACGGGAAAGACTGCCCTTGAACTGATACATATTTTTTTGATTTCGGAAGCCAAAAATCTGTTGAAAGGCTCCGCACAAAACATATCAGAAACCGCTTATATGCTGGGTTTTGAGAACCTCTCCTATTTTTCCAGGCTTTTTAAAAGCAGACAGGCTTGAGTCCCAAGCAATTTCAGAACCTAAATTAAGGAAAGTGCAGTTTAGTCTAATCAATTTATCCGGGCAGGCTATAAGTAATTTTACCATTATGATCAAGAAAATTCAGTTTTGCTTTTTCATTTGAATGGGGATTTTGGCAGCTATGACTACCCAATACCGTAGAGAACTGACCAACTGCAAAAAGTTTTTGAATATTTAAGACATATTTATTATCAATTGTTTGACTGGATCATTTTTTACTGAAACCACCTGGCACCAGTTTTTTCCGAAATCTTATGCTGTCACAGTCCGAAATCTCCATATTAACGACGTTTCTGTCCCTTCTTCTCTAGCATTTGCCAGGCGTCTATCGGGTTGATTATACCTAGGTCGAAATAATATAAAAACCCTGTACTTGCAACCTTTTTCCTCGGGATCTCATCATAACTGAAAACGGCCTTAAAATGCAAAAAAATATCCCTTCTAGATACGCGACTATTAAGTTTTTTCTCGTTATTACACTCGCACCTTTTATTTTTATAAATACTGGCGTTCATGCCCAAGACAGGCAAGTATCAGGAAAAACTATAAATGCACACACCCTCCTGCCAGTTCCTTTTGTTAGTATCGGCCTTAGAGGTAAGGCTATCGGTACCGTTTCTGATTCACTGGGGCAATATAGGCTAAGCTATCGCCCAGATGAAACCTCTAAAACAGATTCGCTCATATTCTCGGCAATAGGTTTTCAGACCGCTAGAATGAATATAGAACAGTTCATCAATGGAAACAAGATCATTTCTTTAAAGGAGTTGCCTCTAAACCTTAAAACCGTGGAAATAAATGCCGGGCAAAGAAAAATAAAAAGCTATGGACGCTGGTCGGCTAATCTGGTGTTCTTCCCTGCAATGTATAAAAATATACCTAGATTCAGCGATGAAAAAGGCCGCGAACAGGCGACTATTCTTAAAATAGACCCGGATGTTTACCTAAGAACACTTAATTTCGGCATCAACAGAAGACATTTCAAAAAGATAAAGTTCAGACTGAATGTATATGGAATTAAAAATGGAATTCCCGAACAGTCCTTGCTGGGTAAGGATGTGGTGTTCGATGTGTCTGGCTCATCTGAGCAGGGAATGCCGAAGGTCCAGACCATAGATTTGCGTCCTTACCAGATCGAGATAAAGGGAAGAAAAGAAATTGCCATTTCGCTGTCCATTCTTGAACTCGAGTCTTTACCCGGGGACACGAGCAGGCAGGCATTTTTTATCCCTTCATTCCCCAGTCCGCTGCGCTCAAGCCTCTACAGAATAAAAAGCGAGGCAACGTGGCAAAAAGTTTCCAGTTCGCATTTGCTTATTGGCCTGGAAGTATCAACCAGGAAAACCAAAAATATGAAGGAAGAAGAACAGGAGGAAAACCTGGATGGGATAACGCAAGTTGATCCGGAGATATCCGGGGCATTGTACGGAAACAACAATGGAAAGCGTATCAAGGTGGCAAACGGAGAAATCTATTATGAGAGTTATGGAAAAGGTACTCCACTGATTCTGCTCCATGGAAACAGCGAGAGCATCAACTCGTTCCGAAACCAGATAGCATCGCTAGCGGAACATTATCAGGTCATTGCCATAGATACCCGTGGACATGGAAATAGCATCAACCGAGATACGATGGCCTATAGCTACAGGCTTTTTGCGGATGACCTAAAGGCGGTAATGGATTCCATCAACATCAAAAAAGCGAATGTACTGGGTTGGAGTGATGGCGGAAATACAGCCATTGAGTTTGCTTTGAAACACCCTGGCAAAATAAATAAAATGGTCCTGATGGGCGCAAATATTTTTCCGGGCAGCAGGGCCATAAAGGAAGATATTGTCCGAATGTTTGAAAAACGTAGAGATAGCCTGATGAATCTTCAAGATGCCGCATCCAACAACCAGTTGCGACTCACTCAATTGGTATTACGGGAACCCCGGATAAATGAAGATGAGTTAAATAAGACAAACATTCCCACACTGATCCTGGCTGGTGAGTCTGATGTGATTAAATCGGAACACACCCTTCTAATCCACTCCCATATCAAAAGTTCCAGCGTGCAAATCGTCAAGGGTGAAGATCACTACTTACCATTAAAAAACCCCAAACTTTTTAATCAAATCGTACTTGATTTCCTCAGTCATTGATTAATTGAATAAGTAATATGGCCACAAAACATCAGAATATAGTACCATACCATTCATTTCGTATTCGCCTTATTGGCGTCGAAATGATTCAAAGATATCTGATACAATTTCGTCCGATGGTTATAGCGATAGTAAAACTATTATAGCGGCGAAAGGTTATTGAGTAAAATTATTCTATGAAATCTAAACTATACGCGCTATCCCTTATTTTTTGTTTTTTCTTTATCAGCTGCAAAAAAGATGCACAGGATGATCCAACTGTTAACGATCCTGAAGCACTTAAAGTAAAAATAACGGGTAATTGGATAACCACGGCGGGCAAAATTGAGTATTATGATGCCTCAGGGAAGCTTGCCAAAACCGTAGACCAACCCGTTCTAAATGGACAAGCCTGGGAATTTGCCGGTGATAATTCCGCTAAAAGCGTTGATGCCAGGGGGACTAGAACATATAACTATAGTTTCTATAATAACAATAATATCAATTACATCAGCATCACAAATAATCCAACCGAAACCTATAAGATCACCATAGATAATGATAAAATGACATGGTCTACGGAAGTACCGTATAACAATGACCCAGCCTACACTACCGCGAAGCTGACCTATTATTTTGTAAAAAAATAAATCGTCGGTAAAGGTTTCAAGCATCTTGAGCATTGATTGGTGAATCCGAATAACTAGATAGCGAACCTTGGTAATAAGGCGTATAACACGCTTAGACGTTATTGTATTGCTTGTGCCAAATCGCCAAACCGGAAAATCAGTGCATATCTTCTGTCCTGAAATCCATTACTTGATAGTTAATGATTGTTAAAAAAATGTTACCGGCACGGAAAACAACTATATTCACGAAACATCCGAACCATCCTTATCCTTATATTTACACTAATCATTAGAGGAATGCTTAAAACACTTTTTTTCTTTGCAATTTTTCTATCTACGGTTGCAGTTGCCTCAGCCCAAAATGAAATGATCAAATACTTTACATTAGTAAATAAGGCGGACAGTCTATCAAAAGCAAAAAACCTTGTCAAGGCAAATAATATATATCTAAAGGCATTAGCCATTAGTGATAATAACCCTGAAGTATCACTATCAGCCGCAAAAATCAATTTACAGCTCCAGCGGTTTAAACAGGCTGGAAATCAAATCCGAAAAGCCGCCAGAAATGGAGCAGATCAGAATATGATTGCAGCGGACAGCCTCATATTCACCTTTTTTAAGCAAAACCGGCAATTACAGAAAGGTGTAGCTGAAATGAGACGTATCTATTTATCAGAGATTAAAAACCTGGATGAAAGAACAGCCCTTTTGACTATGGTGGAGAAAGATCAGACCTTAAGATCATTGCTTGGAATCCTTAATTTCAAGAAAGTAGATTCATTAATACATATCAACGATATGCAGAATATGGCAAGTTTGAAGGCTATCATGGATAGAATCGGTTTTCCCAGTCGCGAAAATGTAGGCAAAGACGGTGCTGATGCAGCATTTATTTTGTTGATGCACACATTCAATGATGGATCAAATGACGAAAGAGATCTCAACGAGATAGAACCTTTGATGAGAAGTGCCGTTCTTGCGGGTAAATTCCCCCCTTATTATTTAGCTATTTTGATTGATAGGAACAAAGGACTTAAACGTCAGAAACAAATCTATGGTACTTATTGGGAAATAGACAGAAAGAGTGGTAAACGAATTATCTCAATGATTGAGGATATTTCAAACGTAGATGAGAGGAGAAAAGAAATTGGACTTCCTTCATTACGATATGTTGCGGAGCAACAACTTCTGATTATACCTGAAGGTTATAATGCTTTTTAAAAATAATGCTCAAGTGAGAGCAGTTCTTGATATGTTAACCTATTACTGAAAATTTTAAATTTGGCTGTGATGAATACATTCAAGATGATTTGTCAAGAAGTCGCTATTGCATAACCTTTAGACTCCTGATCACAATCTCAAGAGCTAAACAGTCTTGGTATGCCAATCCATCATCACTTTACATTGTTATGGTCTGAGCAAATTTAAGATCGTCTGGGGTTTAACAATCTTCGAGTTGTTCAACCATAGCCAACACTTAAACTATAACTTCGAAACTAAAATTCTTACTGAAGTTGAGATATAGTTTTCGAAATAAAAGATTGCCATTCCTGGAAGAAATTAAAAACAGATGAATTGAATAAATGTAATCCATCGTATCAATCCATTTTTAGTTGGTCAGATTTTCTTTATACCCTTCGAGCGGAAGCGACAAACATTGATTATTTCAAATTATCACCATCCTTAAAATGAAGTCTTCTGAAAACAAAACCGGATAAAATAGTCAGTAGGCCTACGACGAGGAAAGTGTAGCGGAAAGCATTGTGAATATCATCATTGATAAGTTTGCTATCCCCCTTGAATACCTTCAGTACAATTAGTCCAAACGCAACCCCAAAACCAATGGCAAGTTGCTGGTTGACTGAAACCAGCGAATTACCGCTACTGGTGTGGTATCCTCTTAGGTCAGCAATTGAAATGGTATTCATTGCGGTGAATTGGATGGAATTGAAAAACCCCAACACGGCAATGATGGGTATGTAATAATAAATTGAAGCTCCGATGGCAGGAATAGCCATACTACAAATCAGCAATCCAATGATAAAAGTATTCGCCATCAAAGTGTTCCTGTAGCCGAATCTATTCAGGATTTTTATGACCAGGGATTTAGCGATAATAGCCGTTAAAGCCATTGGTGCTATAATCCATCCCGAAACAACCGCCGATTGATAATAAGCAATCTGAATCATCATCGGTAATAATAGCGGTATGGCGCTAATGCCCAGACGTGTAGCCAGATTGCCGAGTATTCCTACTCGGAATGTCCGGACTTTAAAAAGGTTTAATGGAAAAATCGGATTATCATCACTTGTCGCGTGACGATAGTAAAAATAGAGCATGGTCACACCGAGTAACATTATACCCAGCGCAGGGGTGATATAAACGACGTCGCCAAAAAGCTCAAGTGAAACCGAAAGTAGTAAGGATGCGCTGGCAAAGATCAAAAAACCTCTTAAATCAAAATCAATCACTGCTGAGCGGTAGTCTGGCATATACCGGAGGCTGAGCGCGATACCTATCAAGCCCATTGGAATATTGATTAAAAAAATCCAGTGCCAGGATAAAAAATCGACCATATACCCGCCGACCAGGGGACCTAATACCGGACCGATTAATGCAGGTATTATCGCAAAATTCATTGCTTTCAGCAAATCCTTTTTGGGAAAGGTTTTTACTAATGCTAATTTTCCCACCGGCGTCATCAGACTTCCACCGATCCCTTGTATAATCCTGGATAAAACCAGCTGGGTCAGATTTCCGGATAACGCACAAAAAAGCGAACCAAGCGTAAAAATTATCAATGCGAAGATGAATACTTTTTTGGTGCCAAATTTGTCAGACAGAAAGCCACTCACCGGCATGAAAACAGCAAGGGTCAACACATAGCCAATAATTGCATTTTGCATATTTAATGGTGACTGGTTGAGATCCCGGGCTATTGCCAGCAGCGATGTATTTAATATCGTTGAATCGAGCATCTGCATAAAAATAGCCGTTGCTAGTATTATAGGCAGTATACGTTTCGTTCCTTCCACATTTTTTTGTTGTGGGTTATTATTGTTCATTTACAAACTTATTCAATTTTCATTCAGCCGAAGCAATGCATAAATTCAGCGGTAATATTTGTTTATTCCTTCAACGGGGCGAATCTTCATACGGCGTGTATTTAAATCCATGGTCATCTTTCACCGCAAAATTGCCTAAATAAAAATAAATAATGCCATACTAGAGAGCAGTTTAACTTTCAAATTAGAAACCATTTGTTGTAAAGACCCATGTTTTTATAAATGGACTCCTGACATCAGGAAAAAAATTGCTCAGATGTAAAGCGTTTTTGTGCTACATCAGGTCCGAGATATCCAAGTATTGTTCCTGAATACATTTCTTGACATTTTCCGGTGCCGCTTACCCAAGTACTAATGTCAGCCCCTTACCACCTAACGAAAAGGAAATGTCGTATTTGATTAGTATTTTTTTTTGTTCCATTTAACCTAAACAGATAGATTCGGAATAATTAATAACCGTGTTATCGGCGTTAAAACTGCCAATTTGTAATTATGCTGCTATTGCGCCCTTCTTTTTTCGTCAAATGATATGTTTTTATTATTTCCAGAAACTTTCGAGCGACCAAACAAATAGGTAAGGTTTAGATTAAAGGTATTGTAATTGTAATCTGTTTTCTGTGCATGCACAAAAGTATTGTAACGTATGTCCATCTTGATTGGAGATTTCGCTAGGGGTGATCAACTCATTTCGGAATTTAAGGTCAGTCTGTTTCGGGCTAAACTGACCAGTTCAACAAATTGATAATTAATATCATACAATTGAGTCTGTGTTTTCTTGTACTGGTCAATCCGCTACGGATACACCTGGTCAATCAAGCCGAAATATCCAATTAAGGAACTCAAAATTAATGTAGCTTCATAAATGGTACGAAAACTTATTCTCCACAATATATCTTCCAGTCAAAAGAGTTCAAAAAAAATCTGCTAATCCCCCCTTAATTACAAGAGCCCTTAGCAGGAATTCTTTGAACAACACTTAAACTGCATTAAAGGCCGATTTGAACATAAAAAACCGGACTTTTTTATGTTCAAAATCCGGTTTATGCCCTAAGCAGGAATACTTTGAACATGTACTCGAGAGGAGATTCGAACTCCCACACCCGTACGGGCGCCAGCCCCTCAAGCTGGTGCGTCTACCAATTTCGCCACCCGAGTAAGTGGAGTGCAAATATAATTTTTTTTTAGGTTTTGGAAACAGAGATTTACAATTGAATTTTCAATCCATCGTAAGCCAACCTGATGTTAGTTGGCAAATGCTTTTCTACGGATTCATGCAAACCCAAATTGTGACTGATATGCGTTAAGTAAGTAATCTCTGCACCAACCTTTTGCGAAAATTTCATCGCTTCGTTTAAGGTGAAGTGAGAAATATGTGGTTCATGCTGCAAGGCATTTAGCACCAATATTTTTGTTCCCTTTATTTTTTCAAAACTAGCTTCGGGAATAGTTTTCGCATCAGTGATATAAGTAAAATCGCCAATCCGATAACCCGTGATCGGCAATAAATGATGCATGACTTCAAATGGTATGATCGTGTTCTCCCCTATTTTAAAATCTTCGCCGTTGTTAATGGTGTGAAGATTAATTTGCGGCAAACCGTGATATTTAGTTTCTGCAAAAATGTAATAAAATTCTCTTTTTAAAGCAGCTTGAACACGTTCTGTAGCATAAACATCTATAACCTTATGGAGTAAATAATTAAAAGGCCGAATATCATCTAAACCAGCAATATGATCTTTATGCTCGTGGGTAAATAAAACCGCATCCAAATCCTTGACTTTTTCACGCAAGAGCTGATAACGAAAATCAGGACCACTGTCGACAACAATACTTTTGTCGTTAGTTTCAATTAAAATTGATGTTCTTAACCTGTTGTTTTTCTTGTCGGTAGATGTACAAACTTCGCAGTTACATGCAATTACAGGAACCCCTTGTGATGTACCGGTGCCTAAAAAAGTAATTTTCATCGTAATGAAACTTCCTTTCTACATCTATAATCTGCTACCTGCGCTTGCATTAAAATAATTCGGTTTGTTGTAAAGAATGAAAAAATTGTCGTTGCTTTTCGTCTAATATATTTTCATCAGGATTGGTTTGCTTAACCAAAGCAACTAAAGCTGCTATTTTTCCTTCCAAATTGGAGAATTTATTAACCACGATAATCTTATTATGCTCCAGAAGACAGGAACCCGTTTTAAAGTTACCCTTTTCATAGCGAACCTTAAAACCCATCGCAAAAAGCAATTGCTCTAGCTTCTCTAAAGTATGGTTTGTTAGTGGCAACGACATTGCAACAAACTTAGAGAAATCTATGCAGCATTCATAAAGACAGGCATGATTTTTTTAATCGCTTTTGTTAAGGCTTATTTTAAAGATTAGAGAGACTCAGGCGACATGCGACCATAGAAGAGATTCCTCACCGCGTTTAGAGCAACAAAAGTCGATTGGTACATCTTGCAACAGAAAAAGGTTCAGCTGTTTCCAACTGAACCTTCTAAAATTATGTCCCGCAAAGCGGAAAAAAAATTATCTTAAATCTACTACTTCAACACCTGGATATTTTTTTGCATCGAATGCAAAAGTAGCTTCCGGGATATTTACGTTAGGAGAAAAAGTTTTCACATTGTAAGTGTATTTGTTTCCATTTTTATCAAACAACACCACATTCGCAATTTGCTTAGCAGCCTTATCAATACTTAAACGAACTTTAAAAATTGATTTCTTTGCATCTACCGGAGTCAAATCTATCATTTGATAGGTTTTCGCTCCAACTTTTTCTTCGCCCGTATAAATGTATTTAAAACCTTTTTCGTAAACGGTAAAGATTTTTGCAGGATTAATGGCATCGCCGCTGTTATCTACATTGCTCACTTGCACTTCTTTGTCCTTTTTAAGGTAAGTCCATTGGCTTTTACCATCGCTAAATAATTCTTGATTTGTCATTGCGACTTTGTACTTATTGGAATTGGCTTTCACATACAAAGTACCTTGCTGTGTTTCTTTTACCTTAGCTTTCGGATTATCCAAAGTGAAAGAGAAATCTGTTTTCACAATGTTATACGATTTGTATTTTCTACTTACTTCTGCTAAAATCGCCTTCGCCTTTGCATCAGTTTGAGCATAAGTTGATGTTGTAAAAGCAACTACAACCATTAATGCTGAAATTAATTTCTTCATCTTATATTAAATTTTTTCTTTGAAATGTTAGAGCGATTTTTTTAGTATTGGTTTAATCTAGCCTTTGTCATCCATACTATTCAAGAACTGTTCCAAAGAATATTCATCTGGATATAAAACTTCCCGAGCTTTACTTCCTTCAAACGGACCAACAATTCCGGCAGCTTCCAACTGGTCGATAATTCTACCAGCACGGTTGTAACCCAACTTCAGCTTACGTTGAATTAATGATGTAGAGCCTTGCTGATGCATCACTATCAATCTGGCAGCATCCTCAAAAAACTTATCACGCTCGTTCGGATCGAAGTCGGCCTTACTACCTTCTCCAGCCTCGTCTATGTATTCTGGCAATTGGTAGGCATCCGAATAGCCGCGTTGATTACCAATAAATTCAGAAATCCGATCTACTTCCGGTGTATCAACAAAAGCACACTGTAGCCTGATTAAGTCGCTTCCGGTAGATAAAAGCATATCTCCACGGCCAATTAACTGATCTGCACCGCCACTGTCTAAAATTGTTCTTGAGTCAATTTTCGAAAGCACCCTAAATGCTAACCTTGCAGGGAAATTGGCCTTAATGGTACCGGTTATAATATTTACCGATGGACGTTGGGTGGCTAAAACTAGGTGAATACCAATGGCACGGGCCAACTGCGCTAAACGGGCTATGGGCGCCTCTACTTCTTTACCAGCCGTCATCATTAAATCGGCAAACTCATCAACAACTAAAACGATGAAAGGTAAAAAACGGTGCCCGTTGTTTGGGTTCAGCTTCCGCTTGATAAATTTATCGTTATACTCTTTTAAATTTCTAACCTGCGCATCTTTCAGTAAATCGTAACGCTGATCCATTTCAATACAAAGCGAATTCAGTGTATTAACCACTTTCTTAGTATCGGTAATAATCGCATCGGCTTCTCCAGGTAGTTTAGCCAAAAAATGGCGTTCAATTCTGTTAAATAAAGTTAACTCCACCTTTTTAGGATCGACCAATACAAACTTTAATTGTGCCGGGTGTTTTTTGAATAACAGCGAAACCAAAATGGAGTTAATCCCAACCGACTTACCCTGACCCGTAGCCCCGGCCACTAATAAATGGGGCATTTTAGCCAAATCAGCTATAAAAACTTCATTGCTGATGGTTTTACCTAAAGCTATCGGCAAATCCATGGTGTTGGAAGTCCATTTTTCGGTGTTCAAAATGCTACGCATCGGCACCATTTCTGGATGTTGATTTGGAACCTCGATACCTATTGTTCCCTTTCCAGGCATTGGCGCAATAATACGAATACCCAGCGCAGCTAATGAAAGCGCAATATCATCTTCCAGGTTTTTAATTTTCGAAATCCTTACGCCTGGCGCTGGAATAATTTCATAAAGTGTAACCGTTGGACCAATTGTAGCCTTAATCTTATCAATTTCAATATTATAATGATTAAGCGTTTCTACAATTTTATTTTTATTGGCTTCCAGCTCTTCGGCGTTGACAGAAATTTTATTGGTACCATAATTCTCTAGCAAATCAACTGTCGGGTATTTATAACCCGCTAAATCTAGCTTCTCATCATAATTACCAAATTGTTCAACTAAATCTTCCGATTTTTTCTCTTCTTCCGTTTTTTCAATTGTAAATGCAGGTTCCTTTTCTTCCTCCTGAATAGTTGGCTCCACTGTTAAAGGCATAGAGGTGGCTGCTGTTGCTGCTGTTGATAATGGCAAATTCGTAGCCAGCGGCGATAAAGTTACAGGGGCAATCACCTCTTCTTCTTGCTCTTTTGCTTCGTAACGGTTGGGCTGTATCACTACATTTTGCTGTCTGCGTTCGGTGCTTACGGACGGTTTATCACGCAAAGGAAACTCGATCGGTGCCGATGCCTCCTCCACCTCTTTATTTTGAGAAAATTTTTCCCTCACCTCATTTACATAATCAGGCGTTTCGTTATCCAGATAAACTTCTTTTTCCTTACGCTCTGGAAATTTAAAATCGATGTTATAAGCGATGATCAAAATTGTTAAACCGGCGAAAGCAATTAAGCCAGCTACACCAGCTGCCCCTATTTGCGCCGCCAATAACTTATTGCTCCAATAACCGAATTCCCCCTCAACATAATGTGGCGACTCCGACCAAAAGCCGTGAGCAAAACCTAAGGTAAGCGAGATGAACAATAAGAAGAAAAAACTGTATCCTAAAGTTTTAGAAATGGAAAGAATCTTAACCTTGAATAACAATCTGTATCCGATAATGAAGAAAGCCAATACAAATAAAAACGAAGCAATACCGAACCATTCGTAAATAAATTGATGAGATAATAAGGCACCAAATTTACCTAACCAGTTTTGTACAACCGGAATAGTAACGCCCGAATCTTTAAGTTCCTCAGCTGTTTTAAACAAATTTCCCCAGCCGCCGTTGGCATCAATAACATAACTCTGGTCATCTTGCCAGGTAAATAAATAAGATGTAAAAGCTATTAAAAAGTAAAGTGAAAGGATAACAAAAAACAGGCCTACAATTTTTATTGCACGTCCATCCTGCAAGTCGAAACTTGGTAAATATTCTCTTTTTTCTTTCGGCTGGCGATTTGACGATGGCCTACCTGACGCATTTTCTGCACCTTTATCTCTGAATGTGTTGGTTTTAAACTGGTTTCCCCTTACCGCCATTTTCTGTACTAATGTTAATATTGAACAAATATAAAATATATAGTTGTATCTCTTGCGTTTTTAAATCAGCCTTAAAATAAATAAAATTATTAAGCCAGTATTAAACCTTAAACAGAAAAACTTGTCTATTATTTTAACAACACACAAGTTGTACGTTTTGTCAAATGAAACGGATTTTGTTTTAGGTTTTATCCCGTTTTGCCTGGAGAGGTTAAACGGGATTTTTATTTTAAAAAAGCATGTTCGGTTTTTTATCGCAGCTGTAGCCCTGCCATCCGCTACAATTTTTATCAAACTTCTGTTATTGTGAGGGGTAATTTATTTCATGAAAATCAATATAATGACTTTAAGAACGGTCTTGCCTGCCTGCGGCAGGCAGGCGAGGCACCAGGCAATCTCCTTTAATAAAAGAATACAACAAATGAGATTGTGTCAAAGGCATTCCTCTGGAGCTTCTATCGATGAAAAATCGATTTCGCAAAGACGGAAAGTTAGAAACGTCAATGGTAGGCACGAAGAATCTGTTTCATAGCTTGCAGATTCTTCGTGCCTCAGAATGACAACGTATTCAAGATTGTAACAACGAAAAAGTATTTCCGCTTTTATCGGGTTTATTTAACCAACGTTCTAAACTCTATCAAAACCCTGCTCCTGCAAAATCGTATGTCTTGTGCTTTGCCTCTACGCTTCTATATATTTTAAGCTGAGGTTTCAAACTCCATTATTTTTTTGTTAATTTAAATCGATTATTTGTACTAAAATCAATAACATGAGTATATCGGAACTCGAAGAACAAATTGAAGCAGGAAATTTGGAGGCGGTAAAAAAGATTTTGATTCAAAATCCACAACTGGCAAATACGAATACTTCTCATCACATTTCTCCATTGCTACTAGCCTGTTATTATAAAAAGCAAAGCATAGCAGATATAATTGCAGAATTTTCTAATCAGCTGACTTTGTTTGAAGCTTGCGCTGTTGGCAAATTCGATATCGCTACCCTACTTATTTTCCAAAACCCTGATGATGTTAATAAATTCTCTGAAGATGGATTTACGCCATTGGGTCTAGCCTGTTACTTTGGTCATGAAGAATTAGCAAGATTTCTGGTACTCAAAGGTGCAGATGTGAACTTAGCATCTAAGAATGGATTTAATGTTTTTCCGATTCATTCCGCAGTTGCGGCTAATAACATTAACATCACGAAGATGCTTTTAGATGCCGGTGCTTATCCTAACGTTTGTCAGAAAGCTGGCTTAGCACCTTTACATACCGCAGCACAATTGGGGAACATTGAATTAATCATCGTGCTTTTAGAACATGGAGCAGAAGTAGGCTTACGCATGGAAGGGGGGAAATTGCCAGCAGATTTAGCCGCAGAAAAGGGATTTAATGAAATTGCAGAGATTTTGAGGGAGGAGTAGCCCCCTAAAGTGGCAATGAAAAGCAAGAAGTATAAGGTTGAAGATACCTGTTTTAAAATGAAGAGGTATAACTGAGGCGCATTAATCAAACACTAGAAAGGGAAAACTCTTCAGGGGTTTGGGATTCTACTCCCAAATTCTTAACCTAATCTTTTTCATGTAGGTTCTAATATCCAAAACAACCGCTGCCAGGAAATAAAACAGAATCGGAAAACCTACAGCCAGGAAAGAGGAATAAATAAAAAACAAACGTACTTTCGCCGTACTCATATTTAGTTTATTGGCCAGGTATGTAGATACGCCAAAACTTTGTTGCTCGAAATAGGTGATGATTCTTTGAAACATGGTTAGCTCATTTTATTTATTGTTTATCAATATCAAAAAAGAAAGGTGAAGTATCAGCACTAATTTAACAGTTATTTCGGTTAGACTCGGAGTTGCACTATTCTAAAATGAGCTTTTCGAAGTCTTGCCTGTTTTCATGTTTAATGAACAAAATTTGTTGTTCTTCTAAACCTGAATACTTTTTCTTCAAATCATTTTTAAATTTTTCTATATCAACATCGGCATTCAATATCACTGTCAAAGCATCAGCATTGCCTCTCACTTCGATAATTTTGTCGGGATAAAGCTCTTTAAGTTCGTGTGGAAATTCCATAATGGATAAACCAATTTATAAGGTAGAAAGTTTGGTTAAATTTAAGTAGTTATGCCTGCTTTAAAATTTTTATATCAATACCACAAGATAGACATTTTTTCTGATCGCAATATTGTTTTTTCAATTGCAAAATCCCTTGCGGTGCAAAAGCGTTATCTATTATTACACCTGCAGCGGTAAATTTTTCAGTAATTGCATTTCGCTCTGAGGGTAACCTTTCTAATAACTTAATCGCCCTGCTCACATAGAATTGTGTCCCGGTATGTTTGCCATAAGCAAATAGAAACAAAGCGACAGTGTTAAGCAAAATATTATCAATTGATGTTTTACCTATTTGAATACTTACTTCCTGCGTTTCTTTTTTAAAATGGTAGTGCGTTTTCCAAAAGTCATTTACAGGAAGGTTTTCGAACAACCCACGAAGCTCAGCAACACCACTGATCTCCATCACTCTCGAAAATAGATGATTTGCTTTTAAAATTAATGTAGCAAATTGCGCTAAACGAATGGTGGGGAAATTTTGTGGCCGCATCCGCATAAATTTCCAAACGGAAACCTCAATGGGTTGTATTTTATATTTCTTACGAATGGTGGGGAAATTTTGTGGCCGCATCCGCATAAATTTCCAAACGGAAACCTCAATGGGTTGTATTTTATATTTCTTTTGGATAAACTGGAATTCTCGTTAAGCGTTGCAGGATATTCTTCTTTAAAATTATCATTTAAAAAGCCGGCTGAACCGAACACTAAAGCCTCAATTAATAGTAAATTATCTTTATGCTTGCTTTAGATTCGCTGTGGTATCGCCTTCGCGAAGAGTTCGAAAGGTAAAGCATTTACCTTGAAACCAAAGTTTCGGGCCATGAACCGGTAGGAAATTTCATCCCAATTGCCATTTAACTCGCTGAGTGTTTCTATTACCGTATGTGTTTTCTGCTCAAATCTCTCGATTAATGTTCTTGATAAAAATGAATCGACAATTAATTTATCTACAGTTCTAATTTGAGCGATGAAGGGAAAATCAGTCAGTGTTAGAAACAGATTTTGGTACTTCTCAATTAATTCATTCGCAATGCGATTTTTTAATTCAAAGACAGGAAGAACAGACCCATCCATTCGTTTAATTTCTATATCATTCTCATAAACCACATGCAGTATTACGTTATCTAAACCGCATCGGTTTGATGATTGTGCTTTAACCAATCTGAAGCCTTGATATGAATTTCAATATTCCCTGCCAAATCGTTTCACCAAGATGTATTTTACTGTTACTAAAATCAGCACCAGCGTTCTTATTTAGAAGACCTTGATGAATGATTTTCAGATTTTCTCCATTAGCCGTTTTCAAATCATTATTGTCAAACGATCTAAATTGCCAAACATAATGAAGAAAATCCTCAGGAAAATTTATTATTGAAGATAATGAAATATTCCGTAAAGTTTTGGTTTAATTTATTCGGCGCCGTGAATATAGTTCAGTTTTCGTTTGAAGATGTCTCCACTATGGTGGAAATAACGAAAAGAATATTAAACTACTTCCGCTTTCTTCTTATAATTCGTGATAAAAACACCAGCAATAATCAAAACAGTTGCAACAATTAAATCTATACCAACATGTTCATTTAAAATTAACCATCCCAAAAATATTGCGATAACTGTATTAAAATAAGTTAGGATAGATACCTCGGATGCAGAAACCTTTTTCAATGCATAGTGATAGCAGAAATAGCCTAGCACCGAGCCAAATACTGCAAGGTAAACAGCAGCAAAGATACTTTCGGTTTTCCAGGAGCTTACCTCAGCCTTGCCAGAAAAAATCAAGGCTAAACCCAGTTGAACAATTGCAGAGAATACAAATTGATAAAAAAGATTTAAAAATATGTACTGCGGTTTTCCGCTATGTTTTTTCGAATAAATGGTACCGATTGTCCACCCTGAAACGGCGATCACTAATGACAAAATTCCATTTCTGTAGCCCGGTTCTAGCAAGTCGCTAATACCATCCCGAAAAATGAAGACGATTCCAAGGAAACCGACAAATACACCAACAAACCCTTTTAAACTCGGTTTTTGAATCCCCAGAAAAACGCATCCTAGAAAAACCAGAAGAGGCGAAGTGGCATTTATTAAAGAAGTTAATCCGCTTGGAATTGTTTTTTCGGCAACGGTGGTCATGCCATTTGCAATTACAACCATCAAAATAGAAAGCAATATTTGTCTTTTAAAACTTGTCCATCCTATCCATTTTAATTCTTTTTGTTTGATAAGGATGATTAAAATAATTAAAGATGCAATTGTTTGGCGAATGGCTGTAACATACCAGGCAGGAATACTTTCTACGGCAACGCGAATACCCAAATAGGTTGTTCCCCAAATTAAGGCAACGCCAGTTAAGGCGAGGATAAGTTTTAAATCTATTTTGGATTTCATAGTACTTAAAATGTTTTAACCACAGATGGGCACAGATAAACACAGATATATTTTGGATAGCTAAGTGTCTATCATTGCTGATTATTTTTTTGTTTCAATTATCGGTTAAAATGAATGTTTATATTTTCTACTATGAAATAAGCTAGGAAAAATAGATCTTGAAAGATTAATAGCCATTGACCATTATTTTGATTTCAACACGAGGTTTGCCGAAATTGATAATTAAGCCGCAACGTTTATTACATGCTATTAAATAGTTCATTAATTGAGCTTGATGAATTTCAGTTATTATGTTAACAGTCTTTAGCTCTACCACCACTTCGTTTTCTACAAATAAGTCAGCAAAATGATCACCTACAACCTCATCACCATAAAAAACTTTTAATGCATTTTGCTTAACTACATTTAGTCCACTTGTTCTAACCTCAATATATAATGCATTTTCATAAACCTTTTCTAAGAACCCACTTCCTAACGTATTTGAAACCGCATAAGCGAATCCAATTATTTTTTCTGTGATTTCATTTTGGCTTAACATTCACACAATATAGGAATATAATTAATGAATATTTATCCCTAAATCTGTGATTATCCTGTCTATCTGTGGTTAAAGAATTAAACTAATTCAGCAGTAATTAATATCTGTTCCATCTCAAGCTGCAGCTTCAAAGCCTCTTCTCTTGCCCTTTCTGCAAAATCTTCGCCGCTACTTGCATAAATAATTCCCCGTGAGGAATTAATTAATAATCCGCATTGCGCATTTAAACCGTATTTACAAACTTCCTGCAAATCTCCTCCTTGTGCACCAACCCCAGGAACCAAAAGAAAATGATTTGGAGCCAATTTGCGTACATCCGCAAAAGCAGAACCACGGGTTGCGCCAACAACGTACATCATTTGTTCTTCGCTTGCCCATTCTTGCGACGTCTTTAACACCTTTTCAAAAAGTCTATCCTCGCCAATTTGCTGTAATTGGAAATCGGCATGGCCAGAATTTGAGGTTAATGCTAACAGAATAACCCATTTATTTTTAAAAGTTAGAAATGGTGTAACCGAATCGCTACCCATATACGGTGCAACGGTAACCGAATCGAAACTCATTTCTGATGATTGCTCATTAAAAAAAGTTTCTGCATACATTGCAGAAGTATTACCAATATCGCCACGTTTTGCATCGGCAATAGAAAAAATATCTTGTGGGATATATTTCCAGGTTTCAATTAAAGTTTCCCAACCTTTCTTACCATAACACTCATAAAATGCAGTGTTTGGTTTATAAGCAACACACAAATCTTTTGTCGCATCAATAATCTGTTTATTGAATTCCAAAATCGGATTTTCGTATTTCAGCAAGTGTTTTGGAATTTTATCCAATGAAGAATCCAATCCGACACATAAAAATGAACGCTTTTTTTGTATCTGCTCGAAAAGTTGGTGCTTTGTCATATAAGTGCTTATCTGCTGCAAATATGAGGTTTTTTAAATTTTTTGAGCTACTAAAATATTTTCACACCTATTATTTTTATAAACATTTTAAACTTTTTCTTGCGGATTACGTTTCAAATACATACAATTGCAACATAATTCTCAACCGTTTATCTGAATATCCCAGAAAAATTTTATCAAGACTTGTTTTTTGTTACCATTTTTTAAAAGCGAAAATCGTTTTTATTCAGCTCGTAAACATTTATGAAACATTTTGAGTGTATCTATTAATCAACTCATCACAGTTTTATAGCCTTAAGAATTTATACACAAAAAACCGCTGGGCTTACGCAATCACAAGAGAAGCCTTTGCACATTTTATGACAGGAAACATCCGTTATAAACAAATGAAAAATTTCTTGAAACATATATATTTAGAATGTTTAGTAAAACAGAATTAAATGATAAGCTCACACCAGAATTACGTGAGCTTGCAAAATCTTATGGCATTGAAGGTGCCGAATCCCTTAGAAAAATTGACCTTGTTGAAGTACTGTTACACCAGCAAGAAATCATAAATGCAGCTAAAGCAGGCACAGGTGCAGATCCATACAGCGAAAGCGAACCGGTTGCAGTTGCTCCTGCTCCAAAAACTAAAGCAGCCAAAGCAGAAAAAACTCCAAAAGTTGCTGCATCAGCCACTGCTGCTCCTTCTACTCTAGAAAAACCAGAAAAACCGGTTAAAAAAAGAGCAAGATTAAGTAAAGATGAACCTGCAGCTCCAATTGAAAGAAGAAGAGATTCGGTTACTTTGTTTGATGAGCCGCAACACCAACAACAACCAGAAAGACAACCAGACAGAATTGTTGAATCGGAAGACGGTGGAAGCAAACCAATTTCTGCTTTAATTGAAGAATCGGCGGAAGTGATTCCTGCGGCTCCGAGACAAAAACAAGAGCCAAGAGAAAAGCAAGAAAAACCTCAACGTGAAGATAACCGCCAGCAGAAACAACCTGGAGGCGGTAACCACCACAAAAACGAAAACAGTTACTCTAACTTAGATTTCGATAACGTAATTACAAACGAGGGCGTTTTAGAAATTATGCCTGATGGTTACGGTTTCTTACGCTCTGCAGATTACAACTACTTAACCTCTCCTGATGATATTTATGTATCTCAATCACAAATTAAACTTTTTGGCTTAAAAACTGGCGATACCGTTAAAGGAAGTATTCGTCCGCCGAAAGAAGGCGAAAAATATTTCCCATTAGTTCGTGTAGAAACCATTAATGGTAGAATTCCTGCCGAAGTTCGTGACCGCGTACCTTTCGATTATTTAACACCCCTCTTTCCAACCGAAAAATTAAATCTTTTTACGGATAACAGCAACTACTCTACCCGTATTATGGATTTGTTTACACCAATTGGTAAAGGACAACGTGGGTTAATTGTAGCTCAACCAAAAACCGGAAAAACCAATTTATTAAAAGAGGTTGCAAATGCAATTGCTAAAAATCATCCAGAAGTTTATTTAATTATCCTTTTAATTGATGAGCGCCCGGAAGAGGTTACCGATATGGCTCGTAGCGTAAGGGCTGAGGTTATTGCCTCTACTTTCGATGAGCCAGCTGAACGACACGTAAAAATTGCCAACATTGTTTTAGAAAAATCCAAGCGTTTGGTAGAAAGCGGACACGATGTGGTTATCCTTTTAGATTCGATTACACGTTTAGCACGTGCTTACAACACCACTGCTCCTGCATCGGGTAAAATTTTATCTGGTGGTGTTGATGCTAATGCATTACATAAACCAAAACGTTTCTTTGGTGCTGCCCGGAACATCGAAAACGGAGGTTCATTAACGATTTTAGCCACTGCATTGACCGATACAGGTTCTAAAATGGACGAAGTGATCTTCGAAGAATTTAAAGGAACTGGTAACATGGAATTACAATTAGACCGTAAATTATCGAATAAACGTATCTTCCCTGCTATTGATATAACAGCTTCGAGTACTCGTAGAGATGATTTGTTGCTAGACAGAGATATTCTACAACGTGTTTGGATTTTACGTAACCACCTGGCAGATATGAATAGCCAAGAGGCGATGGAATTTGTACAAGCTCAGATAAAAGGTACAAAAAGCAATGAAGAATTTTTAATTTCGATGAACAGCTAGTAGAGTGTTAAAAGTTAAAGGTTTAAAGTTGAAAGTTTTCGAAATGCGAATCCAGCCACTTTAAACTTTTAACTTTATACTTTCAACTCAAAATAAATGAAAAGGCATATCCCTAATGCGATTACCTGTGCAAATCTGTTTTCTGGTTGTATCGGAATCGTTTTTGCTTTTAAAGGCGATTTACAAACCGCTGCCTATTTCGTCATTCTTTCGGGCATTTTCGATTTTTTTGATGGAATGGCTGCCCGATTGTTGAATGTAAAGTCGGCGATTGGAAAAGATTTGGATTCGTTGGCAGACATGGTAAGTTTTGGTTTTTTACCAGGCGTGATTATGTTTCAGCTGCTAAAAGCCAGTGATTATACTTCTGAATATTTACCCTATTTAGGTTTCTTTATTACTGTTTTTTCAGCCTTGCGATTAGCAAAATTTAATAATGATGAGCGCCAAACCGAAGATTTTATTGGCTTAAATACGCCAATGAATACGCTGTTTATCTGTTCGTTACCGTTTATTTCGATGGATTATCCTCAGGTAATTGGTTCTACGATGCTATTAGTTGCCATCACTGCAATTAGTAGTTTTCTCTTGATTAGTGAGATCAAGATTTTCTCTTTGAAGTTTAGTGATTTGAGCTGGGCAAAAAATAAATTAAAATTCATTTTTCTAATGATATCAGCAGTGCTAATTGCTGTCTTACACTTCGCCGCCCTTCCTTTTGTTTTGGTACTCTATATTAGCTTATCAATCCTACATTTTAGAGGTGCTGGCCGCAGCAATATAATAAGTTCGAAATAGTTGCAAGTAATTTTTTACTTCATCCTCATGCTGAATTTGTTTCAGCATCTCTTTCATTAAATAGCCTGAAATAAATTCAGGGGAACGCCTGCTTTAACGTAATCCTGAATAATAATTTAAAATAAAGCCAAACTTGAGCTTTTCAAAAAATCAGTTATCAGTTAGATTGAATCTCATTTTTAGCGACTTCCAATTGAGCATAGATCTCGACTAACAAGGCTTTCAAGCATTCAACATCTGCGGGAATTTGCTCCACCGCGATCTGATTTTGGGCATTGTCTTCGATAGACTGAACAAAATCTTTAACATCGCTCCGTCCCACATAGCTAAATGTTGGCTTAATTTTATGCGCACAATTGCCTACCTTATCCCAATTTTCACTTGATAAAGCATCTTCCAACTCGGCCAGATAGAAAGGCGTTTGTTCAATAAACGTGTCAAAAACTTCGATCATAAATTCTGGATTATGACCAACCATTTCTTTAAGATATGATAAATCTAAGGGATGATTATCATGATTCTCTTGCATATAACAAAGCTAGATATTTACAATTTCTTAACGTCTAATTTATCTGTAATATTTTCAAAAATATCCAAAATAGTTTTCCCCAAAATGGGATGTACAACAACTGGGGCAATTTCAGCCAGGGGCGCCATTACAAATCTTCTTTCTTGCATATGCGGATGAGGTACCTGAAGTTTATTTTTGATATCAATAACCTCATTTCCATATAGAATTAAATCAATATCAATTAAACGCTCTCCCCATTTATCTTTCCTAACTCTGCCTAAATTTTTTTCAATCTCTAGTGCCTTGTCTAAAACTTCAATAGCAGGAAAGTTAGTCTCAACGGCTACGGCTTGATTTAAAAATGAGGGTTGATCAGTTTTGCCCCATGCTGCAGTTTCATACAAAGCGGAAATTGAAACTACTGAGCCTATATTTTCTGCTATGAGTGCAATTGCTTTACGCAAATTATCTTCTCTATCACCCAAATTTCCACCCAGTAACAAATAAGCGGTTTGGTACTCTAAAGCCGTATTAAGCATCATGTATTTTTATATCTTTACGGCACAAAATTAACATTTAAATGAAAGATTTTTTCAAGTATCTATTTGCCTCAATGCTAGGATTTTTCCTATCAGCAGTTATTGTTTTCATCATCATCTTTGTAATTATCGTTGGAGCTATTTCTTCCATCGATAGTGATAAAACCGTTACTGTATCAAACAACTCGGTACTATTTTTAAACTTAGACCAACCCATTACAGAACGTACTCCAAAAAATCCGTTTGGAAATCTGCCCATTGTTGGGGGTACCGAAAAAGACGGAATTGGATTAAATGATTTGTTAAAATCTATTCAAAGGGCTAAAACTGATGACAATATTAAATGTATTTATTTGAATGTGAGCAGTCCGAATGCTGGTTTTGCCACTATGCGTGAGGTAAGAAATGCTTTAATTGATTTCAAAAAATCACATAAAAAAATTATTGCTTACAGTGAGGTTTTTACCCAAGGCGCATATTATCTGGCATCTGCTGCTGATAAAGTTTATTTAAATCCCGAAGGAGCTTTGGAATTTAAAGGTTTTAGTTCTGAACTCACATTTTTTAAAGGTACGCTGGAAAAAGTAGGCGTAGAAATGCAGGTGATTCGTGTTGGTAATTACAAAAGTGCGGTAGAACCTTTCATTTTAGATAAAATGAGTGATTATAACCGTAAACAAGTTACCGCTTATGTGGGTGGTTTGTACAATACATTTTTAACTGATATTGCTAAAAGCAGAGATATTCAAAAAGATAGTTTGTACAAAATTGCTGATGATTATAGAGTTAGAGAACCTCAGGATGCGGTTAACTTTAAAATGGTTGATGCACTAAAATATAAAGATCAAATTTTAGAAGAATTAAAGGGATTATCAGGCAGAACCAGAGGCGAAAATGTACGTACTGTGTCTATTAATGATTATGTTAAGAACAATATCGAAACGGGTTCTGGAAAGGATAAAGTTGCAGTAATCTATGCCAATGGCGAAATTAGTGGCGGCGAGGGCAACGATAACCAAATTGGTTCAGAACGCATTTCGAGAGCAATTCGTAAAGCTCGTTTAGATGATGACATTAAAGCAGTTGTAATCCGTGTAAATTCTCCGGGCGGTAGTGCATTAGCATCGGATGTGATATGGAGAGAAATCGTATTAACAAAAAAGGAAAAACCTGTTATCGCTTCATTTGGCGATGTTGCGGCATCTGGGGGGTATTACATCGGTTGTGCTGCCGATAGCATTTTTGTTCAGCCAAACACTATTACCGGATCTATTGGTGTATTTGGCCTCATTCCAAATTTTCAAAACTTGATGACCAACAAATTGGGAATTACTTTCGATGGTGTCAAAACCGGCAAATACGCTGATATTATGGCAACAAACCGCCCGATGACTGCTGGAGAAAGATTCATTATTCAAAATGAACTAAACAGAATTTATAGTGGCTTTGTAAGTCGCGTGGCAGATGGCAGAAAGAAAAGCAAAGCTTATATTGATAGCATTGGTGGTGGCCACGTTTGGATTGGAACCGACGCCGTTCAAATTGGTTTGGCTGATAGAATTGGAAGTTTCAACGACGCGATTAAGGCTGCAGCAAAAAAAGCAAAAATAAAGGAATACAAAGTGGTGGAATACCCTGATGTTGTCGATCCTTTGAAATCGTTTATGGATGAAAGTACAGACAGGATCAAGACTTACTACACCAAACAAGAGTTGGGCGATAATTATATGCTTTATCAGCAAATGAAAAAAGTTATTGCCAGTTCAGGAATTCAGGCAAGGATGCCTTTTGAAGCAGTTATAAAGTAATACTTAATGGAAAAAGTAAGAGAGATTATGGCATCGACCAACTCCGCTCTTACTTTTTCCCTTTTTCCTATTCACCTTTTCAATTCTCTATCCCCTGTTCCCTATTCCAACTTATTCAATCATTTTCCACTCCGGATGTAAAGTCAAATAAGTTCCATTAACCGATTGATTCATCGGATGAACAGTTAGAGAAATACTTTTTCCTTTCAAAAAATCAAATCCAATCCCGTCTTGCTTGGCATCGTAAACGGTCACGGTATCTTTTCGCTCATTTAAATAAGTAGAAATTCGTTCCATAGCAGGGAATTTCAATTTCGTGTGCGATTCATTTAATCCAACAGTGAAACCATCCTGGGTTTTGTACTTCGGTGAAGTAATTCTAATTTGTTTCACATCTTTCACTCGCATGGACGAATCTCGATAAGATGAATAAACAGCAATTTCACCTCTTTGTTCACCTACAGAATCTTTGCTAAACCAAATACCCCAGGCCTTGCCCATTGCCGCATCGCCAGCATCGGGTTTACCAAGCAACGCTCCTACTTTTTCCATATTCTCACCCAGAGAAATTTCACCCACTGAGCGACCTGGAACAATCAAATAGCGAGAATCGACTATGCGGCCTGGGCCCGACTCAATACTTTCGATTGAATCGGTTTTATGCTGCGAGTTTTCCGAAGATTGACAAGCTGCCATACTAATGGTCAAGCCAAGAAGGATGATTTTTGAGGATTTCATGACTCTAGAACAACACATTAATTAATTCTGTTTGAAAAAATACCGCTCCCAAAAGTTTTAACGCTTTATTTCATAATTTTACAGCTTATGGAAAACAAAACCATCGCCCGTACCTTACGCCTCTTATCGCAGTTAATGGAATTACATGAAGTAAATCCATTCAAAATAAAATCAATAGCCAATGCTTATTTTAAGGTTGATAAACTCCCTTTTGCACTTAAAGACAAACCTTTGGATGAGATCGATAAAATTGATGGTATTGGTAAAAGTTTGGCAGGAAAAATCATCGAATTATTGCAAACCGGCGAACTTAAAGAACTAAATGATATTATAGGAGAAACACCCGAAGGCGTTGTAGAAATGCTCAGTATCAAAGGGATTGGTCCAAAGAAAATTTTAATTATTTGGCGAACCTTAGGCATTGAAAGTATGGGCGAACTTTATTATGCCTGCAACGAAAACCGATTAATTGAAGCGAAAGGTTTTGGCTTAAAAACACAAGAAGAGATTAAAAATGCTATTGAGTTTAAGCTGGCAGCAAACGGTAGATTCCTTTACGCTCAAGTGGAAGGCTTTGCAAACACCGTATACGCACAAATATCCGAATGGTTAATTAAAGTTGATAACCATTCTTCCTTAGCCTTTGCGGGTCAATTTCGCCGTGCTTGCGAAATTATTGATGAGTTGGAATTTGTAATCGGTGCTGAACAGGTAGAGGAAGTACAAACCAGACTGGAGACTTTTGAACCGCTTTCGTTAATTGCTGGCGAAGATTGTTTCATTACTACAACGGAAGCTGGTTTGAGAATTAAAGTTTTTGTTGTTGATAAATCTGATTTTTATTTAGAATGGTTTAAACTGACGGGAAATACCGAACACGTTGAACAGGTTTTAAAATTGACTGGCGATGGTCCTTTTAAAAGTGAAGAGGCTATTTACAATAAAGCTGGATTAGCATTTATTGAGCCTGAACTGCGTGAAGGTTTAGATGAAATAGCATTAGCCAAAGAAAACAATCTACCCAAACTTATCACGGACGAAGACTCAAAAGGAAGTTTGCATAATCATTCTACGTGGAGCGATGGAGTTCATACGCTTGAGCAGATGGCGGTCTATTGCAAAGACACACTGAACTTAAAATATTTAGGCATCTGCGACCACTCGAAAACAGCAGTTTATGCAAAAGGGTTAAATGAGCAACGTGTTTTTGCACAACATCTCGAAATTGATGAGTTGAACAAGAAATTATCACCTTTTAAAATTTTTAAAGGGATTGAAAGTGATATACTAAGCGATGGTTCTTTGGATTATTCCGACGAAGTACTTAAAACTTTCGATTTCGTGGTGGCATCTGTGCACAGCAACCTTCGAATGGATGAATCCAAAGCGACTGCCCGGTTATTAAAAGCAATTGAAAATCCCTACACCACTATTTTGGGGCACCCAACAGGGCGTTTGTTGTTAAGCAGAGCAGGTTACTCGATTGATTATAAAAAAGTAATTGATGCCTGTGCCGCAAATAAGGTCGTTATCGAAATTAATGCAAATCCTTTACGTTTGGATTTAGATTGGCGTTGGCATCGTTATGCTTTGGAAAAAGGCGTTTTGCTGTCAGTAAACCCCGATGCTCACAGAACTGAGGGATTCCACGACATGCGTTACGGAATTTTAGTGGCCCGCAAAGGTGGATTAAGCGCCGATAAATGTCTAAATGCTTTTTCTTTAGAGGAAATAACGGAATATTTTAACGCTAAAAGAGGTTAGCCGCAGATTTGCAGATTAAATGTTGTTTCATAAATAACCACAGATAGACAGGATCAACACAGATTTTCTTTTAGGATTTAACGATTCCTCAATCTGTGTTCACCTGTGAAAATCTGTTGTAAAAAACCCTAACTTTGCCTCATGATCAGTGAAATTGCCAACCGCATCTTTAATGAAGTAATTACAGATTACCATAAGTTTGATGATATTGACCATCCGGTTGAAAATCCTTATGATGCCGAGACTTTAGAACATCTTTTCTATATTAAAAATTGGATTGACACAGCTCAGTGGCATATGGAAGATGTGGTTCGTAACCCGCAGATCGACCCTGTTGACGGTTTGAAATGGAAGAGACGTATTGATGCCCAAAACCAGGTGCGTACCGACATGGTAGAGTTTATAGATGGATATTTCTTGAATCTTTATCGCGGGATTTCGGCTTTTCCAAATGCGAAAATCAACACGGAAAGCCCGGCTTGGGCTATAGACAGGCTTTCCATTTTGGCTTTAAAAATATACCACATGCAGGAAGAAGCAGAACGAGAAAGTGCATCAGCTGAACACCGTGAGCAATGTCAAACAAAACTCAATGTTTTATTAACGCAACGCGAAGATTTATCGACAAGCATAAATGAACTATTGGCTGATATTGAGGCTGGCAAAAAATACATGAAAGTTTATAAACAAATGAAAATGTATAACGACCCTAGCCTAAATCCGGTGTTGTATAACAGTAAAGTATAACTGCGGGTATATGATTAAAAAATCATTTTTCTGGATATTTGTTTTAGTATTGCTGTTTACGAGTTGCCAAAGTGGCACCAGTTTGGAGATAGAAAAAGATGAGTATCCGGAAATACCCTGTTTCCCAAAAATAACAGGTAAGAAACTTTACTTAAAACCAATTGAAGTTGATAGTTTAAATTTAGATTCTTCCAGCTTGTCTGGTGCGTTTAAAAGCTATGATGATTCATTCATAAATCATAATGACTCAACTTTTAATACGTATTATTCTATCGTTATAGCCAAAACGAAATCTGCAACTTTTAAGGATGGTTTCCCACAAAGTGATGTCGATTCCCCTATTCGAATGCATTATTACACAATAGCTTTTGAAGGTTTAACTGCGAAAACGAAAATCGATTTTACTAAACAGCTTTGTCCTAAAATAATAAGAAAAAAACATAGCGTGTATTTTCTTTATCAACCGAGAAACGGCAAAATGCTGCAGGCTTATCAGTTATCATTTATAAGAGACAATGGTTAAAACGAGCAGAATTATCGTTTTACGTTTTTCAGCCATGGGCGATGTGGCAATGGTAGCTTCTGTTTTGAAAGAATTTTCTCAGCAAAATCCATCAGTAGAAATTATATTGGTCAGTCGTGATGCCTTTGAACCATTTTTTGATGGCATTGAAAATTTAACTTTTCATGCCATTCAACCCAAAACCATCCACAGAGGCATTTCCGGGCTGTATAAACTTTACAAGGAGCTCCGAAAATATAAACCAACAGCCATTGCAGATTTGCATGATAATTTGAGAAGCAGAGCGATTGCAACTTTTTTTCGATTAACTGGTATCAAAATTAAGCGAATTGATAAAGGCAGAGTAGAGAAAAAAGCTTTAACGCGGTCTGTTAATAAAATTTTTCAACCCTTACGACAAACTGTAGAACGTTATGCTGATGTATTCCGCGAATTAGGTTTTGAGATTAATCTGAGCCATAAGCTTAAAAAAAAGCCGGAGAAATTACCGGTAAAAGCTGAATATTTATTTAAAGATGAAACGAAAAAGAAACTGGGGATCTCCCCTTTTGCACAGCACATTTATAAGGTTTATCCGTTAGAAAAAATGGAGGTAGTGATTGCTGGCTTATCTGCTTCGGGCTATAAAATTTTTATTTTCGGCGGCGGCAGAACCGAACAGGCAACTGCTGAACAATGGGCCAAAATTTATCCAAACACGCGTAATTTAATTGGCAATTTTAACCTTACAGAAGAACTTGCAATTATTTCCAATTTGGATTTGATGCTCAGTATGGATTCGTCAGGTATGCACATGGCCTCATTGGTGGGTATTCCTGTAGTTTCTGTTTGGGGACCGACACATCCTTATGCGGGGTTTTTAGGCTATGGTCAGTTGGAAAGCGATTGTATCCAAATTGACCACCCTAATCGGCCAAATTCTATTTATGGAAACAAACCATGTATGTGTGGTGTTGAGAGCTGTATGGATTTAATAAATCCTGAAACGATTTTAAAGAAAATTAAAAAAAAACTAAATGGCTAAGCAATTATTATTGGTTCGTCACGGAAAATCAGACTGGGCAAATTTAGATTTAAAAGATTTTGATCGTCCGTTGAACAAACGTGGTAAAGAGAATACACCAGAAATGGCAGAACGCTTAATCAATAAGGGGTTCAAATTCGATTTGATGGTAAGCAGTCCGGCAAAGCGAGCTAAATCTACAGCAAAATTCTTTGCTGAAGCTTATCAAATTGATGATATTCAATACGAAGAAGAGATTTACGAGGCAAATACAGCTACACTTTTGAAAGTTGTAAACGGTTTGAATGATGAGGCAGATACCGTTATTATGTTTGGTCATAACCCTGGGTTTACTGATTTAGCGAATGAATTAAGCGGTGCTGATATTGCCAATATCCCAACAGCAGGAATGGTGTTAATATCTTTTCCTTTCAATTCATGGAAGATGCTGAGCAGAGGAACGGGGGATTTGGTGTTTTTTGATTATCCAAAGAATACGGATGAAGTGTAGTTTTTTGCCACGGAAACACGGAAGACACGGAAAATCGAGAAGTCGTTCTTCCGACCTAAGCGGAGAATCTTTGTAATTTAAAGTATAGATTTTCGCCATAGATGTAATTAAAAATATTGTAGTATGAGCGAGAGTTTTATTGATTTGATTGGTAAAGTTTTTTGGTATTTGATTTTTTTAACTCCTATAATTACGCTACCAGTAACTTTTAGATTAAATAGATTAAAAAATGTTGATAAAATTTATGAAATCATTATTGGAATCACTCTAGCCTTTATTCTGTCATTCTTCTTTTATATTTTCAGTATACTAATAATTTTTAGAAACGGCGTGGGACCGAGCTAAATTTTTTATCCTAAAAGCACAATACTTTGTTAAATAAACCTGATTGCAATGAGAAGCCACAATTTTTTATTGGGCTTGTAATGTAAAGCAGGGCTGAAAACCTAAAAGAACCACAACCCTTCATTTACAAATAAAATCTAAAATCGTAACCCTAAAATCGTAATTTTAATTATCTTTGAACTATAAATAACGAAAGTCCGGCAATAGACATTTCGGTGAATTCATAACCTCATCTCCTCTGGTTATTTCATAATTCGTATCGCCGGAAGATTTATCCATTAAATTATCTGTACATGAATTTTGATTATAATACTACGCGTAGCCATTTGATTTTATCAGAATATGGCCGTAACGTTCAGAATATGGTGAAGTATATTTGCGAATTACCAACTATTGAAGAACGTAATAAATATGCCCAGGCGGTTATCGACCTGATGGGATTTTTGCAACCGCACTTACGTGATGTTGCCGATTTTAAACATAAACTTTGGGATCACTTGCACATTATTTCTGGCTATCAGATTGATGTAGAAAGCCCTTATCCAAAACCTTTACCGGAAAATGCTTTTAAAAAACCAGAGCCACTTCCTTATCCTCAGCAGCGGATTACCTACAAACATTACGGTAAAACGGTTGAGAATTTGATTGAAAAAGCTATGCGGGAGGAAAATCCGGAGCATAAAAAAGCTATGGTGCAGGGAATCGCGAACTTTATGAAAATGGCTTACGTTACCTGGAACAAGGATAATGTAAGTGATGACACGATAATCAAAGATTTGAAATATCTTTCTGGCGGATTATTATCTCTTGATGAGGGTGTGAACTTGGCTAAAGTTGAGTTTAGAGCTCAGAATCCTCGTCAAAATACTAATAATAATAACCGCGGAAGAACGAATAACAACAATAATAATAATAACGGAAAGAATCGTCAAAACAATAACAACAATAATAATCGCGGACGAAACAATAATAATAAACCTAAATACTAATAACTACAGCGTCATTCTGAACTTGATTCAGAATCATTGACATAGATGCTGAAATAAATTCAGCATGACGAATGGGTTAGCAAAAGAAAAATATATGAATGCATTTGAGATAACAGGCGGAATTAAATTAAAAGGCGAAATCACTCCTCAAGGTGCCAAAAACGAGGCCTTACAGATTCTATCTGCAGTTTTACTTACACAAGAGAAAGTAACCATCAGCAATATTCCTGATATTAAAGATGTAAATAAACTGATTGAACTTTTGGGCGATTTGGGTGTCGCTGTTGAGCGCATCGACAAAGATACTTATACCTTCGAAGCAAAAGACATTAATTTAAATTTCTTTGAATCAGACACTTTTAAAGCTAAGGGTGGTGGTTTACGTGGTTCAATTATGATTGTTGGTCCGTTGTTGGCACGTTTTGGTAAAGCTGCAATTCCTAAACCTGGTGGCGATAAAATCGGTAGAAGAAGATTGGATACGCACTTTATCGGTTTCGAAAAGTTGGGTGCAAAATTCATTTATGATAGTAAAAAAGCTTTCTTCAATGTTGATGCTACTGATTTAAAAGGTGCTTATATCCTGTTAGATGAGGCTTCGGTTACCGGAACAGCTAATATTGTAATGGCTGCCGTTTTGGCTAAAGGCACCACAACGATTTACAATGCTGCATGCGAACCTTATCTACAGCAGCTTTGTAAAATGCTAAACCGCATGGGTGCAAAAATCTCTGGTATTGGTTCGAATTTGTTAACCATTGAGGGTGTTAAGGTTCTAGGTGGAACAGAACACAGAATGTTACCTGACATGATTGAGATTGGCTCTTTCATCGGCATGGCAGCAATGACTGAATCTGAAATCACTATTAAAAACGTTTGTTATGATGAGCTGGGCGTAATACCTGAAGTATTTAAGAAACTGGGTATTAAATTAGAACGCAGAGGTGATGATATTTATGTGCCATCGCAAAAGCATTATGAAATTGATACCTTTATAGATGGTTCGATTTTAACGATTGCTGATTCTCCTTGGCCAGGATTCACTCCTGATTTATTGAGTATCGTTTTGGTTGTGGCTACACAAGCAAAAGGAAACGTTTTAATTCACCAAAAAATGTTTGAAAGTCGTTTATTCTTTGTGGATAAATTGATTGACATGGGCGCTCAAATTATTCTTTGTGATCCACACCGTGCTACTGTTAACGGTATTGATAAAAAATACAAACTTCGGGGTATCAGCATGACCTCTCCAGATATTAGAGCAGGAGTTTCGTTGTTAATCGCCGCCCTTTCTGCTGAAGGTAAATCAACTATTTACAACATTGAGCAAATTGAGCGTGGTTACCAGGATATTGATACGCGTTTAAGAGCTTTAGGTGCGCAGATTAAGCGTGTAAACGCTGATGCGCCAAGCCATTAAAGATTTTTAGAGTTCAAAGTTGAAGGTTTAAAGTTGAAAGACTAATGCTTATAGGCTGATAGACTAAAGAGAAATAGCATAATGCAAAAACGCCCGGGTAAAATTATCCGGGCATTTTTTTTGTGATTTCTCGTTCACGTAACAAGCAATATATCTGCCGCTAGTTGATCACTCAAGCATTAAGATTGCTTCGTACCTCGCAATGATGACCGACTTAAGAATGATTCGAATTAATTGCAAACATTTTCCATTCTCTATTTCCTATTCTCTATGTCCCATTCGCTATTTCTACTCCTCAACCAGCATCCTTACCCCGATATCGCATTTATAATGTCATATTGAGTAATAATTTCAATATTCCCTGATTCATCTTCAACTAAAACAGCAGAATTTTCTTTGTTAATTAGCGATGAAATTTTATCAATAGAAGTATTCAAATCAACGAAAGGAAAAGTTGCCGTCATGATTTCTGATATCGGTGCAGATTTCAGTCCCGGGTTTTCAAGCAAAGCAGTTAAGATATCGCTCTCCGCAATTTTACCTACAATCATTCCTTGTTGCGTTACCGGAATTTGCGAAATATTCATCGATTTGATCGTATTGATCGCTTCTAAAACAGACTTTGTTGCATCAAGGGTTACAATTTCTGTAGCTTCCTTTTTAGCTAGAATTGATTTTGCTGTTAGTTTTTCATCCTGTAAAAAGCCTCGTTCGCGTAACCAATCTTCATTGTACATCTTGCCCATATAACGGCTACCGTGGTCATGAAAAATAACCACTACAACATCTTCTGGTTTTAACTTATCTTTCAATTGAATTAACCCGCCAATTGCTGCGCCGGCAGAGTTTCCAACGAAAATACCTTCCTTCCGGGCAATATCGCGGGTCATTAAAGCGGCATCTTTATCGGTTACTTTTTCAAATAAATCAATTACATCGAAATTTACATTGGCTGGTAAAAAATCTTCGCCAATTCCTTCGGTGATGTAGGGATAGATTTCATCCTTATCAAAAATTCCGGTTTCCTTATATTTTTTGAAAACTGAACCGTATGTGTCGATCCCCCAAACCTGGATATTCGGATTTTTCTCTTTCAGATACTTACCAGTTCCAGAAATTGTTCCGCCGGTTCCTACACCTACAACCAGGTGAGTAATTTTGCCCTCAGTTTGTTCCCAAATTTCAGGACCAGTTTGTTCATAGTGAGCGGCAGTATTTGCCAAATTATCATATTGATTTGGCTTCCACGAATTAGGAACTTCACGCTCTAAACGAGAAGAAACAGAATAATAAGAACGCGGATCTTCTGGCTCTACATTTGTTGGACAAACAATAACCTCAGCACCAAAAGCACGTAAAGCATCTACTTTTTCTTTAGATTGTTTGTCAGTTGTAGTGAAAATACATTTGTAACCTTTGATAATGGCAGCCATCGCCAAGCCCATACCTGTATTTCCTGATGTTCCCTCAATAATGGTTCCGCCAGGTTTTAACTTACCACTCTTCTCTGCATCTTCAATCATTTTTACCGCCATACGATCTTTGATTGAATTACCTGGATTGGTAGTTTCTATTTTTGCCAAAATTGTTCCAGGAACACCTATCGTAATTGTATTTAATTTCACCAATGGCGTATTACCAATGGTTTCTAATATGTTATTGTACCACATGATACAAAATTAAGCAAAGCTATTAACTATTTTATAAACTATATTTTATTTAAAATATAATTTTCATAAACTAATTTTAACGAAATTTTATTCTATAATCTATCAATAAGATAGGTATTATAGATTGATTATTAGGCAAAATGCAATATTGGTTCTAGGTTAGCGGCAGATTCGCAGATTAGAATTCACTTATAACATCTAATAAATTACAAATACTAAGACGCTGAAATGAATTCAGCATGACGACAGCATAAAAATTTGCGAATCTGCGGCTAACTTACGCCAGTTTATAAACCTTGCCAGGCAATGAAACAATTACCCCTTGCATTTCTTAGGTGAGTATAACTATGGCCAATTTGCTTTGCTGAACAGCTAATGAAATACAAAGTTCATCAATAGAAAGTTGACCGCTTTGTAAAGCATCAACTACTTTCTGCTCATTTGCAGTAAGATTGAGCTGCAACGTAGTTTGCGCTTGTTTCTTCTTTTCTTTCACTTCATCATCCCACCCTAAATAATAAATCAAATCATTTGCATTGTTAATCAACCCTGCCCGATTGGTTTTAATTAAAAAGTTGCAACCTTCAGAAAAAGCATCATTTGTTCTACCTGGAAAAGCATAAACATCTTTATTGTAAGAGTTTGCAATTTCTGCTTTAATTAACGCCCCACCTCTAATGGATGCCTCAACAACTATTGTGGCATCGGCAATGCCAGCAATAATTCTATTTCTCTGTGGAAAATTTTGTCTGTCGGGATTTGTCAATGTTGGAAACTCGGAAAGTAGGCCCCCGTTTAAAACCATTTTTTGAGAAACTGGTTTATGAATTTGTGGATATAATCGATCTAATCCATTCCCTAATACACCAACGGTGGGTATATCATTGGCAATACATTCGTTGTGAGCGGTAACATCGATACCATAAGCGAGACCACTAACAATTAAAACATTATAAGCCCCTAACACTTCGCAAAGCTGCTTACATAGAGTTTTGCCATACTCAGTTGCATTACGTGTACCTACAATACTAATAATTCTAGAGTGATTCAAATCCGCTTTACCTTTAAAGTAAAGTAAAATTGGAGAATCAAAACAGTTTTTTAAGCGTTTTGGATAATTCTCAACTGTAAAAAACAGAACTTCAATTCCATGCTTATCAATAAATTTTAACTTTTCACCTGCTCGTTTTAAAGCATCAGTATTTAAAATTGCTTCAACGGTTTTCTCGCCAATACCCGGAATTTGAAGCAATTGATTTTTTGTAGCAGAAAAAACAGCTCAGCGCTGCCGCAATAGGCTAATAAATTTTTGGCATTTACCGGACCAATGGATTTAATGAAATTTAAAGCAATTTTGTGAAGCGTACTCATTAATTTTCAGGCTAAGGTGAATAAATGCGGGATGATTTATTTCCTTAAAAAGACAACCTAAAAATCAATATCAATCAAACTTTTAATTGGGATATGAATATTATTTTTCAGTTGAATGTATTTTTCTGTCACTGCCCAAACCGTAGTGTCTACGCGTTTAGGGCCAATTGTTGTGTTAAAAGTAATCACCGCTTTGGATTTGAACTCATTTCCAAGTCTTTGAGCTTCATCAAGTTTAGTTTTTAGTTCTTCTGTGTGATCTTCTTTTGCATTGATGATATTCAAATAGCTTAAATGTTCTTTTTCTACAATTTCTATTGGCATAGCTTCTTTTTAACGATTAATGTTAAACAAGCTTATCAATTTTTTCGAAGAAAAACAACCGCAAACACTCATTTTATGTAATAATTAACAAAAAAAAACCTCGATTTTCATCGAGGCTAAATTTTAATTTTCTGTTATTTGAACTTCATTTTTCGAGTTTCGATCATTCCTTTAAATTCGTGGTCAAGTTTTTCGTTATTGCTATCAATTACCTGCCTAGATACGCCAGAGGTGCTACTTAATGTGCTTTCTTTTAAATATGAGGTAAATGCGCCTGTAGCAGAATAATTTAAAGCCTGGGCTAATAATTTTTCTGATGGGTCTCCGAAGTCTTTAGTCAAATCATCAACTACATCTTTATCTACTGCCATTCCATCGAAATAATCACCGAAGCCTGATTGATTTTTGGTTTGAAACTGAGGGATGTACAAGTCTTTTTTATCGATTCTGAGAGAGAAAAACCCAACAGGTTTGCCGTAGGTTTTTCTACCAATTAACTTTACATCCATTACTGGTTTTAAATTGTTAATCAACAACTCGCTTGCAGATGCTGTTCCGCCTGCAACTAAAAAATACACCCTTGTTAACCCATTCAAGCTACCGCGTTTGGCAAAAACTTCTAAATTACCTCCCTGTACTGTAGGTTCATAATTATAATCAAAAAACGAAAACATTCTCCTAACGCCATCTGAACCAGTCTGATAAAATTTTTGATTCTCAAGAATTGTAGCTTTCTTATCTTGCATCGTTTTGGTCCAATAAGTGGTATACATCACTTTTCCATTTTGAGATGCAGGAGCTATTAAATTGGTAAAAGCTTCTGATGTTGCAACTGAACCTCCGCCATTGTAACGTAAATCAACTACAAGTTCTGTGATTCCATCCGTTGTAAACTTAGTAAAAGCAGCATCCAATAAAGTAACAGAATTGGTGGTGAAGCTGTTAAAAACAATATAACCTATTTTTTTTGCCCCTACAGTATATGTATTTGAGTATAAAATAGGATTAATATTATAACTGCCTCTGTTAATTACCAAATCTTGTGAAGTACCATCAGGTTTTACAATAGTCATCGAAATGCTCGGGTTACTACCAAAAATACCATCGTTTAAATTGTCGATATCGCTTTGACTGGTTCTTAAGGTTGTTCTACCATTCACTCGGGTGATCTGATAGCCCCTTTTTAAACCGGCAAGAGCCGCAGGAGAGGTAGCGTAAACAGATTTAACCCGTAATAAATTATTAGCATCGTAATTTGCTGAAAAACCATAATCGCCACTAACACCGCCCAATTGCCCAGCAACTGCACCGTTATCAATAAACGAATACTTATCTTTTCCACCTGTGCTTGGCAAAGCCGCAAGCGCTGCTAATACTTGATCATCGTTCGCATACTTGCGTGGATTAAAGGTATCATAATCAGGCATGCCCACATTCCAGAAATAAGTTTGTTTCGCATATAAAAAGATAGAATCGCGGGTTAAATAATCACGGTTTGAAGTTGGGGTTTGCAGTGTATTTTTTTCTACTACAGGAGTAGATGAATCTGAATCAGGTTCAGTATTGTTCTTTTTACAAGAAGCTAAAAAACCAGCCGACCCAACTAAAAAGAACAAAATGCTCTTCTTCACATTAACTTTTCTAAACATATCTATTTGTAAATTTCCAGTGACACAATATACGGCAAATTCATTAACTTGGATTGTTGTTCATCAAAATTATTTGCCCCCACAACTAACGCATCATTTGGCGATAAATTGTTGTCGTTTAGTATCTTCTGAAATATTTCTGCCTTCTCTACGCCCATTTCATCTGCAAAGTATACCGTTAAGTAATTTTCCAGTCCGTTCCATTCTGTTTGTTTAATTTTGTTAAGCTGCTGATCTGGATTTCCAGCCGTCACGATAAATATTTTTTTTCTTTCAATGACCAACTCTTGCATAAACTCTAGCAGGTTTTTGAACAATAAAAGTTTTAAAGGCAATCGGGCATTTTGATGCAGCAAATCAAAATTGTATTGGTATTTGGCGTCAATTTCAAAAGCCTTCGCTGTTTTTACGAATAAGTCCTCCACTCCTGATTGCTCGAATTCACCTCTCATGAAATCTAAGATAGCTTGCGCATTTTTTTGCTCGCTATATTCGATAAACTGGACAAATAAATAATAAACCTGAAGCAGATAATCCTTTTCAGGGTAAAGCACATTATCAAGTTCAAAAATGACGATCTGCTTATCTTTCACTAGCTCGTATGCATCCATCTTAAATTGTAAGGAGTTTTAAATCATCGTTTGAATTGTTGTAACCGAAAACGCCGTTAAGTTCCTCGTTCTGTTTTATAAAAATCTCATCTCCGCTAGCGAAAATACATTCACCTTGAATGAATACCGCATAGTTTCCATAGTTGGTCTTTTCAAGCGAAATATAATTCAGTAACGAATCTGCTGGTGGAGTTAACACCTGAATGCCATATTCACCAAACAAAACGGCTGATTTTGCGAGAGGTTCTATCTCATAATTGTGTAACGGGATGATGCAATCAATAGCTTCAGTGATGCAAAAATTCAATAATAAATGTGCAATACTATCTTGATTGAGCTTGCCCAATGAAGTAAAAGCATAATTTTCGGTAACAATGCCCGGAACGTCTCCATAGTCGGCTAGCAGGACAAAATGACTAGGAAATGCCTTCATTAACTTTAAGGCTTTGGCAGTATTTCCGCCAGTAATTAATATTTTCAATGTTTAATTGTTATTTGATACTCAGTGTTGAATGGGAAATGGGAAATTGATAGTAGATAACCGGCAATTGATAACTGGTAATTAATAAATGGCAACTTCCTAAACGATCAAACCATCTTTCATCGTTACAACGCGATCGCTTGTTTTAGCCAGGTGTTCGTTATGCGTTACAATTACAAACGTTTGCTGAAAATTATCTCTAAGTGTTACAAATAGCTGGTGTAAGGCTGATGCATTTTCTGAATCAAGATTTCCGGAGGGTTCGTCAGCCAGAATAATTGATGGATTGTTAATTAGTGCTCTTGCAATGGCTACCCGTTGTTGTTCTCCACCCGATAATTGGTTGGGTTTATGGTGGGCTCTGTCTTTCAAACCGAATAAATCAAGCAATTCCAAACCTCGGGTTTCGGCCTGTTTTTTATTCGTTTTAGCAATAAAAGCCGGGATACATACATTTTCCAATGCACTAAATTCAGGCAATAAATGATGAAATTGGAATACAAAACCAATATTTTGGTTGCGAAAAGCGCTTAATAATTCTCCACTCAGTTTATTTATGATGGTTCCTTTAAGCTCCACTGCCCCGTCATCAGGTTTATCTAGCGTACCTAAAATATGAAGTAAAGTACTCTTTCCCGCACCAGACGGGCCAATAATACTTACGATCTCCCCTTTCTGAACTTCAAAATTAACACCTTTTAATATTTGCAGATTTCCGTATGATTTTCTTATTCCAGTGGCTTTTAGCATGGCGTAAAAATAGTTAAATTTTTGCTTTCTGAGTGATAAGTTACAGGTTGTAAGCATAAGGCTAGATGTATGACACCCCATTTACATTTTTATTATTTTTCAATCTGTGTAACTCGTTAATCTTTGTAATCGACCCGATAATAATCTGTAAAATCAATTTATTAAAAAAAAGTTTGGAGTTATAAGAATCTTATTTAACTTTGAAAAACAAAGCACTTTCAAAATGAGCAATTCTGAGGAACAACTAAACGCATTAAAAGATATCAGACAAATGATGGATAGATCTTCAAGATTTATCTCATTGAGTGGTTTATCTGGCGTATTTGCTGGAGTTATAGCTTTAATGGGTGCCTACTTTGCAAACGATGAAATTGAAAAATTCATCAACAACAGAGGTTACGGTTATGGAATAGAAGGCGAAATGGACCTGGAATTTAACTTAATCAAACTGGGTGTTTTTGTGTTGATAATTGCTTTAGCAGGTGGAATTTTGTTTACTTATCGAAAAAGTCAACGGAATAATTTACCAATCTGGGACAAAACGTCCAAATCATTGTTAATTAATTTAGCTATTCCATTGGTAACTGGAGGATTATTTATCATCGCGTTGCTGATTAATCATGCTCATACTTATGCTATTATTGCGCCTTCTTGCCTCATTTTTTATGGACTTTCGCTTATTAACGCAAGTAAATATACCTATAGCGATATTCGCTATTTGGGCTTCCTAGAAATCATTTTAGGATTAATTTGTATGTTTTATGTGGGTTACGGGTTAATATTTTGGGCAATTGGCTTCGGCGTACTTCATATTATTTATGGATTGGTGATGTATTTTAAATACGAGAAAGGCCAATAAAATGAAAAATCCAATAGCAGACCTTAATAAAATATTCGATAGCCGAATTCGGCTCGGCGTAATGTCGATGCTGATTGTTAACCATGAAATTAGCTTTAATGATTTGAAACAGATGCTAGAACTTACGGATGGAAACCTCGCCTCGCATCTAAATACCTTAGAACAAGCCCAATTTATTGCGGTACACAAAGGTTTTATAGGGCGTAAAACCAGCACTACTTATTCTATTACCGATTTAGGAAAACAAGCTTTCAAGGCGCATTTAGATGCGCTTGAAAAAATGATTAACAAACTTTAAACTATTTTTTTTGCGCTAATACTTTGAATTTCAAAGCACTTTTAAATCTAAAATCCATGAATAATCAAGCAGAGCCACAGATTATCAATCAATGCAGGCAGCTAGCCATCATTTCCGCATCAATCGGAACTACAATTTTTCTTTTCTTTCTTCTTTTCAGGGGAGAAACCCCGATTTTGGGATTAGGGTATCTATTAATCGCGGCGTTAATTAACGGCATTTTCTTCACAGTCCTTGCGATTTCATGCTATACCCACAAGCAATATTGGCGTAAAATAGTTGCCACGATGATTTTCATGCTGGCTAACATCCCACTGAGTATTTTTTATTGTTTCATGGCACTTAAATTATTTTAAATTATGAAAACGAAATCTAATTACATCCTACTCGCTACCCTTATTGGAGGGATATTATTCAACTTGATGTTTTGGTCAGAAAGATTGGCACTTAACCTACTTATGTACAGTGTATTTGTCTTGAGCATTACCTTTTTCAACAGCGAGGTTGCTAAAACAAAGAAATTTAAAATCTACGCAATGGCGCATTTACTTGCAGCAGTTATGGTGGTGGTTAACAATTCCGATTTATCGCTTGCTACATACTACATCAGTTTTTTATTATTTGTTGGTTTTTCCCATTACCAAAGCATCAGATCAGTTTGGGTAGCATTTATGGCCACAGCACTACAAATTATTGCCATCCCTGCAACCGCATTCAGACGACTATCTGATCTTCAAATCGGGAATTTCAAATTCAGACCATTGCTAAGACCATTAAAATATATCATTCTACCAATTATTATGGTATTTATTTTCATCGGCATCTACAGTGGAGCTAACACAATTTTTGAAAAATATGCCTCCGAACTTGGAGATAGCATTGCAAAGATACTAACAGATGTATTTGGCTTTATTTTCAGCGACTTAAGCTTCGAGCGCTTCATTCATTTTGGTCTCGGCTTAGCCTTAACCGGTGGGTTACTCATCACCTTTTACGATCGTGTTTTCGAAAAGATTGAATTGAATCTGAATGAAGATCTGCATCGAAAGAAAAGTAGGAGCAGAATTAAAACCCTTTGGAATGAAGTTGCCCAGATATTTATGGGTAGAATGATTTCAAAAAAAATGGCGCTGAAAACCGAATACATTGTCGCGGTGATTTCTTTTGTTGCTTTGAACTTTTTATTACTGATGCTAAATGGAATCGATATTTGGTGGTTATGGCTTAGTAAAGGGAAGCAATTGGCCGAAACGAACTATGCCGACGAATTACACGATGGCACAAACGCCCTCATCTTCAGTATTATTTTAGCAATGGCCATTATCGTTTACTTTTTTAGAGGGAACTTAAATTTTTATTCAAAAAGCAAAACGTTAAAAATTCTGGCATTTGCGTGGATGATCCAGAATTTTCTATTGATTATTTCTGTTTTCATCAGAGATGCGCATTATATAGAAGTTTATGGCCTTACTTACAAACGTATAGGCGTAATTGTATTTGCCACACTCTGCATAGTGGGCCTGAGCACTGTCTATTTAAAAATAGCCAAGCAAAAAACTTTCTTCTATTTACTAAAGATCAATGGAAATATTTGGTATCTCCTACTATTGGTTTTCACAATGGTGAATTGGGACATTGTTATTGTAAAATACAATTTAGCGAAAAGAGAAACCATTGCATTCGATCCGGACTATTTACTTTCCTTATCTGACAAAACGCTTCCAACAATTGATCAGCATAGAAAAGAACTTGATTTAGCCGATGGAAATTTTGGAAGCCTTGCGCCTAAAGGTACAATTCTCATTGGTGCTACAGATGATCAACTTCAATTAAAACTTGATCAACGAATCGGTTTTTTTAAAGAGCGATACAAAAGGGTTAGCTGGCTTTCATGGAATTTGCAGGATTGGAATACGGCAAAATATTTTGGAACAGAAAGATGAAAAGGCATTGCAACATTATAATTATGTTTTTAGCTCTGGCATCATTAGCATGGTTTGCTTTAGCCAACTTTATAGAAAGTACAATTGAAATGCATATTCATGAACCACATACAAAATAAACACTATGCAAATTCATTCATCACAATATTGGACTGATTATTTTACTAAAAACGCAGCTATTTCCCGGGTTGATTGGCAATTAAAACCAATGTTGACAGAACTGGAAAGGAGCAACATTTTGAATTCACTACAGGCCTGGCAATTAGGAGAAACTTCGGAAGGTGAACATTTACAACACGCAGCACAGAAATATGCCTCCGAAATTAATGACATCCACTACCCTAATACTGTTAAATTATTTATTAAAGAAGAACAAAAACACGGGTACAACCTTGGAAAATATCTTGACCTAATTGAAGCGCCCAGAATTAAAAAAGATTGGGGCGATAGCTTATTTAGAAAAATAAGATATTATAACACAAATATGGAGCTGTGGACGATTGCTGTCATAACTGTTGAAAGCGCTGCGCAGATTTTTTATCAGGCATTGAAAGATGCGACAAACTGTACACTATTAAAACAAATTTGTACCGATATTTTAATTGATGAAGCAGCACACATTACTTTTCAAAAGGAAAGATTGTATATCATTTTTAGCAACAAAAATCCAATCTCCAAATTTCTCGCTAACCATGCCTACTCTTGCTTCTTTATATGCACAAGTCTGGTAGTATGGTTTGCGCATCAGAAATTGTTCAAAGCCGGCAAACTGAACTTCAATAAATATTTCTCAAAAATGAAAGTCAAGCTGAAGAAGGTTGCTGGAAAAAACACACTATATGGCTCTAGCTATGAAAATATCAACCATCAACCAAGGCCAAAAATTATTCAAACTGTACAATAGCTTTTATTAAGTAGACAAATGATTTCACTTGCAACATCTATTAAAAATTTATAAATTAATTAACACAAATAACATCATGAAAAATCAAGAAACAGTAAGCCCATTTAAGTTAAGAATCACAATTATTTTGAGCGTGATCGTATTTATTTTATGCATTCCATTGATTGCAATGCAGTTTACCAACGAAGTAAATTGGACACTATCAGACTTTGTTGCCGCTGGCGTATTGCTATTAAGTACAGGTTTAGCCATCGAACTGGTGATTAGAAATATGAAAACTGGCACCAGCAGAACCATTGCTTTAGTAGTAATTTTAATTGCGCTGTTTTTAATTTGGGCAGAAATGGCTGTCGGTATTTTTGGGTCGCCAATAGCTGGAAGTTAATTCCAGCTTGCATAAATCAGGAACTTTTCCATTTAATATAAAGTATTTGAATCCATCAATCTTATGAAAAACCTAACGCTTATCGCAGTCATCACCCTTAATTTATTAATGTCATCATGCTCAAATCAAGAAAAAACAATTTCTACAGAAGTAGATAATCCATCAGGAACCAGCGAAGAACCAAAAGCGCCAAAGGTAAAATATAGCTCTTCGATCATAATCGACGATAAGGATCTAATTATTTATCCATTACAGTTAAATGATGGCCAATCTGATAGCTATAAACGCGATGGAGGAATAAACTATTGGAATTTAGCATTTTATAATATGATATCGAGCAAAAGTGAATTATTGACACGTGATAAACTGATAATCAATAGTTTTAATGTTGGCAACCCAGATAAAAACCCAAACCAATCCGCTTTACTAGCGAATAATTTTATCTATTACGAGGTTACCAATGCAGATTTTGATGGTGACAAAAAATTAACATCTGCAGACCCCAGAAAGTTATTTTTATCCAGCTTGGAAGGCAAAGCCTTCGTTCAAATTTCTCCGGAAAATTATTCTATACAAAACTGGAAACTCGATGAAAAGCATGATTTAATCTTAATGGAACTGATAAAGGATACAAATGGTGATAAGATTTTTGATGACAAAGATGAGCTGGAGTATTTCGTATACAACCTTGAAAGCAGAGCTCCGGCCAAACCTGTATTCGATAAAGCTTTTAAAAATGAGGTAAAAGAACTCGCTAAAAAGGTCTTATAAAATTTGCAAGCGACCCAATCCAAAAACGCTAGCCGCAGTTGGATAAATCTTATGAATGAGAAAATATTTTTGATTTGTTTTTTAGAGTTGACAACTTTCGGAAAGAAAGCTGTATACTCTACAAGTTTAAAAAATTGCAGCATGGGCAAGACTACTTTTCCCGATTAACATAAAACGTTCATTTTCTACAAAAAAACGGAAATATCTATTTGTTTAAAGGGTTTGAAATTGTAGCTTTGGGCAAATTTTGTAGCAAATGAATATTCACGAATACCAGGGTAAACAAATATTAAAAAGTTTCGGTGTTAACGTTCAAGAAGGAATTGTTGCCGACACTCCAGAGCAAGCTGTTGAGGCTGCTAAGCAACTGAAAACGGATTATAACTCTGATTGGGTTGTAATTAAAGCGCAAATTCACGCAGGTGGTCGCGGTAAAGGAGGAGGCGTTAAATTAGCCAAAAACCTTGATGAAGTGAAACAACGTGCAACCGATATTCTTGGTATGCAATTGGTTACCCCTCAAACCGGACCAGAAGGTAAATTAGTGAGTAAGATTTTAGTCGCTCAGGATGTTTATTATCCAGGTGCTTCTGAAACCAAAGAATATTATATTTCAGTATTGTTAGACCGTGCAAAAGGTCGCAATATTATTATGTACAGTACTGAAGGCGGTATGGATATCGAAGAAGTTGCTGAGCATACTCCACACTTAATTTTTAAAGAAGAAATCGACCCTAAAGTTGGTTTGCAAGGCTTCCAGGCTCGCAAAGTAGCTTTTAACTTAGGTTTAAGCGGCGCTGCACACAAAGAGATGGTTAAATTTGTAACTGCTTTATATAAAGCGTACGATACTACCGATTCATCGATGTTTGAAATTAACCCAGTGTTAAAAACTTCTGATGATAGAGTGATCGCGGTTGATGCTAAGGTTGATATTGACGAAAATGCATTATACCGTCACCCAGATTATGCAGCAATGCGTGATACGGCTGAAGAAGATCCGATGGAAGTTGAAGCAAGTGCTTCTAACCTAAACTTCGTTAACCTTGATGGTAACGTAGGTTGTATGGTTAACGGTGCTGGTTTGGCAATGGCGACAATGGATATTATTAAATTGGCTGGTGGTGAACCTGCTAACTTCTTAGACGTTGGTGGAACTGCAAATGCACAAACTGTTAAAGCGGCTTTTAACATCATTTTAAAAGACCCTAACGTTAAAGCGATTTTAATCAACATTTTCGGCGGTATTGTTCGTTGCGACCGTGTTGCGCAAGGGGTTATCGATGCTTATCAGGAAATCGGAAATATTCCTGTTCCAATTATCTGCCGTTTACAAGGTACAAACGCAGAAGAAGCTAAGAAATTAATTGATGAATCAGGACTTAAAGTTTACTCGGCAATCGCTTTAAAAGAAGCTGCAGATTTAGTAACTAAAGTTTTGGCTGAACAAGCGTAAAAAAGTTGAAAGTTGAGAGTTAAAAGTTGAAAGACTGAAACTCAAAGCTTGTTGAATAACAAAAAACCTTTCAGTGCAAACTGGAAGGTTTTTTTGTGTCCAAAATTGCCGTCATTGCGAAGCACGAAGCAATCTTAATTCACTTAATTATGGCGCTTTAAAATTGCTTCGTGCCTTGCAATCACGCGATAATTATTGATATTATGAACATTTGAAGATCAGGCCTCTGTGCGTATGGTTCCGAAAGCCCCGCTATTCGTTACAATCTTTTAAAAACTCATTGTTATGCTGAGGCACGAAGCATCTGTTTTATAGGTTGCAGATGCTTCGTGCCTCAGCATGACAGCATATTTGAAGCCTGTGACACCAAAAAGTATTTTGACTTCTATAGGGTCTAATAAGTAAAGCATTTTTACCTCGGTTACTTCTCTTGGCGAAACTCCAAAATATCTCCTGGCTGGCAATCCAGAACCTTGCAGATAGCTTCCAGGGTTTCCAACCGAACTGCCTTTGCTTTACCAGTTTTTAATATAGATAAATTAGACATCGTGATCCCAACGCGTTCACTTAATTCGGTAAGCGACATCTTGCGACGAGCAAGCATTACATCTAAATTTATAATAATTGGCATTTGGTTGTCTATATGGTTAAATCGTTTTCCTCTTTAAGCTTTCTTGAGTAAGAAAGTAAATCATATATTATCGCAAGCACCGCAAACAAGGAGAGTAACGTAAAATTGAAAGATAAATTTGTATCAAGAAAATATTTAAAATCATGACCCGACAATTCACTAACATACTGATTTATTAAAAACATAGATAAAAATTTCAAGGCAAAAAATATCATCGCACCAATTGCAACGCTCTGCCAAAGTCTAGTCTCGGTTATCGTTTCAAAAATCTCAGGCTTTTTGTAGTTTAAAGTTAAGGAAACTCCGCCCACCATTAGGTAAAATAGTGTTGCTGCTCCCATTCCACCCAATCCATCTTCCCATAAAATTAGGGCTTGCATCAATGTTGGCTTAAATTCATACACACAAATATTACTATTTGTAAACTTGCCAGCGCCAATTGTCTTAATCTCTTTTTTAGCATAAGGTTCGGCTAACTTTATGGCTATTGAGCCATCTCTATAATTCCCGACGGCAGTGAATATGCCACTAACAATGCTAATAATCGCAATAAGAATCAGGCTTATACCTGCTTGCCTAGAAATTTTAAAAGTATTAATTTTCATGAAATTAAATTTGAAGGGTTAATTTTTTGCGACAAATCAAATTTTAATTAACTACAAAAGCAAAAGCATTGTTGCAAGCTCATATAATTAGTAAAATGTTAAGAGCGTCATATATTTTCAATAATTTACTTATCAAACATAAAAAATAAATTATTACGAAGCAAAATATATTTATCGATTTACAATAAATAATATATGTAAATCAATGATATTAAGATAGTGTTAGTAATTACTGACAAAAACTTTATTGGAATGATTTTTGTTATAAGTAAAACTATAAAAAAGGTGTGCAAACAGCAACATTTTCAGTATTTTATCCTTTCGGATTGCTATACAATTTCGTAACTTTGCACACTTCAACAATTAAAGAGCACACAAAACGTATAAATGAGACAACTCAAGATAACGCAATCCATTACCAACCGTGAAAGTCAGTCGTTAGATAAGTACCTACACGAAATTGGTAAAGTAGATTTAATAACAGCAGAGGAAGAGGTAATTTTAGCAAGAAAGATTCGTGAAGGCGATCAAGCTGCATTAGAGCGATTAACTAAGACCAATTTACGTTTCGTAGTATCTGTTGCAAAACAATATCAAAATCAAGGTTTAACTTTAGGTGATTTAATTAATGAAGGTAACTTAGGTTTGATTAAAGCGGCAAAACGTTTTGATGAAACTAAAGGTTTCAAGTTTATTTCTTACGCCGTTTGGTGGATCCGTCAATCGATTTTGCAAGCTATTGCAGAGCAAAGCCGTATTGTTCGTTTACCTTTAAACCAAGTTGGTTCATTAAGTAAAATCAGCAAGGCTTTCTCTAAACTAGAGCAAGAATATGAGCGTGAGCCATCGCCAGAAGAATTGGCAGATATTTTAGAAACTACTGTTGATAAAATTTCGGATACTTTAAGTAACTCTGGCCGTCATGTTTCCATGGATGCTCCGTTCGTTCAGGGTGAAGAAAATACATTGTTAGATGTATTGGAAAACCATGAGCCTAATACCGATAGTTCATTAATCAACGAATCCTTATCAGAAGAAATCAAACGTTCTTTATCTACTCTAACAGAAAGAGAAAGAGAAATCATTGTTTTATTCTTTGGTTTAGGTTCAAACCATCCTCTTTCATTAGAGGAGATCGGTGAAAAATTCAACTTAACCCGTGAGCGTGTTCGTCAGATTAAAGATAAGGCGCTACAACGCTTACGTCATACTTCAAGAAGTAAAATCTTAAAATCATACTTGGGATAAGATTAAAACATACCATATTGCTAAAGGGATTGATTAATTTCAATCCCTTTTTTTGTTCATGATAACTAAGTTTATCGTTATCATTTTATATATTTAGTCGTGTCTTTTAGTCTACTCAGAAAATCAACATTAATATATAAACCAATATTTCTCTGGAATATATTAGTGAGTTTATGCACCTCAGTGTTTTTTTATTTAAACGGCTTTGATGAACCCGGCATTTATTCATTTATGCTAATTATAAAAATAATAGGCTGGATATTCTCTGTTGCGATCTATTTCATGTTTTATCAAAATACTGCTTACTTTTTCAAAAACCAAGGGATTAGTTTCAAGAGAATTATGACCAATCTTATTTTCTATGATTTAGCACTTTTGTTAGCAACATTAATGATCTTACTGGTATGGCAGAACTTTTTGTAGATAGTGTTAACCATTGGTTTGCTGATAGGGAGATCTTGAGCAGTGTTTATCTGAATTGTCAAATTGGTGAAGTAGTAGGACTTTTAGGAAGAAACGGTTGCGGTAAATCAACACTCTTAAAAATCATTTTTGGAAGCGTTAAACCTAAGTTCAAATACTTAAGTATTAATGAGAAGATCTACAAAAAGGGGTTTTTATCTGGCCGTGTATCATACCTCCCTCAGGATAACTTTATTCCTAATCAAATTACTCTAGCAGCTGCAATTGATATATTTTGCAAAAACAATCGCGATGAGTTAATCAAAATAAACTTCGTTTTCGAAAACCTAAATACAAAATTTTATCATTTATCAGGAGGAGAAGCTAGATATCTGGAATGCCTTTTAATGATATATAGCGATAAACCATATGTATTACTAGATGAACCATTCTCGCAACTATCTCCATTATTGGTAGAAAATTTAAAAACACATATTAACCATTTAAAAAGCGAAAAAGGTTTTATTATAACTGATCATTATTACAGGTCTATCCTAGACGTTTCTGACCGTATTGTCCTACTTCACAATCATTGCAATTACACCATTCAAAAGGAAGAAGATTTGGTTTTACATGGTTATTTACCAGGATTTAACACATAAAAAAAGATCAGCATTGCTGATCTCGAATATTTATTAGATCTTACAACATCCTAATTAGGAGGAGTTAAATAACTTGCTATTACAACGATCGATGAAACCGAAAAATGAAAATTTATTGCTCTAAATGTGAATCGCTACGAAGCATCACATAAATTAAAACAACAAATGTTTAACTGTAAGTCCGTTATTTATGAGTTGCTTTAAAGAATCAATGCCAATTCTTAAATGGGTTTCGACATACTTCTCCGTTACAGCGCTATCGCTTTCTGCAGTTTTAACACCCTCAGGGATCATTGGCTGATCTGAAACCAATAGCAATGCTCCTGCTGGAATTTTATTTGCGAAGGCAGTAGTAAATACTGTTGCTGTTTCCATATCAACCGCCATCGCCCTTAATGTTTTAAGGTACTTTTTAAATTCTTTGTCGTGCTCCCAAACCCTTCTGTTTGTAGTATAACAAGTTCCGGTCCAGTAATCTCTGCCATGATCACGGATAGTTGTAGAGATTGCTTTCTGCAATGCGAACGCTGGCAATGCCGGCACTTCTGCAGGAAGATAATCGTTTGAGGTTCCTTCTCCCCTAATTGCTGCGATTGGCAAAATTAAATCGCCTAATTGGTTTTTCTTCTTTAATCCACCACACTTACCTAAAAACAAAACTGCTTTTGGTTTTATCGCTGTTAACAAATCCATCATAGTTGCTGCAAGCGGACTACCCATACCGAAGTTGATAATGGTAATTCCATTTGCGGTAACACTTTGCATAGGCTTATCCAAACCCATAATTGGGGCATTGTCGTTCCACTCCGAAAACATGCTCACATACTTACTGAAGTTGGTTAACAAAATGTAATCACCAAATTGATCTAGCGGTCGGCCGGTGTATCTTGGCAACCAATTTTTAACAATTTCATCTTTCGATTTTAAACCAGATTTAACAGGACTTTCAACCTCTTTAACCTTTTTGGCCTTCTCCACTATGGCTTCGTCCTTCTTTACGTCTTTTTCTTCATTCATATTTTAAGGCTTTGAGCAAAGCGCTTGGCGCTTAGCGTTAATAAATATTATATTAAAAAAAATCCCTCCCGATGCTCGGGAAGGATTTGAATTTTTATGCGGCTTGTAACTTCTTAAAGTCGGCCTTTTCAAATTTTTCTATCGCATAATCGAGCGTGATATGCAACTCCTTGACATCCGTTTGCGTGGGCGTGTCGAACATGGCATCCAACATAATTGCTTCACAAATCGATCTCAAACCACGAGCGCCCAGTTTGTACTCCATTGCCTTGTCGACAACAAAATCCAAAACATCATCTTCAAAAACTAAGTTAACATCTTCGTAAGCAAAAAGCTTAACATATTGCTTAATTAATGAATTTTTAGGCGCTGTTAAAATATTACGTAGCGATTCTTTATCCAAAGGATTTAAATGCGAAAGAACTGGAATACGACCAATTAACTCTGGAATTAAACCAAAAGATTTTAAATCCTGAGGAGTGATATACTTGTAAAGATTTTTAAGATCTAAAACGGTCTCATCTTTCTTCACTTTATAACCAACAGCCTGCGTACGCAAACGATTTGCAATTTTACGTTCGATACCATCAAAAGCACCTCCGCAGATAAACAGAATGTTGTTGGTATTTACCGGAATCATTTTCTGATCGGGGTGTTTTCGTCCGCCCTGAGGTGGAACATTTACAACCGTACCTTCTAAAATTTTCAGTAATGCCTGCTGAACACCTTCGCCTGATACATCACGAGTGATTGAAGGATTATCACTTTTACGGGCAACCTTATCCACTTCATCAATATATACAATGCCACGTTCTGCGGCAGCCACATCATAATCAGCAGCCTGAAGTAAACGTGTCAAAATACTTTCTACATCCTCTCCTACGTAACCTGCTTCCGTTAAAACCGTTGCATCGCAAATACAAAATGGTACATGCAAAATTTTCGCAATGGTTTTAGCCAAAAGGGTTTTACCAGTACCTGTTTCACCTACCAGCATGATGTTCGATTTCTCAATCTCAATCTCGTCTTTATCAACTTTTTGATTTAAACGCTTATAATGGTTGTAAACTGCAACAGAAAGCACTTTCTTAGCATCATCCTGACCAATTACATATTGATCCAGATGCTGCTTTATTTCTAACGGTTTAAGTAAAGAAATGGCAGCCTGGATATTTTTAGTGTTTTTGGTTCCTAATTCCTGTGAAAGCAGTTGATTGGCCTGAGTAACGCACTTATCGCAGATAAATGCATCCATGCCTTCAATTAACATTAAAGTTTCATGCTTGCCAGAATGGCAGAATGAGCAACGGGATTCTTTATTTTGTTTCGCCATCTTTTTTTGAGTTTCTCGATAAAACTTCATCAACCATACCAAATCCTTTTGCCTCATCGGCAGTCATCCAGTAATCGCGATCTGAAGCTTTCTCCACCCAATCATAACTTTGGCCAGAGTGCTGTGAAATAATATCGTATAATTCTTTTTTCAATTTTAACATTTCTCTCAAGTTGATCTCCATATCAGATGCAACACCTTGTGCACCACCTGATGGCTGGTGAATCATTACTCTTGAGTGAGGTAATGCAGCACGCTTACCTTTAGCTCCTGCAACCAATAATACAGCACCCATTGATGCAGCCATACCGGTACAAATTGTAGCCACATCTGGCTGAATGTATTGCATGGTATCATAAATACCTAAACCTGCATATACCGAACCACCTGGTGAATTGATGTAAATCTGAATGTCTCTATCAGCATCTGTTGATTGCAAAAACAATAACTGAGCTTGAATAATATTGGCATTCTGATCGTAGATTGCATCACCTAAAAAGATAATACGATCCATCATCAACCTTGAAAAAACGTCCATTTGAGCTACGTTCAACTGACGTTCTTCAATAATGTAAGGCGTCATGTTCTGTGGGTTCATGTTCGCCTGTGCAATAAATTTATCTACGTGTAAACCGCCAATCCCCTGATGTTTAACGGCAAATTTTCTGAATTCTTGTGAATCTATGTTCATAATATTGTATTGCGTTTAGAGTTTGGCGTTGAGCGTTGATTAACGAATAGCCAAACCGGATTATAATTTTAACAAAAATTTTCTAAAGTTGGTTAATTTCCGTGCCAATTTATCTAATTCTTCTAGATAATAAAGCAGTTCAATGTCAGAAATATATTTTCTCCTTTCCAATACCACCAAAATATTAGCATTTTCAAACGCAGATCTATGCGCAATGTTCAGATAATGAGCAAATTCCTTGTTTGAAATGGAACCAGAACCCTCGGCAATATTATTGGATATGCTAAGAGCAGCCCCATTGAGCTGCTCTGCAAATCTGTATTTTTTATCAACTGACAATCGGTCAGCTATATCAAGTAATTTATCAGTTAGTTCGATAGACAACTGCCAAACTTAGAGCGATTGAAATTTAAATTGAGCCATCGCTAGATATAAACAATCGATCAATCATTTTTGAACGCCTACCGCTATTCGCCTAACGCTAGTCCTTCTTATCCAACTCTACAAATTTATCGTAATCAATTTCTTTTTGATCCAAGGTTACGATAGTTTTAATTTGTTCGAAAGTTTTAGCTGCTTTAACTTCTTCGAAAGTGCGGTTCGCATTTTCTTTGTCTTGTAAAAATTGAACAGCGTATTGCGCCAATTGATCTTCTGGAAGTGGGCTTGGGCTGTACATTCTAAATTGAGCATCTAACTTAGCTTTAGCCGCTGCAACAACATCTTCATATTTAATTTCGATACTGTTATCTTTGATGATTTTGTTTTCGATTAATGTCCATTTAAGGTTTTTAGCGAAATCATCATAACCTTCTGCTAATTCTTCGTCGGTTAATTTTTCGTTTGTAGCTTTTAACCAACGACGTAAAAAATCATCTGGTAAATCAAAAGCATGTTTTTGCAAAAGTGCTTCGTAGATATCGTTTGATAATTTACGTTCAGCATCTTGTGTAAACATACTTTCTACTTCTTCCTGAATTTTTGCTCTAAAGCCAGCTTCATCTGTTACTGTGCCTTCGCCAAATAATTTATCGAAAAACTCCTGATTTAAATCTGATTCTTCTAAACGGTTAACATTTTTTACTGTCAACTGGAAGTTCGATTTCAAATCTGCTGCGTCCTCTTCAGAAATATTTAGAGCTTTAGCAATCGCCGCTTTATCTTCAAATGTTTTTTGAACATCGATTGTTACTACATCGTCCTTTTTTAAACCCACTAACGATTTAAGAACTTTTTTATCCGAGATTAAATCTAAACGGATAGTTGCAGTATTGGAGATGCCACCTTCGAAAATAGAACCATCTGCACCTAACTGAACTAATTCAGCATATAAAACGTCACCTTCTTCAGCAACTTCCGGGTTTGTCATTTTACCATAGCTGCGACGGATGTTTTTGATACGGCTTTCTAATGTCTCCTGATCAGCTTTAACTACATACTGTGTAAATTTATCTTTAGAAGAAACATTAACATCGAACGCTGGCGCTAAACCCAATTCGTAATCGAACTCGAATTCATCGGTATTATCCCATTTAAAATCGCGTTCGTTATCCATTTGAGGCAATGGCTGACCTAAAATTTCTAATTTTTGCTCAGCAATATAGTTTGATAACGTATCATTTAATAAGTTATTGATCTCTTCCACTAAAATGCTTTTGCCATACATTTTTTTAATATGAGCAGCAGGAACCATTCCCTTACGGAAACCAGGTAGTTGTGCTTTTTTAGCCTGATCTTTAATAGCTTTTTCTACTTTCGGACTATAATCAGCAGGTGCGATTTTGATTTTTACAACAGCATTTAAGTTGCCGGTTTTTTCCTGTGTAATATTCATTTTTAGAGATATGAGTATTTAGAAGTGAGATGTGAGACAAGCTTAGTGTTCGCAAATCACCCCCGTTGTTATTAATCAATGTTTTTAAAAACAAAACCGTTCCGATGTTTAAATCGAAACGGCCTTTATCTTGTTGTGCGGAAGAAGGGACTCGAACCCCCACGCCGTGAAGCGCCAGATCCTAAGTCTGGTGCGGCTACCAATTACGCCACTTCCGCAGTTAGGATGTATTAAGGACTGCAAAGATAGAAACTAGATTGAATAATCAAAAGGTATGCACCAGTTTTTATCTATTATTTTTTATTAAAAAAGCTAAGTCGCTAATTCTGAACGACAAAAATTTCAAAATAATAATTAATTATTATCTTCAGCTTTGCTACTTCATCACCACTTCAGAAACTTCTATCAAATCTGGCCCACCCTCTATTGGGTAACCTGCGACTTTGGTACCTCTTAAAACTACTTGTTTATCGGCATAGGTATCGAGATTTAAACTACTGCTTCTAAGCGCATAAGGTTTGCCGCCATAACTAATGGTATGGGTTCCGTACTGATAAGTCGTCATCCCCCATTTGGTTATCCTGCCTTCGATGGAAATCGATTCCCCGGAAGACGCAGATCGCATGATCCCACATCCAGAAACCGCAGCAACAAATAATGTGAGGTAAATAAATTTTTTCATAGGTGAAGATATTAAGTTTTATAAACAAAGGAACAGTGAAAGACTAATAAAGTTCTTTTTGAAACTCGAAAAAATATTGAACTGCCTTAACTAAACGGCTTCCATACCAACTGAACATTTCCCCATCAACCAACATCACCTTCGCATTTGGAATGGCATTCTGTATTTCTTCAATATGTTTTTCTTTAAAAGGATAGGGTTCTGATGAAAGTAGAATTAGTTCGCAATTAAGAGTTTTCAGTTTCTCCAATGTAATTTGTGGGTATCGATCTTGTTGAACAACATTAATCATTCCGTTGGTGAGCAGCACATCATCAATAAAAGTATTTTTGCCCGCAACCATGAAAGGTTTTCGCCAAATGAGATAGGCTACCTTTTTATCAATTTGGTTTTGAGCTGCTAACGTTTTCAAATCGTTAAAACCAGCTGAAATAAGGTGGTTAAGGTATGCAGCTTCAGGGTCACGGTCTACCAGTGCACCAATCTGCGAGATGGTTTTCATGGCATCATCTAAGGTAAAAATGTCGCTCATCCAAACTGGAAAATACTCCGCTAACTCTTCAATATCGCTTTGCGTGTTTTCTTCTTTATTTCCAATGATGAGATCGGGATTCAAATCTTTAATCAGATCGATATTAAGTTTCTTCGTACCGCCAACCTTCGTACGTCCGGCAAACTTTTCTATCGGATGGATGCAAAACTTGGTTAAGCCGATAATTTCCTGATCTAAACCCAAATCAAAAAGCAATTCTGTTTGTGAGGGAACAATAGAAACAATGCGTTTGGGCGGAAACTCGAGTGTAACCTCCCGTCCCATCTGATCGGTGAACGTTTTTTGCATCAAGCAAAGTTATAGTTTTAGGTTATAAGTTCTAAGTCGGAAGTAAAACTTAAAGCGTATAACCTAAAACTTAAACACGTAGCACTTACAACTAAACTTGTACATCACCCTTAACAACGCCGTCGGCAATGTGCAAGATCCTATTCCCATATTCAGCATTTTTTTCAGAATGCGTTACCTGGATAATGGTGATCCCATCTTCTTTATTTAATTTTTGGAAAAGCTGCATAATTTCTTCTGCCTGTGCCGATTGCAAATTTCCGGTAGGTTCATCAGCCAGAATGATGCTCGGTTGAGCGGCTAAAGCCCTTGCAATACCAACCAGTTGTTGCTGGCCACCCGAAAGTTGGTTAGGAAATAAATCTTTTTTAGCTACGATATTAAACCGATCTAACAAGTTAGCAATCCTGCTGGCACGTTCAGCGCTTCCCACTTTTTTATAAAGCAGTGGTGCTTCTATGTTTTCGTAAACCGTCATCTCATCAATTAAATGATAAGCCTGAAACACAAAACCAATGTGATTTCGGTAAAGTTCAATCCGTTTACGTTCATTTAAACTGGTTACATTTTCGCCCATAAACTCGTAGGTGCCGTAAGTCGGCTCCTCCAGCATCCCTAAAATATTAAGAAGAGTTGATTTACCGGCACCGGATGGTCCCATTATAGACACAAATTCGCCTTGTTTAATTGTAGTGGTTACATGGCGAAGAATGTAACTTTTAACCCCTTTATTGGCGTAATATTTTTCTATATTTTTAAGTTCTATCATTTTTTTAGTATCGAGTATTTAGTATCAAGTATTAAGATATTGGCTTCACTTTGGTCTTTCCATTTTATTCTTTCCGCTTTTTGCTTTATTCATATTTAAGTGCAGTCACTGGATCCATAGTCGCTGCTCTCTTGGCCTGAATGCTTACCGTTAATATCGCTATGGTGATGGAAACCACTGTTGCCACTATGAAAGGTAAAACAGGCATATCAATCCGATAGGCAAACGCATCTAACCATTTTTTAATGAGAATATATGCAATTGGCCAGCTGATGACATTCGCAATGATCACCAATATTAAAAACGACCTATTTAATAGGTGGATAATTTCGTAGTTAGCAGCGCCTAAAACTTTCCTAACGGCAACTTCTTTTGTTCTTCTTTTCGCAACAAAGGTTGATAATGCAAACAAGCCTAACAAAGACAATGAAACCGAAATCGTGCTAAATAGTACAATCATGTTCATAAACCTGTTGTTCTCCTCTAACACCTTATTCAACGAATCATTCATGGTAACATACGACATTGGATAATTAGGATACGCAACTTTCCATTCGGCCTCGATTTTACGGATAATCTGGGCGCTATTTTCACTATCAAAACGAACTAACACATTATTCGTCGTGGACATGCCACCCAAGTGGGTAACCTTATAAATAGTTGGCAGAACAGCCTTATCAAAGCCTTCGTTATGATAATCTTTTATGACGCCAACAATCTGGAAAGTGTATTTTTCCTTATTACTTTTCACATCATACAGTTTACCCACAGGGTTTTTATCAATTAATTTAGCAGCGCTTTCATTGATCACCACAGCGTTTACGGTGTCTTGTTTGTATTCTTTTGCAAAAATCCGCCCCTGCATTATTTTAACTCCTAGTGCCTGCAAGGCATCCATGCTTACCGTAACTGTATTTAAGGCAATGTTATTATCCTTATAAGTGATTTCTTCGGGAATGTTGAAAGCATTACCCATTACCTGCGTGGTGGTAGCGATGTATTTTACACCTGGAATTTTTCGTAAGCGTTCGGCAAATTTTTCTTCATAATTGGTTCTGATATTGATTAAGTTTCCCTTATCGAAACCTAAATCTTTATTGCTTACATATTTTGTTTGCTGATACATTACACCAATAGCAATGATAAAAGTGACCGAGATTACGAATTGAAAAACCACCAAAACGTTCCGGATTGCTGTTCCTTTTAAACCGTTGGCATAGTTGCCTTTTAAAACCGATACCGGATTGTAGTTTGATAAAACCCAAGATGGATAGAAACCAGCAAGCAGCGTTACGATGAAAAACAGCATAACCAGTTCGAAAATCATCAACAATAGTCTTGGGTTATGCCAAAAACTTAAGGTTACATTGAAGTGTTGGTTAAATGCAGGCAATACTACCTCGACCAGAACAACGCATAGAAACAGTGCTACAACACTTTGCAAAGCAGACTCTAAAAGAAATTGTGTAAGTAGCTGATGTTTATTGGAACCTAAAACTTTTTTAACGCCAACCTCTTTAGCCCGATTAACAGATTGAGCGGTTGCTAAATTTACAAAATTGATTACCGAGACTAAAAGCAAAAAAATAGAGATTCCAACTATAGGTTTTAATTTATCTTTCCAGCTGAGTTGTATGGCGGGATTTGCGTGTACCTCCGACAGCTGCAACGCTCTTAATCCAGGCTTTTTACCATCCTTGTAATAGTCATTGTAATTTATTTTTTGCTTAGCAAACGATGCTTTTTTAGCTTTGACATAAACTTGTTGTAGCGTCTTGTTTAAACTTACGCTATCCAAATCACCATACATTTTAGCGTAAACCTGGCAATAGTGCTTGGCTGTAATGTTATCTGGATCTTTATCTTTTTCACCAGTCCTAACGATGGCATTGAAGCCTACAGTTTGCGGTGTTTGTGGCTCTTTTACCACTCCTGTAACTGTTAATTGCTGACCAGGATCATTTCTCCAGATCACCAGCTTTAGCGTTTTCCCTAAAACTTTGGTGGTGCCGAATAACTTGAGCGCAATACTTTCTTTTAATACAATTGATTTTGGCGATTTAAGGGCGGTTTCAGTGTTACCCTGTATAAACTGATGATCGAACACACTGAAAAAGCTGCTGTCAGCATCCTTAACTTTCTGTATCATTACCGGGTCTGCATGCTCAACCTTTACAGAATAACCAGAGTTCCAATCCCACTCCTGATCTACTCTTGTAACGGCTATCGCCTGAGGGATATTTTCTTTAACCAAAGCTGCCATCCGACTATCAACAGCATCTTGCCAATGTTCCTTATTATCGGGCGTAAAAAAATCATGTTTCTCACGGATTTGATAAACATTTTTTAAATCCGGCGACCAGGAGTCGAAACTTTCCTCGTGATTGATGTACAGCAACATCAACACAAAAGCCGTTAATCCAAGTGCCAATCCGCCTATATTTATGGCTGCATAAACCTTGTTTTTCCAAAGGTTCCGCCACGCGATTTTTAAGTTAAGTTTGAACATATTTCTAAAGGTTGAAGGATAAAAAAGGTTGAAGGCTGGAAGGTTCCGGATGCTTTAATCCTTCACCTTAAAACCTTTCACCTTCCGTCCTTTATTCATATTTAAGTGCATCAATGGTATTGGCCACCGCAGCTTTGTAAGAACGGATGCTTACTGTTATTAAAGTTATTACCATTGAAATTATCATTGCCATGGCGAAAGGCCAAATACTGATTTCGATTCGGTAAGCAAAACCCGACAGCCATTTGGAAACAAACAAATATGCAAGCGGCCAAGCCACAAGGTTTGCAATGAAAACCATAATCAGAAATGAGCCATTTAGCATTTTCACTAATTCTAAGGTTGATGCGCCCAAAACTTTTCTAATGGCTACTTCTTTAGTTCTTTGCGTGGCCACGAAAGACATCAGCCCAAATAACCCAATAAAAGAAATAAAGACAATTACACCAGCAAAAACTTTAAATAGAATACCCATTATTTTTTCGGTCTCGTATTGGCTATTGATACTCTCATTTACAAAGTTTGAGTAGTAAATCTGTTCTGGAAACAAACTATTCCATAACTTTTCAACTTGTTTGTTTGCTTCAAATATTTGTTTTGCATCTAACTTTATAGCCGCCCTCCAGTAACTATTTTTACCAGCAGAAATGGTTAAGCCAGATATATTGTCTTTTAGCGATAAATCATTAAAATCTTTTATTACACCAATTATTGGGATATTTTGACCTGTAGAGTTAATCGTTTTTCCAATGGCTTCTTGCGGATTAGTAATGTGAACTTTCTTTAAAAAGGTTTCATTAACCACATAGCCATTCGCTGTATCACTTTTAGCAAATAGTTTTCCGGCTATTAATTTTAAATCGAATAATGAAAAATAATCTTCATCGGCTTTCATTCTCCTCACCTCGAAATCTTTATTTTTAATTCCATTAAATGTAAAATCAGATGAATTTATATTTGGCGACAAAGGAGCATCCTGACAATAACTAACTTTTTTAACACCAGGAATTTTCAACAATCTTTCCTTAAAATTTTCATGTTTTAGCCTATTCAAACTATCATTAGGCACACCAACCATAATCACTTCGTTCGCATTAAAACCGAGCTGTTTTTGCTGTACATACTCCATCTGGCGCATTACCACAATTGTGCTAATAATTAAAATGATGGCAATTGAAAACTGAACAACAACTAATACTTTTCGCAAGCTTAATCCACCATTATTCAACATAATTTTACTTTTAATTGCTAATGCTGGAGTAAAACCGGACATGATGATAGCCGGATAAAAACCCGCTAGCAAGCCAACGAACAACACCAAACAAAGCATGAATAAAAAAATGATTGGATGCTGAAACAGACCAACAGCAATATTTCCTTTAAATAGATTTTCCATCTGAGGAATAGCTAATTCTGCTAATACACAAGCAATAAGCATAGCCGCTAACGTTACCAAAAAAGTTTCGGTTAAAAATTGCACAATTAATTGTTTACGTAAACTCCCCATCACTTTCCTAACACCCACTTCTTTAGCTCTATTTATAGCTTGGGCTGTACTTAAATTAACAAAGTTGATGCAAGCAGTAATAATTAAAAAAAGTGCAATAATTCCCAATCCATAAATTTGGTTTTTACTAATGGTGAGGTTAGAAAAGTTATCATAATGTTCACTAAAATGGATGTCTCGTAATGCTTCTAATTTGTTGTTTTGATTGCCAGCTACTTTTCTGTCGGCATAATTCTTCTTATTAAATTGCGCCAATGATGTTTCGATATCTTTAGCTTTCAAACCATCTTTTAATAATATGTAAAACTCATTTCCAGAACTCACACAATCCCAGCATTCATCATTTTTATTTGGATAAGTTTGATAACTCACCATTATATTAAGTGGGAAACTGCTGTTCTTTGGCATATCCTTAAATACACCACTAACCTTTAGCAAGGTTTTATTACCCATTGTTACGTTTTTACCTATCGCATTTTGCGCATTACCAAAATAATGCTTGGCAGCTGTTTCTGATAATGCTACTGTATTAGGTTCATTTAATGCTGTAGTTGGTTTTGCATACAACCACTGCATCCCGAAAATTTCGAAAAAATCAGGTTCAACGTAATAAATGGTCTCATCTTTTTTAATTACATCCTTTCCAGTAGCATCTTTAACACGGACAATGTTCCAATTTCTAAAAATTGCCGCAGCTTTTTCTATTCCAACAATTTCGTTCTTAGCTGTTTTTACGGCTGGAATTGCAACTGCATTCGAATAATCATCAAAAGCATCGTATTTCCAATCGGTTACAAAGCGATAAATTCGATCTTCATTTTTAATGCCTTCATCAAAACTTAACTGATAGCGAATAAATAAAAAGATAAGTATACAACTCGCCATTCCGATTGATAACCCAAGAATATTGATAAGCGTATAACCTTTGTTCTTCCAAAGGTTCCGCCACGCGATTTTTAAGTTAAGTTTGAACATATTTGTGTTTAAAGTTGTAAGTTTTATGTTATACGTTTTCTTACCTACCACCTGAAACGTACAACTTAAAACTTTTAGTTATTCATATTTTAGTGCATCAATTGTGTTGGCAACAGCAGCTTTATAAGAGCGGATGGAAACTGTTATTAAAGTTATAGCCATTGAAATAATCATGGCAATTACAAACGGCCAGATACTCAAATCTATCCGATAGGTAAAACCAGAAAGCCATTTTGAAACTAGTAAATAAGCCAATGGCCAAGCCACCAGGTTTGCGATAAAAACCATCCATAAAAATGATCCATTTAACATTTTTACTAACTCAACCGTCGAGGCTCCAAGTACCTTTCTAATGGCTACCTCTTTGGTTCGCTGAGTGGCTACGAAAGAAATTAGGCCGAATAATCCAATGAAGGAAATGAAGATAATCACACCTGCAAATACTTTAAAAAGTGTTCCCATAATACGTTCAAGTTCGTAATACTGGCTAATATCATCGTCAACAAAAGATGAATTATAAAAATTCTCGGGATAAGTTTTGTTCCAGATTTCTTCTACCTGCGGCATCACGGTTATAATTTGTTTACTATCCATTTTAATAGCGAGGTTTCTATAATTTTCTTTTAAAGAAAATATTACTACCGGCGATATCGGTTCGTGCAGACTCAAATTATTAAAATCTTTTACTACTCCCACAACAGTTGCTTGTTTGCCCCAAATCGTTATTTTCTTACCTAAGGCATCATTAAAATTAACGACGTTGAGTTTTTTCAAAGCAGTTTCATTTACTACTAATTCTCTAATGGTATCGCTTTTTGCAAAACCTCTTCCAGCCACAAAAGTTAACCCAAATGTTTTAAAATATTGATCATCAGCAACCTTAGTATTTAATTGGAAATTCGCTTTCTCGGAACCGTTATAACTAAAATTAGTTTCGTTATTACTACTAGATGATGGCGGCGTTCTGCAAAAACTGGTAAATAGTACGCCAGGAATTTTAGCAATTCTCTCCTTTAAAATATTGAATTTTAAAAGACTCAAGCTATCGTTACGAACGCTTACCATGGCGATAGCTGATGGATTAAAACCTAATGGTTTCTCTCTCGTATATTTCATTTGATTCAACACTACAAACGTGCCGATAATTAAGATGATGGTTATGGTAAATTGAACTACAACGAGCACTTTACGCAAGCTTAAGCCGCCTGCATTGGCTGTTATTTTATTTTTTATAGCCAAAGCCGGACTAAAGCCAGACATGACCATTGCTGGATAAAAGCCTGCGAGAAAACTTACGATAATGACTAAGCCGATCATAAATACAAAAATGATAGGATGCTGAATGACGCTAAAAGAAATATTCTCGTTAAATAAACTCTTCATTCCAGGTAAAGCAACTTCAGTTAATACACATGCTACAAGCAATGCAAATACGCTAATAGTTAGGGTTTCTGTTAGAAATTGAACAACCAATTGTTTTCTTAAACTGCCCATCACCTTACGCACACCAACTTCTTTACTCCTGCTTACAGCTTGAGCGGTTGCTAAATTTATAAAGTTGATGCAGGCAGTTAATAATAAAAATGCACCGATGATGGCCAACCCATAAAGCTCTTTTTTGGGTACTGTTTTGTTGGCAAAATTCCCTAAATCTGCATTGTAATGAATATCAGTCAGCGACTGGGCGCCTATTTCTTCTTTCATACCAGCGTCTTTAGAAAAGTATTTTTCAGAAAATTTAGGGAGAATGCTTCGTAACTGTTCAATTGAAACACTATTTTTGAGTAGAAAAAAACATTGATCGTTTGATGACGTGTTGCTCCAATCGGTTAGCTTCTGATCTGGATAATTTTGAAAGGTTTTATAAGAAACCACAATATGGAGTGGAAATGAGCTGTTCTCAGGCATTTCCTGCAAAATTCCTGTCACCTTAAAATCCTCCCTGTTCTGGAAATTGATGGTTTTACCGATGGCCTTATTCCAATTGCCAAAAAGTTTTTTAGCCATGTCTTTTGATAATACCACAGTATTTGGCTCGCTTAAAGATTGCACTGGATTTCCTTGTAGCCAATCAAAACTCATAATTTGGAAAAACTCTGGTTCAGCATAAAAAACATCTTCTAAAACCTTTACACGTTCTTTGCCGGCTGCATCTTTTATTTTTATGATTCCGCCATCCTGACGAATAGCGCCCACTTTTTCAATTTCATTTTTGAAATCATTTCTTAGTGCTGCCGGAGCAGGTTTTGGCACTCCCTCAGATTCTTCAAATCCATCGGCGGATGTCCAATTGGTAGTTAAACGGTAAATTCGATCCTCGTTTTTAAAGCCTTCATCAAAACTCATTTGATAACGGATGAAAATAAAAATGAGGATACAACTGGCCATTCCAATGGATAAACCAAGAACGTTGATGAAAGTATAACCCTTGTTTTTCCAAAGGTTTCGCCAGGCGATTTTTAAGTTGAGTTTGAACATGTTTTTAATTTGCTGGAGAATTTCAGTTTTGAAATGAAGCTTTCTGACCTGATGCTGCTTATGCCAATTTTATACCACTATAAACAACCGGTTTCAATAAGTTGATTATCAGTAATTTACAATAAATCAGCGATATAAACTGTTCGATTCCGAACAAATGTTTGTTCAAAATCGAACGGACAGGTTATTCATATTTAAGTGCATCGACAGCATTTGCTTTTGCAACCTTTATCGATTGAATACTGACCGTCAAAACGGCAATCAGGAAAGAAACCGCAAAGGCCATTACAAAAGGTAAAACCGATATATTGATCCGATACTCGAATGCCGACAACCATTTGTTTATGATGACATATGCTAAAGGGAATGCAATCAAATTGGCAATTGCCACTAGCTTGACAAAATCTTTATTGAGTAAGGTAAGTATATGGCTTGTGCTTGCGCCTAACACCTTCCTGATGCTAATCTCCTTTTTGCGCTGTTCTGCCATAAACAATGCTAATCCAAGTAAGCCTAAGCAAGAAATAAAAATTGCAAAACCTCCAAACCAATTAGAGAGCGTTCCTAAAAGCTTTTCAGAATTATATTTTTCTTCAAATGAATCACTCACAAATACCCGATCTACCGGATAATCGGGATTTATCGCTTTCACCATTGCATCGATTTTTGATAACGAGGCGCTTATATTTTCAGCTTCATTTAAGCGAATTAGAATTACACCTCCATCATCATGATAGGCTCTGTTGAAAATCATTGGCGCAACTTTTTGATAGGGCGATTCTGCGACAAAATCCTTCATCACACCGATAATGGTACATTTATATTCTCCATAATCAATCACAGTTCCTACCGGGTTTTTAAGCGACATTATTTTGGCTGCAGCTTCATTGATTAAAACTTTATTGGAATCGCCAGGAAATTCGATTTTAAATTCTCTTCCTGCTATCATCTCGGTACCGGTAGTTGCAATAAAATCGTAACCAATTCCACGTTGATTAAATAAAACCTTGTCGTTAGTATTTTTTCCAGGCCAATTGATATCTGAGGTGTTATTACCCCCTTCATCAATATTCATACTCAACAAAGACACGTTGGTCGCAGCCCCGGATTTCAGAATCTGGGTTTTTAAAAGTTCAAGTTTACTCGTTTCCTTTAAGTTACCTAATGCTGCCATTTGAACTAAATTCCCCTGACTATAACCTAATGGTTTATTTTTAATATAAGTTAACTGCTGATAAATTACCACTGTGCAAATAATTAAACATGCTGCAAATACGAATTGGGAAACGACAAGCACTTTTCTAACAGAAATGGCTGAACCCGTTTTTACGCCGAAACCTTTTAGCACCTTAACGGGATCGAAAGATGAGAGATAGAATGCAGGATAGCTGCCTGCAAGCAACCCTGTAACTAGCACCAGACCAACCAAGGTAAGCCAGTATCGCCAATCGTTGTATTGAATTATTAAGTTGATATTTAGGATGGAATTAAAATATGGAAGACTAATTTCTACTAAGATAAACGCGATTATTGTTCCGATGAGGGCCAGTAAAGTGCTTTCTAAAATAAACTGAGCAACAAGTGCTTTTCTGCTAGACCCAATTGCTTTACGGACACCAACTTCTTTTGCTCTTTTCTCGGACCGGGCGGTAGATAAATTCATAAAATTTACACAAGCTATCAGCAGGATACAGATGGCGAGCATGAAAAAAATTCGTAACTGGTCTATTTTTCCTCCCGCAGATTTACCGTTTTCAAACTCATTGTAAAGATGTAATTTGGAAAGGGGATGCAGAAAAAGTTCATTATTATCTAGCTTGCTATCATGAACTTTATATATGTTTTTAAGAGAAGCATTTAATTTCTCAAACAAATCACTATTTTGAAGTTCCACAATGGTTAAACAAAAGTTGCTTCCCCAGCCTTGCTCCTTGATCCATTTTTGTTTTTGTTCATTTAATTTCCAAGGCATCAAATAATCAAATTTGATGCTGGTGTTTTCTGGTAAATCAGCGATAACGGCTTCAACTTTTAGTCCATCCTCATTATCAAGTTTTACAATTTTACCAAGTGGATTTTGGTTTCCAAATAATTTATGCGCTAGTGATTGAGTAAGAATAACACTATTTATATTATCAAGTGGAGAAAAAGCATTCCCACTTAAAAATTTGTAGTCGAGTATTTTGATAAATTCCGGATCGGCAAATAAACCTTTATTCTTGATTTTTTTATCATCGTAGCTGATTAGTTGCTCAAATGGGTAGGAAGATCTTGCTGCATTAACAACTGCAGGATATTTGGCTTTTAATTCTGGCGCTAACAATCCAGGCGTCCAGGCCCAGGTGTGCACTTTTCCATTGGCCGTCATATTGGTATGCGCTACGTAAGTCGTTTTGTAGTTTTCATACTGTTTATCGAAACTAAACTCGTAAGAAACGTACAGCAATAACAGCATACAGCTCGCCAATCCGATAGCTAATCCACCGATATTAATCAAGCTGAACCCCTTGTTTTTCCAAAGGTTTCGTAATGCGATTTTTAAGTTAAGTTTGAACATAATTGGTTACGGGTTATGTGTTACCTGTTGCGAGCTCAGACTTATAACTGGTAACCCGCAACTGTTAACTCGATTCTATTCGTATTTCAAAGCATCAACCGGATTAGCTTTTGCTGTTTTATATGCTTGAAAGCTCACCGTAATTAAAGCCATTAATAGTGTTGCTATTGCTGCCAAGGGAATAATCCACCAGGAAATCTCGGTATGGAATTCGAAATTCTTGAGCCATCTATTCATCGCCAGGTAACTTATTGGAACCGCAACAATAATGGCGACCACAATCATTTTGATGAATGAAAGAGAAAGCAATTGCATCAGATTAGCAACCGATGCGCCAAGCACTTTGCGTACGCCAAATTCTTTAGTACGTTGCTCGGCACTGTAGGCAACCAAACCGAATAAACCCAGGCAGGATACGAAAATCGCTAGTCCGCCGAACAGGTTGGAAAGAATACCTAAGGTTTTTTCTGACTTATATTTCTCCTGGTATAATGAATTTATAAAAGTAATCTCTGTTGGATAAGCAGGATTGAAAGCCTTCGTAATTCTACTGATGGTTTCGATGTTGCTTTGCAAATTATTGGCGCTATTTAAGCGAATCGTGATGGTGCCTGTTTGCGCAGGATTTAAGAAAACCACCTGTGGATTATTGGATTTGTATGGCGAATCCCAAACGTAATCGTCAAATACTCCGATGATATAAGCATTAGTGCCATAAAGATTTACCCTTTTGCCAATAGGATTTTTATAGCCAAACACTTTTACGGCCGAGGCACTTACCAGTAACGCACCGGTATCTGAGGCGAAGTTTTTAGAAAAATCTCTTCCCTCTAATAATTTAATTCCGTTGGTTTTGGTAAAATCGTAAGAGGTGGCTACCTGGTTAAACATCACCGTATTTTCGGGCTTTGTCATCCCATCCCATTTAATATCCATAAAATTCCGACCGCGGTGAGAAAGGCTAACGGATGATTGATACATCGATGTTACTGCACCAGACTTCAGCATTTCAGTTTTGAACAGTTCAAATTTACCTTTCAACTCACCATCCTGAGGAATTTCTACCAAGGCATTTACATCAAAGCCAACCGGCTTATTTTTGACGTATTGGATTTGGCGATAAATAACCAAAGTGGCAATAATCAATATAATGGCAAAACAAAACTGGCCTACCACCAATACTTGCCTTAAACTTATCGTTAGAAATCCTCTGGCCTTGACTTTCCTTTTTAGCGTTTGGATTGGATTAAAAGAAGATAGGTAGAACGCAGGATAACTGCCGGCAATTAAACCAGTTGCAATTACAATTGTCATTATACCTACCCAACTTGCGGTATTGAAATACGAAATTCCAAGATTTATATTGAGTAACTGATTAAATGCAGGCAGACAAAGTTCTATCAAAGCAATTGAAACTACTACAGCAACCAATGTGAGCACCATTGATTCGGTTAAAAACTGGAGAATTAACGAGGTACGATTCGCCCCAATGGTTTTCTTAATTCCAACTTCTTTAGCTCTTTTCTCTGATTTGGCAGTTGCCATGTTCATAAAATTGATACAGGCAATAAGCAATATCCCAAATGCTAACCCCATGAAAAGCCAGATTTGCTCAATATCTCCTCCAACTGGTTTCCCGTTTTCAAATGTACCAAACAAGTGAAGTTTACTGGCTTGGTATAAAAAGTTTGGTTGCGATTGCTCTGTTTGTTCGGCGCTTTTTTTGACCAATTCGTCTACTTTACGATTTACCATATCAATATTGGCATCAGCGTTTAGGGTAACCATCGTTACGAAACTGTAATTTGTCCAGTTTAAATCTTTGGCGCTCTCATCAACGATTTCGTAAAACGACCAGGGCATTAAAAAATCGAACCTGTTCGAACTATTTTCTGGCAAATCTTTAATTACTCCGGTAATTGTTAAGTTTTCTTTGTCTTGAAAACGAACCGATTTATTCAGAACATCATTGGTTCCGAAGAGCGTTTTTGCCGTACTTTCTGTTAAAATTACTGAAAGTGGATTATTTAGCGCAGTTTTAGCATCCCCGTAAATAAACTCATAATCGTACATTTTGAGAATATCGGGCTCAGCAAATTTTGAATCTTTTTTATAACTATTTTGTCCATTTGCTATCAGGCTTTTTTTGCCATAGTCCATCCGTGCAACGTATTTCGCTTCGGGAAGTTTATCCTTCAACAGCGGACCTAACGCAGTGGTTGAACCATAAAAAGTACCACCAATTTTCCCACCTTCACCCGGAACATTGGTCATCGCTATATAAACATTTTGCCAGTTTTTGGCTTGCTTATCAAAGTTCCATTCGTATGATACATAGAGCAACAACATTAAACAAGCTGCAAGGCCAATAGCCAAACCGATTACATTAATGAAAGATGAAATTTTATTCTTCCAAAGGTTTCGCAAAGCGATTTTTAAATTTAATCTGAACATATTTGGGTTATGGGTTATGTGTTACCTGTTGCGAGCCCAGACTTATAACTGGTAACCCGCAACTGTTAACTCGATTTTATTCGTATTTCAAAGCATCAACAGGATTAGCCTTTACCGCTTTTTTAGCCTGAATGCTTACGGTAACTACCGTTAACAAAATGGTGATGGCAGCACTTAGCAAAAACGGCAGTATCGGTAAATCAATTCGGTAGGCAAAGGTTTCCAGCCATTTTTTAGTCAGGATATAAGCCACCGGCCAGGAAATTAAATTGGCTAAGAGCACCATGATAAAAAAAGAACTGTTAATCAACTTGAAAATCTGAACATCGCTTGCCCCTAAAATTTTTCGCACAGCGATTTCTTTGATTCTGCCGTTAGTGATGTATTTTGCAAAGGCAAACAAACCTAAAACGGCAATAAAGATGGTGAGCAAAGCCGCTGCAAAAAACACCGATTGCAGTTGCTCTTGCTTTTTAAATAGTTTGCCATAAAGCTCATCTAAAAATTCGTACCTGAAATCTTCACCATCTAGCGGATTAATCTGCGGCCATTGCGCCTTCAAAGCAGCCAGCGCATCGGTCATTTTATTTTCCTCTATCTTCAGAAGGATTTGTGTTTTGTAACTTCCACAGGGGTCCTTAATCGTATATATTGTAGGCTGTACCGTACTTTCGAAACCCTGGGTTTTAAAATCTTTAATTACGCCTACAATTTTATAATCGATATTACAGCCTTTGATGATCTGGCCAACAGGGTTTTTAATACCATATTTTGCCACTGCGCTTTCGTTAATGATGGCAGAGTTGACAGTATCTGTTACAAAGGCATTTGAGAAAAAGCGGCCTTCTTTTAATTTTATATTCAGGGTTTCAAAATAGTCAAAATCTACGTTTACGAAATCGATGTTCGCCTTGGTCGCTTGATAGGCATAACTATTTATTCCATTCTGGCCGCCAGGGATGAAACTTGCAACCGTAGCAGATTTTACTCCTGGAATCCGCATTAACCTATCTCTTACTGGATTAAAACTGACAGAACCAAACTTGACTGGATTGTTAAAGAGCGTTAAGTTTTTGACATAAACAACCTGATTGGCATTAAATCCAACATCCTGCGTTCGCATGTATTTCAATTGTGAATTGATAGTTAATAAGCCGATAATCAAAATTACAGCAATACTAAATTGGAAGATCAGCAATCCGTTTCGCAACCAAGAGCTTTGTTTGCTGGCAGCAAAATTTCCCTTCAATACTAAAGCTGGTTTAAAGCCAGATAAAACCATAGAAGGATACGTGCCTGCAATCAGTGTGATGATGACTAAAATTAGTGGAAGCTCCCAAATTAATCCATTATCAATTTGCAAAACGGATAGATTAACCTGAAATAGATTATTAAATTCAGGTAACACTAATTCTGCTAAAATTAAAGCCAGTACGGTAGCGATAAAGCACTGGATAAATATTTCGGTAAGAAATTGTATGGTAAGCTGCGAACGGTAGGCACCCATTACTTTTTTAAGGCCAACTTCTTTGGCTCGCTTACTGGCCTGGGCAATACTCAGGTTGGTGAAATTGATACACGCAATCACAAGAATTAAAAATCCGAGTATGGAAAGCGCCATCAAGGTTTTGTAAGGCAGATCGTTTCCCGCTTTAGGGCGCAGGTGTAAGTTTGCCAGTGGATCTAAAAATATAGAGATGGTTTTTAATTCAGCTAACTCCTTTTTGGCATTAACTTTCAATAATTCGTATCGATATAACTCACTTATTTTTCTTTCAAGGTTTGCAACATCAACATGAGGTTTTAACTTCAGATAGATTGAATAGTCATTCATATCATAGTTATCATGCTCACCCAGTTCGGCTGCCAAAGAAACCCCATCAAAGTTAAAGTTAGAATGTTTTTTCCCGTCAATAGTGCCTGCTATAGTTCCCGTTATCCCCGAGTTGCTCGCTCCATAACCAACCATCTCGGGCTTATTATCTTTTTTACCAGGAAAAAGTGTTTTCATGCTTTCTTTACTCAGATAATTGAGTCTTTCTATATCTCCTGATGGTTTGGTCAGACCATTTTCTGGCACAATGTTTAGCATTTTCGCTGCATTATAGTCTACAGCCAGTATATTTTTGGTAAAAAGTGTGTTCTTTCCATTTTTGATAGTCAGTTCAAAAGAGCCTTCCTTTATTAAACCAACCGATTCTACTTCCGGATAAGTTTGTTTAATGGCTTTTGCAAATGGAGCCGCGATGTAATTCGTTTTAAACTCGGGATACGTTACCCCTACCACATAAATATTCTTATAGTTAGGATTTGATTTGTCGAAACTGGTTTCATAAGTAAAATACATGGCCACCAAAATAAACGCAGCCAAAGCAATAGCTAAACCACCAACGTTAATTGCTGTGATAGACTTGTTTCTCCACAGGTTTCGCAATGCGATTTTTAGGTTGAGTTTGAACATAAAGCCCCTCCTAAATCCTCCCCGGAAGGGAGGACTTTTGTTTGTGGTTAAAAAATTTTATTTCTACTAACATTATTTGTTCGGTTCAAACGGTATAAAACTTTGCAACTCCTCCCCTCCGGGGAGGTTGGGAGGGGCTAATTATTCATATTTAAGTGCATCGACAGGGTTAGCTTTTGCTACTTTTACCGATTGGATGCTTACTGTTAAAATGGCTATCAAAACAGACAATCCAATTGCAATCACAAACGGTATTGCTGAAATTGCAATTCTATATTCAAAAGCAGACAGCCACTTGTTAATAATAATGTACGCTAACGGAAAGGCTATTAAGTTCGCTATCGCCACTAGTTTTATAAAGTCTTTATTTAAAAGCGTAAGGATATTTGTAGTGCTGGCGCCCAGCACTTTACGAATGCTGATTTCCTTTTTGCGTTGCTCGGCCATGAAAAGAGCTAATCCTAATAGGCCTAAGCAAGAAATGAAAATAGCAAAACCTCCGAACCAGTTTGAAAGTGTGCCCAGTAATTTTTCATCTTGAAATTTAACCTCGAAAGATTCATCTACAAATCTTCGTTTTACCGGATAATCGGGTTCAATTTGCTTAATTAAGCCATCAATGGTTTCTAACGAAGAACTGATATTTTGGTTAGGATTTAAACGAGCAAGGATCACCTGAACATCATCCATATAACTTGGATAAAAAATCATAGGTGCTACTTTTTGATAAGCGCTTTCAACCACAAAATCTTTCACCACACCAACATTTGTTTTTTCTACATCCCAAAATCTGATTTTAGCTCCAATAGGATTTTTTAGATTCATCATTTTAACGGCAGCCTCGTTAAGCATGATGTTGTTGCTATCTCTTTTCGATTCTGTTTCTACTGCTCTTCCGGCAACTAATTCCGTGCCTATGGTTGTAATAAAGTCACTGCCAATTCCTCGGTTATTAAACAAGATAGATTCTCCAGCTGTTTTGCCTTGCCAATGAACATCTGTTGTATTATTACCACTTTCAGTAATGTCTTTACTAAAAAAGGTTACTCCTGTTGCCGCACCAGACTTTAACATTTGGGTTTTAAGCAGTTCCAACTTGCTTCGGTTGCCCATTTTACCTTGAACCGCAATTTGGACAAGGTTTGATTTATCGTAACCTATTGGCTTATTTTTAACGTAGCTTAATTGCTGATAGATAACTGAAGTACAAACGATTAAACAAGCAGCGAATATAAATTGAACAACTACTAAAACTTTTCGGATAGAAACAGAGGAATCAGATTTAATTTTTAATCCTTTCAACACTTTTATCGGCTCAAAAGATGATAAATACAAAGCTGGGTAACTCCCCGCCATGAATCCCGTTAAAATCATTAAACCAAATAATGTACCCCAAAAAGTGAAGCTATTGTAATCGATTTCCAGGCTTGTATTCAACAGATTATTGAAATATGGCAAACTGACCTCTACTAAAATGAAAGCCAAAACACCTGCTAATACCGTTACAAAGACCGACTCTAGCAAGAATTGACCGATCAAAGATTTTCTCGTAGAACCGATAGCTTTACGAATTCCAACTTCTTTCGCTCTCCGCTCAGAACGGGCGGTAGATAAATTCATGAAGTTTACACAAGCAATCAAAAGAATACAAAAAGCCAATAATAAGAAAATCTTAAGTTGCTCAATTTTACCTCCGACCGATTTTCCATTTTGAAAATCATCGTACAAATGCCATTTGATTAGTGGAAATAAGAGTGCCTCGGCAGTGTTACCCTGCTGATTGCGTTTGTAAATGCCTTTCATATCAGCATTTGCATCAGCCAGAAACTTATTGTTGTTAAGCTGAACAACGGTCAAACACATGTTGTTCCCCCAGTTAGGTTGACGTGCCCAGGGTTCTCGCTTTAAAAAAAGTGCCCAGGGAGCCAAGCACTCATAGGTGATGCTGCTATTTGCAGGTACGTCTTCAATTACAGCTTCAACCTTCAGCACATCCTGATTTTCAAGCTTAACGGTTCTATTAATCGGATCTTCGTTTCCGAAAAGTTTTTTTGCCAGAGATTCCGTTAACATGATTGTATTAGCATCTTTGAGCGCCCGTTCCGCATTTCCTTTAATAAATTTTAAATCGAAGATTTTTAAAAAATTTTGATCTGCAAAGTTCAGCTTTGCACTGATTTTCTTATCTCCCACCGAAAGTAATTTCGGATTTGGGTAACTGGAATGTGAGGTATATTTCACGCCAGGGATTTTTGCTGCAACCTCATCGGCCATAACATTTGGAGTCCATGCAAAACTAAAAATCTTCCCGTTCGCAGGTGCATTCTGATAGATTACGTAAGTCTTATCTGCATTGGCGTAGTGTTTGTCATAGCTCCACTCATACGCGACATATAAAAGCAAAATCATACAACTGGCTAATCCAATGGCCAATCCACCAACATTTATAACGGTGAATCCTTTATTTTTCCAAAGGTTTCGCAATGCGATTTTTAAGTTTATTTTGAACATTTTTTGAGTTTTACATCGTTAGTTTAAATTATAAGTACAGTACGTAGAACTTACCACGTTTGACTTTTAACCTTTAAGCGCCTTACCCGAATCTTCCCATCCAGGAAGATTCGGCTGGCCTATCATTAAACTAAAACTATTTTTAATTAATGGAGAGATTTGAGTATGAGTTCAGCCTTGTAACTGGTAACCCATAACTTTTAACTCATCTATATCAACTCCTCGTTTCGGCTTTTATTTATCTTTTCAGAAATCACATGGCCATCTTTCAAGTTGATGATTCTGTTTGAAAAACTAGCATCGTGACTCGAGTGCGTTACCATTACGATCGTAGTGCCGGTTTCGTTCAATTCACAAAGCAACTCCATCACTTCATTACCATGAGAACTATCCAGGTTACCTGTAGGCTCATCGGCTAAAACCAACTTCGGTTTGGTTACCAATGCCCTTGCTACCGCAACACGCTGCTGCTGACCACCCGAAAGCTGTTGTGGAAAGTGTCCGCTACGGTTTACGATATTCATTCTTTCGATGATTTCGTTAACCAACTTTTTACGTTCTCCGGTAGCTACTTTATTATAAATGAGTGGTAATTCGATGTTTTCGAAAACCGTTAATTCATCTATTAAATTGAAATTCTGGAAGACGAATCCCATGTTTCTTTTACGAAAATTAGAACGCTCCCTATCATTTAAAGTCAAAAGTTCGGTATCGATGAACTTATAACTTCCGCTTTCTGGCTTATCCAATAAACCCATTACGTTCAACAGTGTCGATTTTCCGCAGCCAGATGGTCCCATAATCGAAACGAATTCGCCTGCTTTTACGTGAAGATTAATTCCGTTTAAAGCTGTAGTCTCTACTTCTTCAGTTTTATAAACTTTTTCTAAGTTTTCTATTTTTATCATAGCTTGTTAGTATCAAGTATTTAGTATCAAGATGTGAGGCTATTGTAGATTGGTTAAATATCCTATGAGCATCTTATTTTTTAAATCTTAGTTATTGATCTCCACTTGATCGTATTGGTTAAACTGATCGTAAGATGAGGTGATCACTTCATCGCCTTTTTGTAAACCATCCAAAATTTCGTAGTACAGATAATTTTTTCTGCCGATTTTTACATTTCTCTTCGTCGCTTTACCATTGTGTACCACAAACACCCACGAACCACCTGTACTTTGAAAAAACTGACCTTGAGCCAATAGTAAAGATTTGCTGTTATCAGACAACGTTAACTTCGTTTGAAGCGATAAACCACGACGCAAACCTTCCGGTGCAGCACCCTTGAAAACCAATTCTACCTGAAACTGCCCGGCTGTAACCTCTGGAATTACTTTACTCACAGTTAAATTATATGTTTTTCCGTTAAATTCGCAGGTAGAAGTCTGCCCCTCCTTTACGCGGTTGATATAATATTCATCAACACCAGCTTGCAATTTATAACCTTGCAAAACATCAATTTTCCCAATCATTTCATTCGAGTTATATGATTTTCCGATAACAGGATCGTAAGATGATAATTTACCTGATACAGGCGCCTTGATCGTCATATTTTCTATATTTTTCCGAATCATTTCCAAACTTTCGTTCATCTGCCCCATCGAGTGGTCAATTTGCGAAAGCTGCATTCTTCTGCTTTGATTTTCTTGCTTTACCGCCTGGCGTACAATCTTAAGTTTTCCCTGATAGTATTCGTAGTCTTGACTAGACTTGTTAAACTCCTGAAGTGTAATCACTTTTTTAGCAAACAACGAACTATCCAAGCGATACTGACGAGCGGCAGTTCTTAAACTATTTTCAACATCCAAAACATCCTGATTTAAAACCCTTTGATTTTGCTCCAAATCTAATCTCGATTTTCTCAATTGATTAATTTGTTCAGTGGCAGCGGTTTGGCTCGAAGTATAACTCAACATGGCATTGGAATTCGAAATCCTCAATAAAGGTGTTCCTTTAACCACAGAAGCACCATTTTCAGTAAAAATTTCGGCAACTGTTCCACCCTCCGATGAACTTACAATTACCGAAGTTAACGGGACGACACTTGCATTTAATAACACTACATCTTCAAAATCACCGTACTCTACTTTGCTAATCGTTAGTTTTTCCGCATCTGCACTGTAGGTTTTCTTTAAAGATAAAGTATAGCCATAAATTACAACTGCTACGAAAACAAGTGCCCCACCGATAATAATCAGGGTTTTAGTGCTAAATCTTTTCTTTTCGATTTTTTTGTCCATTGTTCGGTTGTATGTGTGATTTCAGTTACGCCAAGCTTGTGCCAAACGTAATTAAGCAACATAAATAATTAAAAATCAATTACTTAAAGATTAATTAACATTTTAGATTGTTCATTATCGGACAGTTTATGTGCGAGAGCGGACAGTTTAGTTATTTTTGAGGATAGAACCTCACTCCCTTTATCCCCTCTTCTTACAGAGCAGAAAAAACGTAAGGCATATTTGGGTGTCGGTTCAAACAACTTTACTCTAATCCCTCTATTCAAGGAGAGGGACAGTAGCAAAATGTAAATGCTTCTTCCTTTAACAGGGTGAGGTTTTTTGAAATATACAATATAAGTAGGTTATAAAACTATCTAAACCACAATTTCTCGCGCTTGAATGAAAGTGGAAGGATACAAAAAACAAATGCCATTACCTTTGAAAGGTGTGGTTTTTTATAAATTTAGATCCATGTTAAACGCTACAGTTTTAATCATCGATGATGATGATGACATTCTTTTAAGTGCTCGCTTGTTTCTGAAACAGCAAGTGAAGCAAGTTATTACCTGTAAATCACCGAAAGAAATCAATGTGCTTTTGAGCAAAAACGAGGTTGATATAATTTTGCTCGATATGAATTATCAAAAGGGTGCAAGCGATGGTCGTGAAGGTTTGTACTGGCTGGAACACATCCTGTCGATTGATAAAGATTATGTGGTTATATTAATGACTGCTTTTGGAAACGTTGAGCTTGCAGTTAAAGCGATTAAGAAAGGTGCCACAGATTTCATTCTTAAACCCTGGGAAAACGAAAAACTTTTTGCCACCATTTCCGCAGCATCAAAACTTCGCGAATCAACCAGAAAGGTTAAGAAACTAGAGAAAATCCACACTTCGCTACACAAAGATATGACACGGGGTTTTGAGCATATCGTTGGCGAGGCCGATGGAATTAAACAACTTCAAAACACATTGTTAAAGGTTGCGCCAACAGATGCCAACGTTTTAATTTTAGGCGAAAACGGCACAGGTAAACAGGTTTTTGCGTATGAAATCCATGGCAATTCGCAGCGTAAGAATCAGGTTTTTATGCATGTCGATTTAGGTTCATTAAACGAAAACCTTTTCGAAAGCGAACTATTTGGATATGCTAAAGGCGCTTTTACCGATGCAAAAGAGGATAAACCTGGTCGCTTTGAATTAGCAGATGGCGGAACCATATTTTTAGATGAAATTGGAAATCTCACCTTGCCCCTGCAAGCAAAATTATTAAGCGTTTTACAAAACCGAACCGTAATCCGCCTTGGCGAAAGTAAAGAACGTAAAGTAAATGTTCGTTTAATTACAGCCACCAATATGCCTTTGAATGAAATGGTTTCCAAAAATACTTTCAGACAAGATTTATTGTTCAGAATAAATACAGTAGAACTACTGTTACCACCACTACGAAAACGAGGAAGGGATATATTGCTTTTATCCAATCATTTTATGCAGGTTTTTAGCATAAAATACCATAAAGAAACCCGAAGTTTAAGCCATAAAGCGGAAGATGTTTTATTAAATTATAAATGGCCAGGAAATGTTCGGGAACTGCAGCATGTTTTGGAACGTGCAGTTATTATGAGTGATGGAAATGAAATTTCAGAAGCAGATTTGCAATTAAGTCCGCAGCGGTTTGCACAAAACACATCAATGCCGGATGAAATGGCGCTCAGCGAAATGGAAAGAATGATGGTACAAAAAGCTATTGACAAACACAAAGGGAATATATCAAAAGCAGCGGCAGAACTGGGTTTAACCAGAGCTGCTTTATACAGGAGGATTGAAAAATTCGGGATTTAATTTAAGGGAGCGTGTAGCAGGTGGAAAGGTTTATTTCGCAAACAAACCCTCAACCTCAAAAACCTCAACCTTTAACCTTAAAAGTATGTTCTACAAACGATTTACTTTTCGTCTAATTTCCAAGTTACTCCTCATTAATTTGCTGGGCTATCTCCTATTCTATCTAATCCAGAACACCCAGTTATGGTTCACGATTATTGGAGTAGCTTTAATTTTATTGGGTTCGATAATTTCGCTGTACTATTACATAAACGAAATCCGTTCGGATATTAAACGTTTCATTTTAGCAGTCAAAACCCGCGACCATACGTTAAATTTCAAGAATAAAGCCACAAAAGGCAGTTTCCCTGAGTTATATGAGTCTTTCAGTGAAATTCTGCAGGTGCACAAGCAAATCAGGATGGAACAAGAGGCGATGTTCCAGCTAATTAAAACCATTTTGGAACAAGTTCCGGTTGGGGTAATCGTAGTAAATAATACAAAAACCGCACAAGATAACGAAGAGATTGCCTTTTTCAATCAGGCGGCATCGAGTCTTTTGAGCGTTCCTGCTTACAAGTATTGGCATCGCCTTAAACAACATTTACCAGCTTTCGCTAATGAAATCGATCAGATTTCTTCGGGAGGAAAACGTTTTCTGGAACTAAAAATTCAGGAAAAATTAATCCAGCTATCTACAGAAGTTATTCCGTTAAATCTATACGAAAAAAATTACACCATCATCAGCTTCCAAAACATTAAGGATGAAATCGAACAAAAAGAAACTGAAGCCTGGAATCGATTAATCGGTGTGATTTCTCATGAAATATTAAACTCCATTACCCCGATCAGCTCGTTATCCGACACGATTAACAGCATGGTAACAGACAGAGAGAACTTGGATTTGGAGGAAATGGAAGACTTGAAAACTGCGTTACAAACCATAAAACGACGCTCTACCGGCTTATTAGACTTTGTAAAAGATTACCGCTTGATTGCCGAATTACCAACACCAAATTTAGAATCGCACACTATAGGGGAAATTCTGAAACATATTAAAGTGTTGATGCAGCCCTTTGCAAAAGTTAAGAATGTGGTGCTTGAGGTGGAGCAAACTTCCTCAAAAATCACTGTTCAACTCGATTTAAAACTGATTGAACAAGTTCTAATTAACCTCATTACCAATGGCATTTATGCGGTTGAAGAAAATGAAAACCCACATGTTTCGATCAGTTATCGACTGGAAAATACGAAACTTTACATCGATGTAACCGATAACGGAAAAGGAATTGCACCGGAGGATTTGGAGAAAATTTTCGTTCCCTTTTATACCACCCGTAAAAATGGCTCTGGCATTGGTTTAACCATTAGCCGTAACATTATGAAAATGCACCGCGGCAGCATCGAAGTAGTTTCCACTCCAAATGAGCAAACAACTTTTTCATTAGTGTTTAATTACGTTTAGTTTTTTTAACCAAAGGATTTCAAAAATTGATGCAGATTAAAAATCAATTTTCCTTAGCTGTATTCGTGCTTTTATCTGTGATTGATATTTTTCCTTAAATCATTTCAATGTTTGTTTTCAAACAAAATTCAAACAAAAGATGTTTAAATGGCTTTTATTTATGTGGATACATCAAATACAAGCATGAAGACAGTTATAATATCGAACAGACTACCCGTTAAAATCATCGAAGAAAATAACGAGTACACCTTTATTCCGAGCGAGGGCGGCCTTGCTACCGGATTGGGAGACGTGTACAAATCAGGCAATTCCATTTGGGTTGGCTGGCCGGGAATCGAAGTTCCTGAAGAAAGACAAGAAGAAGTTATTCAAAAATTAGGAGAACTCAATCTTTACCCTGTTTTCCTTACTCAAGAAGAAATCAATTTATATTACGAAGGCTTTTCTAATGAAGTTTTATGGCCGGTTTTCCATTACCTGGTTACTTATGCGCATTACGAGCAGAGTTACTGGGATTGCTACAAATCGGTGAACGACAAATTTGCAAAGAGTGCCATGAAGGTGCTGAACAGAAGTGATAAAATATGGATTCAAGATTACCAATTACTTTTATTACCCGGAATTTTGAGAGAAAAATTACCCAATTCTACCATCGGATTCTTCCAACATATTCCCTTTCCTTCTTACGAAATATTCAGATTAATTCCCTGGCGTGAAGAATTACTTAACGGATTAATCGGCGCAGATTTAATAGGCTTCCATACTTATGATGATGTGCGCCATTTCATCAGCACTGCTACCCGCCTACTACCGGTAAATTCATCATCAAATGTGCTTAATAGTAACGAAAGGCAAATTGTTATAGAAGCCTTTCCGATGGGAATAGATTTTGAAAAATTTTCATCATTAAGCACGACAGAAGCTGTAAAACAAGAAATAAGAGATTTTAGCAATGGAAAAGAGGATATGAAAATAATCCTTTCCATTGATAGATTGGATTACAGTAAGGGCATACTCGAGCGCTTAAAAGCCCTTGAACTGCTCTTGCAAGTACATCCCGAATACATTGGGAAAATTGAGTTATTTATGATCGTGGTTCCATCAAGAGATACGGTTCCTCAATACCATGAACTGCGGGAACAAATAGACCAATTTGTTGGAAATCTAAATGCCCGTTACCGATCAATGGACTGGATCCCAGTAAATTACTTCTACCGATCTTTCCCTATTGAGGTGTTATCGGCCTTATACGCATCAGCAGATATTTGCCTGGTTACGCCCATGCGTGACGGAATGAATTTAGTAAGCAAAGAATACGTGGCCAGTAGAAACGAGGAAGATGGTGTACTGATTTTAAGTGAAATGGCTGGTGCATCAAAGGAGTTAACCGACGCACTAGTGGTTAATCCAAATAACCTGGGCGATATTATGGAGGCTATTGTCACGGCCTTAAAAATGCCTCAAGAAGAACAGCAAACCCGTATGAAAGCCATGCGGGCAATTGTAGAAAAATTCAATGTTAAACATTGGGTAAACAATTTTATTTTAAGACTAAACGAAGTGAAAGATTCTCAAAAATCATTGCAAACAAAACACGCAGTAAATTCAGTTAACGAAATCATAGCTGCGAAATATGCTGAAACTAAGAACCGGGTACTGTTTCTTGATTATGATGGTACACTGGTGGATTTTACTGGTAATATCGACGATGCGTCTCCCGATGATGAGCTTTATGATTTAATTGAGAACCTGACTTTGGATCCTGCCAACACAGTTGTCATCATTAGCGGAAGGCGAAATGAAACACTCGAAAAATGGTTCGGACATTTAAAAGTAGATATGATCGCAGAGCATGGGGCTTGGCAAAAAGCACAGGGCGATAAATGGAATTGTTTGCCACTGCTTACTGATCAATGGAAAGGCGAAATTCGGTCGCTTTTGGAGACCTATACCGACAGAACACCTGGATCTTTTATCGAAGAAAAAAGTTATTCATTAGTTTGGCATTATCGGAAAGCCGAAGAAGGATTGGGAGAATTGAGGGCAAATGAAATTGTAAGCCATATGAAAATCTTAGCTGCCGATAAAGGTCTGCAATTGATGCCAGGCAATAAGGTGATTGAATTCAAAAACATTGAAGTAAACAAAGGTAAAGCTGCATTAAATTGGCTTTACAATAAACAACCTGACTTTATTATAGCCCTTGGTGATGACCATACAGATGAGGATATATTCAGGGCCTTACCAAATGATGCGATTACCGTTAAAGTCGGCAATAATTTATCTGAAGCGAAGTATTATCTAAACGATTTCAAAGAAGTAAGACAATTGCTTTGGAGCCTGGTGAAAGAAGAGTTTGTAGAGAGAGATTAATTTAATTAATCCCATCCTTGCTGCATAGGCTGGAATATTAAATTGAATGCTTTAAATTTGCCAATCAAGTGGGGGATGAAAAATAGCGAATTAATTTATTCCAAATAAAATCCCGCAGATTAAATGATAACCGCTACAAAATCAGCGAAATTCTTCTTATTCTGCGGGAATTTTTAACCGTTACAAAAATATCGGTCGATCTAATTTAATTGCAATGCGATAAGCCGCATTCATTAAACCAACATGGCTATAAGCCTGAGGAAAATTCCCCCACTGACTGCCGGTTTTTGCATCAACATCTTCACTGAACAACAACAAATGATTACAATATTTGATAATGTTTTCAAATTCCTTAATCGCTTCGTCTGTTCTGCCCACACAAGCCAAAGCTTCTACATACCAGAATGCACAGATTAAAAATGTTGTTTTTGGTTTGCCAAAATCATCTTCATGTAGGTAGCGGTAAAATAAACCATCTTCGGTTTTCAGCTCATTTTCTAAACCGATTAAATGATCTTTTGCACGGTCAGAAGCAGGATCTAAATAACCCATCATAATTAGTTGCAATGAACTGGCGTCCAGATGCGGACTACCAACTGCATTTGTGTAAACTTTTCTGATTGGATCGTAACAAGACTCAATATGTGCGGCAGCTTTATCAATTAATACCTGTGCCCGATTTTCAAAATCAGCATTTCCAATAGTTTTCGCCATCTTTAAAGCTGCTTGTGCTCCGGCCCACTGAAACAAATTACTATAGCAATGGACATTTGCAATATTCCTGAATTCCCAAATACCTGCATCCTTTTCATCGATTGTTCTTTCAATCTTTGATAGCACACTTTCAATCCATTTAACAGAATCGCTGCGTTCTGAAAACACAAAACGATGATCAGTATAAAGCGGTAACATCGAAATTAAAACCTGACCATAAATATCATTTTGAATGTGTTCGTAAGCCTGGTTTCCAATCCGAATGGGCTGTTCTCCTTTATAACCTTCCAAATGATCTAAGGTATGCTCAGTGATCTGCCTTTCGCCGGCAATTCCGTATAATGGCTGGTATCGTTCATCCTCGGCGTGAGAAATATCAGACAAGTAATTAAAATATTTCTCCATTTCTTCAAAATGACCAATATGGTTTAGGGACGTAAGCACATAATGCGAATCTCTCAACCAGCAATACCGGTAATCCCAATTCCGGGTACTGCCTGGCGATTCTGGTAAGCTTGTGGTACTCGCCGCTATAATTGCCCCAGTATCTTCGTACTGATGAATTTTTAGAACTAAAGCCGATCGAATCACGAAAGGTTGGTAAAAACCTGCAATAGATGAATGTTTAATCCAAAGCCTCCAATAAGAAACGGTTTCGCGAAGGAAATTCTCTGCAGTACTTACAATGGGCGCTTCCAGGTTTTCGCCATAAGTCATGATAAGATACTTCGGCTCATTTAGTACGAAAGCTTTTTGATCTAAAATATAAGTTAAGGAAACGTTGGTGCTTAAGCGGATGTTTTCATCGCAACCATGATAATCAACATGGTTACTGCCCCTACTCGCCCGCATTTTATTCTTTCCATAATCGCAAACAGGCTGACATTTGATAGTTACCCTCGGATTACCTTGCAAGGGTTCGATTTTACGAATAAACATCAAAGGTTTGAAATACCTCTCATAAAGATGAAACCGTGGGGCGAAATCGGTAATTCGATATTTGCCGTCTTCAGCTGTAATTTCAGTTCTTAAAACATTGGTATTTTCAATATAATATTGAGATGAAGTGAATTCACCTTGCGGTAAAATTGAAAATTCGCCTCCTTGGTTTTTATCTAATAAACTTCCAAATACAAATGGACTATCAAATCGAGGCCAGCATAGCCACGATATGTCTGTATTTTTATTTACATGTGCTAAAAAGGCACAATTTCCTATAATTCCAGTTTGATAAAGATGTTGTTCAGCCATACGCTCATTTTGTGTTTATTGATTAACAAGCTTAGGCCGAAAATGTTGGCAGGAATCTGGTTTTTCGAAGAAATCGCTACCTGTATCAGCGATTTGTTTCTTCTGTTCGAAATTTTTGGAGAAAGAACAATCTTTCAAAACGGTTATAACCAAAAAAACCAGTTCTGAAATTCAAAACTGGCTGAGTTAATCAAAATGACTATCATTAAATTACTGTTCCACTAGGCAAAACAGCACCTTTCTTCACTACCACGATTCCATCCTTTACAGCGTATAATTCGAAATCGCCATCTTCTAAATGGGGACCTCCATTAATTTTAACGTCATTGCCGATTCGGCAGTTTTTATCAATGATTGCATTGTTGATATAACACCTGTCGCCAATACCGATCAAAGAGTTTCCTTGTTCAGTTTCAGATTGGATTTCCTCAAGGGTTTGATATCTATCGCTACCCATTACATAAGTATTAGTTACAATGGTATCTCTGCCAATACGGGCCCTGATCCCTAAAACAGCGTGTTCAATTCTACTCGCCTGAACAATGCAACCTTCAGCAATAATGGCTTTTTCTAATGTTGTACCAGAAATTTTTGAAGGAGGCAACATCCTGGCTCTGGTGAAAATAGTATGGCTGCTGTCGAACATATTAAACTGAGGAATTTCATCAGTTAAACCTAAGTTTGCCTCGAAGAAAGAAGATATGTTACCAATATCTGTCCAGTAACCTTCGTATTGGTAGCTCAACACGCGACTTTCGTTTATTGCTCTAGGCAAAATTTCCTTACCAAAATCTTTCTCTTCTTCGTTCTCGTTTAAAATATTGATTAAATAATCACGATTGAAAACATAGATACCCATCGAAGCCAAAAAGTGACGTCCTTCGCCCTGCATTTCCGGACCAGTATCAGATACCCAAGCTTCCAAACCTGTTTTAGGCTTTTCAGTAAAGGAAGTGATCATGTTCTCTTCATCCGCCTTCAGAATACCAAAATCTGTTGCATCTTTTGCTGTTACCGGAATGGTTGCAATAGTAATTTCAGCCTGTGCTTCAATATGCTTCTCAATCATATCTTTGAAATCCATCTGGTACAATTGGTCGCCAGATAATATTAAGATATAATCGAACTCATGAGAGACGATATGGTGCATACATTGACGTACCGCATCAGCTGTTCCTTGGAACCAACCAGCATTTTGTACTGTTTGCTCCGCTGCAAGAATATCAACAAAAGCCGTACTGAAATGGCTAAAGTGATAGGTGTTTTTAATGTGTTTATTTAGGGATGCCGAATTAAACTGGGTCAGCACAAACATGCGGTGGATGCCAGAATTAAGGCAATTAGAAATTGGGATGTCTACCAACCGATATTTCCCTGCAATTGGAACTGCAGGTTTTGAGCGTGTTTGTGTGAGTGGCGATAATCTAGAGCCCTGGCCACCGCCAAGGATAACGCCTAAAACTTTGTCAGTCATGTTTAAGCTTATTTAAGTATTTGGTATAATTCTATATAGTTCAGCGCTGCCCTATCCCAAGAATGATCAATTTTCATCATGGTTTTACGTACCGCCTTAAAAGTTTTTTTATCATTATAAAAGCCCACTGCCCTATCAATGGCATGGGTAACATCCCAAACGCTGGTTTGATCGTGGCAAAGACCAAAACCACCATCGCCAATATCTATAACCGTATCTTTCAACCCTCCCACTCTCCTTACTATTGGAACCGTTCCATATCTCAAAGCATACAATTGGTTTAAACCACAAGGCTCAACCCGCGATGGCATCAAAAGAAAATCTGCTCCGGCATACATTTCATGCGATACCTGTTCATTGTACCCAATATAAGCATTGTACTTGCCGCCAAATACATCTTTCAACTGGTTTAACCGCCCTTCAACCCAACTGTCGCCTGAACCTAAAACCAACACATTAATATTTTCGCCGTGTTGTTGCAATGCCGTGTAAAAAATATCAGGTAATAAATCTGCACCTTTTTCATCAACCAATCTTCCGATAAAGGTAAACAAGGGCTTTGATGCATCTAATTGAAAAACATCGCAGAGCGCCTTTTTGTTTGCTGCTTTTCCCGCTTCAACCGTTTTTAACTTGTAACTTTTTGATAGCATCGGGTCAGTTTCCGGATTCCAAACCTCGGTATCAATGCCATTTAAAATACCAACCGATTTCCATCGTTCCTGGCGCAACAAACTTTCCAAGCCTCTGGCATTGTCCATCATTTCATCCAAATAACTTGGCGAAACGGTAGTAACTCTCCAGGCACATTTAATGGCCGATGCTAAGGGGTTTATGGCGCCTTCCCAGCCCAGCAACCCACCTTTCCATAAATCGAAAGCTGGTAAATAGTACAATTTTTCCCAGCCAAATTGCCCTTGGTATTGTGCATTATGTATCGTTAAAACTGTAGATACTTGATTTAGTGAACTATATTTTAAGCAATTCGAAACCATAAAAGGAACCAGTCCGGTATGGTGATCGTGGCAGTGAATGATATCCGGGCGATGTTCCCATTGTGCCATCCAATCTAATGTTGCGATTTGAAAGGCGATAAAACGCTCGGTATCATCATCATAACCATAAACATTTGGTCTATCGGTTAATCCCTGAATATGAATGATATATAGATCAAAACCTAGTTTATTGGTTTTTTCTTTTAAAACGCGATAAGAAAAATGATTATTGCCATAGTTAGACCAGGCATCGTAAGCCACTTCAAATTCGCTTTCCCTTACAAACCTTGTTTCGTATGCAGGAACAACAACCTTGGCAATGTGGCCAATTTTATTTTGGTATTTCGGTAAAGCCCCAACAACATCTGCTAAACCTCCAACTTTAGCAACAGGGTAACACTCGGCACTGATATGTATAATTTCCATTAAATATTTGGTGTAGATAACTTCGTTAAGTTACCAATTGTTTTCTGATTTGAAAATAATTCAATATTAATTTTTGGCGAGAGACTTTAACTCAGATTTAGAAGATTCTCGCAGATTGAAATTAGATAATTCATTAATTGAATGATCATTTTTTGAAAGTGAAAGTTCATCACTTTTGGCTTGGTGCAGTCCTGCTTTTCATTACAATCGTTTTGTTGCTGTCATCCTGAGCCTGTCGAATGCCCAGCAAAAAAGATTTCCATTTCAATCACGCGTGTTCAGCGAAAGACTGTTTCTACCAAACTGCATCAAATTAACTGCTGCGAAAATCAGCGGGAGCTCCTTAAAACCAAAAAACCGCTAAGCTTTCGCCAGCGGTTTTAACAACAAAACAAATATATAATTCTATTAACCTTAATATTCTTCCGCAATGATTTCGTAAAAATCTCTAATCGGTTGAAACTGCGGGTGTAAGGAAACCACATCACCGAAAACCAATAAAGCTGGCGCAGTAATCTTTTTATCCTGAACAACTTCCGCAATGGTATCCACTATGCCCACGGCGATTTTTTCATTTTTCGTAGAGCCATTTTGGATTACAGCTACAGGAAGCAAACCTTTGTTTTCACTTTGAAAAATGGAAGCAATCTCCTCTACTTTTTCAATTCCGTTCAAAACTACAATCGTAGCCTTTGTTTTCGCTGCAATGTATAAATCTTCAGAAATTTCTCCCTTCGAATTTGTTCCTGTTACTGCCCAAAAGCTTTCACTTAAGTCTTTGTAAATCATCGGAATTTTCTGCAAACTTGGCGCACCAGTGGCACTCGAAATACCCGGAATGATTTCAGTAGGAATGCTATATGATTCTGCAGCATCGATTTCCTCGTAACCTTTAGCAAAGAAAAACGGATCGCCGCTTTTCAACCGAACTACATGACCGTAGTTGAGTGCATAATCGATGATCAGTTTGTTCACTGCATCCTGCGAGAAATCTTCATCGTCGGTTCTTTTGCCCACGTATACTTTAGGAATTCCCTCTGGCGCATAACACAGTAAAGCTTCGTTCACATTTGCATCATATAAAACAACATCAGCTGTTTTCAATGCCTTTACACCTTTTAAACTAAATAAATCCGGGTCGCCAGGACCAGCACCTATCAGTGTAATTTTTGGTTCAATGTTCGCTTTTTCTACTTTACTTAAAATCATGTCAGGAATTTTAGCTCGTGATTATCTTTATTAATTAATCAAATATACAAAGTCTATAGAAATTGTAGTAATTTATTTTAAATTATTTTTATTGTCTCTTACTATCACGCGATAAAAGAAGTAATCTTAATGCGATCGCTAATATTCAACCCATAGTTCTAAGATTACTTCGTGCCTCGCAGTGACGACTTCTCTTCACTTTGTCATTCTGAGTGCAACGAAGAATCTGCAACCGATTAGCATTGCCTCAATTAGGTTAACAATCTGAAGAAAAAAGATTTTCTATAAGCTAGGGCATCATTCCAATTCAAAGATTTCTCGGCTGCGCTCGAAATGACGACGGGGCTTGAATTAGAGATAAAAGTCTTATCGGGATGCTAAGACTAGAATAAGGCACGATAGTTTAAGATTGCTTGCCCCTCGCAGTAAAAACTGTCTTAAGCTTGTCATTCTGAGTGCAACGAAGAATCTGCAACCGATTAGCATTGCCTCAATTAGGTTAACAATTTGAAGAAAAAAGATTTTCTATAAGCTAGGGCATCATTCCAATTCAAAGATTTCTCGGCTGCGCACGAAATGACAACGGGGATTGAAATTGGAGAAAAAAAAATCTTAGCGAGACGCTATGACTAGAATAAGGCACGATAGTTTAAGATTGCTTGCCCCTCGCAGTAAAAACTGCCTTAATCTTGTCATTCTGAGTGCAACGAAGAATCTGCAACCGATTAGCATTGCCTCAATTAGGTTAACAATCTGACGAAAAAAAAAATTCTATAAGTTAGGGCATCATTCCAGTTCAAAGATTTCTCGGCTGCGCTCGAAATGACGGCGGTGGCTAAATTGTAGAAAAAAGCCTTAGCGGGAGGCTAAGACTAGAATAAGGCACGATAGTTTACGATTGCTTGCCCCTCGCAGTGAAAACTGTCTCAAGCTGGTCATTCTGAGTGCAACGAAGAATCTGCAACCGATTAGCATTGCCTCAATTAGGTTAACAATCTGACGAAAAAAAAATTTCTATAAGTTAGGGCATCATTCCAGTTCAAAGATTTCTCGGCTGCGCTCGAAATGACGACCGCGATTGAAATTAGAGAAAAAAAAATCTTAGCGAGACGCTAAGACTAGAATAAGACTAGAATAATTTTCCCGCAGATTAAGAAGATTTTCGCTGATTTTTCTGCGTTTATCTTTTTAATCTGCGGGAGTTATTTTTTATGATTTATCACACCGAAACTATCTAAATGCTTCTCCAAATTCTAAGCTGCGCTACCATTGACGTTTTTAATTTACCGTCTTTGCCTGCCTGCGGCAGGCAGGCGATCCCGATTCTTCATCGGGAGAAGCAATCTCATTTGTTGTATTATTTTATTAAGGAAGATTGCTTCGTGCCTCGCAGGGACGAGCAAGTGATTTTACGTTTATTATATTTATTTGCAAGGCACTTCAGCAAACGTAAACTTACCCGCCTCGTAATTAATAGGTTTGCCCTTTACAAAATAAGACCTGCCTAAAGTGGTTTCAATTTGAGCAACCCCCATGATTAATTTCCCATCCTTCTTTAAAAACGCCAAGGGATTTGTAAATGCTTTTGTAGTATCTGCACCGGTGTTAAAACGGTAATCAACCAACAAAGTATCGCCGTTAAATTTGCCATCTATCTTCCCGTTGTTCTGAGGTTTATCACCATACTTAATTAACAATGAACCTGTAACTTTACCCGATGCCATTGTTTTTACAATCATAGCAGCGCTGTCTTTTTCAAACGCCGAAGCATAACAGGTTTCATTAATTAGCGAATCTTTCTTTGCGGTTTCAGCTTTTTTATCTGATGAGTTACAAGCATATGCAAATGGAAATAGAGCAACGACAAGGTAAAAAATTTTGTTCTTCATCTTCTGAATTTTAAGAGTTAAATTGATTTATTAAATATAGGAATACGATGAAATGTTTTTGCTTTTTCCACAAAAACATTCAAAGTTTATTCTACCCCAATGTAGTTCGGTTTTAACATTTCCTTTATTATTTTATATCTATTGATTTCATTAACTGTAATTCCATAAGCGATCAGGTACCTTCCATCAGGCCTAATGATGATATCACTTATTAAAGGATACTGGAGATCAAAAAACTTTGCAAAAAAACCATCACTGTCTCTAAAATTATTATAGAAAGCCTTATAAATACTGTCTGGATGCAGCTTTTTGTCGTAAATATTGAAGTAGCGAATATTTCCGAGCTTTTTCAAAAACTGATCGTGTGCCTTAAGGTGGTGATCATCTTTTGTCATTAACGGATATCCTTTTCTAATTTTATGTTCGATACCTGTATAGTAAGATACGATTAAGAGACTATTGGTATCTATTTTTGAAGTGGAATAAGTTTCAAGGAGTTTTCTTATCTGGCTTACATAACTTATTGGTAATTTACCTTGCGCATAGCTCGATGATAATCTAACAAATGTTGCAGTATCAGTTTTATCATATCCCCATCCCGCTTTATGCTTTAAAACCGATTTATTAAATTCACTGACACTAACACTTTTTTGATTTTCGTCAATATAATACATCTTTTGTGCACATAACAAAGTTGGTTGAAGTAAACAGAGCAAACCAACTGCAACAAGGATCGTTGAAACTTTCATTCTACATCAAAATATTATGTTCCGGCGTAATAGCAGGCGGAAGGTCGGTTTCATCCAGCATATCCCGCATATCAATTTCAATTGTTCTGGAGATATTCGTAATCGGAACATCATTGGCATTACCTTCAAACGGATTGGAGGAGCTTTCTCCCACAACGTCTAAAGAATTAAAAACCCAGGTTAACAAAATAGCAAAAGGAATATTCAACCAAATGGAATAACCTTCAATCAAAGTACCATTACCCAGTTTATTAAAGTCGTTAAGCAAACCATATGGAACCAAAAACACAAAAAGATTAAGCATAATGGTTGCTATGGACGAGAAATGCCTGGGGTAGGGAAAATTTTTAATTCTTTCGGCTTTGCCTTGATTATCATAAAAAACACTGATTGCATTTTGCAAAGATTGCAATTGAAGATCGGATATATTTCCACTTACAAATAACTTATTAATGTGGTTTGATTGTAGCGCCATTAATTGTGTTGCCTTATTTTTCTTTGTTAAAACGTAACTTAATTCATCAGCGGAAAGATATTTAGCTAAAACTTCTTCAAGCTTGTCTATCTTTTCGGCTATATGGTAATTTCTGGAGTATTCAACGTTTCGGGGATCATCCATATTTTCCCATGCCCGTGGTTCTCTAAGTTGAAAACGCAATGCTGTTAACCAGGCAAAGTGGCGGTAAAAAATCACTTTAACTTCAGTATTTTTATCTTTTGATGCCAAAAAATCGCGAATCATTACACCAAATGCCCTGCTGATATTAATAATGCCGCCATAAATTTGTCGTGCTTCCCATAATCTTGAATAACTGGCGTTATTTTTAAAACCAATGATAAATGATACAGCTGTACCCAAAAGCGCAACCGGAACCCACGAAATAGAAAGAAAGGTAAAGCCACAAAAGTGATAAAGTACGGTGGGAATTACAGCAAGGGTTGTTAATCGATACAGATCTCTACGAGTCCATAAAATAAATTCGAAAAAGGTATACTTTTTTCCGGCATGCATAATTTAGTCTTTAGTTTCTTGTGGATGTTTGTTTGAGGGATAAACGAAGATAGAAAAATTTAAAAAATTTGATAATGCTCTGAGAATAAACTTCCAAATCGGGATTCAACCAAACGGAAATAAACCCGGTTGAAGTGAAAATCTTTTTTGTAGCAGCAACCTTAAATAAGGCTGTAATGCTGAGGCACGAAGCATCTGCAACCGATGAAACTGAGGCCTCGTATCTCAGCACGACAAAAGTTTACAAAAAAATTGGAACGAAAAACGGGGCTGTCGTAACCGATGCCCCGCTGAAATTGCTTTCCTCTAATTAAGAGTTTCCATTATGATATTTGGTTATGGTTCTCAAGAGTTTTGCCAAAAACATCGCCCATTTCCATTGTATTTACTCAACAGCCGCTCTAAACATTAAAGCGCCAACTGTTAAATTCGTTCTGCTATCCACTAAAATAGCGGAACCGTTTGCCCGGTTATCATCATATAAATCGAAGGCTAAAGCATCAGCTGTTTTAACGATTACACGACCAATATCATTTAATTTAAACTCTTCAGCCGAATGCTTTTCTAGCGTGTTGATATCTACCTTATGCAAAATTTCGCTGATTTTACATTTTGTTACTTTGCTGTTATGCTGAATTAAATACGTGATTGATGTATCTAGCGCCCGTCCATCCATCCAGCATAGGTCGGCCTCAATTAATTTCGATTCTTGTGGCAAAGCTGATGCATTCACAATGGTATCTCCACGACTAATATCCACATCATCTTTTAAATGGATAATAACCGACTGACCAGCATGCGCAGCATCTGGGGTTTGATCGAAAAATTCAATCTTTTCGACAATAGAACTGGCTCCGGAAGGTAAAACTGTAACCTTATCATTTAAGTTAAAAGTTCCGCTCAGCACACGCCCGGCATAACCGCGGTAATCGTGAAGCGCTTCCGTTTGCGGACGGATAACCCATTGTACTGGCATACGAGCTAAAGTTGATTTCTCCAGGCTATCGGTATCAACTTTTTCCAGAAAATGCAGTAAACTTTCGCCTTCGTACCAATCCATCCGCTCAGAATTCTGAACGATGTTATCTCCTTTCAGCGCACTAACCGGAATATAGTTTACATCGACTAACTTCAGTTGCTGTGCCAATACTTTGTATTTCTCTATAATTGAATTATAAACATCCTGGCTATAGTCAACCATATCCATTTTGTTTATACAAACAACAATGTGTTTGATACCCAATAGAGAGACCAGGTAAGAATGGCGGATGGTTTGTTCAACAACACCATTTCTGGCATCGATTAAAATAATGGCAAGGTTCGCTGTTGAAGCTCCGGTAACCATGTTTCTGGTGTATTGAATATGGCCAGGCGTATCAGCGATGATAAATTTGCGTTTATCGGTTTGAAAATATTTGTAAGCTACATCAATGGTAATTCCCTGTTCACGTTCTGCCCTTAAACCATCGGTTAAAATGGCTAAATCTATTGTTCCATCGTCGTTTTTACGATTGGAGCTTTGTAAGGCTTCCAATTGATCAGCTAAAATAGAATCTGTATCGTATAACAAACGGCCGATTAGGGTACTTTTACCATCATCTACGCTGCCTGCTGTGAAAAATTTTAATATGTTCATGTTTTTAGATATGAGAAGTTAGATTCGAGATATGAGAAATAACCAATTTCTAACGTCATTAATTTTATATCATTTCAGATTTCAGATGCAAGGTTCTCAAGTCTCACATCGCAATACTCAAATCTTTTAAAAATACCCTCCTTTTTTCCTATCCTCCATCGCGGCTTCCGAAACTTTATCATCCATACGGGCGCCACGTTCGGAGATTTTCGAAGCACTGATTTCAGTGATAATATCATCGATCAAAATTGCTTCAGACTCTACAGCAGCAGTGCAAGACATATCGCCAACGGTACGGAAACGTACTTGTTTACGAAAAACGATATCTTCATCATCCATATTTAAAAACGGAGAAGCGGCCATCAATTGCCCATTTCTGGTGATTACTTCACGCTCATGCGAAAAATAAATGCTTGGCAGTTCGATATTTTCTCTTCGAATGTAGTTCCAAACATCAAGTTCGGTCCAGTTACTGATTGGGAATACACGCACATTTTCACCCTTGTGGATTTTACCATTGTAAATATTCCATAGTTCAGGGCGTTGGCGTTTTGGGTCCCACTGGCCGAACTCATCTCGAACAGAAAAAATACGTTCTTTGGCCCTGGCTTTTTCCTCATCTCTCCTGGCCCCGCCGATGCAGGCATCAAATTCATATTTTGCAATGGTATCTAACAAGGTTACGGTTTGCAAAGCATTTCTGCTGGCATTTTTACCTTTTTGTTCTACTACTTTTCCCTGGTTGATTGATTCTTGGACTGAACCAACAATTAACCTTTCACCAATCCTTTCAATCATCTGATCGCGATAGTCGATCGTTTCCTGAAAGTTATGTCCCGTATCAATGTGCACTAGAGGGAACGGAAATTTCCCAGGGCGAAAAGCCTTTTCTGCCAAGCGAACCAAAGTAATCGAGTCTTTACCGCCAGAAAATAATAATGCCGGTTTCTCAAATTGCCCTGCAACTTCACGTAAAATGTGAATTGCCTCGGCCTCTAGTTCATCTAAGTAATCAAAATTATATGTACTCATTTATAAATGTTTGAATTTTGAATGAGAGAATAAGTGACTGTTATGTTCTACAGCTAATCTCTTTTCAAATGTTATATTCTTTTGTTATTGTTGTTGTTGTTTGAAAGTTGGAATGTTTGAAAGTTGGAATGTTTTAAAGTTGAATTATATAGCTCCATACATTTCTATTTTTATAACCTCACCCTATCAATGTTAGGGCTTTGGCTTATTTTGTGCTTTCCCTCTCCTTGAAAAGAGGGATTTAAAGTTTCTACGGTTAAACATTCGGTTTAAGGCTGCTGCCCACGGTTTCCCTCTCTTCAAGGAGAGGGATGTAGTGAACCGCGTTTAATTTCTGGCTTTCATAGGGTGAGGTTTTTGCAATCGTCCTTATTCACCCTCAACCTTTTTCCCCTCAACCCCCACAGCTTCCGTAGCATGCAAGCCACATTCCTTTTTATTTTGGTCTTCCCACCACCATCTTCCGGCTCTAAAATCTTCACCAGGCTGTACTGCTCTTGTACAAGGGGCACAGCCAATGCTCGGAAAACCTTTATCGTGTAAAGTATTGTAAACGATATTATTTTCTTTAATAAAAGTTTTTACATCATCCAAAATCCAGTCGAAAATGGGATGGAATTTGATCAATTGATTGCCTTCATCCCATTCTAAATCGTGCATATCTTCACGGTTGGCACTCTGCTCAGCCCTAATCCCGGTCACCCAAATTTCGTTTCCTGTTAATGCTCTTTTCAACGGTTCAATTTTACGGATATAACAGCATTCTTTTCTATTTTCTACTGATTCGTAAAAGCTGTTTGGCCCTTTTGTATTCACCATATCCTGCAACAATTCATTTTTAGGATAATAAGCGTGAATGGGTTTGTTATAAACTTCTAAAGTACGGTTCCAAACATAATAGGTTTCTGGAAATAGGCGACCCGTTTCTAGTGTGAACACTTTTATAGGAATATCATTTGCAAAAATTAAATGCGTAATGGCTTGGTCTTCCCAACCAAAACTGGTTGAAAAAATAATTCGATCTGCATATTTATTAGCCAAGTACCGCAATTTCTCAATTGTACTTAAGCCTGTAAGTTCTGCCTTTAGTTGCTCTACTCCCATCACTAAATTAATTTTAAAATAAACAAGATCACACTGCGCAAACTTACTATCATTACGATGATACCAACTGCTACCATAATGGTTTTCGCTGAAATTTTGTTTGAGACTCTTGCCGCTATTGGCGATGCGATGGCGCTGCCAATAATCAATCCTAAAACGGGTTCCCAGTGTTTGCCCCCTAACATCGTAAAAAAAGTTAAAGAACTTAGGGTTGCGATAAAAAATCTGCTGATTTTTACCGTTCCTAATGAAAATAAGGGATGACGACCACCAGCAATAAGACTTGAAAGCACGATAGAGCCCCATCCGCCACCAAAAGCAGCGTCGATAAAACCACCCACGAAACCCAAAAATCCAATCTTTTTTATCTTTTGATCGGCTTTTTTTCTTTTAATATTGAATGCTTTCATCAAAATTACCCCACCTAGAAACAAGGTATAAACAGCAACTACAGGCTTGACATAAGCACTGTAATGCTCTAATGATGATAAAATATATGCGCCTAAAACTGCACCAATCACCGCGGGAATGATGAGTATTTTGAACAATTTCCAGTTTACATTTCCCATTCGGTAGTGCATCCATCCGGCAATTCCATTACTCATCACCTCAGAAATATGAATGGCCATACTGGCTGATGCTGGCGGTAAACCCATGGCCAAAGAAAATGAAGCCGTGGTAACCCCATAAGACATTCCAATGGCACCATCAATTAAAGCGAATACAAAGCCTGCCCCTAAGAACCAATAAAATAATGGATCAATATTTAGAAGGAAAGTCTGAAATTCTGGTTCGGTGTTCCAGAGTGTTAACCCGATAGAACCAATTAATAGAATTGCCGCAGTCCAGATCAGCCACTTAATATTCCGCTCCGCAAAGCTTTTTCGTGGATTGATTAAGTTCTGTGTAACCTTATTCAGCTTCTTCACTTTCGACGAAAAATCGCCGTTAAGTGTTTGCCGCAAAGCACTCATATTTTGTAAAGTCTCATCCAGCTCTGCCGGAATTCCCTCGTTCAATATTTGCTTTAACCGTTTGGCAATCGTTGGTGATTTGCCGTTTGTAGAAATCGCAATCTTTAAATCGCCTTTTTGAACGATTGAACCCAGATAGAAATCACATAAATCAGGTTTATCAGCTACATTAATAAGCAAGCCTTTTTCGTGTGTTACTACCCTAATTTCTTCGTTTAAAATATTGTTGTTTGTTGCCGCAAAAACGATGTCGATATTTTCCAAATCAGAAACATCAAAGCTTTTCTGTTTCACTTTGATTTGTGGATAATCCGCGATAAGCGCATAAACCTCGGGAGAAACAATTTCAGCTACAATGGTAATTTTAGCCTGGCGACTGTTATTTACAATTGCTGTCAATTTCTCCAGCCCAATATTGCCCGCACCAATTAATAATGTACGTAGCTTATTCAGTTTAATAAAAACTGGAAAAAGCTGATTACCTTTTTCCTCATCAGAAAAAGGCAATGCATTATCAGGTTGGTTAGGCAATACTTGCATATTGTTTTACTAAGTTTTTGAATGAAGGATGTAGAGAAACTACCTCACCGAAAATTAAAAGTGCAGGTGCCTTAATATTTTCCTGCTGCACTAAGCTTTCAATGGTTTCTACTCTTCCAACAACTAATTTTTCATCTTCAGATGATCCGTTTTGAACCACCGCTACTGGCAAGTGGTGCCTACCAGCAGCCTTGAAAATTTTCACAATTTTAGCTAGTTTTTTCAAGCCCATTAATACCAAAACTGTCGCATTTGATTCTGCTGCCTGGTAGATATCATTGGAAACCTCTCCAGAAGTAGTTGTTCCGGTAATTACCCAAAAACTTTCGCTCAATCCGCGGTGTGTTACCGGAATTTGCTGCAAACCCGGAACCCCGATTGAACTCGAGATGCCAGGAATAACATCAACAGGAATGCTGTAAGATGCTGCATAATCCAATTCCTCGTAACCTCTGCCGAAAACGAAGGGGTCCCCGCCTTTTAACCGAACTACATGGCCGTAATTTAAGGCGTAATCAATCATCAGTTTATTGATGGTTTCCTGCGGATACGAATGCTCCCCAGAACGTTTCCCCACGTATACTTTAATCGCATCAGCTGGCGCATGTTCTAATAAGGCTTCATTGGTTAAAGCATCGTATAAAACAACATCTGCAGCCTGCAAAGCTTTAACTCCTTTTAAGGTTAACAAATCCGGATCGCCCGGACCAGCGCCCAAAAGCGTAATTTTTGATTCTTTATGTTGATTAATCATATCGTTTAAATTATTGATTTTTGAATGAGTGATTTAGTGAATGTTCTTACAAGCGATTTTGCTACTTGCATACAATGATTCTCTCATTCAATAATTCTCTCATTCAGTAATTCTCTCATTCCCTACTTTACTGTTACTGCTCTTTTTTCCTTAATCTGGTTTAAAAAAGCTTCAGCTTCATTGAAGTATTTTTCGGCAAACGCTGCTGTCGGCTCATTTTTATTGATTTGTAAAACCAAATCTGAAAAGTTGGTCGATAAATTAAATTCGCTAGTTTCCACATAGTGATTATCGAACTCTCTGATTACGCCAACCTGCGTGCTGCTGTTTACGCCCTTATCTAAAAGCAGCGATTTTGCTGCGCTTACAAAAGTGCTGTAGGTATGATAGATTGCGTCAGCGTAGGTACCTTTTTCTAAATTTTGCTTCGCCCAACCAAATTTTTCATCAGCCTCTAAAAGTAGAGTAGCTACTAAATCGATCACTACGCCAGCACATTCGCCAACACCAATGGCAGTTACAAATTGTTCTACGTGGCCCCAATCCACAAATTCTTCTTGCTGAAGATTGGTTAAATCTGCCAATGGTTTTAAAAGTTGATAGAAGTGGTCTTTTCCTTTTCTATCATAATACTGATGGAAATTTTCGTTCTCTTCGTTATTTGCTTTAAAATCATTTAAAATGAAATGCAAAACGCTGGTTGCCCGTTTAGAAGGCACTTTAATTACCCTTTCTGCCACACGCCCAACACCATTTCCAACTGTTCCACCGCCAAGCATTACCTGTACCGCTGGAACCACTTTCCCCTCGGCTTTTACCGAACTTCCGTGGAAACCAATTTCTGCTAAACCATGCTGACCGCAGGAATTCATACAGCCGCTGATCTTGATATTGATGTTTTTCTCGTAAATAAATTCAGGAAAATCGGTGTAAATCACGTCTTCCAAAACCTCTGCTAAAGTCATGGAATTAGAGATACCCAAATTACAGGTGTCGGTGCCTGGGCAAGTGGTAATATCCGCCAGACTATCAAAACCAGCTGTTGTGAAACCAATTTTATTTAATGCTGAATATAATGATGGCAAGGCATTTTCGCGAACAAATTTCAGAAGCAAACCCTGATTTTGAGTGATGCGAATTTCATCAGCGACATAAGGCTTAATGGCATCAACAAAAGCACGGGCTTTATCAGTCTTGATATCGCCAACCTGCACTTTCACATAAACGGCATAAAAACCATCTTGCTTTTGACGAACAACATTAGTTGCCGACCAGTGTTTATAATGCGTTTCGTTAAGAATTTCAACCGCCGGATATTCTTGTTCTAATGGTAAAGCTGGTTGTTGAACGACATCTCTATCAATTTTAAAAGTTTTTACTTTGTTCGCGATTCGCTCTTCAGCTACAAGACGTAGCACTTCTTCTAAGCCCAACTTCTGCACTAAATATTTTAAACGGGCTTTATTTCTATTTGTGCGTTCCCCGTAACGATCAAAAACACGCAAAACCGATTCTGCAAACGGAATAAGCTGGTCTTCGTGCAAAAACTCATGAATGGGACTAGCTAAAAATGGTTGTGCACCAAGGCCACCAGCAAACAGCACCTTAAAACCAAGTTCGCCATTTTCGTTAATTTTTGGGATAAAACCTAAATCATGAATATAACTAAAAGCCGTATCCTTATCGCTGGAAGAGAAAGAAATTTTAATCTTTCTGCCCATCTCCTGACAAATTGGGTTACGCAAAAAATACTTGAAAACTGCATGCGCATAAGGCGAAACATCAAAGGGTTCGTCTATATCAATGCCAGCATTTGGTGAAGCCGTTACGTTACGAACGGTATTTCCGCAAGCCTCACGAAGCGTAATGTCATCTTGCTCGAGCTTTGCCCAAAGTTCAGGCGTTCTATCCAAACTCACATAATGCAATTGAATATCCTGACGGGTGGTTAAGTGTAAATTGCCACTCCCATATTCATCGGCGATATCCGCAATACGCAACAACTGCTTAAAAGTTACCTTTCCAAACGGGAGTTTAATCCTGATCATTTGTACACCAGGCTGTCTTTGTCCGTAAACACCACGGGCTAAACGTAAACTTCTAAATTTCTCATCGTGAATGGTTCCATCTCGAAAAGCTTTAATCTTGTTCTCTAAATCGATAATGTCCTGCTCGACAATCGGATTTTCGAGTTCTGTTCTGAAACTTTGCATATTGTGTTGTTAGCTTTATTCAAAAAATGCCTCTCTTATAATTGAGAAGCATCAAATATTTTATACCTATAAATTATCCAAATACCTTCCCCTACTGCGTTTTACAACAATAGTGCATAGACATTTTACAAATTTAGATAGATATAAAATTGAAGTTCATCTGCCAAATATATAAAGTATATAGGAATAGTAGTAATTTTTCTTCAAAAAGTTTTTGTTGTGAATAATAGAAGTACAGTTAGCTGCAAATCACGCCGAGAAAAATAAAAGTTGATTGAAGAAAAAATCGTCTACACTGTGAGGTGTTTTAACAATGTGATGATATGAACAGCAAACGTTATAGGATTGCTTTGTTCCTCGCAATGGCGAACAAACAAAATACACAATAAGCAATTCCGACCGTGATTTCTTGCCTTGGCAGGAAGACGACGAGCGAAGAAATCTTAGTGATACCTAACTAATAACGAAAAAAAATATACGAAACGTAACGGTTTAAATACTATCGATACCCAACTTCAACGTATCTTCCCTACCAATTACATCAGCAATGCTGGTTTCACTGAGCACCTTAAGTGTAGCATCTCTTACATCGATAAATGCACTTCGAATACCACAGGTTTTTTCGTCAACGCATTCATCACATTTGTGGTAAAAATTTAAGCTGGCACAAGGGACCATAGCAATTGGGCCATCAGTAACACGCATTACCTGTACCAAAAGAATTTCTTCAGGCTTTTTATTTAAACTGTAGCCACCACCAGCACCCTTCTTACTGTATAAGAAGCCGGCGTTACGCAAATCTAACAGAATTTGTTCTAAGAACTTTTTAGGAATATGCTCCTCCTCAGCAATCTTTGAGATTTGCATAGGTGGTTTTTCTACATTTTTGCCAAGCGCAACAAGTGCTTTAATGGCGTATTTAGTCTTTTTTGATAGCATATATCCTACAAAGCTAATAAATTAAGTACAATTATGAAATATGCAAATATGAGTTCAGTGAGCATCACTCATTGCCATATATTTAAAAGATGATGTAAATAATTATATCTTTAGAAATTAAATTGCGTTAGTGCTTAAAGTTATCAAAACCTTAGATGTTAGCCAGCATAAAATTAGCACAGAATCGAAACTGTTTGCTGTTTTATGTCTTTGTTTATTTTCGATCTCGCTGATCAATATCGCCGCAAACTTTTTCCTTGGTCTGGTTTGGTTACTTAATTTATATATTTTTTTAGGGTCCTTCGTCCATTTAGCTTTTTTTATTACGCCATAAAAGATCGAGTTAGCGAGGCTGGACGATTTTGGTATTTTATTTACAATATTGCATCTATCGCTCCAGCCTGGTTTTTAAACGAAGGAATAAAGGGCTCTACCCCATTGTTTTTCGTATTCTATTTGAGTATTGCGATGCTATCTCTTTCGTTGCGATATAGATTGATATTTGTTGTCTTCTTTTTTATCATCACTGCACTATGCGTGGTGTTAGAAACTTTTTTCCCTCACCTGCTCATTCCATATCCAAGTGATGATGCCAGGAATATGGATATCATTCTGGGTTTTATAGACATATCTGTCATGATGATTGTGATGCTCACGATCTATAAAAAAGTGGCAGATTATGATCGCTTTCTGATGGTAAAAAGTAAGCTCAGGCTAGAAAACTCACAGAAGGAATTAATTATTGCCAAAGAAAATGCAGAGGCTGCGACAGTGGCCAAATCAAGTTTCCTGGCCAATATGAGCCACAAGATCAGAACTCCGCTAAATGGTATTACCGGAGCTTCAGAACTTTTGAAACTCACCAATCTTAATCACGAACAAAGCGAGTTACTCAACACCTTGCAAGCGAGTAACAGCATCATGATCGATATCGTTAACGACCTGCTTGACATTTTAAAAATTGAAGCTAATAAGATGGATATTCACAATCTGCCATTCGATATTAGAAACTGTATTATAAACGTTGAAAACATCATCCGTCCCTTTTTATTAAAAAAGATTTGGAGTTTAGTATCGAAATCGACTGCAAAGTACCTGAATTATTGATTGCTGATGAAATTAAATATAAGCAAATCGTTATCAACCTATTAAGTAATGCTGCAAAATTTACCGAACATGGCTACGTTAAACTGAGTTTGAAATATGCAGAACAAAATGGCTTAAAACAGCTCATTACTGTAATTAAAGATACCGGAATTGGTATTGACAAGGATGGGATGACTAAGCTCTTTCTTCCATTTTCGCAAATAAATCCCTCCGCAACCCGGCAGTTTGACGGTGCAGGTTTAGGACTTTTAATCTGTAGGAAACTAGCCGAAATGATGGGTGGAAAAATTTGGGTTAGTAGTGAAATAGGTGCTGGTTCGGCCTTTACATTTGAAATACCTGCAAATTCCTATCAGGAAGTTCCACCAGCCAAACATAAAAAGCGAACAATCAAATTAAAAACATGGTTCCCATTGCTGGAATGAATATTTTGATAGCCTGAGGATAATGTCTTCAACCAGGTTATCACTTCGAAAATGCTCGAAAAATCTGGCTATAAACACATTATCGCAAACGATGGTTTGGAAGCTGTCAAAATGGTAAAAGAAACGCATTTTAATATCATTTTGATGGACATGCAAATGCCAAATATGGATGGAGTTTCTACATCTATAGAAATATTATAATGAAAATAATATTGTCCCGCCAATAATCATTGGCTGTAGTGCCAATGCAATGCAAGAGGATATTGAAAAATGCTTAGCGGCTGGCATGAAAGATTTCTTAGCAAAACCTTTCAATTTAGATGATCTCCGCCTGGTGATGATCAAATGGACCAAAATTGAAGAACGCCTTTAATCAAACAACCGTAAAAATTTTTGCAGTTCGAAAATTAAGTAGCTAAGGCCATGTTTAAAATCTATTTTTACATCCATACTTCATTTTTTTTTATGAAACGAAAGATTAATTTCTTACCCATACTGGCCGTAATTGTTCTATTTTTTGCGCTTAATTCTTATGTGCTTTCGGGCTTTGGCACGCTCAACCAATCTTCCTTACTTGCTCCATTTTTTTGGGTATTCATTATTGGATTAACAGTTGCCCTATTTTTCGCGATTACACAAATGCGGACAAATGGAATGAGTAAATTTTTCCAAATTATTACGCATGCATTTTTAATTGTGTTTACCGCGGAAGTAGTTTTTGCTTTTTTTCTACTCGTTGGAGATTTATTTCGGTTGGTTCTTTCCATATCCTCAAACTTTCAACCAGATGGATTTCAGGTGTTGGGGCGAAGCATCTATTGGGTAGATTTTGCCTTTGTGATGTTCTGCCTTACCGTTATATTGTTCATTTTTGGAATTACGAGAGGCAAATATGCCTACAGAGTGATCAAACACAGCTTTTATTTCGATGACTTACCGGACAGTTTTGATGGATTTACCATTACGCAAATCTCCGACATTCATGCGGGAAGCTTTACTAAACCAAAGCAAGTACAAAAAGGTATCGACTTGATTAATGCGCAAAAAAGTGACCTGTTTGTTTTCACTGGCGATTTGGTAAATAATTCTGCTTCGGAAATCGTACCCTATATTGGCCATTTTTCGCAAATAAAAGCGCCATTCGGCCAATTTTCCGTTTTGGGCAATCATGATTATGGAGACTATATCAAATGGCCATCAGAAGCCGATAAGATTAAAAATTTACAGCAATTAAAAAGCTATCATGCCGAACTTGGATTTAAACTACTATTGGATGAACATGTAGAATTAACCAAAAGTGGGGAGAAAATTATTCTTGCGGGTATCGAAAACTGGGGACTTGGATTTGGGGAACGTGGCGATTTAGCTAAGGCTTTGGCTGGCACAAATATGAATGATTTTAAGGTGTTGCTTTCTCATGATCCGTCGCACTGGGACGCACAGGTGAAGAATAATCCATCAAAAATTCAACTGGCATTGGCTGGCCATACTCACGGGATGCAATTCGGTATTGAAGCGTTTGGCATTAAATGGAGCCCGGTTAAATATCGTTATAAACATTGGGGAGGCATAAAATTTGAAAACGGACGATATTTAAATGTGAACAGGGGCTTTGGCTTTTTAGGTTTTTCGGGCAGAATTGGAATCTGGCCGGAGATCACCGTGATTGAGCTTAAAAAGAGCTCAAATAGATGAAACCACTCATCGTACGCATATATTTAACCGTTTAATATTATCTTGTTATAAAATTATAAAACAGATGAAGTTATTACTTTTCTTCCTTTTCACGTTTTCAATGTTCGAAACACCAACTATTGAAAAAGACAGAGAAAGATGGAAGCCTTATTACTTCGATATCAAACCTCAAAAAAATGCTGAAAACTGGTTCTTACCGTTTGATGTAAGCGATCGTAAAAAGATTAGCAACATTAAGATCATTAGCATTTTCGGCGATCATCGAGATAGTTATTACAAAGGCCATATTCATACTGCTATTGATATTAATCCGGTAAAACCTACAACAAAATTAATTCCGGTTTATGCCATGGCCAATGGCGTAGTTTGTTCCGTTCATTTAGGCGAAAACCAAAAAACGGTGGTGGTGAGGCATACTTTGAAAGACGGGAAAACCATGTTTACCAGCTATAAACACTTAAAAGAAGTTTATGTGAGCAACGGGCAACAGGTAGATGAAAAAACCAAATTAGCTCGATTATTTACAAAAGACGAAAGCAAAAAGTATGGTGGCGACTACCATCATCTTCATTTAGAAATACGCAAAAAGTTTGATGATTACGGTTGCGCAAGCTGGCTTACGTTTAATAATACACAACTAAATGATCGCTTTTATAATCCCCAGGTATTTTTAAAACAATATGTAAAATAAACAGGCTGAATTTGAGGATAAAGCTGATGATTGATCTATAGCTGTGTAGTTGAAATCCTAATGTGTTCTTAATTAGTTAAAATCGTTAAAGAGAAAATAATGTCTAAAAACTGGCTTAAAAGCTGAAAAGGTGTTCAACAACTTAAATTTAAGTACGTAGGCCATACATTTTCACTATAGCTCGTAAGTCAAATTAGTAGCGACTCAAACAAATGCTGCTTTATTTAGTTTACCTTTAGGCGCTAGAAATTATAAAGCATTATATGACCATTCATCCTTTACCAAACAACGAGACCGAGAGATTAGATGCGCTGGGTTCTTATCATATTTTAGGAGGTGGGCAGGAACAAGATTTCGATGATTTAACCAAGCTGGCAGCCGAAATTTGCCAAACGCCAATTGCTTTGGTTACCATTTTGGATGACAAGACACAGTGGTTTAAATCAAACTTCGGTACGGAACTCACTCAAACTTCGAGAGAAGTTGCTTTTTGCTCTCATTCTATTGCTGGCAATGGCGATATTATGATTGTTAATAATGCACTGAAGGATACTCGCTTTGCGCAAAATCCTTTGGTTACTGGACATCCGGAAATTATTTTTTATGCTGGCGTACCACTAATTAATCCTGAGGGTTTTGCTTTAGGAACTTTATGCGTGATCGACCATCAGGAAAAAGGATTAACGGATAGTCAGATTGCTGCATTGAAAATTCTTGCCAAACAGGCACAGCACCAGTTAGAATTAAGAAGGAAGGTTAAAGAGTTGGAGCTGGCCAACGCCGCCTTGAGTGAAGCGAATCTTTTTATAGAAAAATTTGCACAGCGGGTAGCTCACGACATTAAAAATCCCTTATCCAGCATTATTTTATCTGCAGAATCTTTAAGAAAAAAATTCGATACACAGGGCGATGAAAAAGCAGTGCGACTGATTCAAATTGCCTTGCGCTCTGCCAGGAATTTGGTAACGTACGTTGATGACATGCTTGATTATTCGAAAGCACCATCAACCTTGTTAGCTAGGCAAGAAGATGTTGATTTTCGTTTCCTTTTGGAAAATTTAATTCCGATGTTGAATGTGCCTCAAGATTTCGAAATTACCATTCCCGAAAGCGTAAGCATCAAAACATCGAAAATTGCAATGGAACAAATTATGCTTAACTTATTGAGCAATGCCATTCGCTATAATGATAAAAATAAGCCACAAATCCAGGTTTCTTGTTGTTTAGAGGATGATCAATATGTATTATCTGTGAAAGATAATGGCAGAGGAATTTCACCCGAGAACCTTCAGAATATCTTCCGCGAAGGCTTTACCGCCCAAGGCAATGATCGGTTTAACCGAAAGGGCAATGGCTTTGGGCTAGATGCAGTAAGTAGCCTGGTAGCCAAACTGCAGGGCAGCATTAAAGTCGACTCGATATTGGAGCAAGGAACCACCATTTTTATCTCGCTTCCTGCTTAATTAATTTTTAGCGATATCCTTTTTACCAAAAGTGATAATGGAAAGGCCTAGCTTTTTTAAGCCCAGAATTTCACTTAATCTTATTTAATAGCAATACCTATAATTTTTTTGAGCCTAGTGCTTTATCAACTAAAATTCCATTTACCATTTTTAAATTAAATATTAGTTTACGTTTGGCTCTCAACCTTAAAACAAATAAAACACCCTCTCCTGAAAGCACTTCCTTGTTACCGATGTTCACAAATGTTGGATAGAGTACTTTAGTTCCGTCAGAATGTAAACGATCGTAAGTTAAATTTTCCATTGATTTAATTCCATCAGCATTTGAACCTAAATATTCATAATCTGCTGCATTATACGGCAAAGAAAAACTTAAAGCATTTACGTCTTTTAGGGCAATACCTTTCACGGTTACCTCAACAACCTGGTCTTTTTCAAATGTTGATTTTGGTGTACTTAAAACCAAGGTTCCAGCCAGGCCAGTTTTCGCTGATTCCCTTACGCCACCATCCAATTGTGTAGCCACATTCGAAATATCAAATGCATCTATCACACCATTTTTGTTGATATCGCCTTTGCTAATGTAACCTTCAAAATCAGCATCGCCTTTTCTTAGTCCAGTATAATTAGTGTAGGATGTTAAATCGTTACGGTCGATAATTTTGTCGTTATTGATATCACCCGCTATCGACGCTTCGCTTCCTGCAACCCTAAATACGTACATTTCTCGACCAGACCCAAAGCCGCCCGCACCTTTTTCGATGTCAAGTTTTAAGTACCTCGCGATGGGGTTACTTTTAAATTCGACTACTTTTTCAGTTCCATTGTTTTTCCAGTCAAACTCGTTCGTTAGTGTCCAATTTTCTTTATTGTTACTATAAAATACTTTTCCTTTTAATAAAGTTCCATTTCCACCACCCTGACGAGGCAAATAGGCTAACCGATCGAGTGTATTCTCCCCCTTTAAATCGATTATCATCTCAAAAGGATCTGACTTAACGCCCCACTTAGTATGCCACATACTCGACTCATCGAAATCAAACAACTTAATTATGCCCTCACCACCCTGGTTTTCTGCCGAAGTTTTTGCACCAATTCCTTTAATAGCAAATTGCAACGGATTGGCTTCAGTCGTAATTTTTAATGCTGTCCAATCTGATACACCGTCTTTATTTACGGCTCTCAATTGCAATGAATAATTGGTTTCTGGAGATAAGTTTTCAAAAAGAAGAGTGGTATCTGTTATTGTTGAATACAGCATATCACTAAACTTTATCTCGTAATAATCGGCGTTCGCAACTTTATCCCAACGTGGTTTAAAGCTGAAAGCCCCGTTATCGTCTTTGTTTAATTTAAAGTTATGTGCTTCGTTGAGTTTCCCAGTCAAGTTTAGTTGCTGATCAACTAAATCCGATTTAAAACCATCAATGGTAAGCTCAACGCTATTTTTGGTGACATCGGTTGCGGCCACTTTCACCAATACCTGCGGATTTTTTGTTATTGCTATCTTTTCAAACGGGGAGCCCTTGGTGCTAAATCGGTTGAAATTTGGCTTCTCATCGTAAAAGAACACATTGTTCTGTTTAACAAATTCCTCTTTTGATAAAACCTGGCTCAATTTTACTTTTTGGTTGCCCACTTTTGCAGAAACCCGTTTTGGTTCGGCAGTTACATTAATTCGAAATTCTGTTGTTTTCTGTGGAACAAAGCCATCAAATTCACCTTTTGTAGCTTGAACATTGATTATAGCTTTATCTTGCTCAACGTTGGATTCGATCAACGTTATTACTCCTCTACCCAATTTGTATGCCTCGGTGGTTCCATCATCGTCATATTCGGTAAATGAACTTTTTGCATGAGGATAAATTTCATAAATACGGGCATTGTTTTCAATCTGCTTTACATTATTGTTGGCGGCAGTAAGTGGAATAATCGCTCCAGCCCTAACAAAAACAGGTACTTTCCAAAGCGGCGAATCAAAATTATTAATAATACGGTCGCCTTGATATTGGTTACCTGAAAAATAATCGATCCAAATTCCTTTCGGCAAATAAATGCCATTTCTAATATCGTTTCCGTCTTTATCCACTTTAGTTTCCTGATAAATTGGTGCTACCAAAAAATTTGGTCCATACATAAATTGATATTGTGTTGAAATTCCATTGGCATAACTACCTGGATATCCCAAAAACATCGCTCTAACAATTGGCAGCCCATCAACTGCTTCTTTAGCGATACTATAACTATAAGGTAACAACTCGGATTTAAGTTTTAAATAATTGCGGTTAATGGAAGTAATGGGTTCACCAAAAGCATGAGGATATTTTTCATTCGATCCCCAACCATCCATATTCAACTGCATCGGTGTAAAGGTTTTCCATTGAAAATCTCTTGTATTTACGGCGCTGTTTTTTCCTCCAAAAATGCCGTCCATATCCGAGGTAATGTTTGGCTGCCCGGAAAGCCCCGAACCGATGTAAGTGGGGATATGGAAGCGAATATATTCCCAAGCTCCACCCGTTTGATCGCCCGACCATATGGAAGCATACCGTTGTGTACCTGCCCAACCATCAAGCGAGATGATAAACGGGCGATCGTTATTTCCGTAATAAGGCATGGTTGCAGCTACATCCGCTACCCCATTTAACCCAAAAGAATAACCCGCACCTACCCAAGCCACATCAGTTTTTAAAACCCGAACACCGGCATCTCTTACCTCACGGATAATGTCGCGTTGTAGCAAGGGACTAATTCCTTCCTTCGGATGTAGATCAGATTGCGTCCAAAGACCAATTTCTACTCCCTTTTTACGGGCATAATCCCCTAAATCTTTTAAATTCTTAACATTCCCTTCTAAGCTTTCTGTTCGGCCGTAACCAGCACCATAACCATCGTTAGGCAAAATCCAACCAAATGGCATATCATGGCTTTCATAACGATCAATTACAGCACGGGCAGAAAACTGATAATTGTTTTTTTCACCGTTTAAAGATTCTCTCATCCCACCGTTATCTTTTTGACTCTCCTTATATCTTTTACCATCTTCAAAAAGAATTCCTTTATCATCTTCTTTCCAAAAATCGCGATTGTATGCGTTTAAATGTCCCTCATAAAAACCAAACTTTGGCAACAAAATTGGGTTACCGGTTAATTGATAAAAATCGTTTAAAAGTGCTTTGGCACCAATATTCACCATCACAAACAAGTCTAAATAATTCGTTTCGTGCTGTATTGAAACCGTTCCTTTTTCTTTCGCTCCAAAATCATATTTGCCTTTGGAAAAAGTGTACCACATTAAGCCATAACCTTTGGTTGACCAATAAAATGGCGTTGGTGAGGCTACACCACCGTCTGTCCAGCTGTTTTGATTTTCGATTGAAATGGCTTTTCCTTTATGCGAAAAGCGTCCATTCTGTACACCTCCGCCATAAAAGTATTCGTCTGCATTCTCTTTAAATGAAATGTTAGCTACATTATCCTTCAGCAATATGGGGGCAGCTTGTTCGAGTACAATTGAATTCATTTCCAAATTAGTCACCCTCAATAAGGTGGTCTTTTTATTAATCTGGACAGAAATTTTTAAAGTATTGATCTCGATGTAATTTCCATCATCCTTTATTGAAAGTTTAATGATGGGTTTCCTTGGGTTTTGTACCAAAATTTCTGCAGCAGGTTTGGCTTCGGGATTTCTTATAAAACCACCGTCCTGATCTTGAAATAACCGAAATATATTTTCTCCGTAAAAATCGATGGTTAAACACGCTTTGTTGGAAAGTAATATTTCAACTGTTGTAGTATTTATTTGTTTCACACTCAGTACTTCTTCAGCATTGAATTTTGCGTTGGAAGCATTGCAAAAAATACGGTAGTCATTTGCATTTCCGACTTTAGGAAAAACAATTAAGCTAAAAAGAGCAAAAGCTAAGGAAGCAAGGGATTTTAATTTCATACGAAAGAATAAACTTTTACTAAAATAAGGCTAAACCTTAAAAAAACTAAATTAAACACTGCGCAAACGATTGACTAAAAAATTAAGATGGAAACGCACAAAAAAAGCCGCCCCAAAATTTGAGACGGCCCTAACCTATTCAGATGTATTTGTTAACTAGTAACCGTTGTTACCGAACTCGGCAGCATTAGTAATGGCATCTAAAAAATATTGTGGAATCGGCCTTACTGTGTGTTTCTTCGGATCGAAGTTAGGGGCAATAATAGGGTTGGTTTGCTGAAAGTAAGCAGTTGATAAGTTTCCGGTTCTTTTCAAATCAATCCAGCGGGTATGCTCACCAGCCAATTCTCTGCCGCGTTCTTTTAAAATGTAAGCCACATTCATTTCTGCTGGTGTAGCCAGCATTTCGCTTTCACGACCAGTAACCGCAGCACGTTTACGAATCACATTTACATAATTAGACGCTTTCAAAACATCGTTATTAGCTAAGATAGCCGCTTCTGCGGCAATAAGATAAACCTCACTTAAACGAATAATTGGGAAATCTCCCATCCAATACTGGTTGGTATAAGCAAAATATTTTCCTGAGAATTTTTTCAAGGCAGGGAATATATTAATCAAGCTCGGTTCATTAGGATAAGCAGCAGGGAGTTTATAGTTATTGGTTGCCGGATCAAAAAGATCAGAAGGATCCACTACCAAAGCTGGAATCTTCTTCTTAACTTCACTTGCAATCGTCCAATTGGGAGTAAAAACAGCAAGGCCTGCATCGGTGGTCATATTTTTCTCTTCTTCAAAAGTATTCCCCGAAGGAAGAAAATAATCTGGGCCACTATAAGCCGCTCTCGTACTCAAAATAATTTTACCCAAAATCGACTGATCTTTTTGATAGCTTGTGATCATTTGCTGTGTAATTACCTTATCTACACTCGCATAGAACTTGTAAGTGAAAGTATTCGCAAATCTGGTATCTGGCGTATTTTCCCTTGGGTCGAAAATATTGGTTAGCAAATATTTGGTTGGTTTATATTGTTTTGAGTTGGAACGACCATACAAAACAGTGGTCTCAATAGTTCCCCATTCAGCACCACGCCCGCCTAAATCAGGCAAGTAATATTGCCTTGTTCTTCCTCTGTTATATCCTTCCGGATTGAGTCCAGATGTAGCATCTATGGCTTCTATAAACAAAAACTCGGTATTGGCTTTATTATTTCTGTTATCAAAAGCTTTTGCGAAACCGGAGCGATTGGCATCACTGGTATACAATGCACAGTTATATTTTGCTGGGTTATTAATTAGCTCTTCTGCAGTTTCTAACGCCAGCTTTGCATATTGTTCCTTTTCACCCAGGCGGGTACGCTGTAAATAAACTTTGGCAAGCATAGCATAAGCTGCTTTTTTAGCTACGCGTCCTCGCAAACTTTGAGTAACGGGCAGGTTTTCTGTAGCAACCTTTAAATCAGAGATAATTAAATCGTAAAAAGCTTTTTCATCAGTTCTTTTAGGTGCCAAATCTATACCACTCAAAGCAGAGGAAGTGGTTGGCATAGCCACCCCACCAAACTGTTCAACAAGATTAAAATAAGCCCATGCCCGCATAAAATGAGCTTCAGCAACCTTGGCATTTAGCTCTGCAGAACTTGAATAACCATTTACTTTAGTGCTATAATCAATTGCGGTGTTACATAAGTTGATGGTGGAATATAAGCCTCCCCAAATTGTTCTTAGGGTTCCGGTTTGTGTATTCAGGTTATTGTCGTAGAGTAAAAAACCACTATCGTTTGCCCCATAATTAACCCAGAGATCAGTACCCATTTCGGATGGACCTATAAAATCAACCTTTCCATAGAAATAGTACATGTCTGTGTAGCACGAGTTAATCAGACCTTCATAACCAGGTTTATTTGTGTACGCTGTTTCGAGTGTGGTACCCCCTGGATTATATTCTTCAATATATTTTTTGCAAGATGTACTGGTAAGTGCAATTAACAAAACTGCCCCCAACGAAATTTTATGTAGATTTTTCATTATTGAAAATTTTAAAAATTAAAATGAAGCGTTTAAGCCAAAAACAATTTGTTTGTACAAAGGAAAACTATCATTTCCTCCCGTTTCGGGATCTATGTTTTTAAGCAAGGCGCTCTTTGCAAAAATCAGAGTGTTATAAGCCGTTCCGTAAACTCTTAATCTGCTCAAACCAACTTTCTTAATAAACTTATCAGGCAAGGCATATCCTAAGGTGATGTTTTTAACCTTGAAGTATGAACCATCTACATAAGATAAAGCTGATTGATAAAGTGTATTGATATTATTGGTTGTACCACCAATGGTTGGTTGAGGATAATCGTTGGTTGGGTTAGTCGGTGTCCAATAGTTATAAAATGCTGGTTGTGTGATGCTGTTATAATAACCCAATAATTGTGCGTCAATCATTTGTCCGTAACGCATTACCATAAATACAGTTAAATCGAAGCCCTTGTAGGCAAACGTATTCTGGAAACCAATATTAAAATCAGGAATGTTTCTTCCAACAATCATTCTATCGTTTGCAGAGTATGGGTGAACACCATTATCCGATACCCCATTAGCATCTAAGCGGGGAACAGTTTGCAGTTTAATATCACCGGGACGGGCGCCATACTTTGCAGCTTCCGTTTCTTCTCCCAGCTGCCAGATACCAATTTTTTTGTAACCATAAAGAATGCTTTGCGGCAAAGCATCGCCAACAAATAAGCGGTTGGTAATTAAATTACTTACCGAGCCAGAAGTGCCTAAATCAATTTTTGTTAACTCTTCCGTGGCCCTGGTAAATGTTAAGGTACTGTTCCATTTAAAGTTTTTGGTATCGATGTTTCTGCTGTTGATCGTTAGTTCAACACCATCATTTTTAGTTTCACCTATGTTTGCAAAAACATAATACTGCGTTTTTGCATCATAACCACCGGCAGTTGGCGGCATGTTTTGAGCAAACAAAACGCCTTTTGATTTAGTTTTGAACCATTCACTGCTCACATCCAGGCGCCCGTTAAATAATGTAAAATCTAAACCCAAATTGAAATTATAAGAGCGCTCCCAGGTAAGGTTCGGACTTCCTAAAGCCCTATTTAACACATATATAGGAAGTGCTGACGAACCACCAAGTGAGAGGTTATAATCGTTAGTTCTTGCAGCTACCAAAGTGCTGTTTTGGTAGGGTTGAATGCTTGGATTTCCCGCTACTCCATAACCTGCTCTTAGCTTTAAATTGCTTAACCAGTCTTTAGTAGATTCCATAAATTTCTCATCGCTAATTCTCCAGGCGACAGAAGCGGAAGGAAACGAAGACCATTTATCAATCAACTGGGAAACACCATCCCAACGATTTGATAACTGCAACAAATATTTTCCTTTGAAATTGTAATTGATCCTTCCGGCAAAGGAAAGGCGATTACTTTGAAGGTAGCCGGTACCTCTACCTGTTATGGTAGTTGCCGCACCTAAATTATAGTAGAGATATTCATCAAAATCAAGTCCGTTTCCAGATAGCGTAGAGGTTTCAGTTCTATTATCAGCCATAGATGTAATGCCTGTGAAGGTAAACTGATGATCCTTATTGATCGCATAATTATAAGTAACGATATTCTCCCAAAGGTAGCCGTAATTTAGGTTTGTTGCATAACTGGCTTCTTTAACGTTTCTATTTTCTGACGCTAAATTATAAGAGTTTTCATTTGCAAATGTACCCCGGCGGTCGGAAGAAAGTGTTACCCCAAGATTGGAACGAATGGTTAAATTCTCTGTCGGTTTAAATTCTACATATGGGTTAAGCTGTAAGAAAAGATTTTTGTTATTGTTAGCAAAAACGCCTGGTGCATAATTAGCTATTGGACTTACCAATGAAACGTTTGTTAACGGGAATAAGTTTACACTTCCATCGGCGGTGTATGCTGTACCTAAAGGATAAATCCCGAAAGCTTTATTAATTCTGCTATTGGTTTGATCGCCGTTACGAAGATTGGCTGTAACTTGCACGCCGGCTTTGAAAAACTTCGAAAAAGCAACATCAACCCCCGAACGGGCATTTAAAATGGTAGACTGATCGCCTTTGTAAATCCCTTTTTCGCCAATGTAGCCCAATGACAGATAAGCCTGTGTTTTCTCACTTCCACCCCTCACTGAAATGTGGTGATTTTGTTGTGAACCTGTTTGCAGCGTTTCATCAACCCAATTTACCCACTGGCCTTCGTTAATGGCCGTTATCCCTGCGGCAGGAATACCTGCATCTGCAAGATTATTAGGAAACCGCCCATTGCCGGCAAAATACCGATCCCTAACATACTGTACATACGCATCGCCAGTTAATGGCTCTGGGTATTTTGCAAAACCATTTACACCATAATAACTGTCAATATCAACCTGAACTTTCCCCGCTTTTGCTTTTTTTGTCGTAATAATGATAACGCCGTTTGCTCCTGCCACACCATAAATAGCGGTAGAGGATGCATCCTTCAAAACGTCAATCGTTTCAATATCGTTAGGATTTAAACTATTAATGTTCCCTATAATCCCATCGATAACATAAAGGGGATCAGACGATGCCCCGGGCAAGGCCCCAGCTACTTGTGCAATTGAGCGGTTACCCCTCAATAAAATAGTAGGTGTAGAACCGGCACTTCCACTTGTACGCTGGATATCCAGACCTGCAATCCTTCCCTGCATAGCCTCTACTGCATTGCTAACTGGACTAATCGTAATATCTTCACTTTTAATGCTGGATACCGCACCTGTTAAATCTTTCTTCTTAACCGTTCCGTAGCCCACTACCACAACATCCTCGAGATTCGCAATATCCTCGCTCATCACAATTTTAACCTCTGTCTTTCCATTTACCGGAAATTCAGTCGACTTAAAGCCAACCAAACTTAAAACCAAGGTTTCATTTCCGGTCTCGAGATTTAGCGTAAACCTTCCGTCTGCATCTGTAGCAACCGCGGCACCGCCTCCCTTAACTTTTACCACTACGCCAGGTAGTGGTCCACCTTTAGCGTCCACAACGGTTCCTCTTACCGGAACCACTTTCGTTAGCTTACTTTTTGAGATGGATACCAATGGTTTTGGCGGTGCTACCGCAAAAGACAGGATAGGTAGCGTAACCATTCCTCCTATTACACCGAGAATACCGAGTGTCTTAAACAAAGGATTGTTATGTAAATTTTTGCTCATGGATTTATATTGGTTAGTTGTAAAAAGTTCAATAAAATGTCATAAACGTCAAAAATACGGTTATGAATTTGATCTCGAATATTCGCATCATTTTTTTTACAAATGAGATTAATATTCTCTAATAAATTTTAACTAACCCCAAATTTAAAGAAGGCTCCTAAATTTTAACTGTACAATACTATCGATGAATTATAAAATATTATCTAATTTCTATCAATACTTCAGCAATAGATTTTTGCAAAATTTCCACAGCATTTTCCATCTCTTGTTCATTCAAACTGCCAAAGCCCAGGCGGGTAGCAATTAATTTTTTATTTTGATACAACGTTGTTTTAGGCAGAAACAATCCGTCATCCAGACATTTTTTTTGGAACTTTATTAAACTAAAACTGGGCAGCCATTCTATCCAAACCGCCAAGCCCTGGTTAGGAACCTGAAATTTAATCAATCCTTCCAGGTTAAGATGAAGTAGCTCAACAAAATAATCCCTGCGCTCTTTATATATTTTTTTATTTTTCTTCGCCAGGCGATGAACTTCCCCTTCTTCAATCCATTCGGTAAGTACCTGTTCTTTAATTACGTCAACACCGGATGCTAATATACGTTGATGTTTTTCCAATTCTTTGATGAAATCTGGTGGTGCCGACACAAATCCATAACCAAAACCTGCCGGAAGAGACTTTGCAAACGAGCCAATATAAACCACACTCTTATAAGTATCAATAGCGGCTAGCGGAAGCACAGTATTATTATCAAAATGAAATTCGAAATCGTAATCATCTTCAATGATGATAAAACCGTATTCTTTAGCCAGCTCCAATATTTCTATCCTTCGCTTTGCGCTTAAAGAAATAGTTGTAGGATAAAGATTTACGGAGGTGAGGTAAAGTACCCTAATTTGATGTGTTTTGCATAATTCACGAAGATTGATCACATCAATCCCCTCCTCATCTATTGAAACGGAAACAATTCGAGCTCCGCTATCCAGTATGCTCATATTGGAAAAGTAATAGCCTGGTGAAGCAACAACAACTTTATCGCCAGCATTTATCAATAATTTTAGTACGAGAAATAAGCTGATTTCATGATTTGTGGTGGTGAGCAGATTCAATGGTGCTATTTTTAACCCGCGGGTTAGGTTTAAGTAATTGCAGAACTGCGCTTTAAAATTCAGGTGCGCTTGTGTTTGCAGTTGTTCCCAAACGCCTTTATTTCTGTTTCTCTTTAATTTTGAAACATACAACCGGGCCAGTACATCCGTATGCACAAGCCTGGCGTCAGGCAACCCATCATTAAATTGAAGGGATAAATCACTTCCCTCAACTGGATTATCCAGAATATTTGATTTCTTAAATTCAAAATGAACAGGGACCGGGAGCTCATTTTGCAAAGAACCAATCCCATCTTTCTTAACAACCTGCTTCTGACTCGATAGTATAAAGGTACCCTTACTCGCCGAAATTTTTATAAACCCTTGCGATTCTAAATCATCGAAAGCTTTGATGAGCGTATTTCTATTTACACCCAATAGCTTACACAAAATTCTGCTGCCGGGCAATTTCGTTCCCTCCGGAAGAAAACCGAGCTGTATAGCTTTAATAAACTCAAAAACGATTTGTAAATAAATAGCTGTTGGGCTTTTTGAATCGAGCTGTATAAAACTTTTAAAAGGAATTTGAACCGGACTATCCATTTTATTTAAACTGGCATACTTTAGTGGTACGGCAAGATACTACTTTTGGAAGAAAATTAGCCAAGTGAAAAGACTTTATTTTGCGTTACTGCTACTCTTCAGTGCAGAGTTATATGCACAACCAAAACAAGATACTGTAATTAAGATTGATGATGTTGTCATTAATGAGAATGGTTTTAAAACCCCAATCTCAAAACAGAACAGAAATGTTTATATCATTGATCAAACCATGGTTGCCAAATTGCCCGGCCGCAGCATCCAGGAACTGCTACAATATGCCAATGGTGTAGATTTAAGGCAACGCGGACCTTTCGGCGGTCAGGCAGATATTAGTATTGATGGTGGAAGTTTTGAACAAACCATTGTGTTATTAAACGGAACCAAAATTATTGATAGCCAAACGGCACACAACATGCTTAACCTGCCGATTCCGGTAGAAGCAATTGAAAGGATAGAGATTATCAGAGGTCCTGCCGCCAGAATCTATGGCATAAACAGCCTAACCGGAGCGATTAATATCATCACCAAAAAGCCAACACATTCTGGTGTTCTGGCAGATGTACATGCCGGATCGAACTTTGAAAAAAATACGGAAGGCACTGGAAAAACTTTTTATAACAACGGAGTTCAGTTGGGTGGCGTATTGAGCAAAGCGAAGCAGCAGCATTCTCTATTCGGCGGTTACGATAAAAGCAATGGCTATCGTTTCAATACCCAATTCGAAAACACGAAATTGCTTTATCAGGGAAATTTTCAGATTGACGCTGCTAATGAAATTATTGCCGTAGCAGGTTATACCGAAAATGAATTTGGTGCCAACGGTTTCTATGCCGCTCCAGGCGATAGAAACTCAACAGAAAAGGTTCAAACTACGTTAGCATCAATCCAATCTAAACACATTTTATCTACCCGATGGACTTTGCTGCCACGCTTAAGCTACCGGTATAATTTTGATGATTACCGTTATTTTGGCAATGTAAATCCGAATGCCGGAGTAAGTAAACATGCTACCAATTCATTCGCAGCAGAAGTAACCAGCACATATAAAACCAATACTGGCGAACTAGGTTTCGGTGCCGAAGTGAGAAGCGAAAACATCAACTCATCAAATATTGGTAATCACCGCCGTGAAAACGCAGGCTTTTATACCCAGTATCGCACTAGTTTCTTCGAAAAGCTGGATGTAAATGCCGGTGCCTACGTTAATTACAATTCTTCCTATAAGTGGCAAATTTATCCAGGGATAGATGCAAGTTATACCATTGGTAGCGCACTGAAAATAATTGGCAATCTCGGCACTAGTCAGCGGATTCCTTCTTTTACCGATTTATACCTTAACCAACGACCAGGAAACATTGGCAACCCCGATGTACAGCCCGAAAATGCGTTTCAAAGCGAAGCGGGATTTAAATTTCTGCAGCGCAATTTCACCTTCAACTCCAGCTTTTTTTATAGGAACATAGATAAATTTATCGATTGGACAAGACTCGTAGCCACCGAACCTTTTCAGGCCAATAATGTGGGCACAATGGCTACCAGAGGGATTAATTTCCGCTCTAATTATCATTTAGCTTTACATGACCAATCCAGCTTTAATTTTAGTTTGGCCTACTCTTATTTAGATTCGAAGTTTAAAAACATGGCGCAAGTGCTGGCTTCAAAATATCAATTGTCGGCGCTAAAGCATCAGGTTACCAATACTGTAGATTTCAAGTATCATAATTTTTCTGTGCTTTTGGCAACGCGATTTAATCAGCGGATAACCGGGCCATCTTACTGGATTAATGATTTCAGATTGAGTCAATCCATTAATAAATTCACCATTTACATGGATGCACAAAATATTTTTGACACCCAGTATTTCGAAATTGGAGCCATTCCCCTTCCATCCCGTTGGGTAAGTTTAGGGGTAAAATTTGTAACGCTGTAAATACTATAAGCATTTAAAAAACTTATTCGTAATTTTGCAGCAATGATTTTTTACAAAACTGATGAACAAGTGGAGCTGATGCAAATCAGTGCACTTTTAGTAAGCGAAACCCTTTCCGAAATCGCTAAAATATTACGTCCCGGATTGCAGACCATTGAAATTGATAAACTTGCCAATCAATTTATACTTGATCATGGCGCAGTGCCTTCATTTTACAACTATAGCGGTTTCCCACATCATATTATTACTTCAGTTAATGATGTTGTGGTGCATGGTTTCCCAGGTACAGAAACCCTAAAAGACGGTGATATTATTTCAGTTGACGTAGGTGTTATCAAGAACGAATACCATGGCGATCATGCTTATACTTTTGTAATTGGTGAAGCAAGTCAGGACATCCTGGATTTGGTAAGAACAACAAAGGAATCGCTCTTTATTGGTATTAACGAAGCCGTGGCAGGTAAACGTTTGGGTGATATCGGTTATGCTATTCAAAATCACAACGAGAAGCAAGGTTATGGTGTAGTGAGAGATTTTGTTGGCCACGGGTTGGGCAAAAGCATGCACGAAGATCCTCAAGTGCCTAATTATGGCAAACGAGGTTCGGGTTTAATGCTTAAAGAAAACTTGGTTATGGCCATTGAGCCGATGATTAACATGGGCAAAAAAGATGTTTACATCGAAAAAGATGGCTGGACCGTGAGAACTAAAGATGGTAAACCATCCGTTCATTTTGAGCATGATGTCTGCGTGAAGAAAGGCAAAGCTTTAATCCTTTCAGATTATGCGCCAATTGAGGCTGCCGAGAAAGCAAATATTAATTTGAATACAAGCTACCAAAATATTTCAGCTGTTTAAAACGCAGTAGTATTTTAAGTTGTAGTGGTTAACAGCTGGGAACAACTACAACTTAAAATCGACTTCTTAATTTCCCCTACTTTCCAAGTTAAAGATCTGATTATCGGCACTCGCCCATTCATTATCTTGATGCGTCACCATGATTACAGTGGTTTTTTGCTCCTCAAATATCAGTTTCAGGCTTTTCATCATCCGGTTTTTGAGGGCAGCATCAAGTGCAGAAAAAGGTTCATCCATCAACAATAATTTAGGCTTGGTAGATAGCGCTCGCAAAATAGCAAGGCGCTGCTGTTGGCCACCTGAAAGTTGTTTCGGATTCCGATGTGTAAGTTGATCCAACTCACCCATTTCCAGCAATTCGCGGATATAATTTAAATCCGTTGTGCCATAGCTCAGGTGCTGTTCAACCGTCATGTTCGGGAAAAGTGCATAATCTTGAAAAACGAAGCCCACCTGGCGCTCCTGCACTTTTTTATTGTATTTCGTTTCACTATCGAACCAAATTGTATTTTCAAACTTAATTGTCCCCTTATCTGGCAAGATAAGCCCAGCAATAATTTTTAACAATGTCGATTTTCCAGCTCCAGAAGGGCCTAAAATTCTGGTGACTGAATTTGATTGGAAAGAAGTTTTCACCTGAAGTGCCAAACTGGCCGAACCACTACCTATTTTTTTTTTTATATCTAGTTCTATCATTCGAATGGGCTTTTAACTGCATTTCTATTGATGATAAAAACGCCTACTACGATGATGAAAGTGATGGCAAATAAAATAAGAGCATAAGCGTTGGCTGATACATAATCCATGGTTTCCACTGCATCGTAAATCGCTATCGACGCTACTTTCGTTTGCCCGGGGATGTTTCCACCTATCATTAATACCACACCAAACTCTCCCAATGTATGCGCAAAAGTCAATACCACAGCTGTAAAAATAGAGGCTTTAATGTTAGGCAGAAGCACCTTAAAAAAAGTCTGCGTTTTAGATTTCCCCATGATGTAAGAAGCCTCTGCCATAGATTTTGGCAGATGAGAAAAAGCTGCCTTTATCGGACTGACCATAAAAGGAAGACTATAAATAATGGAAGCAATGACCAACCCTTTAAATGAAAAGACCAGTTGTAAATCGAAATGCGCCTGCAGCCATTCGCCAAAAGCATTACTCGGACTAAAAGCCAAAAGCAAATAGAAACCAAGCACCGATGGTGGCAACACTAAAGGCATGGTAATCAGCGCTTCCGCAATAAGTTTTAGAACAGTTTGCTTCCGCGATAGCCAATACGCAATAGGAACTCCAATAAAAAGCAGCAAAATGGTGGTAATGGCAGCCAACCTCAAACTAAGCCAAATCGGTTCCAGATCCATTATTTTTTACGGCTAATTTGGTAGATGATAACCATTGTTTTTAATAATTTTTCTGGCCGATGCTGACGAAAGGTATTCATAAAATTTTAATGCATTATTTATTCCTGATTTTTTTGCATGCGACAGCAAAACAACCGCTTGTTCAATATTTTTATAACTTTTTTGATCGATCCTCGCCCATTTCAACTTATCTTTAAATCCGTTTTCATATAAGAAAGATTCGGTGGTAAAACCTAAACCAACAACTCCAGTTTGAAGGTAGGTGTTCACTTGCGAGATACTTTCTCCAAATACCAGTTTATGTTTTATTTTGTTCTCTAAATTATAAAATTTTAACGATTGCCGGGCGGCATAACCATATGGTGCAGTTTTTGGGTTGGCAATAGCAATTTTTTTTACCGCACCCATCGATACCAGTTTTTGCCAGTCTTTTATATCACCTTGCACATTTCCACATATAATAAGACTCCCAAGTGCATAAAGTTTTGGTTTTTGAATTCCATAACCTGCAGCAAAAAGTTTTGCAGGGAATTCTGTATCTGCAGAAAGAAAGATATCGTAAGGTGCCCCATTCATAATTTGAGTAGTTAGCTTGCCAGATGCTCCGGAAACCACTTCGGTGTTGATGCCTGTCTGTTTTTTAAAATCTGCCTGTAATTTTTTAATCACCGCTTGGGCATTTGCAGCTACCGCAATGCGAATGGTTTGAGCGTAGATTTGTGCATTAAACAGCAGTAATATGCCGATGCAAGCCATCATCTTATTGGCAACTGATTTAATTTTGATCATTTCGCAAACTCAATTTTTATACTCGTAACTTGTTTTATACATCTCGCTGCCCGCTTATCGTTTTCGACAATAATTCTAAACGGACCTTCAGTAGAAAGAAGCGGCTCATTGTCCACAGTATCTGCCAAAATAATCTTTTCATCTGTAAAATCTGCATCCATTTCAGCCAAAGAAAATACGACCTGATAACCATCAATCGCTTCAATAATCACATATTTTATCAAGTTTTGCCTTGGTAAATCTGTAACAAGTGTGGCCCCACCTTTAGCCAAAACCGTAGAAAGTAGCACTCCAGAATATTCATAATTTGTGCTATCACTATCCTTCCGTGAAACTTTAACCCTCGACATGTTCGCTAAATCAGCTGAGGTTAGCGTGTAAGGTTTAGTAAGCACCCCACTTATCTTTACCGCATCGGTAGTTTGGGCGAAGGTTCGGCTAAAAGAACAGATCAGCAAAAATGAAAGAATTAATTTGGGGATGATATTGGGTTTCATAAATTTAATAGGCATCCTGGTAAGCTAAAGTGAGCAAATATAATTTATAACAATTGGTTTTGGATTCGTTTAATTCAACTTTCGATATTGTTGGGCGAATGGCCTAAAGGTTGTAAGATTGCTGTTGGTAGAACAACATTATTTTTACTATTACCAAATGCCAAGGATTACTGATATTCCGCCAATTGAAGTTCACATTATGGACAAAGATGTAGATGCTGGTGGTATTGGCAAGCCAGGTTTATCCCAATTTGCTCCTGCATTAACCGAAGCCATTTTCGATTTAACAGGAAAAAGGATAAGAAAATTACCATTCGATATGGCTAGTATTTAATTTTTATGCCAATCTTGCGGTTTGGTTCGAATAAAATCCCTGTATGAAAGAAATTGTTGATATTCTGGCTGCTTACCAAAAAGCCATCGCTGAAAATAAAAAGTCGGCCTTGGCAACGGTTGTAAAAGTAGAAGGTTCATCGTATAGGCGCCCAGGCGCCCGAATGTTGGTAACCGATGATGGATTTTTAACGGGTGCCATTAGTGGTGGTTGTTTAGAAGGCGATGCGCTCAGAAAAGCACTTTCGGCTATTCACCAGCAGGAAAACAAGTTGGTCACCTACGATACCACCGACGAAGATGATGCAAAATTCGGCGTTCAACTAGGCTGCAATGGCATTGTTCATATTCTTTTCGAGCCCATTTCACCCGAAGACAAAGCAAACCCGATTGAGATTTTAAAAGCAGCAAATAGCCGACGGGAAAACTGTGTTATTACAAGTTTGTTCTCATTAGATAGCAAAAATCAGCCCGGCTCAATCATGTTATTCAGGGAGAAAGATAGCCTGGAAAAAATAACTGATGCCATTATAGGTTCCATTAAAAATGATGCTTTTGATGTATTAAAGTTAGGGTTATCGAGATTTGAAACTTACGCCATTGATGGGCAGGATTTTGATGCTTTTCTGGAATTTATCCCTCCTCCTATCCAGTTAATTATTGCCGGCGCAGGAAACGATGCACAACCGCTTGCTGAGATGGCAAACATTTTAGGCTGGGAAATTATCGTTGTTGATGGCAGGCAAACACACGCTTCGCAACAAAGGTTTCCGAATGTGAAACACGTTTGGGTAGCCAAACCAGAAGCCCTTTTACCACAAGTGGAAATAGACGGGCAAACAGCGTTTGTGTTGATGACCCATAATTACAATTACGATACTGCACTTTTAAACTTGCTCTTACAAACGAATGCCCCTTACATTGGCACCTTAGGACCGAAGAAAAAGTTGATCAGAATGTTGGAGGAGCTGAATCAACCGGAACAGGAAAGTAAATTAAATGGACCAATTGGCCTGGATATTGGAGCGGAAACTGCCGAAGAAATTGCGATTTCTATTATTGCAGAAATTAAAGCTACGTTTTCGGGCGCTTCTGCAGGGATGCTGAAAGACAAGAAAAATCCAATACACGTTTACGACAACAAAAGCAGTTAATGAGCAGCGCAATTATCATTTTGGCCGCAGGAAACTCCAGCAGATTGGGAAAGCCGAAACAGCTTTTAACCTACCAGGGCCAAACTTTAATTGATATTACAATTGCAGCATCGGTAAAAACAGAATTTCATCCGATCGTGGTTGTATTGGGTGCTTATGCCGAAGAAATAAAGCAACGCTCTGCAGGAGCTGAGGTTTTTTATGCTGTAAATGAGCGGTGGGAAAATGGAATGTCGTCAAGCATTTCTTTCGGCTTACAAACCGCGTTAGCTATCGAACCTAAAATTGAAAATGCTATCTTTACAGTAGCAGATCAGGTACATATCAAGGCGGAAATATTCGAACAGTTAAATTCTGTTCATCAATCGACACTAAAAAACATAGTTACCTGTGCCTATGCTGAAACAACTGGCACGCCAGCATTGTTCAACAAGAAATACTTCAAGGAATTGCTAAATTTAACCGGTGAAACTGGAGCTAAGAACTTACTAAAAACGCATGGTGATGACACCGTTAACATTCCATTTGAGTTGGGAAAGATTGATATTGATACTGAAGCAGATTACAATAATTTAATTAACAATAAATGATAGCAGATTCGTTTGGAAGGGTGCATGATTATTTGCGAATATCGTTGACCGATAATTGCAATTTCCGCTGCTTTTATTGTATGCCAGAGGAGAATTATGATTTTACTCCAGCATCGCGTTTAATGAAACCTGCTGAGGTACTCGCTTTGGCAGAACTTTTCGTAGCGCAAGGGGTAAAAAAAATCCGTTTAACTGGCGGCGAACCGCTCGTTCGTAAAGATGCTGCAGAAATTATAAAAGGATTAGGCAAACTTCCGGTAGAATTGGTAATGACCACTAACGGAACCCGCATTGCGGAAATGTTGCCTGTTTTAATTGAAGCCGGTATTAAAACCATTAATATCAGTCTCGATACTTTACAGCCTGAAAAGTTTTTTATGATTACCAGGCGCGATGTTTTTCACCAGGTGAGAAGTAATATCGAACTATTATTACAGCATAAAATCGCGGTAAAAATAAATATGGTGGTGATGAAAGGTCTTAATGATGGTGAAATAAATGATTTTATCAAATGGACAAAACACAACCCTATTCAGATCAGATTTATCGAGTTTATGCCTTTTTCAGGTAATAAATGGACAAGCAATAAAATGTTTTCCCTGCAGGAAATATTGCATGTTGTAGAAGAAGATTTTACCGTGTTGCCTGTAGAATCTGCACCCCATGATACAGCCAAACACTTTATGATTCCTGGTCATGAAGGGTCATTTGCCATTATTAGCACCATGACCGCTCCTTTTTGCAGCACCTGTAACCGCATGCGCTTAACCGCTGATGGCAAACTGAAAAATTGCTTATTCTCTGATGGGGAAACTGATTTGCTAACGTCATTAAGAAACAATGAGGATGTCCTTCCTTTAATTTTTGCCTCCATTTGGAGCAAGAAAAAAGAATTGGGCGGACAGCTGATTACCCATTTTGAAAACCTGGATGCTGACGCGATAAAAAACCGAAGCATGATAACCATTGGGGGATAAATGATAAGTGTTGAAGAGGCTAAAAAGCTAATTGGAGAACATATTTCTCCACTTAAACCAGTTTTAAAACCATTGCAGGAAGCTGCCAACCAGATCCTTTCAGAAGATATCATTGCCGCTTTCGATATTCCTGCTTTTCGTCAATCTTCTATGGATGGTTACGCCATCATTTTCGATGATGTGCATGAAGAGTTGAATTTGATTGGCGAGATGGCTGCGGGAACTGCTCAAAAATTAATCATATCCAAAGGCAAAACCAGTAGAATATTTACAGGCGCACCACTGCCCCAAGGTGCAGATACAGTGGTAATGCAGGAAAAAACCAGCAGGAAAGATGATCGCATTACATTCGATGATGAGAGGCTCGTAAGGGGTGCAAACGTGAGGGAAATTGGTTCTGAAATCCGAACTGGCGAGCTGGCTATGGCAAAAGGCGATTTACTTAGCCCGGCGGCGATGGCTTTTCTAGCTGGTATTGGAGTGAGTGAAGTAATGGTTTATCCCAACCCAAGTGTAGCCATAATACTTACAGGCAACGAGCTGCAGCAGCCAGGCTTACCTTTGCAATTCGGCCAGGTATACGAATCAAATTCTTATTCGCTTGCCGCCGCTTTAAAGAACGAAGGCATTTTTAATGTCGAGATTTTAAAAGCTGAAGATTCTCTGGAGACATTGACAGCTGTTTTGAAGGAATCTTTAGTTAGAAATGACGTGGTTTTGCTCACTGGTGGTGTAAGTGTTGGCGATTACGATTTTGTGCTTCAAGCTGCGGCAGATTGTGGCGTAAATCAAGTTTTTCATAAAGTAAAGCAGAAACCTGGAAAGCCACTATTCTTTGGAAAAAAGGAAGACAAAGTTGTTTTTGGCCTTCCAGGAAATCCATCTTCCGTATTAAACTGTTATTATAATTATGTGATTCCTGCGTTGAAGCAGCTTTCGAGTAAAGCAACCGGTCTGAAATTAATTCAGGCGGAATTAACACATCCCTATCAAAAGCCACCGGGATTAACCCATTTTTTAAAGGGAGTTTACAAAGATGGAAAAGCCACACCGCTTGGTGCTCAAGAATCTTACCGATTGAGTTCTTTTGCCCAGGCAAATTGCCTGATTCAATTGACTGAAGGGCATGAAAATTTTGTTGCAGGAGAAACTATAAATGTGATTTTAATTTAGGATTGATTTAAAATGGAGATAGAAATCATCAGCTTTGGAAAAATATCAGAATTTATCAGCAATCAAAAAATTACTATTGATTGTGGAACGACTGATGAGTTGAAGACACACCTGGAAAATATTTTTCCGCAGCTTGCGGGAATGAAATACAAATTAGCGCTGAATAAAAATCTCGTTCAGCAGAATAGTGAGATCAAAAACAGCGACAGCATTGCAATTATGCCACCATTTTCAGGAGGATAAAAATGAATACGGAACGATACCAAAGGCAAATTATTCTAGGTGGATTCGGCATTGAATCTCAGCAGCGCTTAACCGAAGCGAAAGTTTTGGTTATCGGCGCCGGTGGTTTGGGCTGTCCTGCGCTACAGTATCTTGTAGCTGCTGGTGTTGGCTGCATTGGCATTGCCGATCATGATGTGGTGGAACTTTCCAATCTGCAAAGGCAAGTCCTTTTCGGGATGGATGATATTGGATTATCAAAAGCAGAAGTTGCGGCAAAACGGCTTCAGCAAATGAATCCAGAAACCGAATTAATCCTCCATCCTATTTTAGTTGACCGAACAAACGTTGCCGAAATCATTTCTGGCTATGATCTTATTTTTGACGGAACAGATAATTTTGAATCGAGATACTTGATTAACGATGCTTGTGTCTTGCTTAAAAAACCATTGGTTTTTGCTGCCGTTTCTGGCTTTGAGGGGCAAATTGCTATTTTTAATGTGGCCAACGAACTTGGTATTAGCACCAACTATCGCGACTTATTTCCTTTTCAACCAGGCGCTAACGAAATCCCTAACTGTGCCGAGAATGGCGTTCTGGGTGTTCTACCAGGAATTATCGGAACGATGGCGGCGGGGGAAATTATTAAATTACTTACGAAGATTGGCAAACCGCTAATTAACAAATTACTCCATTATAACCTGCTCAGTCAGGAGCAATATGAAATTAATATCAGTCCTTCAGATGAATATCAAAAAGTAACAACAGAAGCCGAATTGATGAATAATAATATTGAGAATCCGATACAAAGTTACATCGAGATTGATGCTGAAAGGATGATGGAGCTGAGTAAAAAAGATTCTACCCTAATTATCGATGTTCGGGAGCGGCATGAATTTCCCAGACTAAATGCCAACACTTTCCAACAAGTTCCCATGTCGGAATTTGATAGATTTGCCTCCTCGAACATCAAGGCAGATCACATTGTTCTGCTTTGCCAACATGGCATTAGAAGTGTTGCAGCAGCAGAAAAACTGCATCAAAAATATGGTGATACAAAAAGAATATACAGTTTAAAAGGCGGTATCACTAAATGGAGAAACCATTTTTTAACCTTTTAGTATGAGCGAAAAAAAAATCAAGAATATATTTGTCGATGGCCCGGTTTCACCAGAATTTATAGCCAAAAGCATCGCCAACCACAATATCAAAACCGAAATCGGTGGCCATAGTATTTTCATGGGACAAGTGAGAAAGGATGAGATTGACGGAAAAATAGTTTCAGCAATTGACTATACTGCATTTGAAGACCTGGCATTAAATAAGATACACGAAATCAGAGAGGAAATTTTTGACAAATATCCCCTCAGTTGCATGCATATCCACCACAGTTTAGGTACAATCAAAGCTGGTGAGATTTGTCTATTCGTATTCACCTCTTCGAAACACCGTAAACCTGCTATCGAAGCCTGCAACGAACTGGTAGAAAGAATTAAATCAGAACTTCCCATCTGGGGAAAAGAAATATTTGCCGATGCAAGTCATCAGTGGAAAGAAAATATTTAAAAAATGGTCAACATCACAAAGAAATCAAATACCTTAAGAAAAGCGATTGCAAGTGCAACGGTGCGTGTTTCTAAACAAGAAACCATCGATGCTGTGGTGCAAAGAAAAGTACCTAAAGGTGATGTGTTCGAATTCGCCAGAGCAGCTGGTTTATTTGGAGTAAAACGCACTAGCGATGTCATTCCAGATTGCCATCCACTTCCTGTAGAATATACTTCCATTACCTTCCAGATTAAAGAAATGGAAATTGAAATTTTGGTTGAGGTGCATACCATTTACAAAACAGGTGTTGAAGTCGAAGCCATGCATGGTGCTTCGGTTACGGCGTTAACGATGTATGATATGCTGAAGCCCATTGATAAGGGTATCGAAATTAGAAACATCAGGTTACTTGAGAAATCTGGCGGAAAATCAGATTTGAAAAACAAACAATTCACTGAGCTTAAAGCTGCTGTGGTCGTTTGTTCTGATTCGATTTTTCAAAAGCAAAATGAAGATTTATCGGGCAAAGCGGTAATTGCCAGGTTGGAACAATTTGGAATAGCAACCTTAAAGTACGATGTTGTGCCCGATGATGTGGAGGTGATTAGAAAGGTGGCTACTGAACTTTCTAATGAACAGCATCAGCTATTGATTTTTACCGGCGGCACGGGTTTGTCGCCACGTGATGTTACACCCGAGGCAATTATACCACTTTTAGATCGCGAAATTGAGGGCGTTATGGAAACCGCCAGGCGCTACGGACAAGAGCGAATGCCTTATGCCATGCTTTCACGCGGTGTTGCTGGTTTTATTGGAGATACGCTGGTACTGACTTTACCAGGATCGAAAAACGGAGTTGAAGAAACAATAGATGCACTTTTCCCACAAATACTACACTTATTTAAAGTTAATAAGGGGCAAAAACATTAATGAACGACAAGTTTTATCCCTCGTTTTCAAAAAATTTTATTGCTTCTTTAATGTTTCCATCGGTTAGCAAATCATCGAAATGGTCTTGTTTTGAAATCAGAACATCGGGAACAATATTTTCATGATAAACGCCATTTCTATCACTGTAGTAAGAAGTCGTTAAGGCCATTGTCGCATCAAATGGAAGCGGCCAGTAAATATTAGCGGTTGTGGCACCGTAGGTAGCTTCTCCTATAAATTTTGTATTGGGCCTCCCTTTAAATGCAATTGCCGTTACCTCCCCAGAGCTGGCTGTAAAGACGCCTGTCAACACAGCTACTTTTGATTGATCTAACAATGCTCCGCTTGGTTTAATGTATGACATCTTCTTATTTTCAAATAGATAATTGCCCGATCTTAATTCATCTACACTTTGGGGTTTCTTGTTCACATCCATTACGCCCCAAATTTTATTATCTCCCAGAAAATCATACAAAGCTAAAAGCATTGGCATAGAATTTCCGCCGGTATTGAAACGTAAATCAACTATCCAACCTTCAATTTTATTATTGTTTTTAATAGCGGCTATCTGGTCATACATCGGTTGAGCAATTTTGTGAATGTTTTCGGCGCTCAAATCGAAAAAGACCATTGCAGGCATTAGAATGTAACCATATTTTTCTCCGATCACTTTTACCTCAAAGGCAGGCTTACTATCATACTTTTTCTTCCATTGCTCGCTGTAAGCGTCTTTCGAAACTATTTTACCTTTTGCGGCATACTTTTGTTTTTGATAATAAACATTACAATGAGTTGCTCCAATCTGCTTAAATAGAAGCGGTAGTTCATTCAATGATTGATTAAAGTCGCTGTAAGAAGTTAATTTTTTATTTGTTTCAGCTTCAACTGCTGACCAATTTACCGTTCCTTTATGTAAGTATTTCTTTTTTAAGGCAGAAAAAATCTCCTTATATAATATCGCAATACTATCCTGGCTTGTCTTTTTCTGAGCCTTTAAATTAAGAGAAGCGCTTAAAACAAATACGAGCAACAAATTTTTTTTCATCAATTCTTATTCAAAAGATTAATCAGTGTTCAGCGATTTTAAACGATCAAAGCAAAACCGCTAAACTTTATGGATCAGACGATCATTTTGAAAGAATGGTTGCAAATTGTCTTCTGAAAGCTTTTCAAATCATATAACACAATGAGCAACAACAAGCTACCTCACTTCGAAAGAATAGCTACCAGCTGAAATATTAATGTTATTAGCGATCAGCTTTCCATTTAAGTATACTTTTTCCCCATTGGCAACAGGAACTTCAACATTAGCTGTAGCATTCGCCGGAACCTTAACGTCGTACTTAACACCCTTGGCATTCCGCTTCCATGAAGATAAAATGGTGCCGTAAGGGCTCTCGTGACTTGCCGTAAAATGATCTAAACCCGAAACAAAATGTGGTCGTAAAAGAATGTTTTTAAACCCAGGATTTTGTTCATCAATTTTGATTCCGCCAATCCCTTTAAAAAACCAGGCGCCTATTTCACCAAACATCATATGGTTATCAGAAATATCTCTTGTGGCTTTCATATCCCAGTTTTCGAGCAAGGTAGTCGCACCGTTTACAATCCACCAACCCCAGCCCGGGTATGTATCCTGCGAGGCCAGCTTGTAAGCCGTTTCGGCTTGTCCATTATCGCTTAGCGCATTTAAAACCGCTTTGGCCCCTAAAACGCCAACATCTATGTGCATACCATCTGCTACTACTCTTTTTGCCAAATTTTCCGCAACCCGCTGCCGATCGGTATAAGCTACTATATTCCACTGCAAAGCCATGCTCAATTCTGTTTGAACACCCGAACCGTAAATTCCAGTTTCCGAATTGAAGTACTTATCATTGATGGCTTTTTTTATTTTCGCCGCCAAAGCGCTATAGGTTAAATAATCGTTCTGGTGATGAAACAATTTTGCCGTTTTCGCCAAAATATCAGCATCAACATAAAAATAAATCGATGAGGTGTACTCCAGGTTCGATGTGGAATTTACAGGTACCCAATCTCCCCTGCCGAAACTTGTTAAACCATCCTTACTCCTGCTGTTGATGTAATTTACATACTGTTTAATGTTTTTATAATTATCTGCAAGCGCTTTAGTATCGCCATAAAATTGGTAAATATTCCAAGGAATGATGGCAATAGTGCTGGTCCAATCCGTCCCATTTGCAGTGCCGTAACCCCATCCACCTGTTGGAATAATATCTGGCAGAACGCCGTTTGGCTGTTGCTCATCGCGGTGGTCACCCATCCATTTCTCATAGACCGTAACAGCATCGAAGTTGTACAGGCCGGTTTCTACAGCAAAGTGCCCGTCGCCCGTCCATCCGTTCTTTTCCCGTTGAGGACAATCCGTTGGAAAGCCAAATAAATTTGATAAATAAGAGTTGTTCGTTGCCCACCAAATTTTATCAATTAACGGATTTGATGATGAAATTTTGCCTATCGCAGGTACATCGCTGTGCATAAAATAACCAACCAAACTTTTTTCTTCCAACTTAATAACCTTGCTTGAGGTAACCTCAACATACCGGAAACCTTTGTAATTAAACAAGGGAATAAACTCTTCTTCGGCACTGCCTTTTAAAATAAAAATATCAGTCTGGAAGGGGTCTTCATCATCTTTAGGGCGATAATAAACATCGATGTTAGATAAGTCTGCACGACCATTCGAATCCAACCTTTCTGCATGTTTCAACCGAATTACTGTTCCTTCTGGCCCTGACACTTTTAGTTTTGATACGCCGGCGATGTTTCTTCCCAAATCAAAGAGATAAGTGGTGTCGTTAAATTTGCGTAGTTTTTTTGTCTTTATTTCCTCTACGTTCCGAATGGGATGCATGCTTTGGGCAACAATGTTTCGGGAAGGGGAAGCCCTTAAAGTGATACCTTTCCATTTCGAATCATCAAAATCTATCGTGTGCCAACCTTTTTGTTCCACGCGGGCATCATAATGTTCGCCGGTATAAATATTGTTCGATATAATGGGGCTCAAACTCGTTTTCCAATCATTACCCGAGGTTACGATATCAGTCGAACCATCGGTGTAAGTAATCCGAAGATCGAGGCAAAAAGTCGGCCGTGCCCTCCACGGTGCTTTATCAAAATTCCACACCGCTAATGCCTGATGATTGTACCAGCCATTCCCCAGCAATACACCAACCGCATTTTTCCCCTGTTTAAGCTGCGAAGTGACATCATAAGTCACATATAAATTTCTTCTATCGAAACGGGTATACATGGGATCTAACCGATGATTACCTACTTTTCCCCCATTTAAATAAAGTTCGTACAAACCCGATGCAACGATATACGCCCTTGCCGACTTGATTTGTTTAGCGGAATTAAAAACTTTTCTGAAATATGGTGCCGGTCTGGTATCAATGTCATTTCTGTCGCTAATCCAGGTGCCCCGCCAGTTTTCCATCCCCATCATACCTGTTTCAAAACTCGAGATCGTTGACGAAACCAATTTATTATCTTTGTCAGCTACTAAAACCTTCCAATAATACCTGGTAAATGGCCGCAACGCCCTCCCCTTGTAAACCACTAAGCTGCTGCCTGACGTTATTTTACCCGAATCCCAGTTAACATTAAGCTTCCCCGTTAGGTTAAGCGAATCGGTGCCTACTATAACTCGGTAGCTTAATTGCAAAGCGCCTCTTCTATCATCATTCATCTTCCACGATAGCCTTGGCTCTGGGCTATCAATGCCAATGGGCCGCACCAAATGATCACATTGAAGACCAATTATTTCTGCCGCAGTAACAACTTTTATTGTCAGCATGAGTATAAAAGAAAGAAGAATTAGTTTGATTATGGATTTATTCATCGCGTTGATCCTGCTATTTGATGCCTGGTTAGTTTGATTTGGTTAATAAAAGCTTGGTGGAAAATATAGGCTCAAGAGCAAATAAAATCACATCAATCGTTTTAGCAATGGTTCGAATATAAAAATATTAAACTCAATTATCTTCCATGTATCGATAATAACGATTGTCTCTTTTTTGTTTCAATATCAAAACAAGATTTAATAATTCAAAAACCAGGTTCATTTGTAAAATATCTGTCGGATTAAATAATATTTCTAGTTTTTAAGCAATTTGCATGTTCCTGACTTCCTATCATGACAACTGATTTAAAAAACGAGCTTGCTAGCAAACCACACTACCGTATTTTAGATGGGTTACGCGGTGTTGCAGCAATAATCGTCGTCACGTTTCACCTCACTGAGCCTTTGGGGACTGGTCATTTAGATATTTTGGTCAACCATGGCTATTTAGCTGTAGACTTTTTCTTTTTATTATCTGGCTTTGTCATTGGTTATGCTTATCACGACAGGTGGAAAAATATAACGGTCGGAAATTTTTTCAAACGCCGTATTGAGCGCCTTCAACCCATGGTAATTTTAGGAATGACCCTCGGTGCTATTGGATTTTACTTTACCGACTCTACAATCTGGCCGCTCATTCATACCATCCCGCTATGGAAAATGTTGCTGGTGATGCTTATTGGTTATACCATATTGCCAGTACCACTTTCACTCGATATTCGCGGCTGGCAAGAAATGCACCCTTTAAATAGTGTAGGCTGGTCGCTATTTTTCGAATACATAGCGAATATCCTTTACGCGGTATGGATAAGAAAGTTTTCTACCACAGCGTTAACGATTTTAGTTATACTTTCTGCCATTGCCCTTGCTCATTTAGCCCTAACAAATGGTGATGTTAGCGGCGGATGGACACTTAACCTCGAACAGGTGAGGGTTGGATTTACCCGCACCATGTACCCTTTCTTTGCAGGCTTGCTATTATCAAGAATAGCAAAGCCTATAAAGATTAAAAATTCCTTTTTATGGTGTAGTCTATTGGTTGCCCTGGTTCTCTATATGCCACGCATTGGTGGCGCCAATCATTTTTGGATGAACGGCTTTTACGAATCTGTGTGCGTTATCGTTGTATTTCCGGCTATCGTTTACCTGGGTGCAACTGGTACGATGCGTACCAATCGAGAATATAAAATCTGCAAATTTTTAGGAGAGATTTCCTACCCACTTTACCTGGTCCATTACCCATTCGTTTATTTTTATGTCGCCTGGATCAGTAACAATAAAGGCATTACCCTTATGCAAGCCTGGCCTTATGCCCTATTAATTTTATTTTCCAGTATTATTTTGGCTTACGTGGCACTGAAATGGTATGATGAGCCTGTGAGAAGATGGTTAAGGAAAAAGATGGGTTAAGAGGCTATTGCAAGTTTGAAATTTATAGCGAGGCAAACCTCACAACAATAATACTTGAAGAAATACTTATGATTGATATTGAACAGCATCATTCTATTTATATGATGGTGGCGGGCCGGTAGGTGGGGTGATGGTATACCTATTAAAGTTATTTTTGGCCCCTTCGCCTCAATTAATCCTAACGCTCCAATTTTTCCATATTTCTGAACACCTTCATCCGGGGTTAAAATAATGATGTAATCGGATCCCTCCATTCCGCCAATGGTTCCGCGTTCAATAGCTTTCCCATTCACTACGATTAATTTTTTAGACACCGGCATCGCCTTTTTTAGCGAGGCATCATATTTATAGGTTAAACTAATCCTACCTGGTATGGCAGTATTAACCCCCTCAATCGCCACGCCCACTTTAAGCGTATCACTGCTTTTCTGTAGTAATTTATTAAGAATGATTTACATAACTGTTGTCATCGATATTATATTTGCTAATCGCTCTCGCTCCACAACTGGTAGCCGCCGAAATTAGAATAACAAGGAGCGCTGCAACCCTATTTGTAGTTGAGGATATTTTTAACATAAAGATTGAATTTAGAGATGCAACCAATTTAATGATATTTTAATTTAAAAGCAACAACGCATTACCCTACTGATTCTCATACAGTCATATTGAGTATCGGTGGAAGTGCCGCCATATAGCCACTAAATGATGTCGTTTAAATTTTTTATTTATTAGAAACTGAAAATACCCTAGAGACAAAACCGAAGATAACTAGACCGTTATGATATCGCACTGAAACTTATTCCATAAATATGCTAAGCATTATGCGCCTGCATCAAGGCTTTATGCGAATCCATTACCGAGCAAGGCGTAATAAAAAAGCAAGCTTACAAAAACAAAATAAAACAACCCAAAAACGATGACTGGAACTTTGTTTTTGATCCTGAAAATCCAGACGAAGGCAGGCAAAAGTTGTAAAGCATGTAAGCCAAAAAAATGTGCTATTCTTAAATCTCCATGCTTTATGCTCCAGTTAAAAAACCAAACTCCTTGCCCACCATCAGGAGCCCCAACGGTATGCGCCATCCGTTGACCGATAAAGCCACCCTGAAAAGCAAAAAAAATAGAGATAAGTAACCCTAATCTAATGGCCCAAACCATGGTCTCAGGTAATGCTGATGATAACGGTTTAAAAAACCGGATCGATAAAATGAGCGAAAATATTGTTTGTAAAACGATGACAATCCCCATCAACGCATATAATATGATATTATAGGTGCCTGCCTGATTGAAGTGAGAAAGCTCGCCCCTCGCCGCCTGAGTGGCAACGCACAGCATCTCGAAGCTCATTGCGAAAACAGTAAACCTGACAAAATATTTTTTAATCTTCTCTCCCTCGATGTAACCCAGCAATACCAGCCAGGTAAGCGAATAAATGGCTATGGAAAGCGCAAACTTAAGTGGCTTGATCCATAAATTGATGCCCAGTAATACCCGGTTTTCAAAGGGCAACAGTATCAGGAAAAACAGGGCCAACAACAGGTGAATAACACCACAATAAAACAATAACTTAGTAGCACTTTGGCGATACGTGATTAAATTCAATAATGTTTTCATTGGGGCAAAATTGCTTAAAAGAAAAGCATGCAAAAATAACCTAGGTTACTTATTTCCGTTCAACCTTTTAAATTTTCCTGCCCGCGATATTTCTCCTGATTCGACTTAAACTTTGAGGGTGTATGCCCAGGTAGGTGGCGACATGTTGGATCTGTATTCTTTTCAATATTTTTGGGTAGGCTTTAATAAGATTAAGATATCGCTGTTCTGCAGACAAATTGGAAAGGTCATACCGGGAGCGCCCAATACTGATAAAAAGGTTTTCAGCAATCAATCTTCCAAAGCGCTCGAACCTGGCACCCAGTGAATAAAGCTCCTTCATATCGTCATAGCTGAGGCAAAAAATTTCAGTATCTTCTAGGGCCTGGATAAAACTGGCCGAAGGTTGCAGTGTCAAAAAGCTTTCATAGTCACCAAGCCACTCGCCTTCAAAAGCAAACCAATGGCTTTTTTCGCCTTTTTCGGTGACGGTGAAATATCGCAATCCCCCATGATTGATAATAACCATAGACTTGCAAATGTCCCCGGTACTTAGGATAAATTCATTCTTTTTTACATTTCGCCGTTTGAGGCGTTTCATAAACAGAAGGAGTTCCTCCTGATCAAAATCAACCAGTTCAGTTAAAGCACTGATGACATTTTCGTCCATAAACCGCAGCTAAGTTTTGCGTAAAGATAAAATGTATTTATGATACATCATCAATCGAAACTCCTTAATAAAGCGGATGGATTTATAGTCTCAAATTAACAGTTATCAAAACTTTTAAACGGATGACCACCCAATGTCTTGACGCTACTTACCAGGCTTTCGGCTGTTGAGAACTAACTGATCTATGAATCCATTTTGTTTATACCTTCGCCTTTTATTTTAAATGATCTTATTAACGCATCCCAATAGACATTTAAAAAACAATGAAATTTAAAAACATCCCAATCTATTCCGGATTTGTCGCAATCCTGCTGCTATCTACGTGTTCGAAAAAAACCAACATTACAGACGAACCCACCCTCCCGTCCAAACCACCGACAACCTATGCCATTACCGAAACTTTCGAATCTGGCACTAAAGGTGCCTACGCATTAGACAGTGTACAGCTCTTAACAGGGAAATGGACTATGAGTGATGCCCTGATCGGCAACCTTGCCGCCGACGCCAAAAACGGTGCAAAATCGGTGAGGTTGAGAACGGGTTACCTCTCCATGAACTTTGACATCGCAGGCGCTAAAATGATTTATGTTTCTCATGCCAAATACGGTACAGATGCCAACTCCATCTGGCAACTTTTGGCTTCAACAGACGGTGGCAAAACCTACGCCCAGCTGGGTGCAGATATTGCCGAAACCAGCACTACACTGGTAACCGATTCGTTCAAAGTGAGCACCACCGGTAAAATTCGTTTTCAGATTAAAAAAGCCGGTACCACCAGGATCAATATTGATGACATTATTTTTAAAGGCACTGGCGATCCAGGCATTACGGTAGGTGCGCCTGATACTGATCCTGCGGATAACGGAAACTCCACTACCCCAACCCCTGGAAGAGGAACACCAGAGGCTGGTGCCGATGCCCCACCTGAAGGAGGCGATAATTCCAACTTATTGTTTGGTAATCCTTCCGGCGCCCTCGCTTCAGTTGTCTCCGCAGAGAATTATCTGATTGATCAAAAATATTATGTAGAAAGTTATAGCATGAACCGCGGTATTCCGAACTGGGTAAGCTGGCATTTAGATCCAAATAACTTCAATGGAACGGCAAGCAGAAAAGATGATTTCGCTTCATACACCGGACTCCCAACAAATTGGTACCAAGTGCAAAGCAATAGCTATTCTGGCTCTGGTTTCGATAGAGGGCACAATTGCCCGAGCGGTGACCGCACCAGTTCCAGCACTGCCAACTCCGCAACTTTTTTAATGACCAACATGATCCCGCAAGCACCAAATAACAACCAGAAAACCTGGGAATCTTTTGAAAGTTACCTTCGTGGCCAGGCACTAAATGGTTATGAAGTTTATGTGATTATGGGAAGCTATGGCACCGGTGGCATTGGTTCGGCAAGCGCATCGGTAGTCAATACCATCAACAACGGAAAAGTAACTGTTCCGGCTAACGTGTGGAAAGTGGCTGTACTTTTGAAAACAGGTAATAACGATTTAAGTCGTGTAACTCCTTCAACCAGGGTAATTGCCATCAATACACCCAACATTAACAGCACCAATGCAAGCTGGAAAGATTACATTGTATCCGTAAGAGACATCGAAGCTGCTACAGGCTACAATTTGCTTTCCAACTTACCGCAAAACATCCAGGATGTAGTGGAAAAGGTGAAAGATCCGGGTAACTAGTACATAAAATTTTTTTTCTAACTGAAGAGGCTGTCTCATAAATCAGTTTATCTTTTAATCTTGTCACGTTGAGCATGTCGAAACGCCTCAAAAAGCACATTTCGCAAGCCCTTCGACAGGCTCAGGATGACATTTTTTATTTATGATACAGCCTCTTTCACTGTGAAGCCTGAATAGTGATTAATAAATACTTGCCTGATCATCCATCACTATTTGTATAAAATGATTAATATTTACCTTAAGGAATAAATAGTTGAAGCTATCCCTTCATCAGCCGATGAAAACGCTGGCTAAGACACATTACTCACTCATCATAAAATTCGCAATCCTTGCGAAGATAAGATCGTGGATGCTAGAACCGTCGACGCGGTAAAATTCACCCATTCTTTTTTGTATGTAACCTTTAAAAGATTGATTAATCATAATTCGATATAATCCTTCTTCACCTTTAACACCACTAATCACGACCACTTCACTCCCGATTTTTAATTCTTTTAACGTTGTTGCTGCCTTGAAATTCATAAGGCAAAAATTACTAAATTATTTAGCATAAAGAAAAGTGTTTATCAACATAGTTTAGAAAATAATAAACCTATAGGGGTTAGAAAGTTGGTTCACAATAAATCTCTTTGCTTCGAAATTTCTTATCTTTAACTCCACACTATGAAAAAATTAAGTTTACTGTTTCTCTTCTATTTGCTCTTAGCGCTCCGAACTATCGTTGTGCACACTCAAAAGCCTTATCGCTTGAAGATGCCATCGACCAACTGCAATGCTATCAATTCAAGTTTCTTTTTATCATTTTAACCTTTGGGCAGCAAAAATTTAAACATGAAATATGTATTAATTTTAATCCTAACATTTTCGTTCAAATCTCAAGCACAAAAACTTGAGATTTTGTTGATTGGGGTATCTCATAACTACAGCAAATATCCCAAACAGGATTTTTCAAATATCTACCTGAAAATAGAAAAATTTCAACCGGCAGCATTTTTTGGTGAATTCCTCAGTAAGGAAGATGAACAGAATGTGATGGATTATTGGTGCAAAAAAGACAACCTTAACAGGCTGAAAATACTTCGTCAAAATAGAAGCATAGATACGGCGGAGCTCCGTAAAAATATCGACAGCTTAAACGCAATTATCAAACTCAATCCGGAAGACTTTAAGTCGAGAACCGACCTAGCTCATGCATATTACCTGAACCAAGATGTAGCTAACGGCCATTACCAATATTGGAACGTACTTAACGGCCTACAACAGCCTGAAAACTCACCACTTCAGGAATATGTTAATAAGCTATTGAGCCCAGAGCAGGATACTACCGGACGAAGCATGAGGCGTTTGAAAACCTCGGAATATGCAATGATTGCATTTCCAATGATGCTAAAGTTGAAGATAACCGAGCTTAAAGCAATGGATTGTCAGGATTTTGACTTGAATTGGAATGCCTCATGGGCAGCATCTGATGCGAAGTTCAGTACATTTAGAAAGGATACTGCAAAGTTGTTCCGACAGGAATTGAAATCTTATCTGGCAGATATTAACAGAGGCTTTGAACGTTATAATGAGATAGAGAAGTCATCCCGAACGGTAACCGAATGGCTCAACACTGAAGAGGCTTCAAAAATTTCTGCATCGGGTGACTTCTATTATTCTGAAATGTACAATATGAAAGGTTTTCCGAAAGAAGAAATGCTTTCAAAAATACATTGGTGGTTGATGAGAAATCAGGGAATGTGCAATAATGTCGTCAGGCGCTCAAACGCATTGGGTGTTAAAAAAGTGGTAGTATTTGCAGGTGCAAACCATAGAAAATACATGCAGGATATTTTCAGCCGCATGCCCGGGGTAAGAGTTCAAAATATTAATGAGTTTAAATGATAAACAAGAAAATTGAATATAGCAAACACAAAATAATAACATACCTGAGATCACCCAAACGGGCGAGGATTGAAACCCTTACAATAAACAATTACGATACTATGGAAAATAAAAGTGACGATATACGAGGGGCGATAAAAATTTTCATTGCGAAACGCTTCAATTTGCACATTGATAAGGCCAATGAAAGTGAAGTGGTGGATTCGATTTCAAGGAACTCCATCTTTGTAGGTGGCCCGCTCTGGACACTTATCTTTGCGATCATTATCGCATCCGTAGGACTGAATGTGAATTCCACAGCAGTGATTATTGGTGCAATGTTGATTTCTCCGCTCATGGGTCCAATAATGGGTATAGGCCTTGGGATTGCAACTAACGATTTTGAACTGGTGAAAAAGGGAGGAAGAAACTTACTTATTGCCACTATCATTAGCATTATTACTTCAACCATATATTTTTATATTACCCCGCTACACGAGGCGCAGAGCGAACTGCTAGCCAGAACCACTCCTTCTATTTGGGATGTATTCATTGCTTTTACAGGAGGTCTTGCAGGAATTATAGCCGCCACAAGGAGAGAAAAAAGTAATGTAATACCGGGCGTAGCTATAGCAACAGCGCTGATGCCGCCACTTTGTACAGCTGGCTACGGCCTGGCAATGGGAAATTGGCTTTATTTTTTTGGTGCGCTTTATCTGTTTTTTATCAATAGTATATTTATCTGTATCTCTACTTATCTTATTGTAAGGTTTTTAAAGTTCGACAAAAAACATTTTGAAGACCCCGGGGTAGAGAAAAAAGTATCGAGATATATCCTTATCAGTGTTCTTGTCACTATCATTCCAAGCATTTATCTCGCTTATGGCATTGTCCAGAAAAGTATTTTTGAAAGCAATGCGCAGACTTTCATCCGTGAACAGTTCAATTTCAAAACAACACAAGTGATCAACCGAAACCTTCGTTACTCAAAGGGCGAAAAAGAGATAGACTTGTTGTTAATTGGCGCCGAACTTCCACAGGAGCTCGTAGATAAAATAAAAGGTAATCTTACAAACTATAAGCTGGAAGGAACGAACTTAAAAATAAGACAGGGACTTAACGCCCGGCAAGAAATTGATTTTTCACAAATAAAGGCGAGTATAATGGAAGATGTTTTTAAAAAAGAACAACAACCAGGTAAAACTGTCAAAATTGATAAATTTTCTCAGCCGTTGCCCGAGATTAGGGCCGAATTGATTCCCCTTTTTCCAGAAATCAAAAGCTACGTGCTTTCTCATGTTATAATCAACCGGTTGGATACGCCAGTCAAAGATACACTAACACTGTTTAGCGCCGAAGTATCGAAAATGCCTACAGCTACAAACCAGCTTCGCATACGTTCTTGGCTGAAAGAAAGACTGAAGGTAGATACTGTTAAAACGATATTTGAACCGAAATAAAATATACTGTTGTGATTCATTTATCATTTGATCCTTTGTCTTTTTAAATATTTATTAAAATCTATTGTAAAGTTATTTGTCTAAATAAGATTTACAATTCCATTACTGCGGTGATATCTCTCAGGTGAAACATTGGCCCATCAAAACTTATGGGCCAATGTTCATTCACGGATGATTGATAAACTATTTCCCCATGGATTTATCGTTAAGCAAAATTGAGATTTCCACGTCAAGTTTCTTTTGTAATATTTCACCTTCAAATCCGATGGTTCTAAACTGCAACTTTCCAGCCTGATCTATTACCGCAATCGTTGGTATCACCGTAAAACCTACCTTTTCGCCAATATTCTTATCGTTATTAAAGTAAACAGGAAACTGGTACTGTGGGTTTTGCTTCACCCATTTTCGGGCATCTTCAATAGAATTATTTGATCCACTGTTTACCACCATAAACATCACGTTGGGGTTATTTTTATACTTTTGATAAACGTTATGGAAGTAGGGCATTTCTTGCATGCAGGGAACACACCAAGTAGCCCAAAAATCAAGAATAACAATCTTTCCACTCATCATTTCTGGGGTAACTGGCTTGCCTTCCAGGGTTACCAATCCGGTTAATTCTGGCCCAGGTTTATTCATCATCAGCGTTTTTGTCTTCGCGGTAAGCTGAGCGATTTCAAGTTGTTCCAATTCCTGTACCTTTGCCTTAAATGCATTTTCAGCGCCATTGTGTTTTAAAAAGTATACCTTCGCATCTTTTAAAACTACTGAGTCTGTAGGGTTCTTTACCAGTAAGGTCCATAGTGTTTTGAAGGCCAGCTCATTTTCACCAAGTGCTGCAAATACACTTGAGCTGTTGATTAATGCTTCTCTTCCATCAGAGGTTTTTATTGCTTTATCTGCCAGCATTTTAGCTGAATCGGTATTTTTAAGGTGAAGATAATTTAAAGCTTTTATCGAATATAGCGCTGATTTCGCTTCCGCTACAGCTTGTTTCCTAACGCTATCAGGAACATAGGAAGGAATGTAGCCAAATTCGGGAAAGTATCTAATAATACCTACCGGCCACTCCCCGGCATTTGACAGCGCTTTATCTGCGTAGCTAATGGCTACTTCGGACGCTATTTTACTGGATGTTAGTTTTGATGAAATATTCTTAAAAGTTTCAGGCGTGTAAGGAGAGGATTTAGCATATAGTTTTGAAGCATGATAGAGCGATTTTGCTACGTTCTTTGTTGAGGCATAATATTCAAAAAGCATTTTATGAATACTTTCTGATCCTTCCTCACCAAGCTCATCGCTTTTTTTCAACAAAGCTTCTAATTTGGCCACTCTGATTTTGGGATCTTTCTCTTTTGCAATGATGTTAGCTCGAAGATCTTTTGATAGATCGGCCTCTGGAAAACGTTCCATAATCACTCTTCGAACCGAATCCAATCTGGTTTTTTCTCCGATCATCAGATAGCCCATCGTTACCAGATTAACATTTCCTGGAAGAGTAGGATTTTCTTCCAATTTAGCAGCGATAATTTCACGGGCTTGCTGCCTGAATCTTAATTTGTCTTCAGATTGCGTTGCCATTGCCATTTTTACGACAAGTTGGGCGACTTTAGCTTCATAGTTATCCGGATTATCGATAAGCTCCTGCTTTAACAAGGATAATTTGTTCGCCTGTAGATCTGGAGACTTGGGCATTTGCGCTGAAAGGCTGTAAGACTCATGTAGCAAGCTATTTTTAATCCGCTTATCGTTACCATCGTAAACGGGTAGCGTATATTGTTTATCTGCTGCTGGCTTTTGTACCTGTTCTCCACTCTGCAAATAAAATGTAGCAAATGTGGCAAACCTTCCTGCAGTAAAGCGGGCGACCCACACATTGCCTTCCCGTTTCATTGGCATTTTCCATGGAAGATCGTAAAAAGTAGAATAAGTAAAAACAAGGGTTAAGGAAGGGGCGTCAGCTGAAATCTTTGAATCTGGAAGCCCAGGCTCATAGGTAATCGTAACTAAATCTCCACGCTTTATTTTGGCAGGCTTTATCGACAAGGTTTGACCCTGCGCCTGCAAAGTTGCAGCCAACAGGATCAAAAAGGCAAAAATTGAATTTTTCATAGTAATAAGATCTTAATTATAGCCAGGATTTTGAACCATATTTGGATTGGTACGCATTGGCTCATTTGGAATTGGGAACAAAATAGCTGTTGATTTCCAGGTGGTTTTGCTTTGCGATAATACATCATCTGCACGGGTTTTACTTGCATCGCCTGATAAGCTTTTCCATCTTTTTAAATCTAACCAGCGGTGTCCCCATTCAGAAAATAGCTCTACCCTTCTTTCCTGTTCTACTTGTGCCATGGCTGCCCCTTGTGATGAGGCAGTTGTTAAAGGCGCTAAGCCTGCCCGGTCGCGGATGACGTTGAGGTCATCTTTTCCTTCGGATAATTTGTTGAGCTGAACTCTTGCCTCAGCACGGATTAAATAAGCCTCGGCAAAACGGAGTACCATAGAATATTCTGTCGCAGCAGCGCCCGCTGCACCAACCCTCACTTTATATTTGAATGGATAACGATGAACTACCGTTGGTGCGGCAGCGGTTGAATATTCTCCAACCCAGTTTGTAAAGCGTTTATCCCCGGCTTCAAATGCATTTTCTAACCCTAAAGCCCCTTTTGTAAGCCTGTAAAAAGGTGCACCTGTAGAAATCAAGGTATTGCCTTCCCAGGTATTTCTTCCTCCAAGTGTGTTCACCACCTGGAGCTGCCAAACGGCCTCGTTGCTGTTTTTCAAAAAGGATTTACTCATGTGGGCTACATTATTAGGGTCAGCATTTTTTAAAAGAGAATACTGCGAAGTAGTTGCAATTACCTCACTGGCCTCAGTTTCTGCTGATGCATTATTCCCCACATAGAGGTATACCCTTGAAAGTAAAAGTGTAGCAGCAGTTTTGTTCGGGCGGATCCGTTCACCGTTGCCAGGATAAGCCAGTATCAAGAGTTCTTTAGCTTCTTTCAGATCCTGAATAATAGCTGCATAAACTTCTGTCTTGAGCGTTCTTGCCTTACTGGTATTATTTAAAACATCAGTATTTAAAATTAACGGTACATCGCCAAAAAAGTTAACCAGATAGAAGTGGCAAAAAGCCCTGATAAACTTGGCCTCCCCTAATAACTGAGTCTTAACCGCAGGGCTTAAAGTAGTAGAAGCATTAACGCCTTCTATAACGGCATTTGCACGGTAGATAAAATTGTATGGCGACGACCACATTAAACCCACATAAGTATTACCAGGAGTAACTGCGTTATTTTTAAATTCATCAAAATTTGCAAGTGCCGAAGAATATATAAACTCATCGGCAGCCATTGCATTAGTGAAACTGGTAAGTACGTTGGCAAACTGATAATTGAAAGCATTCATATCACTGTAGATTCCAACCATAGCTGATGTTGCGGTGGCATCGGTAGTAAAAACACTACCGGTGACCAACTGATCTTTTGGATCTTCTATGTCAACATATTTTTTGCAGGATGAAGCTGAACTCAGAACTGCAATGAACAAAATATAATAGATAATTTTCATTTGATTTGAATTTAAGGGTTAGAATGATACCTGTAAACCTGCTGTATAGATACTTAACGGTGGAAGCGAGTAGCCTTTTGTCTCAGGATCAAATCCATCATATCCGGTAATCGTAAATAAATTCTGAGCCTGAAGATATAGGCTAATGTTATTAAACTTCCAGCTTTTCAGCATCTCTGAGAAATTGTATTTGAGCGAAACATTCTTCAATCTAATAAACGAAGCATCTACCCAGTTTGCATTCGAAAGGCGATAGTTATTCTGGTATGCGGTGTAAATAGCTTTACCTGCGGTTGCACTTGCTCCCGGCACCGAAGTCTGGTTCCCAGGGGTCGTCCACCGGTCTAAAGCACTAATATCTTTGTTTCTTAGCGGATAACCATTGGAATAGCTCAGATAACCATAATTTAAACCAGGCCCTTCCTGTTTTATGAACTGAACAAAAAACTCAAAGCTGAAATGCTTGTAAGTAAAACTGTTTTGCATACCACCATAAAATTTCGGCATACTGTTTCCAATCACAACCAAATCTGCAGGATCTGAGATGGCCTTATCTCCATTCAAATCGCGGAATTCGGGGACTCCTGTGGCAGCATTAACAGCCAGAAAATCAAACCCCTTTACAATGGCAATAGGTTGCCCGATAACGAAACGGTTGGCATTTGCCGAGTTTACCAGATTTGGATATTCCAGCAATTTAGTACGGGCGAAAGTGATGTTAAATGAGCTATTCCATGAAAAATGCTCCTTTCGTATATTAACGGAACTCAGTTCAATCTCAAGTCCTTTATTTTCTACCAAAGCGGGAAGATTCGCCTGGTATTGCGTAAACCCAGATTGAGAAGAAAGCGTACTTCCAATCAATTGATTATTAGATCGGTTTCTATAAAAGTTTGTTGTTAAAAGTAATCTTTCATTAAGAAATCCTAGATCCAGGCCTGCCTCAAGCTTTCTGTTTACTTCCCAACTGTAATCCGGATTTGGAAAACGGCTTGGCGTTATACCACCTATTCCACCATAAGGGTAGCTGGTAGGCGACCAGCTGTCGAGAAACTGATAATCTCCGATTTGATCATTCCCTACGGTTCCGAAGCTCCCTCTAATTTTACCAAAGCTTAAAAACGAAACGTTATCCTTAATAAAGGATTCATTGCTAAACAACCAGGCAGCCCCTAAAGCACCAAAATTCCCAAATCGGTTATTAGGACCGAACTTTGAAGAACCATCTCTACGAAATGTTCCATTAACAATATATTTCTCGTCCCAATTATAAGTTAAACGACTGAAAATTGATGTATAGCGGTATTTGGTATAGCTGTAAGTTCGGGGCGTTATTAGCGTTGCCGCTTTGATATTATCGAGCTGCTGATCACTTACGTAACCACTCCCCACAAGCGATTGTGTTTCCCTCAAGCTATGCTGCCAGGTTCCTCCAACTAAGGCAGAGAGTTTGCCTTTACCCAAGTTTAAATTATAATTCAATTGCGGTTCTACAATATAGGAATTGAGCTTTCCATCGCCATAATTTGCTGAACTGCCACTATAAGTTAGCGGATTAAAGCCCAGCTTCGGAAAAGTTTGTGTTTGATCCATGTTCATCTTATTAAAACCTGCACTAATTTTTGCATTCAGGCCTTTTATAAGTTCATAGCTCAATGTAGTATTCCCAAAAATATTAGTGGTATTGGTAATATTGGTCCGCTCGAAATAGGCCATAGGATTTTGTTCATTTCCAACCCAGTAATAATTTCCTTGTAGATCGTAAATAGGAAAATTAGGCGCCAAATTGAAGAAACTTGTCACATCGCTCGGTAAATTATTGTTTTCATCCAGTGTATATTTCAAAGAACTTGTAAACTGAAACTTTTTATCCAGTGAGCTATGGTTCAATGAAAGGTTTAAAGCTCCCCTTTTATAACCAAGATCACCAGGAAGGACTGTTTTTTCATCTCTGAAAGTTCCGCTAATCAAATAATTTGTTTGCTGATCGCCCCCTCTAAAACCTAATTGTAATTCGGTTAAGTTTGCTGATTCTCCGATTAATTGATCTTGCCAGTTTTGATCCAAATTCTGATCCCAAAGCAGTAAATCCGGCGCCTGGGTTTCAGTTGGAGTAACCGCGTCATTAGCGTAAGCTTCACGTCTCATTTTGAGATACTCAGCGCCATTAAGCATTTTTACCCTTTTATTAATCGAAGAAACACCGGTATATACATTTGCATTAAATTCAGGCTTACCAGACCTTCCTCGCTTTGTGGTAATCAGTATCACGCCGTTAGCACCTCGAGACCCATAAATAGCAGTTGCATCTGCATCCTTTAAGATATCAATCTGTTCAATATCGGCCGGGTTAATACTACTTAAAGGACTTTGAGTGCCATTGGCAGCGTTTAGGGTCGATAAGGTTTCTGAGATAAACGGTACACCATCAACGATGTAAAGTGGATCATTCCCAGAGGATATAGAATTTTGGCCTCTTAGTCTTACGGTATAACCTGAACCCGGATAACCCGTTATCGCTGAAATATCAAGTCCGGCAACTCTGCCCTGCAGGGCAGCTAATGGGTCAGTAACCGGTTGATTGGCAATCTGTGCCGCAGTTACAGAGGTCACTGATCCAGTGTTTGCCCTTTTTGTTGTGGTACCATAACCAATAACTACAACTGCATCCAGTGTTCCAACATCAGGTTTTAAGGTAACAACAATTGCTTTCCCGCTAATTACCTGAATCTCCGAACTTGCATATCCTATATAGCTGAATACCAAAACATCATCATTGGAAGCCTGAATCCTAAAGGCTCCATTCCCATCAGTAATGGTTTGTATGGGCTTACCCTTAACCTTTACCGAAACGCCTGGCATCTCTACTCCTTTTTCATCTTTAACAACGCCCAATACTTCTATTCTGGAAGTGATATCTTCCTTTTGAGCGATATTGGGTCTGGAAATAATAATGCTATTGTTAACTACTTTATATTGCAGGCCATTATATTCAAATAGTTCATCAAGTAGTTGTTTGATCGATCTGGTTTTTGCTTTCAAAACCGGCACATTTAACCCTGCAATTACCTCTTTACGGTAGGCGAAACGAAAATCAGTTTGTGCCTCAATGGTGGAAAATGCGTCCTTTATGCTTGCTGAAGGAAAGCCCGAGGAAATTTTAACTTCCTGGAGATCTTGCGCTAGGACAGGCGTTGCAAATAAGCTCCCAACAGTCAAAATGGAAATCAGTATTAACACTGCATTTACTTTCATAAAAAATCTCAGTTTTTTAATAATAGGTTGGTAATAAGTCAATAGTGGTTGACTTGCAAAAGGTGTATATTTATAATACATTGCAAAAGTTTTAAGTTGTGGTTTGATATAATTTAGAACATTTGTAAGCCCCGGTAGCCGCCGGGGTTTACTGCTTATCATAAACTAATCTAGGTTGGGGTTAAATTTTTCTTCATTTACTTGTTTGGTTGGTTTAATAGTTGATAATTAATTCTCGCAGCCAGCGCCGTCTATAGTAAGCAGGTTTCCTTTCAAGCTGAAAGTTGCGCCTGTTATATTCGATAATACATCTGTAACTTGGCTAAGATCATTACGATTAAGGAAAGCCGCTGTAAACTGGCATCTCTTAACCTTTTCGTTTTTAAATAATACGGTAACTTTAAATCGGCTTGCAAGCATTCCTGCGGCCTGCTCAAGTGTAATATCGTCCATAATCAAATCTTTCAACTTCCAACTGACCACCTTTTGCGCATCGATACGAGTCTTGGCCGCAGTAAGTTTAGTTGTACTCCAGATCAATTGTTGGTTAGGCGTAAGAACTGCCAGTGTTTTGCTCTCATTTCGCACCATCACCTTGCCACGGGCAACGGTTACAGTGATGGCCTTAGCATCTGGATATGCTGATATATTAAATGCTGTACCTAAAACTTTGGTTGTAATTGCGCCGGTATGAATTAAGAATGGATGTGCCTCGTCATGAGCTACATCGAAAAATGCCTCACCAATCAATGTGACTTCTCTGCTGTTTTTTCCTTCAAAGCTGCCACTGTATTCAAGAGTGCTGTTTGTGTTTAGATGCACCGATGTACCATCAGGCAACTTTAGCCATTTGCGCCCACTTGGTTTTGTTTCAGCAACTTTAGCACTTTGTTGTTCAGTTTTCTTATTACCGATATTCAACCGCTGGAAGGTTTGATAACTGATAAAAGAAACGAGTAGCATTGCCGCAGCATAACTAATCCATTTGAATAAATAAGGCTTCTTTTGGTTAATACGAGATTTTATTCTCCGATAAAGTTCCTCTTCATTTTGAAGCTCAATTCCCGTTGCATTATTTTCAAAACCAGCCTCTAATTCTTTTAATGCTGCCTGCCATTCCTGCTCATATTCATCTGAGGCCGATAAAGCTAGTACCCTATCTATCTCCTGCCATGTAGCACGGTTTTGCAAATACTTTAGAAAAAGCTCCTTGATCGAATGTTCCAATTTGTTTGTGTTTAATAGTATAACACCTAACAAGCTTGGTACATTTACTCTTGATGAAAATAAATTATTTGAAAAGAAATTATGACTTAAATACCAGCAGTAAAAGCAGGGCACCGTTCCGGAGCAGATAGGTTTTTATCGATTTAATTGCCTTCACCATCTGACTATTAATGGTACTATCCGAAATGCCAAGTTTTCCTGCTGCTTGTTTATAGGAAAAGCCCTCAATATGACAGAGCTGATAAATCCGCTTACGCTGAGGCGGCAAGGCCGAAATGGCATGATCCAGAAACTCCTTAGTCTGTTTACGCTGGGTATATGCCAATCCATCTTCACATGTATCGTATGCATGACTGGCAATTTCATCGGTAAGCCATTGTTCTCTTCCAGCTTTACGTATAACATTCAGAGCAAGGTTACGGGCAATGGTATAAAGGAAGGCATTGAGAGATGTATCGTCTTCAAGCGTGGGAGCGCTCTTCCAGAGTTTTACAAAAACCTCCTGAACAACATCCTCTGCAACTACCGGCGATTTGAGAATGTTCAAGGTGAAAGCGTATATTTTTTTCACATAGAGCTTGTAGATTGCTGAAAAGGCTTCCTCATTGCCCTGCTTCAAAGCAATCAACAATTCTTCCTCCGTCGCCTTAACTACATGCATAGTCTACAAAATTAATAGAATAAAATTAAATTCATAAAATATCTCCTTCGTATTAAACAACTTAAAAGAAAAACCCTATCGCTAGATATAAGAACAAATTTGATATCTGAATAGGAGTTTTAAGTAAATAAATAACAATTTCCACATTTCAATCAATTAAAAAAGCCAAACAGATAACATTGCATTAATATCCTGGTAATACGTCGCAGGCATCTTTGTACCGACAAGCACCTGGTGGAAAATTCTTTAAAAAATTGGCACATAAAGCACCAGAACAATCATTCTGGTGACTTAGTAATGCTCTATAAACGCTGGTCGATCTTGCTTCGCGGTTACGCCGAATACTATCTCAACGATTCCGAAGAAGCCAGCAGCATTGTCAACGATGTGTTTTTACAACTCAGTAGCCAGAAAAACGATATCGAAAATATAAAGGGCTATCTGTTTAAGGCGGTAAAAAACGCCGCACTCAATCAAATCTCCAGCAATAAAAGAAAAAAAATTCAATACCTCGAGAGCCAGGATTTAGCGGTTCTTTCTGATCTTTCGCAACCCGCAGTATTTCCACCTTCAGAATCTGCACAAATGAACTTTCTACAAGAAACCATTTCGCAGTTACCACAAAAGCGTCAACTGGTTTTTCGGATGCACAGGATAGAGGGTTTTAGTTACGCAGAAATTGCAGAACTCCTGCAGATTTCGCACCGTACCGTAGAGGATCATCTGGCAAAGAGCATGAAATTTATCCACGAGCATGCTAAACATTTTTTTAACGAACAGTTAACAGAAGCTTAATCTAGCCAGCCCGTATTTTCTGCTTTCAAATCTGTCCTTCATCATGAGCACCTACAAACGACCATGAAAGACGAAATTTGGAATAACATCATCAAAAGATTTACAGATACAGAAACGATTAATTCCCGGCAGGCATTAAATAGCTGGCTTGAAGAAGATCCTGAACACCAAAATACCTTTAACGAAGCGGAAAAAATCTGGAAAATGAGTGGGCAACTCATGCCAGAAGAGAGTGAAGCACTAACTCAATTTGAGTCGAAACATTCCAGCACAGCTCCGAAATTAACATCACGTTCTTTTTGGCAATATGGTTTGGCAGCTGCCAGCATTGGTGCCTTATTGGTGATAGGAAGCTTGTTCTACAAAAAAAGTATTATTCCACAAACCTCAACATACATTACTCAAACCGCAGCGGCAGGAAAGCTATTGGAAATTAATCTTCCAGACGGATCAAAGGTAAATCTAAATGCGGGTAGCTCGATTCGGTACAAGAAAGATATGTTAAAAGATTCTACAAGGATTATTCAGCTATCTGGCGAGGCTTTCTTTGATGTGAAACATCAACCAACCAAACCTTTTGTGGTAGAAAGCCGTAAAATTAAAACGGTTGTATATGGCACAAGTTTCAACATTAGGGCATACCAAAATGAAAAGCAGATACAAATCGGGGTAAAAACAGGTAAAGTCGGCGTATTGAAGAGCGTCTCGCCAACTTCTGCTCCTATCTTTCTCCTACCTGATCATCAGATTTCTTTCGACAACCAAACGGGACAATTTGCTGCGATAACAAATAATCACGATGTAGATGCTTGGCGAAGTGGTAGGCTTATTTTCGATCAAACCCCAGTAATGGAGGCATTGGAAACCATAGCCAGAAGGTTCAATGTAAACTTTGACACCAAAGGTTATCAACAAAGTTCTTGTAAGCTCAATGCTACATTCGAGAATAAAGATTTAAAAACAATTCTCAAAACGATACAAACTGTAATGAACATCAATATCAAACAAATCGATAAAACTATTTATGTAAAAGGAGGAAACGCATGTAACGGAAACTAAAAAGCCGATCCCAAGATAGGAAACGGCCTTAATAGGATCGATCAATGGCCACGAACCGTCGATTGATCTGGAAATATGAATAAATACGAACATTTAAACACACCCAAATTTATGAAAAATTTTAATGGGGCTAGCCGCTCTGTGAAAATAATTATGCGAATAAGCTTGATTTACGCTTTTACCTCTATCCTCTTTATCAACCTGTTACAGGCTTCTTCGGCCAATGGACAAACCGGATTGGATAGAAAAATAAACCTTGAACTGAAAAACGTTTCATTAAAAGTTGCCTTTAAAGAAATTGAGCATAAAACAGGCGTAAGCTTTGTTTACGTTAATTCTGCTATTACCGAAAACAGAGTAACTGTTAGCGATCGCCAGAAAACTGCCAGAAAAATTCTTGAATCACTACTGCAAAAAAATTCACTAATCATGATTGAAGAAAATGGATTGGTGATGATTAAAAGCAAACCTCAAATGCGGAAGATTGCAAAACCCGGATCTATTGTGGGTTATATTAAGGATAAGGAGAACGATAAAACTCTACCTTATGCAACTGTGGTATTAAAAGGCGCCAACAGAAAATTTATCACCGATGTAAATGGTTATTTTATTATCGACAATGTACCGGTAGGTAAAGCAGTGCTGGCCGTAAATTATATTGGCTATTCGCCAAGTGAATATACGGTAAGTATTGAAGATGGAAAAATCACCAACGTTGAGCTAAAAATTTCGGGATTGAATAACGAGATGAAAGGCATCACCATCAATGGAATCAGACGTGGAGAGGCGGTTGCATTAAGTAGCATGCGAAATGCAGATAACATTAAATATGTACTTTCTGAAGAACAAATTGAACGTTTTCCGGATGCAACAGTTGGCGAGGCGATGCAAAGAGTTCCTGGAATTGCCATGGATTACAGTTACGGATTACCACGCAACATCATCATCCGAGGACTTGATCAATCTATGGGGTCGGTAACGCTGAATGGCAACAGATTGCCTTCCACTTCTACAAGTTCCAGAGAAATAGATTTAAATGGAATTTTGTCTTCTACGGTAGAAGCCATTGAAGTAAACAAAACGCTTACCCCAGATATGGATGCTGACGGTACATCAGGCTCGGTAAATATTATTTCTAAAACACCAAAACAGGGTCAGGAACAACTTCAGGTAAAAGGTTCATTCGGTCATAATTTCTTGTTAGATAAGCAAAACATCGATGGTTCCATCACCTACGGAAAGCGAAATAATAAATGGGCATACCTTGCCGGGGTTAATTACAGCAAGAGCTTTAGAGGCGAAGATCGCGTTCAAAAAGATTATGATACTTATGAAATTAATGGACAGGAAAAGGTTTTGTTATCTAATTTAGAACTTGAAGGTTCTGATTTAAGACGTGAAAACCTGGGTTTGCAAGCAGAGCTCGATTTTTTCCCTACGGAGAAAAGCCAGATTTACCTGCGAGGATCTTTCAATAAGTTTTATGAACTTCAAACCAGAGGGACGAAAAGTTACAGCATTGGCGATTACACCGATATTAACCATGTAACTGGCGTAAATATTGGTTCGAGTGGTTCGCCGAGAAATTACAACCGCGATTTGACCAGTTTCTCATTAGGCTATAAAACCGATTTCAACAACTGGAAAGCGAACGTAGACTTTACTTACTCCACCGGTTTATACGATCAACCGCTATATTTTGATGGTTATTTCAGCAATACAGGTCTTTCAGCTGCGTTGGATGTATCAAATCCTAGAGCCCCTCAGTTTGATTTTGGAAATGTAGATGCCAACAATGCCGCAAATTATAAAACAAACTATTACACCAACCGACATCAGATTGCCCATGACAAGGATGGTCAGGCATCTGCAAACTTGCAACGCACTTTCGATTTGAGTGAAAAAAATAAATTGATGGTCAAGTTTGGAGGACGCTACAAGTATAAAGAAGACGACCACACCAGAGATTATTATCAATATACTTTAAAAACAGGGACACTATCGCTTTCCAACTTCCTCGGAAACTATGAGCGTGAAAAATATTTCGATGGCAATTACAACCTTTCGGGAGCAATTGCTGATGGTTATCTGGTAGAAGAATATTACCAAAACAACAAATCACTTTTTGTAGATAACACGACCTATATCCGTCAAAACACCGACCCAGATACTTACAATGGTAGCGAAACATTGGCCGCGGGTTACGGGATGGGAAAGCTAACCTTAAACAAGTTTGATATTATTGGTGGTTTGCGTTACGAACGGACTGGTTTCAATTACAATGGAAATATCGTAAATTTTGATAACACCGGTAATTATTTGAGTACCAATAAGGTGAACACCAAATCATCTTTTGCTGGATTTTTCCCGAGTTTAAATCTAAAATATGCTTTGGATTCGAGAACCAATTTTAGGGCTGCAGTAACCAGATCACTTTCCCGTCCTGGTTATTACGATCTTGTACCTTGGCAGGAAGTGGAACCTCGAAGAAAACGGATGAAAATCGGTAATCCGAATCTTGATCAAGCGACATCCACAAATGTTGATTTCTTATTTGAGCATTATCTAAAATCCCTAGGTCTAATTTCGGGTGGTGTATTTTACAAAAACATAGAAAACTATATTTTCGAAAGTATTTACACCCAGGTTGGCGGACAGTTTAACGGCTATCAGGTAACACAAACTGTTAATGGCGCTAATGCGCATGTTTACGGCTATGAAATTGCCTGGCAGCAACAGCTTACCTTTTTACCGGGTTTCTTAAATGGCTTTGGTATCTACGGTAACTTTACTCAAATTCAATCTAAGTTTACTGTTCCTGGAATAGTTAGCGAAAGAACGGTTAGACTCCCATCTATGCGCCCGAAGGTTGGAAACGCTTCTTTGTCTTATGAGAAATATGGTTTCTCTGGTCGTATTTCTGTGAATTTCTACGATACTTTTATCTCCGAACTGGCAGAGGTGCAAGCAAATGATTTGATGGAAAAAGGCAGAGTACAGTTAGACTTTTCAGCATCACAAAAGATCAGCAAAAAGTTCTCCATCTTCATGGGAATCAGCAACATCAATAACGCCCAAATCATACTCGATTATGGTGATGGACGCCCGAACGACCACAAATATTATTCATCATGGGCCAACCTAGGCTTCAAATACACTCCTTTCCAATAATGAAAATGAAAAAAATTCTCTTATCCATAAGCCTTTTACTCTCTGCCGTTATTTACAACCAGGTAAAGGCGCAAAATTTTAACGCAGGCTCTTTTCCCGATCGAATCATCCTCACCTGGTCTGGCGATCCTAAAACCACTCAGTCGGTTACCTGGAGAACAGATAGCACGGTAAGTGTAGGCTACGGGCAGATTTTGCTGGAAAGCAGTTCGCCAAAATTAGAAAAGCCGGATGCGAAGGAATATCAAGCAGTCACTTCCACTTTAAAAGGCATAGAATACCAATCGGCAAATTATCACAGCATCACTTTTAGCGATTTGCAACCAGATCGTTTATACACCTATCGGGTTGGAGATGGTAAAAATTGGAGTGAATGGTTTCAGTTTAAAACTGCACCAGCTACAGACAAGCCCTTTTCTTTTATTTACCTTGGAGATGCACAGAACGATATCCGTTCAAAATGGCCGAGAGTAATTAGAAAGGCCTTTGCCACACATGGTGATGCCCGTTTTATTGTTCATGCCGGAGATTTGATCAACAGATCAAACAACGATAATGAATGGGGCGAGTGGCACTTTGGTGGAGGTTTTATCAATGGAATGATTCCGAGTATTCCATCATCGGGAAACCACGAATATTTTAGAGATGAGCACCGTACATTAACTTTAGATCCGCATTGGCGGGCACAATACACACTGCCAGAAAACGGTCCTGCGCAGTTAAAAGAATCGGTGTATTATATTGATTATTCGAATGTGAGGGTAATCTCGCTCAATTCACAAATGATTGTGCTGGATTCTACCTCATTAAAATTGCAAGCAAAGTGGCTTGAGGAAGTCTTGAAAAACAATCCCAAAAAATGGACTATGATTACTTATCACCACCCAATTTATTCTACGGCAAAAGGGCGAGATAATAAGGAATTCAGAGAATTGTTTAAGCCGCTCTTTGATAAATACCATGTCGATTTATTGTTGCAAGGACATGATCATACCTATAGTCGTGGTCAAAACCTGCCTTTCGGAACTTCGGGCAAAGTAGGCGGACCGATGTATGTGGTTTCAGTAGCTGGACCTAAGATGTACAAGGTGGATGTTAACCCAAAATGGATGGATGTTTTTGCAGAAGATACGCAGCTCTTCCAAATCATTTCTGTAAATGGTGACGATTTGAACTATACGGCTTACAAAGCATCTGGAGAAGTGTTTGATCAGTTTAAGCTGAAAAAAACTTCTAAAAACAAAGCAGCGGAATTTACAGATCTGAGAAAGAACAAATAATAAATAAACTAAATAAAAATGGCCCGGATCTTCATCTGTGGCCATTTTTAAATTTGACTGGAGCGTTGTAATGTTGCGTTATTTAATTTGAACACCGTTAATACGAAGCTTCGTCCAGGTTCCTGAAAACCCCTGCCCCTTAATATAACTGACCAAAAAGGGATGTCCTTTCAAATTCGGATGATAAATGGAATCGAATGAAAAGCGCATTTCGGAATCTGTTTTTTCGGTAACGGTAACTTGTTGGTCGGTATCAGTACCCGATCCTATGGTAAAAAACACATCCCCAATTTTTGCATTGAAGTCGGCCCGTATAACCCTTAAGTCTGGATATTTTGGATCACTAGCGATAAGTTTACCTTGCTCATCAATACGCAAATAAGAAATGCTGATCCCATCTCCTCCAATTAAGGAGAAAAATTTGTAGAACAGCTTCCCATTGATTAGCGTGCTATCTTGAATTTCCGTGTAGTTTTCTTTGTTGGCATACCAAAGGTTTCCCACCTGCATTGGAAGAAAAGAATCTACTGGTTTGGTCTGAATGAAACCACGATCTTTTTTACAACTGAGAAAAATAGTTGAAACGAAGATCAATAATAAAAGACTGTTTTTTAGAGCGATATTTTTCATTGTTTTTTGGTTTGGTATTTTATCATCAAAACGAGAACAGATGTGTTTATGCTACACCTAAATAAATAAATATTTCATTGATTTTGCAGGGCTAGCAGAATCTTCAGATTGTATCATTTCTAAATCTTCATTTATATAGATCGAGTATTAAAAATGCATCCATGAAACCGTCGATCAAAGAAAAAATGATCCAAACCAAATCCAGTTATTGCTGTTCAGCTAACACCAATATTATCTTATGAAACAACCGATACAATACGCATTACTTTTCCTTATACTGATTACGCTATTCACCTCATGCAAAAAAAGAAGCCGTGAGGATCTCCCCGATTCTGCACCATTTGACATCTATGCCGCAGGAAGAGAGGGCTATGTGGCTAAATACTGGAAAAACGGCAATGCCATAACTTTGGGAAGAGGCTCAGGCTCATCTGATGCAAATGCAATGGTGGTATCCGGATCGGATGTGCATATAGCAGGATACGAAATTAATGCAGCTGGAAAATATGTATCAAAATACTGGAAAAATGGAACAGCAATATCACTCACCGATGGCACTAGAGACGCTTATGCCAATGATATTTTTATACAAGGAAACGATGTCTACATTGCCGGTCAGGAAATCGCCAATGGGCGAACAACCTATCAGGCCAAATACTGAAGAATGGAACGCCGGTAGTGCTTACCGAGGAAAACCTAACAGGCTATTGCATAGGATATTACCATTGTAGGCTGTGACGTTTATGTGATAGGCGAAAGACGAAATCTTGATTGGCTGACTCCCATTACCTGCTACTGGAAGAACGGACAATTAATCGATCTTTCTGATCGAACAAGAACAGCCGGCGATCAGGCCTTAACACGATCTGGGAACGATCTTTATATGGCATGGTCTGAAAGCTATAATAGTTCAGGGCAGTCTCAAACTCGCTACAGCAAAAACCTGGGGGCACCAGTTCTTATCAATGATGGTTCTGCCGATGTAAGAGGTACTGCTATTGCAGTGAGTGGAAGTGATGTTTACATTGCTGGCTCAGCTATCGGGAGTAATGCCATAGTTGCCAAATACTGGAAAAACGGGGTGCCAGTTGCGCTGTCTAATGGTCCTCAAAGTGCCTTTGGTCAATCGATAGCCGTGGTAGGATCAGATGTTTACGTCGCTGGTTACAGTGATGCTGGAGCATCCGGAACTGCACAATATTGGAAAAACGGCAGTGTGGTCACGCTGATCAATGGAAACCAGGCTGCCCTTATCCGAAAGATTGTGGTTGTAAAAAAATAAACTTGGCAGTAAGGCCAAGCGATTCAAAAATAAAATTGTCTTAAGTAATAAAATCTTAAAAAGGTCAAAAGCAATCATTGACTTCACAAATAATAATGTTTAGCCAAAATCCACTCATTATTCTACTCCCCTATTCTTAAGGATTGAAATGTAACGTTACTTCATATTCGGTTTGATTAGCAACGGATCAAGTGTATGCAAGCTCGATAATTGTTTTGAGGGTTTTTTTAATCTCTTCCTGACCGGATGGCTCTTGAAGGTTGATACCACAAAAAGGATTTTCCTGCATATTACTATGAAGTGTAAGATAATACACTCCACCCATTAATATCGCATAAATTGCCCGGAAATTCTTATGGCTATCACTGAAGGTTTTATCGAAGATCTCACGCAGCAGCTGATCACCAATATTCTCTCGCTTTGAGTCTAATTCCTTTAAAACAGATGACTTTTCGCTTAGCCCCCAGGTAATGATCCGTCTCATTTCCTCGCTACTCATTAGGCTATTGAACTGGTTTTCCAGAACCTGATAGGCAAATGCTTTCCCATCATCTACTTTACTTTCTTCAACAATCTCACTAATTTCCTCCGGACTAATTTTCCAATAGTCCTTATTATTGAGGTATTCTTTCACCAAACCCTCCAATCCACCGAAATAATCATAAATCAATCTTCTGTCCACCTTTGCCTTCTCCGCAACCCTACTAATGCTCACTCCCGAAAAACCATCCCTTTTCAAAATTTCTCCAAGCGCATCGACCAAATTTTTCTTGGTACGTTCCTTGTTCCTGACTGGGCCATCCGTTACTTTTCTTGCCATTTGAATAAACTTTGCTGCAATTTGCATTTTTTTCGTGGCACCGTCAAAGCTTCTACCTATAAAACGAAAGGCTGTTTCATTTCTGTCTAATGATAATCTAAAGCTTAAAAGCTGAGTATTTGTTGAACCAAACTAAAAAGATCACGAGAATAAATTATTGGCTTTGTTTAACGATAGATTATGCCTCACCAGTTTTTGTTCACCGTATTCAGCCCTATCTTCCTTTGAAAAATTGTTACCTGTTTAAGATTTTAGCAAACGTAAAATAAATTTAACTCTCAATGTTGAGATATAATAATATTTTGATAAATTTGAAGCAGGCATCGGGAAATTAAATAACTAGAAGAAGCTACAATTTTTACATAATTCGTAAAGGCATCACCTACTATTGAAACCCATTTTTCCAGTTTTGAATAATGTTAGCTTTGGTACTGAATGAAATTTTCTCGGATGGCTAAATTTGGTTACATTTTACGATGAAACGATTAAGATTTGAAGAATAGCATGCTGACAGATAAGAATTACATCGCCCGTTAACGGATGATGTGACGTTAAAAACGGAAACACTAACCATGTTGCTTTAACCGAAAAATTATGTTGCTCCTTCGCTAACGCACCAGAAGGAGCAGGATAAAATGTTTAGAAATTTAAGCTTTTAACAATACATATAAACGAATGAAAACTGAAGTCTCAGATCAAAGTATCGAATCATTAAAAAAACAGCGAAACCTGATGAAAGGCGTCGCGATAGGATATGCGCTGATAATGGCTGTTGCCATAAGCTTAGCTTTGTATTTAACCTTTACCAAACATAATGCATATTTACTGGCTATCGTTCCAGTTTGCCTGCTCGTGATGATCCCTATATTGATGAGAGTTAATCAACTTAATGCTGCTATAAAAAACAGAAATAATTGACAGTGGAAGGCTCAAAACATCTAGATCTACATTCCTGCTTAAATTGTCAGTCGGAAACCTCCGGGACTTACTGCGCAAATTGTGGGCAAAAAGCAAGCACTCATCGCTACTCTTTAATTCATTTCATGGAACACGATCTTATTCACGGTGTTTGGCATGTTGATAAAGGAGTCTTATTTACACTAAAAGAGCTGATTTTAAGACCGGGTGATAGCGTTAGGGAATTTATTCAGGGAAAAAGGGTGAGGTTTTTTAGTTTTGTTACCCTGATTATTCTTTTACTGGCCATTTCGAGTTTACTATCGCCATATGTAAAAATCCATTTATCAGACATCATGCCATTGAACAGTAAGCAGACAATGAGTACCTATGAGGGTTTCGCCACCAAATATCCAAAGGTGATTATTTTGATATTGATCCCCCTTTACTCTTTATTTAGCTATTTCTGGTTCAAAAAGGCTAAACTTAATTATAGCGAACACCTGGTCTTGAATTCTTACAAGACGGCAGTAGAACTTATTCTTGCTTTAATATTTACAGTAGTTACGATTTTTTACACGCATATCCCTACGCTATTATTCTTCTATTATTTATTTGTAGCGGTAGGCGGCTTCCTTTACAGTATTTGGTTTTATAACCAGTTTTTTACCGGGTATGGCTATTCAAGGAGATCAAAACTGTTAAGAGCAATAATGATCCCTGTCTCTTATTTAATTATTTCGGTGTTGGTAGGCTTTTCAATGGCGCTGTTCAAACTGATTAATTAAAATATTTCAATTGCCTTCAAATTCTAATCGAGTGGTTCAATCAAACAGGAAATTTTAAACGGTGTAATTTACAATATCAAATTTAACCTTATGAATACGATACAGGAAATCAAGCAGCTATCTGACCAAGAGCTACTTAAAAGACATCAGACAGCAAAATCAAGTTTAATTATTACCTGTATACTTATTGGTGCTTTGGTGGGTGTTGCAATCTATAGTTCACTAAAAAACGGGCTTGGCTTTTTTACTTTTTTCCCTTTATTTTTTGTGTTCCTGATTATTAATGGCCAAAAAACCAGCAAAGCTATTGCCGCAGAAATTAAAAATAGAGGGTTAACTTAAGAATTTCTTCTTAGAACTACTAACATCAGCCTTTGCCATCTCATAAAAGAGGGAAAAGCCTGTCTGTTTAAAAATCAGAATAATCTGCTGGATATAAAAATAAGGTGACATTTTTGGACACATTATGCTGATACTGAGGCAAACCGCTGATCTTTTTATATTCAGGACCAAAAGCTGCCCAATGGCTATCTCTATCGACCTTATTATTAAAAGTTGTCAAATACATTAAATTAGGCATTTTACCACCTGAAATCACCTGCCCATAAAAAACAGCATTGAAATTCAACTTTGAAAAAATTGCGACTTCATAATCGTTGAACATCTCAATTTTGTTGCGGGAAAGATTTTCCGTTGCCGCTTCGTAACTTCTTAATTCATAAACCCGTTCATTTTTAGGTGTAGTGAGTTTTGGAAGCGAATATTCTGGCATCGAAGCAAAAGCCTTCAAAATGATTGATTCTATACGGGTATACGGCGGTTCATTATATGACGCATTTAAATAAGGGCTTCCTTTTTCAGCAAACGCTTTGTCCTTGCCAACCGCCGTATTGATTCTATCCAGATCCGTCAGTTTTTTAAGCGGTATAAAAACGTAAATCAGCCTATCTGAAGTATCTTTGGCAATCGGCTTAAAAACACCAATATCCTTAATGCCTTTGGTGTGCAAAGCGGGCAAAAACGCAGTTTTTAAATATTCATCAATGACTTTCTCCTGCTGATCAGTTTTAAAATGATATACTTTAATCTGATAATAAAATGACTGCTTTACGGCATAAACATGAGCTGATAAAGCAATGAAAGCAACAGTTGAAAAAAGGATTCTTTTGAGGAAGGATTTCACGATATGATCTGATTTAAATTAACATCTACAACTTTATAAATAAGATTTTGTTTAGTCCAAATTTACGATAATCCTTGTTTGAAAATCATCTATTTCAAAAATGGTGGTGCACCATCATAATCTAATACTGACATAAAATAAGTTGACTATCACTATCAATTATATTTAAGGGTGACGTTAAGATTTAAACCTGTGCTGTTTTTTTGACTTTCATCCCCGCGATTGGCCGCTCAATCATCATCAAACCATAAGACGATACTAGTTCCTCGAACGTAAGTTGGCACAATTCACATCTTAAAAAAGATCCCGCAGCCATTGGTGTTTTCATTATATTTTGAGTGTTATTCATTTAGGCTCTTCGTTTCAAATTCAATGAGCTCTGCCAGATGAGCCTCGGATTTTTTTAAGGTCCTATCGTATTCTGCGTAGGCTTTTCGGCTTAAAGCTATCATAAGGGAAAGCGCAACACAACCAACCAAACAAAAGATTGCTAACGCCTTATTGCTATTAAACAACGAAAAATTGTAAACAATTTTAATGAAAATAGGCACTACACTTAAAACCCATAATGCAACTAGAAAGATGTCGTACCTGGCATTTGCGGCCAAATGAATCCTAAATTTGCAAATATTCTTTTGTAATTGGACTATCGAATCATTATAGTCAGGTTTTTCTATTGATAAATGAGAGATAAATGACCAAAGCATTGCCATGCCACCGAATATCGCCGGTACGCTGTATTCAATTGCACTAATCATAAAAATAGCCATGCCAATTGATATAAAGCAATAAACTAAGGCCATATTCCTCCCTAACAATGATATGTTGATAATCTTGCTAAATTCTCCGGCTGCATTCTCTATATTCATTTTCATCAATTGTGTGTTGTTAAGTCTTATTCTGCTATCTAAGTTCTTGTCATCTGCTTGCCAGAGATTTTTTAATTCGTCGAGTTCCATATACCTAGTCATTTAATAATGAAATGCTTTCTTTCAATTTTCTTTTACTTCGGTTAATCTTAGTTCCCACATTTGTTTCCGTTAATCCAATGATTTCTGATATTTCTTTATAGCTTTTATCTTCTAAATAAAGGATAATGATTGCTTTATTTAGCTCATCAAGCTTGTTTATAAATTTATATAAGAGCTGCGTTCTATAGGTATTCTCTTCAGAACAATTTTCTTCCTCGGAAATTTGAAAGACAGCATCATCATAAGGTTCATTAGTCTCCTTACGTTTCACATCTCTTCTATAATGCGATATTGCCACATTCAGAGCTATTTTGTATATCCAGGTAGATAGTTTGAATTCCTGGTTATAGTTTTTAAATGACTTCCATAGTTGGATTATAATTTCTTGCTCAAGATCTTTCCTGTCGTCCAAATTTCGGCAATAAGAATAAGTCACTTTATACAGAAGTCTCAAGAGGGACGGTGTTAGGTTTTTTTTGATAACCAAATTAATTTTGATATCAGAAATGAAGAAATCGATTTGATTGATTTCTATCTTGAAAGCAAATTTAAGCACTTTAAAAATAATCCACTTGATGCTTTATCGGATTACTTAATACGTAATTCTAGTAATAATTATTATATTATAAAAACTGGGCTCAATTATCTTATCAAGACTACAAAATACATTTTAAACTTCATAAACGATCAAAAAGCAAATAATCCTCCAACATATCTTCATGAAATTTTCGATGAGATTTTTGATACCATTGATGGAGGTGTTTTGATGAAAGCTTCATTGCTCAACGAAAAACATCTTCGTTTCTTAGCTGTAACAAAGTTAGACAGAGCTATACGCGGAGCAGAAAAACATAATATTAAAAAATTCCTACAGCTGATGTATGAATTAGACGTTTTTGAAAATGTCGCTTTAGTTGCTGCTTCTAAAGAATTTTCGTTCCCGATTTTTAATATTGAGGAAGATTTAAATATATCTATTACTGGCCTCTTTCATCCTTCGATTAAAGAACCAGTTAAAAATGATCTCCAGATAGATGTTACTAAAAACATAATATTTTTAACAGGATCTAATATGGCTGGAAAGTCCTCGTTGTTAAAGTCCCTGGGGTTAACAATTTATTTATCTCACCTAGGCTTTCCCGTCCCAGCAGAGGAAATGAAATTGAGTGTGCTCAATGGTTTGGTAACTACAATTAATCTTCCTGACAATATCAACGATGGTTTAAGTCATTATTATACGGAAGTAAAGAGAGTAAAGGAGGTTGCAGAAATTTTGTTAAGAACCAAAATGTTTTTGTGATATTTGATGAGTTATTTAGAGGAACTAATGTAAAGGATGCCTATGATGCATCTTCTCTAATTATGGCGGAGCAACAAGCTATTCAAAATTCAGCATTTGTTATCTCTATTCACATCATAGAGCTAGCTACTTCTTTAAATAACTTTAAAAATATCTCATTTCGATACCTAGACACCTATTTTGAAAACAAAAAACCGATTTTTACTTATTCTCTTAAAGAAGGAATTTCCAACGAAACTTTAGGAATGTATATAGTAAAGAATGAAGGGATTGTGGAAGTCTTAAAACTGGCTGCAAAAAAATCTTTATATAAATCTTAGTTTTCTACTTTCAATCTTTAAATTTGATTTTCAAAACCTGGGGATTTTCTTGTTTGTAATTTTAGATATGAATTTTAGAGTATCTTGTCTCAAAAAACGAATGTATTCTGCCCCTCTTACCACTTCCTTTTACTAATGATTTCATTAAATATCAGCAAAACCAAATCGCTCATAAAGTGTTTAGATGTTTAAAAAATCTAAAGCCCTTGTCATTGAAATCATTATCGAAAACCCGTTGGCGGATTGAGCCGGACCGTATAACAGTTTACCCATATGGCCTATCCTATATTCTTGCTGCCGTACTATCCATTTTTTTCCTGAGCGGATACCTGGTCTATCTTTATTATCTCCGAAATTCTTTTACTTCTTCCCTGCCAATACTTATTATCCTGATAACGGTCGTTACCCTATTCATCCTGTGGGCGGGCACATCTGTAGAGTTTGACATTAGTGCGGGCGTCATGCGAAAAAAAATAATGGGCTTGCTGACCATATCTTCCCTTCCATTTTCTAAAATATACAGTATTTCACCTGTTTCCAACATGGCTGGGTCCTATACCTACAGGCTATTTAAAAAAAATGATCGATATGGAAAAGGGATACTGGTATCATCCAGTTATGGAAAAAATGATGATCCCAATGCAATCGCCTTTGTCGATGAGGTAATCACCCCTCTACACCGTCATCTGGAGGCGCATGATAGCCTGGGAGATTTCGCCCCACAGTATATTGATGAGTATAAGTTTTTTATCCCAAATGGTGGCGCATACACTCTTAAAAGAAACAGAATCGGCAGCCTTTTACTTGGCGTTTGTCTTTTGGCTATAGGCATTCATGAAATTACACCCTATGCATGGCTGGGCGGCGGCTTTAATATCGGGAGAGTTTGCTTTCTGCTCTTTACCCTGGTTGGAGGACCAGCGATTATCCTGTCGGGTTTTACCGAAATTACTCTTGACAAGGGTTCCAGAATGCTCACGCGAAAAAACCCTATCGGATTGGGGAACAGAACTTATTCATTTGATGATTTCAATGGAATCCAAACGGTTAGAAAATCAACTAATATGATTTATTCGGGAACCGATGTACAGGTATATTTTTTTAAACCGGGAAGCCAGAAAGAAGATGTGTTGGTTCTATCAAGTTTTTTTAGTACAAAAAAAGTGGAACGTTTTGTAGCGGAAGTAAACAGCATCCTTCTTTAACAAATCATATAGTCAGAACAGACCGGTAACTCAAATCAAAAGAAATTAAATATTAGCAAACGATTAGTTAAATAAGCTATTATCAAGGGCGACCCAAATTGAAACTCACCAAAGAATATAGATCTAATGCTTTTTTCTTCAGGTTCCGTATATTTATTAAATCTTCATCTGGAAAAATTAAAAAATGAGACTGGGCTTTTGCGCATTGGCAAATAGTAATTTGCACAAAACAAGAAAATATGCAGGGATTTTCTTCAAAGCGTTTACTCAACCTATCTGATGTAACAAATCGCGAATTACATCACTTTGATATCTGCTTCCTGGAAAGCAACCATGATGCGCAAAAGAGTCTCGCTTTTAAAGGCGGCTTCTACATACACATTGTTAACCCAAACTAAAACTTTAATTTCCACACTATCGGCTGCCAAATTATTAACTAAAATTTCTGGTGGGAGCTTGTTTACGGTATGGACTGATCCTTTGATCACTTCGGAAATGATTTCCTGAACCTGCTGCATGTTAGCGGTGGAGCTTACTTTGATTAGTAATTCGGATTTCAGATAATCATTGCTCAGCGTCCAGTTGACCAACCTGCCGGAAAGCAAATCACCATTTGGGATGATCACTTCAGAGCCTTGTGGCGTGAGTAATTTGCTCGACCGAATACCAATATCCTGAACCTTACCTTTTTTATCTGCAAGTTCAACATAATCACCAATACGGAAGGGTTTCTCGAATATTAAAATAATGCCGGAAACAAAGTTGTTCACAATATTCTGCATACCTAATCCAATTCCAACACCAAGTGCGCCCAAAACAACGGTAAGTTTATCCATCGGGAGGCCAGATGCGGTAAAAGCTAGAAGCAGTCCAATCACGATAATGATTAACCGAAAAAGTGCCACTTTTGAACCCTTATGATCACTGGCGCCATCGAAACTGATTTTTTGTTCGCCAAAAAATAGCGGCACATGTTTTTGTAATTTATTGGAAACGTATATAATAATGAAGAAGAAAAGCACATTTCCAAGCGAAAAGTGGATGCTGCCGAAACTTCTTTCTTTGGAGAGTACGCCAGTCATCAGGCTATAAATCCCGGATGACATCCCCAGATTATTAAATAAGATTAAAAGCCAAACAATAAAACTGAATACCTTAAGTACCTTTTTGAACTGCGATTTCATTGCATCAGGATTTAACCTGGAGAAGAAACCTTTATTGCAAGAACTTATTTTGATTTGTAGTTCGAGTGCATCCAGCATAATCTGGATAAATACAGCCAGCGAAATCATTTGCGTCAGATTAATGACCCCAGCCATGCCAAAGACTTTAGATAAGCTGATTCTGCCAAACACATTCATGATTATCGCCAGTCCGTTCATCAATACCAGCACCCAGATAACTAATTTAATGAACCTTTTGGAAAACTGCGGAATTTTTGTTTTCCCATACATCCTCACTCCTAAAAATAGAAAACCCACATGGATGGCCAACAAAATCAATCTCGGCAAGAGCGCCTCACTGATCAGGCTCGAGGCAAAAACCAGGAACACAAAGCCACCGAGAATCATAAACCACAACCTTAGCGCCTCTTTTGGCAAAACTCTTCGCAAGTGGATGGTAATCAAAATCATTAAAATAAGTTGTACCACCTCGATAAAAATAGAGGGTGCATCGGAGTGAAAGGCGAGCAAAAGACATAAAAGAACAATGGAACTGGCCATAATGGGATAAGCCCGCAAATAGTCGAATTTGAGTTCTCCTATCTTTCGCTTAACTGATAAACGACTTGCTGTTACAAAGTTCCGGTGAACCCAGATAAAAAAAGCCAGCACAACAATCAGTAACACAACGCCGGTATCCCAGATTGAATTGATAAAATATTGGAAGATTTCTCCCTGTCCGAAATAGGCATCGGACAACCTTGAACCAATTTGGCTAAACCCAAACAGTTTTAAAGGTGCTGACCAAATGTATGGAACTTCTCTATTGGCCGCAATCCGTCCAGATTTTTCCAGCTGGTCATCAAGGGCAACTTGTAAATCATTTACCTCACTGCTCATGGAAGAACTTTTTGCTAAAAGCTCGCTTACTTTTGAAAGGTTTTTGCCTGTAACCTCTCCAGTTTCGTGCAAACGGGTTTTTATTTGCAAGAGTTGAGGTCTGTACAACATTTTTTCTGATTCTTCCTGATCTGCAAGAAGCAGCGAATCGGAACTGAGGTCAATTACCTGTTGCGACATTCGCTGAAGTTCAGAATTGGTTTTGACCAGGCGTGCAGAGATTGCCGAAAGTTCAGTCTGCACATCTTTCAAGATCAGTTTAAAACTAACCAGGCTTCTGCTTTCTGCATTACCTTTTCCGTTGCCAAAATCCCTTTTTACGGAAGCAATACTGGAACCAAGTACTGCCAGCCGATCTTGAGTTGCACTCACATCATAGCCTTTTTTATTGGCTGCATTAATTTCCGTAATGGCTGCCTGGGCAGTCTGGATTCTGAACAGCAATGTGTCAGGGATAACCTGAACAGAATCCTGAGCTCTTTTTAAAGAATCTTGTGCCCTGGATGATCCTACCCAACACAGCGAGATTGTCAATAAAATGATAAGATTCAGTAAAGCTTTTGGAACCTGGGATTTATACATTTTTTTAAAAGTGATTTGAGTTGATAACGGGCCATGATTCTGGCGTCTGCTAAAATAGCAGATTATCAGTTTTGCTTTAAGTTTATTTGAAAATATCAATTAATGAGCTCACCTTCTCCCTAAATTTGGTTACCTCATAGACGGCATGGCATTGTCGCGATTGAAGAACATGACTTTGCATATAAATGGGAAAAAATCGCTCGTTGATGTTATTCGAGATGCCCATTCCAACATCTCAAATAACAACAAAACTGGGATGCTTTAAGCAACTAATGTTGTGCTGATTCTCCGTTTAATGCTTCTTTTTCCAGATAAGTTTTTAAAGCTTCCAGCGCTTCTTTCCAACCTTCCTCGTGTGGATGTATTCCTTCAGTTTCACTTTGATTCTCCTGTGTGATCGTTATTTCGGATCCCTCTCCCGCAGCTTCAAAGCCAACGGTAAGCAGATAATTACCATTTTCAAGTGCTGCATCATCAACTATCCAGTTCCAGGTATAAACCAGTTTTTGTTCTGGAATTACAGATTGATACGTACCCTCGATGGTTAATTTACCGGTGGTCTCGGCTTCACTTTCGAAATGATACGCAACTTTTCCGCCTTCCTTAATATCGTTCTCTACATTTGAAAGTGTTTTCCCTGTTGGTTTCCACCAGGCTTTCAATGCAGATTCATCCGTCCAAGCCCTGAACAATGTTGCGGTGTCAACATTAAATTTTTCACTAATTTTAATGGGTTCATTTTTCATGTTATTGATTTAAGAGTATAATTTACAACATCAAAAAACTGGAAAAGTTCCATTAATCTAAACTTGACAGGTGGCTATTGCGTGTTAGCTTGACAAGGAGATCAACGTAGAAGGTTTGAGTTTTAATCTACCCTGCCTATTAAACCATTCGCCACCGTTTCTGACTTATCGATACTAAGACACTCCATTAAAACAAAGTTTAGTCAAATATCAGGCGGTTAAAGGTTGTTTTTAAATAAATAAAGCCTTAACAATCGAGTTGTTAAGGCTTTTTTGAGTTTGGCTATTTACTAGTCAATAAAAAAAAGTAGCCGTAAATTTGGTTTTACGGCTATTTTTTTAGATTTTTATATCTAGTTAAAAGACTAGATATGGGTTACCCAACGAAAGTACAGGTTATTAAGAGGAAGACAAGTGAGCAGTGGTACGTTAATTTTCCGGCAGCTGTTGCCCAGGCAATTGAGTTCAAGCAGGGCGAGATTGTGGAGTGGATTATCGATGACAACCAGCGATTGGTGCTTCAGAGAAGTGATGAGTCCGTTGAGGACCTTAAAAAAAAACTCCCCAAGAAACCCTGATCGGAAGCTTCAGATCGATTTTTGAGGGTTGCCTGCCAGCTTTTAAACAAGCCAGAACTTTTGAACGTGCCAGGTCTTTGGCAATGGGTGTACTGGGATGTCTTGGCCGGTGTACCATTACCGGTATACTCTCAGCCAATGGCAACCAGTTCAGGGACTGGTCTGCAGCGTATAGATTGTTTAAGGATGACAGAATGAACCTTGATTGTATCTTCGGGGCTGTAAGAAGAGGTGTCCAGAAACTTAATTTTTCTTTAAAAGACACGAATATCTATGGCCACATGGACGATACCCTGTTTCGTAAAAAAGGAAAAAATGTATTCGGAACCTCTTGGTTAAGAGATCCTTTAGGGCCACCTTTCGCAAATAATTTCGTCTGGGGCCAAAGATTTATACAGGTTTCGCTCTCGCTGTTAGAGAATGGATCCTCTGGTTCTTCAAAAGCAATACCTGTAGATCTTGTCCATTGCCCCGCCACCAGGAAACCTGGTAAGAATTCTTCACAAGCGGAAGTTGCTGCTTTCAAAGAAACCCAGAAAAAAGCCAAGCTTAGTGAAATCGGTATTCAGCGCATTGTTAAGTTAAGGACCGATCTGGATAGCGATGGGCACGCAGAAAGGAAGCTTATCATGAGCGTGGACGGAAGCTATACCAATGAAACAGTGATAAGAAAGCTCCCTGATAACGTTGATCTGATAGGCAGGATCCGAAAAGACTGTAAGCTTTATGCACTTCCCTGTGAGCAACCCCAGGGATCCGGCAGAAAAAAGTATTATGGAGAGGAACTTCCCACTCCGGAAATGATCCGACAGAACCTTCAATACCCCTATATGGAAGTGAAAGCCTGGGCAGCAGGGAAAATCAGATCCTTTGATGTCAAGGTTATCAGGAACATAAGATGGAGAAAATCAGGACAGAAAAACCTAATGCTTGTTATAGTAAGACCAGTCGGCTACAGGCTCACTAAAAAATCAAAACTACTTTACAGGAACCCGGCATATCTGATATGTACCAATCCAGAAATGGAAATAAGTACGCTGTTGCAGAGCTATATAAGAAGATGGGAAATAGAGGTTGGTTTTCGGGATCAGAAAACGCTGATCGGCTGTGGGCAGGCCCAGGTTAGGTTAGAAGGTGTCGTGGAGAAAGTACCTGCGTTTATTTCAGCATGCTACGGAATGATGCTATTGGCTGCTCACGAAACGGACCTGGCTGAAAAGGTTTCTCTGCCAGGGACAAAATGGTATAACAATGCCATAAGAAAAAGAACAACAACGGGAGATATATTAAACAGATTTAGAGCAGAAAAATGGATGGAGAGCATCAAAATCAATTTTTCCGACTTCGTGAACATAGAGAATAAAATAGCAAAATTGGAAAAATTAGCAAATCCTGTATTATCTTCATTATTTTACATGAGAAATTAGCCAAACTCAAGAAAGCCTTAACAATCGAGTTGTTAAGGCTTTAAATTTAAAGTACCGTACCGATCAGCGGGAGTACTTTCAATATTTGAAAGCCTTTCTACTTCTTATTGAGCCCATAGTTGATGATTTGAAAATGAAAGGGTTAATTTAACTCTTGAGAATTTAATGAAAATTGCAATCAAATGACACACCTTCATCGGGAAACTTTGAACCAAAAAACTTGATATTATGCAAAGTTTTGCTTTCCTTAAAAATTATTTAACAAAGCGCAAAGTTATTTAATGGTGGCAACTGCCTTTCAGGTTTTATCAGCGATATTTTTATCGGCAATCTTTTGCTTGACCATACGTACTGATAGTCCTTTGGGATATAAAGGGAACACCCAAATCGGCCGACCTCAAGATAAGTAAGGTACCCATAAAAAACATAAACCAGGGGATAAGTTTGTTGGTATTAAAGTGGATGTATTTCTTCAGAAAGATCCCGCCTAACGAAATCATAAGCATCAGTGGTGCGGTACCCAATCCAAAGAAGAACATAAAAGTACCACCAGATTTAATACTACCAGTATTTAAAGCAGTTGCAAGTGCTAGATAAACCATCCCGCAGGGGATGATGCCATTAAGCATTCCGGCAAACAATCCCCACAATGGCAAATTGAATACTTTTCCCATAAGTCTGCTCAGCGGATTGAGCGCCTTTAACTGAAGCTTTGCGAACCTATTTCTGTAAACAGCATTAAACTGTAGCGCTGTAAATAAAATCAGTATACAACCGATTAAGATACTCAGCATTTTCTGATCACTAAAAATGCGGATACTGCTCCCTAAAGCACCCACCAACAATCCTAACACAGTATACACGGCAATTCTGCCAAATTGGTACAACAAAAGCTGTAATCCACTTTGAAAGAAATTCTGCTTCGCGAATGGCATACCCAGCATAATCGGCCCGCACATTACGGCGCAATGAAGGCTTCCGAAAAGTCCCATCAAAAATGCCAATGGTAAAAAATCCATCATAGGGTGATGTTACTTTTAAACAGATAATCTTTGCCTGAGAAGTGCCACTGGAGGTTTAAAAACCACGTTCCCTTAGGCATTTTAGTTTTATCAACCAGAATAAGATTCGCCGGCCCTGAGGTCCTTCCCTTTAACTTAACATCATCGTTGCTATTGGCAGGCCGCATTAAAACAAGATCGTATTGTGCACTATCTTTTACCTGAATGATAATCTGAGTTTTTGTAATGGTAATTTCCGGACTGGCATTATCGTCTATAACGTTCACTTTGGCATTGTATTCTGCATTATAATTGATTCCCTTTTCGTAATAATTTTCTTCTATCAAGGCATCTCTTCCGTGTACATGGAACATGTAGACTACCATCCCCCCAATAAACATCATGAATGTAGGCATACCCAATACTATTTTTGTTCCCCAGTTCATATCTCTTTTTTTAATTTTGAATGAGTAATTGTTCACATGTAATTATTATTTCCGATCCTTCAACCACTCTCTAATTCACTCATTCTCTATTTCAATTCCTTCCGGTTGCGCGAAAAAACTTGTAGTTGCTGTGCTTAAAACTTTGCCATTTGCAATAATTTCAAAAACGGCATCGGTTTTATATTTTTTAATGGCATTATTTTTCCTGATCAGAAAAAAAGTAAGGTGTACCGAGCCTTCTTTTGGTAAAAGATCAGCTTTTTGGATGAAACTAATTTTGTCTCCCTTTTCCTTCGATCTGAAAGTAAACTTTACAGCCTTATTGGTTTTGTTGATCAGCTCTGCATTATAAAGATTGCTCGTTTTATCTGCTCCCCTACTCTGGTATAAAGTACCACTTGCTCTCAATACCGTGGTCTGGATATCTTCTCTTTTATAGATCAGTGAAGAAAAAACCATCATTACCACAAACAGTACCGCAGCGTAACCGTAAGATTTTAAGCCAATTTTATAGGGTTTACGTTCGTTAATAAAATCCTGATTGAAGAAACCGATCAGATTTTTAGGTCTGTTTATTTTAATCTTTACCTCTTTACATGAATCGATACAGGCAGTACATTTTACACATTCGAGCTGTGTACCTTCGCGAATATCGATACCCGTTGGGCAAACCTGCACGCAAAGTCCACAATCTATACAGTCGCCGGCTGTTAATTCATCAGCATTTTTTTGAAGATGACCACGTGGTTCGCCCCTGGCAAAATCATAGGCTACCACCAAACTTTGATTATCTAACAAAACGCCCTGTAACCTACCATACGGACAGATTACCGTACACACCACTTCGCGTACATAGGTAAATACCCCATAGAATATAAATGTAAATAGCCAGATGGATACAAAGCCCGAAATATGGCCTGAGACGGGCCCCACTATAATTTTAAGGAGTACATCCGAGCTGATCATGTATGCCAAAAAAGTATTAGCAATGGCAAACGTACAGACAGGCTTTTGGAATGCAGGGCTGGACAAACCAACTTATTTTACCCCATCCCACCAATCTTTAATTATTTGTAAACATATTAATAAACAGGGTTTTATGAAGAAAATATTTTTGGTGAGAAGGAGTCAATTGGCTTCGGTTTATCCATCATACATGTTACGCCCCAGTTTCGAGTCGAAAGAAGAGGTTTGGGTTTTGAAATCTTTGCGAAGATTTTTTACTTGGAGTTTTAAATACTCAATAGGTGTCATAATACATTCCTGTTTAGACCTACTTAGTTATCCTTGGTATCTGCGTTCGTAATCTTGTTTGGATAATAAGTGCACAAACCAATTCATTTGACCCCTTTCTGCCAATTCACTAAAATGCAGTCAAGCAAAACTTTACAGCAAATTTATTCCCAGTGAAACCTTATATTCCTAAATTTTAGTCATCAAAAGCCGATAAACCAGTTTGGTCAAATATCTTGATGTTCATCACTTTTTACCAACAAGTTATATATGTCAAATTAGATTTACCTTCAAATGTCTGAGATGGAAATTTCAAGGTTTTGAATCAATTTGTAATTATATTCGGCATCGCAGAATTTATGTTTTCTTACTCAAAGTTATCGGATAATGATCTTCTTTCGCTTCTAAATGAAGGGAATGAACTTTCTTTTTCTGAAATTTACAATCGTTACTGGGAAAAAATGTATTCATATTCGATTCGTTTAACGAAATCACAGGAAGAATCTGCAGACATTGTTCAAGAGATATTTATTTCTTTATGGAACAGAAGATTGGATTTAGCAGTCAAAGGAAGTCTGGCTTCATATCTGATCAAAAGCGCTAGAAACTTAAGTCTCCGCTACATCGAGCGGAATATTCACCAAACTGACTTTGCCGAAAAAATTAGCGAATTTACTGCCGACACCAGCCTGAATATTGAAGAAAGCATTTCTATAAAAGAACTGGAAAAACAAATTGAGCTTGGAATTAGCAAACTTCCAAAAAAAATGAAGGAAGTTTATATTTTAAGCCGTGACGAGCAATTATCCTACCGGGAAATAGCAGTAAAATTAGAAATTAGTGAAGGAACCGTGAAAAAACAGATTCATAATTCACTAAAAATCATTGCCGAATCTTTAAATGGCAAGCTTTCGTTAGCGATAACAGCATTGTTTCTTCAACTTTTGAAATAAAAATCCATTTAGCCAATTTTTTTTTTAAAAATAAATCTACCACCAAAGACCCTTTTTTGGAATACATATTATATCATCCCTACATTTTTTTTGAAAACTATGAAAAACCATCACATTAGAACATTATTGCAAAAATATCTGGATGGGAAGACCAGTGCGAAAGAGAACTATTTGGTGGATTCTTTCATAGAAGACCAATTGTTGTCAAATTCATGGAATATCTCAGCGGAAGAAAAAAAAATGCTTGGTGCAGATTTAAAAAATAAAATTGATCAAAAATTATCAGCTGATAGAAGCGATGGCTTAAAAAATAAAAATCTGTCAAATCAAAAAGGGAGAAAATTATGGCCAATCATTGCCGCTGCGGCAATGATCACCATCATTAGTTTAACAGCGCTTTATTTCATCAAAATAAAAAAACAAGGGCTCGAAGTAAAGTTTACAACTGATATCAAACCTGGTAAGAATCAAGCGCTACTGACTTTAGCAGATGGAAGAAAAATTAATCTCTCTAACAGTATTAATGGAGAACTGGCCAATGTTGACGGAATAAGTGTAAAAAAGACCGAGAATGGCGAACTGGTTTTTTCCATTGCAAAATCCATTTATCCGAAAAAGCCAGATCAGCAGAATATGGTGGAAACTCCTTTAGGTGGCCAGTACAAGGTGAACTTGGCTGATGGAACCCGAGTGTGGCTGAACGCCGGAACAACGTTGAAATTTCCCAACCAATTTAACGGATCGAGACGTACAGTGGAACTAGATGGTGAAGCTTATTTCGAAGTAGCAAAAGATCATGCCCACCCATTTTGGGTTAAAAGCGGTTCACAAAATGTTAAAGTTTTAGGAACCCATTTCAATATAAGCAATTACAGGAACGAGCCACATATTAAAACGACTCTTCTTGAAGGTTCCATCAAACTAGATAACGGCTACATTCAAAAATTAATTGAACCGGGTGAACAGGCCACTTTAACTGGTAATGCCTTTGAAGTAAAGTCCGTTGATCCTGCCCTGGTAGTAGACTGGAAAAACGGAGAGTTCCGCTTTAAGAATGAAAATCTTAAAAGCATTTTTCGTAAGCTTTCCAGGTGGTATGATGTTGACTTTATCCTGGAAAATCGCAGCACGCAGCTGCCAAATTTCACTGGCTCAGTATCTCGTTTCGATCAGATATCAGTGATACTCAAAATGCTGGAAGAAACGGGTAATGTGAAATTCCATATCAACGGAAAGGTCATTACCGTAAAATAACAGGATGACTTTAGGACTAACCAACCTAAATACCAATACATTAATCAACTAAATAAACCAAAACATGAAAAAAGAAGTACCTCCACCGCGTTAATGAATCAAAGGGTTTAGAAGAAAAAACCATGAACGTGTTACCAGCACGTCCATGGCAATATCTGAGTTAACCCTATAAAAACAAATTACAAGTTCCATTTACGCATTAACCCAAACAAACGAAAATATGAATTTTAATTCCTTTAACCAAGGAAGGCATTTGATGCGCCTACCAAAAAAAATCATGCTTATCATGAAGCTTACCATTGTTTTCATGGCCACCATCATCTTAAATGTTAGCGGCAGCAGCTTCGCACAGAAACTCACCCTTTATGGAAAAAGCGTGAAGATAGATCAATTGTTCAAAGAAGTAGAGAAACAGACCCATTACCGAATTCTATATGCGACGAATATTCTTAATGATGCTGCGACGATAAATGTGAATTTTAGAAATGCGCCACTAGATCAGGTACTTAACTATGTCCTAAAAAACAAATCTTTAACCTATACCATTGAACGTAATACCATATTAATCAAAAAGGCTGAACCTTCTTTTTTTGATCAGATCAGTGCTGTTTTTTCCAGTGGAAGATTTAATGGAAGAATTGTTGATGAAAATAAAAATCCCCTTGTAGGCGCTACAGTTACGGTTAAAGGAACCAAAAGATATGCCATAACGGGTTCAACAGGTTCCTTCATACTTGACCTGGAAGAAAATGATGTATTGGTGATCTCCTATATTGGCTATGAAACAAAAGAACTCCGGATATCACAGAGCATATTACAAAGTGGGGTGGCTAGTCTGCTTGACATCAGCTTAAATGTTTCTGCAGCTGCCTTGGATCAGGTTCAGGTTATTGGTTACGGAACCACCACAAAAAGAAACAATACCGGATCGGTAAGTTCCATTACTGCCGAAGATATTGGTAAACAAACTATAGAAAACCCATTATTAGCTTTACAAGGCAGGATATCTGGTGTTCAGATTACTCAGGACAATGGCTTGCCGGGAGCTGGCGTAAGGATGAATATCCGAGGAGCATATTCTGGATTATCAGGTGCCGGATTCATTCCACTTTACGTGATTGACGGAGTACCCTTTACGCTTTTTAATGGTGCTCAGCCCGCCTCAGATAACCTTAATGCCAATGGATTTTCTTCGGCAAATGGTGCGGTAAGTCCTTTTAGTATGATTGCCCCGGAAGATATCGAACGCATTGATATCCTCAAAGATGCTGACGCAACTGCGATTTATGGTTCACGCGGCTCAAACGGCGTTGTACTGATCACGACAAAAAAAGGAAATAAAGGTAAAACCGCCTATAATTTTAATCTCAATAGCGGGGTTTCTAATGTGTCAAACTATATTCCGATGATGAATACCCAGGAATACCTCACCATGCGGAGGGCTGCTTTTGCAAAAGCAGGCGTTACACCAACCGCCGCAAATGCGTTGGATCTGGTGAGCTGGGATCAAAGTGCCTATACCGACTGGCAGAAATACTTCATCGGCCACACCGCACAAACCACGAATTTAACAGGCTCAGTATCCGGAGGGAATGCCCAAAATTCATTTCTTTTTTCTTCAACCTACCGCAAACAGGGTACCGTTTATGGTGGTGATTTCGGCGCGACAACTTTCTCTGGAAGGCTTAATGCAGGCCACAAAAGCATTGATGGAAGATTCAGCATTGATGGCTCTGTGAATTATGCCTATATGAAAAATCTTCTCCCCAATACTGACTTAAGCGGTATATATGCCCTGGCTCCTAATTACCCGCTGTATAATGCCAACGGAACATTAAACTGGACATCCACCAGCCCGCTTTCCTATGATCCTAAAAGAACTACTGCCCAAACGAGCAATTTATTCACCAATGTGAATATATCATATAAAATTCTGAATAATCTCTTGGTACGGGCCAATCTGGGTTATACCTCCACCAGGCTCAAGCAGCAGCAGATCGATCCGGCAAGTTCTCAAAACCCTGCTAACTCACAAGTTAGCACGTTAAGATTTGCGGATAATAATAACGACAATTACATTGTTGAACCCCAAGCAGTTTACAACACCAAAATTGGTGAGGGCAATCTTGAGGTGCTGGTGGGAACGACCTTCCAGAAGACAAATGCGACAGGTATTTCCCTCAGCGGAACTGGATATAATAACGAAGCATTGCTTTATACGTTAACCGGTGCCTCTGCAGTTACCACCTCCTCAAATGCTAGCAGTATTTATAAGTACAATGCAGTCTTTGGCCGATTAAATTACAATTGGAAAGGCACATACATCATAGATGGAACTTTTCGCAGAGATGGCTCGTCACGCTTTGGTGCAAATAACAGGTTTGGAAATTTTGGCGCCGTAGGGGCATCCTGGATTTTCACTCAAGAAGAATTTTTAAAAAATATAACCTTCCTGAGTTTCGGTAAATTAAGGGCAAGTTACGGGATTACCGGAAACGATCAGATTCCTAATTTTCAATACCTGGGTCTTTATTCCACCTCGGGTTCCGCTTATAACTACAATGGTGCAACAACGATTATCCCATCAAACATAGAAAATCCCAACCTGAAATGGGAAACCAATAAAAAGCTTGACATTGCCATAGAGCTTGGCTTTCTCAAAGACAGGATATTTTTAAAAGCAGATTATTACCGCAACAGGGTTTCCAATCTGTTGAATTTTATCACCACCCCTTCTCAGATCGGTACAACGGGATATACCGCTAACCTTGATGCGACTATCGAGAACAAAGGTTTTGAGTTCGAGCTGACTACCATTAATTTGTCATCAGGAGATTTCAAATGGACTACCAATATAAATCTCAGTATTTTAAGAAATAAGCTTGTTAAATTTGACAATCTTGCAAACACTTCTTATGCAAGCACCTATGTTGTGGGCCAACCAACAGATATCAGGAGATTTTATCAATATACAGGCGTCAACCCCACTACAGGGCTGGCAACTTTTCAGGATCTGAACGGAGACGGCCTGATCAGTTTTGCGGCTGACCGTTACATCGGCGATTATGGCCATCCTTATTTCGGGGGCATGAATAACAGCATTAGCTATAAAAGCCTTTCACTTGACTTTATGTTCCAGTATAATCACCGCTACGGCATCCTGAATTCTACGCTCGGTTTTAATCCGCCTGGAATTAATTATACCAACCAAAGTACCGCGCTGCTGGATCGCTGGACAGCAGTAGGCGATAATGCCCTTTTCCCGGCCGCTTCAGTGGTTAACGATGCATCTTATAGCAATCTAGCCTCATCAGACGTGAACTGGGGAGATGCTTCCTTTCTTAAACTAAAAACTGTAAGCGTGAACTATAATTTTTCTAAGGCATTGACCAGCAGACTGAAGCTGTCCAATCTCAGTGTTTATATTCAGGGACAAAACCTGTACACGTGGGCCAAGCAGAAGTATACTTACGATCCTGAATCTACCGTACCTGGTACAGGTCCGGGACTTGGAACCGGTCAATATATTGCAGCGCCGCAATTGCGTACAATCGTATTTGGTTTAAACTGTTCATTTTAATTAATAGCCTTATGAAAATTAATATTATCCCATTCAAAAATATAGTGCTGCCGGCTTTGCTTATCCTTTCTTTTGCCTCTTGCAAGAAGTTTGTTGAAGCAGACCTGGCCACCAACCTGATTTCAAAGGAAGATGCCTTTGCAACCGATGCTTCGGCGACAAGTGCCACTTTATCTCTTTATTCTTATTTCCCTACCATTCAGGCGATTCAATACCAGAGCTGGTTGGGAGGCTTATCTTCTGATGAGCTACAAAACACCACGGCTAATGCAGAGCTGATACAATATTCACAGAATGTGGTTGCAACCACTAATTCTTTTTATCAGTTTATCTGGAATTATCCCTACCAAGTGATTAGAGAGTCTAACCTAATCATTGACGGAGTGAATAGATCTACTGGGATTTCCCCGGCAGTAAGAAGCCAGCTGACCGGTGAAGCTAAGTTTTTCAGGGCATTGATGTACTTTAACATGGTAAATTGTTTTGGGGGCATTCCCATTACTTCTGATGTTAGCGAATTGAACAATTCATTTACACCAAGAGCTACCCTGGCAGAGAATTACATGCTCATTATTGCAGACCTGAGAGATGCGCAGAATCTCTTGCCGGAATCCTATACGGGAACGGCCAGCTTAAAGGTCCGTGCCAATAAATGGGCTGCAACTGCGCTACTTGCAAAAGTCTATCTCTATAATCGAGATTACGTGAATGCGGAAGCAGAAGCGGGAAAAGTAATCAGCTCAGGAACCTACACGATGGCTACACTTGGTAATGCATTTATTACAAGCAGCCCAGAAACAATTTTACAACTGGCTACCCTATTCGGGGCTTCGGGTTTTACCTCCTATCGCACCACCAGCTCTGCGAATAATGTTGCTCCTCCGGCCTATGTGTTAAACAACAGTTTCACAAGGGACTTTGAACTGAATGATAACCGAAAAACATCCTGGGTTGATTCTACTACCTTCAACGCTGTAAAATACTATAGAATTAATAAATACAAAGTTCAAACAGCAACCGCAGCAACCTTAGGTAATGAATACACAGTTTTGTTTCGTTTAGGAGAACTCTACCTAATACGTGCTGAAGCTAGGGCACAACAAAATAATATTGCTGGTTCACAAAACGATTTGAATGTGATCCGAACAAGGGCAGGACTTGCCAATACACCGGCAGTAACTCAGACCGGTTTACTAGCAGCGATAGCGAGAGAAAGAAAGCTGGAGCTTTTTGGAGAATATGGAAACAGGTGGTTTGATTTAAAAAGGACAGCAACAGCAGATGCCGTTCTTGGTCCAATAAAGTCTACTTATCGCTCAACGTCCCAGCTCTTCCCAATTCCCGCAGCCCAAATTTTATTAAATGCCAATTTAACCCAGAACCCAGGATATAACTAACCCGTTTGCTCATATCACTACATTATTAATGCAGAGTGGTATGAGCAAATATTAAATATGTTAATATGAAAAAGAACAACACATTAATCAAAAAGATTTTCACTTTGCTTATTCTGTTTGCCGTTGGCAGTAGCCTTCAGGCGCAGGAAAAACAAACTGCTGATACAACAATTCAATATCTGAACAGACTGATCTCATCTAAAGACTCCACAGATAAGACATTACTTCGAACTAAACTAGCGGATTTATCGAATGGAAAGACCGAAAAATCAGTTTTAATGGCAGCTAATTACTATTATCAGTTGGGAAATTCAAAGCAGTCAGAACTGCTGTATAAAGAGGTCGTATCCCGGTTCCCATTGGGAACACAGGCAAGACAGGAAGCTTCAAAAGGCTTTCACGAACTAAAAACTGCCAGCGAGGCCGAAGCAGCCTATAATACCTGGATAAAAAAGTTTCCACCAGAAAGTTTTGAAAACACTAAAGTTGATGACCGATTGGCCTATGATTATGTTCGGGCAATGATAGCTGGAAAATTTGCATCAGAAAAAAATGTGGCAAAGGCAAATTCTTATGCAAAAATGCTTGAGGTAGATTTCTGGAAAGGTAATGCATATTCAGGGTTAACAACTGCATTTTACAAAAATGGTGATTTGGCAAATGCTGAAATTTATGCTAAAATGGCTATGGATAACGCATTTTCTTATATTGATGGGAAACAGGGTGAGCAAAACTGGGCAAAATTTTCTGCCTCAGGTTATCCTGGCTTAACAAGTACTTATGCTAACATTCTATATGAAAGAAAAAAATACGATGAGGCATTGAAGTATTCTGAAATGGCCTATCAAAAAAGCACATCACTCAATCCTTCTTTAAATTACCGTTATGCCCAGATTTTGATGGGGTTGAACAGAAACCAGGAAGCTTATGATAAACTGGAGGAAGTGGTAAAAGCCGGAAAGGCAAACCCTAACATGGCAGAGGATTTTAAAAAACTATACATCAAATTAAAAGGCAACGATGCTGGGTTTGATGAATATGCATCAGCAATAAGAAAAAGCTACCTGGAGGTTTTAAGTAAAAAGCTGACAAAAGATATGGTAAAAGAAACTGCTGCAGGCTTTACTTTAACTGATCTTGGTGGCAAACAGGTTTCCCTATCAGACTACAAGGGCAAAATCGTAATTCTAGATTTCTGGGCTACCTGGTGCGGTCCTTGCAAAGCTTCATTCCCGGCAATGCAAATGGCTGTAAACAAATATAAGGATGATGAAAACGTTAAATTTCTTTTCATCCATACGTGGGAGCGCTCTGCTACTCCAACACAGGATGCAACTGAATACATCAACAGCATGAAATATAACTTTACAGTTTTAATGGACAATAAAGATTTACAAAGCAAAATCAATAAGGTGGTAAGCAGTTATAAAGTAAATGGTATACCAGCAAAATTTGTGATTGACGGTGCGGGCAACGTAAGGTTTAAACTGACAGGTTTTGATGGCAGTAATGAGGCAGCAGTAGATGAATTGACCATGATGATCGATATGGCGAAAAACAAATCGTAAATCATATAAAATCATTAATAGGATAGAAAAAGATTTTATATTAATTCTTAAGGTTTACTGGCCATTTGTCAAAAGTTAAACTTAAAGCTAGAAAATATTTCTGTGATAACCCTGAATGCCCAAGGAAAGTCTTTACCGAACGATTTGATTGTGAAATCAAACCTTAATACAGAAGGATGATCCGATCTAATGATCTTCTTACCCGAACGGCCCTTGAGCTTGGTGGCAATACAGGGGCCGTTATCAGCAGGTATGTCGGTATACCAGTAAGTTCATCCACAATATTGAGAATAGTAAAACGCTTGGATATCCAACCCAAAAAACTCACATCCGGTATTATTGGCGTAGATGATTGGGCGTTCAAAAAAGGAAAAACTTATGGGACTGTCATCGTCGATCTAGAAAAAAAAGAAGTTGTAGATCTGTTGTCGGATCATGAGTCTGCTACTTTATCCGAGTGGCTGAAGCAACATCCCGAGATAAAAACGGTTTCAAGAGATAGGTATGGGCCATACGCGCTAGGTATAAAAACAGGTGCACCTAATGCCAGTCAGGTTGCAGACCGCTTTCACTTATTTATGAATCTGGGGAATGCGACCAAAAGAATATTTAAATCGAAGGGAAAAGAACTCAGGGAGGCTTTTAAGATTTACAATGAACCGAAAGATCAGCCGCCAAAAGCCGTGGAGATTGAACCAGAGGTTCAAAATTCGATAAGCATTATAGCGGCTACTTTAACTACTGCCGATATTAGCATTGATAAGCAGCACAAATTCGAAAAAGTTAAAGTTCTCTTTGGGAAGGATATCTCTATATGACAGATTGCAATGACTGTAAAATTAAACCGAAAAACCGTAAGAAAATTATACTATGATGGAACAGCTGGTTAAAAGACAGGCTCATACCACGACAAAGCTGGATGCCTTTATTGATTTTTTTAATACAGGATAGGAATAGAGAAAAAACCTACAGAGAATTGCATAAAATAATTGTTGAAATGGGTTTTAATGGGAAGTACACCCAATTTTGCTATAAAATGAATGAGCTTAAGAGCAAGCAACCCGCTCTGAGACCGAAATCCACAGGCCCAATACTGGTAAAAACCTGGTCACCGACAAGATTATCACTTATGCTATACATGGAGCCCAATGAACTTAAAGCTGACGATATGGATTTTCTAAAGCTTTTATTTGAAAAATATCCGCAAATGAAAAAAATGGAAAAGTCAGTAAAAGGCTTTAAAAATCTATTTAAGGACAAAAAGGATGGAATGCTTAAAGCATGGATTGAAGAGGTGCTTGAATCAGATTGTGGCTTGAACAACTTTGGAAAAAATCTTTTGAAAGATTATGATGCAGTTAATAATGCGGTCATTACAAGCATAAGTAATGGACAGGTAAAAGGACAAGGTAATCGAATAAAAACAATAAAAAGAAAGATGTACGGTCACCAAAAGTGACGAAGAACCGGGATAGTAGCCACCTGATTCCGGTGCAAACTGTTCATCCGGCTTTTGTTCAAGGTCTTGGATTAGCGCACTGATGTGCGGTCAAAGATATCAAATTCATTTTCAGTTCAAATGTTCGGCATTGTGCCCAAGCGTTCAGCATCCGGTCACATCAGACAACTTTCCAGCGCTTCTGATCACTAATAGATCTCCAGGGCAGGCTTCTTATGATCACCACAATACCTTTCAAAAGCACGGCAACAATTTCCAGAATTTATTTTCGTTTTAAGGCGGTTTTAGACCGCAGGAAAGATTTTAGCGGGCAAGGATGACAAATGAAGCCAGCGGGTAAATCCGAGGCTTAAAAAGCTTAAAAATCAGCCGAATACACATTTTAAGGGGTAATCAGTGCACATTTTGGAGTGAAATGTAGTGACCACTATAGCAGGATAAAAAAGATTTGATACCTTTTCTTAAAAAAACCCTTTCAGCTGAAATATTCTAACAAAATATTCATTATAGTTGAAAGGGTTCTTTTTAATACTTACCATAAGAAGATTTATAAAGCCTCGATGAACATTTCCAACTGGTAAAATTTGATATAGAGAGAGTTTAAATCCTCGGATGATCAATAGTTTATTAGTTCCATAGCGGTTACAGTTAAGCCAATTTAAGTTATACTCTTCCATATTTCATCATTTGTTAGATTTACTGCTAATCGGTTTGATTCCTTGATGGGTCGGCGTAATGATTTTGATGGCTCCATCGTCCTCAAATCCCATTCTGTCAATACAGACTTCGCGATTATAACCAGCCTCTCTGCCCATATGGATTCCATGGGGGAAACTGAACCTGTGATAGATCATGTACCACTCATTTTTCCCTTTCACTTTGATGGTTGAATTATGGCCAGTCGCATATATCCCGTGTTCATCGATCCTACTCAAGATAATATTATCTTTCGGCGATATGATGCCCGAAAGCGGTGAATTGGAAGTGCCATATCTTACTCTATAATTTGGATCCCTGGTGTCGTTCTCGGACCAAAGGAAATAGTAGCGCCCGTCCCGATAAAAAACATGTGTACCTTCTGTATAGGATTTTGGTGTGAGTTCCTTTATCGTCTCTTTTTTAATTGAGATCATGTCGTCATTGAGTTCTGCACCAGCCATGAAGCCATTTCCCCAGAATAGATAAAACTTACCCGTTTTGGGGTCCTCAAAAACATCAGGGTCAATGGTTTGACCTTTTTTTAAAAATCCTTCTGGTCTGGTATCCAATAATGCTTTATCGGTATCTTTGAAAGGGCCCATGGGATGGTCTCCTACTGCAACCCCAATTTTCTTATCGGCGCAATAATAATAGAAATAGCGGTATTTACCTGAAATTATTCGTTCGATAATAGCAGGCGCCCAGGCGTTACCTTTGGCCCAGCTGACATCCTTCAAATTCAATACCTCCCCATCATCCCTCCAATTGGCCAGGTCAGAGGAAGAGAAGGATTTAAAATAAGTTCCAGACCAATTGGTGAAGCCATCACTGGTGGGATAAATATGATATCTTTTTGTCTTTTGTGAATAGATGATGTCCGGATCAGCGAATAGACCTGGGAGCACAGGGTTTCCCCACTTTTTGATAAAAACCTTCCATTCTTTTTCGCCTTTGCCCTGGATTGACATCCTGTATAAAACGGGTCCAGTATTAAAGTTTCCTTTTCCACGCGAGAAGCTAACCTTTGCAGTTGGAGTGATTTTAAGGTCAAATTTATCAAGGTCAAGATCAGGATGAACCGGGATGGTGATGACTGAATTGATCGTATCGATATCAATGTTATTCAATTTTACTCCTTTCGCTTTGGAAGTATAAAAAAGCTCGAACAGAACAGAGTCTGTCCGAAACTGTTCCTGTTGAGCTGCACACTTCAGGGAAAGTAAGATTGCGATGGCAATTGTAAAAATAATTTTCATGGAAATTTTTCGAAAAAACGCCTCAGCTATCGGAGGCAAGTAAATATTAAAAATAAAAAATAAAGGTGATGGTCACCATTTAAAATGAAGCAATGCCACTGCCTGCCTCTCCAAATCGATTTCGATCTCCAGTTGTCCATTCCTGACATTCATCGTTTTTGGTGCTGCTGACTGGGCGAGTTGACCTGTTTTTTGAAGTGCCCTGATCTGTGCGGTACTAGGATTCTGTGGGGAACCCATTTTTTTCCATAGTGCATAGGAATTACTGTGTTTACTATCAATCAGGTATGAACTTACGGTCATTCTTTTTACCTCAATTCCCTTGAGGTGAACTTTAACTTTCTCCGCCGCTCCGGGAATATCAAAGTCATGATAGTTCCAGAGCATGATGCCGGCTGATTTATCATCCTTTGAGGCTAAGGCTCCAATTTCTGTGGTTCCTGTACGAACACTGCTGTCCACAACATTGCTCAGCGATCTCATTCTACTTGCATCCACCAAAACGCGTTGACCGGACATTTTGCCAAACATGCGAAAAACATTTAGCACAGGTTTATCCACTCCGTTAGTTGACAGGTCTCGAAGCCCTGCAAACCAGGGCTGGTTTTCAAACTCGAATGACCAGCTGACTGCCCCTAAGAAATTAATGCCGTATTGATCTGCAAGCAGGTATTTCCTGGCAAAAGATGCCGCGGTATAACTACTGAACATGGTTCCGTTTCGATAAGCATTCTGGGGATCAGTTGCAATTCCACAGGCCGCACATCCTTCCGGATCACTCTCTCCAATAACGATAGGTATATTTTTAAATTCAGGAAATGAGGAAAGCATTTCAAATCCACTGGATATATCCTGAAGTTGTGTAGACATATCCATTTCAACCACCCCATTTTTCAACCTGGGTTCTCCTTTTGCGTGAAAAAGAAATAAATCCAAGGGTGCTCCTTTTTCTCCTGTTGCATAGTTAGTTCCGTTTTGACAATGCTCCAGAAAAGCCTTCATCCATTTTCGGGAACCTTCTTTGCGCGTCTGGGCAATATTTAATCCCCCTATTTTTGCAGTGGGCAAAGCGCGTTTTACTGCATCGGCAGTATGATCATAAAGCTTAAAATATTCTTCCATCGTTCCGCGCCAATATCCCGAGGGTTCATTCCAAAGCTGCCAATACCAGCTTTCCACTTCCTTTTTACCGTATCGGACAACGCTGTGGTTTACCCACTGAAAAATTAGTTCAGCCCATTTATGATAATCTTTGGGCGGATAAGCCCATCCTGTAATGAGCTTACGAAAAGGATCTCCGGGCTTCCAATCGTGCTGATAGGGCGTTGGCTTTGTGGACATCGCCTCAGGCATAAAACCAATCTGGGCAAGGGGTTTCATACCTCTTTGCACATAGCTGTCAAAGATCCGGTCAATGATTGTCCAGTTGTAGATTGGATTTACTTTGGCATCCTCTGTATATGCATTAGTTGATCCCCATTTAAGCGCAGGTTGTCCGTTGCCGGTGGTCAAAAGATTATGTGTACGAACATATACTGGCACCTCACTTAGCATGGAAAGTTCTGAGAGCAGTTTCTTTCCATCCTTCATGTAAGTATAATTTGGCTCATCGTAACCAAACCATGACCAGACAGGGCTCATCTGCCCTACTGGCCTGGAAAAGTCGACAGTAACTCGAGCTGGATTAGGCCTGCTGCCCTGAGCAAATGACTCAGGCAATACCATTACAGAGAGGAAAAAAATCAGGATGTATTGAATTTTTTTATTGCTTATCATGGTTTTAAAAGGTTATTTAATATTAAACTGGCGCATGTGGTCAGGCTAGGAAATAAGAAAATTGGCGATAATGTCATGAGCTAAAGATCAATGCCGCTGATTGGGCACCCCGTAAAGTCCGGGCGAACCCAGATCAACGAAAATTCTGTCTAGAATTACGCCTGGGTCAATTTTGATAATTTTTAAGGTATGTTTTCCCGCTTTCATCCAGATCTTTGGTGATTGTCTAATGGCAGAATTGGACAGTACATTTTCTTTCCATTCCTCGCTCCTTCCTACGGTTTCAAAATTCATAATCTGAATTTGCCCATTATCTATACTTAAGCCATAGCGCATGCCCAAGGTTTTGTTTATGGGATGGGTAGGCAACGTAAAAACAGATACAACCGCAGAGGTATCCTGAAATGTCTGGAATTCATATTCAATGAATGCAGCGCTGTTAAAATCATCACCATCCTTAGTGGCCCTCTGCGGTAAAGGTTCAAGTGGCAGCGCCTGCAGAGATGAACCGGTAGACCCCAAATCATTAAGTAGTGACCATGTTCCGTTTTCCCCCGCAGAAATGCGAGCATAGGCTGCAGCAGGTAGGCTAACATGATGATCGTTCGCGAAAATCAGGCGTTTGTTAAATTGCGATATATCCTGACCATAACTTAATGGCACATTGATCAGATATTTCACAGCACCGTCACTTATTTCTATAATACCTTCAATGGAATGCTTGGGAACCTTTGAAAAGTCAACACTTACCCACAACCTTTGTTGACTAAACTGCCCCTTGCCGTGAAGTTCAATTTTTTTATGCTCCGTAATAATCCATTCGGCAGAGGGTGTGATGCTGATTTTAGCGGAGGATGACTGCAACAGAAATAAGTCTATAAAATATTTTTGCTTATTGTTTCGGTCGAAGCGGGGAAGCATTGACTTGTCTTTGACCTCAGTTGCCCCTTCGGGTAAAACGCCCCATAATCCCGGCTGTTGGGCGACTGGCCTAAATTTGGGAAGCTCATATGCTGGAAGGTTTCTGGGATTCATTGACATCATATGCTTCCATTTTCCATTGGCCAGGGTATCGTTATATTTTTCAGTGAGTTTTAGTATCCGTTCATAGGCGCCTCGCGATAGGTTTTCGAAATAACCAGTGATCTTTCTACCCTGCCTGGCGTATAAATTTGCCTTATCAGCATACAAAAACTTTTGGTTGATCAGGGATGCGCCAGTAAGTGGATATTCAATGAGTTCATACCAGGCATCCTTGCGATTTGAAGGCACAAGTTTACTTAATTTCCTGGCCTGCGCCTCCAGCGATAGATAAGTATCAACTCTTTGCTGCCCCTGATCTCCAAAGGCGGTGTGGTTATAACCGCTCTGTTTGGTTGGTGTGGTGGGCTCCGTCTGACTCCAGCCCATAAACTCCGGCCTGCGCTCAAATGCAAGTTGATAATATTTCCACATCATTTCATTCAGCTGTGGAGCCAGTTCAGCTCCAAATATCTGACCAAGCCACTTTTGCTGGTGCACCCTGACATCATTAGCTTTTATAAAGGGTGTGATATCGTAAGCCATGTCAGTAAATAACTGCAGGTCATATTCCGCTGGTTTGATATCCCCGATATTGATCGCCCATAAGTTACGTGCGCCTAAGAGATAAGCTTTAGTCATTTCTTCTCTGATCAATCCAGGATGAGTGCTGGATAACCAAAGGTAATCATGCGGACGACCCCAGTAAGATGCATGATAGTAAACGCCCGACCCTCCTTTGCGTTTTTGTTCATCTTCATTGCTGAGTCTCTGAATATATCCATAATTATCATCCGGCCACACCAGCGTGATATCTTCAGGTACTTTCAGCCCGGCCTCGTAATTGTCCAGCACTTCTTTATAAATCGTCAATACCTGCGGTACCTGAGCAGCATCAGGATTCACATGTCTGGACAACAGCGTCCGTTGGTCTTTAAAAATATTCTCCAGCACGGGAACGGCCTGCTCTGGGCTTTCCACGCCCTCCATAGCGCCGTCGTGAATGCCCCTCATCCCCATGGTATAGATGACATTATTGGATTTACTATCTTTTATCCTACTCTCCCAATAATCGTACACTTTTTTCCTGTTGGACAGGTAATTGAAATGCCCCATCGTTTTTTCATCCCACTCGCCAACATTGTTTCTCAACATTGGTTCGGCATGTGAAGAGCCTACAATGATTTGAAAGTCCCTGGCCATGGCAATATTGCCCGGATAGGTATAGAAAGCCTTTGTACTGGGATGCATCGCCGGCCAGATCAGATTAGCTTTGAGACGAAGGAGGAGCTCAAAAACCTTTTGATAAGTTTTTGGCCCGATGTCGCCGGTTTCAGGTTCAAACGTTTTGGCCGCCCAGGGTTGTAATCCCCAGTCTTCATCATTGATAAAAATTCCGCGATACTTTACTGTTGGTTCATTTGAAGTATAAGGAGGGACATCTATCTTCAGCTTTCTTTTTCTTACCGGAGTAACATCCGCCCACCAATACCATGGCGACACTCCAATTTTTTCTGAAATCGAAAACACCCCGTAAGCGGTTCCCCTGACATCACTCCCTGTTATCACCAGCGCTTGATTAATTCCTTTTACCGGATTGCTGAGAATTTCCAACTTATAGGATTCCCATTTACTTTGCAGGGATGAAAGTTCGGTTTTCAATCCCTTAATTAGCATGGAATTAGCCGTACCGATTATAATGACTTTTCCCTTTGCGCTGTTCAGGTTATCATAAACCTTTGGCCGATATCCGAACACGGCTTGTATATCATTTGCAAGTAGGTTGGCACTAATGGAGTTAAGCTTAGGATCATCAGGTGCATACACGATTGAAAGATCATTTTGCTTACTCTTAAATTCAAACTTTTGGGCCAGGGCAAATTGTGATGTGAAAAGAAAAAATATCAAGGCTAAAATTTGGATGCATGATTTAAACTCACATTGAATAGTTTCAGCGACGAAGTAAGATATGGGATCAACGCTGTATAAAATCGATGTAGATCGTGTGTTATAGCATTTCATCATTTTATTTTTTTCTTTAGCATGGTTCATTGTTATTTACTGTTTGCGATAATCCACTAATATTTGATGTGCTTTGAATTAACTACACTGAAAAATCGGCTTTTTTAAAAACATCAATACCGAATATTTCTTTTTCAGCGCTTAATGATAAGCTTATCGAAAGAGAAAGATGTACCGGTACTTCCATATAGATTTTTTCTTTTGTCTGACCAATTACTTTTCTCGCCTGTGATCATTACAGACAATGTGTATTTTCCTTTTTTAAGCAAAGGAGTGATGTATTTAAGTGACGAATTTGCATACTTACTATAATTATCTACGAGATTTGATAGCAGTAGTTTTCCTTTTGCATCGGTGAGCTCAATGTTAACGTACCCTCCGGAAGGACTGGAAAAACCATAAAGGGCAGCCTGTATACCTTCAAAGCTGACTGTAAAGGAGTTGCCTTTGACCGCTGAAGAAGTCAATGTAATACGATCATTAGTTAGCTGCCATTCTCCATTGTATCGGATGCGGTGATGATCACTATTTACAATCGTGTCTCCGATGATCTTATCTGGAACAAACTTGCCGTTAGGGCATATTCTCCAGCTATCATACCATTCGGACATCGACAGGTTTGTATCGATAAAACTTAAAGGTTGCCAGACATAAGTAGCTGCACTGGCTTGTTTGGGATAGGACCATCTGTCACCCATGAACATAAACGTAGTATCTTTGGCGCTTATGATTGGTAAGACGAAAGTAGTCTGGGAATTCCGGGTAAGGCTTCCAGGGGGTGAGAAAAACCCTTTTTTGCTCCATGGACCGCTAAGTTTATTTGATGTATAATAGTAATTGTCATTTCGCTCCCAGCTGGTCAAATCTGAGCCCAAAAAATAATAGACATTGTCCTTTTTTAACATGGCGGGTGATTCAAATCCCGGCGTCATGTTCCCGTTGACCTTTTTAACAATACTTTTGTAGTCCGCACTGAGTTCATATATCTCTCCTCCATGAATCAGCAGATACCCTGAGCCGTCATTGTCCTGAAAAGTTCCCATATCCCATTTGCGAATAGCCTGTCCGTTAAACATCAACGGACCCCGAAACCGGTAAGGGCCTGTAACGGATGAAGATGTGGCATAGCCGATAAACTGATCGGTATAACCCAAAGTATCTACATGCATGAACATCACATATTCTCCCGTTTCTGGGCTCTTCATGACTTTAGCACGCTCACCGATTCGTTTAGGGCCAAGTTTTCCTGATGTTTGCCTGGGAAGTGCCAGACGCTCGAATTTCCAGCTGATCAGATCAGCAGAAGAATAGCAGTTAAAACCTTCAAAAACATTGCTGGTGTCTGAATGTTTCTCGCCAAATAGATAATACCTTCTACCCTCTTTTATGATACAAGCGCCGTGTGCGCTCAAGGTGTTGCCGTTATTATCAACGAGTGGAACACCTGAATGAATCGCCTGATATTTGTAACGCTGCTGTGCGCTGGCAGTAAAAGGAAACCACAGGGCAAGAATTAAAATCACCTGCATTATTCTATTGATATTACTTTTCATTTTTTCTGCTTTAGGTCAAAAAATATTTATGATTAATAATCCTTTAACCGACGGTTATACATCGTGGCTGATATGTTTCTTGCGGCATTTATCATTTCTGGATATGGCCGATCGCAGATATCCACAAAACCAATCTGGTAATTTTCTCCATCATTTCTGGCAGAATACACCTGATCACTATACTGAAACCAGTGTGCGCCGACAAACCTGGGATCTTTAATAGCCTGATTAAGAAAGTGTGCATATACTCTACTGCGTTGGGTCTGGTTGGATACTGCACGCAGTCCGGGATGGGGTAACCCCCTATCGAGCGCACCGAAATGGTATTCGCCGATGATAATCGGCCGATCCATTCCATCGGTTTGATTAAAATCTGAAACATTATAGTCGTAGTAGTTGATACTGATCACATCGCAATATTTTGCTGCAGCTTTGAAAGCAGTTGGGCTGAAGTTTGGACTATTGGTACGGCAGCCTAGATAAAGCTTATCGGGAGCCACCGAATCAAGCACTTGCTGTATCGTACTGAAATAATCATTTATTGCTTCTTCCGAATGTTTTACCGGCCACCCGAGTTCGTTGTCGACAAAAAATCCAATACACCATGGATCATTTACGGCAAGGGCAATGTCCTGGCGACTGAGTTTTTGAGCAAATACCCTGCGCAGTTCCTGCCGATTAATACTGTCAGGGAGCGGATTGGAAATGCCGGATCTAATTTCAATGGTATAGGGAGTTTTATTAAAATGATACAGATAAGGATCTGAATTAGCGGCCATAGTATTTACTCCCCAGCTTCTCAGCCTTTGATGAGTGACCATAGCAATGGTGTCACGAAGCTGATCTGACCATGGTTGAGCATATTTACGCACGAGATTGGCCCGCAAAAAATCGCCATCTGGGGGGATGTGCGTAAAATAATGCTCCCGCTGGACAGTAGGGGTACGCTGCGAAGGACTGACAATATTAATGCCATTGGACCAAAAGAGTTTGCCTAACGGATCTACAAGCCACCATTTGCCCTGGTATTTTTCAACCCGGAAATGTCCCGAGGCATGCAATGTGGGACCATCGCCCCAGCCCCCATACTTATCCCACCCGCGTGGTGATGGCTTTTGCAGCAATTCCGCTGATTCGGTATATTTCTGATCGTATATATTTTGGACGGACTTGACCTTTCCAGACCAATCGTTATGACGATACTGCCCAAAATCGTCTAAGAAAGGAAAAAAAGAGTCACTGAGCACCAACGCCGATGGAAGACTGTAATTTCCTGTGGCACGTATAGCTATGATGCCAATATCGCAATCCTGTTGGGAACGGGTTTTAAAGATGCTGATATTGGTAATTCTTTTTAGGTTTAAATTTTCTTTTCGCCGTACATATCCCCCTGGCAGACCGTACATTCCCTTAAAGTACCGACCAATATATGAAGGCAGACTGTCTGCCGATCGGCTTAAGGTAATCAATAAGGTATCTGTCTCTCCCGGCTCAAGTATGATCATGCTCCGATAGTAAAATTTGGCGCCATCTGCCAAGGTAAGTTTATGATTATTAGCATCTGAACATTGTGCCTCAATGGCAACTGGAATTGCCCCAAAGTTCTTCAGGGTGATGGATATACCGATCGATTGAGACAAGTCGACTGGCGGAAAGGAGAACTCTGCTTTTGCCCGCTCGGCCTTGTGTCCGAGAAAAAGCCGCATTGTTGATTTCCCTGCCAAATCCACAACTTTTGCATCAGCATCAGTCAGGATCAATCGCTGCCCGGCTTTTCGCTCGGTAGGGTCAATAATTTGCGCAGCATGTTTTAACTGCGCAAGCGCGGGTGGAATCATTAAAAACCATATTATCAGCGCTGTGGCAATGCGATTTATATATTTCGGGGCGTACATCATAGTGCTCAAATATGTTTTTATTAAGCGATCAGCAAGTAGAATAAAAGCAGCGTTGAAGCCCAGTGCGTCAGTGAATGCTAAATTGCATCAACCAACGCATGGACTTCTTGAGGCGTCACAAAGTCAAGACTGTATGGATTGCACCTACAGCGCCGATTATATTTTGTAAGAAATTAAATTTCTCAATATCCATTATTCTGTGGATAGCCACCTGTGTTCCGGTCAATAAATATCTGGGGAATTGGGCGGAGATAGTATTTATCCAGAACGCCAGCGGGATTGGCATTCTTGGTCAGAATATTCTGACTAAATGCACGTTCCAGTCTGCGGGTACGTTTTAAGTCAAACCATCTTTTGTATTCACCAGCCAGCTCGCGTGCACGCTCGTCCAGAATAAAATCGATGTTAACCTCAGCTGCCGTAATGGACAGTGATTGACCTGATTTTGCTGCGCGCTGTCTGACTGCGTTGAGTTTATCTGCCGACTTGCTCAGCTGACCGCTTTTAAAATAAGCCTCTGCAGCAATCAGATAGGTTTCGGCTAAACGAAACAGAAAGACGTCTTTTGAACCGGTGTATAGGTTTTCACTACTACTTCCCGGAAGGGCGGCAGTGGGATCATAGAATTTATTAATCATTGGAAATTTCTCTGCTCCACCAATGCCAGCAAATGCCTGTTTCCATTGATCAAACCTAATTACCTGCACATTTGGGTTAGCGACTTTTAGCGTTGCCTCATCCGCAGCACTGAATGGCTGATCGGGATAGGGAAAGAAGAATCTTAAATCGCCGACTTTAACGGCAGAGGTTGCTAAGACGTCTGCTTTGGTCGCAAAAAAACGGCTCGAAAATGTTACATCATAACGGGCATCTGCAGTAGTATTGTATAAGGTATATAAAAATTGTGTAGGCATGAATTCAGAGCTCCGGCGATTATAGTCCTTTAGTGATGAAGTTTCATCAAAGCCTTTTTCACGCCATAATCTCCAGCCAAAAAGAATATTTTGCCCATTTCCGGCTCCGCCTGGTAGCGGCTCATACTGAACAGCAAAAACAATCTCGCGGTTGCGTTCATTGCCCGATCTAAAAACTTCGGCAAATGTTGGCTGTAGGGCATAGGATGTATTTGCGATCACTTCTTCAGCCAACAGGGCTGATTTTTCGAAGTCTGTGCTCACTGCAAATGTCTTATACCCCCTGGTCAGGTGCAATAAAGAAAGAAAGTGCTTTGCGGCAGCCTGCGTTACCCGGCCAGTTTCTACCTGTGTCGGATTTACGGATAGGCTGGGAAGCGCGGCATTGATTTCAGAAATCATAAATTCATATATCTGCTGCTCTGTATTTGGTTCAAAGCGTGTAACCGGAGCAGTGAACTGCTCTTGGACCAAGGGTATGGCACCAAAATTTTCCACCAGAAGATAGTAAAAATAGGCGCGGATAAATTTCACTTCCGCTATCCTGCGATCTTTCTGAGCCTGCGTCAAATCCGGAATGCTTCCGGCAGTGTTTATTGCATTATTACAGATCTGAATACCACTGTAGGAGCGGGTAAAGAAGTTGCTGATGTAGGAATTATCGGCGGTAAGCGCCCTGTACTCATTAATCTGAATTGCTGGAGGCTCATTGGAAACACCGCTGACCAGCTCGCTTTCCCCACGGGTAATTAAATCTGTTCCCCATTCAAATAACGCAGGATTTGTGCTATAGATTGGTTTCAAAGATGCATAACAAGCATTAACCAATGATTCGAAACCTTTTGCGTCCTTATAATAGTTTTGAGCGGTGATACCGCTCAGGTTTTCTTCCTGAAGGTATTTTTTACATGAGGTTGTACTGATCACCAGAAGTGTGATCAATAAATAAAATATCTTTTTCATAATAATGAGTCAATGTTTAAATACCGATATTCAATCCGAATAAATATGTTGATGTACTAATCGCTGTACCGTATGTGTTCTGAGAAGCCCACTCGGGATCAAATCCCTGATAATCCGTGAACAGCAGTGGATTATTCGCCGTAGCATACATCCGGACACTGCTTAAGCGAACCTTATCCACTAACTTTTTCGGAAAGGTGTAGCCAAGAGTGACGTTGTTTACGCGGAGAAAGTTAGTTTTCTGATAGTAAATTGCATTCACAAAAGGCCCTGGATTCCCTGGTTGAAAATTTGTCTGTGAAGGGTTGGTTGCTGTCCAGTAATCAACTTTCAACTGATTATACACTTGATTGTAATTTTTGAAACCCCCATCAAAACTGCTATTGAATTGTTCCCCCTGACGGGTATAAAGTAAGACATATAGGTCCAGATTACCATATTTGAATGTATTTCCAAATGAGCCCGTCCAACTTGGAATGCGCTTACCGATAATCTGCCTATCGTTGGTATTGATTACCCCGTTTCCGTCACGATCTTTAACGCGAACCTGACCGGGACGCTGACCATAACTTGCCGCCAGTGCAGCCTCATTTGTCTGCCATATTCCCTCAAATTCATAATCATAATTCACCAGCACGGGATGTCCGATGAAGAGCAGGCTACCCAAATCATCTTTCTGCCCATTCGCCGTTTCCAGCACTTTATTGGAATTGATGTCCAGAACAAAATCAGACATCCAGGTAAATTTGCCCAGCTTTAAGTTGATGGTATTCAGCCCAACTTCAAGTCCCCTGTTTCGTAATTTGCCGAGATTATCCATTACTGAGGAAAAACCAGCAGGTGGTGGAAGCGGACGGTTACCGATAATATTGTCTATTTTACGGTCATACATATCAATGCTTCCAGAGATCCGGTTATTGAAAAATCCAAAATCTATACCAAAGTTGATCTCTTTGGTGGTCTCCCAGGTGAGATTTTGATTGGCCAGACGATTTGGTGAGTAACCCAATGCTAAAATACTTCCGAAGTAATAGCTACTGGATCCCAGGGTGGCCTGTGTATCATATGGATTAACCCTATCATTACCTGATTTTCCGTAACTCAAACGGAATTTCAAGTTGCTGATGGCAGAGATATTCTTGATAAATGTCTCTTCAGACGCTCTCCATGCTAATGAGGCAGATGGAAAAAAGCCCCATTTATTGCCTTCGGATAATCTGGATGACCCGTCTGCTGTTCCGGAAACAGTTAATAAATATTTATCCCTGAACGAATAGTTCACTCTTGCAACGTTTGAAACAAGATTGAATCTAATATAATTCGAGGTTACCGTTGGTCCTCTGAAAGTTCCATTTGGATCGGTATTTGTTGCAGAACCTAAGTTATACCATAAAGATCGAAACGGAAGGTTGTATGCTGATATTGAGCCAGTTTCTGAGCGATCATTCTGAACACTGCTTACTGCGGTTGCTGTTATTTTGTGCACATTATTAAAAGTCCGCTCATAGGTAAGCTGATTGGTCCATACCAAAGTAAGTTGTTCACCTGTTGTATAGGTTCCGGCGCGATAGCTTCCGTTTCCAGCACCTTCTTTGGATTCAATATCAAAAAACGTCCCGTTTCTTGATCGGTAAAAATTAGGAGATAAACTGGTCCTAAAAGAAATATATTTTACAGGATCAACCTGTAGATACAAATTTCCGAACATCCGGTAGTTGCGATTTTCCCGAAGGTCATTTAACTGATCAAAGAGTGGGTTTGTGACACCATCGGCACCCAAAACCCTAAATACTGGATTTCCCGCTGCATCATTAGGGGAAACAGTCGCCGGCAGACGATATGCAGAACGCAAAGCCTCCGAGCTGCCCAAATTTTGAAGGTTTTGGTTGGCGTAAAAGCTAATTCCTGCTTTGAAGGTATTGTTGATGGTCCGGTCGATGCTTCCCCTGAAAGAATATCGTTTGAAATCTTCCGGAGAAACATTTCCTTCCTCCCTGAGTAACCCTGCACCAAAAGAAAAACGCGTTTTATCATCCCCCCCACTCACCGCAAGGTTATGGTTCATCTGCAAACCATTTTGCTGCACTAAACCCGGCCAGTCTGTGAAGGTGTTGGAACTGGCGTATGATGGGAGCGCATTCAATACGGCGGCCGTTGCTCCTCTGCCCCTTAAATACTGTTCTTCCAGAAAAGTACGATACTCAGTCGCATCAAAAAATTCAGGCAGATTATTAGGTCTACGACTACCCAGATAGCCATCATAGGTGATCGTGGTTTTACCTGCCTTGCCTCTTTTCGTGGTAATAATGACTACCCCTTTTGCACCGCGTGAGCCATAGATTGCGGTCGCCGAGGCATCTTTTAATACATCCATTTTTTCGATATCAGCAGGATTAATATCATTCAGTCCTGAAGTTGTGGGTATGCCATCAATAACCAAAAGGGGAGAATTGGCTCCTGTGAAGGAACTTGTTCCCCTTATACTCACACTGTATCCGGATCCCGGTTTTCCGACATTTTTGACCACGACCGCCCCTGGCGTCTGTCCCTGTAATGCCCCAGTTGCATCCGTTGTTGCTGCCCTGGTAATTACGCTGGAATTGACAGAAGAAATTGCCCCGGTAACATCAGATTTTCGCTGCGTGCCATAACCTACAACGACTACATCTGTCAGATTGCCCGCAGATGGCTTCAAACGAATAGTCAGCGTTTCCTGATCACCCACTATAATCTCTTGGGTGATATAACCGATATAAGCGATGGTCAACACTGCATTATCAGGTGCATCGATTCGGAAAGCCCCATTGGCATCCGTAATACTTCCCCCCTTTTCCACACCTTTGATTTTAATAGTGACTCCGACCATGGGTTGACCGGTTTCGTCGAGCACTTTTCCTGTGATCAGCGCTCTGAGGTTTTCCGTAACCCTTGGAACAATGACAATCAAATCATTTTCTAAATGTCTATATGTAAACGAAGTGCCTTCCAGAAGTCTGGTGACCAGAGTTAATACTTCTTCATTCTGCGCATTGACTACATCAAATTTTTTGGTAGGGATTTTAAATTCCCCAAAAAGAAACCTGTATTTGGTTTTTTTCTCAACTTCTGAGGCCACTCTTTTGAAATCTACTGACTTCAAATCAAGGCTTACTCTGGACTGTGCATATCCGGCTGCAAACAACTGAAAATTAAACGCCACAATCAGCAGGAGGGTCAATTTCATAATCAATAGTAATTTATTTAGGCAATAGGATTGCCTAACACACGTGTAGTGCGTAAAAAATTTCATAACTTTACTTCGTTAAAGGTGAAAGAAATCAGGCTCCCTTGGACAGTAGCCTATCTTAATTAATCGTCTTTGGTACATTCGGGGATATATTATCCCCGTTTTTTTTGGAGCACTATTGCTGGTTCATATTTGGCTATTAAAGGTTAATTATTTGATTAGTATATGGTGATTTTTTTGTTGTCTATTGAATATGAAAAGGGTTCAATCAGCGCTAATGCGTCCAGTACATCCCGGATCTCTTTTTGGTCAAAAGTACCCGAGAAACTTGCATCTCTTGCCTTTGCACTTCGAAACTCAAAGCTAACGTCATATACCCGCTCCATTTCTTTTGATAGATCACAAAAAGTCTTTCCCCTGAATACAATCGTATGGTATCTCCAGAGGGCTTCTACGACAGCAGTATCTTCCTTGTTTAAGTAGGTAAGCTCAGGAAGTGACGAATAACTCTTCTGAACTTTACCAAAAACCTGGTCTTGATATCGAACGATAAGCTTTTCTGAAGATTTAAGGGTGATCACGTCATTTGGCCTGTCTGGAAGTGTAACCTGAACCTTTCCTGTGATTAACGTTGTCTCACTCATTTTATCCCTAGGATAGGCTTTCAGATTGAAAACCGTACCGAGAACCTTTATGTCAGCTTTATCTGTGTGAATGATAAATGGATGGGCGCTGTCATGATGTACATTAAAGTAACCCTCTCCAGAGAGATAAATTTCTCTATGATTTGGACCAAATGTATTGGCTAGTTTTATCTTGCTGTCCACATTGAGAATTACACGGGTTCCGTCGCTCAGAAGCAGTGATTTTTTGATCCCTTTTGCTGTACTGAATACCAAAGGGTTACTGGCAACAACCGGACTGTATTCATTCCAGAGAAAATAAGAGGTTCCTAATGTTAGTAGGGTCAAAGCTGCAATTCGCAGAAGCCAGTTGAATTTTCTTTTTTTCTCCACCTGGTAGCCCTGCTCAATGGTGGCAATCTTTGACTGTACTTTTCTGTATAAAGCAATATTCTCCCGTTCTTCTATCTGAGCTGACAGCAAGTAATTCCTTATTGAATGATACTCCTGCAAAAGTTGTGGGTCCTGAGAAAGTAAACTATCTAGTTTTTCTCTATCAGCCTGAGAAATTTCCTCAAGAAATTCAGCAGTGATCAAACGGACAAATTCTTCGCTGGTCATAATTTGGTTAGAATGGATTATGGTATAGACAATTTTCAAACCCGATTTACGTATACACTTTCTAATTTTTTTTATCTTTTTTTAGAGCGCAATTTCTGCTGGGGATTTAAAAATGATGTGCAGCTTAAATTTATCATAGCATTAAGGAGAGTGACCATTATAATAAAAAAATGCATACATTAGAGAAAATTATAACCAGATATCAACCCACTACGATCTTGCCAGAACGTGGGGATCTTCTTGAGAATTCCAATAATGAGTTAAATAATGACGGAGAAACAGGAAAATATTCTTGCGTGCTGGAACGAGATCCGGTACAGAAATGATGCGAAAGCTTTTGAGCGGCTTTTTCATTTGACTCAACGTAGATTTATCCGTTTTTGCACGCAGTATGGAGCTAGTCGTGAAGAAGCCGAAGAGATTGTATCTGATGTGTTTGTGCAGTGCTGGGTTAACAGGGCCGCATTAAACCATATTAATAAACCAGAAGTGTATTTGCTCACCCTGATTAAAAATAAAGCCATCAATCATTGGAAAAAATCAGCACAGATGCGTGTTGTAAATATTGACGATGTTCAGGGGGAGCTATCCAGTGTTTATCGACCAGATCTGGATCTGGAAAAAAAAGAACTCCGGATGAAGCTTGATGTTGCTATTGATGGTCTTCCGCTACAAACCAAGCTTGCCTTTAAACTGGTAAAGGAGGAAGGATTGAAATCCGCTGAAGTAGCTGAAATACTCAATATATCAGTCCGAACGGTTCATACCCATGTCTATAATGCGATGAACAGACTATGTAAAGAAATGCATCAATACAGAAAAGTATCCAATTTTCAAGAGCTGATCATTAAGTTGGCTTCTGCCACGATCTTATTCCTTCAATTTAATTTTCGCTAATTGATTGAAACTTTTATGAAAAAGGATGGTCAATTTGTCATCATATCCTTTACTCATTATCACTATTCGCTTGTTTGATGATAATCTAAATTTGCGAATTCAAAAAGATAACCCAAGCACATAAAATCCTAGCTGATTTTTTCACAAGTCTCATAAACTCATCTCATTAATCATAACCATTTTTAGGTTTTTGAAGATGAGTTTTAGTAATGATGAATGGCCATTATTAGATTAAAAATTAATGGAGATTGGGTAGTCAATTAAAAAGTATTTCAGAAAACATGGGAATAATGAGAAAGGTTTTTTGCTAAGCCCTATCAGAATCATACAAAATTCTAATAAACAAAAAATTAGATCTATGTGTAGCTATGGTTTTTAAGATATTTTATGGGGTTTATTCTGATAGCGATAAGTATTTTGATGTATTTGCTATCCAAGCCGTCACAAAGGTTAACAAGCCTGCAAACGCAAAATGCCACCACCGTAAACATATTCTATAGGCAAGCTTTCGAGCCAATCACCTATTATCAAATACCCTATCGGAAAAACTATGAAAATTGCAATAAAAATAATTCTGACAAAAAATTTGATAGCAATCTTTTCGAATTCAAGCCGTTAAAAATACATATTGTCAGAAGTTTTGGTAAAAGCTAATATTTAAAAATACTTTGTGACTTATATTCCCAAATATTTCTTCCATTCGATAGTCTCCCCCGGTTTCTATTCTATTTTCCTTACCAATTGTATAGCCAATAATTGCAAGTCCACGAACTTCCATATTTGTCTTTGAATCTTGTAACACCCCTAGATACTCATTATTGAGTTTCAGATAAAATTCCTTGGGGTCTACCTGTAATCCGCTGAGTGGCTTTTCCCAACTTGCTCGGTAGCGCAAGCGAAACTGAGGAGACTCAGCATCTTCTAAAGTCTGATCAATTCGAAAACGGTGACTCATTTTCGAGCTATATAGTTTCTTAGTATAGGCATATTGTTGAATAAAACGATGAATAAATTTCCCTTCCTCCCATCTAACCAAATAGCCTATACCTAAGTCATTTGAAGAGTTAAGGGCTTTATCTAACACCACCTCAAAGTCAAGCCGTTCGAATACTTGCTCTTTTTTATTCTCCGGAAAAGGATTTTGATTTAAGAGCTGGCGGCCCTCTAGTTTCGAGTTAATGTTCCAATCATTTTTTAGTTTCATAGATGCATTGATAACAGGAGATATTCCAAACTGGTTTTGGGCCGAACAGATTAGGCTTAAACCAGATAAAAGAAACAGTAGTATGTAGTACCTCATAAGATCTAGTACAGTAAATGTGGATTATTTTGATTTATAATCTTTAATATTTTAACTAGTCTCCCTTGATCGTCGAACAATACTTCGTAGTCCGATGTGCTTTTAATATTGATACCTCTGAGTACAATTTCATATCTGGTCATATAATTTCTTGAAGAATTTTTTCCTGCAAGCAGCAATTGCAAAGTTTCTGGTGATCCACTCCATTGACGCTGAACCTTCAGAATTTTAATTCGCATAAACTTCGATTTTAATCCCTCGTTAATAGCCCCTCGTACCTTCTCTGGTAACGAATCAAAGCTAACAATGGTTTCTATATCCTGAAGTTTGCCCATCCTATCAAATTCGATGCTGTAAATGGTTCGGTTTGTCTTTATTTTAGCCTCTATACTCTCACCACTTTCACTTTTTTCTACATACCATTTAATCTTGCCAGCAGGGAAAAGCTGCGTAACATAATTCAAAGCGGATTTGGGAACTTTTCCAGGCTTTATTCTAAATTCCCTCTCAATCTTGTTTTGTGCAGATAAGCTATTGGGATATAGCAGGAAAATAAAAGTTGACACCATTAAACTAACACGCAATCTGTTGTAATACTTATCATTTATCATCTTGACGAATTTTTATCAAATTTCATTAGATCACATCCTCAGAACTATTCAGCGATAAACAATAACCCGCCTTAATTGTTGTAGTAAAAATAAATTTATCATAATGAATCCAGATTATGGCCTACCTTAATTCATTATAAATTGGGAGTGTTATAGTCATTATTTTACCCTCAAACCCATATATTGCAGACTTAATTTAAAATTTGTATTGCAGCAAAAATTATCATTGAAATGCAATCCCTGGGATGGAACAAAAATTAGTTAACCATTTGATTTAGCGAGGCAATTGAAGGTCAATTAGAGCATGCAGCCCAAAAAACTAATATTTGATTTCGCTAATATATCTAATTTAATACATGGGAATTAAACAGAATAGTCGAAGTTTTTTGTGGTACCTTTGATAGCACTTTTAGCATTATCAGTTCATGTTTAATCACTAGGAAATACAATAGCCTCCTACGGGTTAAATCTAAACCAGGAAAACCTCTGCATTCGGAAAAGTCAATGTTAACCATGGCATTCCATTATTTGGCGCTATAATTCAGGGCTCAAATCTAAATAACAAAATTCAGACAGATAGAAATGGAAGCTACCTTCTAGATTTGACAAATAAATCCATAGAGGTTAAAGCTTATTGGCTAGGCTATAATCCATTTCACAGAATAAGTAAAACTAGCAACTCAAGATTCGCTCCTGACTTCGCCATGATTTTTTAAGTAATTTTTCAATGCGCTGATTTTATGTTAGTTACATTATTTGCATCACCAATTTGGGTGACGCAAGGCGATTAAGAACTATCTTTAGGGATGTTTGTCCGCAAAAAAAGGAATCGTTCTGGCACCACTAGCATTGTTGTAGCGGTTAAGGTTCAAGGTAAATTTAAGGAGGTTAAGACAATTGTTGTCTCTAGGGATGAGGCGGAGATTGAACGTTTTTACAAGGAAGGCAAGATCTGGGCAGATAATCAGGTGAAGGGAGAAGATTTATTCGAGCAGCATACCCAGGAGACAGATGAAGTGTACGTTACCAATCTCCTGCTTTCCAATATTGAAAATATCCTTCACAATGGCACTCAGCTCATATTAAATAGAGTATATGATTCAATTGGATATGATGCGATAGATGATTATATCCTGAGACAACTGGTCATCTCAAGATTAGATCAGCCTATGAGCAAATCTGCAACAATTGAATACCTGAAGGCACATTTTAACGAAGATCTTCATTTGGGTAAAATCTATAGGTATATGGATAAGCTCTATAATACGCAACAGGAATCCATTCAAAAAATCAGCGTTGAACATACCAGAAAGATATTGGGAGGGAAAATTGGCTTGATGTTTTATGATGTAACCACACTTTATTTTGAGTCAGATTATGGGGATGGCTTTAGGGAGCCTGGTTTTTCTAAGGATGGTAAGCACAGCCAACCTCAAATCGTATTAGGGCTATTAGTGAGCGAGGATGGATACCCCTTATCTTATTCTATGTTTAATGGTACACAATATGAGGGGCACACTATGATTCCCATTGTAGATGATTTTGTAAGACGATTTAAGCTGGATGATTTTGTGCTGGTCGCTGATTCTGGATTAATAAACAAGAAGAATATCGATTTTCTTAAGGCACAGGGATACAAGTATATTATAGGTGCACGCATAAAAAATGCGAATAAGATACAAAGAGATTGGTTGCAGTCGCTTGATAAGGTCGAAGGTCATTTTAATGAAACAACGGTTGCACATGGAAGATTGATAGTAGGCTACTCTGAAAAACGAGCAAAAAAGGATGCTCATAACCGTATCAAGGGAATTAATCGTTTGGAGAAAGCATTTAAGGCAGGTACCATTTCTAAGGAAAATATAAACAAGCGCGGGTATAACAAGTTCCTGGTGATTTCAAAAGATGTCCAGGTAACGATAGACAAAAGTAATGTAGAAGAGGATGCTAAATGGGATGGATTGAAGGGGTACATTACTAATACTGATTTACCCGCTGCAGAGGTCTACGATCAATATAGTAGTTTGTGGCAGGTTGAACGTGCTTTTAGGATTACCAAGGGGACGATTGAAATGAGGCCGATGTTCCACTTTACTCCAAAACGAATGGAAGCTCATGTATGTATCTGTTTTGCAGCTTATAAGGTATATAAGGAACTAGAACGTATACTAAAGGAAAATCGGTATAAGATCAGTGTAGATAAGGTCTTGGAAGTTGCTAAGACGGTCACCACACTGAAAATAAAATTACCAAACAGCGGAAAAACCATGAGTAAAACAATGATTATTACCGAAAGACAGAAAGCAATCGAACCACTATTTTCCGATGATTTTTGGAAATCTCAATTTGGGTGACGCATTGGCGAAGTCAGGAATAAGTAAAACTAGCAACTCAAGATTCGCTGCAACTCAATTTTACAATGATCGAAAGTGAGGAAGAAATTTTGATAGTCCCGCTCTTTATACTGTACCTTATACTAAGTAGTTTGAATACAAATATCTTGCATTTTTGGCAAGCCAAAACGCTTTCCACTAAGATTTACGTCTGAAAAAACGATCAAATTTCAAAGACCAATTGACCTCCATTACAAAATTATTCCCTCAAAAAACGAAGGCTTTGATTTGAATATTGCAGAAAGTAAAATGATCTTGTTATTTTTGAGTGCTTTTGTTCACCCTCACGACATTGCCTATTTAACAATGGAATCTATAATTATCAAGCCCAGGAACGAAGTTCTAAAAAAATACGTACAATATTTTTTATTTTTTAAAAAAACAGATCCGGGCTTTTTAAGCTATTCCACATTTCCAAATAACAATCTTTGTCTAGCCATTTATAAGGAAAATACAATCGATTATACCAGCAATTCAAAATCCAATAATTGCATCATTACACCGGGTAATGTCGGTTTCAAAAGCAGATTGTTCGGATTTCATAAAATGCCATTTCAGGTTAATATTAGTTCGGCTTTGGATCAAATTTGCATTCTATTTGAGCCTGCTGCCTTGCGTGTTTTTACCCGAGAGTCCTTTGAAGATTTACTAGCTATAGATCATGTATTTGATATATTTACACAAAAGAGTGATTTTTTTCTGGAACAATTATTTGATGAGAATAATCTTTTAAGCAGAGCGGAGAAATTAGAAACCTTGCTATTGGAAAACTTAAATGTCAGACAATCGGAAAAGATGATAGAAGCATTACATCTTATAAAAAGAGGTAGTGAGCAAAATTTAACTACTGAAAAACTGGCTAAAAAACTTGGGATGAGCGCTCCCACACTCTTCCGCCTATTCAAAAACAATATAGGCATGAACCCTAAATCCTTCATGAATACTCATCGCTTCAGAAATATCCTTAATGAAATTCTTCGTGAAAAACAGGCCTTGACACATGTTGCCTATGCTAATCTTTACTATGACCAGGCCCATTTTATAAAAGATTTCAGGTCATTTTCCGGCTATTCGCCGAAGCAACTATTAAACAAGATTTCCATTGAGCAAAACGATCTGGCCTGGATATACAATAACAAAAACCATCGCTGAACGATTTTTACAATTTTTCCAAATTGATGTTGATTTTCTTTGTGAAAAAATCAACTCATGAAATACTTCGTTTATATCGTTATCTATTTTCTCTTTGCTGATTCTCTGATTGCACAGGCCCAGCTTGATGGCAAAATAAAACTAACTAAAATATCTTATTCAGAAATGCTCAAAGAGCATGATTCGCTAGTATATTACATTAAACAAACAAGCCCGGTCATCTATTATAACAAGGAAGTACGCGGTATCGACTTTGACCAGCTGTCTGCGCAGCTCAAAAAGCGAATCAAGCCCAAAACATCCATGGGTGAATACCTGGAGATTATTAAAAAAACTCTAAATGTTGCCCAGGATGGTCATACCAGCCAGCTAAATTCAACTTTGCTCGATATCGTGAAAAAATACTGGATCCCGGCCAAGTTGGTATCGTTTGACAGTGCTAGTACAGCCAACATGTATGAATATGTCAAATATTTAAAAGAGGCATATTATGCTAAGGTGGAACTCAACCTAATCTATACTTCAGGGGAATATTATAATCTGCTTGGTTTTAGCTACAAAGGGAAAAGGTATCCATCAGGAATGAAACTTCTGAGTTGCAACGGTAAAAATATTCATGATTTCGTCAAAACACTTACCGCACTCGTTTCTCCTTTACGTTGGGACAGGTTAAGAAACAGGGTATATGATGAAAATTTTTACTGGCCGGCAGAAATATATAAAAATGGTGTGCTTAATCTTGTCTTTTCCGATAAAAACAACAACAGGCATCTATTGAATATCGCTAAACAGGATACTGTTACCTATCAAATCAAGAAAAATAACGAATACGGCTATCTCAGTCAGACAGATACTGTAGTGACCCATTATTTTGATACAACGGGTATTTTCTATGCCAAAATTCCTGCCATGAAAGAAGAACTTGGAGATACCATTAAACGCCGCTTGATGGCTGCTTTCCGACACAAAAAAATAACAGGTATCGTGATTGATATCAGAGGAAATGGTGGGGGAAGCGATAATACTTACAGCAAATTCCTGAGCACGTTGGTTCAGGATACTTTAAAGAAAAAGGTAGTCGTTGCGAGAAATTTCAGTCCTTATATCCAGGCACATTATCATATCAATAAAGATTCTGTCTTAAAGAGCAGTACCTATACCTTTGATCCGGAGGTGCCCACATTGAAATCGCAGGATATGTACTACATCAAACAGGATTTTAATTTTGTTGTGCCAGACAGCGTAACCTTACCTTTTGAGGGAAAAATATATGTGCTTCAAGATAAATTCATCTATTCCTCGGCCAGCAACCTTTCTAGTCTGGCGAAGAATAGTGAACAGCTCATTAGCATTGGTCAGACGCCGGATTTGTTGGGTGGTCTTCAGGCAAGTACATTGATGATAATGTTGCCATATAGCAAATTCATCTTTAGGGTTGAACCTCAGATTGATTTAACAGACATTAAAAAGGTGGATGATATCTTTCAGAATCATGTGGAATATCCCGTTCAGTACACCATTGATCATTTATACCTACGGACAACGACCAAAGAGGACATTTATGGAATGGGCTTTCTACAAAAGCATGACCCGATGTTTGCCAAAGTACTTGAACTGGAACAAAAAAAATAATGCAAGACTCATATTAGAACGCTATCGATGAAAAGAATAGCGTGGTTATATAAGTTTATCTCGAGAACTTAAAGGTCATAACCAAGTTTCCGACGTGCTAACTTAGCTTTTGTAGCCTCTGTAAACATATTGCGGACAATCCTTGTATTTCACATGGTCTCTTGAGTGATTAATATGGTGTTAACGGTGTTGTGTCCATGAGGATAGATGGACCAATTTTCAACTTGATAATCATATCAACCGAGCCCCAGGCAAAATCGAGGTTAAATTGCTTTTCTGATCTTTCTGACTGTTCCAATGCAGGCAAACCTCTATATTATCGAAATGACGATTGTATAAGTAAAAAAATTAATACCGCCCTTCATTATATTTTTTTTAAAAATTTTTCAGAGCTCAAATACAGCCATTTCTATTAAGATTATTGGCTTATCTCTATCTTCAATATTTATCTTTTGGGAAAATGGTTTTTTGTTTTGCTTGTTTATGAAAGAATCTGCACTTAAATTGCTTAAAACCATAAATAAATTAGCGTAGAAGTACAATTATAAAAAGAATTGTTTTAGTAAAAAATAAATGTTAATTTAACGCTTATCATTTTGCCGGCATTGAAGTAGTTTATATAAATTTCTTCATGGCAAACTAAAACCAATATAAACTGTATAATTCTACGCCAAATGTTAAAACTCCCCAAAGTAGCTTGCAGCTACATCGCTATTTTACTTTGCTGTATTTGTCAACAGTCGGAGGCTCAAACAAAGGTTAGCCCAATGAAAGCGGCATTGCCAATACCGATGATCCCTTCACCAGGTCAATTCGATAGTTTGCCGATGGGCGACTGGAATTCATTTGCGGAGGTCAAACTTGGTGTACCCATTTTTCCAGGCCCATTCAAGCCTACCTGGGAATCCATAGAGGCAAATTACCCAGGTACTCCAGCTTGGCTAAGAGATGCTAAATTTGGAATATGGGTTCATTTTGGGCCACAGGCTTCGGGTGCAAGCGGCGATTGGTACGCCAGAAAGATGTATACCCCAGGAACGCCAGCCTACAAAAACCATCTGGAAAAAAATGGTCATCCTTCAGAATTTGGCTATAAGGAAATCCTCCGCGACTGGAATCCCACACAACTTGATCCTGCTAAACTTGCGAAGATATACAAGGACGCTGGAGCCAGGTTCCTGATGATCCAAGGGGTGCACCACGACAACTATGACCTTTGGAACTCACGTTACCAGCCTTGGAATTCGGTCAATATCGGACCCAAACGCGATCTGCTCGGAGAATGGGCAAAAGCCTGCGTAGCGAACAATATTCGCTACGGGATTACATTCCATCATGAATATACTTGGTGGTGGTGGCAGACTGCATTTGGAAGTGATACCACAGGAGTCAAAAAAGGAATTCCGTATGATGGAAGCCTGAGGCTTGCAGACGGTAAGGGAAAATGGTGGGAAGGTTATGACCCCCGGATGTTATACGGTATTGATTTGCGTGAATATAAAGGCGTCGCAGAAAAATCACACAGTCCATGGTCTCCCCCATCACCAGGGATTTTTAGCAGACACCTCGATTATGCCAAATGGTATGCCAACAATTGGGCATTACGTATGATGGATGTTGTAGAAAACTATAACCCTGACTTTATCTATACAGACGGCACTGTACAGGGACCATTTACAGGTAATGGCACCGGTACTGGTTATAAAGCTGATGCCATGCAGAGCGTGATTGCCGATTACTATAACCGGACGCTAAAACATCGTGGAAAGGTCAATACCTTCAGCATTGTGAAATTTCGAGATAAGACCAATGGTACGGTCACTACAGAAGAATTTGCCATTCCTGATAAGATCAAAACCGATCAAGCGTGGATAGCCGAAGCTCCAGTTGGAGACTGGTATTATGCACCAGACTTTACCTACGATTCGGGAATGATGATCAGATATGTCACTGAGGCAATCGCTAGAGATGGCAATGCGGCGCTTTGCATTTCCCTACTTCCTGATGGATCTCTGGATGAGGGTAGCTTAAAGATGCTAAAAGAGGTAGGTGTATGGATGCGTCGAAATGGAGAAGCCGTTTACGGAAGCCATGCCTGGAAAATTCCAGGAGAAGGGGAATTGATAAAAGGAAAATTGAAAATGCTTCCTGGTGGAGCATTAAGGCGCAAACATGCCGACTTTAAGTTCGGAGAACAGGATTTCAGGTTTACAGTAGGTAAAAATGGTGCTCTATATGTTTTCAGTATGATGGTCCCTGAAACAGGAGATAAACTAAAGATTAAATCACTTGGTAGTAATGAATCCTACCTTGGGAAAACAATAAAAAAAATAAGTATGCTTGGCTATAAAGGTAAGTTGCAGTGGAAACAGCAGGCTGATGGGCTAATTGTTACTTGTCCTCCTATGATGCCATATGGAACCTCGGTCGTGTTTAAAATTGAATAACCAACAAAGTTATAATTCAAACTGAATTTTTACTATTGCTCATACCCTCGCTACAAACCGTTTAATAAGATGTATGGGTCTTTTAGAATTACCAATTTAATTTTTCTTTATCCGGCCCATTTTAGCATGTTGAATGTAGAAACTCATGTAAGCGTTGATAAAACTGCTTACATGAGAATTGATATTGCGCTGAGGCTTGAAGTTACAGGCTCAATTTGCTGTTGTTCATCCAATCTGGTCAAAATCTTAAGGCAGGCCTGAAATAAAAAAAAGGAGCGTTAAAGATACAGGAAGCTCCCTTCCGTTTTCTTTCTCCAGATGTCTTTCATCAGCTTTCCATTTACAAAAAATAGGAATAAAACAAGTGCTAGCATTTTTTTTACTATAGCTTTTCAGGGTTCATAGTACTTATTGATGCTTTTCTGGTAGAATTTAGCAATTACTTCTGGAGATGATTTAAACGTTCAATTTGATCAAGCATACAAATAAATTCTAAAATTTAGAGAACTATGAGGTAGTAAGATTTATTCTTTTTGGAAAATTAATTTCCAACTACTAACAGATCTCTTCTCATTGAATATCTTAAATACACCAAGAATCTTGTATTTCTCAGAATGTATTTATCGAAAGAATCAGCCTAGTAGAAATGTTGCTCATCAAACCATTCAGATAAATTGGTAGATGGCGTCAAGATGCAGAGGCTAAATTTTGTTTGGCTTCGCTTGTGGAAAGATGATGAGGTCTTTAGTAAAAGGTATTATTCCCTTTGACGTTATTTTTCCTTTTTTACGCCCTCACTTGTCATAATTACTCGTTTCATGGTTCCATCGCTATTGTAATTCAAATAGTCTATGCAAACTGATCTTCTAAAACTTCCGCCATCTTCATTTATAGTACCGTTGTGGTATACAAAATATGATTTTCCTTTAAAATCAATAATAGCCTGATGGTTGGTATTTGAATTTCCAGCAACTTCATTCAAAATACCTTTGTATTGCCATGGTCCTGTTACCTTTTTGCTCATGGCATACACGATCTTTTCTGGAAAACCGGATGCATAGGAAAGATAATACCAGTTCTTACGCTTATGAATCCAGGGTGCCTCCGTAAAATTTGGTATATCAACTCGCTGTATAGGGCCATCCAATTCAATCATATTCTTTTTCAGCTTGGCGTAATAACATTTCTGATTTCCCCAGAATAAATATGCCTGACCATCATCATCAATTAATACTGTCGGATCGATATCGTCCCAGCTGATTTTAACATCGGTGGTCATGTCGTTTGTAATCAATGCTTTTCCTATTGCATCCTTAAATGGTCCACGAGGGTTATCCGCCACAGCTACTCCAATGGATTTTCCGGAAATTGTTCCATGTTGGATGGCCACATACCAATAAAATTTTCCATCTCGTTGAATCACTTGTGAAGCCCATGCATCATCTTTTGCCCAGGCAAAATCGTTTACATTGAGTGGCGATTGATGTTCTTTCCAATTTACCATATCCGCTGAAGAATAAAGCAACCAATCATGCATTTCATATCGTTCCTTGCCTTTTGGCGCTACATCATGGCCGGTGTATAAATAAACTGAATCACCATAAACATACGCTGCGGGATCGGCGGTATATTTATCGGTAATAATCGGATTGCCTTTTGAAGCAATGATTTTTTCCTGAGCCCTTGTGCTTAATTGCATCGCGGAAAGCATCAGGATTGATAAACTGATTTTCTTCAACATTATTTATTGTATTAATAATTTTTCAAGTTCTTTTTGTTTGATGGTTTGGATTGTTCCATACCTTAAACCTTTGGGAAGCGTAATTTTTTCGGACACATCGGTCCAGTTTTTTAAATCTGATGATTGCATTGCACCATATTTATGGTCGCGGTATTTGTCAAAATAAACCAGCCATTGATTGTTTAGTTTTACCGTAGTTGGGCTTTATGCCGAATATTTCCCAGTAATCGGATCTCTAGCCTTTGAACAGGGGCCAATCAATTGATCGGCGTAAGCAACCTTAATGTTCTTTTCCGAAGGTTCAGGGGTTTCGTCTTTCAAAACATGATAAATTTTCCATTATCCTTTATAATCGACGCATCTATTACATTGAAACCAGGATCATAATGTAGTTTGATATTTGAATAAGTTTCAAAATCCTTTGTAATTACAAAGTAAATACCGTGATTGTAGCCACCTTCCGTTGCCGATGAAGTTTGAGGAAATTTTCCAGTAATGTTTAATCTGCTGTCATGTTTCCACCACAGCCCCAGCTTTCATTGCTCACACCCCAGAATGCTACCCTCCACGGCTTTTCCATGCCATTTTGTTTACGAATTTCCGTCATCGGACTTAACCCCATCGAAATTTAAATACTCCACCCATTTGGCCATTTCTTCAACGGTTCCACTGCCTACATTTCCAGCAATATAAGGTTCGCAATTAAGCATTTCACAAAGTTCCAAAAACTCATGGGTACCAAAGCTATTGTCTTCGGTTACCCCGCCCCAATTGGTATTGACCATTTTCGGGCGTTCGTTTCTTGGCCCGATTCCATCTCTCCAGTGGTATTCATCTGCAAAACAACCTCCTGGCCAACGTAAATTAGGCACATTTAATCCTTTTTAAAGCCTCTACTATATCCAACCTGATTCTGCCCTTATTTGGGATGGTAGAATTTTCGTCAACCCAAAACCCATCATAAATACATCGGCCCAAATGTTCTGAAAAATGTCCGTAAATGTGTTTGCTCACCACCTGATTGCTGACCGGCTTAATCGTTAACAAAGTTTCACTTTGTCCATTTGCAAAAATGCTGATGCAAAGCATTACCGCTGAAAAGATTAGTTTCTTCATTTTTGGTGTATTTAGTTAAATGGGATTTTAATCAAGTTAAAAGAATATGGCTTCAGAGTGGCGTTTAATTTTCTGCCCTTTAAGTAAATAGATGAAGTTTTCGGACTTAATGCTTCCGGATTTTCAAAAGAATTTAATTGTTTGAGATTTTCACTAACCAGTTCATCAATCGTTCCTTTGCTTTTCAATCGTGTTTCTCCTTGTAGATCGAAATCCAAGTTCTGGCTTTGATCAGAATTATTGGCTATTTTGATAATTAATTCTTTTTTGCCCTTATCCAGTACGGATGATGCAAAAAGCCCGTCCTGACCAATGATATTCTTTTCATCCAGGGTTATGGAAACTACATCCGTTCCTTTGTTAGTGGAAAACAATTTTTGCACGTAATAATCCGGAGTTCCGTAAGATTGCAAATTATCAACCCAAATCAAATCAGGTGCCCATTGCCAGCCATCAATATGGGCGAAAAGCGGAGCGTAAGATGCCATTTGAACCACATCTGCATTGCGTTCAAGACCTGTCATTAGTGATGCCGATGCCAGTGCACTTTGCCAGTTATTGCGTTCACTACCAATTATTTTCTTATCGGCGTGAACCGCGTATTCCCCAACAAAAACTTTAGTTTCATTTCTAGGGTAGTTATCATACCTGCCAGCATTTTTTAAAAACCAGTCTGCTGGGCGGTAATAATGTTCATCAATAAAATCGGCTTTATTTTCGCGGAGCGAGGTGTTCAATAAATTGAAACGATCTCCTTCCGGATCAGTTCCAGAGCTGTTGATTAGTTTGAAATCAGGATATTTTGCTTTTATTGCCTTGGTGAAAATGGCTAAACGTTCGAGGTACTGAGGTCCCCAGTTTTCATTCCCAACGCCCATCATTTTTAAATTAAATGGTTTTGGATGACCAAGATCAGCTCTTTTCCTGCCCCATTTCGTTGTGACCTCGCCGTTTGCAAATTCAATTAAATCGAGTGCATCCTGAACATAAGGGTCAAGTTCATCCAAGGATGCCACCTCGCCAGTGTTAAACTGACAAGCCATTCCGCAATTTAAAATCGGTAAAGCGTCAGAACCAATATCTTCGGCCAGCTGAAAATATTCAAAAAATCCGAGTCCGAAACTTTGATAATAATCAGGTGCGGGGCGATGAGCAAATTCAGTATTCCAGCGATTGATTAGCATCTTTCGCTCTTCAATCGGGCCGATTGTATGTTTCCACTGATAGCGATTAGCTAAATCTGTTCCTTCTACGATGCAGCCGCCAGGGAAACGGATAAATCCAGGTTTCATATCGGCTAAAAGCTGCACCATATCTGCCCTTAACCCTTGTTTACGGTTTTTCCAAGTATCGCCAGGAAATAGCGAAATCATATCTAAATCAATGCTACCTTTTCCCTGAAAATTAATTGAAAATTTTGCTCTTGGATTGGTTTCTCTAGCGAGAAAACTTACTGACTGCTTTTTCCAGTCACTACCTGATTGATCTGGAGTAAATACCCCCTGACCAATGATTTTTTTATTCGAATCTTTTAAAAGCAATACCATTTTCACGCCGGGTTGCAACTGGCGGTATAGGACTGAAAAGTCGTAGCGCATGCCTTTTTTCACCCCAATGCCTTTAAAACCTTCATTGATCAATTCAAAATCATCACTCATTTTTTTTATTTGAAGATATCGAGGATTGGCCGCATTTTCCGCTTCACGATTAACCACCAAAACTTCCCCTTCCTGTGGCCTACTCCTTAAAATCGACCATCCCATCAAGGGTTTTGCGAACTCAAAAGATCTGTTTTTGATCAGCTCAGCATAAATTCCGCCATCGGCCCCGAAGTTGATATCCTCAAAAAAGACACCCCACATGTTTGGCTGAACCCTCGCAATAGGATCATCAAACTTAATTTTAATAAGTTTTGGGGCTTGTGCATTTGCTGAAATGGCAAAAAAGGCCGTCAAACATGCTATTAATATACTTTTTGCGACAGAATTTAATCTCATAGTTAAAGTATTTTGTTTTGGTATCATTATAGAGCTAAAATTTTGAGTTGATAAACAATGCTAGTAAGTCTTTTTTGCTTAAAGTTAATATTTCTCCAAATGGACAAGGCTTAAGGTCATTTAAAACTTTATTTACCTTTGCTACGCATAGAAACTTGAATGCTCTGTCCAGAGTAAGTAACAGTTTTCTTATCTATTGAATGATCTGAAGGCTTATTAACATGTCCTACCAGTCTAATATTAAACAATTGATTTCGGGTCATATCAGCAAAGCTACCTTCCCTAGTTCCGATGTTGAGTACTTTCGTTTTCTCACTCCATCTCAATGTTATGGTAGAAGATTTTCCTTTCTCATAATTATAATTGTCTCCCTCATCCTGATAAATAGTAAAAGAAGCATCCTTACCGGAATAAATCCTAATTTCAATTGGTGCATGAGGTAGTTCAGATGAATATTGTTGAGCGACACCAAGGGGGACAATAGAGCCTTCCTTAACAAATACTGGGATTTTATCAATTGGCGCATTTGCACTGACCGTTTGTCCCCCTTTATAGGATTTACCAGTATAAAAGTCATACCAAATATGATCTTTAGGTAAATAAACCATTCTGCTTTTTGTTCGGTTAACCTCTTTATTCCCTGGATCGAAATACATTGCAGTGGTTACAGGGCATGCCATAAATGAAGGTCCAAACATAAACTGGTCTTTAATATCATATACCGAAACATCCTTTCTAAAATCAAAAACAAGTGGGCGTGTCATTGTATAATTTTCATTGGAAACCATTGCAGCAACCGAATAAGTATATGGTAATAACTGGTATCTCAGGTTGATCTGAGTAATAATGCTTTTGTAAAATGGATCGTTAACATCGCCAAACTTCCAGGGTTCCCGGGCAAAGTCGGTACCATGGCTTCTCATCATTGGCAACCAAGTGGCGAATTGCAAGGTCCTCACGTAAAACTCCCGGTAACCGGCATCTAAAGTTCCTTTGTCAAAATCTCCTTTCCAAAACCACTGCGATTTTGTTTTGACAAAAAATGCACCGGCATCAATGGTCCAGTAAGGGTTACCTGTAGCCATGTAGTTTAAGCCTGAGGGGATCCATTTGGCAAAATCGGCCCATGTTGCCTTGGTATCTCCATTCCAAATAAATGTTCCGTAACGATGAATACCGGCAAAGCCAGACCGTGTCAGGTTTAAAACCCTCTTTTTATCTGTGTCTAACCGCTGGTTTTCATAGATGCCACGAGCGTGATTGAGTGAGAACAAATTAGCCCTCAAAGGGCCGAGAAGTTCATTTAAACCAGCAGAATTAAGATCATACCTGGCTTTTGGATTCTGCGCAATATCATTCGCTTTGTCATTCCAATCACCGTCTACAGGCTCAGAGGAGTCGCACCACCATGCATCAACTCCATTTGAGAACAGATTTTTGTTGACGTAATCGCTCCAATACATTTTTCTGGCCATAGGGTTAAAAGCGTCGTATACCGATCTGCCAAGTACAAAGTTTTTAGCACCCATTTCTACGGTCTCATTTCCAGCAACATTTGGCCAGATTGAGAGCATGAACTTGGCATGTTTATCATGAATGCCCCGAATCATCTTCTTGGGATCAGGATAAAATTTTTCATCGAATTTTTTGTGTCCCCATAAACCATTAGACCAGTAGTTCCAGTCCTGAACAATCACATCAAGCGGAATTTTATTGGAACGAAAGCGTGTAACCACGCTGTCAATCTCATAGGAATTGGTATATCTTTCCTTTGACTGAATATAACCAAACGCATATCTTGGTGCAAGCTGAACCTTACCTGTAAGGTTACGGTAATGCCCCACAACCTGATCCAATTCTGGCCCATACATAAAATAGTAATCGAGTTGATTTACCGCATCAAGTTGAACTTTTTTATCAGGCGACTGGTCTGAGAACACCATTGTAGAGCCCACATCGAAAAGCAAGCCATAGCCTTGAGAACTCATCAGCACAGGTACACTTTTTTTCAGGTTATGCTGGTAAAGATACTGGGTTTTGCCACGAAGATTCAGATCGCCTTCCTCATGCGATCCAAGTCCATACAAGGCCTCACCTTTTTGCCATTGAAATCTGGATATCATTTTCCATGCCTCTCCGACTTTCGCTTTAGAGCCAACCTGGGCAATAACCAAATCTCCATTGGCTGTTTTTTCAACTTTGTTCTTACTATCATCGAAACCAACTTTTTCAATATTGATTTTTTCAGCTGAGCGAGGATTTAAAGGAGATTCTTCTAAAATTACTCTTCCATCCTTTTGAAAATAGCTTATAGCTCCATTTGATTTATTGATTTTTACATTTAATCTTTCAGAATTCAGGCTAAAATAATCTGTATGCTGAGAAAAAACAAAGGCTATCCTCTGTTCTTGGTGAGGAATACAGATTTCAGTTTCATTGCTTTTAAAATTATTTTTGGGAACATATTGTATGCGCAATACTTGAGGATTCACAAAAGTTACCCTTAATTTTTCATCACCTCTTGTAAAAAGAGCACCTGTTTGCACCTTTCTTCCCTGAAATGTCGCTCCACCTACATCTACAGGTGACACAGCTTGGCTATGAGCTAATTTGAAAGTGGTACATAAACTAATTAGTATCAATAAAAATTTTGTCTGCATGTTTTTCTAGATTCGTAGCTGAATATTCTCTAAAAGGCTTTTAAATGTAAATAGGCTGTTGCTGCAATTACTAATATTACAATGAATTTCTTTTAATCGATGAACAAGCAGAAGTTATCAAAACCCTGCTTGTTCATCATCATTAATATCCTGGATTTTGGGTAAGATTTGCATTTGCCAAAAGGGCGGTTTGAGGGATAGCAAATATTAAATATTTATCTGCTGATACAGGTTTGAGCAAGCGAGCATTTAAAAACTTACCAAATCTGATCAAGTCAGGTCTTCTGGTACCCTCCCAATATAGTTCCCTTCCTCGTTCTGCTAGCAAGTCATCCAGTGTTAGAGTGCTAAGTGGCGCCAAAGATCCTGGGGTGGCTGATCTCGAGGATCTTATCATGTTTACTATTGTCAAAGCGGCACTAGCGTTTCCATTCCTTAACAAAGCCTCAGCTTTCATAAGTTGGACATCGGCATACCTAATAAACATAAAATCATTATCAGGGTTACCAACATTTGTATAATCTGGTACATATTTGATCACACGAACGCCGGAATACAAACCCTCTCCCTGCAATGTTGTTAAGTTAGGTGTGATAATGGTATTTGCCAGTGGTGCTCCATTTGGACCAAATTGCTGCCCGATGATAAAACCAACATTAAATCCACCTTTAGCCTTTACTATAGGATCAATATAACTTTTTCTGATATCCCCGTCAGAGAATGAAGCATAAAAATCAGGAGTTGTTGCAAAACCATTCCAACCACCGCCCTGAGGCAATGTCATCGACCCAATCAGTGACGCATACCACCAGTACTGGGTGAGCAGGCCTCGGCTCCCCCCAACACCCTGGAGGGTAAATATCTGTTCTTTGGATAATTCTCCATTTGCTGGCTGAAAATTGTTCCAGTAAAAATCTAACGATTTACCAACGATGTTATCGGCGTTTGCAATAACTTTATCCATATTGGCTTTATCGAATGTTGGTTTAGATCGGTCAGGATAAACCCCCTTATTAAGATACAATCTGGCTAAAAAGCCATAGGCGGCTTGTTTTGTTGGAACATATGCTGTACCTGTTGCTGGCAAATCTGGTAAGATAGACTCTATCTCAGAGATGATAAAATTGATTCCTTCTACGCCCGAGTATACTTTTGGCAATAAAATCAAGTCGGAACCAGGCTCACGATAAGGGAATTTGCCAAACAAATCCAGGATGCTGTACATACTATAAGCCCTTAAAAATCTCGCCTGAGCAGCAATATCAGCAGGAGGACTGAATGTGAGTATGTTACCTGCGTCATAAACACATTTGTTCAACGAGTTGTAAGTTGCCAGTAAATAAGGATGACTTGAATCCCAGCTGTGTAGATATAATTTTCTCCAAACCCCATCATCATCCCATCCGCTAGGACGTGAAGGTACAATAAGTTCATCTGTGGTTGCCTCCTGAAGGCCAAAGTGGTTTGAATAATCCGTGTAAGGCGCAGTCATGTCCAAATAAACGGTTTGCAATAATGAGGCAAAAGTAGTCGTTTTAGTAGCCAGTGCCCTTGCTTGTTCACGATTCAGTTCTGAACTTAAATTCTCATCTAGTTTTTTACAAGATGAGGTAATGAATAATGAGCATACGACAAGCACTGCTATACTATTTTTTAGTTGAGTTAATTTCATGATTTCCAAATTAAAAACTTAAGTTAAAACCGATTAAGAATGATCTTGCTGAGGGGTATGCTCCATAATCGATTCCGAATGAAGGAACTCCACCAACTGACTTGTCTGTACTTACTTCTGGATCGAATCCAGAATATTTTGTTATCAACAATAAATTTTGTCCTGTTAAAAAGACTCTGGCTGTTTTGAACTCCCCAATGCTTCCCAAATCGTAATTTAAGGTCGCGTTGTTAAGCCTGATAAAGTTTCCATTTTCAAGAAAACGGGTTGATACAATATTTGCATTGGTCAGGCGCTCATTTCCTAATCCTATTTCAGCAGTTGTATTTCGGCCGATTGCCAAACCACTTGGAGCTAGGTTAACCATTCTGGTATTATTGTAAATCTTTGAACCGAAAGCGCCGTTCCATGACATCTCAAAAGAGACTTTTTTATATGAGACTGAAGTTGAAGCTCCAACAAGTGTCTTTGGATTCGGATCTCCTACATATTGTTTATCAGGACTGTATTGCGCCACACCATTACCATCCAGACCCAGGTAACGAACCATATTATACACAAAAAGTGGTTGATCATTTGCAATCTGCTGAGCAGGGATTCCACTGGCCAATCCATTACCGTTTATGTTTCCGGTAAGTACCACCGGACCGGTATAGTTGGTAAAAAGATTTTTCTGGAAAGTAGCATTCAGGCCCAAATTCCATCTGAAATCTGTTTTTTCAAACAAAACGAAGTTCAACGCTGCTTCCATTCCATAATTTTTAAGCACCGCTGGCAGATTGCTAAAATAGTTTACTGCAGGTCCGGGCTGTACCAAAGCAAGCTGAAATAGTAAATCTTTGGTTTGTTTGTTGAAATATTCTACAGTACCGGTTATCCGATTGTTAAAAAGCCCAAAATCTATTCCGGCATTGTAGCTGTCTGTTGTTTCCCATTTCAGGTTTGGGTTGCCATAATTGGCCTGAGAAATGCTTTGTAAACCAAACGAGTACCGATCTTGAGCAGAACCGGCTGGAAATTCCTGATTACCTGTTTTACCATATCCCAGTCTCATTTTTAAGCTGCTGATTTTTTCTGGCAAGAAACCTTCCTCGGTTAATACCCAGGCAGCGGCTAGAGACGGAAAATATCCATATTTGTTGTTTGAGCCAAATTTGGTGGAACCGTCTGCTCGCATGGTAGCGGTCAATAAGTACCGTCCATCATAATTTAGATTAACTCTTGAGAAATAAGATTGCAATTGGTTTGTAGGATCTACGAATGATGATGTACCGATATTGCCACGTGCAGGATTTTGGAGAATACTGCTCCCTAATACTTCAAAACTGGTAAACCCTGTTCCCGAAACACCGTATGAGGATCTTTTAAAGTCAATGAATTCATATCCTAACAAGGCATTCAAGTTTAATTTCGATGAAAGTTGTTTAGTATAGTTCAGGGTGTTGGTTACCGTTGTGGTATTTAGCTGATTATTGGCTACACCTGCATAACCTATGTTAGTAATGTTATTTAGAAAAAGATTACCAGAAATATCAGTTGTACGGTTACCAACAACATTGTTTAAACCCAAAGTCAACTTATACACCAGGCCATCAATAATCTTGATGCTCGGAGATACATTCGCTAAAATATTGGTAACTTCAGACTTGTCATTATAATATTCAATCAAAGCCAATGGGTTTGTACCAAATCCAGGTATAGATGTAGTTCCATCTGTGTAATTCTGTTGTACGAATCTCCCATCTGGATATTGCAAAGGCACAGTTGGATTCCATTCCAGCGCATTGCCGATGAGGCTACCATAAAGATTACTGTTGTTACCAATTGGAACACCAACATTTTTGGTCTTTGCAGCAATGACATTGAAATCTAAACGTATGCGGTCGTTTTTGAGGAAACTGTGTCCACCAGAGATATTGGCTACATATTTTTTAAAGTCTGATTTACGTACAATACCTTGTTGATCAGTATATCCTAAAGAAACCCGGTAATTGCCTTTGTCATTTCCACTTGAGATCGCAATGTTGTGGTTTTGGCTGAAAGCGGTTCTGGTTATTGCATCTAGTGCATCAGTGGAATTTTTACCATCAAATTGAGTTAGGTTCCTGCTGGTTAAGGCTTGTTTGAATTCACTGCTATTCATTTGAGCATTTGATCGCATCAGGTTTGCGATGCCTACTGAACTGGAGATCTGTAGCTCAGCTGCACCCGATTTTCCTTTTTTTGTTGTGATAATGACTACACCGTTTGCTCCCCTGGAGCCGTAAATAGCAGTTGCAGATGCATCTTTTAACACATCAATTGATTCAATATCATTAGAATTAATAAAACTTAAAGGATTACTACCGGCGGTTGAACCTAATGTAGAGGCATTTGCAGAAGGCTGAGTATTTCTCCCATCCAAAGGGATACCATCAACTACAAAAAGTGGCTGATTGCCCGCTCTAAGGGAATTTGCGCCTCTAATCCTTACAGTCATTTCTGCTGCAGGAGCACCATTATTAGATCCTATCTGTACACCAGCTAATTTGCCCTGTATAAGTTGCTCCGGAGAGGTGGTAATACCTTTATTAAAATCTTTAGCTTTAACGCTACCCACAGCACCGGTAAGGTCACTCTTTCTCGCAGTTCCATAACCGATAACCACAACATCTTCCAGAGAGGCCTGTGAAGATTTAAGTCGAATATTGATTTCAGCATTGCCTCTTAGTTTTACAGTTTGGGTATCATACCCAATAAAACTAAATTCCAACGTTCCCTCACTAAGATTTGTATCAAGAGAATATCTACCTTGAGTATCGGTGACAGTACCTACATTTGTTCCTTTTAACCTTACAGAAACCCCTGGAATAGGGCTTCCGCCTTCATCTGTTACCCTTCCACTAATTTTTTGCTTGGAAATGACCAGATTGTCTAGGCCATTATCCACTGATTTTATCCCCACTGTTTCTACAGAATTTTTCTCACTAATAATGGAGGTGTTGCTCGCTAAGCCACCTGCAGATAAACGGCCAAGTGATAGCAGCGATAGAAGAACTGTAATCTTTGTTACAGTCAGGCCTTTATTGTAATGTCGCAAATTTGAAATGCCATAGTCTAGTTTTAGATTTATCATCTGTTTCAGATTTAGTTTATATTTGGTTTGTTTATTTGTCGTTTAGATTACCAATTGATTCGGCAAAAGAATTTTGTAAACTTATGATGCTCTTAAGTAGGGAAATTCTAATGTTGTCTTTAGCATCAAGGGATGACTTTATCCAGTGTCTGGTTCTTTATGTTGATTTTAAATTATCTAATGGATAGTTTGTTTCAGTGAAAAAAAATTGCCTAAAAAACATCTCCCTTGATCAAACAGCAAGTAGCTTTTGTCTATTCGAAGTGGGAATAATCTTGAAGCAAAGACATTTAAATTGAAAACAAAGGCAAAGCCTTTTGAAGGAATGCAACGAATCATAAAATATTTGGTTAGGAATTACTTAAACAAATCTAAAACATAGCAAATCGTATTTTTTTGTATGAAAGTGACTGTTTTTTATACTAATCCGACTCAAACTAATTCAATCATTAATCATTTTGTACTTAATCTCGCTGTGGGAATTCAATAAATTCCACATTTATATTTTATGTAAGCATTTATTATGAATTACTCTCATCGCTAGGGTCAGTATGATGAATTGATTGGTGTAACCTTAACGGCACGCAATCCCTGCATCTTCATTTCAATTTCAAATAGTACAATAGAATTCAGACCTGCTGGGTTAGTTAAGTCAGCGATGTCAAATAGTATTTCTTGGTCGTTGCGATCAAAGATTTCCCCAATTCCAAGATCATAATTGAGAGTGATTATTTTACCTATTCTTTTCATAATATATCGTATATTTTGAATAAATTTGACAGAAGACAAAAGGGTCTTTCGGCCAAAAACCTTAATATTAAGCCTTACAGGAGCAGTAATAATAATATTTGTTGTGTATTATATTGGCTGAGTAAACATGCATGATATAGAGTGCTGTAATAATTTCTGCTTTTAGGAAAGTGACACTTTCTTAAATGCAACATTAACATCGAATTATCTTTCTAAGAGTCAACATTTATGAGTGATATTCTACCAAAACACAACATGGAGGGTCTGATGGATGAAAACGACTTCAACTTCTATAAAAGTGATGAGTTGATCGAATTTATGTCTCAAGACCAAAACCCACATTCTCATAACTATTACATTTTAAGCTTTTTATACAGTGGATCTATTCTACATCTGGCTGATTTTGAAAGTGACCGGATTGCAGCTCCAGCAATTTTATTGTTAGATATTGACCGCGTTCATACGCATCCTATACTTCATGATTGCAAAATTAAATCCTTAGGTTTCTCACAAAAATTCATTACAGATCGCGGCCCTACTTTCTTCAGTAAGCTCAATAAAATTTTCTCCCGTCCCTACATTAAAATCTCTCAAGGTGAAATTGACCGGATTGATGAGATTCTTGGCTTGATGGAAAACAAAAGTCTCAACAGCATACTAGAAACAGAACTCACACAGTCGCTGCTTGATGCTTTGGTGATTTATTGCGCCATACTTTCAGATCAAAATCCTTCAACGGAAAAGACCTTGAATGAAATTTATTCCAGATTTCGAATACTTTTAAAAAAACATTATATGGAACATCATGAGGTTAGTTTTTATGCCGATTCCCTTAATATAAGTACAAGTGTATTGACTCACCAGGTAAAGCATTCCACAGCCAAAACTCCCAAACAACTAATAGATGAACATTTATTATTAGAAGCTAAACGAATATTGTATTGGTCTGATACTACAAGTAAAGAACTTTCGTGGAAATTAGGCTTTGAAACTGATAGTTATTTCAGTCGTTTTTTCAAAAAATATACTGGGTTAACGCCAAAGGAATTTCAAAGGACTTCCATTTTAAGCCGAAATTTTTAAAGGAACTACCGATGACAAAATACAACTTCATCATTGGTAGTTCAAAATCTTTACTTTTTAGGTAAAAACTCCATTGTTCCATAGCGGTTGTACACCATTCCATGAGCAATATCGTCTGCTACATCTTTGCCGTGAATAAGTTCAATTGCTTCAAGGGCAACATCCATTCCTGATGTAACACCTGCACCGGTCAGGAATTTTCCGTCAACAACGAAACGCTTTTTCTCCTGAACATTGATTTTGGGATGTGCTTTAAGTTCATGTATAGACCAATGGTGGGTAGTAGCTGAACGCCCGTCCAGTAGACCAGTATTGGCCAGGATCAGCCCTCCGGTACATACCGACAAGGTCATTTGGGTTTTGTTGTTTTGATTGACAATCCAGTTCATCATTTTTTTATCAGCAGATACTTTCGCAACGATCTCAGGAGATGTTCCAGGAATAATTAGAATATCTGCCTGAGGCGCATCAAAAATATTATACTTGGAAACTAAATTTACCGTTTTACCGTCCATAATAATATTCTTGTTCTCCGTGGCAGATACAGTATATATATTATAGTTGTTATTCCAATTATTTGCCTTAACAAACACATCAATTGGCCCACCTGTATCAACAATCTCTACCCCATCATATACGAGCACGCCCACATTGATTTTTTTTTCTTTAGGAAAATGGAAATTTGTTTTCGTATTTTCCTGTGCCTTCCCGCTCTTGGAGTAAACAATCATGACAATCATAATCATCAAAAATTTAACTTTCTTCATCTAAGTATAACTTTATTTAAACATTTACTATGTGATGAATTGTATTGCCGGCAAGCTTATCACATGAAACAAAAGTATTGAGATATGGAAAATTCCAATTACACTTTTGCCACATTTTCTTTCACTTTACGCATAATTTTGTCCAGGCAATAAACTTTTTCTAATAGCTAGGGCAATAGTAAGCATAGCAGATTCTACGGTGGTGATTTCAAAAGCTGAGGCAGAGGGTCGCTTTCATCGCGTGGCCCCCTAAATTTTCAGACTGTTGATTAGGAATCTGAAAAAATCGTGCCTCAAAATTTTATCTATTAAAATTTTATTTCAACCTCTTTCCCGGAATATACTATTGATTGGACGTTTTTTGATTTGCCTTTTCTAACAGTTGAATTGGCGGAAATTAACTCTAGATTGAAATTCCTTCTAGCCAGCATTCCTTTAAAACTTCCTTTTTGATCTGAAATAAATAAAGTTTTGGATTTGTCATTCCATTTAAAGATTATAGTGGTGTAGTATCCCTTTTCATAATTGTAATTATCGTTTTCGTCTTCGTATAGAACGAATTCGCCATCTGCTCCTGCATAAACCCGAACATTTAGGTTATCCCATTTTTTTTCGGTAGAATATTGCACATCTGGTCCGAATGGGATTATAGCGCCAGTCTTTACATACAATGGAACAATGTCTACTGGCACATCAGTTTCAATAGTTTGCCCACCATTGTAATATTTTTTTGTCCAGAAGTTGTACCATCCATTCCCTTTCGGTAAATAAACCGGCCATTTTCTTGCCTGGTATCTAGTAACTGGGGTAACGAGTATTGACTTTCCAAAAAGATATTGACTGCCAATTTCATGCGTTTTTTTGTCTTCTGCAAAATCCATCATTAATGGTCGCATAAACGTACCGTCATTTTTACTCACCTCCCAAGAGGTAGCATAAATATATGGCAGTAGACTGTAGCGGAGTTTGATAAATTTCTCTTGTGCATCAAAGCACCAGGTTCCTCGGTCGCCGAAATTCCAGATTTCTCTAGGTAAGTTGGTTCCATGAGCGCGCATCATCGGACTAAATGCCCCAAACTGCATCCAACGAACATACAATTCCTGAAACTCAGGATTTTTATTACCGCCACCTTTAACCCAGCGACCTGCGAAAAAACCACCAATGTCACTATTCCAGTTTGGGATTCCCATAAGCGTATAATTCAGGGCTGCAGGAATCTGCTTTTCGAGCATCTCCCAGGTAGAGTTAACATCCCCACTCCAAGTATTTGATCCATAACGTTGCTGCCCTATAAACCCAGATCTGGTTAGGATCACGCCACGCTTTTGATTATTTACTTCCCTTTGGTAGGTTGCGATTCCTTTATTGTGCATCAAACTAAATCCATTCTTTACACTCCGATAACTGCCTAAGTAAGTAGGTAGATTAAAATCCGAAGGCTTAATATTGATATGATCAGGTTCAGTTGAATCAAGCCACCACCCGTCATTACCGATATAGCTGAATATTCCCTTATCTAAATATTTCCAATAAATATTTAGAGCTTCTGGATTAAATACATCGTATGGCCTGGCTCCACTATTTGGTGGCCAGGTATCAAAATTGATGATCATTTTCTTTCTATCGAATTCTTTACGTTGCTGTGTTTTTGGCCCAAATCCAGGCCAGGTCACAATCAAAAGTTTTGCATTTAGTTTATGAATATCATCAACCCATTTTTTCGGATCTGGAAAACGTTCTGAATCAAAGCTTTGTGAATTCCAAGCACTGTCAGTTTTGTTGTACTCCGGCCAATAACGCCAATCCTGAATCACAACATCAAGTGGAACTTTTAACTCACGATATTTCTTTACTATATTTAAACTCTCTTCCTGAGTATGGTAGCGCTCTTTACTTTGAAAAAACCCATAAGCCCATAGTGGGAGCATGGGCGCTTTTCCTGTTAATTCTCTCATCTTAGAAATAACCCCATCAGCATTTTTACCATACATAAAATAATAGTCTGCGCAATGTCCCAAACTTTCAAAAGAAAGCTCTTGCGGGTTATCATTGAACTCTGATATAGAATAATTATCCCAAAATACGGCATAACCTTTTACAGAGAGAAAATATGGAGAATAGGTTGACATGTTCTCATTCTGCATGTGATGCGAGGAATTACGGCGGTTAAATTTGTTATCCAAAATCTGCCCTACGCCATAGATCGCCTCATCCTTGTCCAAGAGAAAACCATTTCGAACTTTGAATGAAGGAGTTCCTGCATCATCAATGGCAGAAAATTGCGTTCCATAATCCTTATCATGAAGCAATTTTTGCCCTAAAAGATCTGAGAAGAATATCCCCCCACTTTCTGTGTCGATACTAAGCTGAATAGAATTGCTTTTGATCGTTGCATACTTGCCAGTCTCTAGAAATGTAACAGCTGTTTTTACAGGCCTACCTATTACGGAAAGGCTTTTTTTATCGTACGGCTTTCCGGCAGGCGTTTTGAAAATCCTTACGATATTTTCTGAATAAAATTCGATGCTGATATCCATTCCTTGCGCGGAAAGACTTAAACCCTGCGCTGATTTCTGGATAGATTGTGCACTCACATCCGGTGTAAAGAGAAATGCAAAAAAAGCGATTAAATAAAACCTGGTTTGATAAATTCTTATATTCATCCTAATATATTTAGTATTTGATTTAGTTTTTTACGGATTAACCGGAACCGGAGAAAAATTGACTAACGTTTATCAGATCATCTTTATCTAGAGAACAATATTAAGTTAGGTTATTGCTTCCTCAAAACTTAACAAGTTCGATAATACCAACTAGTGGCTACTAGTAAATAGATTAAGCTAGGATGACTATCACATAAATCAACTATAAACAAGTTGCAAATAACTCACATAAAACAGCACATGCAAAAGACTCCAAATTTTTTAACCACTAACTCGAAGCCAGCACGGCCCTCCAATTTGTTCGTATTTCAAGGTAGTTACTTAAAATAGTTTTAATATTACTTCTGCCTTTTTTAATGCTGGCGAAGTAAGGCGGACAATGACAGGATCATTAGCTTTTACATCACACTGGATATAAACGGTCATCTTCCCATGAAAAACACTTTGCTTACTATCTGTGTAATCTCCCATATCCTGATTATTCCCTGCTTCCATGCCAAGTAACCTCGCTTTACCGGATACATCACAAGTAATTTCATCGTTAGCAATTTCCACTGGAACCCCATCTTCATCAACGAGCTGGAGATCCATTTGAACAAGGCCGTTTTTGCGATCAACGGTGATTTCCTTGCCCTGTAATATCATAATACGTTGCTGCTTTTTGCTCGTTTGTATTTTATGTCTTATTGTCTCAATTCCCTTTGCATCCAGTCCGATTACTTCCAGCTTTCCAGAGGTGTAAGGAATATCCCAAAAGATAATTCCAGTTTTATCATCATATGGCTTGGCCTTGCCGACGACTCTACCATTTAATTCCAATCTGGCTTGTGTAGCATTGGTGTAAGCAACCACTCTGATCGGTTGGCCATCCTTATAATTCCAAATCGGCCAAGCATCCATCGATAGCGATTTATCTTTCCCACCAGCTTGCTCTGATTGGAGTACTGACCAGCCATCACTGGCTTGGTTACCTCCCGCAAGCGGGTAAGTACCTAAATAAGCCATTGGTTTATCAGACCATAAAGACTGCCGAAAATAGCCTCTGGGCTTAATGAACCCTGCAAAATCCAATAATCCTGAATAGAAGCCCCTTGAAGGCCATTTCCCGGATTCCCCTAAATAATCAATCCCCGTCCATAAGAACTGCCCGAAAATATATTCATTATCCCTCACGGCTTTCCATGCATCAATGTCGTGGCGGTTTTCACTGCCGAAAATTACTCTTTCAGGATATTTTTTATGATCCTGCTGATAACGGCTTTCTGTATAATTATAGCCTGCGATATCCAATGTACCAGGATAAGCTGTTTCATTTGACATCGCTACCCCTGCCAGTCCTGCGGTGACTGGACGGCTTGTATCATACTTCCGAACGACGGAGGCAAGTTTTTTTGCAATATCACCTAGATACATCGCATCTGGTGCGTCTTTTTTATAGCCGCCAAAAATGGGTTGTGTAAAACCGCCTTCGCGTGTGCCAGCCAATATAGGATGCGAATAAGGATCATTTGGATAATCCACCTCATTCCCGATGCTCCAAGCAAATATAGAGAGGTGGTTGCGATCGCGTTTTACCATGTCTGCAAGGTCCTGTTCTCCCCATTCTTTAAAGAAGTCCGCCGTTCCCTGATAGCCAGGTGTACCTACATTCCACCCCTGAAGCCACTTGCGTTTTGGGTATTCCCATTCATCAAAGGCCTCGTCCATGACTAAAAGTCCCAATTCATCACAAAGTGAATATAGTGATGATGCCTGCGGGTTATGACTGGTTCGTATAGCATTCACGCCAAGCGATTTTAAAGTAAGCAAACGGCGACGCCAGACTTCGGGATAAAATTCGGCACCTAGTACGCCTGCATCGTGATGTAAACACACGCCCCTAACTTTCATCTGCTCTCCGTTTAAGGCAAAACCTTTATCAGGGTCAAAAGTAAAACTACGGAAACCTGTTGCAAGCCTGCTGCTATCAATGACCTTTCCATTTCTTGTAATTTTTATATGTAAGGTGTAGTTGTATGGAGTGGAAACATTCCAAAGTTTTGGATTATCCAATTCCATTGATAAGTTAAAATTTTGACTTTGGCTATTGTTCAAAATAGCTGGAATTTCTTTTTTTGCAACTACTGTTCCACTTTTATCCAAAAGTTCGCTATGAATACGTATAGCGGCAACAGAACGGGGAAGGTCATTTACCACCTCTACATTTACATGCAGTGTAGCTTTCTTTCCTTTTACCTCTGGATAGGCATATACGCCCCACTGCTGGATATGAACAGGATTAGCACGAACTAACCATACATCGCGGTAGATACCTGAGCCGGTATACCATCTCGAATCCGGATCCTTACTGTGATCAGCACGAATGGAAATCAGGTTTTGCTGCCCATACTTAACGAATGGGGATATATCATAACAGAATGAAATATAACCATTTGGACGCTTACCTACCGACTGCCCGTTAACGAAAACCTCGCTTCTATTATAAACACCCTCAAAATAAAGGTATAATTTCTTCCCCTTATCCTCTTTAGCAATATTCAGCATCTTCTGGTACCAACCAATTCCACCGGGAAGATATCCAGAGGCACTTGCAAAGTTTGGACTAAGAACTTGTTTCACACTCCAGTCATAAGGCAACTGTACATTTTGCCAGGATTTGTCTCCATTATCCCCTATTACTTTCCCATCTGTTTCCCCCAGATGAAATCTCCAGTTGGAATTAATTTTTTCAGCCTGTCCAAAACCAGGCTGTGCAAGTAATCGTGAAGCGCTGAGGAGTATAGTGGCAAGTGTATAAACCAGGTATTTTAAGTTTTTCATTCTGTTTATTTTTAGAGTGTCGGTTTTACAGGCAAGATATTTCCTTTGTCATCAAAATAAATCCGGTCTATGCACACTTCGCGATTAAATCCTGCTGCATCGCCCATCTTAATCCCGTCCGGATAACTAAAACGATGGTAAACCACATACCATTCATCTTTTCCAGGAATCTGCAATACCGAATTATGGCCTGTGCCATAAATACCATTCGATGGATCTTTTTGAAGAATCAGATTATTATCTGAAATACTGATTGGACCGATGGGAGAATAAGACGTACCATACCTGACGCGATAATTTTCACTACGCGTATCCTCCTCCGACCAAAGAAAATAGTATATTCCCTTACGGAAAAACACATATGTTCCTTCTCTGAAAGTCTTATCTGTTTTTAAGATTTTTGTAGTATTTTCCTCTAATGAAATCATATCTTCATTGAGTTGTGTTGCAGCAAGGAAGCCATTGCCCCAATAAATGTAACTCTTACCTGTTTTGGGATCAGTGAATACTGCAGGATCAATTACCTGTCCATGTTTTATACCCTCTGGTTTAGCACTTAGAAGCGGTTTACCTGAATCTACGAAAGGTCCGGTTGGGAGATCTGATACGGCCACACCAATTTTCTGTGCCGCAGTGAAATAATAATAATATTTATAATTTCCTTTAACCTCTTTCTCGGCAATGGTAGGCGCCCATGCATTTCTGTTTGCCCAGCTTACATCTTTTTTAAGGTCCAGGATCACTCCCTCATCTTTCCAGTTTTTAAGATCCATTGAAGAGAAGGTTTTGAAATAGGTCCCTCCCCATCCATCGAAACCATCGCTTGTGGGATAGATGTAAAATTTTTTGGTTTTTTTGGAATACAATACATCCGGATCAGCATAATATCCCTCAAGAACAGGATTTTTCCTGAATGAAAGTTCCATGTCTTTGGGGATACCCCAGCGATTAGTGAGGTTAACCAATTCCTTACGTGTTAATGGGATAATAGTACCGTGACGTGGATGAAAATCCATTTTGACTTCATGATCAATCACGTTAAATTGATCGAGGTCATAGCTTTCGCAAAACTGATATTTACCTTTGCCATATACATCGTACATGAGAATGTATTTCGGCGAGTTATTAAGTTTGAACACACCTGACCCTTCCACTGCATCTTTGGTTTGCTGCTTGTATCCGGGCTGTTCAATCCACTTTCCACTGGCTAATGAATCTGTCATCGCCAGTCTAATTCCATTTCCGTGTCCTTCGGTTTTGTAAAACAGATGAAACAATCCGTTTTTATTGATGATATCTCCATCAATACAGGATTTGCCGTTCTTTGGCCTAAACAATACTTCTGGCGCTGCAGTAAAGCCTGTAAAGTCATCATTAGCGTAAGCATAGTAAATCATATCCGCGCCATCACCATGTTTCATTGACCAATAGACCATGTATTTCCCTTTTGCAGGATCAAAAATGGTTTGTGGTGCCCATACCCGCTTTAGATCCTCATTCCCATTATACTGTTTTTGTATGTTAACAACAGTATGTTTCCAGTTGATGAGATCTGTGGATTTCAGTAATACCATCGCCCGGTTTGAATCCCATCCTTTCGAGGAAGTCATATCAGTGAGAACCATGTAGTAGGATTGACCATCAATACCGCGAAGAATGTGAGGATCCCGTATACCACCTGTGGAACTAATCATTTTTGAATCCAGAATGGGCTTGTTATGGTTTAACGCGCGATAATTATATCCATCTGTACTGATGGCAAAACAAAGTGCTTCATCGGATACTGCATTTCCCTTAAAATAGGCGAATAGATAACCGGCATAATCTTTTTCTGCAGGTCCGGCTTTATATTCCTGGCCGGAGGTGAGCATAGTGCTACATAGTTGTAACATAACAACAAAGATTACGATCATCCACCTGGCGTGTGTAAAATTCAATAGCATCATCTTTTTTATTCCTGTAATCATTGTAGATTCTTTTGTTCCCTTGTGTATAAAATATTGTTAATTATCTGGATGCTTACAGGGAAACGCCCCTCTTCCAGGGAATAAAGTCATCCTGCTGAAGCAAAACGGCTTTGGGAATAGATTCTCCACTAGCCACTTTGATGCAATGCTCCAATATTTCTTCACCAACCTGCTCAATCGTTTTTTCTCCACTGATGATGCTACCGGTATCAAGATCGATAATGTCATTCATCTTTTTGGCGAGTGATGTGTTTGATGATATTTTTACCGTCGGGCAGACTGGATTACCAGTAGGCGTACCCAAGCCTGTGGTAAAAAGAATAATGGTTGCTCCTGATGCGGTTTGTCCGGTTGTGGCTTCCACATCATTGCCAGGCGTACATACTAGACTCAGCCCCGGTTTGGTAACCACTTCTGTATAGTCCAAGACATCAACAACAAGTGAGGTACCGCCTTTTTTCGCGGCACCCGTTGATTTTATCGCATCCGTAATCAGACCATCTTTAATATTTCCAGGGGATGGATTCATATGAAAACCTGAACCAGCCTGATGCGCCAGATCATTGTAGTCGGTCATCAGTTTGACAAATTTTTCAGCAGCTGAGCGATCAATCATTCGATCAAGGATTTGTTGCTCTGCGCCACACAACTCTGGAAATTCTGCCAATAAAACCTTTCCCCCAAGTCCAACCAGAAGATCAGCACAGTAACCCACAGCTGGGTTCGCTGAAATCCCACTGAACCCATCACTTGCACCACATTTTACACCGATGCAAAGTTTATCGAGGGAAGCAGGCTGACGCGATTGTCTGTTGACTAGAATCAACGCTTTGAATGTTTGCAAGATAGCCTTCTGGATCATCAATTCTTCACTTAAGGCTTTCTGCTGCTCGAAAACAAGAAATGGCTTATCAAAAGCAGGGTTGCGTTTGTATAAATCAGCCTTTAGGTCGCCTACCTGCAGATGTTGACATCCCAGGCTCAGTAGCGTAATCCCGGCAACGTTTGGATGGTCAGCATAGGCAGCGAGTAACCTGCTCAGCGTTGCTGCATCTTGTCGGGTACCGCCACATCCGCCAGAATGATTGAGAAATTTTATGCCATCGATATTATTGAAAACTCTTTTTATTTTATCGTTAGTCTCGGGCTGAAAATCAACGTGAAGCAGATCTTCTCCAAATTCAAATGCATCAACAAGACTTTGCGCATAGTAAAAATATTTATCATCAACGGTGTAACCGAGCGCATGGTTAAGGGCACTTTTTATCACATCCAGATTTCTGTTTTCGCAGAATACGGTGGGAATAAATAGCCAGTAATTAGCAGTACCCACCCGGCCATCACTGCGGTGATAACCATTAAATTTACGGTCGGTAAACCTGGTCATATCCGGCTTTTGCCAGTCTAAAGCAGTTTCCTTGATAGAAAAAGGATCGGTTGCATGCGAAGTATTTTCAACTGTCATCCTTTCTCCTTCACCGATATCATGATTGACTAACCCAACCACAACGCCGTACATGATCACTTTATCTCCGGCAGTCATATCTTGGATAAAAAATTTATGCTTTGCAGGGATGTCATGCCGTAATCGAATCTGTTTCGAATCATCCATGATGATGGTGCCTGCAGCTAAATCCTGCAATGCCACGAAAACATTATCCTTTTTATCAATCTGAAGGGTTACTTTATTCATCTTTTTAAATAAAAATTATTATTAATTTACCCTTGGCTTCCAGAACTTCAAGCCAAACAAAAACACCACAAAGAAACAGAAAAAAGGCACCAGAAAACCATACTGAATGCTAGCAGTCTGGTCAGAAATGTATCCCAAAAACAAGGGCAGTATCGCACCGCCAACAATTGACATCACAATCAAGGAGGAGCCTATTTTGGTGTCTTTCCCAATCCCAGCAATTCCTAATGAGAAAATGGTGGGAAACATAATGGACATGAAAAATGAAACGCCGATGAGTGCATATACAGTAATAATTCCGTGAGAAAAAATAGCCACCAATGTTAATAACATACTGAACAATGCGTAAATGAATAGCAGAATATTGGGTGCGGTAAAGCGCATAAAGAAAGTTCCAACAAATCTCCCAATCATAAATGCAAGGCCAGCGCCTCCCGCATACCAACTGGCTGAGGAAGAAGTTAATCCTGCTGATGAAGTGGCAAAACGTATAAAAAAACTCAAGACACATACCTGAGCTCCGACATAGAAAAACTGAGCTATGATGGCGAACCTGAGATGCCTATGCATAAAAGCCTTTAGAATAGAGGTCTTTTCGTCTTTAACCTGTGTATCTTTTATATCCGGTAATTTAATAAATATGAATAGTGCCGCAATTATTAGTATTAAACAGCCTAATATCGCATATGGCCCTTTCACAGTTCCAGCTTCGTTCATCAAAAATTGTTCTTTTTCCAAAGGGAGCATACTGAAAATCTCTTGATCAGAGAGGCTGCTTTCACTTAAGATAAATTTCCCTCCGATTACCGGAGCCAGGAATGCGGCAAGACCGTTAAAGGATTGCGCAAAATTTAACCGCTGTGTAGCACTGCCAGGGTCACCCAAAGCAACTACATATGGGTTTGCTGCAGTTTCGAGAAAGGTAAGTCCACAGGCTAAAACAAACAAAGCCGTCAGAAAAAAGAAATACACGCCCGTGTCTGCTGCCGGTATGAATAAAAAAGATCCAATAGCGAATAAAACCAAACCAAATATGATTCCAAACTTATAACCATACTTCTTCATTAAAAAACCTGCTGGAAGTGCCATGATGAAATAGGCAATGAAGACAGAAAAATCGATCAGAGCGGTTTCAAGATCTGACAGAGAGAAAGCCCTTTTCAAATGTGGGATTAAAACTGGATCGAGGTTATGCACAAAACCCCAGAAAAAAAACAGACTGGTTATAAGAACAAGCGCAAAAAGATTTTTTGCACGGCTTTCATCGATGGTTTCGTTTTTAATAGATGTTTGATGTATGGGGTTCATTTTTATAATGTAATAAATTATGCTCCTGAGCGTAGAATTTGATGTATACTGGCATAAGCGTCATATTTTATGGTCCCACGCGTGACACCATAAGTAATGTTAATATTCAAACTGATATTTATAAATGTGCAAAAGCTTCCATAGGTTAAAGACTGATCCCTCCTAAATTAAACGCTACCAACATTCCTTCTGATAAACCAAGGGGGTTTTACCAGTAATCTTCCTAAAATGTTTGTAGAAGCTGGTAAAGCATGAGTAGCCACTTTCATAGCAAACTTCTTTAATACTCAGCTGGTTCTCACTTAGCATCTTGCATGCTTGTCCTATCCTTACTTCATTCAAAAACCTGGTATAGGTCTTTTTACTGGTAGCTTTGAAAAATCTGCAGAAGGATGTCGGACTAACATTGACTGTTGCCGCAATTTCTCTAAGATCTATTTTTCGCTTATAATTATTTAGGGTATGCTTATAAACAGCACCCAACCGATCTTTGTCTCTGTTTGATGAGGCTAGATGAAAACCTGAAGCGTGAAATGCTTGTACACCTTTACAACGCCCAATCTGTGACAGGCAATCGATAAAAAGTAAAAGTCTTTTGGCACCAACAGACCGTACAATACGCGTAATTAAGGAACCAACTGCATTTTTACCTATTGTGGACAACTGAAGGTATTGCGAACAAGAACACATTTCAAGGGTATTTCTGATACCTTGAAACTCAGGCAAGCCAAAAAAAGCATTGTCAAACAACTCCTTATCAAAATGAATTACATAGATTTCCACTTCGCTAGAGGGCGCATCAAAATATTTGGGGGCAAGCCTCCAGTAATGCGGTATGTTCTTTCCTACCAACAGGATATGACCGTCGTTAAAGGGGATAATGCTATCTCCAACATGCTGCATGCCACTACCTTTTTTGAAATAAATCAATTCAAGGTCAGTATGGAAGTGCAGATAATTATTAACATCTGGCCTGGTATCAACCCTAGAAACAAATGAATGAAATAAATCGTTGCGGATATGTATAGCTTGAGGTTTCATAACTTGCTTAAATAGGAATAGAATTGAGCGTTGTAAACAAAAGCGCTGAAATTTGGATTTTAAAAAGCGCCATTCCCTAGGGAATGACGCCAACTATACTAACCATTTGTGTTTGAATATTTACAGATCCGGGTATATCTAATACCCTGGATTTTGAGTCAGATTTTTATTAAGATCCCTTTCAGATTGTGGAATTGGCCAAAGCTCGTTTTTACCTACAATGAAATTTCGTTTTTTGAAGATGAAATAACCATTGGCGTTTACTGGATAATCTTTATAATTAGTCGGATCATTGGTCAGTTTCATTCCAGTAAATTGCTGGTTATTCTCTGAACCGATGATGCCCCATCTCAAACAATCAAAATATCTAATTCCCTCGAAAGCGAACTCTACCCGACGTTCCCTACGAATGATCGTTCTTAATGCTGTTGGATCGGTTGTAGTTACAGCTGGCATAGCAACCGCAGCTCTTCCTCTCACTTTATTGATGGTAGCGTCTAAAAGCGCCTGATCTACACTTCCACTTTCCAATTTAGCTTCTAAATAGCCTAATAAAACTTCTGCATATCTGATCAAAGGAAAATTATTTCCTGTATTATTGGTTGTAGCTACAGCCGGATCATCCTCCAGGAATTTATAAATCGCATAGCCACTCCATACACCAGGATATTGGTTTAAACGATCAGGGAGTGTAGTGCCAGGTTTGGCAGAATATACCCTTCCACGGAAACTGGTACGATCAGAAATCATGATGTTGAAATCCATCCTGGGGTCGCGGTTATCATAAGGGCTATTTTTATCGAATAATGGAGATTCTGCTATTGTTTTTCCATCTTTACACTCATAAGCTTCGACAAGCTCATTAAACGGAGAATATTGATGCCATCCACCCCAGGTTTCAGGAGTTAAGTATTGCAGCAAGGCATGATTGTAAGTATCTCTGATATACTGCATGGACATAATGATTTCACGACTTGTCTCTCCTGCATTTAAGAACAGTTCGCGGTATCTTGGATCTATAATGTAATAATTGAAGTCGATGATGGTCTTGTAGGTAGTGGCTGCATCTGCCCATTTTTTCTGGGCGAGTTGTAGTCGACCCAAAATTGCCAGTGCCGATGCCGAGGTCATGTGTCCCAGGCGGTCATTGCTGACTGACACAGGGAGGGCAGCAGCTGCGGCCTTTAACTCGCTTTCGCAAAATGCCCAAACCTCTGCCTTTGGTGTGCGGGTTACTGAATTTGCTTCTTCTACTGTCAACAATTTCTGTACTAGTGGTACATCGCCAAAATACAAAGCGAGATTAAAGTAATTGTATGCCCTGATGGTTTTTACCTCACCAATCATGACGGCTTTTTGAGCAGCATCCATAGTAACAAGACCAATGTTCGCTAAGAAATTATTACACCTTGTGATCTGGCCATATGCTTGCGAATAATAGGACCCAACAAATCCATAGGTAGGATTTAATGTTCCGTTGGTAAAGTTGTCAGGAATCAATTCTTTTTCCGATCCGTTACCGGCCATCAGATCCAGATTAACCATTGATGTTCCTGCCCAGAAATTATAGCCGGTAAATCCCGCTCCACTGTCATACACACCATTCAAGGCAAGCGTTGCGTCATTGGCCGTCTTCCAAAAAGTGGCATCAGAGATGGAAGAAAGGGGTTGGGTATCTAAGATATCTTTTTTACATCCTGCAATCACAGTCAGGAAGGAACATCCCACCACGACTGTTAATTTATATATATAATTTTTCATTTCGTTTTATTAATTATCCTAACTAATCAGATTATAATTTCACATTGATGCCAAAAGTATAAATGGCAGTGAGGGGGTAGAAATTGGGATTATCTCCAGACCCCTGCCCATTTTCCGGATCCCATCCTTCGTAGAAATCGTTCAGGGTGAAAAGATTCTGGCCCCCTGCGAACACTCTTAATTTTTCCAGACCAATTTTCTTGGTCAGGTTATTGGGTATAGTGTAACCAATCTGGGCATTTTTTAACCGCACGAATGTTCCTGACCTATTCCAATAAGAATTTCTTTGAACATTGGCACTGCCCTGGCTTAAATTAGTGATACGTGGATAGATGGCGTTTCGGTCAGGATTCTGTGGCGTCCAGGCGTTCTCGTATTGCCACTGTTGAACGTTTCCGCCATTGTACAAAGCATAAGCTTGATATGATCCCATTTGAACGGTGTAGTCTCCAAGACCTGAAAATAAAACCGAAGCATCAAATCCTTTGTAGCTCGCATTCAAATTTAAACCATAGGATATTTTCGGATTGGTATTCCCTAAGATCTGTCTGTCATAAGTGGCATCAACCTTACCATCAGGAAGCCCGTTTGGACCGCTGATATCTTTAAACCTGATGTTACCGGGTGCACCTCCATTTGGCTGGGTTGGATAACTGGCTACATCCGCCGCGTCAACAAACAATCCATCAGCTACAAATCCATAAATTGGATTTAAAGCTTGGCCCAAAAAGAAATTAGGAATTACACTTTGAATATCACCTGCTATTTTGATCACCTTTTGATTGTTGTATGAGAAATTGGGCGATACACCAAAGTTGACATTTCCAATTTTATTATTGTAAGTCAAGCTGACTTCGACACCCCTGTTTTGAATAGAGCCTGCATTTTGTATTGGAGCACTTAAACCTAATGTCGATGAAACCGGAACCTGATACAAAATGTCCTTGGCAGTTCTATCGTAAATATCGATTGTACCGCTCAGTGTATTCTTAAAGAAGGTAAAATCAAGACCTAAATTGGCCGTCGTAGTTGTTTCCCATTTAATATCGCGGTTTGCAGCAGCAGTAACTGCAGCTCCAGGAGCGATCACGCCCCCAAAATTATATCTTGTATTGGTACTGATATTGTATTGATAAGGATAATTGGCAATATTGGCATTGCCTAAAGAACCATAGGATGCTCTGATTTTTAATTCATTGATCCAGTTTATATTATCTTTGATGAATGCTTCTTCTGAAATTCTCCAACCTGCCGAAACTGCAGGAAAGACACCATAACGATTATCAGGGGCAAACCGTGACGAGCCATCATATCTTACATTGGCCTCAAAAAGGTATTTACCACCGAAATCGTAGTTGAATCGGGAAAAGTATGATCTGAAAGCATATTCATTGGCGCTACCTGAAGTTTGTTGATTGGTAGTTGCACCGGCATCGAGTTGATAAAGCAAATTATTAGGAAATCTGTCTCGAAATGCCCTTGAATTATCATCGCGATGCGCTTCCTGCTGGTATCCGCCTAAGATGGAAAAATTGTGTTTTCCAAAGCTCTTAACATATTTAGCAAGCAGATTAAGTGTAACTTCATTTCCATCTGTATTGGCCACATTTAAACTATTCGGACCAACATAAGTTGTTTTGTCAATGTTGATATCTGCTACATATGTAGTATTTACGCTGGTGTAATAGTGATAACCAGCCGTTCCGCTTAAATTTAAGCCGGGTATAATGTCCCATGAAAGTGTGGTATTCCCATAAAAGTTTTTAGCACGAAGATTATTAAAACCCTCACTGGCCAACCATGCTTCGGGAGCAAAAAAATCCTGGCGTCCATAAGTGCCGTCAGATTTTAAACCCGCGATGGTATTGGGTTCACGTACGGCAAAACCGATGATTCCCCCAATTCCCGCCGCATTGGACTGAGGTTGCGTTTGAACTTGCGAAAAACCCAGAATACTGGTTTTAAGGTTCAAATTATCTTTGATCCGGGTATCAACGTTTGCCTGAAAATCGTATCTCTTATTGTTTGTTTCTGCCGTAAGCCCATTATGATCGCGAAAACTACCTGATAAATAATATACATTATTGCCTTCGCCACCAGAAACATTAACATTATGATATTGTTGAAATCCTGAACCTGTGTTGAGTAAATTCTTCAAATGGGGAACGTTAGGAAAGTTGTCAGGATCGTTCCCACTTCTGTATTTCGCTACTACATCTGCGCTTGCACCTGTAAGTTCCGCATATGTCCAGGAATCAACAAATTGCGGCAGGCTTGTTATTTTTTCCCAACCAAAATAATTATTATAACTGATCACTGTTTTTCCTTTCTGACCACGCTTTGTTGTAACTAGAATAACGCCATTTGCAGCACGATTACCATAAATCGCAGCCGATGCCGCATCTTTTAACACGGTCATACTGGCAATATTGTCTGGTGCAACATCATCCAGTGAACCGGCAATTCCATCAATCAGTATTAAAGGACTGCTTCCGGAGTTGAAAGTACCTACCCCTCTAATAATTACTCTTGCACCATCACTACCCGGACGACCGCCACCTTGCTGTACCTGCACACCCGGCGATAAACCAGATAGTGCCTGAGATGCCTGAGTGATCGGTCGGTTATCAAGATCTTTTGAAGAAACTGTGCTGACCGACCCTGTCAGGTTGACTTTCTTTTGTGTACCGTAACCCACAATCACGACCTCATCCAGTTTTTTATTGTCATCAGCCAGCTGGACATTGATTTGTGTTTGCTGACCAACAGCTACTTCCTTGGTTCCGAAACCAATAAAACTAAAAACAAGCGTGCCATTACCATCTGGAATGCTCAGTGAATAATTACCCTGGGCATCGGTTTGGGATGTTTTACCGGATTCTTTGTGTTTAACAACCACGCCTGGTATGGCTTTTCCATTTACATCGGTAACTTTACCGCTAATAGTGACGTCGATTTTTTTGTTGCTGTGAAGCACGGTATTTAATTTATTCGAAAGGCTGAGGCTTGTGCTGGCTAGTGCGTTAGCAACAGGAGCAACTGAAAGTATTGAACCTAGAGTTAACATTGTTAACAGTCTGCGCCAGTTTACTGGCGATATTGGAATTATTTCCATATTTGGTTAGTTGGTTTATTGTTATTTAAGATTAGGCTAAAAAGATTTGGAGCCTTCTCATTATGATTTTGTGAAGTATATGTGCCTAGACTTAAAGGCTGATCAATAGATAAGATTAAGTTCTTTTTATTTCCATAAGCATTTCTTAATAGTTGGCGAATCTCATACAGCATCACTAAAGTACCGGTGTGAATTGTCTTCAGTTTTTTTTGAAAGAAAAATTCCATTCTGTTCTCGAGTGAACACTTTTTATAATGATTCAAATATTTGGTTATCTATCCTCTTAATTAGAAAAAAGAATATATTCAAATATAAAATGGAAGGAGACCGCAGCATTTATCATATTCAGACATCTTTTTATATTTTTCCGACTTTTATTTAAAAAACTATCCATATCCTGGCATGGGCAAACATATCAGTTAGAAAAAATCACCTTCACTGAGGAGTTGATTTTTTTGCTTAATAGTCGCACAGCTAGCTGAGCAGTAGAAAACAAGTACCTTTCAAAACCTTAAGCGGAAAATAGGTAATGTTGTTCTTGTGAGTGGCAATTGTTGGCTGAGCTTTCAAATTGAGAATACACTTTAAACGCATTTAATATATTGCTTACAAACAGCGGAACCAGTTACCGATCACATAAATCTCTTATTAGTTAATGAGCATAACAAAATTAAATCTCAGAAAAAGCGGAGATTATTTAGGCTTTCAAGAAAGAAGTGTTAAAATGAGGCACACCATCTTTACAATAGAATTAGAGCCTGTCGAAGTCAAAAAAGTATTTATTGATATTAGAAATGATGGTGAGGAGAACAGTAAGCTATTATTACTGATAAGTCAACAAATTTTGGAATAACCATAACTGTAACCTACTTCATTTTTTAGTTCGCATTTAAGGAAATCCCTTTCATGTATTATCCGCTTTACGAAATATCTGTTGGCGCGCGTCAATTTACTCTTGATGGCTTTACCATCAGTATATTGGGACCGGAAATTCATGGCTCAGTCTGCATATGGTTGTTATCTCTGGAATTTCCTGCAGTTTCTGTTTGAACCTACAACCAGGTCCTCCTGGAATTAACGTTTAAAAACAACGAATTAACAAGCTTTTCACGCAACTATGTATTGCTTTAGGAATAGTATTTATAGGAATCTCTTATTTACCTCCTTTTTACGTATTCCTACCCTGTCATAAATGCTTTGATACTTTTCGGGGCTGATTATAATTTCTCTTTCCTTCAGTGTTTACTATGGATAATATGGAAGCTAAGTTGCTTATATCAGTCAATAAAATTTAATGTTTTGTTTTGCGTCTTGTAAGCACCAGGTGTCAACCCCGTGATTTTTTTAAATACGCGAGAAAAATAGTGCACATTATCAAAACCTGTCAGTTCGGCTATCTCTTCCTGCTGCTTCTTTGTTGTAATTATCAAATACTGTGCCCGTTCAATTCTTTTCTGGAGAATAAAATTTACCGGACTTTGACCTGTGTACCGGTGAAAGAGTCTGGAGAAGTAGTCCGTATTAAGGTTAGCCCGATCAGCAAGCTGGCTTATTCGCAGGGGTGTTTTAAGATTAATTTGAATATACCCTATCGCATCCATGACGGCAGGAGGATTGAGGATGAGGCTATCTTTATGGAATACTTCGGGCTTAAGAAATTTTGATATCAATAGCAATATCAGCCCTTGGGTCTCATATTGGACCGAAATACTTTGAAGATTATTCAGTTCGGTATATTCTTTATAGTAAATATCTTTTTCATAAACCATTGGGTCATGAGATCGGTTAATACCACGGCCTGGATTTATTGCGATCAATCGCTTGAAATGAGCAATGTCAGCAGAGTTTGCCTCGATCTCCATCGTCTCCCTGTAATTGTAAAATAGAGATATTCCGTCAGCAGATTCTTCAAAAAACTGGACGAAATACTGACTTAAAAATGAATCGCAGTATAAATTGCAAAGGGTGAAACTCGGAATCAAATAGAGAAAGCCAGGCCTTAGGTTTATCGTTCCTTTTGGACCGGCTATTTCACCTTTTCCTTCATCAATGTAATATATTCGGTAGTAGGGACTAATCACATTTCTAAAATTCCATTTCTTACCCAGCTTAACATAATCCACATTCAACAATTGGAAAGAATGCTTGATAAGCTTTTTGTTCATTGTCATTAACTTTAGTTTTTGATTGGGCTAACTTGAATTACTCATATTCATCAAAAGAGAGCGTGAACAAAAAATTCACAACAGTCTGCATTTGGTTAGTATCGCTAAATTCAGCTAATGAAAATATATAATTGGGGGGCTGGCAGGTAAAATAAGAGGGGGTAAATATAAAAATGTGGGGTAAAAACGAGGATTTTTAAGTTGTCAGAAATAATAGACAAGAAATTAGATTCCTGGAAATGCATATCCAAAAATTGGTAACTGAGGCTTACAGTTCCCTTGGTTTATCGACTTTAAAGTCTTTGTTCAATGACAGATTATTAGCGAAAGTCTTCCTGTATTTTTTAATATATTCTGATGGATTCATCTCGAAAATTTTTCTGAACTGCTCTCTAAAATACTTGATGTCATTGATTCCTACAATAAACATCGTCTCCCTAATGGTATTGTCAGTGGTGATAAAAATTTGCGCTGCTTTTCGCAGTCGAATAAATCTAATGAAACTAGTCGGTGAATGTCCCGAAATAGATTTAATCTTTTTGAATAGCGTTTCTCTGGACATTCCAATTTCTTCAGCTAGCAACTTAATGCTAAAATCAGCATTCTCCATATGCTTCTCAACGATACTGATGCAATTATTTAAAAACTCTTTGTATTCTGAAGATATTTTTGAACTGTTTGTATTAAGCGTGATTTCACTGTAAAAATACTTTTGAAGGCTATTTTTACTTTTTAGAATACCCGCAACCCTGGCAATCAATAGTTTTTTGTCGAAAGGTTTATTGAAAAAATCATCTGCACCACTTTCTATGCCTTTGAGTTTAATTTCTTCTGATTTACTTGCGGTAAGTAAAACTATAGGTATATGTGAAATCGATTCATCTTCTTTTACGGCACGGCACAGTTCTATTCCTCCCATTTCACCCATCATCACATCGCTGATGACAATATCTGGAAGAAGCTCACGAATGATTGCAAGCCCACTTTCACCATTCCATGCCTGCAAAATGTGATATTGATCGGTAAAAATATCTTCCAGATAGTTGGCGATTTCTTCATTATCATCAATAATTAGAATAGTTTTGCGCTCCTCAATAAGTGAGCTAAGGGATGCGATGTCAAGGTTCTCTTTGGGATAATTTTCGGCAGGGTATATATTAAATTTTGGTATCGAACCCAAATTTACAGAATCCTCTTTTGCAATCAATAAGGGATCAATATATGCATCTCCCTTTAATACCTCAACTCGAAAGATCGTTCCTTCGCGTCCATCACTGGAACAACTCACTCGGCCTTTATGCATCTCTATAAAAGTTTTCACCAAATAAAGTCCAATTCCAAATCCACCTCCAAAAGCCCCAGCTTTAAAAGATTCCTGATAAAACCTATTAAATATTTTAGTTTGAGATTCCAAAGGAATTCCGCAGCCTGAATCCTGGACGATTAAACTTACGTACTCATCTGCGTCATTGATTCCAAGGGTTATACTTCCGCCGTGCGGGGTAAACTTGAAGGCGTTAGAGAGTAGATTGAAGATCACAATCTCCATTTTCTCTATATCGGCATAAATTAATATGGGGACTGATGGTGATTCAAACTGATAAGTGATGCCGTTCGTTGTTGCCTGATGCTCGAAACATATAAAGATTTCCCTCGCAAACTTGACAATATCGAATTTTGATATTGTCAATTGTTCTTCTTCTGCTTCTGCCTTACTATAACGAATCAGCTGATCAACAAGACCTAAAAGCCGTTTGGCATTTCGATAAACTATATTCAAACTGCGATTATCAACCTGGTGGTTATCCTCATTGAGCAAATCCTTAACGGGATTAATGATTAGCGTTAGGGGCGTTCTGAATTCATGAGAAATATTGGTAAAAAAAGCTGACTTTCGTTCGCTAATTTCTTTCTCTTTCTCACTTTCCAAATGTGCCATTTGAATCTGGTATTTTAGTTGAACCTGTTTTTTACGGTAAGTGATATATAGATAACATAAAAACAACCCTGTCGCAGCATAGATTACATATGCCCACCAGGTTAAATACCAGGGAGGGTTAATCCTAATGATTAGTGTAGTTATACGATTACTGGAAAACTTATCATCTCTGTAGCAGGTAACCTCAAAACGGTAGAGGCCAGGGTTGAGATTTGTATAGGTGGCTTTTCGCTGGTTACCTACTTTATTCCATCTTTGATCGAATCCAGATAATCGGTAAGCATATTTTATTTTTTTTGGGTTTTTATACTCAGGCGCTACGAATTCCAGCGAGAAAATACTTTGATCATAATCCAGGGAAACTTCCTTCGCTATAAGGATGTTATCCTTTAAAGGACCATTCTTGCTTGGTAAAACTGATTTATTTAGGATCTGAAAATCTGTAAGAAAGACAACCGGATTGGGCTTATTCAACTGAATCCGCTTTGGATCGAAAGAGAAATAGCCTTTACTTCCTGCAGCAACAATCAAATTATCCCTTCTCTGGAGGACAGAATTTACCGAAAAACCATCGGTGTCATCAAAATTGCTTACCACTCCCGAGCTAGGGTCAAGACTGGATATTCCACTCTCGGTAATCACCCATAAAGTGCCCAAATAGTCTTCTTCGATATCTTTAAATACATTGCTGGCAAAACCGTCTTTATTTGAAAAGGTACGAAGCAGCCTTTTATTAGCATTATACTGATTTAATCCATCTGTCGTACTTATCCAGATATTTTTTTTTGAATCCCTCAGGATATCATTTATCACATTACTGCTTAATCCATTTTCAGTGGTGATTGACTCAAATTTACCTGTAGTTCTATCGAAAACGTTTACGCCACCACCATACGTACCAATCCAAATTTTCCCATCGGCAGATTTACACAACTTATAGGTATGATTATTATTTATTGAAGATGAGTTTCCAGACTCGTTATGAAAATGATCGAAATGTTCAGTCGTACGGTGATAAATTTTTATACCTGCATCCGTTGCAAGTACATAGACGTCTTTCTCCAACTCAAGAATATCCCTAAATACATCTTCATTATAGAGGTTTCCCTGGGTAGAATGATGATGATGGTTAGTAAAAAGGTTTGTATGCTCATTGAAGCTGTAGAAGCCATTCTCTGTTAATACCCAAAGTACCCCTTTACTATCCTTGTAAAGTTTCGTGATGATGTTACTTTTTAAGCCTCCATTACCCTGCGATTTGGTAAAAATATTAAGCCTTCCTGTTTTCTGATCAATTCTGATCAGGCCGTTATCTGCTCCTATCCAGGTATTGGTATGATCAGAGATTATACTGCTCACGACCCCAGTAGATAGAGGCAGAGGCTTAAGTAAAAATTTATGCGGCTGATCAATGATGAGGTAAATTCCATCGACAGCATTGATCCAGATATTCCCTTGTTGGTCTTTATAAGAACGACCGTTAGCATAATTTTCTATCTTTCCGATTCTTGTCCATCGCTTCAAAATGATGTCGTAAAGATAGAAACCACTATTTTCCCCAATTAAAATTGATGATTTATCTACTATCGAAATACTGAACACAGAATTTTTCCTGGAACCCGGCGACTCGATCTTCGAGAATTTCTCGGTTGCCAAATCAAAACTAAAAAGACCACTCCAATAAGTTCCTACCCAGATATTTCCATTGGACGCCACGCAAAGCGACCAAATATCGTTTGGATTTTTCTCACCCTTGATACGAGGCTGTGGAAAATTGGTGAATGACTCAGTTTGCGGATTAAATCTACTTAAACCTGCACTCCAGCTCCCCAACCATATATTATGATGGCTATCTTCAATAATTGCATTGACCGATTTCCCGGCCATACTTCCCTTTCTGGATGGATCTTGTCTATAAATACGGAATTTCTTTTGATGTGGTTTGTATTTATTTAATCCGTCATCTGTACCTACCCAAATCACACCAGCATTGTCGCAAAGTAGAGACCAAACTTTGTTGTTGCTTAAAGAGCCGGGATTCTTCACCTCATGATAAAATCGTTCAAAAGTTTCTGAAAGCGGATCAAAAAGGTTTAGCCCATCCATCGTTGCAACCCATATCTTACCCTGTCGATCTTCGCACAATGCATTGACGTAGTTATTGGTGAGTGAATTTTTATCTCTCTGCGCACTTGAATAAATCTTGAAAGTAAAGCCATCAAAACGGCAGAGTCCGTTTTGGGTTCCTATCCATATAAATCCTCTTTTGTCCTGAAGGGTCGCAGTGGTATTCTTTGAAGGAAGTCCATCGGCTATAGTATAACTCTTGATCTTTCCCCATCTTTCGTCGGCAAAGTAGGGTTTTGCAACTTGCGCTATCGTGTATTGGGAACTGATTATGACCAGGCAAAATGAAAAGAACATTCTGATAGATATAATCATTGTAAAATAATTGATTAGAGATGTGAACTAGAGTACGAATATAGCATTCATCGCTGCAAATTATATATTTTACTTATCAATAGCATACCTTCAGATGATATAATTTAATTATGGATTTGCTTTAGGGTTTTAACTGTCCCATCGGCAAATAGGATTATAATAAGAACTGTTTAATGCTTTCATGGTCAATTAGGCCTTTTTCAACCATGTTTTCCCAAAAGGCTTCTGGTATAATGTGATTGGCCATCTCTATATTTGCAGCAACTTTTTCTGGTTTTGAGGTACTCATTGCGACACTTTTAATTCCAGGAAAACTCCTTGCATACTGAAAACAAACTGTCGCCGGCGACAAACCGAATTGTTTGCATACTTTATAAAAACTGGAACGCCATTGAATCAACTTCCTGTCCTCTTCCATAGCTTCATCAAGTAAACGGTAATTATAAAAATCACTTCCAATTAAAAAACCACCATTAAAAATAGCAGAATTGATTACGAGAACATTATTTTTATGCAGTTCATCAATAAACGTCATGAGCTCAATTGGATGATCCATTATAGTTAAACTATTGGCGATCATTACCCAATCCAGCTTAACATCTTTAGTTATTTTCTCAATAACCTTCCAATCTTTAGCTCCTATTCCAACAGACTTGACTTCCCCCTTTTTTTTAAGTTCCAGAAGTGCACGATAAGCTTCCAGAATATCCTGATAACGTTTTTTGTAATCAGCATCACCATTTGCTGCTGAAAGATATTCATCGGGATCGTGTACAGAAACGTATTCGGATCTGTAATCGCCAAGCAGCTGATTTCCCTGCTCGAAACAGGCTAAGATACCATCGTAACTAATTCTTTGTTCTGCATCAAATTCAAGATCTTTCCACACTCCAGGTTCAAAAGTAGGCTCTTCATTTAGCAGAGCAATCCGATACCAACCCAGCTTATTGGAGATAATCACTTTAGATGGATCAGTTTTTAATTCGCTTAAGCAGTTACCCAATACCTCCAGCGCTAAACCTGCTCCATATTTTCCTGCGGTATCAAAAAAGGCAACATCTTCTGTTGCTGACAAACAAGCGGCTACAATTTTCTTTTTATTGGCGTAGGTTTCTGCTTTGTAAATATTGCCTAATCCACTGGTTCCAAATACAAATGAGGGAATTTGAGGTGGTGATGTATGCTGATTAACCATTTAAATTATCATTTTGCAAGGCCTTATCCAATTCAAATATTTTATCCATTAAAATCCACTTTTCCCCATTGACTGCCCATGGCAAGGGTTGCTGAAATTTCCACATGAGTGCTTCCCATTCCTGAACTTTTTCGTTCGCTTCATCCATTTCCCGTTTGCGGGAGAAGCTAAAATCATCAGTGGTTTCCATCAGCATAAAAAGCCTGTTCGAGCTCCTGAAGATTTCCATATTTAAAATACCAGAGTCAATAATGCTATTTGTTATTTCGGGCCAGCTCTTCTTATGGTAGGCTTCATACTCCGCAATAAGCGCAGCATCGTCTATAAGGTCGAGAGCAAGTGCATATTTTTTCATAATTAATCACGTGTTCGCAGACATTATATGGAAACCAAATTGAAAACATTAATTCTTCTTATGTCTGCTTATTTTTTTGGGAAGAAATCGTTTAGGAAAAATTTAATGTAAAGTGAGATAGCAACCAGAATTCATACCAAATTGTACATCCGGAAATGACACCCTGCCTGTTCATTGAAAAAGTCGATAAAAACAGATTATACAATTCTAAGTGGATTGGCATAAGAAGCTGCGGGTGCCTCATCCGGGAAATATACTTTAAGTCCATCTGCAGTTCTTTCAAACTTTAATTCCTTTCCTGTAGCCACCAGCTGTACACTGCTGATTTTTTCGGGATAATGCACACTTTCCTTTTGCAGACTTGTAATAAGTACTGATCCATTTTCTGGCCATGCCATTACTGTTGCGAAAAGTGTTTTACCTTTGATGGCAAAACGGATATCTTCTTGTGTGAAAGGTTTTCCTTTGCCCTCGTTAAACCCTTGTGCACTCAGTGCTGCAGCTTGTTTTTGTGCCGGTCCTTCGCCAAATATTTTCCACGGCCTGGTTCCGTAAATACTATCCCCATTTGCTTTCATCCAAATACCTATATCCTCGACAACTTTTCGTTCCAGCTCATCAATCGAACCATCTCCGCGAACAGGAATGCTCAACATCAGGTTTCCGTTTTTACTAACGACATCTACCAGCGTATGAATAATCGTTTTTGAGCTTTTGTAAGCTTTTCTATTATAGATATCGCGGTTATAATGCCAGTCACCAATGCAAGTACAGGATTGCCAAGGCAGTGGTTCGATATCATTACTTTGGCCACGTTCTATATCCCAAACCAGGGCCTTTTTCTGCTCAGCATCAAGTATCTTTCCGGTAATGACCGCGTTAAGCTTTCCTTTTTCTTTAACGCTCTTATTGTACATATGTGCTGCAATACGCAAACCGGCATCGCTGATAGGCCACATTGGAAATTGGGAATCATCAAAATATATCATATCCGGATTGTATTTATCGATTAGATCAATAGTCCGGTTAAAAAAATTATTGATATAGGCCGGAGTAGGTGGTGTAACCCCATTACCCCAATTCCACTGCTTATGAATCATACCATTATCGTCACTATTTTTGCTGGGCGCATGATTCTGGGCATACAGTTCCTGAGGATCCAGTCCCTCCCACCATTTTCCTTTACCATCTTTTTTCGTCAGTTTTCCATCATATGGAACACCCGCAAGGGGGCCTGTTTTATCAGCCCTTTGAGCAGTTTCAAACCAGCTCCAAGCATGTGCAGCATGAACACTTACCGCAAACGGCAAATCATTCTTTTTTGCCGCAGCTGCCCACCCGCTAATAATATCCTTCTTAGGGCCTTGCTTGATTGAGTTCCAGTTTTTTTGGTATTTGCTATCGTAAAGATCTAAATTATCATGATGGTTGGCCAGCGCCATAAAATATCTGGCACCAACACTTTTATATAAGGAAACCAAAGCCTCTGGATCCCATTTTTCTGCTTTCCAGGTATTGATGACATCCTTGAAACCAAATTTTGACGGATGACCGTATTTTTCAAGATGAAACTTATATTTCCTGTTTCCTTCCATGTACATCTCCCGTGCGTACCAGTCCCCCGCCTCCGGCTGACATTGTGGTCCCCAGTGAGCCCACATCCCGAACTTTGCATCCCTAAACCAATCTGGAGTCTGGTATTTAGACAAGGATTCCCAAGTAGGTGAAAAGGGACCTGCTAAAATTTTCTCGACAAAATCCCTCACATGGTCATCTCTCAAAGATAAGGCGGAGAGTTTATCAGAGAATAAAAGGGTTGGTAAGCCTATGGCAAGACTTTGAAGCAGTTTTCTACGGTTCATATTAAATTTGGTCAGCTTTACTTGATGTTTGAACAAAAATATCAGTGTGTTGCTGAATATCTTTATAATTTAAAGACCTTTTTTTGTACAAATCCGACTTTTTACAATCATAGGTTTAGAATATAATAACACCACCTAATGAATGACCAGAAAAAAACAGAAGCATTTGTCCATCTTTCAAAATTTCATGTAACCTTATCGTTTCCGATCTTTTCAGCGCCAAATGTATTCTCATCATAACACAAGTTGCAAGTTAATTACAAGTGGTTAGAAGTTGGCACAACGGGGAGGACAAACAATTGGCATATCGATTAAAATATTAGGGAAATAAATACTCCGGCATACAAGCATATCCACAGGTGGGAATAAAGACGACTGTATTTTCCATAGGTGCTGCGATCTAAAGGCGGATTTAGCTTGTGAAGCTTTTCCAACTGCTTAAATAATTGAAGCTTATTGTGAGCATCAATTTCAATAACTTTGGTGAACCAGGAATCATGGCGTTAACATCATTCATAAAGCAAACTTTTTAAAGTTAATTTCTTCCGATCTTAAATTCCCTTGTTGATTTTAGAAATACCACCAGAAAGCCAGGCATAAATCCCTCAAGCCACATTCTTTTAATCGTTTAGCGTAATTAAACAATTGACCATCGGAGATGATCATATTATGAACAATCATAGTTTTATTACGCCTATATCTTGCTATTTTTCCTTAGCGCCTTAATAATGGTTCCAGGAGAAATTTTCTTGATCAATTGACTACTATTGCTAATCGCAAAAGAGGAGAAATGTATAAGCTGAATCAATAAGTTTGATAGATGGATATCAAAATGGTAGTTTTTACATGTGATTTGATACGGTGGATAGGTGATATATATCTAATTTTGTGCTTTTCCAATGAAGGAAATTTCGCAATTTTATGCTTTGAATGATGAAAAAATTAATGACAAGCTTTTTATTCTTGATAACAGCAATACTTGCTCAGGCCCAGAACGGCCATAGCCAAAAATCAAGTATCCAGCTAGTAAGAAATGCTACGCTCATACTTAAATATGGAGGCCACAAAATTTTGATAGACCCGATGCTTTCTCCCAAAGGTGCATTTGAGTCCTGGGCTGGGATAGCTAAAAACCCAACTGTGGACATACAGATGCCAATGCAGCAAATTACGGACAGTGTTGAATTGGTTTTGGTTTCCCATACACACGCAGATCACTTTGATGATGCCGCTAATCATATCCTGAGTAAATCTATCAAGATCATCAATCAGCCTGCCGATAAAACCTTTTTCAATTCCAAAGGATTTATCAATGCTGAAACACTTGAAAACAAGATGAAATGGAAAAACATAACCATCGAACGGGTAAACGGCGAACATGGATCTGGTAAGGTATTGGAAATGATGGGAAAAACCTCTGGCTTCATATTGAGTGCAAAAGGAGAGCCTACAATTTATATTATGGGAGATGCGATCTGGAACGACCAGATAAGGGACAATATCAATAGGATAAAGCCTGATATCATTGTTGTTAACTCTGGGGGTGCCCAGATTAAAGGGTTCGAAAACGTACCTATTATTATGGATGAAAAACAGACCATGAAGTTGGTGTCATCAAGTGGAAAGGCAAAGGTTATCGCAGTACACATGGACGCCCTCGATCACTGTCGTACAACTAGGCTTGTACTAAAAGCAGAAGTGGAAAAAAACAATATCCCAAATGATAAACTAGTGATTTTGAAAGATACCGAAATCCTTAACTTAAGTAAGTAGATTGAAATGGGCAAACGTTTAGAATTGTTTGCCCTTGTAAGAAGGCTATGTTATCAGCAGGAATTATCGTCAGCTAGACATCATGATCTGATAACCGACTCAGCCATAAAAACCGATCCATCACTATGTCAAAACTAACCGCAATTATCCATCATAAATGCCCAAGATGCAGACAGGGAGAAACCTTTACAGATTCGATGTTTAGCCTTCGCTACGCCCGGATGCATAAACTTTGCCCAGTCTGCAACCTTAAATTTGAAATCGAACCCGGTTTTTTCTATGCATCAATGTATGTAAGCTACGTTTTTATCGTAGCTGAGCTTATTACTTCGGGCATATTGGCTTTTATGTTGTTTAACGACACCCAGATATACAAAATCTTCTTTGTCACCCTATCTCCTACATTATTGCTGTTTACTTTCAATTTCAGATACGCCCGGACATTATTGCTTCATTTTTTAGCTCCGGTGAAGTTTGATAGATCCTATGCAGATAAAGTACAACCCCACGTATAATTCAATAACTTCACAACGTTAAATTGTCACTGCAATGAAAAACATCGTTATTATTCTTTTCGCATTCCTCATTTCCGGAAGCGTATTCGGACAACAGACAAAAACACTAAGTGTAAGAAAATTTAGCAAATCATTAGAACGAAAAGAGGTGATTACTTTGGATGTCAGGACAACCGAAGAGTTTTCCACTGGTCATATCAGCAAAGCAATAAATATAGATTGGAAAAACGCTGAAGAGTTTAAAAAGAAAGCTTTGCTCCTTCCCAAAAATGTGCCCATATATCTATATTGCCGTTCGGGAACAAGGAGCGAAAAGGCAATGAAATGGCTACAGATAAATGGGTTTGATAAAATTAGAGATCTCAGTGGCGGGTTCGAGGCCTGGAAAGAATCTGGTAAAGAAGTTTCAATAGATAACATTAGCACGGATAATATAGGGACACACGGTAATTAAACCACTTATCGTTTACAGCATGCTATATAATATCTCGGAGTGGATATTTCATCAATTGTGATCTCTAATAGCTGTTTTATGGTGTGAAAGGGGTTTTTAATCTGTCATTTCGGGTAATTTGGCTGAGTTTGGTCCAGTTTTATAAATTATATGCCACATCAAATGAAAGGGATAATTTTCGAGAGCCCCGAAAATATCACCATGTTTAAAAATGTCAAAACAGTTATATTGACATATTACACAAAACCAATATCTAATGCTTCAAAGGTAGTTGACACCCCCATACAGTTCCACATTACGCCTCGAACATGGAGTACTCAGAATCTTCAGCCGATAGGTCTTGCACAGCAGGTGCACGATGAATAGCCTTAGTGCTTCCTTCCGATCATTCCTAAGTTCAGGGCCTTCCCTGTCGGCTGGCCATAGGTTTATCAAGAGCTACACTACAGCTTCTCGGAGTATTTGACCCGGCTTTAGCTCCTGGTATTACCATTTGATTGGTGGCAAGAGCTACCTTCTTTATGGATGTAGGACCCCAAAGATCCGAGAATATTGAAGTATAAAAGTTCAATTAATCTTAACGGGTTAGGTTTCTTGATGATAAGCAATGCACCATTAACCTTTGCCTGCAACTTGTACTATGGAAGGGTGACCAGCCCCTTTAACAATGCCCTTCCCTAATGCATCCTTGAACGGACCAGTTGGTCTATCCGCAATAGCCTCTCCAATTTTACATTTTCTGTAAAGTAATAATAGTACTTGTCATTTTTGTGAGCTGGTCATCTGAGAATGTCCAAACATGAACAATCTTTCCATCTTTTACCTGGAAAAGATCCATCCCGCCAAGATCCATTGTTTTTGTTTCTTTTTTTGCTGTAAACCAAACGGGAACGGATACCAGGCCGCTACTTTTTAGCATTGGCCCGATCGGTTTTACAACCATATTTCCAGAGGTATCTTCCTTAATTCCCATAAGCATTTGTAAAGTTTCGCCAAGATTGTTTTTCAAACAGAAAATTTATTGTTTTCCGGCTGGCACCATTTGGTTTCAGGGGTAAAGTTAGAAAATGCTTTTTCCATTTCACCATTAGACAATGCTTCAAAATATCCTGCTACAACGTCTTTCACTCCCATATATGGTAGTTTTTTTATTTAATGAAATAATCTTTTTTCTCTTTTGCCCAATCTGCCAAAGCAGTCATTTTTACGGGAAGTTTTTCCAGGATTTCGTTCATTTGAGGATTGAATTTCGAAGGATACTGTGTAGCATTCTGAAGCATCTCGTAATAGGCTGCAACACTGTTTGCACCTGCCTCACCCACCATTGGTCTTAATATATCTCCAAATTCTTTTGGTTGCTGAGGATAATAAACGATTTCTTGCGCTACTCCTTTAGAAAATTGGGATGCCAATTCGTTTCCTTTTAGATTTTCCAACCCGCTGATTTTGAAAGAATCCGATTTCAGGTCGGCATTGTAAATTGCTTCAACCACAAAAGCACTTACATCTCTTGAAGCGATCCAACCAATAGGCATAGCCTCTGGTGTGGGATAAGCCAATTTCCTTTCGTTTGTAATAAAAGGTGCACAAAATGGCCCCATCATGTTTTCCATATAGATGGTTGGTTCGATGATCACATAATCCAATCCGCTGCCCTTCAGATAGTCTTTTACATCCAATTTAACATCATCAACAGGCGAACCAACTTTTTGGGATTCCAACCACCCACTTGTGTTCCAAACGATTTTTTTTACCCCATTTGCTTTGGCTGCATCAATCACATTTTTAGCGAATTGTAAACCATCAAAAGGATTGGGCAGGGATACAGGAATCATGAAAGCAATTGCATCAATGTCTTTGGTAATTTCATTGATTTTATCAGCATCTGCTAAATTTGCCAAAATGGGTGTTGCACCTGCTTGAACTAATTTTTCGAAACTTTTTTCTGAGCTTGTTGCAGCAATTACTTCTGCCCCTTTTTTCTTTGCTTCTCCTATTACATTAAATTGCTGAGAGCCTGTGGCTCCGAATACTAATATTTTCATTTAATTGATTTTTAGATTAAATTTTAAAAAATGTATGACTGTCCATCTTCTGGAACATTCACTTGATCTGTTATTAATTTTTCAACAAGAAATTCTTTCAAATCTTTCCTTGTCAATGTATTGTGATTTACCCCTTCCATATGGCTTACTACAATTGTAGCGTTGGGAATTGCCTTATGTACCTGGAAAATATCTGTTTTATTCATCACCAGTTGACCCCCGAAGAAAAATTGATTGTCGCCACCATTCAGTACGACCACTTCTGGCCTGTGGTGATCCAACGCTTCCTGGACACCTTCGTACCATACCGTGTCGGCAGCTATATAAAGGGTTTTCTCTGTTGGATGTTTCAATACCAGTCCGGAAACATGACCGGCTAGACGCAACATAAAACCCTTGCCATGCTGTGCTTTGGTTCTTGCGAGCTCAATTTCGTCAAAAGAAGAGTTTTCAGTAAGGATTTCTACATTGGTAAAACCTGATTTTTCAATCTTCAATTGATCGGCTTGGTCTTGTACAAATATTTTAATTCCCTTGGGTAATGCATCTCCAGCAGCATTATCCCAATGATCGAAATGCAAGTGGCTTAAAAAAACAAAATCCAAATCTTTCAAAATTTCCGATTTAGAAATGGGTAAATCGTGTAATGGATTTCGTTTAAAATTCCACGTTTTTGCCGGTATAGGAGTTGTTGGTAAGGCCCCTTTATCAGAAAGCATTGGATCGACCAAAATTTTCCTGCCGGCAAATTCTACTAAAATAGTTGCATTGCGTATTTGCTGGATTTTCATTTTCTTTTAGTTTTAAAAATTACCGAACGGAGCCAATATAAGCCTAGAACATTGGATTATTATTTGCAGGTGCATCAGGCATCTCCATCATCGCATCCCAGTGCTCAGCTAATTTCCCATCCTCTATTCGATAAATATCAATAAACCTCCACTCTTTTCCGCCCATTTCGGTACGAGAATGAAGAATAACGGTATCGTCTTCTGCCACAACGTGCTTAAATACAACCTTTTGTTTTGGCACTCCTTGCGATACAAGCATTTGAATAACACCTTTTACTCCCTCCGGACCATCAGGAAGGGTCGGATTATGTTGAATAAAATTTTTACTCATCAATTCGTCTACCCCGGTAACATCTAAATCGCCAAAAATTCTTTGATAAGCTGTGATAGCTATTTGCTTGTTAGTTTCTGCTTGTGTCATTATATTTATTTTAAATGATTACTTGCACAAAAATAACACAATACGTACCTTTGCACAAGTACCTACCTATCAGTTAGATACTCACCAAAAGGTTAGAATTATTGATTATCAATGGAAAAAAATGAAAAAAAATCCAGCTTGCGACGACAGGTGTCCTGTAAGAGCTTCCTTATCATTGCTTAGTGGCAAATGGACATTAATGATATTGTTCCAGATCAACGAAAACGTAGTACGATATGGTGAACTGAAAAGGGCAGTTACGGGCATCAGTGAGAAAATGCTTATACAGGAATTGAATATGCTCATTGAACATAAATTGGTCTCGAAAAAAATCTACCATGAAATTCCGCCGAAGGTAGAATATCGCCTAACTGATCTGGGATTGAAAACTTTGCCCATTGTAGACAAACTAGCTGAATTCGGGCTCGAAAACCTCGTTTAACAATCATCCTGTTAAACCATAATGGATAAGGCTGAAATATTTAATAAATCTTATTAAAAAACTATTGTCATAACTTCAAAATAAAAAAAAATGAGAACCCAAAAATTTCATAAAACTGAATGCGGGGTAGATTTTCTGATTAATATTTTGCCTTCTGAGGAAATCAAGGAAGGCTACCTAAAGAAAGAAACTTACGATACAGATTACCTGGAGATCATCTTTTTTAAGAAGGGCAGTGGTCATATTATATTGAATCATAATAAAATAACGATTAAGGATAATAGTATCATATTCATTTCGCCATTCCAAAAACGGGAATGGAACCTTAATCCCGATGGCCTGGATTTTATAGTTCTGGTTTTTCAGGAAGATTTTTTGAATGATTTTTTTTCCGACAAATTATTCACTTATCGGTTGCTGTACTTTTACCAATTAGCATACCCTTTGTACATGCAGCTTGATAAGCCACTTGTGGAACGGTATTATTCCCTTCTTGCCGAAATAAAACTGGAATTGATTAAGACAAGGACTGACAGTGTGCACATTATCCGTTCGCTAATCTATTATCTGCTTCAAAAACTGAACCGGGAATATGCCGAGAAACATCATTTGGCAATCGAAAAAAACCAGCATAACGATGCTTTTCAATTCAAGCAATTGATAGAGGCTCACATTAAAGAAAAACAGCGTATTAATGATTACACCGAACTGCTAAACATTAACCGTATTGCACTTAATAAAGCGGTAAAAGAACAATTTAACGTCACAGCTTCACACTTGTTAAAACAGCGTCTACTTGTTGCCATTAAGGATTACCTGATCCATTCCAATCTTACCGTTGGAGAGATCGCGTTTCAGCTGAACTTTTCCGAACCCAACCATTTAATGCGCTTTTTCAAGACTCAGACAGGGATTACCACAACTGATTTTTTAAATGAATATCAAAATGGTAGCAATACTTAGTGTTTTGGTATTAAGCAGAAGATTACACATCGCTAGCTTTGTTTCCTTTTCAGAAACAAATAAATATAATAGATATGAGTAAAAAAGCATTAATTGTAATCGACATCCAAAATGAGTACTTTGAAAATGGAGCCCTTGAACTGGTAAATCCAGTGGCGGCAAGCTTAAATGCTAGAAAGATACTGGAGCATTTCAGATCAAACAATTTACCCATTGCCCATATACAGCACGTATCGGCTAACCCAGAAGCCATGCCTATTTTTGTTAAGGGGACAAATGGTATAAAAATCCACGAAAACGTTAAGCCACTTGATGGAGAAAATGTTTTTCAGAAATTTTATCCAAACAGCTTCAGAGAAACGGGTCTTTTGGATTATTTAAAAGAAAATGATGTAACCGAGGTGGTAATTGCTGGAATGATGACACACATGTGCGTAGATGCAACCACACGTGCTGCATTTGACTTTGGGTACCAATGTACCGTTATCGGCGATGCCTGTGCCTCGAGAGATCTGGAAATTAATGGGAAAACAGTAAAAGCGGATGATGTGCACCATGCATTTTTAGCTGCATTAGCATTTTTCTATGCAGAGATAAAAAATACCGAAGAATTTTTATCCATCTAAAAGCAAGAATTAAAAGTAAAAAAGCCCAGTTGTGAAACTCACGACTGGGCTTTTTTTACCTATAATGTTTTTATCTGATGTTTGATGATATATCGATATCTAAAATATAACAGAATGGAAGAAGTTAATAACCCAAGCGTTAAACCGTACCAAATTCCCTGTACACCAATGTTCAACCTAATTCCTAAAAAATAGGCTGCGGGCAAACCAACAATCCAATAGGCAAAAAAAGTTATGGATGTTGGGATTTTAACGTCACCCATCCCCCTCAAAGTACCCAAACCAACGACCTGGGTGCCGTCAAACAACTGAAAAATGCCTGCAATGATCAATAATTGTGCAGCCATAGACACTACATCTGTATCACTTGTTATGATATAGGGCAGATGTTGATTAAACAGTATGAAGATAAAAGCAAAAAACAGCATAAAAATAATGACTAAGTGATATGAAACCCGAGCAAATTTCTGGATCCTAAAATAATTTTGCTTCCCGAAATTATTGCCTACTTTAATCGTAGCCGCTGAGGCGATACCACTGGCCATCATATAGGTCATCGCCACAAAAGTTATTGCAGTCTGGTGTGCTGCTTGTTGCATAGCTCCAATTTTACCAGCCATTAATGCAGCCACTGCAAATGCGCCGATTTCAAAAATATACTGCATGGCAACGGGCACACTAATCCTAACGACTTTACCAATTCTCTTGAAATCAATGAAACGAATGGAAAATTGCTGAATGTAAGCTTTAAAATTCCTTGATTTTAAAACATACCACCCCATTACCAGCATCATCAGTATTCTATCTATCAGGGTTGCAATACCTATTCCTTTTACCCCCATGGGTGGAAATCCAAACATTCCCTTCACCAAAATTACGGCCAATACCAGATTAATTACATTTCCCCATATCGTAATTTGCATTGCCTGCTTTGTAAAACCAAGTCCCTCTGCAAATTGCTTGAAAGCCTGAAATATCATCAAGGGCAAAATAGAAATGCCTAAAAGCATCAAATAAGGTTTTGCAGTTTCAACAACCCTAGGATCCTGATCTACGTGGATCATTGCAAACATAGATCCGTAGTATACAACCAAAAAGAGCAGTACGGCAGCCATTGTATTTATCCATAAACTATTAGAAAGCAGTTTGGCACATTCTCGATGATCTGATTTTCCATTTTCCTGCGCAATTAGCGGTGTTAATCCGTAAGCAATCCCCATCCCAAGCACTAAAACCACCATAAAAACGGAATGTACCAGTGATACTGCTGCAAGCGATATTGTTCCGGCATAATGTCCAATGATGATTGAGTCCACTGCCAATACCAAAGTGTGCCCAAGTTGTGATACCACTACAGGACCAGCCAGCACCATAGCACTTTTATAGTAGATTTTAATGGACTTATATTTTTGTATCATAACAAATGATTTGCTTGCCCCAATTGAATCAAGCCGAAAATATCAATCACAGTTAAACTACCAGCTATAATTAAGTTTTTAGGGGCTTTAAAGCTGCAAAATTAGCTGTTAGCGCATCGGACCTACTACCAAAATTCTGCAAAAGCCTACCATTTTGATAAACCGAAGCAAATAAATCGTGATGATTGACTAGACAATTACGCTTTATTGTAAAAAGCGAATTTATATTCAAAGATTTTTTTTTTTAGGCTACGGCTTTATAACCAATTTAATTCCAATATTTTACCAGCAGCTCATGTGTAGAAATGATTGCATCAAGAATGGCTGCTTTAAGAACCTAGAAAACAGAAAGATATTATTTAGCCATTGTGATTCACTGTCCATGAACATTAAGATGATTTAACGCGCGGAGCGCGTCCCGAGTGATTCAGTAAATCCACTAAAGAAATCAGGTGGCGAAAAGCCACCTTTATCAATTCGGATGCATTCTACCCAGGCTTTCAAAATCTGCGCATAAATCAAATGCTTTCTGTCCGCGCTACATACCCATTCCCAGCATAATGCTTTTAAATTTATTTTCAGCATTCGGATAATTTTTGACATTTTGGAAATAGCCCGTTACGGCATTATATGCCCAAATAAAGTTCCTTTGGTGGACTTTTCCATTTGTGAGGGTGCACTAAGGGCAAACTCGTAAACATTTTCCACGATATTCAGGTAATGGGTGGATAGTAGATCCCTTTTTTCTTCCTGCAGACTGGTGAGCACTTGCCTACTTGGCGCCATGGCAACTTCGATCAGTTGCTTAACTTCCTTGTCGTTGATCCGAATTTTCGCCCAATGGTTGTATAGTCCCTCCATTTCCTGCCCTAGCCTTTTACTAATGCCCATCAACTGATGCGCTTGCTTAAGCCTTTCGGTCGCACTGGAAGTGTGCCTGATACTGATGGTATTCTGCTGGTTTTTCATGGCTGCATTCAAGGGTTAGGGTGAGGTCACGGGTCGCCCCGCAACCTTCCCCACAGATCTGGACGTGCCCCTTTCAGGGCATCCAGCTCCCAGACTTAACTTATCCGCATAATGTTGTCTGCGGTGACAACGCTTGTGAACTAATTGCATGTTTGATAATTTGTTGTCCATTCGATTCTTGTTCTTATGGTGTCTTTCCCATGATTCATACCAGTGCAACTTACTTGTACACAGGGGGCAGTAGCCCTCTTGTTTCCTGTAAAGTTTCTCTGCCATTGACCCCGTTAATATTGCGTTTCTGCAACTCCAATACTCGGTATCTCCATCAAAAGGGCTCCTTGCCGTTTGAACTTTCTTCCATAGAACAGCAGTACTTATATCAAATATGCCAAATGCGACATCTCCTAAAATGTAACGGTCAACTAACCTTCCTTTTCGTTCTACTTTCCCCACATACCGTTTCATAAAGTCATGTCGGCTACTACGATGTTTATGCACATCTTCATACGCTTTATAGAGAATTGAATCCAACTCCCGTCTTAGCTTCATAAATCCATGTGACGCATCCATAGCCCATTTGTAATAATTCAGCCACCCGTTGACCATCATTCTCAAATGGTCTGCCTTTTTAGTAAGTTCACTTTTGTTACTGTACTCAAATAACCGAATCATTTTCGTCCATTCTCTGATTTTCTTTGCGAAAGCATACACTTTATCAGGGTCGGGGTAAAACGTAACTTTTTGTAATTTGTCATGCTTTCCACTTCTCCATTTATCGAATACAAAGCCAAGGAACTTGAAGCTTTCGCCTTTGTGGAATTCTACCTGTCGGGTCTTGGATTCACTAAGTTTTAGCCCTCGTTTTTCCAATATCTTGGGTAGTACTTCCAGTTTGGCAATTTGTTTGTCTCACACTTATTCGCTATTAACTGGTGGTGAGTCCAGAAAGAAAGGGGAATACTCCAGTTATGTTCCATGTATTATAATTTTGAAAATGCAAATAGATAGAATATCAGAATAAAAAGCCCTAAATTTCTGTATAGCTTATCGGACTTTCAGCTGCCTTAGTTGATGAAATATTAACACCAATCACTTTCAAAACTAAGGTAAATATGGAATTTCTGATCCATCAACACAATTGATGCTCGAAGCTACTTTGGCTTATTCTATGGAACCAGGATTGCGACAAGATTGGGATAAGACACCATTTTTGAAAATATGTGAAGCATTTTCTGGGCTTATATCTAGATAAAAAATTAAACCTCTTTTATTGGCCTAAAGCTCATTGTTTAACAAACCGATCATTTAACCCCTTCCTGGCAAACTCCTACCAGACAGGCCAGCATAACAATAACAATTTCATTTTCGGTGACAAGGGGTCAATTATACTAGTTCATCCAGCAAGGTCGGCAAGGAGAACTAGTTGAGACATAGTTTGTTCAAAAATAAATGACCTAAGAATCTTGGCACCTCAACCTCATCTTGTTTCCATGTCTTTTTATGGACTTTACTATATCTGCTAAGGTACTGGTCGAATAATTCACCGAAGGTCATTTCATTGCGGATTATACCCGTTTCTTTATTCGGGTTGATACCAATTGCAATTTTACCAAGTTTGATTCTTGGTTGATTACGGGCGTTTTCGACGCTCAAATCGGGAAATTGTCCCAGATATATTTTTCTGTTTTTCCCTCAATTTTTTTGGTTAGATAAAAGGATTTTGTTCCACTAGAAAGGACAACTAGGGCAAGCCCTTTTACTTGTCCATCTCTATAATAAATCCTTTTTCCTTTTGAAGGTATTGGAAGCGTATTAATTGTAGTTTTGATAAAGTTAAAACGTTCGTCGGTCATTTAGGATACTCCTACTTGCTCGAGCGGTTCCCCTTTGGTTCCCCCTTCGACATTAAAAACGATTGAACGCTGTTATAGTCGAATCCTTCGATCTACCTCTGTAAGTCTTTGTTTTTCAAATACTATTAATTATTATCAAACTTCGTTTAAGTTGCTAAATAAACTTCGTTTTGCACCATTAGGAAGATGACCATAATTATGGAAATTTAAATTGTGTTTTGTTACAGTGGCTTAAACTTTCTAGTACTCCAAAAAACAATATCGGTTCCCCCTGCATGATTAAAGAAAGATTTTAATTTAAAAAATCAAAATCTTCCAATATCATAGTGTAACTCGATAAGTTAACAAGAATAAATTCTATACTAACATATATAATTATTGTCCTTATGTCCGAGTATTGCCGGAATGGTTAATAGAACAGTAATTTTTATGCCGCATATTTATTGATTAGCAGATGATTTCAACTAATTATTTTGATTACGCAACTTCGAAATAATTCAAAATACTTTGAGTAAAAATAATTAAGTCGTTTTCGATAAATAATATCAATGTCAAGGAATTTAATCAGTGGCATGCTTTTCCCCTTGTATTCCAGCCCATACAGTACATTCAACAACAATACACCTTTCTATTTTGATTTTATTTTTTGTTAAAGGAGTGGCCGAATTAAGTTTATTAATAGCCTGATTAAACTCGTTCAGCACAGTTGTAACATTAATACCATTGCCCTTTTTCCACAGTGAGGTATTAGGTAGATTGTACGTTTTTTTGTCCGAAACCCAATAGTCGTGAAAACCTTTTTTTAGCATAGCAGCTTTGACTTCTGGATGTTGATTTGAGATATCGTAGGTAATGAGAACTTCCATATAACTTAGATTGAAAACAAATATAATATTATATCTTAAAACATCTTGTTAAGCTAAAGCTTTCGAAATCAAAATTATATTCCTACCTGTCAATGCTTTTCTTAGAACGACTCTAGAACTTAATCAAAAATAATTGCTAATTTATTTAGTAATCGATGATAATTTACTATATTTGATTAAAGTATTGTTTTTCATATATTTATAATTCAAATTAACCTCTTATGAAAGGATATATCTATACTATGTTTAAAGGTGCTGACCCTAGTATGGGTTGGGACATGACTGACCCTATTTTTACAAAAGTGCCGACAATGGGTGCTTGTAGACCAGACATCAGGAGAGCTGTCGAAAGAGGCGACTACATTTTTTCAGTTAGTGGTAGAATTGTTAATGTTAAGCCACACATTGTTGGTGCTTTTTCAGTAGATGATAAAATCAATAGCCTAGCGGCGTTCGACAGATTTCCTGAAAATAGAATGGAGGTGGATCAAGAAGGTAAATTCCATGGAAATATCATATTTGATAAAAATGGGAATCATTTGCCTTTTGATTATCATACAAACCATGACCGCAGAATAGACAACTACATTATTGGTAAAGATGCTATTTTTTTTGATGCTGAAGAAGAAATAAAGAAAGCAAAGGAAGAAACTGTAGCGGTCTTAAATGATATCTTTGGCAAGAACGAAGAAAAGGTTCATAAGATTCTTGGTAGGTGGAGAAAGATGGATTCAGCACAGGTAAATGATTTACTAAGCTGGATGAATCGCATTAAAGCAATTGATTAATGCAATCATTAATAGACAATATTTTAAAGTTCCAGATGGAACCTCAACTGCTATCAAAAAAATCAGGTTTATCAATTGATAGAATAAACTTAATATTATCTGGCGTTGAAGATCCTATGATGGCTGAAATACGAGCCATTGCCAAAGCATTAAAGGTACGTCCTGAATTTTTGTTGGCTGAAAATGATTCTTATCAAACTGTAAATGCCTTGTTTAGAAGTAATGTTAGTGATAAGAATAATTCAGTATTTGATAAAATTTCTTATTTACTTGCGAATGCTCTTAACATTCTTGGAAACAAAAAGCCACAAAATGATTTTAATAATGTATTCCCTCAAGTCGAAAATACTTATGAGGGTGTTTTAAAGATTTCTACAATATTTCGCCAGCATTATTTTAATTCCGATTTCATTTCTCCCCTACTAGATTTACCCAATATCATCTCTACCAAGATGAATTGTATTTTAATGATATCAGAAATAGGGAATTCTGTTGACGGGGTTTCTGCAATATTAAATGAAGTCCCGTTTATTATAATTGCCCCTAGATTTAAACCAAGAATGTTGTTTACTCTTGCTCATGAACTTGGTCACCTAATAGCACATCATACAGATAAAGACAATTATGTTGCAGTTGATAATCTCTTTAAAATTAATAGGAGAAAAAGTGATGATGAAAGATTTGCACATCATTTTGCTTCTGAAATTCTTTTGCCACAAGAAGGGGTTGCTTACACACTGAAATCTATACGCGAAAAACTCTCTTTGACAGGTGATGTTTTTGGTGAAATAGAACTTTTATATTTAAGTAGGGTATATGGAGTGAGCTTCGAAGTGGCAGCTATGAGATGTGAAAATCTTGGGTTAGTGCCACGAGGTAGTGCGGCGTCTTTGTATGAAAGTTTAAATAAAGAATTTGGAAGTCCAGAGAAGCGTGCCATGCAATTAGGCATATCAGATAGGCAAGATATTGAATTTCCTATTATCTCTGCTAACCTAATGTCACCGATTGTAAATAAGATCAATTCTGGAGAGCTTTCATTAGGAAAGGCAGCAGAATTACTATCAATCCCAACTTCTGAAATAATAAATTATAACGCTCAGGAAGGTGGATATAGTATTAGATAGCAGCTCGATTTTTAATCTCATCAATGGAGGATGCATTGATAAGCTTACAAGTATGAAGGAACATAAATTCTTTATAGGAGATTTAATTATGGATCAAGAAATCCTAAATCCTTTACAACAGGTAATTGTTGATGGCCTTATTCAAAAAGGGATTTTAGTTTTAGTTTCATCAGAAGTAACCACGTCTCAAATAATAAATCTTCAGAATAAATACGGGTTGGGACTTGGAGAGACTGAGTGTATGGCAATTTGCATTAACAAAGGTTTTGTTATTTGTACAGATGATTTAAAAGCTAGAAAAAGTTCAAAAAAAGAGTTCGGCGAAGAAAATGTCATAGGCAGTATGTCTCTACTAAGAGAGGGTGTGAGAAAATTATTGCTTCAATGTGATGAGGCTATCGATATGTATCATACTATGATAATTAAAGGCGGATTTCTTCCAAAAAAATTAAACGAAGATTACTTTTGCCAATAAATTCTCGCCCTTCCTAATTTAATCACGACTATATTAAATTAGCCTCAAAATATTTTTTAACTAATTTGATTTTTGTTTAATTCTTGAAGATTTTCTTCTAACTTCTGTAATCTGGATACTATTGGATTACTAACAACTCCCTTAAGTCGCGTACTATCTTTAAATTCGTTAAAGCAGTGTTCACACTTATGTACTTTGTGAGGAATAAATGCATCTTCACCGACATCAAAGTGATCTTTATTGCATGCAGGACATGTTAGGGAAATAATATGTTTAGTTAAAAATGAAAAAGATTTCTGCACCATAAATACCCTCACCATTAAAGGGTCTAGAACTATGTCGTCTATTTCCACACTACCATATGTATCATCGCTTGAGGGTAACGGTGTTTTGTCTGCAAAAAGATGTACATGAATTCCTGCTTCTTCTGGTCTTTTCGCCGTCCAGATAATTGCAGGATTTGAAGCCCAAATTTGAATACCACCAGGATAATCCTTTTGATATACTTTTAGTGGAAGATTTACATTTTTGATAGTTCTACCTACCATTTTATGTTGAAATTCATTTTGGAGAGCAACCACTGGGTTTGATATACCAGGTTCAGAATCTATAAAATCCCTACCACAAAAAGTACAAAAATGTTTTTTATGATAATGGACTGCAAACCAGTCTGCATCAACATGAAGCTTCCCACAATGGCGACAATTTATCACCTTTAATTTACGTTCAAACAAGACGGATGCAGTATAAGCACAAGCAACATACTCATCAATCTTTACCCAGCGTTGCTCCTCAAAGAGATCCTTAGAAGACTTGATGTACACTTCCTTATAAGTCTTATCCACCTCTTTTTCTGAATCTTCTTCTCGCCTGAGATGCACATGCACACCCTTTTCTGACACATCTCTCTTGGTATCATATATTGCTTCGAGGGAACCCCAAACACCTACTCCACCGGGATAATCATCCAAATCAATATATATCTTTTCGTCCTGCGTAATTTCAGGTTGATTTGCTTTCTCACAAATATCTAATTGTATCCCACCTGGACCTCTAGCCGATGAGAAATGGGTAAAACACCACCAATTTGGGTACCCATTTCTTAGTTTAGTTTCTGCCCTTATCGAACATTTTGAGATAGTATTGGCTTCCATTATTATTCTATATTAGCATAAAGTTACGAATTCGGGAGGTATTGTATAGTATTTAAGGCAAAATAATTCTACCATATATTTAGTACAAAAACCTAAGTAGAATTTATATGAAACCACTTTGTAGCAAATTCAATCAAGCCCAGCACTTGATTAATTACATCTTTAGGTTAAAATTATGATTTGACTCTTCAACGGATTGCTAGTTTCTATTTCTCGCCACCAAAACTTTACTTTGTAAATAGAAATGGAATAGGGACAGAACAGGATAAAATCGATTTGGAAAATTCCCTAGTTCCCCTGACCGATAAACGTTTAAACGGTAATGTAAAAAAATCGCGAACCGCAAGAAAAAAACAAAAGACTAAAACTTTGCAGATAGACTTTTGCCCAACCGCAAGCTATTTATAACCAATCTTGATCTATGCAATAATTCAATATTGTTAAAATCACACTACTTCAAAAGGCGATCTTACTGTTCTGGCAGTGGATAGCCTTTTCGTCTTTGTTCATCAGTGCTAACCTGTACACAGAAGCAAGCCTATTTCGTATATTACGATAATATTTACTATATATTCAGCATTTCTCTAATTAAAATTTTATTAATAATTCAAAAGAGTTCTTCTCAGCTGAGAATATGAAATTATAATAATAAATTGGGTGATTATGCGAAGTCAAAGTGACTATGGTTTGCGAAAATGCTTATATTTAGTTAAACTAAAAAAACAGAAAATAAATCTAGCTTTTCAACTAAAATTATTTACGTAGTATAGTTAATTAAAGAGTGTTCTAAAAACCTCCCGAATTATTAGAGTGAAAGATTTTTAGAACACGATATTTTTACTTTTTTTGGAAATTTTGGAGTTCTTTTTGCAACTTATTTTTCTCCAAAATCCTTTCTAAAACCTCCAGGAAGCCAGAAAGGTGTTCTAATGATTTCCCGTACACTGTACTTAATGAAGATTTTGTCAATTTATTAGAGGCCCGCTCGTAAATAAGGAGGGCATCTTTAGCTTTCAGTAAGTTATTCCCGAATAGCGGAATGTGATTCGAGTGATTAGAAATATAGAGGTTGCCACTAATCTAATTCTGAATTATCCGTTACATTAGCTATTAAAGAAGCCATTTTTTATATTTGCCATTTTAAAATCTTTAGCAGTAGCCCCATCAATAACCTTAACTTCATATGAGTCATTTTTTTAAAAAATTACTAGCCGCATCCTCAATGTTCTTTTGTTCAATCTCCGTGTTCTCTCAGACCGACAGTATTGATTTTTTCATCAAGAATCAAATGCAAAACCGAAAAATACCAGGACTGGAATTAGCCATCGTACGAAACGGTAAAATAGTAAAAACAGGGTATTATGGATTGGCCAATATTCAAGATTCTGTAGTTGTAAGTGATAAAACCGTATTTACCATCAATTCCATCACTAAAGCCTTTGTGGGCGTTGCCATCTTGCAGTTGGTAGAAGATGGAAAAATAAAATTGAGCGCTCCAATTTCTGATTATCTTACTGATATTCCTGAAACCTGGAAAAATGTAAAAGTCCAGCAACTTTTATCTCATACTTCTGGAATCCCTGATTTGGTGGATGAAGAAGAGGCTGTGATGATCGCTGATAACTTTAATATGTCTTTGAAAAAAGTACTTGCTATGCCCAATGATTATAAGGCAGGCGAAGAGTTCAGATATAATCAGACGAATTATTATTTGCTTGGTCTTATCATCAATAAACTTAGCGGAATGAGTTTTCAGGAATTCATAATCAAAGGTCAACTTCAGAAAGCAAGAATGGGAAAAACCATACGCTCTGGTTTCGGAGCAACAAAAGAATTGGTTCCCAATTCAGCAAACGGTTATCAGTTTTCAAAAGGAAGACTTAACAATATGTTTTTTTCATTCCCACCTGAGCTTCAGACTGCGGCTGGAATGAGTTCTACAGCAAACGAATTAGCAAATTGGATCATTGCATTACAGAATATGGAGTTATTAAAAGAAAAATCCAGCTTAGAAGCACTGTGGAAACCTGATATTCTAAATAATGGAAAGACCAGTGGATTTAGCGGACTTCTTAATGGCTATGCTGCAGGCTGGCCAGTGATAGACAGAGCAGAACATCCCGCAGTAGCTCCCGTAGGCGGTGGGCGTTCAGCTTTATTTGTATACCCAAAAGATGATTTATCAATAGTAGTTCTGACTAATCTCTCAGGTGGAGCTCCCGATGCATTCATAGATGAATTGGCAGGTCTTTTCATTCCTGAGATGAAAGAAGCCAATGGTTTTGGAATGTCGAATTCCGCAAAATCCTTGAAGATAGTCTTAGACAAAAACGGGTATAAAAAAGCTATCGAGTCAGCCAGGAAACTGAGTTCAAATAGCAAGAGCTTTACCTTGACTGAAAATGAAATTAATAATTGGGGATACCAAAAAATCTCTCAGAAAAAAATAAAAGATGCATTAGAATTATTTAAGTTAAATGTTTTTTTATATCCCAAAAGTGCCAATGCTTTTGACAGTTTGGGTGAAACTTATGCTGAATTGGGAGAAAAGGAGATGGCTATCAAAAATTATGAAAAATCTTTTAAATTAAATCCTCAGAACAAAATCGCAGAGGAACAGATCAGCGCTTTAAAATCCAATAAATAATAGATATCTAGAATGAACGTATACCCCAAAACTTGATCCCATCCCGCCAATTTTTGATCCCATTAGTTTTCTGGAAGTAAATATTAATCTAGCATTTATGTCTTTTGGCGTGGTGGGGTCAAGAAAGTCTGTTTTGTCCATTACAACTCTTAAATTTTTGATAGAGTCATTTCTAGGCATTTCTTTTTTATTTAAACTTTACTGTTATTTCTTTTGAAAAAAGGAGAATCACCAAGCGTTCGTCCATATTTTTGTTAAAAAGTTACTCATATAGAGTTATTTCCTAAATTCTTAGTACCACGGAAACCACTTTTTCGAAAACTAGATTTTTAGATAAATCCTTTGCTTTTTAAGTCATCAACACTTGGCCCTTTCACCTGTAAAAATTTACTTAAGTGTTCAAGATAGTCTTCTGAGAGTGTAGGGAGGGTAACAATTTATCGGACATAGAACCTTCGCCATCCTTAAGGTAAGGCATAAAGATTTTTCATTAGTTAAAATAATTTTATGCGAAATATTAATTTGAATTTACCATGGAAAACAACGAGAAAATCGAAAATACTGCAATGAACTATAAGGAACTATATGAGATTGTCTTAGATCTATATAAAAAAATCAATGACATCCATCGCTTGCACTTTCCAGAAGAACAATTAAAAAAGCGTAAAAATCAAAAACAAAAGTTTCTTGCAGAGATCTTGACAAGCTCTGCAAGAAATGCTAAGAAAATTTAAATGGCTGGAATGGCTTTATCCGACCTAACGAATTTCAGCAGTTCTTTCAAATAGGTTTCCGTTTCCGAAAGACTACCATGCCTATTGGCCGAACAGATTTCAGCAAGGGTCCATCCTTCCCGGAATTTTCTTACGTTTGACAGGTGTTTAAACGAATAGAGTGTATAGTTTTTATCCAACAGGCCTGTTGCCTCCAAACATTTCTTGAATCTATTATAAGCGTAATTTTCTGTGCACATACTCTGTGAGATAAATGTTTGGGCGGAACCGAGCAGAAAATTTTCTTTATCGAATTTTTCTATCTGTAGTTTATCCAGTTCAACTCTTAGGCTCACATCAATATTTACAGGGATTGATTTTTTATTTTTTGACACAGTACCGGGGACCGTAATCGTATTTTCTTCCAGATCGATATATTTTAATTGTAAGAATCTGAGTTCTTTTGGGCGGATACAGGTGTAATAAATCATCCGAACAAATAGCTGGCAATATTTATCATTCTTATCGAGCCAGTCCATGATAACCTTAAAATCCCGTTCGGTGAACACCTGATGGGACTGCGTGGGCATTTTTTTTCTCGTCTCGCAGTCTGTTACCGGATTCTCTGAAATATATTTGTTTACCTTTAAGTACCGAAAGAAATTATTGAGCCCTATCCTGCAATTATTATAGGTCACCCCCGCCCACTTTTCCTCCCTCTCCTTGAAATTGAGAAAATCGGTTATCTCAAAATCACTGATGGTATTCACCTTTTTATTTCCCCCATGATATTTGATAAAAGAATTTACTGTAGACTTGTAGGTACTGATTGACTTAGGCCTTGTGCCTTTAGCCTTGTGATAAGACTCAAACAAAATCAATGCCTCATTGAGATCAATTCCAATGAGTTCCTTCTTCAACCGTGCATTAGCATGCTCATCCAAAGGATTCCAGCCGCCTTCAAGTGCAATGCGGTACGCTTCACACAGATTATTAAAGTTTCTAAGCTTTTGCCTTGGATCCTTTATCCTGTTGAGCTTTCGGGTTACCCTGATCCGCTCCATCTGCTCTTCAGCTGCATTGTGAAAAAAGAACTCCACGTACCAGCTTTGCTTAGCTACTTCTTTTTCCATGGTACTCCCCGCAGGAACCTTGATTATGCTCCGTCCTTTTACGATGCGGGGAATAGTATATGGCAATTCAGGAATATCCATAAAGCCAATATTCGCCACTCGAGGAATATTTCCCTGGGACTGACGTTCGGAATACCCAAGCTTTTCTTGGTTTTGTTCAGAAGAATTTTGATTTTTTCGCCTTGCCGGACGGGAAGAATTTTTGGTTCCCGAGGCGTTTAGTGGCAGACTTGTGTCAGAGTTACGAGGCAAAAAATCTTCTAAGTCATTGACTTTCAATGACTTAGAAGATACTGTGGAGAATGTTGGAGTTTGAACTCAAAGTTATCTAATATGATTAATTGACTAGATGTATTAATAATAAAAATATTTTAACTTATATTTCTAATAACTTATCACATAGTCAAGGGTTTTTATCTCGTGGTGTGCTTTAAACTTTTGCATCGGTAATTGAATCTCAAGAACTTTTCATTCGGCATTACTATCAGTAGTACCAATAAATTATAGAACCATAAAATATTTTAGTCTTTAGAATGATATAAGCTAGTATGAGTATGGAAATGAGAGAAAACAAAAGGAATAAACCTATCCTGATTATTGACAATTTGCCACTCTCTTTCGGCAAAAACCTGGATGGAAGTGTCAAAACAAAGCTACAACAGATTGGTAAAGATGAAGAAATTTTACTAACTTTAATAGCAAACATCATTGTAGAAATAGCTTTAAGGGAGGATATATGAACGCTATAGGTTATATGAGATTGAGCAGTAAAGATCAATCAAAATCATTGGAATATCAAGAATCATCAATAAAGGAATACTGTAAACGAAATAGCTTAAATATAATTGGGTTGTTCAGGGATAATGGGGAATCAAGTTACACATTCGACCGCCCGGATTATCGTGCCCTGGAATTATACTTAAAGAACTACAAAGGTCAATGTAATTACATCATCGTTCTTGACCATGACCGATTCAGCAGAAACCTCCCAGAAGCATTGATGAAAATAGGTGAATTGGAAACCAAATATGGGGTGAAGGTACTCTCTACAAATGAAAGAATTGATCTTGACACCTCCGACCCAGACGTATTCATTAAACGCGCCTTTGAATACATGATGGCGAATAAGGAATTGTTTAATATCAGAAAGCGGACAAAACAAGGAGTAAGAAATGCAAAAGAAAGTGGACGCTATCTCGGGAGGGCGCCATATGGTTACAGAAATATTATTGACGGAAAGAGGAAAAACCTGATAGAAATCCATCAGGGAGAAGCTTTGATCGTTGAGCGGATATTCAAGGAATATATCCTTGGTATTCCGCAATACATCATCTATAAAAATGTCAAATCATTAGGGTTCACTAGGACAAGCAAGTCTGCGATACAAGAAATATTAATGAATTGTGTTTATGCAGGACTTATCAGGGTCCCCCCTTTTCAAGAACTTCCAGAGAAATTTGTTAAGTCTATTCACTTACCAATAATCTCAGATGCGGAATATTGGTTAGTGCAAAATCTGTTGAAGAATAGTAAGAGAAAAACGCGAGTCCAACCAGCCGAAGATTTTCCATTGAGGGGAATTCTTAAATGTTGGTGTGGAAAGGGAATGACCGCTGGATATACTAAAGGCCGAAAAAATTACTACATGTACTATCGCTGTACTGAGCACACAAACTTCAATCTTGCTGGGAACAAACTACATGATGCAATTGAATCTGTGCTTAAAGGTTTAAGCTTCTCTTCACATCAGGTTCAGTTCATAAAGGAGACAGCAAAAGCCCTATCAATAGAACCACTCAAATTAAAAAAGGAACAACATCAAAATAAGATTAAGAAACTCCATGAATTAAATGAAAAAATCTTCAAGCTCGAAGAGCGTCTGATGAATAATGAGATAGAAAGTTCCACTTATCAAACCTGGTTTCAAAAATTCAAAGAGGAAAAGGCGACATTGGAATATTCTTTAAAAGGAAATCAACCATCTAAAATCAGAAACGAAGATGAGCTTGTTGGCCGAATTCTACCAAATCTTGCGAACCTTTATGAAATTTATCAAAAAGGTAATATTACACAGAAGCATACTCTAATGCGGGGGGTGTTCAAAGATAATCTGGTATGGGGTGACGATATGTTTAGAACCGCTTTCATTGACCCAACCTTTAATGATAACATACTGAAAGTCAAGCAAAAAGGGTTGCTTTTTAACGAGCAACCCTTCAAGGTTTTGGGCTTGAGCCCGGTTAGTACCCAGCGCCGTAGCAGTTTGTTATTTCTATTTATTTAATTTTCAGTTAGTTGCGAATAATGTTTAAACTTGATTCAAACAAAATCGTCCTTTTTACACGATTTTGAATCCATATTGATCGCCCAGAGCATCAAGGCTCATCAAAAACAAATCTTTCGTTGGACATAAATTCTTATCAAACTTTAAGGTAACTGTTACCTCATCTTCTGCAGACTCTAAAGTTTTCATTTCTTCACTCATATTATGTCAGTTTAAATCCTAATTTATCTCCTATTGCATCTACATGCATCATGAATTTCCCCAAATTCTCTGCATTTTCAGTGTTGTATTTTACATCAAAACGAATAGTTAATTCCTTCCCTCCTGTTTTTATTTCTCTGAACTCTATTTCAGAATCTTCTACTAAATGCAATTCCACATCTTCTTTAGCGGCCAATGGATTAACCTCTTTGAAGAAATCATAATTTAAGAACTGTGAAATCTTTAGAAGTTCATCAACCTTCAAATTATTTTCTTTCAAAATTTTATAGAGATTCCTTGTACCTGTAGCCAAGTGATCCGCTATATCAGGAATACTTTTTTGTCTTTCTTTTGCCTTTTCCTTGATTATGTCGCCTAAGTGCATTTTCATTAGACAAATTTTGAATAAATTATTCAATTGACTATCAATAAGTTGTGACTTTATAGTTCGCATCTTGTGAATTTATATTGCATTTGTGAATTATATGTTCATATATTTGAACTGTCAGTTCACTCACAAAGTAACTCACAATTTTTAAACTGTAAAACCACATATAACTGTGATAATGAATAAAACACTAAAAAAAAGAGATCTAAACAAGATCAGAAGAACACTCCCACCAAATTCTAAAAGCGAACTAGCAGTTCAATCTGGTAAAAGTGAATCAACTGTCGAAAAAGTTCTTTTAGGACTTAGAAAAAATGAACAAATAGTTCAATTGTCATTAGCGATGTGTGGTTTACCTGTGGAGATAAAACAAGAATTGCAAACGAAGCTTGATTCTTAGCCATGAAACTGCTCTCGATGCTAGTGCATAATGGCACAGAATATTTTACAACTGGCAAAGTTCGCCATGCAATAAACGAAGGTAAAATTCAAGTGATTAACCACTTTCCTATCGAATTCTATAACCTGCTGCTAACAGAACTAAAAGCTGATAAAAATGCACTACGAAGTTTGGCGAAAATGGGTATAACTAACGAACGTGAAATGGTAGAGCACTTCTTCGACTGCAATTATTCGGCATTCGGTGGGGATGCTGATGTAAACCATAACGGTGAACTTGGCAATCGTGAAGTGGTTAATTGTGATATCCGCGATAATTGCCCGTATGAAGGGAAGTTGTGCCAGTTGCCAAATAATCTTACTAGACGTGAAGCGCAGGTAACAAGATCAATTGCAAAAGCCATGATGGATGCAGAAATCATTGCAGAATTATTCATTAGTCAAAATACGCTACGAAATCACAAAAACAACATTGAAAATAAAATCGGCAAAACTGGAAAGATTTCAATTGCAGTTTGGGCGGAAAAAGTGGGACTTATTTAATTATAAAGTTATGATCAACGCAGAAGTAACTACAGCAGCTAACAACATGATAATGGTTCGGTTTTCCGAGCCCGACGAAAAATTTCAAAACAACAATTGGATTCCTGTTCAGAATGTAGATGAAGTGAAACGCAGGATTTACTTCAAAAACAGAATTTACATTTTATCGCAGTTAAGCAGTTGGCTAAATCAGCGAGAACATGCTTCACATAGCTTCACAAAAGAGTGTAAACAATTAAAAGAGTGGCTTTCAGGTTATCAGAATTCTTCTTTTTACTCGCTGTGTGAATTTATCAAACGCAAAAGATCAGTATTCGAAGATGTTGCCCCAGGCGACCAAAGCAAATACTACAATCACTATATCAATACTATAGTTCCGATTCTGGATTTCGCAGAAAAAGACGAAAATAATCAACGGTAATGCGGTTTTAAACGCAGAAGGTTAGGCTATCCCGCTGCCGTTGGCGGGAAAAACAAATCGGGTGCTTTCTCCCGAACAAGAATTGAAGCAAGTTCTTTATACAAAACTCTAGAAATCCCTGCCCTGCTTCAACAGGCAGGGATTATTAAACCTCCACTAATTAAATAAAAACTATAATGGCAAAATTAACTTTGAAAGGCTTCGTGAAAGAAGTAGGTACAATCGAAACCGTTGGCGATAAGGCCACCAAAAAACAAACAATTATCTTTTTTATTCCTGGTTATGTAGATCAGTTCGGCGATAAGAAAGGGCGTGATGAACATTGGCCGCTTGATGTAATGGGCGACAACATCGCAAAGCTTAACATTACTAAAGATGCCGTTGAGCAGAAAGCAGAAGTTATTGTCTATGTTTCTGGTAACATTTTCCAGAAAAAAGATTTAGCCGGTAACGGTTACGCCATCAATGCAAACCTGGCTGAAATCAAATTGCTAGGTAAAGCTACCAATGCACCTGCCGGAGTTACCGAAGAAAAAGCGTGGTAATGAATGCACGATTAGTTCACGTGGTGGCACAGGCTGTGCTACTACGTGAGATTCAGAAGGATCTCGATCAAATGCGATTAGTAGCTATCGAAGGTGGCAAATGTGATTACATCGCTCTGCAAAAACTTGTAATTCAAAAAGAAGCAGATTTTGATAAACTTTTAAAAGATGTGATGCAACCTGCCGAAGCTTGCTTGAGCAATCTGAAAGATGAACTATTCGGTAAGCGCCAACCCTTTTCTGATGGCGAATATTTGTGTATTCCAAACGAACTGATTATTAGTACCCTTCCACGCCTTCACAACGTGAAAGTGATGGTAACAGCACAAATTATTGGAGTAGCATTATTCGGTATGCTTTCCAAGTTTAATCAACCGGTAAACGCTGGCATTTTCCCTCAGCTGGTTGGCGAAGAGCCTTTACGTTTTGAATCCTTGTATTTCGATGAAGATTATGGCTATTGGGATTTGTACACCGGACCATTACGCGAGGTAGTTAAAATAGAAGATTTTTTCAGAATCCTAAAAGCTGCTGATCATGAATAAACCAACTCTTTACATTTCGGGAGCGATTACAGGCGTTCCCGAATTAAATAAACCAAAGTTTACCGAAGCTACAAAGAAACTTCGTGGAATGGGTTTCATCGTAATCAATCCACATGAAATATGCGAAGGATTAACTGCCGACCGGTGGGGTGATTGTATGAAAATTTGCATCGCAAGATTGATGGAGGCGCAAATAATCATTCTTCTGGATGATTGGATGAACAGCAGAGGCGCAACGATCGAAGTCGATTTATCTAAAAGAATTGGCATCAAACATATCGATTACACGGATTTTATTGAACTGCAGGAGCGGATTAAAATTGATTACGGCTACCTGTACGAAGATTATAAAGATGAAATCAATGTGTTTGGCGGTGTAAACGAAAAAATATTGATGGAAATCAAAAATGAATGTGCTGGAATGTACTTCCACCAGGTTGGAGACTACTGGATTTTATCATCTCTAGCATACGATTAAGCAATGCCAAAACTCACAACAGACGAAATTCTAATGCTAATTGTGGGCGCTTGTTTGGGAAGCGCCGGAACATTTGGAATCATTTATTACATACTTCCATGAAAATCAAACTTACCACAAAATCAATTACCTGGATTTCCATACCAGTTGCAACAGTAGCAATATGGTCAATTGTTGGTTACCTCATTTTCTGCTAAACTTTAAACTGCTAACCAAAAACTAACCACAATGAAAAAGTCTTCACCACGTGATGAATGGAAAGAATTATCTAAGATCCTTTGGATCATTATTGCAGGATCTGTTTTCTTCTTAAGCCTTTATCTATTCAATATTTAACACCATCACCAATCAAATTAAACATGTACAAATTTTCCTTTTATAAAGGCGGGATAAAAAAAACGGAGCCAATACGCGATTTTACTATAGAAGAAGCGGTAAATATGATTAAAGGCGATCGTTACAAAGAACCTGTTGAAGCGCTAAGGGCAACTGACGACAAAGCCAGACGAACGTTTTTAAAAAGCACACTTGATTATTTCACTTTCTCTGGCATCTTCAAAAAGCGGACAGAGAAAGGGTTAATCAAACATAGCAACATTATCTGTTTGGATTTTGATGATGTGGATGTGGCAAATGCTAAAAACATCATCGTGGCAACAAACTTCACATTAGCTTGTTTCACTTCTCCAAGCGGTACCGGAGTGAAAGCCCTTTTCAGAATTGATGGAGCGAAACATTCAGAATCATTCGCACAGGCAGAGGTTTTCTTCGAGCAGTTCGGTTTAGTGCTCGATAAAAGCGGTAAAGATATCCCACGTGCCTGTTTTGTTAGTCATGATCCAGAAGCTTACTTCAATCCAAAAGCCGCTTTATTTAAGTTGAATAAAAAGTGGGAAAACAAAGCCGAAGAAGTTAATCAAACAGCTGAAAATGAAAAATCAGAAGAAAAACCTAAACATGTTTCCGCTTCCAAAGCTTTTGAAGCTAAACGCAATTTAGAACGTGCAACTTACATTGTAGAACAGGCAGAAGCGAAAAATATCGATCTTACCGGCGATTATTCAGACTGGCAATTGCTTGCCTTTTCACTTGCCACTTTTGGAGAAGATGGTCGTTCGTTATTCCATCGAATCAGCAAACAATACAGCGAATACAACGAAAAAGAAGCCGAAGAAAAGTTTGATAACGCCTTAACTAAAGGCCGATTCACTACACCTGGCAAATTCTTCACACTTGCCCGCGATTATGGTTTGGAAACCAAAATGCCGAAAACCATCGCCGAGAAAAAGGAAGAAGCTGATTTTCGCGACCATTTAGATACAGATGAAGAAGTGGATGATTTACGCAAATACGGCATCTACGAAAGTGGCGGCACCTATTGGAGCATGAACGAAAAGTTTAAAAAAGTGGAGGTTTCCAACTTTAAAATGCGCATCATTTACCACGTAGAAACCAGTGATGATGAAGCTTACCGTTTAATTCAGATAAAAAACATTTTCGGTTACGATGTGGTAATCAAAATGAATACCGATGATTTTGTGAGCATTGGCAGCTTTAAAAAACTGATTGCCAGAAAAGGTAATTTTATTTTTAAAGGTAATGATGCCGATTTATGTCGGCTGCAGGATAAGTTGCAACGTGATGAAGTAAAAACCGAACTGGTGAGGCAACTGGGCTACTATAAACGCTATAATTTTTATGCTTTTGCCAATGGCATATTTGATTGCCACTTAAACGAATTTAAACCCATTGATGAATTGGGGATCGTGGAACATTATCGACTTAAAGATGATGAGATGATCAAAATGAATTTCTTCATCCCTGCCATGTCGAAAATGTTTTTGGAGAAAGATGACTTATACGTGAGTGATAAACGCTTTCTACTTACCGAAAACAGCCACACCTTTAAAACGTGGGCCAATCTGTTTTGCAGGGTTTATGGTACCAACGGGCAAATGGCCATCATGTTCTACATCATGGCGTTGTTTAGCGATATCGTTTTCAAAGCGATGGATGATCGCTTTCCAATGCTCAACGTGTACGGGCAGAAAGGAACAGGAAAGGGAACAATGATAGAAAGCATGATGAAGCTTTTCGGCCTCGGACAAAAACAACTGATGCTTGGCGGTGCCAGTACCGTTGTGGGTATGATGCGTAAAAGCGGGCAGTACAGCAATGCTTTTATCTGGCTGGATGAATATAAGAACACGCTCAAAACCTTCTACATCGAATCGCTTAAAAACCTTTACGATCGAATCGGTTACGAACGCGGGAAAAAGGATAATACTTTCCAAACTGAAAGCACCAGAATTGATAGTGCCGTGATTGTTTCGGGGCAGGAAATGCCAATTGTGGAAGAAGCTTTATTCAGTCGTTTTATTTTGCTGATTACCGCCAAATTTTCGAAAAGCGAAGCTGCTGGAAAGCTTTTCCATGAGTTGAAAGATATGGAAGCCGATGGATTGAGCAACATTACGGTAAGCCTGCTGAAACACCGCACCATGCTCAACGAAAAGTTTAAGGAGGTGTACAAAGCCGAACAGCGTGAATTACGCAAAGCGGTGAATAATGCCGAGGTTGATGAACGATTTATAAACAACTATGCTTCTTTAGTGGCCATGTGCACACTGATTAAAGATGTAGAAACCTTGCCTTTTAACGTGAAGGAGTTTCGCGAGTTGTGCAAGAAAACACTGGTTGATCAATATTACGTGTTGAAAGGTACCGACAGTATTGGCAAGTTCTGGAGCATTATCGAAAACCTTTTTTACGATGGGCATTTAATGGAAGATCGCCATTTCCAAATCAGAGAAGCGAAACTGTATATCCGTATTCAGGATGTTTACCAGATGTATTCTGAATCGATGACGAAAAGGAAAGATCCTGGCGCATTGGATGAAGCCACATTGCGCAACTACCTCGAAAATGATCCGAAAAGTTTTGTCGAACGCAAAAAAGTTTCTTTCGGTGGAAGTTACCGCTGGTGCCACACTTTCAAATATCCCGATTTAGGTATTGATTTGATCAAAGCCCAGGATAAAGATGAGTTGCGTGAGAAACACAGGAAAGCAGGGGTTGAATTTGGCGAAGATGAAAACGACAGCTTCAAGAAACCAGAAGCGCCAATTGTACAAATGGAAATTAATGGCTTTGGCGGGATAACCACAGAGCAGGATGATAAGGAGGTATTTTAATGGGAAAATATAAACCCACTGCGAAAAGTTATTTTTCTGGCTGCCTAGGAATGGACATTGGTTTTATGCAAGCTGGAGTTGATGTTGTTCAATCGTTAGACTTAGATATTGATGCAATTAATTGTATTAAGCTTAATGATAAAATGATTACTCATAAAGTTCTCCATGAGGATATCAAAAACATCACTGTTTTATCTCAGCAACAATCCGATATCATAATAGGCACTTATCCATGCACTAAGTACAGTGCTATTGCAGATATACATGGCACCAGAACAGGTGATGACTTGTTTTTGCACTTCTTTCGCCACATAGCTATTGAACAACCAGAAATGTATGTAATTGAAAATGTCCCGGGTATGAAAAAATTTGAAGTTGTGATGGAAGCTATGAGCAAAATGCCAGGATATTATATCAATATATTTTGCCCTGTTGATGCTTTGGAATGGCTTCCGCAAAGCAGGAAACGCTTGATTTTAGTTGGTACAAGAAAAAGGTTTGCTATTGCTCCACCTAAATCGACAAAAAAAATCAAACTAAAATCGATACTCGAGTTAGATCCCATTTATGAAATGCCACAATATGTAATTAACAGAATAAATGGAAATTACCGAGATAAACCAATAGTTGTCGATCCTAATGTGATTAATGCCTATGCCCCCACTTGTGTTGCTCACTACTCAAAAGATTTGGGAACGCGATTAGTGAAGGATAAAAATGCAGAATATGGCGCTAGGCCGTTCACAATCCGAGAATATGCAAGGTTACAAGGTTTTCCGGATGAATATATTTTTCCAGATAAACGAAGCTCCTATAAATTAATTGGAAACGCGGTTCCGTGTCACATGGCTAGGTGGATTGGAACTGAAGCAATGAAATACTTTAACTAATGACCACCGATACCATCACCTTTCAGGTTACCCAGGCAAATAGCATAGATCCATTTTTATTTGATGGGAAACGAAATATGCATTTCCACTTTTTTGTAAAAACGGCAAGCGGTTGGGATTTCCGTTGGGTTGATCAAGATTTAACCCGCGAGTGGCTGGAACAAAAAATTGAAGAAGGTGTGATTTACATTTTTGATGATGAAAGTTAAATTAAGTGCCCCTACGATTGTCGGGGCACTTAATTTAACTTATTCCATAAACAACTTTAAAAGCTGCAATACATTCGTTTTTAATATACTCGGGAATCTCTGAATCATTATGAAAACCAAACCTTAACGAATTGCCATCATTGTATGTGATCCAGTGATTGTGTAATTTATCTGGCTTACTTCCAGAAATTATATCCGTTCTATCGGCAAACCACTTGTCATGCTTAAGTTCTATTTCATTTAAAGCTGTTTGAAATTTTTCTTCTTTATCAACATAGTCATCGCCGTAAAGCTTTCTTCTTAAATCGTTACTCATTATATTTTGTGTTTAGTCAACTATAATATGCTCTTAGCTAATTTGTGTTGCAAATTTTTAAGGCTTAAAAAGTAGTAGTGAGAAATTTTGGATTTCCAATCTCAAACCAAGGCTTTCGGTCTGAACTCATGAAGCAGGTTATTTTTTGGTTCAAATGATTATCAAATTGATCATTGAAAGAAATGTTAAATTCTATTGTAGCCATAAAATGCCATTCTGGCTTTCTATCTGGAGAAGTCATTATTCCCACATTGCCTTGCCCAAATAGAGCAATGTAAGCTTTATCATTTCTTACTAATTCCTTATGTTCCCAAACATTGTCTGGATTATTGGCATCTTCCCATTTTTGACCAGGAGTTTCTCCGTAGGATATTTTTACATTCTTAGCGATGTCTTGTTCATGAGAAAATAATAATCCAATATTTATCCAATACCTATTTGGAAAATTGAAACTTGGTTCATCATGTACATCGAAATCAGAAGCGTAAGAAGCTACTTCACATTTGAAAATAGGCATAGTATAGTATGCATGCTTACGTTTTTCCAATTTGAATTGTTCAGATTGAATTGTTTGTACCTGTAATTGAGATTCCAGAGTTTTATCTTGAATTTTAATAGATTTAGATTGAGCCTTAAATGTTTTGATAAGATAAATTACGGTTAGCGTGGTGACTATAACCATAGTCCAATCAGAAACCGTTCCCCAAACAGGAGAATAGAATGGTCCAAAATTATTTATATTCATGAGCGTTTTTTTTTTGCCTAAAGATAAATAATTATTATATCTACTTTTGCCACATAAATTATCCTCTCATATGAACAGACTTATAATTATTGGAAACGGATTTGATTTAGCACATGGCTTAAAAACAAGCTATTGTGATTTTTTAAGTGATTATCTTAAATCCATAGTAATTGAGTTCAAAAAAAAAAGTTACTATAAAGATGAATTGATTGAGATTAAATACCCTTCGTCATATTATAGGGAATTTCCAGTATTTGATGAAAATACCGACATGTTTAAATATTTTGAGATTTTTGATGATACAAGAATTTTTTCCAAAATTTTCTTTTCAGATTTATTAAAGAATAGTATTAAAAAAGCTGGTGAAATGCGTTGGGTTGATTTGGAAAATGATTATTTCACTGAGCTACAGGAATGTAAAAGGGGCGTAACAGGTTACGCCAAAGATTTAATCAATAAGCTTAATATGCAATTTGATTTTTTGAAAGATTTGCTGGAAAAATATTTATTAGTCCAAAATGAAATAGCTAAAAGCCTACCTCCTAATCAGGGCATTACAAACTTATTGAGTCAGAAAGTTTTTTCGAGCGATTTCGTTTATAAAAAACCACTTAACCTGTCTTTAGCAAAAACTCACGTCTTAAACTTCAACTACACACAAACTTCTGAAATGTATTTCCCAAATTATCAAATATTGGGAAGTGGGATAGAGATGAATTACATTCATGGTAAATTAGGAGATTCGGAAAATAAAATTGTATTTGGTTTTGGTGATGAGTATAATACTGAATATTTGACTTTCGAGAATCTAAAAATAAATGAACTTTTTCACCACATAAAATCATTTTCATATTTTAAAACAAAGAATTATGATGATCTGATACGCTTTCTTGACGCTGACGAATACCAGGTTTTTATACTTGGACATTCCTGTGGTTTATCAGACCGAACTATGTTAAGAGAAATATTCGAACATGAATACTGTTTATCTGTTAAGATATTTTATCACCAGATAAATATGCATAAAAGTGACTTTACCGAAAAAACCTATGAGTTAGCTAGGCACTTCACTGATAAGAATGCTATGAGAAAAAAGGTTGTAAAAGAACCAAATTGTACAAAATTGCCACAACATCCCCGTACACATGAATAAAATCCAAAAAGCCCTGCAACTTCATGCAGGGCTTTTCTTCCAAGTGTAGGTCACCTCTCTAAGAAGCAAACACTACTAACGTTTCGGGAAAACGTTGATTACCCGCCAGAAGAAGGCAATCTGTTTTTCCATAGCTTTTTTTTCTTGCTTTGTCATTATAAATATTATTTGACTTTTAAACTTTGTTAGGAATTTGGCTTTGTGCTTGTGTCAATTCAATCGCATAAAACTAAGATAGCATACCAAAGAGATTTTGTAAATACTAAAAATTTAAAATAAATTTTTTCAAATCCCCATCCATTAATCGCTTTATTATAGTTTAGAAGTTTAAAATCTTTATATAGCCAACAAAGCTTCTGGCGCATTGCCAATTTTAATCAATTGCCTATCTACCCTATATGCTGCCATATTGCTATCATCGCATGGATTCATTAAATGAATAATTTCTTCCTTGCTGGTATTTGGATCGAGCCAGTTAGTAATTTGATCGTTAGAGATAATTAGTGGCTGCCTGAATTTCGTATTATGGATATCAGTCATCAACTCATTTGCCGGACCAGTAATAATGCTAAAAGATTTAATCCATTCCTGGTTCTCTGGATTTTGGTAAAATGCATAGATGCAAGCAATATTGAAGTAAGGATGTTCTTTTGGGTGAATAAAGTATGGCAGTTTATCCTTATCCACTTCTTTATATTCAAAAAAACCTTCAACCGGTAATATGCAGCGTTTAGTCATGATAGAACCTTTAAAGCTGGCTAAATCAAATATGGTTTCGCTTTTTGCATTTAATGTGTTGTTTGATAGCTTAATCATATCGGGCAAAGGCTTTTTCCAGTTCGGCATTAAACCCCACTGCATCCGCTCGGCTTGGCGCTCGCCTTCTTTTGCGGCAATGGTAACCAGGTTAGGATGTGAAAATCCATTTGCATGATAATAAACCTGATCTTCAATTTGCTTTTCAGGATTAAGTTGGGCTTTATAATAATCCGCGTATTCGTACGCTTTCGAAGTTTGGGTTGCTCTGTAGCACATAATTCTATTGTTTTTTAATCAATTCATCATATTCTTCATCAGAAGTATTATACCATTTTTCCAATGCTTTAATTTCTGGTTGTAATAGCTCACTATCGGTTTTGAAAGTAACCGCTTGCCAATCATCTTTTTCCATTACGCCCAAATATTGGTTGTTAACCGTAACGTTCCAAAATTCATCATCCACATGTATAACTGCCGAGGCTTTTCCAAAGTTTTCAGATATGTATTCAAATTCGTGTATTAACATAACCTCTAGTTTTTATTTAATCTTCTCCCTTTACTAGATCAATCAACGGCTGCAAATCGCCACCACTAAATTCATCGTGCGGATTTTGAAAAGAAACCCGCCAACCTCCAATTTGATATAGGATTTTTCCCCAGTAACAATTATCTACCATAATGCTATAATTATGGCCCCCACCTCCATTCGGTTGGCATATTTCAACCACCTTATTTTCATCTCCGAAAGCTGCAACAAACATAATACTGATCAAAAACACGTTTAAAATTACTAATATATTTAGTATTTAAGGTTTTGACTTTTCGAGTAATTCCTCAAACGGCTCATTTTCAACGAAATAAAAATACACAAAATTATTTTTCAAAAAACTTAAAAAGAGCATGGACACGTTGGGCACTTGGACATACTTTCTTTTTTAATATACTTATCTTATTTATTATTAGTTAGTTATATCATTATTAACCTATCCAAAAGACTTCAAAACCTGTCCAACGCTGTCCAAGCCTGTCCAAGGAATACGTTTTTCGCTGTCTTTTATTTTTTCTTTGGACAGGCTTGGACAGGTTTTTGGCTAATTATGAAAGTGTTGGACATAAATTACAATTAATAATCAAACAGTTACATCTTTATGTCCAACCTGTCCAAGCTGTCCAACGAAAAACATAAGGTTTGGGAAAAACGATAAATTTTTTCACTTCTTTTCAATTGCTTTTGAAAATGATCTGATAAATTTCCTTATTTTTACATCAGCCAACACCCTCCTTCTATTTTTAAAACTGCGCAACATTCTATCTAAATGGGCGCAAAAATTCTATTGCCGGTAAAGGCACACATTAAAAAGTATTTGGAGTACAGCCACGGCAACCAAATGGAGGTTAGCGATCGAGGTTATGCCTCATTTCTTTTGCTTCTGATGTTGGAGAAGCACAAAAAGCAAGATCCGAGAACCGTTCGGCCTTCGCAAAAGCTTATTGACCACAAAAACTATTTTCCTTATCCGGTTTACATCGGTTCCAACTACGAAATTTCGAAGGGCCTTTACATTAGCACAGCCAACATCAAAAGGTTTAACGAAACTGTTGATGATTTTTTTCGTGAACAGATGTACAGCTTCATCAATCATCCAAATTCAACCGATAAAGTGGTTGACTATGATATTATTCGTTTCCGTGATATGTTCGGGATTAGCGAAGATGAGCTGCCTTTCGATAATTTAAAGCGCTGGTATTACCGCGAACGTTTGCGCATTGTTTCCAGAAGGAATTTCACTCCGCCATTTACACCACAATACACTTTAAGTTTATAAATATGAACCATTACGAAGGCGATAACATTGGTAGCCTACTCTCAGCTGAAATTGCACACCATACCGATTTCGATAATTTTAACCCTGCAGTTTTTAAAGCCGGTAAATCATGGATCAAAATTCCATTCAAAGAAGAATCTGGAAGCTTTAAAGGTGGCAACGAAGATTCGGACAATGGCCAGATTTATAGTTATGATGGTGAATTCTTCATTCATCGCATTCGAGAAGAAGTAAGAACTGAACTTCACCCCTTTTTAGGTCAGCATGGCGTTTTACGGTTGACCGATTTAAATGGAGAGGTTTACATCATCGGCGCTCCCGGTATGTCGGTAACTTTAACCGTTTCCGCCGGTACCGCCGAAAAGTATGCCGGTGAGAATGGAAGTTTATTTTCATTCGCGATTTCTCAGCCATTTGAGTATTTAAAGGCTTAAACCTGTCCTTTCAGTAGGGTTAAAATCTGCGTTGTTTTGGGTTCTTGAAATACTGTAAAGTAAGAACCCAAAACACAACGCATGAAAAAACAATCTTTAACTGTAGTAGCAAATGATGCAACCAAAACGGCATCAATTTACTTATACGGTATTATTGGCGATTTTTGGAATAACGGTGATCCCATTACCGCCAAAACTTTTCAGCAGAAAATTTCAGCATTATATACCTACAATCGAATTGATGTTCATTTAAATGGACCAGGAGGCGATGTTCACGAGTTTTTGGCTATTTGCAATATCATCAATGCTAATCAGGACAAAATACATACCTGGAATGATGGTTTGTGTGCCAGTGGTTTCTTCTACATTCTAGCTTCCGCAAAAAAAGAAAATCGCCATACAGCACAAAATGCTATTGCAATGGCACACCAGGCTGGATCTGGTGCATTTGGTAAAAGCAATGATCTTCGCGAAGCTGCTGATATGCTCGATGTTCACGATGAAGTGTTAGCTGGAATACTTGCAAAAGCAACAGGCAAAAAAGTTGATGAAGTGAAAGCATTATGGTTTGACGGCAAAGATCATTGGATGACAGCCGAAGATACCCAAACATTAGGCATAGCGACAATTGAAAGCTATGATGCTCAACCAGTTCCTGAAAACATTACAGCAATGCCATTAAACAAGGTGGCTGCATTTTATACCCCTCAAAACAATCAAGAAAATATGTTAGGATTTAACAAATTCAAATCACTTACTGCACTGGCTAAAGTAGCAGCCGCAGAAGTAACTGCCGAGCAGGTTACGGCTGTCAACGAAGAAATTGTTGCACAGGAAATTGAAGGTGTAACGTTGGTTTTAGACAGCGAACTCCAAACAATTACAGCCGATGCTGGGAAAGTACCGTCATTAAATACTCAGATCACTGCGCTTACTACCGAAAAGGAAGCCGAAGTGCAAAAAGTTGTGGCGTTGACAGCTGAGGTTGCTGGCCTTAAAAAAGAACTGAATAAACCCGCTGTTGAAGCCTTGGCACCAGTAACAACTGCAACTGATGGAACTCCAGGTACTCAAGAAGTAACTGCTGAGTTCGAAACACAAACAGATCGCGAGTACAACCAAATCAAAGAAGTAAGAAACTTAATTCCTTAATCACAAATGAAAAACCTAATTAACATCTTTAAATTTGCGCTCTTCTTAGGAATGGCCTACACGGTTGGTGGCCCTATGATGGTCGGCTTAACTGTCGTCGCCTTAATGGTGGCAATTGCGTTCGGTAAACCAAATACCGCTTTAACTGGTGTACATCGTGCTGATGTTTCGCCAGATGTTTCGAAAATCCAAACCTATATTGGTAAGGTAAAAAAAGGTATTTACTCTAAGCTGGTTAACTCAATGGATATCATGAAGGATATCACAATGGTTCCGAACGTAAAGAATACATACATCACAACTGAACTCGTAATTAAGAACGGCCCAAAACCATATACGGGAGTTTTTAATCCGGTTGGTAACGATATTGATTACGAACCACACACTTACACCGTTCAACCTTTCCAACGCGATTTGATTATCGACCCAAGAAAGTACCGTACTTCACACTTAGCATACGAGCGTGGTCCAGGTGAAAGTTCTAAAAGCAATACTATTCCGTTTGAGCAGTACACAATTAAAGCAATATTGGAAAATGATGCTGCAATCTTGAACGATCAAACAGCGTGGAGTGGTTTAGGTAAAGCTGCATTTAACGCTTTCAATGCTGGCACTGTTTACAATGCTGGTGCAAGAATCAAATTCACTTTAAATAATGAGGTTCAATACTTTTTCGCTTTAGCGACAACTGTAGCGGGAGAAAGCCCATTAACTACACCTTTAAAATGGGCTGATGCGAATGCCCTTGCTATATGCGAAGGTTTGGGGACAATTATCAAAGCTGGTCGTGATTCAGGCGATATCACAAATATCATTTCATCTGCTGGTAAATCAGAATACGAGTTGTTTAAAGCAGTTTTCAGAAAGCATTCAGATGCAAGAAAAGCACTAGGCGTTCAAATCTACTCCGGTTCAGCAAGGATGGAAGCGTTAATGGATGACTTTGAAAACAAGGTTGGTAAATACACCGAAAACGATGGAAGTGGCAAAATCTATTTAGCCAACACTAACAAAAAAGCTGAACTGGTAAGTGCAACATGGATGTCTAAAACAAACATGATCTTATCAGGTCCACGCCTTAACTTCCTAGGTTTAACCGATGAAGTAAGTGATTTCAACACCGTAAATGTTATTCCTGATGTTTACACTTTGAAAATGGGTGTAGCTGGAGTTCTTGGTTTTGGTTACCAAGATGGTCGTGAAATAGTAATTACCGACCAAGACTAACTAACTGATTATTTAACGCCCCGATTTCGGTCGGGGCTAATTTGATAAATATGAAATTCGAAAAAATTGAAGATGCTCAAAAGGCATACGATAAACAAGAAACGGAATTAACTAAGCTTAAAACCGCTTTCGAAAAACAATCTGGTGAGTTAACAGCAGCTAAAGTAGCTCAAAAAACTGCAGAAGATGCAGCAAAAGAAGCTATTGCTTTGGCGAACCAAACACCTTCCGATCCAAATAAGTTATACGCTAAAGTTGGCAAATCAGAATACGAAGTGGTATTTGGTGTTGATGGTTTAACAAGAGAGGAATTGGCAAACGATTCGAAAAAACTTTCACAGTTAGTTGAATCGGGATCGGCAGCTTTAAAGTTAAAGGAGGATAAATAATGAAGTACGATTCAGTTACAAATTTAGGCCTTAGCTTCGGCGATGGTGATGATAATCCTTCTGGAATATCAGAAAAGGCTTGGTTAATTCCATTGTCTTGGATGAAAACCATAGTGAAACCAACAGTTGGAACTACTGCAGGAAGCGTTGTTGCCATTACCGGCAATCACCTGATGAAAGTTGGCAAAGCACCCATCGAGTGTTCTATCCTTTTCGATAAAAGTGGTATTAACTGGAAATTGGCTGGTGAGAAATTAAGTAAGATTTTCGAACAAGGTGCTGAAATCTTCGTTCCAAACAATTCGGTAACCAATTTAGGTACTGCCAGAGGTTTGAAAAACTATCGTTTCATTTGCCTTTTCGGTAAGTTGGATGATAGCGGCCACTTCTATCAAATCGGTTCAGAAGAAATTTCTGCAACGGTTACTGATGCAGCTGGTGGAACCGGTGTTGGTCCGACTGGTGAGGTAGGAACGAAATTTACTTTACAGTCGTATGCTCAGGCACCCGTATTTAGTTATGAAGGAACCATTCCACCAGTAGGCGCATGATGGAAAAGCTAAAATTCGAACCAAGCCCCGCAATAAAAGGTAAATACAAAATCGTGAATACGGTTTTCCCGATTTACCAATCGAAGATTGGCAGGATTGATTTTAGGGAAATCACTTTGGAAGAGGCGAAAGCTTTGGAAGAAATGAAAGATCCTTATATCCAGAAAGAAAAAGCTTCTTCATAGTTTTTAGTTTTAATATTTGGTTAGTTGAAAGCCACTCGCGATGAGTGGCTTTTTTTGTTGCTGCCGTTTTGTTAGTTTTGGAAACTAAATAAATAAGGTTCTCATGAAAAAAATATCTCTACTGGCTGGCTTTATAGCTGCACATTTTATTTGCTTTGCTCAATTCACTGCATACTATCCAAGCGGCAAAAAAATCCCCTACAAACTTTCTAGTATTAATAACATGAAAGATTCACTTGGTATAAAGGATGTAGACGTAGTTGATAATCCTTACGGTACAGTTTTATATAAAAAGTTGACTAATGTTCCAGTATTCCTATTTTTTCACAAAAGGGACGATTTAACTAAATTACCGTTAATGTTGAAAGCCTACGATTACCAGAAACATATAAATTCATACTCGTACTATTACGATATAAAAAAAATGATTGATAGCGGGGTTCTTACGAAATCCTATTTAATAAACTCTTTTGGTCAGCCTACTTCTAAATATCTTAATGATGATAACCAGGAGGTTTGGATTTTTAAGAAGAACAACGCAAGAATAAAGTTTAATGATACTATAGCGAACCAAGTTGACATTATTAACTATAAAACAATTGATACTCATAAACTAGCAATTACTGATTTTTCGGTTACTGGCGAAGACTATTCAATAGGGTTTGATATCACTTTTTCAAATCTTTCGACGAAAACAATTAAATATCTTTACATCAATGTAACAGCAAAAAATCCTGTCAAGGATGTTGTAGGGACCAAAATGGTTAGGGCTATCGGACCAATAAAACCTAATGAATCAAGCCTATATAATTTTGAGAACACCTTTTTTTCTTCTACTGCTGAATACCTGCACATTAATAGTATAAAAATACAGTATATGGATGGATCAGTTAAATTACTGACTAAATCACAAGTGGACTCGATTAAAATTACTGATTGGAGTAGAGTTGAATAGCAGCTACTTTTTATTTAGGATGAGAAAAAAATGAGTATTCATCCTATTGTGATAAATCAAAACGTTTAGGATTTGTAGTTTAAATAAGGCATTTTATGCGACCGTTTAAACTAAATTAACTAAACTAATTATGACAACTCCTAACAAAACTAGCGCAATCTCAGTACAATCAACAAACGAGCAATTTGAAACAATTTCCATTACACTTAAAAAAGGGATGGTAAAACCTCAACAACTTCATGTATTATTAGAATTTCTTTTGGTGTGTAGACCTTACCATGCATTAAAAATCATCCATAATATGGGTTTGGTATTTTCGCAAAGCGAGGAACTTCAGGAAATGGATTTGAAACAAAACCATGCATTAAAAGAAGTTTTGCATCTGTTTACCAATCTTTGGGCCGCAGAGCATAACCAATTTGAGCCAATGGATTTGGATTTGTTTCATTAGTATTTTGCCACTCAATGAGTGGCTTTTTTATTGCCTGTCCTTTCCTTCTTACCTTTCCTTATCGATCTTTAAACCATGCAGGATTTCAATGCGTGGTTACAAAGCGGCCAAAATTATGATGTTGGTTTAGCCTTATATGCAAAGCATGGGCAGAGTGATTTTTTGAAGAAATTATTCGCCGATGGACCAACGCCATTTAATAAATCAAAGTTGGTGGCAGAGTTATCGAAACTCGCCCCAACTCCACCTGCCATTCCGGAAATACTTAAAATACCGGTAACGGAATTATCGGAATCCAAAGCGGAACAATCGGAATTAGCGGAATTTGAAGCTAAAAAGCAAAACGCCGAAAACCACAAATACTATCTGGCTTTCCAGGAAGATAATAAAACCCTATACCGGCAAATCGAACGGAATATGTTTATGCTCGATGCATCTATTGAGCAACCAATTCTTTTGACTACTGCAAAAAACATACTTCACCTGCATAAAAAGATTAAGGATAATTATCGGATGATAGATCATTTTGATGAAGTCGGTTACTTCCCTTTCCAAAAAACAAAAGTTTTGCTTACCGATGAAGCGCAACTGATTTACCAAAGTTTGAGCAAAGCCCGCAAACGCCTGGCATCAGGTATCTGTAAGGATGCAGTAAAAACCAAAAAATTGATTGAAAGTAAATTGGCAAGGCTTGCCGAAATAAACGGAAAGGCTGCAGATGAATAATATTCCGATGCTGGCAAATCTAATCCGTCCACGTGATATCCAGGTGGAGGATAAGTTTGATAAAATATTGAAAGCTTATCTGGATGGTAAAATCGATCAGCTGCCCAAAGATTTGCAGGATTCGCTCACCAGATGGGAAATGATCAACGGGATGTTGCGCCAGGGTGAAAAAATAAAAAAGGGGAAGGTTAAATATTACCGTCCTTATAATTATGGCACTTTGGCAAAGTTCATTACTGCAACTTATAATGTGTCTATCCGCACTGCTTACGATGATATCAAGTCAACAAAACGTTTTTATGCTATCGAAGAAACTAAAGATGACAACGATTTTGCCAAAGGATTATTTCTGGAAAAATTAGAGGAACGAAGCGCTTACTGTCATGCAAAAGGCGACTTTAAATCAGCAGCTGCTTTCGATAAAATGATAATGACTATCCGCAAATGGGATAAAGAACCAGAAGCCGATTTGCCGAAATATGCAGAACTCCAATTGCCAACGCTAATTTTGGTTGCTGATCCTTCAGAACTTGGCTTTCCTAAAATCGAAAACCCCGATCAGGCCGTCGCTCGAATTCTTGCCAAACGAAAAAAAGGGAAGATTGATAATATTTTTGCCAGTGCCGAAGCTGTTGAACTTTTAAATATTGATGATGAGCGAACAGAAGATTTGGCTGAATAAACCGCAAAAACTTTCCCGCTTGATTATGGCCACCGAAGAATACGGTGTTTGGGGCAGGGCAACAGGTAAAACAGATGAACCGATTGCGAATCGATCTTCACATGGTGCTAACCAGATGCCCCGCGGAACAACAGGAGTGATTGCCCAAACTTACATGCAGTTATTGGATCGTACACTTCCACCGCTTTTCAAAGCGTGGGAAAGGTTTGGATATCGGCATGGCGTTCACTATTGGGTTCGCCAGCGACCGCCTGCGAAACTCAAAATTGATGATCCGATTTACAAGGCTTTAGATCCATCACATTACATCTATTGGTATAATGGTCATGTTTTTTATTTAATCAGTCAGGATCGGCAGGGTTTAGCAAATGCGAAATCACTTGATGCAATTTTGGCCGATGAGGTCAAGTTTTTAAACTTTGATCAATACCTGGACGAAGTGGTGCCTGCCAATCGTGGAAACGATAACATTTTCGGTCACATGTGGGAACATCACATGGTTACGATGTATACAGATATGCCAACCCAACAAAAAGCACGTTGGATTTTGGAGAAAGCCCAGCAAGTGGATATGGAAACTATTGGCACTGTTATCAATCTGCAAATAGAGTACAATAAAATGTTGGCTGAATACGAACTACCAAGAACAACTACGCCACGAAAAAATTATTTATACCGAAAACTTTGCAATTATTATCTGGCACTCAATGAACTTAAAATGGGCGTCGAAACGGAAGATGGTGACCGTTCCGGATTGCTTTGGTATAGTGAAGCCAACACCTTGGAAAATATTCAAATATTAGGTGAACGTAAATTCAATCAATGGATAAGGGAATTAAAAGAACAGGTGTTTGATACCTCCATAATGAACCTTAAAAACCTGATGGTTGAAGATGGTTTCTTTCATCTGTTCGATAGTCAATACCACTGTTATCAATCCTATGATTATAATTATGTTGATACGCTTGGCCTTTATCTTCCAAATGGTGTCGAAAAGGATTGCCGCAAAGATGGTGATGTGATCAAAAACAAACCACTCGATATCGCATTGGATTATAACGATGCCATCAAGTCGTTGGTAGTTGGGCAGGATAGTATTAAACATTACCGAGTGCTCAACTCAATGTTTGTATTGCGTAAGGATAGCAAGGTCTTGCGTGACCTGATTGATGACTTCTGTAAGTATTACCAGTATCATCCATGCAAAGAAGTACATTTCTACTATGACAACACGGCGACCGGCGGTAATGCTGCACGTATCGAAAGCTTTGCCGATGATGTTAAGATGTTATTGCGTGAGAAAGGATGGACGGTTCACTCACGCCATATTGGTTTGCAACCAAAGCAACACATTCGTTATAAGCTATGGGAGATCGTATTTGCCGAAAAGGATAAGCGTTTCAAGCCTGTTCGCTTCAATGCGGATAATGCAGAGCAGTTGGTAGCATCAATTCAACAAACGGGCGTTGTTCAAACCGGTGAGTTCTTTGCCAAAGATAAACGTCCGGAGCGGCAGAAGAAGGTTGCACCGGAGGATGCTCCTCACCTTGGTGATGCTTTCGAAACGTTGTACATCGGCAGGTTCAAGGAGGAATATGGCTACAACGACGCCATTAGCGACCTTATCATTGTGTGATGCCCTCGCTCGATCTTTTTTTACCTAAAACTCAGCCAGATTTTTTTTGACGTGCCGCCGGGGCCCCAATCATATATCAGAAGCGTCGTCGTCAACCTTTCCCTCAGGGATAGGGCGTGGCGTGGTCAATCGTGCGACAGCGTAGTTGAATTCGTTAATTTTTTGAGTTTACACCTTGATTACCAAAAATTTAATGGAAATCTCGCTGCAAAGAAATGTGTTAAAAAACCTTGCATTCTTTCCCTGTCCTTTCGTGCGCCCGCGTGTATGCGGATTTTTGGAGCATGGATATGATACGCGTTCCCGACATGCTGGCTCAAATGAATGAGTGGGAGAAATCGGGCGAACGTGTGCCGTTTTCGATTGAGTTTGTAACCTGTGATTTAAAACAGGGTACTGGTGGCGAAAAGATCAAACTGGATCAAGCTGTTTTAGTGGGTTCATCGAAAAGCAAAAGCGAACAGCGTAACCCAAACCATTTCGAAAACTATACCAGGAACATCAGGGCTAAAGATGGCGATTACATCATGAAGCTACATGTATTACTAATTACCCGCTTCAACGGGATGAGCATAATTTTATGAAGGATAACATCACGTTTGTTGACAAAGATATCGCGGTTTTAAGTGATCATAGGCTAATTGTTGCAATGGAATCTGAACCCGTTGCCGCACTTTCATCATCTCCGCGACCAAAGGAGGAATCGGGAACGAATGGCGTAGCGTTCTGGGGTGATGATAATTTATTTCCTCAAAACCTACTGAAAGAAGCGGAAGCTGATACTGAATTATCACCCTTGTTAGATTGGAAAGGGCGGGTATTGCAGGGCAAAGAAATTATTGCAGTTAATATGGTTTGGAATGAAATCAAAAAAGATTTCGATGTGGTGAGGATAAATGATGAAGAAATTAATTCTTTCTTAAGTAATATCCGAACTAAACGTTACTGGCGTGAAGCATGTGTGGATTTTACCTGGTTTCAAAACATCTTTCCTGATCTGATTAAAAATAAAGGATTAGATAAGATAGTGTCGATTGGCACTCATGATGCCGCGTGGTGTAGGTGGGGTTTGATGGATAAAAAAGGCAATATCACAGAATGCTTTGTTTCGGCCCAATGGGAAGACAGCCCGAAGCCAACTGAAAAAGAGAAAGTTGATACCCATCCGGTGATTGATCCCTATGATGCCGATGTAATCGAAAAGCTATTAACTGATAAAAAAATTAAACGCTTTGTTTATCCGGTGAACTATCCTTCACCTGGTAAAGCTTACTATCCTTTAGCTGCATGGACCAGCTTTGTTTTTTCTGCATGGTTTAAAATCAAAAAGAAAATCCCAACATGGAAGCTGAAATTCATGGAAAGGGTTCTTTCAGCTAATAAATTCTTAAACATCCCGCTTAGTTATTGGCCTTCTGTTCATAAAGATTGGCACAAACTGACTACCGAGCAACAGGCCGAAATCAAAAAGGCGAAAGTGATGCAGATCAACGAGCAGTTGAGCGGGGAAAACGGAGTGGGCAAAACTATACTTAGTGAGGTTGGACTAGATGAAAACAATAAAGAATTGCCATCATTCAAAATCGTTCCGATAGAAAGCGGCTTCAAAGATGGTGAGCACCTCGAAGATAGTCAGGAAGCAAGCCAACACTTAAACCGGGCGTTAAATGTCGATCCTACTTTGGTGGGTAGTGGACCAGGCAGAGGAAACGATGCTGGAAGTGGTTCTGATAAAAGAGTTGCCTTCAATATTTACACCGCAATTCTTCAACCACACCGTGAAGTTATTCTGGAGCCTTTATACTTCATCGCCCAGTTCAACAAATGGACGGACAAATATAAAAACCTCCGCTTCATAGTCAAGGAAGTTGATCTGCAAACGCTTGATCAAGGCAACACATCAATCGAAAAGAATCCAGTTACACCCGTTAAAACCACCGAATCATGAAGTGCTATTTAATTTCATTGGGCATCGGCCTTAATATGTTTTTCACCGAATACAAAAAGATGGTTTGCGGCGAAGAAGTGGAAACACACAAGAACTGGTCTGGTGGAGATTTCGCATATAAAACTTATGCAATAAAAAAAAGAGGAGATAAGTAAAATGGCACTATTTGATACTATTGATGAGCTCAAAAAGCACAACAGCGCTTTACAGGCTAACTTAGAACTTGGGAACCTTCAATCATTTATTGATGATGCCATCACTCAAAAGCTTATTCCAGCAATCGGATTCGATCAGTACAATGATTTCTTGGCTGTAAAAGAAGGAAACGCGAAGCAAAAATTTGCGCTTCAGCTGGCCCAAAAAGCAGTAACTGGTTTCACTATTTACAACTATTCAGACAATGGATCAGTGCAGATTAACGGTGCTGGAATACTGGTCCCATATTCTGAAAAAATGCGACCGGCATCAGATAAAAAGTTGATGCAGTTGCGCAAATCAAACATAAAAGCAGCTTTTGCAGCGCTTGAATTACTGGTTTCCTTTCTGGAAGATAACAAAATCGACTTCCCTATTTATGCGGTAAGCGAAGAGCGAAAAGAAAACCGATCACTGTTGATCAACACCAGTGCCGAATTTCAGAAAGCAGGCGTTCAGATTGGCAACGATGCTCAATTATATCAAACCTTACGGGTTTTCCAAGCAAATGCAGAAGAAACCTACATCATTCCAAACTTAACAGAATCGTTAGCCGCAAGTTTGAAGGCCAAAATGTTAAGCAATAGCTTAACTGATATCGAAAAGGAACTGCTTAAAAAAGTGCATAAGGCACTAGCGCCTTATACAATGATTGAAGCGGTTCCATACCTCCTGCTCAATATCGATTCAAATGGTGTTTTTGAATTGAGTGAAACCGTTGGTGGTGTATCTGGAAACGTTGAAAACCGAAATCCTGCAACAGAAAGGGCAATTTCGAGAGTGTTGAACGGCTACTGCATGAAAGCCGAACAGCATCTGGAAACGCTTCGTAAATTTATGAAGGCCAATGCGGAAGCTTTGAGTTATACGGTGCCGACTGCAGTCCTTTACAACGATGATCCAAACAGCAATATTTACGTTTTATTATGAGAAACATTCTATACATCATCTTCCACTGTACCGGTGCCAATCCAAAGCAAACAGTAGAATCAATTAAAAATTATTGGAAAATGCCCGAGCCGAAAGGTAAAGGATGGAAGCAAGTAGGCTACCATCACCTAGTTGATTTTTATGGTATTGATCACCAGTTGGCAACAGATGACAAAATCACCAATGGTGTAGCGGGATTCAACTCCAACGCAATCCACATCAGCTATATCGGCGGTGAAAACTGGAAAGATACCAGGACTGCAGAACAGAAAGCAACGCTGGAAAGATTATTAAGGCAATACCACGCTAAATATCCAAAAGCTAAAATAAGAGGCCACCGGGATTTTAGCCCTGATAAAAATGGTGATGGTAAAATAGATCCATCTGAATATATGAAGTTCTGCCCGGCATTTGAGGTAAGTACATGGGTTAAAGGATTAGGACTGTAAAAAAGAATGGCAACAATAGATGAAAGCTTGCAGAAAATTCCACTTAAGGATATTGCAAAAACTCCGTTCGCCTATGCGCTGTATGTAGTTACCATGGTTTTGCTTGGTGTAATCGGAGGTCAAAGGCTGGATTCTATCACAGACAAAGCCGACTGGGGACGCGAAAGAACTGAACTACAGGAACAGGTTAAAACGGAAAGGAAAGAAAAGGATGAGGTTTTTAAGGCGTACCTGGTTGAAAGAGGCGTAAATCAACAAATTCAGAAAACAGTGGACAGCACCGCTATCCAGAAATATAAAACGAAATGAAAAATTTAGGATTTAAAATCGCTTTAGGTGCAGCCATAATTATTATTGCTGGCCTTTGCTATAAATTGTTCCTGGTAAAACCTCATCAAACTTTGGTTACCAATCCCCGATCAGAAATCATTGATAAGATTCAAACCGATGCCAAGCTAATCGCCCAAACGGTTGATGTCAAAGGATTTTCAAAAGCCGTATTTGAACGTAAAGCCTCAATAATTGGAAACGGAGACATTACAGGTTTACCTGTAAGTAAGTCGGTTTTGGATAGTTTGCGCCTCGATAATATGGACAAAACCAAAAAGCTTCAACAGGCTTCCGCAATTAATGCATCACTTAGTGCAAAAGCGCTTCATGCTGAAAAGAAAACGGACAGCCTTTTAAAAGAACATTATATCTATACCGATGATTATTTAACGGCAATGTTCACGCCTGATAGTTCTGGTGGAAAGTTTGATGTGAACTATAAGCTTTCCTTAATCCGTCACGACTACAAAAAGCGAAAGAATTTCTTTTCTCCATATCGCCAATACACCGATATTTTAAGCCCGGACAAAAGAATTTTGATTGATAATATGCAATCGCTTACCATCGAATCACCAAAAACTAAGCGCTTTGGCATAGGTGTTCAGGCTGGATATTATTTTAATCCAGCCACACAACAATTTAATCCATCTTTTGGGATTGGCATTTCCTACAACTTATTGAGTTTCTAATGAACATAATCCAGATCGAAAACAAAAGCTACACATGCCCCGACAAATGGACGGAAATGGAAGCGTGGCAATTATTGATTTGGATGAAGATCATTTCCCGAAACATCGAGCGTACCCACGCTTTCGCATTTGCGGTCATGCTCTTTTATAAAATCAAAAAGCGGACGTTTTTCAAACTCAATGCCGCTCAACAGGTACAGCTAAAAAACACACTTCAATTTTTGGCAGAAGGTAACAAGCTTTTTAAATGGGTTATTCCGATCGTGAAGCCTTTTTTCTGGATAAAACATTTCGGCCCATCCGATCGGTTGGCTACCAGCACCATTCAGGAGTTTCGATTTGCCGAAACTTATTACCTGGCTTTCCAGAAAACGCAAAACCAAGCTTTTATTGACCAGCTTATTGCCGCACTCTACCGTGAAAAAGGGTTCAACAACTTGAAGATGGATTGTAGAGTGCAGATTTCGCAACTGTTGATCAACACCACTGCCGGAAAGATGAAACGATTGGATAAGGCTACCAGAGCAGCCATTGTTTTCAATTACGAAGGTTGCCGTGAATACATCTTCCATAAATATCCAACCATCTTTAAAAAGTCTGTTAACCAAACAAAATCGAATTCACTTCCCGATCTCGAAGGAATTATAAAAACTGTTGCCGGTGGCAAGTTCGGAACGTTCCGCGAAACGGAAGATACCTCATTATATATTTTCCTTGATCACCTGGCTGATGAAATCGAAGCAGCCGAAAAAGCAAACCGAAAATGACAGAGCAGGAATACAGATCGCATTTCGAAAACCTTGCTGAAAAGCACCGTTTGATTTTGCACAGCGACACCAACAAAGCATTTTTCTACATCGAAAGCGTTGATGAACTGAATGAGTTTGATGAAGCTTTGAACTTGATGAAAAGCAATGTGTGTATGTTGATCGTTGCCAGTAGTGGGGAGTTTGGCGACAATAACAGCGAAAGCCATGTTGATGAGCAAAATTGTGAAATCTATATTCTGATGCGCAAAAAATCTTCGCAAAGGGTGAGCGATCTTTATTCAGCAACAAAAGAAATTCTGAAAGATTGCCTGGCTCGAACCAAACGCGACTTAAGGGCAAACCCAAATCCGCATAAACATTTCCGATTTAACAACATTCCATATCAAAAGGTGGGACCAATGAATGATGACTGGTATGGCTATATAGCAACCGTTACATTCACCTGTCCTTTTGGCTACAACGTAAATTCAGGAACTTGGACAGATAAATAAGCACAATAAATGTCCGTTATCCTGTTAAATGCACCTTCTGTAATTTCGTTCAGCGGCGATTATATCAATGCCGAGTTTGAGTGTACGGGCTTTTTACAGCAGATAGGCGTAAAGGCAGTTAATACGCTTTCCCTTGCCGATAACACGGCGCCAGGGGTAACCAAAACAATCAGGTACGGAAACAGAACCATTGTAATGGTGAGTGCTGCCGTTCCCGATGATAGTGGTATGCAATTCCTTGCCGGTTCGGGTGCCGCACTTCCCGGTGCTAATGTCGTAGAATATTTCAAGGCTAACCCCTATTTAAGTGCAGATTTCGATATCGATTTCTCTGGCTACAATATCGTGTTTACCGCAAAGGAAAAGGCTTTGGGTTTTAATTTTGTAACAGGCAATACCATAGCTGGTATTCCGGATAATCAGAAACCAAACTACACCGTTCTCTTTAAGCTCTATCTGGAAAACGCGGCGCATAATGGTTACGATCTTATTTTCACCACAAATCTGCAACTCCGTTTCGGCGATACTGCTAAGGCTATTGCTCAATTGAATGATAAGCTTTCGCAAAAGATCATTACCGATATGGACCGATTAGGTTTGGAAATCCCAACCACAATGGCTTTAGAATGTAAAACCACGTCACGAAAATATTATTTCGAATACGCCGAAAGCTTTGGCGTGCCTATACAGATTAAAAAATTACATCGATCATCTACCTATGTGGTTATTCAGGGTGGTTTAAGTTTTCAGGGTAAAGCGACGAAAACCGTAACAGGTTTAATTGCACCGACGGTAATCAGTTCTGATCGGTTTTTAAAACAGGGCAGCACCTCGCAGTTCACCCGTGAAGATCAGCCACAATTTTTATATTTCTTCAACACACGTTCATCAAAGGCAGATGTAAAACTTTACGTTTACCATTATTTCAGCGATAGCACAAACGGAGATACCGAACTTTATACACTAAATCTCGATCAGTACAAAAAGTTTGCTTTCAATGTTAGTCCAGGCAATGTTTACAATGGAAATAAAACACTGTTACGGTACGATGTTTGGTTGATCGATGCTGATGGAAACAGGATTTCTGAAAAGCAATTTTATCTTTTCGATCGAAAACCTCAAAATTTTCTTCGCTACTTTTTAAACTGGAGCAGCTGGGGTGCTATGGATTCGCGCTACTTTACAGGTAAAGCAACTCCAGGACTTGAATTTGATTACCAGAAGGCGAACCGCTTCCTAAAAAAAGGTTACCGCATTGCGGATGGAAACGCAAAGATATTTAGCAAAACCTCAAACAGAACCTTTTCTGCAAATACCGGCTTCAGCGATAAAGCCAATATGTTTTTTTGGGAAGATCTATTTCTTTCCCGTTTTGTTTTCCGCTACATCAATAATACGCTGCTTCCTGTTGAGATCACCACCAAAAGCATTGAGTTTTCACCAGATGGTGACTATCTATATTTTGTGGCTTTTGATTACAGCTATCTGTTCATTGATGATGCCTACACCGAAAGCGATGCTGCTGATCTTCCAATAATCGATTTTAATCCAAATACACCAAAACCATTGGTGCCGATCATTATTTATGCCGGTACACCTGCAAATCCATCAATTAATATAATCACTCAAACAATTTCTTAATCATGGCAACCCAACGCATATTTGCCCGTATTGAACAACTTATAGAAAGCGAAGCTGAATGGCTAATTGCTGATCCAATTTTACTTAAAGGAGAAATTGCGGTTGTAAAATTTGGAAATACGACAAAAATCAAAATTGGTGATGGAATACGAAAGTTTTCAGAAACCCCTTACATGATTTTCGAAACAGGTGAAACCAAAGATGGTATTAATCCCAGTACGCCATCTGTAACTCCAACGGCACCGGTATCATTCATCGCCGAAACAGGAGTCTACCCAAATTTTGGTGGTGTGGAAATTACCGGTGCGGCGGGTTATATCGTTTGGAACGGTTTAGAATGGAAGGCTGTAAACGTTACAATTGATTTGACCAGCTATAAGCCGATTTCATCACCATATATCTTTTCAGAGAATCCCATTGATTCAAAAGCACTTTTCGAGGAAATCGGTGGCGGGAATCTAATAAAAGGGGATTTTTCTAGAGGATTTGTTTTGGGCGGGGAAGGTTCCGGTGATTTTCAGGCAACTGGCGGTAATCTTACCCTGGTTGAAGATTGTATGCGGGCAACATCAGGTAACGCGGTTCAGGGTATTATAGCATGGGTTCCGTTTTCCAAGGGAATCTATGTTACTGAGGTATTAGCCAAAGTAATTGCTTTAGGTGATGGCAAGTTGGGTAACGGTTTGAATGGGAAAAATCAATTTGTAGACCTGATCGACGATGGTGAATTTCATAAATACAGATATGAAAATATCATTGATGAATCAAACAACCTTATTATCTGGAATCAGGAATTTTCTTCCAATACAATACAGGTTTTGGATATCCGTGAGATAAAGATATTTGATAGCACGCAAGGGCTTTTAGGAAAGATAAACCAGCTGGCTCAAAAAGAAGATGCTGTTGATTATAGCTTGCCGGCAGATATAAACCACATTATTGATTATGGGCAGTCTTTATCACTCGGAGCAACAGCCACGGCTATTACGACTACGGTTGTAAGTCCGAATATCTTGATGTTCAGAGATAATCCCAGATTAGCAGAAGGACCTTTGGTGCCATTTGCGCATCATCCCACACATTCCGAAGTTCCTATTGGTGGTTGCGCAACTGTGATAGCGGAGCTTGCCAAAGCAAGGGGAAAATCGTTGGAAAATTCACAATTCCTGGTAAGCTATGCAGGTGAAGGAGGTGCTTCCATTAATGCTTTAAGCAAAGGTACAGAGCCATATAATAGGCTCATACATCATGTTTCTTATGGAATGGAACAGGCAGCGGCATTAGGTAAAAGTTATTGTCTTTATGCGATTCAGTGGACGCAAGGGGAAACTGATTTCAATATGGACAAAGCCGAGTATCGGGCAAAGCTTATCCAGTTAAGAAATAATATTATGGAGGATGCAAAAGCAAGAACTAATCAAGTGTGGGAAACCCCGTTTGTAATGTATCAACCTTCCTCTTTCAATTCGAAGCAGGTAAATCCAGCGGACTACAACAAAGAATTTGTGACGGTTTACGAAGAAATGGGAAAACAAGACCTTGGATTTTATTTTGGAAACCCAAATTATGACAAGGTATATACCATCGAAAATGGTGGCGCTATGATCATTCACCTGAACGCAGTATCGTACAAAAGGATGGGTGGAGAATATGGTGTGATCTTGGATAAACTCATGACCAACCGACCTTACGTAAAATTAGCGGTTGACTCGGTCAGCTTTCAGGGCAGATTAATTAATATCAAGTTCAATAAAAACTTAAGAATTGATACGGTCAACGTCAACGCTATAGCTAATTTTGGCTTTAATGTGTCTGGGAATACGATTAGCTCTGCAACGGTTAAGGATAATCGAATCACGTTGCTTTGTGCTGCAGATGTAGATAGCACACAAATTGTCACCTATGCCTTCAACGCTACCGATAATGCTGGAAATGTTGCAGGGCCTCGTGGAAACATTAGATCAGTTGATGAATACAAATTGTCGTTTGATACGATATACGATTGGCTGGGACATTCAAAACTCTCTTTAAAAAGCGATTCCGAGGTTTGGTGTTTTTATGGCTCGAGCGCAACCGCTCCTGCAACCCAATCAGAAGTCAAGGCTTTACCTGAGCGAACGGCTCTTGTGTATGGAGAAATGAATATCATTCTTGATACGGGCGTGATCAATAAGGTTTTTGTAATAGTCGTACCGACTGGAAAAACCATCAAAAACGCCTATGATAGCACGTCTGAGGAAGATATAAAGACAAATTTCATTCAATCTACTATGATTGTAGACGATCTTTCCTACAGAGTGTTCGTTATGCAAAACGCGCTGCCCTACTCAACAAATCATGTATTCCAAATAGATATAGATAATGATTAGTACAGAAGTGTCTAAGGGATTTAAGAAGCTTAATCCTGGTCCACTAGATGAGTGGGACGGCCCATACAATAGCATCGCTGAAGCTTGCGCTGCTATTCCAGATGTAGTGGTCTCTGGGGTTAATATGAGGCAAGGGAAAAACCCACACATCAAATTCAATGGAGTTCTGAAAGCCTACTATTGGCCAACTAATGACTACTCAGATAATGGAATCAGAATCAAGAATCAGGATCTAAATGCACTGGGCTTTAGCGTCGATAACAACATGAACTTGATCGTAACCGAGGTACAATCAAACTTCACTTTTTCACTCAATAATAACGGAGAATTAATTTTAAACACATAATGGGAGAATCGAAAATAGGAAAGGTCGGACTTACTCCAAAAGGGCCTTGGTTAAACAGCGTTGAATACAGCAGACTTGATTTAGTACAATATCTCGGAAGCAGCTATGTTGCGGTATCAATAAATGCAATTCCGGTAGGAACCTTGCCTACCGATGCTGCTTATTTTAAATTGCATGCTGCAAAAGGGGATCAAGGGCAGCAAGGTTTACCAGCCGTACAAGGAATAGCTACCCCTAGTGGAGTTCCAGCCGGCACCAGATTTGCCGGAGAAACTTGGTTGATTCAGACATCAAATTACGGAAACACCTTTGTTAACTTTGGAAATCAATTAGTTCCTTCAAAAGTCGGAGAACAATATGTGTCAAATGCCAGATTCGTTTGGAGTGGGACTGCATGGATTCTTAACCGCGAGTTGGTAGATGCTCCAGCTGGAACTGATTTTGCCAAAAAAACCGAAGTTACCGCTATACCAGCTATAAAAGACGGCATAAAAAATTTTCAAAGGATAACTTTAAATAGGGTTGCTGGCACAACAAATCCAGCTACCGGAGGGGATATCGTTAATGGTGCATACATTAAAGCTGAATACATAATTATAGATGCAGACCGAGACGGTCTATATTATACAGGAGTAATGCTAGCATCTTCAGCAAGTCCAATAAGCTACTATACTAGCGCTGGCGCTTTCATATCTTCTGAAGCCGTTACCTCTTCATTTAAGCATTATACCAGGTATAAGTTAACAGTTCCAATTAACGCATATAAAATCGTTGTATCTGGTATTATCACTCATTCAAGCACGCCCAATATTGCTTATCCGTTACTACTAGAAAAAGCCATATATATAGGTGTATCGGATAAAGTAGCGGTAATGAACACTAAGTCCAAGAATAGTTCGATCTACACTAAAACAATTGACCCTAAAGCAAACAGACTTCCTGGGAATGTTAGTCGTAAAGGTTATAGACAATGGTTTAAGCTAATTGATAAACAGGCTATTTCTGGGTTTTCAGTTCCGATAGCTAGGGATGCTAGTAGTACAGCATTATTATTTACGGATGGTATTATTGTAACTTTTGTTACCTCAAGGGGGCATTCGTTTACTTATGATATCCCGTTTTCCGAAGTTGTTAAGTATAATACCTTAATAACTCAAAACATCGATGATTATGATTATTGGATAAGTTTAAATGACATATTGATTTTTGATGTTGATGACATTATTCAAATAAGCTGGTCATGTAAAGCTGCAAATGATAAAATTGGCAGGACTTCAAAGCTAATCTTAAACGGCATCGAGCCTGATAGCTCATGGGCTAAAAATGGTTTTGCTTTTGTTTTGGATCTTGATACCGGCAATGATGCAGTTGATTACATGACCCAAATGGTAGCCAATAGTGGCATTTTGCTAGGTGCAACGTTAGGTGTAGTGACGTCTAGTACCATATCTAAAGCATTGCCGCCCTTCATCTCACCTAGAAGAGTCTATACAGTTTGTAATGATGTTATTCCTGCAGAATTTGGTTTTAATAGAAATACTAGTGCCGCTATTTATCTAGATCAATTTTTCAACGCGATTTCGCAGGAGCCAACTTTTAGATTCTCTAATGGATCAAATAGGTTAACTGTCAATAGTCCGATGAATGCAGGAGAAGATAGGATCATGACCTATAACGAAGGTTTCTCTGTTCTTAAGAAAAATTTTACTGACAGAATACAGGGGGCAGGCTACATAGGATCAGATTTTACTTTTCAGCATATTTCCACGCTTAATTCAGCCACAAAAAATGGTTTGCCAAGGGTGCTTGTTATCGGCGACTCTATTTTATCCGGTGCAACACCTCCAACTTTACCTAACGATTTGAGAGATGGCAGGGCGCAGTTAGTTGCGAAGGAACTGTTTCAAATGGACATTATTGATAATGGTAACAAAGCCAATGAATATGGAGCTATATTTCTTGGCACTCAATTGGCAAGCAGAACATTTACGTACAAGAACAACACCGTTACCAATAAAGTAGGTTTTGAAGGCTATGCAGGAATGCGGACTGATCAAATGTTTATTGGACCATTTAGTGATGGCTTAGGAACAACCATAAATAACTTTGCTATCACAAACTGGCTTAATAAGTACAGAACAATGGATAATGCAGGGATTAGACTTGCTTCAGATAGTCCTATAAAAGGGAGCCTGGTTAGCAATGTAAATGATTATGATGTTACCGTTCCAACACACATTATTTTTACGTTAGCTAATAATGATGCAGACACTTTCGACCATTTAGGTACATATAAAGCTTTAATTGCGAGAATAAAAGCGGAATACGCAACTAATGGATGGGGTGTAGTAAACTTTGGTATTGCATTTCCTAGTAGTGGAGGTACGATTTTTCCAAGTATTTACCCAAATCTTACCAAAGAAAGTTATGCTTGGAATTCTTTTTATGGAGATGGAGGTAGAAAACCTAAGATCTGGAAATTTACTCAAGATTGGTTAAACGATCTTATTAATGAGGATACCGAAAGAATTTTTCAAATTCCTTTTTACTTTACCCAGAATCCTGATAGTACTGCACAAAGAAGTGTGCCTACCCCCACAGGAGACAATATAAAGATCCCTTATGGAGGATTTTTACCAAGGGTGCATCCAGATGCAACAGCTCACATGAACTATGCATACCAAATTTATGCTTGGCTTAAATATACTTTAACACTTTAATTTGAAAATATATCTGGAGGTTCTTACGGTAACCATAAAACTCAGCACTCTTCATTTCGAGAATCCAAACTATTTGTAAATGATTCAAATCCTCAATCTTTCTGGCTTAGTTGCGGATCTATATCCCGAAACATCTATCACCATTGAGCGCAACAATCCGCTCTTTAATGATGATGATAAATTTTTCGAGGATATCACCTATGAATTCGCTTTACCGGCTACCGAAAACAATAAAGAATTTTTCAGTAGCGGTCATTTAATTGAGGCGGAAAACAGTGTTTATGAATTAGAAGTGCAAACCATTGCCAATGGCACACCTTTTTTTGCAGGAAATATCGCCTACACCTTTAATGGTGGTGATTTCACCGCCACTTTAAAAGTAAATTTTGGCGCAGTTGCCACGAAGGTTAAAAGTGCCAGGATGCATGATATTTTCACAGGCGATGCACTGCCCGATTATTACACGGCCGCTTACATGAAAACCGTTTGCCAGAATCCTGCACAATATCCATTTAGCTTTTTCCCTGTTTACAACGAAAGCTGGGATGTTTCAAAAGGAACTACCCACTTTTTGGTAAATCCATGGGATCACGCTTCGCAAAGTTTTAGTTTAATAGCATCCATGCGCCGTGGAGACACCACAGCATCTGGCCCATTCTGGAAACTGAAACACTACATCGAAAAAGCGATGCAATATCTTGGCTTTGTTTGCGAAGGCAGCTGGATGAACGATCCGGAAAGTGACAAGATCTATGTTTATAGCCGTTACACGCCATTTACGCTAAGCATTTACGATTCGACCGTTTTCCTTCCTGCAAAAACAACTATTGCAGACTTTATGAAAATCATTAAGGAACGTTTTAATATTTCGTTCAGTTTCAACCTATTTGGCGGTGTGGTTCGGGTACAGTCGGGCAGTTCTTTATTAGCCTCAACTAAAAGCATCGATATTTCTGATTTCATTACCGATATCAACGAGATAAGCATACCAGAAAAAAACGGCTACACCATTACGTTGGAAGCTGACAAACAAGATCTTTTGTTTAAAGACACCGTAAACACTTCCGATGATGAATATGTGCCCACTCAACGAATGGTGATCGGTGGTGGCGAAATTAATATTGAGATGAAAGCATCCACCTTGAAAAATAAAGTGATTGCAGATTATTCGATGCCAGCAACCAAACAGGTAACCTACACCTACTTAAGTGATGGCGTTCCCGAATGGCCCTGGCGTTTTATTAAATATGGTGGAATGAAGTCGGTAGCTGGAGGAAAGGTTTTCCCGCAGGCCGAACCGATGGAACTTACCTTGGCCGACGCCGAATGGTACCGTTTTAGAAATGATAGTAAATATCTAAAAATTGTGGCCATGCTACCGCTCTATTTATTGATGGAAATCGATGGTTCAACAAAAATCAATGTAACCAGTAGGGAAAACGCCTATGTGCAGTGCATCATCGAAAAGATCACCTACAATATGGAAAACAGAGATGTAGAGTATATTGAGGCAACTATTGATTGCCATACCGTAGTTGCCAATTACAAAACACCTGTACTGATCAGCCCTATTGATCCTGTACTGGAATCTGGAATAAGAGTGATCGCCGATTATAATGCCACGGGAGCCGCGAGTATTGATCTGGAAATATACTATGCCCAAAGTCAGGATGGATCAACCGGCGGAATTCCGAGAACCGACAAAGCCACCGTCTTAAAATCGGCAGATCAGTATGGCGTTGGCGGATCAGCCGTTTATTTCCCACCGGTTGCTACCGTGAGAGATAGTTTAGTGGAGTTTCGGGTGAAAACAAGTGTTCCAAAACATGCCATCATAGGAGGCAAAAAAGTATTTTTCACCTTAAAAGATGGATATTATTATACAACCGGCATTGTTGGTAGCCGGGGCGCTGGCATTAGTGATGGCAGAGCAATATTTATCGTTTTCTAAATTATAACTTATGACAGACAGTCCTATCGAAACCCCAATATTAGTGCCTACCGAAAGGGAGGGGGAACTTATTACGCTTTTTCAAACCAGCACAGCACAGCAACGACTTTTTCTGTTGCAATTATTCGGAACGGAATTTCTCCCGCTCAACATTACCGAACGTGTAACCAGCTTCGAGGCCGCTTGCGAAATATTAAGCATAGATCCGGTAACGATTTCTTCCATCACCTTGCCGACGGGTGTGCCTGCCAATACTTTGCCTTACATTAAACTTTCGATCATAGTAAAAGCTTTGAACGAAGCTTGGATTGCAGATTTAAACAACCCTGATCAGTTGAAATATAGCCTGGTACCCATGATGCAAAACGGTTCTTTAATTTATACAGCAACAACCTATATTACCACCAGTACAAGCGTGCCCGTTGGCTTATTACTCGCAACCGATGAACTCGCTAAATATTTAGGCTTTGCATTTCTCGAATTGTTGGATGCTTACTATTTAGAATCTACCGACTTATAATCTACCGTCCTTTCCTACCCTTTTTTTGTTGCCGATTTTTATAGTATGGCGCAAAGTAATCTTTTTGAGCAGATGCGAATCCGCGGCTTTGTTGATGGATGGCAAAAATTCACGATTGAAAAGTGGCAGAAGCAACTTCGAAAGCAAGGGATTGGTGTAACTGATACATTAATCAATTCATTTGAGAAAGATGTTGCCTCTCGTGGCGGTGAGATTATTGAATCGAATCTTAAATTTCTTCTATACGGCCGTTTCCGAGATATGAACGTTGGCAGAGGTTTGAAAGCTTACGAGCGCACTTCAAATACACTTGCAAGAAATTCACAGCGCCGTTATGGTGTGCAATCACGGGTTGTGGCACGTACTCAAAAACGCTGGATTAATAAAATCAATGCTGCTCAAACTTATCGTTTATCAGAAATTCTCGGTACCCGGGCTTCCGAAGCGATCATCTCAGATTTTAACACTACCAATAACATAACCGTAAACATCAATGGCTAATCGTACAGATACCCAATCCGTAATCAATCTCGTTATCAATGGTCAACAGGCCATGACTACGCAACGCGAATTAACCGATGCCCAACGGCGGTTAAATTCCGAAATGCGCAACATGCGACCGAATGATCCAGGGTACCGAGAGCGCTTGCGAGAAGTTCAAATGGTAAATGTAGCGTTGCGAGAGCAACGGGCAGAAATGCAGGGGATTGCTACAGAAGGCTCAAAGTTTAAAGAAATATTTTCTGGCGTATTTGCAGGGATTACTGCTGGCAATTTAGCTACCAGTGCTTTAGAAGCTATACCTGCAGTTCTTGGTAAAATAAAAGATGCCTATGCCGAAGCCGAAAAAAACAGAGCTGTATTGACCAATGCTTTTGGAGGTGATGCAAAGATCGCTGGGGAATCGCTAAAAATGTTAATGGATTATGCCGCACAAACTCCATTTGGAATGCAGGAAGCTACCGACAGTTACATCAAACTGGTAAACCGTGGCATCGTGCCCACACGTGATGAAATGGTTAAGCTTGGCGATTTAGCAGCATCGCAGGGTAAAAGCCTTGACCAACTTGTGGAAGGGTTACTCGATGCTCAAACAGGCGAATTTGAACGATTAAAGGAATTCGGAATTCGTGCAAGTAAAAACGGCGATATGGTTTCCCTAAGTTTCAAGGGCATCACCAAAGAAGTGAAGTATACCGAAGAAGCGATAAAAGAAGCTGTTCTCGGTTTCGGTGCAATGAATGGCGTTTCAGGTATCATGGAAACTGTGAGTAAATCTATAGTCGGTTTAGAATCGAACATCGATGATACCTGGGATCAGATTTTCATGAAGATGGGCCAAAGTTCAGAAGGGTTGATCCATGGTGTTTATTCGGTTTATGGGCAGGTTCTTGGATTCATAAACGAATCAATTTTGGCAACTGAAACAGTTGGGCAACGGTTAACTAAAGAATTTCAGAACCAGGCTACCGAAGTGCGGAATCTCGAACAAAGCGTGAATCCTTTACTTTCTCGATATGATGATTTGAAATCCAAAGGGAAATTAAACAAGGATGAGCAATCAGAACTTAAAAACGTAATTAATCAATTAGCGCTATCCATTCCTGGTGCGGTTACGCAATGGGATAAATATGGAAACGCTTTAGATATCAATGCAGGGAAAGCCCGGGAGTTTTTGAATATACAAAGGGCGGTGCTCAAAACTCAAAATAAAGAAACCATTGAGCAATTGGAATTGGAACTAAAAAGTTTCACCATGAAACGGGATGGATTAATGAACAGTTTAAATTCTGGTAAAAGTATAAAAGCAGTGGGTTCTGATATCGTTGTTAAACCAATGACTGATAAGGAAAAGCTACAAATACAGCAGAGTTTGAAAGATGTTAACGATATGATTTCGCAAAACCAAAACGCAATTAAAGGTTTGAATGGAGATTATATGGTTGAAAACAATAAAAAAACAGATGCAGAGGTGAAATCATCAGCCAGAACCGAAGCTGTGATTAAAAAGAAAATCGAGGATTTAAAAGAGTTACGAGCCCAAGAAGATATCCATTCAAAAGCTTATGCGAAATACACCGCTGATATTAAGAAACTGGAGGACGAATTGAGCGGTGCAAAGGGTAAAAAATCTGCTAGTGAAAAATCTGCAGAAAAAGCCTATAAAAAACAGCAAGCAGATGCGGAGCATTTGAAAGCTGAATTGATCAAAAATGCAGAAGATTTATACTTGGAATCGTTGGATCTCGATGCCAAAGAAATTGAAGCTATTGATCGGAAATATGAAAAGCTGGAAGAAAAAGCCAAAGGGAATGCCCAAGCTTTAAAAGATATCGAGTGGCAGAAAGAAATTGAACTCTCTGCACTTTACCAGGTGCAAACACAACGAGCTGTTGATATTGCTGAAGAAAAGGGTAAGAAAATAACCGAACAATATTTAAAGGATGCAAATGCCTATTATGATGCGACCACTTCAGATCATCAAAAAGAAATTGATAAACTCAATACCGAATACGATGAAAAACTTCGTTTGTATGAAATGTTCGGCGGCGATATGGAAGCGCTTGCCCGTGAATATTATGGCAGAGTTTCCGCCATTGAAGCAGGAGAAGATTCCAAAAAGGGAAAAAAAGGAAAAAAGAAGTTAACCAAAGAAGAAGAATTACAAGCTTATTCCAAAGCTGCTATTGATGCGGCTTATGTTGTGGCTGATACTACTTTTCAAATCGGAGCAAATAAACGACAGGCAGAAACAGATGCTAAATTAAGTACCCTTGAAAAGCAACGGCAGGCAGAACTCGATGCGGCAGAAGGAAACGAAGCTTCAAAGGCGGAGATCAATGCCCGTTATGCGGAAATGGAGAAGCAAGAGAAGTTGCGGGCATGGGAAGCAAATAGAAAAGCAGCGATAACACAGGCATTAATTAATGGGGCATTGGCAGCAACAAACATTTGGGCCACCACACCTAAAGCTGATTTTGGTGTGTCAACATACATCATGCTCGGACTATCGGCAGCAGCCACCATTGGAAGTATTGCTTCCATCGCTTCCCAGGAGCCACCACAATTTGCGAAAGGGGTTCGAAACTTTCAAGGCGGTACCGCTTTGGTTGGGGAAGCTGGCCGTGAAATTATCAACGAGGAAGATAAATGGTGGTTAACTGATGGACCAACGTATGCAAATCTTGCACCTGGTGCCGATGTTTACAATGCCGCAGAAACTTCGCGGATATTGGCCGATCGCATGTATCAAAAAACGAGCTACACGCTAAACACTACTGGCGCCCGCAATGCTGAAATGAGTTATCGGAATAACACCAACAGCACATCTACATCGAAAGCTGGCACTAACGCTTCAACTTCATCTGCAAAAGGCAATGATATGGATGAATTGAAAGGAATGCTGGCCGAAACGCTAAACGCCATTTATTCAGAATCTCAAAAGCCGGTTGTTTTGGATTACAATACAAAAGCCAATTATGAGAAGAAGATGAATTACGCTGTTAATAGTCAGAAGGCATAATCAGGAAACAACGCGTAAATAAGCAGGCTTTGCAACGAAGAAACTGTTCATGGTTTCGATACCTTCTCTTTTATCCGTATCACTCACGTGAACATAAATCATTGTTGTGCCTATTTTGCTATGCCCCATTATTTTTTGAAGGGTAACAACGTCTTTCGTTTGTCGGTAATAATGTGTCCCAAAAGTATGTCTACTCACGTGAAAAGTTAAATTTTTTGTAATTCTCGTTGAACGTTGTTGGCTTTGCATGGCTTTATTTACTTCAACTACGATATCTTTCAAAGTTCTGTTAATTTCCTGATCAGTGGGCAAAGAAAAAAAATTGCCGTTTTTATGTTCAATCAAACTTAGCGCAATTTGAGAAACAGGGATTTCAACAACTTTCCGAAATCGCCTTCCTTTCCATGGAATAAATCTCATCACCCGATCTATGCTCATCCACTCCCAATTAGCTCTTTGTACATCCGAAATTCTTATTGAAGTGAAACACGAAAATAGAAAAGCCCTTAAAACCTTGTGTAATTCGGGAACCAGCCTGTTGCTATTGTACACATCAACCATAGCTGTCAACTCATCTTCTTCCAAATAAACTAAAGATGAACCAAATGTGGCGCTCTTAAACTTTCGGTAGTCATTTGGCACCTGAAAATTATCTTCTTCCGCATGATGGATGTAAGATTTAACATCCTTCAATCTAGTCCACACGGTTCCTGGTGCATTCCCTTTTTTCTTTAGAAAGGCGGCAAAACCTTGAAAAAACTCCTTTGTCAAACCATGGAATGGAAGCGAGTTTCGGAATTGCCTTAATCTTTTAACCGTTCCCATTCCCGCTACATAGGTTTTATCTTCTATTACTTTGTACTTTCTACGTTCTTGTAACTTCAATTCCATGTAAACAATAAAGTCTTTTCTTCGATCTGTATGGGATAATTCATAATTAAAGCTTTCCATTGTGAGTACGGTATCTTGAATCCTATAAACTTTAAAGATTTCGTTGATTTTTGTCAGCTCATTGGTGATTATCAACATATAATCGCTATGATCCTTATCCTTTTTTGAACGGGATTTTATTTGACCAGTTTTGTTATCGATGAAATCGGCAGGCCAAGTGAGATCAAGCCCGATGTACCGCACCTCTCTATTGATGATTACCTGTAAATACAGAGCAGCTTCACCATTCTTTTTAATGCGTGATAAATTTCCTTTAAGTTTTACTGAATAGCTTACCATGAGTTTTTTTTTATTCAAAAAGCTTACAGATTGCTGCTAAATACAAGGTTATCTAAAGCGTTTTTGATTGTTTGAACGATGTTGAAACAAAACTCCAGATTTTTGACTGTTGTATTTTTAAGAAAAGTGCCTTAGTATGAAACTAAGGCACTTTGAAAAGTATTCCTCTTATCTTCAACTAAGAGGTCGTACCCAGCGCCGGAGTCGAACCGGCACGGTTTCCCACAGGTGTTTGAGACCAGCGCGTCTACCAATTCCGCCAGCTGGGCATGTGTTGGACGGGGTTGCAAATGTAGAGAACGAAAGTTAAAATGCAAAAAATAATTTAAAATAATTTGTAATGCATTTATTATCGGGTACTTGCATTCTCCGGCCTCTCATCTTTTAGCTTCCTGTCTACAATAAACGGTGCAAAAGGCAACAATGAAGCCACAAAAATAAGGAGCGCTTTACCAAATTTCCATTTTTGTTCTTGCCAGGCAAGAACCAGTGTAGCAGCATACAGTACAAACAATAAACCATGAGCCCAGCCCGTATATTTAACAAATAGTGGCAAATCGGCAAAATACTTTAGTGGCATCGCGACGAAAAGCAAAAGCAAATAGGAAATTCCCTCTGCTACTGCTACCTTTCGGAAAATGGATAGTGAACTCATAAAATCTGATTTTGAGTCGAAAGTAACCCAAAGGAAGGCACAAACAAAAAGTAAAAAATGATTTTACACTTTGATGTTGCAATAGAACACGAACTTTTCAGGACTGCTAACAAGATGAAAATCACATTCTTCTTGCATACGAACATGGTTGCAGGTGAAATCAATCAGCATAAATAAAAACATTTCAATAATTATTTTCATCTTTAGGGCTGAACTATTTTAAATGAAAGCCCTCATCACTACACTATTATGTGCTTTGTCTTTGTGTTTACAAGCGCAAACTAAAATTCCGGTAATTAAAGCTGGAAGCAAGTCCGCCAAAATTTATGAAGAAGGTAATTCAGTTTCATCATGGGGAATAGATCCTAAAACCTCTCCCGATATCTATACCACTAACAAGAATACCAATCGAAAAAAAGTTACTTGCCAAACCGATATAGATTCCATTACCTTGTGGGTTAAGCCTGGCGAGCAAAAAGATTTCATCGTATTGCTGAACGGTAAAGACTCCTGCTTGACAAGGATTAAATCTCCGGAAATCAAAAATTTTAGCAATCTGAAGCCAGAATTGCATGACTCTATCCCATTCCGCCTTAATCAATACAATACCAATCTGATTGCTGTTTTCTTCAACCACCAGGATTCGCTTCAAATGAATTTCGATACTGGAGCAACGGAGATGTCGTTAACTACCGATGCACTTACAAAAAAAGTAAAATCCAATCCTGAATTATATTCTCGCCTATTGGACATAAAACTGGGAAAGCGGACTTATCAAAGTAAAGTTTATGATACTCAGGTGGTGGGTCATGAGGCTGATGGTTTATTGGGCTGGGACATTTTCGACGGGATGGTGTTGGAACTCAATTATGATAAAAAGCTGATGGCTATTCATTCTAAAATGCCGGATAACATCATCAATAATCGCAAAACCTCCAGATTTAAGATCAAATACATCAACAACAAACCTTTTATAGAAGGATTCATCTTTACTAATAAGCAGGCTTATAAAAACTGGTTTCTCTTTGATACGGGTTATCAGCGAACAGCGATGTTAGATAACGACTTGCTTAAAACAGATAAATTTCCAACGGAAAAGATGGAAGTAATTAAAAAGGTAATCATGCGTGGAACCCAAAACAATGAAATTCCTGTGATTACAGCGAAACTTCAGAAGCTTAAACTTGGAAAATTTGTTCTTGAAAATATACCCGCACAGCTTTTAGGATCAGCTAAACCCATGCCTGGGATAAATATCCACATCCTGGGTTCTGATATCCTGAAACGTTTCAATACATATATTGATTTGCAAAAGGACCTAATTTACTTAATGCCTAATCAATTGTACAGCATGAAATATGCTGACCAGAACAAAAGCTAATTCTTCTACCCTAGCCCCCACAAATCATCTAGTTCTTCCTTCTGATTCTCGTTTTTAAAAGACGTATCGCTGCCGAACGGCAATATTAATTACCTATTCCCCTGGCCATATTTTTATCCCGCTAACAGCTTTTTGCACAAGTATCTATAAAAGCCAAGTTTGCCCACAACCACCGCATCTCTATTGCACCGCTAAGGCAGGATAAAGGCATTTTAGGGCATAGATAAAAATGTTAGACTGGAAAGTGGAAACTTATAAGCCAGAAGAATCCGCTCGAAAATCTCTTTTTAACAAATAATTCTACCTATAAAGGAGAAAGCCTCATTACGCCAATCATATTCTAAAACTAAAGAACCATACCAACACTTTTTCGTCGACAAATTACAGGCGTTGGTCTGATGCTTTCTTCGGCTGGTATAAAAGCCAATTTTCCGCTGAAACGTTTCCTGGGTGACCACGTCTTATTATCAGAAAACATTAAGAAACTTAAAATATAAAGTCATGAAAAATTTAACAAAAACATTATTCGCAGTAGCATTAACAGCAGTAGTATTTACCTCTTCAGCAATCAGCAGCGCTGCTTCAGAACCATTAATTAAAGAAACTAAAGCTGCCGTAGCTCCAGGCTTTAACAGAATTTGGGTTAGCGGCAACGTTAAACTGGTTTTAACAAAAGGAAAAACTCAGCACATTTCGGGTGCCGAAAATTTTGATGCCAGCAAAACTTCAGTAAACAGTGATGGAAAAACCTTATTCATCAATTCGATGGAGCATAACCTGGTAACCATCAATATTACTATGCAGGATTTGGAAAGAATTGAAGCTTACGGACAATCTATCGTAGTAACCAGCAACAATTTCGATGTTAAAAACCTGCAGTTGTTTTTGCACCAAAGTGCAACAGCAAAAATTAAAACTTCCGCAGCCAGCTTGTACACCGTAGTTAATGAAGATGCGGTATTAAAACTAAACGGAAAAGCAGAGGAAAGCACCTTTATTGCAAGCAACATGAAAAATGTAAGCACTAAAGATTTTGCTACTCTAAAATCAGCTACCTACCATTCAAAAGCAATGATGGAAGCAGAACAAAATGCGCTTGCATTAGCTAAGTAATCAGATAATCCTAGTAACAACTAAAAAATGTCCCACGAAGTAAATACTTCATGGGACATTTTTATTAAAATATAATTTGAGTAAATCAGGTGAAAATCGGACATAGCCGCATCATGATCATGATAACAATCAGATCTTATTGATGAGATTCCAATCCTCTACCGGTTTTGTGTTGCAATTCATCGATCCTTTTTGATGCTTCTGATTTAGATAAAGTTTCATCAAAGGATTCACCAGCTTCATCAGAAAGGGTTTTTAGATACGACTGCTGTGCACCCGTCATCGGCTCATCTCCTGTTGTCCAATCATCAGGATTTTTCACTGTATTGGAGCCCGTTAAACCATTGTGTTGATCATTGGCAGAATTTTCATTCTGAGGAATTTGTTTTTCTTCGTTAGTATTCATGACATGATTGTTTTAATGTTCAATTTCAACACTAAAACAAGAGGCAATGTTTTGTTTATTCCGATAACGAATCGGAATACTGATATACAGCTAACAAATAAAAATTAGAAGCCCGAAGTATCCGCTTAATACCCCGTTCCCCGGCCGCCCCTTGGACTAAATTTGCTTTGAAATGCCGGACATGCTCTTTGCGAACAAGCTGAAAATAAAGTTAAAAGTACTAAGACAGTGAAAATGTAAGCGAGCTTCATGGGATCTTTTTCTTACAAAGAACAGCTTCTGCTTTCATTACTGAAATAGTCTTTTATGGCTACAGAAAAAAATTTTTAGTAACTAAATCGGTAACGTTCTCAATGCAATATTTTCTTATTTGAGCTTATAATATTACCTTGATGCTGCTATATAAATCCTCCAATGAAAAATTTCATCCTCGTCTTTTTACTCATCGCTTCTTTTAGATTATCTGCCCAGGAAAACTTAAATTTTGGCAAACAGAAGGAACTTGTCTCACCAGAAATTTATACTGATAAACGTGTAACTTTCCGATTGTATGCACCACAGGCAAATAAAGTAGAGCTGCAAGGCGACATGCTTAATCAGCCTGGAAATGCGCAAATGCAAAAACAAGCCGACGGTACCTGGACTTACACCACTGCTCCATTAAAATCAGAATTATATAGCTATTCATTCGTGTTAGATGGTGTGAAAACCAGAGATCCGAGCAATGTTTACCAGATCAGAGATGTAGCTTCGGTAGTAAATGTGTTTTTAGTGGGCGATGGAAAAGCAGATCATTATTCAGTGACTGATGTTCCCCACGGCACCCTGGCTAAACGTTGGTACAACTCGCCCGGAAACAATATGAACAGAAGATTAACGGTTTACACTCCGCCTGGCTACGAAAGTGGAAAACAAAAATATCCTGTTTTGTACTTACTTCACGGCATGGGTGGCGATGAGGAGGCCTGGGCAGCACTCGGACGTACGGCTCAGATTTTGGATAACCTGATTGCCAAAGGAACCGCCAAACCAATGATTGTGGTAATGCCGAATGGAAATGTTGCGCAACAGGCAGCGCCAGGTGAAGATGTAAAAGGATTTTATAAACCTACCATGCAACTTCCCCATACGATGGATGGAAAAATGGAAGAAACCTTTAGCGATATTATTAAATTTATAGAAAGCAATTATCGGGTAAATGCCAATAAATCGCAAAGAGCCATTGCTGGTCTTTCTATGGGCGGCTTCCATTCCTTGCATATTTCCAGGTATTATCCGAAAACATTCGATTATGTCGGGCTTTTTTCTCCCGCTATTATGCCCTTCGGAAAAACCAATTCTCCGGTATACGAAAATATAGATGCCACCTTAAAAAACCAATTTAGCAACGGGTTAAAACTGTATTGGATAGGAATTGGTAAAACAGATTTCCTTTACAAAACCGTTGCCGATTACCGCAATAAGCTAGACAATAATCAGATGAAATACACTTATGTAGAAAGTGAAGGTGGGCATACCTGGGCAAACTGGAGAGATTACCTCGTACTTTTTGTGCCGCAGCTGTTTAAATAGTAAAGAACATCTGCATGAATGGAGCTAAAAACCAATCAGTTAAGTTTTCGGTAAACGCTCCCTGATTCTAGAAATATATTTCTGACGATAAAAGATATCTTTGATAGCAGGCAGTAAGTTTTGAGCATCACCAGGACTTTCATCAAACTGTTTAACCAGTTTATCCAGCTCGTTTTCAAGCTGCTGCTCAATTACATCTACCTCTCCCCGCACTTGCGATAATTTATCGGGATCAGGCTCAAATTCCAGATCCATCAGCGCTTCATTCACCTCCATCATTTCCATCAAAAAACTTTGTGGTAATTGATATCCCTCATCAGTTTCTACAATCCCTTTAAGTTCCAGCACATATTTCAATCTTCTTTTAGCATTGCTCAAAGTTTGATAAGCTTTATTGTTCAGAGTGGATAAAGTCAAAACTTCATCTTGTTTTTCAACGCTTTCATTCGCGTAAAAATCTGGATGGTATTGCTTGCTCAAAGCATAAAATTTAGCTTTTACCTGCTGCTGATCGGGATTGAACTGCACGGGCAAGTCATAGAACTCGAAATAATTAGACTGTTGCGTTTGCTCACTCATAATAGGATATCATTAAAAAGCCGTAGCTGCAGTTCGAAAATCAAACTTCATCTGCGGCAATATTATTAATTTGATTTTACCTCCCGAAAGATTTTAAAATATCATTACCAAAAGCAAACACCATTAAACAAATGAGGATTACAAAGCCTACAATCTGTGCTTTCTCCAAAACCTTTTCGCTTACTGGTTTGCGTTGTACCATCTCAATAAGTAAAAACACTACGTGGCCTCCATCTAAGCCTGGGATGGGCAATAAGTTCATAAAGGCCAGTGCCATGGAAATTAATCCGGTAAGCGTCCAGAATTTTACCCAATCGAAGGTTGAACCATAAACTTTAGCAATACCAATCGGACTGCTGATGTTACGGGCGCTTAATTTACCGGTGATCATCTTCCCAATACCTTTCGCATTATCTAAAAAGGTGCTGTAAGCCATTGTTGCACCAATAGGTAGCGATTCTGCAAAGCCAAAACTTACATGCGCAGTTTCTGGCATTTTAAATCTCGGCCCAATTCCAATTGTTCCATCTTTGCCAACATTCACATCGAAATTGATTTCTTTTCCGCCTCTAAGCGCAGCGATACTTATCTTCTTACCCTTATTTGCAAAAACCTCATCTTTAAACTGATCAAAGAAGGTAACCGGTTTTCCGTTAACAGCTAAAATGCTATCTCCTTTTTTAATTCCGGCAGCATAAGCTGGATAAACCGGTTTTGTAGAGGGCCTTTTAAACAGTTTATCGAAAAACGATTGTTTGTCGGCTTTTTCATCTGGTTCCAAAACGGTTTCCACTCTTGCCATCCGGTAGCGTGGGGCAATAAAGTTCTCTTTATCGTTTTTAGAAAGTTTATTTAAAATAGTATCCGGAACAGAAATATAAAGCGTTTGATTGCCACGCAAAATAGTCAGTTGTGCTCCATCAAACAATACTTTACTAGAAATGGCATCTTCAAATTTAATCAGCTTGCTTCCATTAATGGCCAAAATTCTATCTCCGTTTTTAAGCCCGATTCCTTTTCCTATCGAACCTACAGAGATTCCATCTGTTAACTTTCCATTTACGGTATAGGTTTGTCCATATTTAAAGGTAAGCATCCAAAAAATGATTACACCTACCACTATATTGACAATAATACCCCCAAGCATCACAATTAAACGCTGCCAGGCTGGTTTCGAGCGAAATTCCCAGGGTTGAGCAGGCTGAGCCATTTGCTCGGTATCCATACTTTCATCAATCATCCCCGCAATTTTAACGTAGCCACCTAATGGCAACCATCCCACACCATATTCAACATCTCCTTTTTTGAAGCTGAAAAGTTTAAAACCCCATGCATCAAAAAATAAATAAAACTTTTCTACTTTAATGCCAAATGCTCTTGCTGCAAGAAAATGCCCTAATTCGTGTAGTATTACCAATAAAGACAATCCGAGCAACAGCTGCCCCGCCATAATCAATCCATTCATATTTGCTTATAAAATTTTTATGTTAGATGTTAAACTTTACTTTTTGTTACTAATTCGCTGGCGAAGATACGGCTATGTTTGTCAGTTTCTAAATAATCGCTCAATTGTGGCTTCTCAATGAAACTAATCTCTTGCATACACTGCTCAATTACTTCGCTCATTTGCAGGAAACCAATTTTATCCTTTAAAAAAGCTTCAACTACAACCTCATTGGCTGCATTTAAAATACAAGGCATGTTCCCACCCTTCCTTAAAGATTGAAATGCCAGTTTTAAATTTCTAAAGGTTTCCATATCTGCCTGCTGGAAGCTAAAATTTGGATAATCCAGAAAGTTAAAACGTTTAAAATCGTTTTTTAGCCTATCTGGGTAATTTAAAGCATATTGAATAGGCAGTTTCATATCCGGAACGCCCATCTGTGCCTTCATTGATCCGTCAGTAAATTGAACAATGGAATGAATAATAGACTGCTGATGCACAATCACGTCTATTTGATCGACATCAAGATTGAACAACCACTTTGCTTCAATTACCTCCAATCCTTTATTCATCAGAGAGGCCGAATCGATGGTTATTTTCGCACCCATTACCCAATTGGGATGTTTTAAGGCTTGCTCTTTTTTTACTGAGGATAAAAATTGCTGGTCTTTACCCAGGAACGGACCTCCGGATGCAGTGAGGTAGATTTTTTCGATTTCATTCTGCTCCTCGCCTACCAGACACTGAAATATGGCGGAATGTTCTGAATCAACCGGAAGGATTTTAACCTGGTATTCCCTTGCCAAATTTGTGATATACTCTCCAGCAACAACAAGGGTTTCCTTATTGGCAAGGGCAATATTTTTGCCTGCTTTTATTGCGGCAATAGTTGGCTTCAATCCCACTGAACCCATCAATGCCGTCAGCACAATATCGCTTTTCGGATAAGCTGCAACTTCCGAAAGTGCTTTCTCACCTGCTAAAACTTCGATGTTAAAAGACGATAATGAATCCTTTACATACAAATATTGGCTTTCATCACAAATCACAACGGTTTCGGGCTTAAAGTCCTTTGCCTGCTGAATAAGCAATTCAGCATTTTTAAGTGCAGACAATACAGAAACCTTAAATATTTTAGGATGATCCCGAACAACTTCAAGTGCCTGTGTACCTATACTTCCTGTAGAACCTAAGATGGTTATGTTTTTCAAATTTTATTCTTTTATTCAATTCTTTTTTGGACAGGTATAATCCAATATACCTTCCGCCCAGCTTTGCCTGAGTACTGTATCTTCGTTCAGCTTAATCCGGCCTAACAAATTTTTGGGAATGCAGTACCCTAGCCTAAGCACAAACTCTAATACAAAAATTTTCAGCCGGTAAATATCACCCCACCGCTAGAAGCCCTTTATCAGGAAAGGTTAAATGAGATTGCCACGTCGTGCCTCCTGGCAATGACGGTCTACTTAACAATATATTCCTCCAACTCATCAGCCAACTTCCTATCATTACTCAATCTTGGCACTTTGTTCTGCCCGCCCAATTTACCTTGGCTTTTCATATAATTTACAAAAGCATCTTTTTGCAAAGTACGTATAATTAACGGCTTAAGGATATTCCCTTTAATGAGGTCAAAGTAGTAAATATTTTTCTTTTGCAAAGCCTGATCAACTTTTTTGCTAAAGGCGATTATATCTTTTGGAAGCGATGAAAACTCCACAAACCACTCATGATATGGAAGTTCACCAGCCTTCGGATTAACCTGAGGCGCCACTGTAAATTCCGTAATCTCCACTTTTTCTTCGTTTGCCACAGTTAACAAAGCATGCTCTACCTCTTCTCCAATTACATGTTCGCCAAAGGCGGAAATAAAATGTTTAATACGCCCCGTAACTATAATTTTGTATGGATTTTTAGAAACAAATTTAATGGTATCGCCAATGCTGTAACCCCATAAACCGGCGTTTGTATTAAGTACGAGCGCATAATTGGTTTCTAACTCAATCTCCCCAAGCGATAAACGAGTAGGTTTTTCGTTGTGATACTCATCCGCTGGAATAAACTCGTAAAAAATTCCAGCATCAGCCAACAACAGCAAACCTTTATCTTTTTGGGAGTCCTGATAAGCGATAAAACCCTCTGATGCGGGATAAGTTTCAATCGAATCGATTCTCTTGCCGATGCTTTGTTCTATTTTCGCCCGATAAGGTTCGAAATTTACTCCGCCATAAATAAACAAGCTGAAATTCTTAAAGATGTCGGCAATTTTCTTTCCTCCGCTCTTTTCTGATAGTTTATCGAAATACATCTGCACCCATGGTGGAATACCAGAAATTAAAGTCATGTCTTCGCTGATGGTTTCATCTACAATGGCATCTACTTTTTGTTCCCAATCTTCAATAATGTTATTTTCATAAGAAGGCAATCGATTTTTTTGCAAATAGCCAGGAACATGGTGCGCCACAATGCCTGACAAGCGACCAACATTGATTCCGTTTTTTAGCGTCAGCACAGGGCTCCCCTGTAAAAAAATCATTTTTCCGTTTACAAAATCTGTTTTACCGGTTTCATGAATATAAGTGAGTATGGCATTCCGGGCAGCTTTGATATGCTCAGGCATTGATTCTTTGGAAAGCGGAATATATTTTACGCCAGATGTTGTTCCTGATGTTTTGGCAAAGTAAAGCGGCTTTCCTTTCCAAAGCACATCACTTTCGCCTGCAACAACCCGATCTACATATCCTTTTAAAGCTTCGTAATCGCGAATGGGAATAGTTTCTTTAAAATCCTGATAATTTTTGATCTCCGCAAAGCAATGGTCTTTCCCGAAAGCTGTATTTTCCGCCGTTTTAATAAGATTTTGAAGAATTTTATTTTGTGCCTCAACGGCATTCTTTTTCCACTTATTGATTTGCCATACTGCAAATGCCGCAAAAGGTTTACTTAACGCCGCTTTTAACCCCATAACTCCAAACCCTTAAACGGGCTTCTCCTTTCTAATGTTAATATTCAGTTCGCTAATAATAAAATGCATAAAATTTACTATGTTTTTAACGCTCTCATTTTGGAGAGCTGAGACCTAAACGATATTGTGTAAAATATCTGGATGTTCATCGCCCTTATACTCTCCTGCAATTTTACGGTAGGCTACTGTTAATGCCACACTCGATAACGGAACAATAATAAATGAGCTTAAAATATTTACGGCGAAGGCTACAAATGGCCAGTGTAACATATTAAAAACCAGATAAATTAAATACCCCCCACCTAAAACCAGTAATAATAAAAGAATTTTAGTGAAATTTCCTTTGGTAATGGCAAGACTAAGTTTAATAGATTCGAAAGGCGCTACATTTTTATCGATGATAAAAAACGGAAAAAAAGAAATCCTAAGCCAGGTGATAAATATGGCCACAATACCTACCGAGATGGCAACGTTTTTAATCACATCTAAACTTAAACCAGTGTAGATAAACGGAAACGCAACTAAGATAACCACCAGGTAAACACCTAAAATACACCCAACAAAATAGAGTGTAGCGATAAGAAAGCGAATAATTTGCTGCCGTGTTGGAAGTGTATCTACAATTTTGACATCATTTTCCTCATCATCCATTAAATGGAAAATGTATTTGAATAGCGATAAATTGATGGTAAAATAAAGAAAGACAAAGATAATGGCCATTACAGCACTCAACGCTTTGCTCACATCTTTAATAAAAAATGCCATTAAGCTGGATGCACTTGCGGTGATAAACATCAAAAAGCAGAGCGTAGCGATAGAAAAATAGTGTTTTCTGGTAATGCCCCATGCTTTTTGAATAACATCGTTAACGGCAAAAGTGCTTTCTTTTAGATAATTGATCATTGTTGTTTAAATACCACTCGTTTAAATAAATCCTGTATAAATCCTAAACCATAGGCGGTTAGTTGGATGAACGAAGATATAATGCTCAAAAATGCAACTTTTAACGATTTATTTACAGCCCAGGAATGAAAAAATATCAACATAAAGTACACCAAAAGCAGAAAGTTACAAACATAGGCTAATGGCGGATAGAGGAAGTTACATAAAATGGTAAAGCCAAGGCCAACGGTAAATACTGCTGGAAAAAAGTGAACCAACTTGAGCTCTTTTGGGAAGTGTTTATAAATATTAATCCTCGCCCTCCCGAAAAAGTGCAACTGCTTATAAAACTGGCTAAAACTAGTTCTGCGTTTGTGGAATACTTTTGCCTCTGGAATTAACCCGATTGTAAAGCCAGCTTCATGGATCCTGATGCTATACTCGATATCTTCCCCTAACCGGGTTAAGATGAAACCACCAACTTTTTCCCAGGCCTGGCGAGAAACACCCATATTAAAACTTCGGGGATGGAACTGGCCAACATGTTTTTTATTACCGCGGATGCCACCGGTTGTGAAAGGCGATGTCATGGCGTAGCTAATGGCTTTTTGTACTGGTGTGAAGCTTTCGTGTGCAGCATCAGGGCCACCATAGGCATCTAAGTGGTGCTCGTAAAGATAGTTCCTTACAATTTCCAAATAATCTGGCGGAACCAGAATATCAGAATCGAATATGATGAAATAATCTCCTGAAGCCCGCTCGAAAGCATAATTCCGGGCGAAACCTTGTCCTGCGTTTTCTTTGAAATAATATTTTATATCGAGTTTTTCCGCATAAGAATCTACAATTTTCTTAGCATCATTTTTAGAACCATCTTCAATCACCAAAACTTCAAACTGTAAATAAGTTTGTTTAGTTAAGGTGTACAAAAGCTCGTCGATTTCTTGCGGACGATTATAAAGCGGAATGATTATAGAGAAAAACATTTTTGAGGTTGAGGGTTGAAAGTGTACAGGTTGAGGGTTTGAGTGGATAAACCTTCAGCATTGAAGCCACCTACTTTAATTCCTTTTCTATCAAATACTGATTTCTTTCTGGTGCGTTCCGAGACAAAAGTTCGGCAATAAAGCCTGCTAAAAACATCTGCGAACCCACCACTATTGCCACCAACGACAAATAAAATAACGGCTGCTGAGTTACATCGCGATAGGCTAAGCCTTTCCAAATGAGAATCTGCTTTTCTACCAGTACATAAAGTGACATGATAATTCCCAAAAAAAAACTCAATACTCCTAATGAACCAAAAAAGTGCATAGGCCTTTTACCAAATTTACCAACAAAGAAAATGGAAAGTAAATCTAAGAAACCATTAATAAATCTGCTAAAGCCAAATTTAGTTGTTCCGTATTTACGGGCACGATGCTCTACAACTTGTTCTGAAATCTTATTAAAACCTGCCCATTTCGCTATTACCGGGATATAACGGTGCATTTCTCCATACACTTCAATGGTTTTAACCACATCGCTCCGGTATGCTTTTAACCCACAGTTGAAATCGTTCAATTCAATTCCACTCATTTTGCGTGTGGCTGCATTGAATAATTTGGTCGGAACTGTTTTGGTGATGGGATCGTAACGCTTTTTCTTCCAGCCCGAGATCAAATCAAGTTTTTCTTCGTTAATTCGACGGTATAATTCTGGAATTTCATCTGGACTATCTTGTAAGTCAGCATCCATCGTAATGACCACATCGCCTTGGGTAGCCTCGAAGCCAACGTTTAATGCCGCAGATTTACCATAGTTTCTTCTGAATTTGATACCCTTAATAGCTGGATTTTGAATTCTAAGTTTTTCGATAACTTCCCATGATCGATCAGTACTTCCATCATCAACTAAAACAATTTCATAACTGAAATTATTTTCAACCATCACTTTATCAATCCAGGCCGTTAATTCGGGCAGCGATTCATCTTCGTTAAATAAGGGTACTACAACTGATATATCCATTGTTAAGCATAAACCTCGCTAGTTTCCAAAACTTGCGAGGTTTGTTTAAAGTAAAACGTGCAAATTTCATCAAATTAAATGATAAAACCTGCACGTTCGAAATTTTATAAGATTTACTAATTTTCTTTCGGGAAAGTATTAAAAGTTGTTGGTTCTTTTTTCTTCAAAATTGCGGCAAGTATTAAAGATAAAACGCCATACATGGCCAAGGACACACCAAAACTTGTGAATGAATTTTTCAAAGTTGGAGCAAGTTTTTCTTCCATATTACCTGCTTTTTCTAAAGCTTCGTCAATTTGCTCTGACGCCATCCCAAATTTCTCCATCATCGCTCTTTGCGAATCTGTAATTGCAGCGGCAGCTCTTGCTGGCAACCCGGGATCAATAACAGTCATTAATAACACATTATATAGCACTGAAACCAATGCTAATATTAAAGCAATAATTAAATAAGACTTAAAAGCTTCTCCGAATGTCCAAAAACCACCAATCTCTTTACGAATGGTAATTCCTGCGAACACCAACAGCACGATAAAAATAATTAAGATGATAAAAGGCAATGCAAAATTGGTAAAAAGCATTACGGGATTAATAAAATGTAGCGTTAATGATATTGCAACGGATACAGCCGCAAGTATGAAACCATACTTAAGTGATAGTTTGGTAATTAAGGCACTTTTGTCCATAGCTTTTCTTTAAATTTAGTTATTAATAGTTGTAATCAATATATAAGTAGCCGAATCGAACGATTTGTTACTGCTAAATTGAATTAAATCTTTTGTTGTGGTTGCACTACCTTCTACATCAAGGAAAAAAGCCATAAAAGGAACAAATAATTCTTGCATTTCTTCGCTAATGTTAAGCGTTGGAGCGGTTTTACAAATCTCTTCAACACTGCTCTCGGCTAACTGCTGATTGCTAATCATTTCTTCGTAAATTTCAAACTCATCTTGAAATTCATCATCTTCAACCAGTAAAAACTCTTTTAAGAAATCACCCAATTCTGGCTCGATATCTTCATCTTTACATTCCTTGATGTATAAAAGAAGGTTTAAAAGTTCCGTTCCTCTATCGATAGTTTCTTCCTCTATATTAGCCCATTCATCACTTTCTAAATAATCATCTTCTAATTTTTGAACATCGCTGCTAAAGAAATTAACCATCAACAAGTCGAAAAATACTTCACGCAATTCTTCAAATTTTGGATGCGAATCGAAGACTTCGTCAAAAGCAACAACTTTGTCCATGAACTTCACATCAAGCTCGAAAGCCGCAATGAGTTCTGTTTCGAAACCTTCTACGTTGATAGCCGCAACTTCAGCATATTTATTTAACGATGCGACAAGCGCCTTTTTTACTCTGTTATCCATATTTTAAAATTTAAATGAGCAAAGATGAAAGAAGAATGATTAAAGGTAGTAAGCCTAATAAAATCTTCTCCTTGCTTAATCTTCACCGTTGCCCCTTATATTGTTCTTCGTTCCTTATTCTTTAATCCTTAAACAATTGTTGATTATTATAAACTAATGTTACTTTTCCGGTTAGTTCTGTTCCTAAAAGTGGACTATTAGCAGATTTTGAATAGTTATTTACCGCATTATATAGCCATTTTTCATTCGGATTATAAACCGTAAAATTAGCTACAGCACCTTCTTCAATTACAGGAATATTTAAATTTAGCAATTTACGTGGGTTAATCGCCAATTTCTCCGCAATTAAGCTGGCGTCCAATCCTGTCTTTAACAATAATGGAAGAACTGTTTGCAACGCAATGATACCGTAATGTGCAATTTCAAACTCTACATTTTTAAATTCAATTTCCTCAGGGCGATGTTGCGAAGTGATGGCATCAATTGTACCATCTTTCAAACCTGCGATAAGTGCTTTTACATCAGCTTTGCTACGTAATGGCGGTTTCACCTTGTAATTGCTATCGAAATCTGTCAGCAAGTCTTCTGTGAAAACCAAATGGTGTGCTGTAACATCGCATGAAATTTGAACGCCATCTTTTTTCGCCTTGCGTATTAAAGCAACTGAACCAGCTGTAGAAATATTGCTGATGTGAATTTTTGTCTCATTGTACTGCGCTAAAAAAATATCGCGGGCAATATGCATTTCCTCGGCCAAAGCTGGCAAGCCTTTCATACCTAAAAGAACCGAATTTTTGCTCTCATTAATTTGCGATTTGCCTGCAATCGACTTGTTTTCCGGGTAAACCATCAGCAAAGCATCAAAACCCTTGGCATATTGTAAAGCACGACTCATAAAACCGTCGTCTTGCAGCGCTTTGTCGCCATCGGAAAAAGCGACAGCACCTGCCTGTTGCATATCAAACAGTTCTGCCAATTCTTTAGCCTCCCGATTTTGACTGATGGCTCCTAACGGATATACATCAATCAGATTATTTTTCGCTTTGTTGATAATATATTCTACCTGCGATTTTGATTGAATAACCGGATCGGTTTGGGGCAAAAGTGCCAAACCAGTAAAACCACCAGCCCTTGCAGTAGCAGTTAAAGTTTGAATATCTTCTTTAGTTTCGAAACCAGGATCGCCGGCAGCGCAATTTAAATCGAAAAAACCGGGACTTAAGAAAGAACCTTCAGCATCAAAAACGTTTTCTTCTTTTTCTGGTGATAGTTTTCCTATGCTTTGAATTTTACCATCAATTACCCGAATATCGCATTGCTGCTTATTAAAACTACTTTGCGGATCGGCAATGGTTACATTTTTAACTAGGAGATTCATATTGTTTTTTTAGGGTTGTTAAAAAATCGAATGAGCAGAATTTCAGCAGCAATAAAAATCAGCGACAAAATTAGACAAAGTTTCCATAAAGTTTGTCCGATTTCATTAGCACCTGCAATTAATTTTACTGCATCTTTATCAGCATCAAATACTTTCAAATTACTTTCAGCGGCAAGATTGTCCAATTCTGTTTTATTCAAATAATGCATATCAGATTCCGTTCTACCGCCATTAAAAGCATAAACAGAAATCAGGGAGTCGGCCAAGGCAAGGTTATAAAAGCCCGCACTTTTTATTTGATCGGCGACATAAATAAGCGTTTTGCCATTAATCTGACGGATTTCAGGAATTGCCTCGAAGTTTTTAGAGCTTAGCTTTAAGGTTTGATTTTTACCCAAATTAATTTTTTTGCTGGCCAATGCATTATCGTTTCCAAGATTATAATACAGTGCTATTTCATTGCCAGCGTTTAAAGCCAAACGGTACATTAAAGGAACAAAAACCGGGTGCCGAGCTAAATTCCCATCACCGGTGTTGAGGCCCGTTGCTGACAAATAAACAGCACCATTACCAGCGCCGTATTTAGCGAAAAAAAGTTTCCCACCCGGAAAGGAAAGAATATTCTCTTTGTTAGCCGAATTACTTTCAACAAAAGAAAAATATCGTTGAGCTACTGGTAAATCGAGATTTTTAGGAATATCTTCGAAAACAGTTTTAAAAATAGGGTTCTGTAACTCAATCTGATCTACTTTAGTTTCTGTAGTATTTAAACTCTGAATAATAGGTAACGACAAGTCACTTAAAAAAGCATTGTAGGTTTGTATATTAGCATCTAAATCCGGAAAAATTGCAATGGCTCCGCCTGCATTTAAATAAGTCTTTAACTGTTGTGCCAATCCAGTAGATGGATTTTTCAATCCGTTAAGTACAATTAAACCGAAATTAGCAAAATCACTGTAATTTATATTGTTTTCTCCATTCTCAGTGAGTTTGTAATAATTGTCTGCAGCAAAAAGCGCTTTGATATAATTTCCTGCGTTTGCTCCGTTAATACTCAAAACAGGTAAACTTTCATCAACCTTAAAACTGAAAGATAGCGTATCATCAAACGTAACCGGGAAATCTTTAATGGCTATTTGCCCCTTTTGCCAGCCAGCTTTCAAGCCAGAAAAGCTCAAAGTATCCGTTTTAGTTTTTCCTGCTGGAATAGTCATTGCACTTAAACCTTTCTGCTGGTTGTTAATGCTTAGTTTCAAAGGAATATTCTTCGCCTCCTCATCAGAATAATTTTTTAACTGAACAACAAGTTTCTCACTTGCACCCGGCTGGTGGTTAGGAGAAAGTGTCCACACGCTATCCACAGCAACATTTGGTAAACCAGTAGCATTCAACTTTATGAAAGCATATTGGATTTCTTTCTTTGTTGATAATGTTGGTCCTTTAGCAATATTTTTCTGAAAATCTGAGATAATAAAACTGTATTTGTTGACTGAGCCAGTTAAAACATTGCCTTGCCGGTTTAATATCTGCTGCAGATTTCTATTTGCCGCGGAAATCTGAACATCGTCAAGTGCTTTCAAAAACTCATCTGCATTTAATAATCTTTGATGTTTTCCCTCGAAATCGTTTGTTAAAAGCTGAAAACGATCATTTACCCCGAAGCTTTTAATTAACTCTTTTGCTCTCCGTTTCGCCTCATCCAACAGATTACCATCCTTATTGATGGCTTCCATACTATAAGAATTATCGATATAAATGCTAATTGAGTTGTTCTGGCTGGTAGTTTTTTGACCTTTGAGCGGGATATAAGGTTGCGCAAATGCAAGTACAAGGAAGATTAATGCTAAAATCCTCGAAAATAAAATCATTAAATTTTTAAGCTTTTCTCGTGATGAATTTTGTTGCTCAACTTCTTTTAAAAGCTGAACATTAGAGAAATAAACTTTTTTAAATTTTCGGAAATTGAATAAATGAATGATGACCGGAATTGCAACCGATAATAGTGCGAAAAGAAAGCCCGGATAAAGGAAATTCATTAAAAACCAAAGATAGAAAAATTATGGAAAGAGGCGAACTTCAATTATAATAAACTAGTTCTAGTACGCAAACCCCGGAAATTCAATATTTACGATTTTCCACTGATCATTATGCAGTGCAAAGTACAGCTTAAACGGACCGCTTACAATTTTTGATTGTTTCTGAATCACATTTCTATAACCGGCCACACCTTCTACAAAACCCATTCCTTTCCCATCGGCTAACAACTCAAAGTTGACATCAATAATATCATATCTCCCACCAACATATTCATCAGATTTACCAAAAATTCCTTTCAGCCGGCTAACAATAATCCCTTTGCCAATCACCTTATTACCAGGTAAAATAAAGAAATCGTTAAGCTCTTCAGTAATCGCTTTAGACTGTTTAAACCATGAGTTTATGAATCTAATGGCACTATTAACGATGTCGGCTTGATGATTAAAGGTGGTATTATCTTGCATGGTAATCTTTCGAAAAGTAATCGACCGGTATAAAACCGGTCGATTAAAAACTTGGCGAAGTTAACTATTCTTTAGTGTTTCTCTAATATAATAGCGGCAATAGTTGCTTCTACGCTACCTTTTCCCCTTCCTCCTTCTCTGGAAACATGACCGATAAAATTACCGATATGATTAATACACCTCCAATTACAATCAGTGAATAAACTGAATCAATGTGAAAGAATGGAGCAATAATCATCTTGATCCCAATAAAAGACAGGATAATTGCCAATCCGTATTTTAATTTACTGAACAAATGGATGAAGTTATCCAATAAGAAAAACAACGCACGTAAGCCCAAAATGGCAAAAATATTTGAAGTATAAAGAATGAAAGGATCTTTAGAAATCGCAAAAATAGCAGGGATAGAATCGACTGCAAAAAGCAAGTCGGTAAATTCGATTACCGCGACAACAACCAATAATGGCGTAGCTAATTTCACCCCATTTTCCATGGTAAAAAACTTGTCTCCGTCGTATTTATCGCTTACTCTGAAAAACTTCCTCACTAATCTTGCTCCTCTAGTGTTATTATAGTCTTCATCATCGTTGTCGTCATCAGCCGACCACGACTTTATTCCGGCGTACACCAGGAATAACCCGAACAGCGTCATAATGATATTGATGTCGTATTTAAAGCCAGCCACTCCAAACAGACTCAAAATTTTATTTAAGTACGTTAATTCAATGAAAAATGCGCCAGAAAAAATAAAGATCGCCCTTAAAACCAAGGCACCAATAATTCCCCAAAATAGCACTTTGTGCTTGTTTTCATTGGCAACATCAAAAAACTTGAACACCAGAATAAAAACGAAAAGGTTATCTACAGAAAGTGCTTTCTCTATCCAGTAAGCTGATTGAAACTGGGTGAATTTATCAAAACCCAACTCATAATAAACAGCACCACTAAAAATCATTGAAAGAGAAATCCAAACGATTGACCAAGTGATGGCTTCTTTATTGGATATCGTGTGGCTTTTTTTGTTGAAGAGACCTAAGTCAATAATCAGCATTATAACAACCACTACCGCAAAGCCTGCAATTAAAAGTGGGTGATCAAACATGTTATTATTCATTATAGTTATTTTGGTTTATTTGTTTGCAAGCGTTATTAAAATTACCCTTCCACCATCCTCTTTAGATAGTAAAAGCTTCTTTCCATCTGTTAGTTCGACCATCGAACCGATAGGAATTTCCTTTTCTTCAGTTTTATCTACCAAAGATGTGAGTTTTTGGTTAACTAACACCCATTTTCCTTCGTGAAAAGTAAAATAACCCACTGGTATTTTTTGTTCGTCTGTTAGTTTTTCATTTCTAACCACATTTCTGTTTACATGCCACTGAAACAAGTATTGATTATTGTACACCATCAATCTGTGATTTTCAGGTTTCCAAACCGAGGGTTGAAATTGATAATATAAATCCAATATGGGCAAAGCTCCTTTATGGCTGGTGCCGCAAAACGGACATTTTGGGATAGAGGTATTGTCGAAAACATACCATTTCTGATCGCAATAAATGTTGCTGCATTGCTGCATTAAATCTGTAGTTTTAAGCAAAGCGATTTCCCACTCTTCAGCCGTTGGGCGCTGCATAGGATTGTGCAAACCATCAATAAAAGCCTTATCAAAAAGTGCTTTTAAGTATGGACCGGTAATGGTATAAGGTATTTTATTCACATCGGCCCAATAGGTATCCCATTTGGAAACCTGATTCATTTTTGGCCGGTTCGATGAATCTGTTGGATGTTCTACAAACAATGCCTTCTCGCCCATACTCAACAAATCGTCCTTTTCGGTATCCAGATCATGAACCTTGCCGCCTTTTAAGGGATGCCGATGCAGCAAATACATGTAAATTAAACAAGCTAGAGCGTGTAAGTCGGTTAACCGGTTTGGTAATTTCCTGGCGGGATCGTTTTTTTCAAGATGTTTAGTAGCCAAAACTTCCGGAGCGATGAAATCTGCAGTTCCAATTACTTCGGCTTGGAATATGCCAGGAACAACCAAACCATCTAAATCAATCATACAGGCAGAACCAGTTGAAGGATCTATTAACACGTTGTTGTATGATAAATCGGAATGAGAAAGTCCCATTTGGTGCATTTTTTTTACCCCACGGGATAAATTAACGCCAATTTGAAAATAGTTAAGCCAGCGGCCCAATTCATTTTGATCTAAACTTAAGGGGAACTGCCTATTTCTAAACTTGGCGGCGGCAAACCATTTTCCATTTTTTTCTTCCCCTTTAATTAAATCGCTTGAGGTATAACCTTTGGAAAAGAAAAATTTAGAATTGTAAATCGGAACAATAATTCCAATGCGATCATGGGTTTCGATGATATCAGTTGGCCAACGATAAATTTCTTCTAAATAATACTTTCCAGCCTCTTTGGTTTCTATCTGATTGAGGTATTTAGTAACTATTTTGGTCAGCCTTTCTTTTTGATTAAAATCTTGTTTCTCTTTAAAAATCGCGACAACGTACTTTCTATCCGGGCTAAAATAAACATTCTTTGCAGTTCCACTTTTCGGATCGCCATTATCTACATATTGATAAGATTTGCCTGTAAGGGAAGATTTAACGGTAATTGTAGACATAGTTTCTCTCTAAAAAATAACAGCTAAAGTTCGATCATCGTGATTACCGGGACTCCAAAAATCCATCCATGCAGATAACTGCTCAGCAATTTTTTCATTATCAGACTCGAAATTGACTCCCGCACCATCTTCATTGTTGCCCTTCAAATCTTCTACAAATGTTTTCCAATTTTCGAGCTTTTCCAGATTGGCTTCCACAACAAATTTTGCATCATAAATTCCATCCGTCATGAGCATAAGATAAGAGAAATCTTCGATTAATGTAAAGCCAAAACGAGTAGAAAATTTTTCACTCGTAAAAATTTCCGGCATGGTTATAAATCTTGTTCCTCCACCAAATTCGCCAACATCGAGCCAATTCATTAACTTGATGTCGGTTAAATCTTTGTTCAATAAACCTATCGGACAATCGCCTACGCCAAATGTTAATATGGCATAACCGAAATCGTATTTTTTAAAAAGTGCAAAAATCAAGGTACTGTGAAAATCTTTTACCGGACTTTCTGTTTTTGTAGCGAACTCTTCTATTTTATAATGTGCGAATTGAGCTGCTTTTGATAGGTTATTATAAACGAAATGGCTAATCTTTTTTTGTGCATCCTCTCCGATTTTATGATGATAATCTAAAAGAATTTGATCAAAACCCTTAAGTTTCTCTTCACTTAAATGATCGGAAAAATATTCGATTACAGCGTCACAGGCAATTTTCGACCCTTGGCGAGCTAATTTTGCACTTCCAGCACCATCAGCAACACCAACTATACTCCAGCCGTTTTCGTCAAAGTGTTTGAAGGCATAATCATCATCTCTAAACGACCCCACATTGGCATGGCTTCTTCCACGTTTTGAAGCCACAACAATATGTTTATCGCCTATCGGCTGAAAATCATTTGCATTGTCCTCTTTCCAATAACTAGCAACTTTCCAATCTTCATCTTTCCCTTCAGCACTGGCAATATTTTTCCATAGAGATTTTGGATTCGCATTCACAACTAAAGAAAGCATTTTTTCATGTGCCTCGGTATCCAACTCCTCCCCTAAAACATTAAACTTCATTTTAATTTTGAAATCGCCACTTAAGCTCGGGTCGCCTTCAATTACATTTAAAGTTGGGTTGAAAGTTAAACCATATTGCTCCAATCCCTCAAATTCAACATTTGTGATATCACTGAAACCTAACTTTTCAAACTGTAGGTTTGCATAATAGGGTTTCCCAACGGTTGCATTTGGAATGACAATTTGCTTGGCTAAAATATCTTCGATTTTGTTTTTCAAAATCCATTTATCTAGCATAATTTGTTGCTTTTCTTTAATCAGTTTTACGGCATCAATATTAAATGTTTCGTTAACATATTTTTCAAAAATATGCTGCCTTGCGGCTGAAACCTCAATGTTTTTGCTTTTGAGCAGATTTTGTATGTATTGTTTAGTTTCGAGCATGATTAACCCTGTGCTCTTCCTACATCAAAGCCACCTTCTCCATATCCATAACTACCAAAATTACCACACCAAGGGCAAGTACTCATGGGTTCGTTGCCGATACAATGAATTTTTTGGCATACACAAACTGCCAATCCAAACTGATTGCCACAACACGGACAAGCGGGTGCCCCAATCAACTCTTCGCTATTAACTTTTTGCTGTACGGCACTTTCATCGCAGTACTCATAGTAAGAATTATTAACCTGAAAGCCGCCCACCAAACGGTAAGCTTGTGTTTGTAAATTCAAGCCTTCAAAGCCCGATTCATTCATCACCTTTCGGTATTTCATCAAATATGGCCGTTTTGTGTTTTGGCATTTGGCCGATAACACTACATAATTATTATCAATATACTGCGTATTTACTGGTGCTTTTGAAATATCAATTTTTGAAAGTGTATCGCCATCCATCTTAGCCAGTTCAAAGCCCGATTCATTATTTTCTACACTGATACTACTCGTTTTAATGGAGTCAGTTACCCATCTGAAAAACTTGTTGTAATCTTCGCCGGTGGCATTTTTAAAGTGCAGTACATTTTCTGTTAGTTCGGATAGCACTCGGGTGTCCGTGCTATCGCCAAATGAAATGGCCACCATGTTTGCCGTACGTTGCCAGTTTTGCTTCCACTCAGAAATTGCTGTTTTAGTATCATCAGTGGGTATGCCATCGGTAAACAAAAATACGATAGGTTTCCAATCCCCCTTTTGTTCCATGGTGGTTTTTACAATATCTTTCCGCATCTGGTACATTAAATGCCCTAGGCCCTTACTTAAGGAAGTGCCCCCACCAATTGGAAATTTTGGCGGGTAAAAACTCACCACTTCCTGCAATGGCACTAACGTTTTTGCCTGGCCTGCAAAAACAATAATCGAAATCCATACGGTTTCAATGGCAAAAGGATCAGTTTTTATGGCTTTTATGATAGTCGCCATACCTTCTTCAACCTGCTGGATTTGGTCTCCAACCATCGATTCGGAAATATCTATTAAAAAATAAATGGGTAATCTTCTCATATTAAAAATAGTTGTTTAATAGCAAGAGTATAATCAGCAATATAATCTGAGTCATATCAACCGCCAAGCCTTGCCCTACTCGGTATGGTTTTATAAAGGTTTTTAGAAAATTAAGAACAGGCTGAAAAATACCTTGAAAAAAATTAAATGCACTTTTATATCTGCTATTTAGCTTATCCTTATGGGGTAACAATTTCGAATATAAAAACAGCCCGACTATTAAAATATTTAGAAAAATCCTGAAAGCTAAAATCATACAAAAATGGCTTTCCGGATTTCTCCAGCAATGATTTTGTAGCTATCCTGCACACGTTCCTTACAGCTGGAACAGCCATAAATAAGTATATTTTGGCTATCTCCTAAATGGTTGACAGAAAAGTAAGTAACCACATCATTATGAACTCCCTTCATTTCTCCGGTTTTGGTTTTGCGATCAAATACATCTACAAATCCGACGCTTAAGTACAAACAGTTGCCCGCCAAACGGGTAGCCAATAAACTAAATTTCGTATGATGGCTATTTCTCAAAGTACGTTCAACGTGATGCATATTTAATTTATCAACGCTAAAAGTTTCATAGCAATTTACTATTCCATCTAAAGTACCATCCTGAAAAGGATCAAGCGGTTCGTTGTAGCTGTGTTGTGCGGGAACATCATGGTCTTCTCCACCAGAGGATATTTTAACAATAAAACCAATAATGGTAATTGCTAAACTGATTATGCCGAGTACGTCCATTTAGATTACCATTGTTATTTCACTTGGTGGGGGCGGTAGTGCCACACTTTCTCCCGTTCCCTGGCTTTTGTTACCTTGTTCGATGGTTTCTGAAACCCATTTAAAAAACTGCTTCAGTGTAGAACTGTCGGCAGTATCCAAATGAACAACATCGGGTGTGAGTTCTTTTAGAAGTGCATCATTTGCAGAATGTCCGGCAGCACAGCCAACAATTGCGCCGAAGTTTAATGATTTTATTTTCGGCACCATTTCGCGATACAACTGCAGATCGCTAGGTTTTCCATCAGTGAAGAGAAATAAAAGCGGCTTCCAATCTCCCTTTTGCGTTGAATTCCCTTTGATCAGATCATTTTGAACTTTCTCATATAACATATCCAAAGCCTGGCCTGTATGGGTCGGGCCACTTTGCGGACAAGTAATTTCAGGAAGCTGAAAAGAAGCTAATTCGGTTAAAGAAACGATTTCTTTCACCTCACGATCGAAAGTGATCATCGAAATCCAAAGCGAATCAAGTGCCTGTGCATCGGTCCTCAAAGTATTAATCATCCCACTTAAGGCGTTGTTCAAAGCCTGTATCGGCTCTCCATACATGGATCCTGAAGTATCAATTAGAAAGTAAACGGGTAGTCTTCTCATAATTTTCTGTTATACAACGATATTCAACTCAGATGGTGGTGGAGGAAGTTCTTTCAACAAACTAATTTCCTTCCCTGCATCTTCAACTTTTGTAGAGGTAACACCAATTGAAGCCGTTACCCATTGAAAGAACTTGCCAATACTCGCAGAATCTGCTGTATCTAAACTTACAACATTATCTGTGATTTGTTTAAGCACAGCGGTATCTGCTCCCGACCCTGCTGCGCAGGCAACAGTGAAAGCGACTTTTTGCTTCTTAAATTCAGCCAAACCTGGCAACCAATCATCGGTTGGTACGCCATCGGTCATGATAAAAACTAATGGCTTCCAATCTCCTTTTTGTTCGGTTGTAGTTTTGGCTACTTCATTTTCAATTCTGTTGGAAACCAATCGTAAAGCTTCGCCTAAAGCAGTAACTCCAGTAGCTTTTAAGTCGACCATTTGGAAAGATGCCAAATCGGTGAGCGGAATGATTTGTTGTGCAACACTATCAAAGGTGATCACACTTAAAAAAGCGGTTTCAATGGCTTGAGGATTTTGTCTTAAGGAACTAATCATCAACTGAACTCCATTTTTAACGGCTTCTATAGGCTCTCCACTCATCGAACCTGATGTATCTAGCAGCAGGTAAACGGGTAATCTTCTCATATAAAATTATTGAGGAATATGGTAAGTGTTGGCGGTTTCGTTGCTATTATTTGGCACATTGTAAGTACTACCGTTATTATTTTGTCCAGGAATATTGTAACCAGTTCCTGTACCATAAGTAGGATCGTTTTGGTTTATATGCGACATATTTTCGGCAGTATAATCTTTGCCTCCACTTAAAATAGTGTAAATATTTTGTATAGTATAAACCGGGCCCCATTGAATTCCCCACCATCCTAAGAAAAAGTTGGTAAACAAATGCCCTAAACCAGGCACTACCCTAATTTTACCGGGATGGATAAAATGGAAATCAGATGAATTATTGAATGTCATCACCACTACTGAGATGCAATATTTATACATTACAAATTTTCCGCCCTGCGCTACCAAACTCCTAATTTGATCGCCAGATAAACCCTCTATATTTTTAATGTTCATTACAAATAAGATTTACTGATCAAATGAATGGTTTGCCCTAAAAACGTATCAGGTGTTGGATCGCCGATGGCATCGACTTTCCATTCATCATTACGTTTGTACAATTTGCCTAAAATCAGCGCTTTTTTACCTGCATAACTTTGTTCGGCAGAAACGCTGTATGACGCAAAAACTTCTTTCACCTATGTAGGTGTACCTTCGTACATTCTAATTTTTGAATATGGAATTTGAGAGAAATCCTCTTTCCCAACATTATTCAAGAAGAAAAATATTTTAGAAACTTTTGGGTCAATTTAGCTAAATCGACTGTAATAATCTCATTATCCAATCCATCAACGCCACCAGAATCTCCTTGCAAGTCATCGCCAGTCTGCCTCAAAGCACCATCCGATGAAACCAATTTCCCTTTTGGCAAACCAAATTGCTGTAAGAAATCAATATTGTACAGCGGCGAGTAGATATGATCACACAAAATGTTGTTTTCATCGATTAGAATGCAACTTAAATCTAAATCTACGCTTTGCTTATTGGTAGATAAACCGAGAAATCCTTTTGTTTCTATTGCGCCCCAATTAACGCCTACGCAGAAACCGGTGAGTTTTGCACCGGTTTCTTTACTTAGATCAATTTTCTGCCCTTTTGATAAATTAATAGCCATCCTTTAGTTTAGTTTTAGTTGTACTTATTCAAGAAAAATTCAAGCCCATCTTTCATCCCGGCACCTACGGCCTCAAATTTCCATTCGTTATTTCGTTTATAAATCCTTCCAAATTCTACCGCTGTTTCGATTGAGAAATCTTCTTCCAACTCATATTTAAGTATCTCGGTTTTGGTACCATCGAATATTCGGATATAAGAATTTCTGATTTGTCCAAAATTTTGTCGCCTGTTTTCAGCATCGTGAATGGTTACCACAATACAGATTTCGGCAGCAGTTGCTGCAATTTTTGAGAGGTCGACTTTTATTTGTTCATCATCACCATCGCCATCACCAGTTAAATTATCACCAGTGTGTTCTACCGCCCCATCTGGCGTTTTCAAATTATTGTAGAATACGAAATGAGCGTCAGATAGTAATCTTTTATTTTCACCTAATACGAAAATCGAGGTATCTAAATCGAAGCTACTACCGGTTGATGAACTATTGGTATCCCAGCCTAATCCGACTGTAAATTGTGGAGCACTAATTGATTCTCGTTGCCCCTTTTGCAGGTTAATTGCCATATTTGGTTGTATTTTAGCTTGAAGTTATCTTTGCTGAATTTGTGAATAAAATCTATTTAGTTCGCGTATTTTTTCAAAACTTCCAAAAAGCTGTCTGTTGGATGAGGCTCTCCAATGGCTCGAAATTTCCAGCCATCATCTTTACGATAAGCCTCAGCAAAAACCATTGTACACATACCATTTAACGAAGCATCGCCAGAAAGGCTGTATCTCGTAATTTCTTTCCCTTTTGCATCAACCGCTCTGATAAAGGCATTTTCAACCATGCTAAAATGTTGGTTGTTCTGCCTCCCTTGATAAATCGAAACCACAAAAACAATCTTTTGATAAATGGGATCCAAGGCATCTAGTTTAACAATAATCTGTTCATCATCGCCATCTCCCGCTCCTGTTCTGTTATCACCAGTTAGCCAAATATTACCCGATGGATGTCTCATGGAGTTAAAGAAAATAACATCTCCTTCGAAAAGACCAACCTGACGGCCGTTTTGATTAACGGTTCTGCCCAAATTCATAAGCTTATCGTTTCCATCAAGCAGAAAAGCAATGGCATCTAAATCGAACTCGTCCTCTTTAGGACCAAAAAGTTTCCCTAAAAAGCCTGTGTTTTTTTGTCGGACATCCCACCCCAAACCCATCGTCACTTTTGATAAATCGAAAGATTCTCCTTTATCATTTTTTCGGAGATCAATAGTTTGACCTTTTATTAAGTTAATAGCCATACAGAGCGTTGTTAATTTATTTTATAATTTGACCTTTGAAATATTTTGATAAAAAGAACGATAAATCTTCACGATACCCGATTCCTGAAGCTTCGAATTTCCATTTACCTTCACGTTTATAAAGTCTGCCAAATTCTACACCAGTTTCAATAGAAAAATCTTCGCCCAACTCATATTTTGCCACTTCTTCACCTGTGCTATCATCAACTATTCGGATATATGAATTTCTAACTTGCCCATAATTTTGTTTACGGGTAATAGCATCATGGATGGTTACTACAAAAAGAATCTCCTGGATATTGGTATTAACCTTCGACAAATCAACCTGAATACTTTCATCATCGCCTGTAGCACTATTTCCTCCTGTCGGATCATCGCCTGTATGGTGTAATGCAAGATCAGGTGAATCTGTATTGCCATAGAAAATGAAGTACTCTTCCACAGGAATTAATCGGTTTCCATCAATCATAAAAGCCGAAGCATCCAAATCAAAATCATAGCCGGTACCTTCATTTGGATCCCAGCCTAAACCCAAAGTAATTTTAGATAATCCGATATTGATTTTTTGTCCTTTTTGTAAATTAATAGCCATTGTTAAATTTAGTTTTTGATGTTTTATGTTGTAAAAAATGAGATGTACGGGACACTCAGCTACATAAAAATGCAGCGAGACGCTGAAAAGATCGAATCGGATTAAAACCGACACAAACAATCGTAATAAAATAAGTAGAGATAGAATTGGTTACAGCGACAAGGGTTGAGCGCTAATTTTTACATCCTGTAACCGGGTTTATCTGTTTAAATGTTTCCTAACAAATATATTATTTTGGATTTTAATTGCAAATTTCCTACTCAAAAATGTTGTAAATTTTGAGCTACAACCTATACTTTTTCATGGATACCCAAAGCTTTTCGTCCATTTGATAAACATCAGGGCGATATTCTATTTTATTGTTCTGAGCCCAGGCAGTGAAATAAGTAATAATTAATGGCACTGGTTTTTTTGGACCAAACCAAGCTGGTTTAAGTTTAAATGCTTTCGTGGTGTCGGCTTTCGCGGCCATGCGCTTTTTGTACCATTTGTTATGCGTACTGTCAACCGGCGGCAAATCTACCTCCGCCCTAAGTTTATCATAGATATAACCATCACCAACCAATCTTTCGGCAAACTCAAGTGGCTTTTCTACACGAACGCAACCATGGCTAATTGCTCTATTTGTTAAGTTAAAACCGTTCTTGTTATTTGTATCGTGAAGATAGATGCTGGAGCTATTATCGAATATAAACTTAAATTTCCCTAAAGCATTACCACCGCCCGAACCTTGCTTAAACTTGAAAGGAAGTTTATCGCGTGAGTATCTGCTCCAGTTTATCGTATCTGGCTCGCCAATAAGTTTATCTTTATAGTAAACGTTAATGTTGCTGTTTGATAGATAGTAGGGATCCTTTCTGGCCATCCAATAAATTTCGCTTTGCGCAATACTCACGGGAATATTCCAAACCGGGTTGGCCTGTATAGAATTAATTTTACTAAACAACAATGGGGTTTCATGGTTTTTAGGCTTATCATCTAAATTTCCAGATTTGGCAAAAGCCTTCAACTTCTCGTCGTAACCATTTTCGCGTTTACCACCCACGCAAACTTTCATCGAGATTACAGTATCTTGCTTATCAAACCAGGTAAGTTTAAAATCAGGAATGTTTACCTGGACGTAATTGTCGCCGGTCTCAGGCATTTTCCAACGAAAACGCTCCATATTCAAAAGCAAAATACGTTTTTCATCCAATGCATCGGCCTTTAAGTATGCCTCTTGTAAAGCTCTATATTGGGGTGATTTCGGCTGGACTATACGTAAGGTATCAATTAAACTTTCAGAAGCCAGAAGCTTTGTCATCCCCAAACTATCTGGCCGTTTTACTTTAATATAATATCTGGAGAAAATATTGCGAGGGTTTACAACACCGTATTTTAAATAATTATTATAATTAAGGTAGGCATTAGCAGATAATAATTCCAGTTTCGCAATTACCGGATAGGTTTCCTCAACATTTTTAAATTTGTTAGCCGCTAATTCAGCTAATAAACCTTTTATTTCTTCAGTTTTGAATATTTTTGGATTAAACCCGTGCACCTTACTATTTTCTAAGTACGCAACTAGTGAATCTAATTCGCCATCGGTGTAGAATTTTGTAACCAATTTTGGCTCATTAGTCGTGGAAGTATAATAAGCTTTAATAGTTTTAGGATTTACAAATAATTCTGATAAACTATTCATAGTGGAAACAAACACGCTATCGAAAGCAACAGTATCAAAATCTTTATAAATCTTATTTTTAAAATGTTCCGATAGCACTTTGCCAATCTCTGGTGGCTGTTTAAACCATCCACAGGCAGATATACAAATAATTATAGGGATAAAAAGAAAGCGAAAGTTTTTCAAAGCGTCGAATTTTTAGTGTAATAAGTGAGCAACAGCAATTATAAAAATGCAAATGAGGCAAATTAAGTGCCATTATTTTTTGATTTACCGATGCAAACGTTATATTTGCCAATGCATATCAGCTAAAGTATTGATACTGGCAGAAATAAATATATGAATTTAACTTTGAACCATCACTTACATTTACACCATCGCCGATAGGCGATATGATATGTTTGTTTTGTACTTCAAAACTTTTTTTCCGTAAAATTATTTCCTGTTCATTCTATATTCAATACTTTGAAAACACTAAAAATTGCTATCCAAAAATCGGGTAGGTTAAACGAAAAGTCCGTAGAAATATTAAAAAATTGTGGTCTTTCTTTCGAAAACTACAAAAGTTCATTAATATCAACTGTTCAAAATTTTCCATTAGAAATTCTTTTTCTTCGCGATGATGATATTCCAGAATACGTTCAGGATGGCATTGCCGATTTAGGTATTGTTGGCGAAAACGTGATCACTGAAACCCAGGCTAAAGTTGAGTATTTACAAAAGCTTGGCTTTGGAAAATGCACCCTAAAAATTGCAGTTCAAACCGGTAGCCAAATTCAAAATTTGGATGATTTAAATGGCAAAGCCATCGCTACTTCTTACCCGGTAATTCTTGAAAAATTCTTAACAGAAAAAGGAATAAAATCTGATATCAGAACCATCTCTGGTTCGGTAGAAATTGGCCCCGGTTTAGGCTTGAGTGATGCCATTTTTGACATCGTTTCTACTGGCGGAACTCTTAAAAGTAATGGACTAAAACCATTCGCAGATGTGATGCAATCCGAGGCAGTTTTAATTGGAAATAAATCGATTTCAGATAACCCAGAAGTTGCAGAATTGCTACAGAGAATCCGTTCGGTTTTGAGCGCAAAATCTAATAAATATGTGGTGCTTAATGTATCGAAAGATAACCTGCAAAAAGTTGTCGATTTATTACCAGGTGTTAAAAGCCCGACAATAGTTCCCTTGTTCGAACCCAACTGGGTTGCTGTTCATTCTGTAATTGCTGAAAGAGATTTTTGGGAGAAAATCAATAGCCTAAAAGCCGCTGGAGCCGAGGGAATTTTAGTGATGCCAATTGAAAAAATTATCACTTAAAATAGCACAAAAAACACCTAATTACATATTAACTATTGGTTAATTTAAAATCATAACACCTTGAAAGTCTACAATTATAAAGATTTATCTACATCAAAGATTAAGGAATTGTGTTCGAGACAAATTGAAGACGACAAATTGGTTGAAGAACGCGTTGTAGATATCATTAAAACGGTTAAAAGTGATGGAGATAAAGCACTCTTTAATTTCGCCAAAGCATTTGATAAAGTAGAATTAGAAAAGCTTTATTTAGATGCAGAAGAATTGAAAGTCATTGCATCAACCATTCCTGCGGATGCGAAACAAGCAATTGAAACAGCTTATCACAACATCAAAACTTTTCACCAATCGCAACTAAAAACTGAAGATAGAATTGAAACAATGCCTGGAGTGGTTTGCTGGCGAGAATCCAGGGCAATTGAAAAGGTAGGCCTCTACATTCCAGGTGGCACTGCAGTTTTACCGAGCACTTTCTTGATGCTGGCTACCCCTGCAATAATTGCTGGCAGCAAAGAAATCGTAGTGTGCTCACCCCCACAAAGCGACGGCAAAACGAATTGTTACCTTGCCTATTGTGCTGTGCTTCTAGGTATCGAGAAAATCTATCTGATTGGTGGTGCCCAAGCTGTTGCCGCAATGGCTTTCGGAACAGAAACTGTGCCCCAAGTTTATAAGATATTTGGTCCAGGAAACCGCTACGTGACAACAGCAAAAACGATGGTTCAAAATAAGGTTGCAATAGACATGCCCGCAGGCCCATCAGAGGTTTTAGTGATTGCTGATGATACTGCCAATCCGTCATTTGTTGCCGCCGACTTACTAGCTCAAGCTGAACATGGAGTTGATAGTCAGTCAATTTTAGTTTCTACCTCAAGTGATATCATAGCTGAAACTCTTCAAGAACTTCAAAAACAATTATCTGATTTACCTAGAAAGGATATTGCAGCGAAAGCTATTGAAAATTCTTACGTTGTTTTAGTCGATAATTTAGATGCTGCAATGGAATTTTCCAATGAATATGCGCCAGAACACTTGATTTTAGCTACAAGCAATTTTGAGAACCTTATTCCATTGATAATCAACGCTGGTTCGGTATTTTTAGGAAACTTTACTCCAGAGAGTGCTGGTGATTATGCATCAGGAACAAATCATACTCTACCTACAAGTGGCTTTGCTAAAGCGTATTCGGGTGTGTCAACTGATGCTTTTCTTAAAAAGATAACCTTTCAGCATTTGTCGGTCAATGGATTAGAGAACATTGGAAATACTGTTGAAACACTTGCAGCTGCCGAAGGCTTGCAGGCACATAAAAATGCGATTACAATAAGATCAAAGAACAAGGATTAAAAACAAAGATTTAAAGCAAAAAGTAGAACTAAGGCTTAAACACCAAGTCATTCATCTTTGGCCCTTGCTCCTTTATCTATCACACAGAAATAACATGGACATTAACGAATTAGTAAGAGAAAATATAAAAAACCTTAAACCATATTCTACTGCAAGAGATGAGTTTAAAGGACAAGCATCTGTATTTTTGGATGCCAATGAGAACAGCTATGGTTCTCCCCTACCCGCAAATTATAATCGCTACCCAGATCCACTACAATTTGATTTAAAAGATGCCATTAGTAAGATAAAAGGCGTGCCTATTGAAAATACCTTTTTAGGCAATGGAAGTGATGAAGCGATAGATTTGCTTTTCCGAGCCTTTTGTAACCCAGGAAAAGACAATGTGATCGTTCTTCCGCCAACGTATGGCATGTATGAAGTTTCTGCAAATATAAATGATGTCGAAATTCGCAAAGTCAGCTTGCTGCCGAATTTCCAATTAGACATGGAAAAGATTGCAGAAACGATTGATAAAAACACAAAATTAATCTTCATTTGTTCACCAAATAATCCGACAGGAAATTCGATAAACCGCGAAGATATTGAAACAATTTTAGCCAACTTTAAAGGCATCGTTGTGGTTGATGAAGCCTACATAAATTATGCTCGCCAAAAGACCTTTATTCAGGAGCTAACCGAGTATGCAAACCTGGTAGTTTTACAAACTTTTTCGAAGGCCTGGGGGCTTGCAGCTTTGCGTTTGGGAATGGCGTTTTCGTCGCGAAAAGTGATTGACGTTTTGAACAAAATTAAACCACCTTACAACATCAATCAAGCCACGCAAGATTTAGCTTTTGAGGCCTTGAAAAATATTGCACAAGTTAACGATTGGATCAAAGAATCTGTCGCCGAAAGAGACCGTCTTTCCACTGATTTGAATACGTTAGATATTGTTAAAAAAGTCTATCCATCTGACGCCAATTTTATATTGGTAGAAGTGACGGATGCAACTCAAATTTATGATAGTTTGGTTGATGAAGGCATTATCGTTCGCGACCGTTCGAAAGTGACTTTGTGCGAAGGTTGTTTACGAATTACCGTTGGAACAAGAGAAGAAAATGATAAACTATTATCCATTTTGAAAACGAAATAAAAGATGAAAAAAGTATTATTTATAGATCGCGATGGAACTTTAAATATTGAGCCGGAAGATGAGCAGGTAGATAATTTTGCGAAGCTGAAATTTTATCCACGGTCGTTGTACTACCTATCCAAAATTGCAGCAGAGATGGATTATGAATTGGTGATGGTAACAAATCAGGATGGATTGGGAACACCATCAAATCCAGAAGAAAATTTTTGGCCAATCCATAATTTCATGCTGGATACTTTTGCAGGAGAAGGTGTAAATTTTAGTGAAATTATTATTGATAGAACTTTCGCGAAGGATAATGCCCCTACCCGCAAACCCGGAACGGCTTTACTTACCAAGTATTTAAATGGCGATTACGATTTGCAACACTCATACGTGATTGGAGATAGGTTGAATGATGTTGTACTGGCCAAAAATTTAGGAGCGAAAGCTATTTTTCTCCGCCAGAATGATGCACTCGGGTCTACAGAAGCTTTAGATAAACATGAAACCTTGCTTGACATCATTATCCTGGAAACGCAAAAATGGGAGGATATTTACAATCTTTTAAAAGCAGGAAGCAGAAAAATTAACCACGTTCGCAAAACCAACGAAACCGATATTACCATTAATTTGGATTTGGATGGTACTGGGAAAGCTAAAATTGCAACAGGTTTAAACTTTTTCGATCACATGCTGGATCAAATAGCCCGACATGGTAGTGTTGATTTGGAGGTTATTGCCAAGGGCGATTTACACATTGATGAACACCACACCATTGAAGATACCGGAATAGCACTTGGTAAAGCTTTTGCTCAAGGATTAGGCAATAAATTGGGCATCGAGCGCTATGGCTTCTGCTTGCCGATGGATGATTGCTTAGCCCAGGTTGCCATTGATTTTGGTGGCCGCAACTGGATTGTCTGGGATGCTGAATTCAAACGTGAAAAAGTTGGCGATATGCCGACGGAGATGTTTTATCACTTCTTTAAATCTTTTAGCGATGCTGCGAAATGTAATTTAAACATAAAAGCAGAGGGCGAAAACGAACATCACAAAATTGAAGCTATATTTAAAGCTTTTGCAAAAGCAATTAAAATGGCGGTTAAACGTGATGCAGAAAAGATGGTGTTGCCAAGTACAAAGGGAGTTTTGTAAGGTAGAGGGCTGAAAGTTGGAAGGTTGAAGGTTAATGCACAAACTTCAAATTATAAATCTGATAGCAGCGAACACGGATCCCGATTTTTCATCGGGAGAAACGAATAGCTCCAAAGGAGTGCCTTTGGCACAAGACCACAGCACCAATGAAAAACTGACATTCGTTTTCAAATTTTATAAAAAAGTGTCTTGTCTTGATACTCGATACTAAATACTTGATACTAATTATGATTGGAATAGTGAACTACGGAGCGGGGAATATTTTTTCTTTAACCGCAGCTTTAGAAAGGCAAAACATCACTTACGGAATGGTAAATACGGAGACTGATTTAGATAAATACAGTCACATTATCATCCCTGGGGTTGGCCATGCAGGTGCAGCAATGAAAAAACTGGAACAAACTGGTTTAGTAAGCGCCATAAAAGCCTTAAAAAAACCTGTACTTGGGATTTGTGTAGGCATGCAACTCATTACCGAACATTCGGAAGAAGGAGATGCTGAACTATTGGATATTGTACCGGTGAAGACTAAAAAGTTTGATAAGACATTGCAAATCAAGATTCCACATATGGGCTGGAACGATGTTGAGCATAAAAACAATTCATTGTTTGAGGGTGTTGAAGATAATGCACAATTTTACTTTGTTCATTCGTACTTTATTGAATATAACCCTACTTTTGACATCGCCTCTGCCAACTATGGACTAAAATTTTCGGCAGCAGTACAAAAAGATAACTTTTACGGCGTTCAGTTCCACCCGGAGAAATCGGGAAAAGCTGGCGAACAGATATTAAAAAATTTTTCAAACTTAAGTTGAGGAATGGCTCATATTTAGATAACTTTTCACATTCAACTTTTAACTAAAAAAAAATGTATATAATTCCTGCAATTGATATTTTGGACGGAAAAGTAGTCCGCCTGCGAGAAGGCGATTACAATCAGAAAACCGAGTATGATGTTTCTATTGCCGATATGATAGAAAAATATCGTTCAAATGGAACTGATTTTATCCATATCATTGATTTGAATGGTGCAAAGGGTGATTTCAGCAACCAGAAATCACTTTTCGAAATCATTAAAAAAACCGAAATGAAAGTGCAATATGGCGGTGGAATCCGTACAATTGAGCAGGTAACTAATTTGCTTGATGCAGGAATTCACCGTGTGATTGTAGGTACGCAAGCGATTACCAATCCTGATTTCTTGCAGGAATTGAGCGAAGCTTTTGCAAAAAAAGACAACTATGCAAACCGTATTGTGATCGCCATTGATGTTTTGGACGAAGTAATTAAATATTCTGGTTGGATGGAAAGCTCGCCAATTAAATTAATGGATTATGTTGATAAATGTTTGGCTTTAGGCTTCTTCCGTTTTTTATGTACAGACATTAGTAAAGACGGGAAATTAGGTGGAGCAGCAGTAGACTTGTACAAAAAATTGTTAGAACATTCTCCAATGATTAAATTAATTGCATCAGGTGGTGTAAGTTCGATGGAAGATATTCATGAATTAGCGAAATATCCTATTAGAAGTGTAGTGGTTGGAAAAGCGATTTACGAGGATAGAATTACCATTGAGCAGATTAAAGATTGGAATTTGAAGATGCTGAGTAGTATATAAGTGAATGAAAAACAATTCACTTATGTGGGGAATAATACTGATATTAATATCATTTTTAATGATCTTTTTAGCACTTAATTATTTCTTCTATGTAGGTAGTTATTTGAGATTAATTGGTATCATCGGCAAATTTTCAATTTGGCTTTTTCTACCGTGCTTGTTATGCGGTGGCGCCTTGATTATTTCAACTTTATTAAAACAAAAACACTAAAATACCCGGCCTTGCGAGGCACGAAGCAATCCTACAACGATAGCTATCAGCTTTTAGGACTACTTCGTGCCTTGCTTGCCTGCCGCAGGCAAGCAATAACGAAACTATAAAAAATGCTTAGTAAAAGAATAATTCCCTGCCTAGATGTAAAAGACGGTCGCACGGTAAAAGGCGTAAATTTTGTTGATTTACGAGATGCTGGTGACCCGGTAGAGCTTGCGGCTCAATATGCTCAGCAAGGTGCTGATGAACTGGTTTTTTTAGATATTACCGCTACTCACGAACGTCGCAAAACGATGATAGAGATGGTGAGATCTGTTGCCAGACAATTAAACATTCCTTTTACTATTGGTGGCGGTATAACCGAAATTGCAGATGCTGAAGCCTTGTTAAATGCTGGTGCAGATAAAATCAGCATTAATTCTGCGGCAGTAAAAAACCCAAAGTTAATTGAAGATTTAGCCAAAACTTTCGGGGTACAGTTTGTAGTTTTAGCAGTTGATACCAAACATATTGATGGCAAAAACATTGTTCATTTAAATGGAGGGAGATTGATAACTGAACTAGAAACTGAAGCCTGGATTAAAAAAGCGGAAGATTTAGGTGCAGGAGAAATTCTTTTAACCTCAATGGACCATGACGGTACAAAAGCTGGTTTTGACTGCAACTTGTTAAGTAAGATAAACCAGATGATCAACATACCAATCATCGCATCTGGCGGAGCAGGAAAAACTGAACATTTTACAGAAGTTTTTCAAAAAGCTGGTGTTGATGCTGCGTTAGCTGCTTCGGTATTTCATTATGGAGAAATATTAATCCCAGATTTAAAACAAGAACTAAAAAGGAACGGAATTCCTGTTAGGATATAAATAAACTCGTCATTGCTTGCTGCTGCAGGCAGGCGAGGTACGAAGCAATCTTAAACCTAAGTAGGAAAAGAACCATCGCTTTAGGATTGCTTCGTACCTCGCAATGACGAAACTTTAAAGAAACAAATGATTATAGATTTTAATAAAAGCGACGGCTTAGTTCCTGTAGTGGTACAAGATGAGCAAACATTAGAAGTGCTGATGTTGGGTTACATGAATGCCGAAGCATTTGAGAAAACACAAGCTGAAGGTAAAATAACATTCTTTTCTCGTTCTAAAAGCCGCTTGTGGACCAAGGGTGAAGAAAGTGGCAATTTTCTTTTTGTAAAATCTATTCATATCGATTGCGATAATGATACAGTATTGATCAAAGCCAATCCGGTTGGTCCAACTTGCCACACGGGTAGTAGAAGTTGTTTTAAAACTGACTATAATCAGAACTTCATTTTTGAGTTAGAAAATATCATTAATGATCGATATGAAAACCCTGTTGAAGGCTCATACATCAATAAAATGCGCAGCAAAGGCTTAAACAAAATAGCGCAAAAGGTTGGCGAGGAAGGTGTAGAAACTGTTATCGCGGCATTGGCAGAAACTGAAGAGGATTTAATTGGCGAAGCAGCTGACTTACTTTTCCATCTGACTTTTTTATTAAAAGAAAAAGGGTTGTCAATTAAGGATATTGCTAAGAAACTAGAAAGTAGACATAAATAGATGTGAGATGTGAGTAGAGCGTATTGAGACAAATCCAATCGCAATTCGCAATACTCATTACGCAATACGAATAAAATGCTCAAACATCTCCATACCTTTCCTGGCCATCAAAACCCCGTTTATGCTTTAGCAAATGCTGATGAGAATGGTATTTTCTATAGTGCAGGAAATGACAAAGGACTTGTAGAATGGTCGCTAGAAAACATGGCCTTCGTAAAGGTAAAAACACCTGTACAAAGTTCGGTTTACAGTTTGCTTAGTTATAACAATTTGCTATTCATTGGAGAGAGAAGTGGGGCATTTAGTGTTTATGATTTGATAAAGCAGGAAATTGTTACAAGAATTGATGCACATCCAAAACCAATTTTTGGTATTCAAGTAGCCAAAAGCAAAAACGAATTATTAACTACAGGTGAAGATGGTTCGGTTGCAGTTTGGTCTCTAAATGATTTTTCAGAAATTTATCGCTTTCAAGTCGCTTATGATACAGTTAGGTGTATTGCTATTTCCCCCGATGAAACTGAAATCGCCTTTGGCTGTAAAGATCACTTAATAAGGATTTACAATTTAGCGGACTACAGTTTAAAACAAGCTTTGGAAGGTCATTCATTACCGGTTACCTCTTTGGCTTATCATCCTAAGGGAAGATATTTGATTTCTGGAAGCAGAGATGCGCAATTGAAAATATGGAATTGCTCCCAAAGGGATACCTACAGCACAAATTGTGAATTGGTACAAACTATTCCAGCGCACATGTTTACGATTTATAACATTGTCTTTCATCCAACACTCCCCTATTTTGCAACGAGCAGTCAGGATAAAAGCATTAAACTTTGGGATGCTGAAAACTTTAAGCTTTACAAAATTTTAAGTTTGGAAAAAGGAGAATTTGGTCATACCCATTCCATCAATAAAATCATTTGGAGCAAAGATGGAAAGTATTTAATTTCTACAGGAGATGACAGAAAAGTGATGGTTTGGGAGATGGAAGGTTAATTTACTATTATACTCGTCATTGCCTGCTGCAGGCAGGCAATGACGAAAATTCTTAATTTATCGCCACTTTTTTCATCCCTTCCCTACCGTAAAAAACTGGAAAATACATCATCTCTGCTTTTGCTGGATTTAACACATAAGAACCAGAATATCTTGGCATTAAATCTATGGTGAAGGTATATTTGCCTTGTTTAAGTTTGGTGCAGAAAATAGACGTTTTGTTTTTGAAATACTCACGATGCGTTTCTTCTCCCCAAAAATTCTGAACTTTATTTTCGTAACTGCAACCTGCCGGAATAGGAATTTCAATCATTACGTAATCGGCATCTGCTTTTACCTCAACTTCTACCTTTAAGGTAGTTATTTCTCCAGCCTTTAAATTGCTTACTGTATTTCCTTTTTGTAAGAGCGAGCTACGAACTACAAAATCCTTTTCTACTTTTTTAGGATTGGCATTTTGAAATTGCTGATATGCCGTAAAATACACTGCAGAATTACCTTTCTTTTCCACTTTTAAATCAGTAGGATTTTCAATTACTTTATCGAATGGAAACTGAGTGATCGATTGTTCGTTAACCTTAATTGATACGGGTTCTTTCTTCTCGTTTGTTTTAAGGAAAGCAGGTAAAATCGTTTCCAAAATCATAGAAGCTTCATAAGTATTTCGCCATTGCCCATCTTTCCGTTGCTCTAAAAAGTAAAGCGCTATTTTTTCCAATTCATTTTCGTATCCGCCAGCATTTTTTAAAATTCGATAAGCCAATAAAGTATTTTGAATGCTATTATCCCAAAAACGAATACTTTTTTCGCCCCAATAAATGCTACCAAACATGGTTTGTTTTTTAAGTTTGGTTAACACACTTAAATCTATCTTCAAACCTGCCATCTGCCTCAATTCCATCATCTCTAGTACCTCAAAAGTAGATGCTTTTGTTTCCCTCTGCTTCATGGCTAAAAGCGCCGGAGATAAATCTGCATCACGCTTTTTTTCTTTCTCCTCAAATGCCAACACCCAATCTTTAATGTAATTTTTTCCATCTAGCAAGTGCAAAAGTTTAATTACCTGGATATCGTTGTAATTAGGTTCATTTGTTAATTTACCAACTAAATATCTCTGTAATAATGCCTTGTTTAAATCGACAATGTAACCATCTTTTTCTGCTTGTAATAACGCCTCAACTACATGCAAGCTAATCCACATTTGTTCTTCGCTATTTTGCCACCAACCCCAAGTTCCCTGCGGTTTTCTATTTTGCTGTAGTTTTTTAAGGATGAAAGTGATGTCTTTTTCGTGTGTGAATTTTTGGCCTAAGTATTTGCGAACCCGTTTTTCTAACAATAACGATTTCAATTTAGAAGCCAATTGCTCATTACACAAAAACTCATAATTGCGCAATTTGGTCATTTCATCCAACAAAGTTGGAAATACCGATGCCTCCGTTCGAAGCGTTATTTTCCCTAAATTTTTATCAAACGCATAATTGATAGTTGTATCTCTGAGCAAAGCTGAAAAATAGCCTTTGGTTTCTTTTACGCCAGCTTCAAATACCGGAATTTTTCGGCGCTCGCCATCAAAGTAGCCGTTCTCCTGCACCAAAGTATATTCAAAATTTAAGCTGTCTTTAGAATTTACAACGATCCCCATAGTATCAATCAGTGAATTTTTAAACTTAACAGTAGAATTTCGAAGTTCCTGTCCATTGTACAAAAATTTACGAATGCCCGTTTCTTCCAGCGGTGTGTAGTTCATCAATTTGCCTAACACATTAATACTATCGCCAACAATGGCAAAAAGTGGCGAAACAAAATTGGCACTTAAAGATATAAATGATTTAATACTTCCTTCTGTATAACCCGTTTGTTTATTGCCATTCATCGCCATTACACGTGTTTTCCATTTGGTAATATCATCTGGAAATTTCACGGTAAACTTGGCTACACCATTTTCATCTGTAATCAATTTAGGCTGCCAAAAACCTTCATCATTAAAATTTGTGCGCATGGTTTGCTGTTGCGCAACCACTTGTCCAGCGAGATTAGTTGCTAAATTTCCTTTTTTACTTTTGACGATAATTACCCCATTTGCCGCTCTAGCTCCATAAATAGCTGTGGCACTTGCATCTTTTAAAATGGTAACATCTTTTACCAAATCTATATCTAAACTGCTGATATCGCCATCAAATGGCAAGCCGTCTACAATAATTAATGGCTTTTGATTGCTAATTACACTACCAGAACCTCTTACCATTACAACTTCTTGAAGTAAAAGACCAGAAGATTTACCTTGCAAGGCATAATTTAGCTCATTAGAACTGATAGACATAGTTGCACTAGCAGTCATATTCTGTTTTCTCACGGCATTATAACCAACTATTTCAACTCCTTTTAAATTGTTATCAATTGTATCGAGCGAAATATCTCCTATTGATCCATTTACTATATCAAACACTTTATCATAATATCTTCTTGCCGATATCTTTAACGCTCCTTTTTCTGGTGTTTTAAAACTAAAATATCCTTTAGCATCGCTGATGGTTTTTACATCTAAACCTACAACCTTTATGACAATACCTGCTACTGGTTTATTATTTACAGATGATAAAATTCTTCCCCTTAAAGTATTCTTTAGCTCATTTTTATCAAAAATATAAGTATTGAAAAATAATCTGATTTCTTCGGTGAGATCAGTGCCTCCCTCTCCACTATAATGTCCTATTTTTGGAGTTGATTTTATGGTGCTGTCTAATTTTTGGCTAAAATCATCAGGGTGTACAATTTTAAAATTGTTCCATTTGTAATAGTTTGCACCATAAGGCTGAATGTTGATATCATCCGTAATAAAATAACTATTGTCTTTTAATAAGAACAGAATTTTGTATCTACCACTTTCTAAAACATCAGTATTGATTTCGCCTTTGTAAATGCGTAAGAAATTGGCCTGATTAGGTTTATAAACAATTACATTTTTGATGTACGGAACATGATTGGTAAGTGCTGTATCAATATCGTACCTCAAATTTCCCGTACCTTTTTGTCCACTTAAACTTGCATTATAGAAAAGTTGTGTCGTTCTACTTCGTAAATCCATAAACTCAAGCCAAATTTTATCGATTTCATTCTTTTTTAAGGCATATTCATAAGCGATATTCGTATTTCCATTACTGGCATAACCAGACAGCTTTGTCTCGAATGCATATTTTTTAGCGTTTGATTTCTGTTTGATCAAGCCCGGCTCAAAAGTGTAGGTATAACTAGCTTCTTTTGTGAAATTTTGATGCCATTTTCCATTGTTAAACTCTAAAACATTTTCTCTTATTGGACCAACCAAAAGTTCTCCTTCAGTTCGGTTATTAGGATTTATGAGTAAACGGGTATCAGATGTTACTGCCGAAATGGTTGTTTTATTTAGGTTAAAGTTATTGGCAACTTTAATCATATAATTATCTAATTCCTGGCTTTCTTGCGCCGTCAGCGTAGTTGGTTTGCTTACCGTTACCAATTTATTAGTGGTATCTGCCAAAATGCTAAAAATTGTTTTTTTACCTGCCGTGATATTGTAATTTTCTACGGTTATCAGCTTATCCGCTGTGCGGATTTTAAAATTGTGATAACCAGGTTTTACTACAAAAGAATAACGCTGTAATTGTTGAGCCTGGTTAAAAAATACAGGTACATTATCGATATAAACAATGTTGGCAGGCAAAATTGCACCATCTAAAACCACAAAAGGAGCAACTTGTGTGGTGGTATCATTAGTAGTTTCAATTACATCATAAATTGGTTTGGGATGCATAAACCTGAAATACTCAATGGTATCTAATCCTAGACTTTTGCTCCATTTTGTCCAGGTAAGCTGATCTAACTTTGAGCTAACGCTACCGCTAGCTTCATCGGCCTCTATTTTAATTTTATTGGTTTTGTGCGCTAAGTATTTTCTACCCAAGTAAGGCAACCTTACATTAGGAACATCAGTAAATTTTGCAGTAAATGCTTGTGCGGTAACATCCGTTTCTGGAACCGGTTTTTGGTTGATATCTGTAACCTGAACCAACATATTTACTTTCTGACCAGGATAAACCATGTCTGGCGAAATCAGTTTCAGGTTCAATTGGTAAGGATTATAAAATGCACTTACCTCTCTGGTCTCTTCATCGCCATCCCAAAAATAATTGATGCGAATATGGCTGGCTTTTTTACTCTCGTTTTTGATCAGTGTATCGAGATTGTTGGTATAACCTCTTAAAAAAACCTTATTATCTGCAAAAATGGTATACCAAAAAGGCACTTTATGTTCATTTATAACTACCACACGCAAACTGTCTTTATTTTGCATGGCGTTAATTTGCAATTCCGGGTTTAATTTAGTGATATCAATCGTGGCTGTATCTTTTGGGGTTTCAATTTCAACATATTCGGCTCGATAATCAATTTTAGCGATATATGGCAACTTAATATCTTGAGAATTGATCACTACATCATCTTCAGTATAACTGATCATTTTAGCCGACTGTGTTTCGCTTTTATTGTTTACCAGATAAGAAATTGACAAACTATCTTTCCTAAATTCAGATTTTATCTCAACAGCTTTAACAGACTTTTCTGCTTTTTTCCAATCGTTATAGGTTAAAGATTTTGATGCCGTCCTCACTTCGTTATTGCTGTTTAAAAACTTAGCATTTAGGTTAAAGCTAAGGCTAGCTTTCGGGAAAATATCAGCAGGTAACACAAGTTTAGTTTCACCAACGGGATCTAAAGTGATGTTCGTTTGCCAAAGCGTATCGGGCACAAAAACCTTTTTATCCGTATAATAATTGATGTGGTTGGTGGTTAAAGTGAGTTCTACCCTGCCATCAGGCACGGCCAATTCATTTTCATCTGTGGCTTTAAAATAAACGGTAATTAAACTGTCTTTTGTTTGTTCATTTCTATCTGTTCGCAGCGAAAAATCAAGCGATTTAAGCTCATAATCTTCGTAACGGAAATTATTGCTAATGCGGAATGCTTTCTTCGGTTTTTTAGATTTTTCTTCCAAACTAATGCCATAATTCCTATCCAATTTCAGGTTCAAACTATCGGCAAGCACGAAGCTGTATTCGTAACCTCCATTTTTGTAAGGATTTATCATGGCTAGTTTCTTTTTTGAATCATCAACTTGCAAAATTACTTCTGCAGCCCTGTTTTTAATGTTTCCGCCTTTCGAATTTATAATAAAAGCTTTAAATTTTACGGTGTCGAGCGGCTTGTATATAGGCTTGCTAAAGACCATATAACCAGCATATAAAGGCTTAACGCCCCGTTTCTTTCTAAAAACAGTCTTAAACGGTTGCCAAAAATATTTTATTGGAAATGAATAGGCTACTTTTTTAAAGAACGGCCAGTCTTCTCTATCGTTATCATAGTAATTTCTATCATCAACATCGTACTCAAAGAAATTACTTACACCTTCATGCACAACCTTTATAATACCTTCTTCCTTCGGTTTACCTTTTTCCTTGCGGTGTGTACTTCTGTATGACTTCGTTCTACTATCATAAACCGCTCGTTTTTTACCATCAATTTCTACAAAAGCATTGGCAATTAGATTTCCTTTTACGTCTGTTATGTAAAACTGAAAATCTTTTTCATTATTAATAAATTGGAGTAAAACATTGTTTTCGCTATTCAAACTTGAATTAATAGCGGCTCCGCTGGCATCTACAAGCAGGTAATTTCCATAAGGTAAATCTGCTTTTTTATAGTCTTTAAAATAATCAGAACTGATTAAGGTATGGTAAAAACTATCGTTTGTTTTTTCCTTACTTAAGATACTAACTACCTCAGCATCATTAATTTTATAAACAAATGTAGCATAGCTGGCTTGCTTGCTTTTGGATAGTTTGTTTTGACTAAAACCCTGAGCAAAGAAAACAAGAAAACTGATGAGCGTAAAAAGTAACTTCATAAAACTGATTTAGAATTGATTTCAAATTCTTTATAAAAAACACGGAATAATAGTGGGATATTTTATTCTTATCAGGGATGATAAGCAAGGGAACCGAATTATTTAACCATTGAACATGCTTTTGAATCGATTTAAGATAGTTGGAGTTTTAATTACTCCGAAACCACCTAGTATAGCATATTTCATTTTCAGAGTTACAGTGATAGTTTCAGTCTTTTTAAGATTTACTTTGAAACTTCGGCTTTCAAATCCTACCGCAGTAAACTCTAACACCAAATTATTTTTGAAGTCATTTTTATCTACTTTCAATTCAAAATTACCTTCTTTATCGACAACCGTAGCAATGCTTGTTCCTTTTACCCTAACATTTCCACCAACAAGAGGCAAATTTTCATCACTATCAATAACTCGTCCTTTTATCGTGATAAGCTCTTTTCCAGATAGCGCTGTTCTTTTTTCTGTTTTGTATCTCTTCTCGTCAGTTTGATATGTAGCATAAGATTTACCAATCGCATTGCCCAGCTTTGGAAAACTTAAAAAAGCAACCATCCATGCTGCAATCAAACTCGGTTTAAATTGCTTGAAAGAAAAGTTTGCTTTCACATCAATCAATCGATTAATTTGCTCAGGATTAAACCTTCCGCAACCTGTATTTTGATTGTTGGTAAACCAAAACTTTAAATCGCTATCAGAAAATTGCGTGAAATCGATAACCGACTTCTGGCATGAACTGCAAAATCGCCCAGACTGATCGGCCTGCATGCTCAACCATTTCTCATTACAAGGATTGTTAATTAAAATTGTAGACGGTGCTGCCATAAATCAGTTTACAGCATGATGCAATTTTATTATTTATTCCACAAACCTTTTAATAATTCGCAACTTATGGCTGTAAACGCCTAATTCTCTATTAAAAATTCCCTGATCATCAATTGGATCAATTTTAACTTTTGCTGATGAGTGGATAATTTCATTCGGACTCAGCATAATACCAACGTGTGTAATTTTACCCTCAGCATTATCAAAGAAAGCTACATCACCAGGTTTAACTTCCGCTAAAAAACCAACCAACTCTCCTTGTTCTGCTTGCTGTGAGGCATCTCGGTTTAACTTAATGTTTAACAGTTTAAATACAGTTTGTACAAATCCAGAACAATCAAAACCGAAAAGGTTACGGCCACCCCATAAATAAGGGATATTCTGAAAAAATTTAGCTGTGGATTCGATTTCAGTTTTAAAATCTCTCTTCGATGTATCATGAGGCTCAAAGTTAACCTTGAATTTTTCCTGGCCAGCAAAACAGTAGCCATCAGCTAAATACGGTATATTACTCGCCGGACTTAAATGATAAACACTACCATTGGCAGCTGTCAAAACATTATTGAAACTTAAAGGAGCCAATAATTCACAGCTATTCATTTCTACAAATTGTGTATGCGAAATTGCAGCCAATTGCCTAAAATCCATCCAGCCTTCGTAGCCATCGTAGCCATTTTTTACTAGCCACCATCTATCGTCTTTTCCAATAACCTCTACGTGATCGCCGAACAACAACTGCGAAACTATTTCTGCTCTATCTGATGGTTCAGCCCTCAAAGGAGCTACTGCAATTCTACAAATACCGTTTTGATTTTCCATTTAATTCTGCTCGTTGAATTGGAAGTAAAACTAACAATTTACAATCAATGCCTAACATTTTGTATTCAAATTTGTTATTTTTACGATGTTCACATTTAAATCTGCTCGTTATGAATTTTAAGAAGATATTAATTGCTGTAGATAATAGCACCTGTTCGGAAAAAGCTGCAAAAGCCGGATATGATATGGCCGAAAAGTTTGGTGCTGAGGTTGCATTGGTAAACATTATTGAGCCGATCCCAGCCAATGTAAACCCCGATCTAACGTTAGCACCTGTTTTTTTAGAAACTTACGATAACAGCGAAGAAAACAGCCATATCTTACTGAAAGAGATGGAAACTAAATTCGGTAATGGGATAAAAACAACTTATTTGAGTGTGGTAGATACGGCCGCTCACGGCATTATTCAACAATCTGATGAGTGGGGATCTGATTTAATTGTGATAGGAACCTACGGCAGAACTGGCTTGTATCATTTTTTAATGGGAAGTGTTGCTGAGCATGTGGCAAGAAAATCTGCTTGTCCGGTATTGATTATTCCTAATAAATGCGACATTTAGGAAGACACCTTATGAAAAAATTCATTTACGCACCGTTATTTTTTCTGTTGCTTACGTTTAATAGTTCGTATGCACAACTAAATGAGGTTGAAAGTTCGATATCGTCAAAAGGACTTTCTAAAATTGATAGTCTTTTCAAACAATATCTTGATAGCGGATGGATTAAAGGCATCACTGCAAACATTGCTGTTGATGGGAAAACAGTGTATAACAAGGCTTATGGAAACCAACTGAATCGTCCGTTTAAAACAGATGATATTTTGAGAATTGCCTCGCAAACCAAGGCCATAACCTGTGTAGCGGTGATGATGCTTTTTGACGAAGGAAAATTTACGCTAGATGATCCCATTTCTAAATTTATTCCTGCTTTTAAAAATCCGAAAGTGCTTGATAAGTACAATAAAAAAAATGGTAGCTATACCACCGTACCAGCTAGACGCGAAATAACCATTCGGGATTTACTTACCCACACTTCAGGTTTAGGATATGCGCAAATAGGATCGCCAGAGATGAACGCCATATATGCTAAAGCTGGTATTGAAGCTGGGTTTGTGATCCATAAAAAACTTTTAGAAACCGAAATTAATAAATTAGGAAAGTTGCCGCTCGCTTTGCAGCCTGGTGAAAAGTGGCAATACAGTCTTGCTATAGATGTTTTAGGGAGATTAGTTGAAGTAACTTCAGGTTTAAGTCTGGATCAATTTTTTAGAGAAAGAATCTTCCGCCCTTTGGAAATGAAAGATACCTACTTTGCGTTGCCCAAAGAGAAACAAGATCGATTAGCAACGGTTTACACCGAAGATGAAACTACAAAAACTGTAAAACCTTGGGTAGATGGTGCGTTTCCAGGTGCAACCGTTAACTATCCAATCAATAATAACGGCTATTTTGCTGGCGGTGCCGGTTTGGTTTCTACTTCAAAAGATTACGGTTTATTTCTCCAAATGCTGTTAAATAATGGTGAATTAAATGGAAAAAGAATATTGTCTAAACGAAGTGTAGATTTGATGACCACAAACCAAATTGGCAATATTCCATTTGGCGATAATTATTTTGGTTTAGGTTTTGAAGTGATATCAGATAAAGGAAGTAAAAAACTCGGCCAAAGCGCCGGTTCATATGGCTGGGGAGGCTTTTTTGGATCCAACTTTTGGGTAGATCCGAAAAAGAAAATTGTTGCTCAAATTTATGTTCAACAATGGCCACTTTCTCACGGCAAGTTGAGCGAGCAATTTAAATCGCTTGTTTATCAGGCTATTCGATAATTATTGGCACAAAAAAATCCCGAATTTCATCGGGATTTATATTATTCTTAAGCCTTAATTTTTTGATGTAATCTGAAATCGTATAGTCACAATCTTAATTCTCCTGGTGTAACCAAGCTTTTTTCGCAAGTAACTCTTCTTCCGTTTCGCGAATATCCTCATCATCTACGCAACAATCTACCGGACAAACCGCAGCACATTGTGGCTCATCATGAAAGCCTTTACACTCCGTACACTTATCAGATACAATGTAATAAACTTCATCAGAAACAGCTTCTTGCGAAGAATCAGCTTCGATTTGTTGATTACCAAAATCGATGATACCATTTAGATTTGTACCATCAGAAAAACGCCATGCAGTACCGGCATCGTAAATTGCGTTATTAGGACATTCTGGTTCACATGCCCCACAATTTATACACTCATCTGTTATTTTAATTGCCATGTTTTCGTCTAATTCTTTTGCTTAGTTTACCTTTGCGATGCAAATATAGTACTTAATCACTTAATAATAATTCTAAATATGTCAGGTTTAACTAAAGAAAAAGTAATAATTGCCTTCAAAAAATTAGGAATAAAGCTTACAAACCCTACTGACATACTAGGAAATGCAATTTATGCTGCAGAAAACAGCAATGCCTGGTTTACCGTAGAAAATATAAAAAAGTCTTTATCCTCATTTGCAGAGATGTTAAACGAAGCTGATGTTGAACAGTGGTTCAAAACAATCAGCTTCAGTTTTTCACCAAAAAAGATTGGTTTAATCCTGGCAGGCAACATTCCTATGGTTGGTTTTCATGATGTTTTGAGTGTAATTGCTTCTGGAAATATTGCCATGATTAAGCTTTCTTCATCTGATGATAAATTAATCAAAGCTGTTATTGCTGAGTTGATAAACATTGAACCGGCATTGGCAAGTAAAATTGAATATGTAGAACGATTAAAAGATTTCGATGCAGTTATCGCTACTGGAAGTAATAATTCATCGCGGTATTTTGATTATTATTTTGGCAAGGTGCCAAACATCATCAGAAAAAACAGAAACAGCGTTGCTGTAATTAATGGCACTGAGACAAAGGAAGATATCGAAAATTTGGGCAATGATATTTTCGACTACTTTGGTTTAGGCTGTAGAAATGTTTCAAAAATATATCTTCCTAAGGGCTACGATATTGCCAAGTTTTATGAAGGCATTGAAAGCTTCCAACCCATTATTAATCATTTTAAATATAATAACAACTACGATTATAATAAATCTATCTATTTGGTAAATGCGGCAAAACATTACGATAATGGATTCCTATTATTAAAACAGGATGAAAGTTTGGCATCGCCTTTGGCTGTTATTTTTTATGAAGAATATGAAAGTATTCAACAACTAGAAGAAAAATTAAGTTTGCAGGCAGATAACATTCAATGTGTTGTTACGAAGGAAAGTTTGACTATTAACACATTCCCATTTGGCGAAAGTCAGCACCCTAAGCTCTGGGATTATGCTGATAATGTAAGTACCGTCGAATTTTTGAATAGCCTTAATTGATTAAGCAAAAAATTATAGAATTTAATTTAGATATTCGCTAAAAGGCTTTTAAGCAATGCGCTATCCGAAACTATTTTTCATTCTTGTGTTTATTTTCGTCAATTGTAAAATATATGCGCAATGCAGTGGAGCCTTGGGAGATCCTATCGTAAATGTTGATTTTGGTTCTGGAGTAAGTACTTTCGGGCCTCCCCTAAATAATGGAATTACGAATTACAATTACATAGCTGGTTCCCCAAACGATGGCTCTTACACTTTAGCAAAAACAATTTCAGGTTTAAATCCAGGTTGGGTGCAGAATATTGTTAATCATACCCCGAATGATCCAAATGGATATATGATGGTGGTTAATGCCTCCAATAGTCCAGGCATTTTTTACCAATAACTGTTACAGGCTTATGTCCGGGCACAACTTATGAATTCTCTGCATGGATAATTAATATTCTTCGAAATACCGGAATAAAGCCTAAAGTTAAATTTACTATAGAAAATAATGGGGTAATAATTGGCACCTTTATTACGCCAGATATACTTGAAGGGAGTGCGACAAATTGGATTAGATACCCATTAACTTTTACTACGCCAACAAACCTGGGTGTAATAACTTTAAAAATGACGAATGAAAATCCTGGGGGAACAGGAAATGATTTGGCATTGGATGACATTACTTTCCGAGCCTGTGGTCCCATCATCACACAAACAATAAATGATACTGATAATATTAGCACCAACTTATGTGAGGGCCAAAGCGCTAATTATTTATTAAAAGCAACCATTTTAAATGATGTTTACCAGAACCCAAAATACCAATGGCAAGCCAATAACGGTAATGGTTGGAATGATATTGCTGAACAGGTAGGTAAAGAATATTTGGTTAGCTTTGTTAATGCAGTGGCTGGTAGTTACCAATATCGTTTAATTACCGCAGAGGCAGAAAACATTGGCTTAGCAACTTGCAGGGTTGCAACCACACCATTTACTATTAATGTTACGGCGTTTCCAATAGCAGTTGCAGAAAATTTTAGCCCAATTTGTATCGGCCAAACCATTCAGTTAAATGCTTCCGGCGGAACATCGTATAGTTGGGTGGGACCAAATTTTTCATCAACAGAAAAAAGCCCGAGTATTATAAATGCCACAAAGGAAATGGCTGGAGAATATACGGTTACAGTTGCCACAAATGGCTGCTCCACAACTGCAACCACCACCGTATCCATTTTAGAACCGCCAGTTGTGGCTACCAATTTTAAGCAGACAACCATTTGCGAAGGCACTTCTGTTGCACTGTCAGCATCAGGTGGAACAATTTATCAATGGGCACCAGCAGTAGGATTATCAGATCCAGATTCTTCAAATCCAACTGCATCTCCAACTGAGACCACAATTTACACCGTAAAGGTATCAAATGGTGCATGTACAGAAACCGCTGAAATAACTGTAAACGTAAATAAAAATGCTATTGTTGATGCCGGCTTAGATCAAAAAATCATATTAGGACAAGCCATTACGCTAAATGGAAAAGTTATGGGAAATGATTTTACTTATTATTGGTCACCGAACGATTTCTTGGAGGATCCATCACAATTAAACCCAATAGCCAAGCCCACAGGAGATATAACTTATACCTTGCATGCCATTTCTAATTTAGGCTGCAACACCATTACCGATAAAGTTTTTATAAAAGTGTATCCAAAAATTGTAGTTCCCAACTCCTTTTCGCCAAATGGCGATTCAGTAAATGATACTTGGAATATACCGGCAGCATTGGCATTTCCAAACCCTATTGTTAGGGTTGTGAATAGAAATGGACAACTTGTTTATCAAAGCAATGGAATTTATAAACCTTGGGATGGAAAATTGAATGGAAGAGATCTTCCGTCTGCAGTTTATTATTACACCATTTATTTTAATGAAGATTTTGAAACCTTTAGAGGCTGGATCAATCTGATTAGATAAAAAGCCATTCTTGCTTTCGCTTATCGTTTTGAAATGCTATTTTTGAGCACAATGTATATCGTTAAAGTTAAAGGCATCGCCAAAATTCCAGATTACGTACAATTACGAGATGATAAGTTTACCTTACTGGCTTACTTTAGGGTAGATCGGCCAGATAAATCTTTGGAAAAACTGGGTTTGGGCGACAAACAAGAGTACATTATGGAAATGGTTAAAGATTTGCCTTTTGGGCAAATTGCTAAATTAGAAATATAAAATGGCAGGACACGCAGTAATTCATTTAAGCAATGTTGATGTTTTTCAACAGAAACACTTAGTACTTTCAAACGTAAATTTACACATCGAAAAAGATGAATTTATTTTCTTAATCGGTCAAACAGGTTCGGGTAAAAGTAGCTTACTGAAAATTTTATATGGCGATTTACACATTGGCAACGGCGAGGGAAATATTGCCGGTTTCGATTTAAAAAACTTAAAAGAAAGCCAGGTGCCATTTTTACGCAGAAAATTGGGCGTAGTTTTTCAAGATTTTCAGTTGTTAACGGATAGAACCATAGAAAAGAACCTGGAGTTTGTTTTAAAAGCCACAGGTTGGAATGATCAAAAACTGATTGACGAGCGTATTAAAGATGTTTTAGATAAAGTGGGCTTACGTTCGAAGATAAAGAAAATGCCACACGAAATTTCTGGAGGCGAACAGCAACGGATTGTAATTGCAAGGGCTTTACTTAACGACCCGGAAATTATTTTGGCCGATGAGCCAACTGGAAATTTAGACCCAGAAACTTCGGAAGAAATTGTAACACTTTTAAAGCAAATCAGCCAGGGCGGAACTGCGGTTTTAATGGCTACCCACGATTACCATATTATCCGCACTTTTCCATCCCGTATTATTAAATGCGAAAATGGAGTGGTGCTCGAAGGCGCACAAATAGCCTAATGATTTTAGAGTTTAGATTTACGATTTTTGATCCGGCACCTGCCGTAAGAATTTTAGGTTTGGTTATTTCAAAATCAAACCTATTAAAACCGTCGTCTGGAATCACAAACTTAAGTCCATCCATTTTGATTTCTGCCAAATCGTAAATCAAAAATCTACAATCGTATTTCTTCTGTCAATCTGTTCAGATAAAACCACATAAATCTGACAGCTTGGCTGATTTACGTTTATGGCAAAATAGTTGAGATTAACACAAAAAAATTCAGCCTAGTATTATGTTTAATAAGAAGAAAAATAACGATAAAGAAGAAAATATAATGAATCCTGAAAATTCATCAGAAAATGCTGCTGAAAATGCAGAAAATACTGATGCCACTATAAAAGAAACTGAACAAGCGCCAGAATTATCTGCAGAAGAAAAATTGCAGGCAGAAGTTCAACATCTTAACGATAAATACCTGCGCTTATATGCCGAGTTTGATAATTACAAACGCCGTACTCAAAAAGAACGCGTAGAGTTGCTACAAACTGCTGGTAAAGATGTAATTGTATCATTATTACCTGTTTTGGATGATTTTGATCGGGCGTTAAAAGCCATGGAAACTGCTGCAGATGTTGCACCAGTTAAAGAAGGAATTCTATTAGTGAGTACTAAACTGAAAAATACATTATCTCAAAAAGGTTTAAAAGATGTAGAAAGCATCAATCAACCATTTGATACAGATTTTCATGAGGCAATTACCAATATTCCTGCACCTACCGAAGATTTAAAGGGAAAAGTGATTGATGAAGTTGAAAAAGGTTATACATTAAATGATAATGTAATTCGCTTCGCTAAAGTTGTAGTTGGAGCGTAAATTAATTATTGAATGTTAGAATGTGTGAAGGATTGAATGATTATACATTCTATCACTCGATCATTCAAAATTCAATCATTTTAAAAAGAAGATGAGTAAAAGAGATTATTACGACGTATTAGGCGTTAGCAAAAGTTCGGCTGCGGACGAGATAAAAAAAGCCTATCGCAAGATGGCCATTAAGTATCACCCAGATAAAAACCCTGGCGATAAAGCTGCTGAAGATAAATTTAAAGAAGCAGCCGAAGCTTACGAAGTGTTAAGTAGCCCAGAAAAAAAGCAACGCTACGATCAATTCGGGCATGCGGGTGTTGGGGGGGCCAGTGGCGGCGGTTATGGTGGCGGCGGAATGAACATGGATGACATCTTCAGTAATTTTGGAGATGTTTTTGGCGGTCATAATCCTTTCGAAAGCTTTTTTGGCGGTGGTGGCGGTGGCCAGCAACGCGGCGGCCGCAGGGTGGCTAAAGGCTCTAACCTGCGTATTAAAGTTAAGTTAACACTTGAAGAGATTGCCCATGGTGCAGAGAAAAAAATCAAGGTTAACAAATTAATCGTTTGTAAAACTTGCGATGGTTCTGGAGCAAAAGACAAATCATCTGTAAGTACTTGCGGTACTTGTGGAGGTAGCGGACAAGTGCGTAGGGTAACCAATACCATTTTGGGCCAAATGCAAACCGCTTCTACCTGCCCTACTTGTAATGGTAGCGGTCAACAAATTACGGCAAAATGTAATGTTTGCCATGGCGATGGCGTTGTACGTGGCGAAGAAACCATCACCATTAACATTCCTGCTGGTGTGAGCGAAGGCATGCAGTTAAGCATGAGTGGAAAAGGTAATGCAGCACCAAATGGCGGTATCCCAGGAGACTTGATTATTTTAATTGAAGAAATTCCTCACGAAACATTAAAACGCGAAGGCAATAACATAGTTTACGATTTACATTTAAGTTTTGTTGATGCTGCTTTGGGCATGAGCCTTGAAGTACCAACAATTGATGGAAAAGCGAAAATTAAAATCGAACCTGGAACGCAGAGCGGAAAATTGTTACGCTTAAAAGGAAAAGGTTTACCAGAAGTAAACTCTTACCACAGAGGCGACGAAATTATTCACATCAACATTTGGACACCTAAAGCTTTAAGTAGCGATGAACGCAGTGCACTTGAGAAATTACGTGAATCTCCAAATTTCAAGCCGCAACCCGGTAAAAACGATAAAAGCTTCTTCGAAAGAATGAAAGAATATTTTGAGTAATTAATTATCGATAGAACATAAAAAAACCGATGGCTCTCGCTATCGGTTTTTTCATTTTCAGGCACTCCAACTAGTCAACAAAACTGTTGTAGCTAGTGCGCATATATTCGTGCTTTCTAATTAAATCTTCTGTATCATTTTCTGTTATTTTACCAGATGTTGCAGCATCCCTCATCACCTTTTTGGTTTCTATTAAAAACTCTTTAAAGCTTTCGTTAAAACGCCTGAAAGAATCATCCTTACCTGGATACTTAGCTGCATTTGGAGCATCCATTTCTGTATGTTTTTTGTTTTGTGCTTCCAATGCGGTGTAGGCAGTCTTTATCTTACCTTCATCATCTTTATAATTTTTCGATTCCAAAATTAGTTTATTGAAGTCAGCTACCGCTTTACGGTCGTCTTTCATCGCAAAAATATATTCTTTAAGGGGATGCGTTTTCAAAATAATTCGTTCTGCATCATCACCAATTATTTCTAATTTCGTTAATAGCTGATCATCATATTTGTAATAAGTTTTACTCATTGCATAAATAGAATCAACAAGCGCTTTGCCTTTTACACCTTTATCATCTTTGAAATCTTCTGCTTTAATATATTCATCAAGCGATTTATACGTATTTTTCATTTTTTCAAATGTTTCATTCAGTGCCAATACATTATCCTTAAAAAACTTCTGATCTTCACCGCTTAAAACTTTTGGTGGCGTTTCAGGTTTCATGGTTGATTTGCTAAAATGAGGAACCGAAAAAGGTGTTATAATACCTATAAACGCATATTGATTATTAGGTTGTTCCAGTCCTCTGGCAATGCGCTGCACATTGCTCTCCATGCTTTTCAAATAAGTATTGTTTTTATCTGTGTAAGCAACTAAAACGTTGTTATATTCTACTATTTGATTGGCCTCATCATTACTGGCCTCGGCATATCCGGTTTTAGCATTTCCATCTTTTTTATCCCCACCTTTACATGCAGAGAATGAAATCGCTGTTGCGACAATTAGTAGTTTAATCGGTAGTTTCATCTTTAGCTTTTGTTTATATCTGATTTATTAATTAAATGACAGTTGTTTTTAAATAAATGCTTAACAATGATAGCTTCGGGATGTTTGTTGAAACAAATGCTTTGTTTGAGGGATGACTCATCAAAACTAAATTTTATTCGCCTTTAAACGAAATTTATTTTCACTTCAACATTGTTTTTACTAATTATTTTAGTAATTTTAGATATGGAAAATTTGTTTTTGGTATGTTTAATCCCTCCAAAAGACATTATGGATGACATTGATGATTTAAGAAATTTTATTTCTGCAAAATTTGAAGTTTTCGAATCTCTTAAACGCCCTGTACACCTTACTTAATATGATCCGGTGAAGATAACCTCACTTTCGCAAGAGGAAAATTTTTTCAGCGCACTAAATAATGCCGCTTATTCCGAGTCGTTTGATCAAATTTTATTGAATTTCAATTCCTTTCCAGAACATACATTTTACATTGATGCAGAACAGAATCAAGGCATTATGAATTTGAAAAAACAAATAGATGAAGAACTTAAGCCGATGAAATTAATTGAAAAAAATAGGCCGAAATTTAATCCACACGTAACATTAGCATTTAGAGACCTAAAGTCAGACGTTTACCGGGAACTTATTACTGAGTTTAAGGATCGTAAGTTTAAAAGGAAATTTTTAGTTTCAGCGTTTTCAGTTTATAAACATGATGGCAAAAGATGGCAGGCCTTTAAAGAAATCCCATTTAAATCTCCATCAGAAAAACCAAAACCACTAACACTTTTTGGTTGATTAAAAAGGCATACCGATACCAAAATTATACTGAACAAATCGATAGGTATCTGGAGCATGCGTTAAGTTATATTGTTCTTTAAACGCTTTTGATCCCGAAAACATTTTGCCGATTACCCATTGATCGCCACTCCCAAATTGTGGATCTTTTAATTTCAAACCTACATCAAACCTGAAAACAAAATACTGTACATCGTAACGCAAACCAAAACCAGTACCGATAGCCACTTGTTTAGCCAGTCTACTCAATTTAAAAACGGTTAGTTCATCTAATTCGGTAACCTGCTGACTGATTGATTCCCCTAAACGAACATTCCAGATATTACCAGCATCTAAAAATGCTGCTCCTCTTAAGGTTGCCCCAAAAAACTTTTTTGCCAGTGTAAAACGATATTCAAAATTGGTTTCAAGGCGCATTGTTCCCAATTGATCTAAGCCAAACAACGCCTTTCTTAATGTCTCTGAGCCAATAACTTCTCTGTTGTAATTACCAGGCCCAACCGTTCTAGCCTGCCAAGCCCTTAAACCACTAGATCCACCGGCAAAAAACTGTTTCTCAAACGGAATACCTGTTAAAATAGAATTCCCGTAAGAGTAGGCAATTCCAGTATTTAGGCGAGCAATAAACTGCCTTTCTCCTCCCAAATGTTTATACCATCTTAAATCTACCTCTGGCCTAACATATTGGTTAAAAGGCAAACCGAGAATACGTGCAGGATTGTCATTGGCCGGATCGCTATCCGATCCGCCAAGCTTGGAAATGCCTTGCAAAAGGTTTCCAGCAATATCAATATTTGCCCTTAAATAAAAGAACGTTCGCAATTGATTTAACTTATCTGCATTTAAGGTATAACTGTACTTCATCCCTAAAGTTAAATCCTGACGCCTTAACAACGTTGCATAATAAAGGTTATTTGCCACTTCGTTTACATCCAAACTATCGCTTAAATTACCAAAACGATATTCGAAATTTAAAGGCGTAAAGGAATGCAGTTTTGATTTTGTTTCAAACCAATCGTAGGTGATCGAGTTGATAAAAATATTTCGAACGGAGACATCTTTCTGCAAGGCATAAATATAACTGGACGAAAATGTAGTATGCGGCATGCCATTTCCCCCCAATACCGGGTTGTAAAATGGAATAATTAAGCGTGGAACGGTAATACTTGCACTAACCGAGAAATCGCGTTGATAAATATCTCTAAATGGAGATGTTCCATTGCCTATCCGAGATTGTAATCCGCCTTTTACCTGAAACTCAAATCGCTCTGCGCCCCTAAATAAATTGTTGTTGGTATAAGTATTACTAATATTAATACCCACTGTACCACCATTAAAAGGCACTTCACCCTCTATCCTATTGCTCATCACCTTTTGGGGCGTAACCATGATAATTGGATTTATTTTATTGCCCGTGCTATCGCGATTGAAATAATCAATTTTAACATTTTTGAAAATATTCAATTCGTACAAACGATCGTAGGTTAAATTTTCATTTCTGATGTCGTAGAGTTCGCCCTGTTTTAAGAAATCATAGCGAAGAATAGGGTTTCTTCTATATCTTTTGGACAAATCGGTAAATGAAACACCGCCAGTAGTATCTCTGTTTACGTAATTACGCAACGAATCTGGAAAACCATCCGTACTGGGAGCGATAATCATATAGGTTGTGCCGATTTTGTATTGTTTGTGCGGCCCCGTGGCTGGGTTGGTAATATTTAAACGCAAATTTACTTTTTGTGGCTGTTCTGTTTCAATGACATCAAAATTTACATAAGGACGTAAGAAATAGAAGTAGCCATTTTCTTTCATCACCCGGTAAATTTGTTCTCGTTCATAAGTTAACGAATCTACATCATAGCGCATTCCTGGATGTAAACGCGTAAAGCTCGATTTATTTCTATCATAAACATCCTTGACTGATTTACTAAAGATGGAGTCGCTCAGTTTTGCTACATACGATGCTTTACCCTGGCTTGCCTTGAAGTCGATTTCTGCTTTCTTGTTTTCTACTTTAATTTCAGCGGCAACCTTTGCATCGAAATAACCTTTACCCGTTAAAAATTTTTGAATCTGATTTCTTGATATTTCTACCAGTGCACTATCCAAAATTGCCGGAGGCGTACCAAAGGGTTTGATGTTATTGGTTTTATAACGGCCATCTTTAGTATTGAACAAATTGTATAGCGGTACGTTTATGCTAAAAGCCGATGGCGGACGAATATCTTTTTGAACATAATTATAAGCCTGCTCTTCGAATTGCGCATCTACACTATCAATTGTAACCTTTTTCACAATTGATTGATAATCGGGAATATACTTTGTAGAAGAACAGCTCTGAATTAAAACAATAATAAATAGTAATATTGCAGTGCTTTTCAGTTTTATATTTATCAAGTATTGGTATGCTTTCAAAGTCTCAAATTAGTTTTATAAAGTCATTGCATCAAAAAAAATATCGTAAAGAGCACGGTTTATTTTTGGTTGAAGGCATAAAATCAATTCAAGAATTTATCCATTCCAGCTACCAAATCCACAGCATATTTTACAACAGCGAACAATCCAATTTGTTACCCAAATTGCCTGCAAATATAAACTTATTTGAAGTAAACAACGTTGAATTAGGTAAGATTAGTACTTTGCAAACGCCACAAGGTTTTTTGGCGATTTTACATATGCCGAAAGACCGAAAAATAAATTCAAAATCGTTGCAAAATCAATTTACTTTGGTGCTAGATGGCGTTCAAGACCCAGGCAATATGGGTACCATTATTAGAACTGCAGATTGGTTCGGTTTTGATAAGATTATCTGTTCTGAAGACACTGTAGAGGCTTATAACCCTAAAACTGTACAAGCCACAATGGGCTCGCTGGCCAGGGTTGAAATTTATTACCAAAACCTTCCATTATTTTTAGAACACAACAATTTGCCAGTTTTTGGTGCTTTGCTGGATGGCGAATCTATTTACAAAACCAATTGGGACAACGAAGGCTTAATTGTGTTAGGCAATGAAGGGAAAGGAATTTCCAGTGAGGTGATCAGTAAAATAAATAAGCCAGTAACGATACCCCGAATTGGAGTGGCTGAATCTCTAAATGTAGCAGTAAGTGCAGCAATTTTTTGCGCTGAATTAGTTCGGGTTAAAAATTAGACTGATAATAATTAAGATATTATTTGCGCACTAATTAATAATTGCTATTTTTGCAACCTTGAATTTCAAGGTCGAGTGGCCGAGTGGCTAGGCAGAGGTCTGCAAAACCTTCTACAGCGGTTCGAATCCGCTCTCGACCTCCATTTGTACAAATAAAATAATTAAAAGGTTATTACCATGGCAGTTACCAGATTAAAAAGAAAAGACAGAAGGAATAAAAACACAGCTCACCAAGAGGTAGCATTTTTAAAAAGAGCAACTAACATTGAGTTAGGAAGTCGCTCTGCTCAACCTAAAAACGATCAATTAGCTAAAAACAATGCTGTTTTAGCTGGTTTAGCAAAATAGTTTTTAGCGAGTTTTCTCAAAGGCATTTAAAGCATCCTTCTGATCAAAGGATGCTTTTTTTATGCAATAATTTTTGTTAAAAATCAAGTGGGCTTTGAACCCTCTGGTTTGCAACATCGGTTATGTGGGTATAAATTGCGTCGTATTTAAACTATTATGTCCGAGAAGTTGTTGGATGTACCTAATATCCGTTCCATTTTCTAACAAATAATATACAAAGACCAAACTGCTAATAGGGTTTTTCAAAAACTATTTAAAATTTTGGAGATAACTTAAACAGCTACACCTGAACCCGCCAGAATTGAAAAGCCGACGTGATGTGCCATTAACAATATAATCCATGATCAAATTGGCAAATCATTGATTCTCTACTTTTAAAATGATATTTCGCAATCGTTCTTCATTTTCGTCTCCCCAGTTACCCAAAGCAGAAATTACAGGAATTAAGGTTTTTCCAAAATCTGTTAAACTGTATTCAACTTTTGGAGGAACAACAGGGTAAATAACTTTTGAAATTAATTCGTGTTCTTCCAATTCTTTTAACTGAATATTTAGAACCCTGCGTGAAGCCTCTGGTATTTTCCTTTGCAATTCACTGGGACGTTTATGTCCTTGTTCAATAAACCACAACAAACGAATTTTCCACTTGCCATAAAGCACCTCACCAATTAAATCAAGGCCACAATTTAGGTTCAATGGAATTTTTCTGTCTTTCATAAAGCAAACTTAGTCCAATGTTCTAAATTGTACAATAGGGGAAAAATTTAACTCTATGCAATTCGATATTCCGTACTTGTTCAAACCTTTTGCATACACCAATTTTGCCCATAAATAATTATACAATGGAACAATTTAATTTTGGCAATGAACTATCTGGCAAAGTTGCCTTGGTAACAGGAGGTTCAAAAGGAGCTGGAAAAGCGATAGCGGAAAGGCTTTTACAAGCTGGCGCAACCGTTATTATTACGGCACGAAATGCACCTGAAAAAGAAAATAACAATTTGCATTTCATTTCTTCCGATTTGAGCAAGGCAGAAGATTCACAAAAAGTAGTCAACGAAGTACTTTCTACTTATGGTAGGCTTGATATTTTAGTCAATAACCTTGGTTCTTCAATAACGCCTGCTGGTGGTTTTGCTGCATTAAAAGATCAGGATTGGGAATCGACGCTGCAAGCTAACTTGCTTGCTCCTGTACGATTAGACAGAGGCTTTTTGCCAAAAATGATTGAACGAAAAGGTGGAGTCATTATTCATATCGCCTCTATACAAGGGAAACTACCATTATATGATTCTACATTGCCTTACGCAGCTTCAAAAGCAGCATTGATAAATTACAGTAAAAGCTTATCAAATGAAGTGACGCCAAAAGGAGTTCGAGTACTCACTGTATCGCCAGGATGGATCAATACTACAGCATCGAAAGCATGGCTGGGTGAAATTGCAAGAAACGCAAACAGCAGCATAGAAGAAGCTCAACAAGGTGTTATGGATGCCTTGGGTGGGATACCGTTTGGCAGACCTGCAGAACCAGAAGAAGTAGCGGAATTAGTTGGCTTTTTAGTTTCGCCAAGAGCTAATTATTTAACAGGAACCAATTTTGTAATTGACGGCGGAACAGTACCCACAATCTAATATTTTAAAAAATCAGAAAATATGAACTTACCAAAAGTAATCACCGACTTAGTACAGGCGCAAAACAATTTTGATAGCCTTGCATACGCCAACTGCTTTACAGAAACAGCAGTAGTGTTCGACGAAGGAAAAACACACACCGGAAAACAAGAAATTAAAATATGGATACAAAAGGCCAACAAACAATATCAAGCCTTAATGCACCACTCGAATATTTAGATGCCGATCAAATATTAAAAACTGAAGTTTCTGGTAATTTCCCCGGAAGTCCTATTGTTTTGGCATATCACCTGGAAATAAAAAACGGTTTGATCCAATCTTTAAAAATTACTGGTTAATTAAAAATAGGCCGCTAGCCAAATTGAATAATTCAATTCTTAATCGACATCAATTCTTTTCCCAAACCTGCTAAATTGATTTGCTCATTTTAGCGGTATTGGGAAAAGATCTTTAAAACCAATGACAATTGGTTATCTTTGAATTCTTTACATGGCCAAACGAATTTTAATTTACCTGCCATTTAAATTAACTAAGCATTATTTTAAGCAACCAATTAAATAGTGCTATGATGTACAAATTGATTACCCTGGCTTCAATTACTTTAAGGTTGCTATCAAATTATGAGCCTGGCAAAAATATTTATAATGCAAACCTATCGGATGGCGCTGTTCGATATACTATAGGCAGATCACAGATCTCAAGAAACCAACTTGCTATCTTCAAGGTAGTTGCCATGGGCGATAAAAACCCATAAGCTTTCGTTTGCGTTTCTAATATCTATAACGACACTTTAGCCATACCATCAACTTACGTTAACAATCAAAAAACATTTCATTCGATAATTTAAAGTACTTCGAGCTTCAAGCTTCTTACCTTAAAAAACTGCTGAAAGCAACGCTTATAAAAGAAACAGATACGGTATTTATGTACGATTATAAACTTAGCCAACTGCTTAAAACTCCGGTTGTTCAATTAAAAGCTGTTGCACACTTAACGCCCTACGCAGATAAAGGTGAGCAAATTACGATATGGGATTACATGGTTGGTTTTGAAACTGGAAACAAAGTATTAAAAAAATCGGCTTTAAATTACTATGATAATGTATTAGTATACATCGGTAGCAATAATCCGTTTTTGCCGGGGAAAATGCAATTGGTAAAATGGAAAGAAATCGATAAAAAACAATTCCCTATTGCGAATCTTAATAAGTTAACAAAGGGCGATAAAGTAGCCTATTATAGTTTTACAGATGATTCACTTATTTACTATATCAAAGATATTTTAACCGATGGAACCATAACCGAGAGGCATTTTATTGCAATCAGCATAAAAGGTAAAGTAGTTTTGAAAAATGAGAAATTTAAAAATAGTGAGGGATCATCAATAGCTCCTCTAAATTTTGTGGCCGGAAATAAAGAAGAAAATCAATGGGCAGGTTACCTGTTTAAAAACAAACCAGCTGTTATTTTCGGTTTTGAGTACCATTCTTTTGGTTGCCCAAGCATTATTGTATTAAACAAAGCCTCTGGTAATATCGCCATTAACTGAGACCACCGACATTAGGTATTACAGTTTTTTACGCACTCACCCGAAATATGGAAAAAGCGCTCCCACTCTCATTTTCAAATATTAAACAGAATGGAACGAATATAAAATAAAGGTCCACGGATAATAACAACGTCTTATTCTTCTAGCATCAAGATGTATTTTTATTTAGTTAATCTACATACACTACTAAACTAAAAGACATGAGCGCCACACTTATTATCGTTCTCGTTGCCATGGTGGCTATATACGGAGGCATTTTCTATTTTATGCAGGTAAAAAAGAAGAAGCAAGCAGAGATGTTTATCAACACAAATTTTAGCGCAGAAATGAATAAAGCCGCCATTTATAAAAACAACTTTTTAAATGGACAGCTATCCTTTATCAGTGAACAGATGGAAGGCAAAATGATTGATGCCTTTAATTATGCCAGCCTAAATTACACGACGAGAGATTCTATTAAAGATAGCCTAAAAGATAGCTTAAAGGGAATGGAAACGTTAGGAACAGTCAGATTTCGTTCCGTTCAAACCCCGAAATATCTGGTTTTAAGCGGAGATGATTTACACCTGTTTGACACAGATACTGATGGCGAAATCTCCAGCCATTTTGTTTTTCAACCTGCTCGTTTGCTGGTCTCATCAATTACAGAACTTCCACTTGAAGGAACAATAAAAGCATATGCCAGGCAAAAAGGAGATCAAGTTAAAGCTTTAAGAATTTCGTTAGTTACAGACGAAAGTCCGATAGAGCTTATCCTGTTTTCTGCATTGTTGTTCAGCTATCCTAACACGGGTTTAAGTGCTTTTTCATTGAACGTACAAAAAAACCTTGAAGAAATTATTATTGGCAATGATTTCCTTAAAAAGTTGGGTGATCGTTATCCAAATCTAAGGGTATCGGGTCTAGTGGCTTAGCATATTTAATCTTTGATTTCTAAAGTCCACCTCGATTAGAATTTAAACTAGCCTTCGTTGGCTATTCGTTCTTAAATCAATCAACGCAAAAAGACATGAAAATAGTAAAGCTTATCACACTAATGAACTTAGTAATCGTCTTGGCTTCTTGCAACGGACAAGAAGCAAAATCAAATCACCAGAATAACCAGCTCTCAACAGATACCGTGAGTCAGTTCGTGATAGAAGGTTACATGATCATGCCCAAACTAAAAGAGGTTCGGGCTTATAAAATGATTGGTGGCGCAAATTGGGATGGCTTCACTTTTGAGAAAGATCCAAAAATTGATTATAATAAGACAACTTTACTTGCCATTGGGAACAGCATTTTTTTTAAAGAATACTTCCCTTTCAAATTTGATTTAGACAAGCTAAAAATCATTCTACGGGATGAGTTTTACTTCCTCTGTAGAGACGACAAAAATATTTATTATACATCTGAACGAATTAAGGCTGTCAAAGTTGACATTTCAAATTTCACTGCTGTTAATGATTTTGTGTATAAATCCAAAACAGATGGAAAGCTGTATTTCCTCGATATTAAATCATATGAGCTCGCTCCGGTAGCCATACCAGTTGATGAGCCATCTTTGAAACATATTGCTGCAAATTATTTTTATGATAAAAACGGGCTCTATTTCTTTGGGCAGCATTCTAAAATTAATTCAAAAGGCTATTATGACGACCATGTAGATAAATCGGAGAAGCTGATGAATGGAAGCAATATAGTACCGGTGATTTCTAAAAAATACTTCTCTTACAACAACCAGGTTTTCGCGATTGACGATAGCTCCATCAAGAAGCTAAATATAGATCAGCGTAAAATAATCGAAATTAAAATTAATGATACAGAATCATTTATTACGGATGGAAAATCGATATATAGTGATTTAAATTACGGCTATGATGATAGTGGACGTAACGAAAACGGCTATTATGGTATTTGGTATCCCAGCCTTTACTCCAACACTAATCTTCAGAAGATCCTCTCCCCTTCTCTATATTTCCAAAGAGAAGGTAAGGCCGTAGTCTTCAATAAGTATAACCCAAATACTTTCCCAGGGCTCTTTGTCAAAACTGACAATAAAAATTATCTATTGACAGACAAAAAGAAAGTGGAAATAGAGCAGGTACTATTTTACAATCCAGAAACTAAGAAAAATGAGGTTTTTGAAGAAAAGTATATCAAAACGTATGCTTTAGACGGGTTTATGCAATATAAAAACAAACTTTATTTTAACGGAATGCCTGTTGAAACTTCAAAGCTGAAAATGGATAAGTTAAGGCAAATTCCAGAAAGTAATTACCTTACTGATGGCGAATCAATCATATACCTAGGTAATATAGGGGGCTATAGCAGTGTAACGAAGGGCGATCTGGAATATGCAGTTTTTGATGAGTTAATTTTAAAAAACGTTTTTACAGATAAAATGAAAGCTGTAAATCCTGATTTGATCACGGATGGTATTTCTTTAATCAGCAGGGCACAAATAGTGAAAATAAAAGATCTGCATCTTAACGTCAAGATCCTGGAATAATCATCTGCAAAATCTAATAATTATTTCATCGATTGCCGCTAAAGATTGAAAGGTTTTAGAAAAATCTTATCCTACAGGGCAACTATTTAGAGTTTCAGATTTCCAGTTTTGATATTATAAGTTCTGATCTCTGCAACGAATAATAGATGAACCCCGACAAATTCTAAAATAAAGCTTGCGAATCCTAATTATATTAATTCTGATAAGCGCTAACGCTTATCTTATGTAATGTTAAATTGAATTAAAAAAATCCCTTAGACATGAGTGCAATAAAAACGTTATTACTGCTTTGTTTTACTTTCTTATTGATAAGTTGTAGTTCTCAGGAAAAGGAAAGCTACTGGAAAGTGAGTGAAATTTACAGAGAAAATAAAGAACCATTTAGGGGGCTCAACGGCGACCTGATGCAAGAGGTAGTAGACTATAATTTCCACTTTAGAAAGCGAAATGATAGCCTTTTTTTTGAAATTCCTGAAAAATTCACAATCGAAACAAAAAAACTCAAAAATTTCCGTCAGCTCCAAATTCCTAATAAGGACTATTATGAGATCTATGCAAACGAGTTTGATGGTGATGCTTTCAAAATCAAATTTAAAGATAATGCCACACTGTCGGATTCGAAAAATACGATTCTAGAGTTTAAGAAGATCAGTAAGGAAGAATACCTTAAAAGTATTAATGATGCAGTCCTTCGTCAAAAAGAAATGCAAAAAAAGATTGAAAATTTGAAGCTTGAGCTAGGCAAAAACCCTCAAATTGTTCTCAACCCGATCACTAAACTGCCGCAAAAAACAGATACCTTAATAAATAATCATGGAATGGAAATTCTCATTAAAATCCCGAAAGAAATCGAGATTAAAGAATCAGGAGACTTAAAAAATCAGGTTTTTGGGAACATCAAAATTGGAACTTTAATAGATCGCTCTATTATTTATGATCTTCACCATAAAGAAAATGATTTCGGATTAAAGCAACTTACCATCTGGATGTCGACAGATACAACAGCTTTTAATATCGATAGCTTTTTGGCAAGCCAGCCCAATATCTTAACTTATAAACGTGACAAAAATAGTGTTATCGGTTACGAAATTGTATTTGATGAAAGTAGCAATCAAGCAGTTGTGCAGTCTTTGTTCTGTTTAAAATACTATCAAATAGAAAATACACATATTTTCATTTATGGCGATGCATATCGATCTCGAATGGAAAATGTGGACAATAAAACGGAGATGAATAAGATTTTGAATTTTAATTATTTACTCTCTGAAAATATTTCCATTGCTCAATAACATTTTAAACCCACTATTATAGCCTAAAGTTTAATTTATCAATCCAAAACCTATAAATGATGAATTCGCAAACTATAAAAATTATCGAGGCCATTACTTCCATCATCGCGGCAGCTTATTAAGAGATCATAATAACCAAACCAACTAAACTTTATCGCCATGAGCAATCCATTATTAGAACCTATTCACGGGGTAAGCATACAAGATTATGCGGCAATTTCAGCAAAAATGGCTTCTGCAATTGATGTGAAAGACATTTGCAAACTACTAGGTATCGAACCTGCAGTTTTTGAAGAAGCTTCGGCAATTTGGATTACTAGGATGCAGGAAGACCATACATTTGAAGTTACCATGGAATTTGGAAAATATTTCGGAGGCCGATCAGCATCCAAAACTTGGGGGTTTACAGGCATCGCTTACAGAGGAAGGTGCAATAAACCTGGAAAAAATGAAGACAGACCGCTATTTTTATGAAGAATTAAATGGTGCCAGGCAAGCCGCTTATGAATATGGTGTTGACGGGGCACTATGGATCGAAGAAAAATTTGGGATTAACCTGGGCGACTTCCAGGCCGTAGCGATGCAATGGATGCCTATCACGAATGATGAGCCTTTTGAAACTTTAGACTTGTTCAATAAATATCGAGAAGAAAAGCAAAAGGAATATGCGGAAATTTTTGCAGCAGAACAAGGGGGTAATCTGGCGGATGATGTGGAATTTTAAACCAAGCCGCATAATTACTTAGCTGTTTTATGCATGCTTGAAATTCGAACACGGATACGAATAGCTTTTTATGATGGTATCGATCTTATTCTTCGATACCATCATTAAGTGTTATGATTCGACTTTTGAAAACTAAAAGCGATATATTTTTTTCGTTTTTTCTTATTTTTATCCTTCGGAAAAACTGGAAAAATGAAAGAAAATGCATCTCATAACGAAAAAATTGCCAGGCTAACTTTTGCAGGGGTATATCCACACTATGTAACCAAAGTTGAAAGCAAAGGCAGAACAGAACAAGAACTAAAACATGTGATAGAATGGTTAACTGGATTTGATGAGCACAAACAGCAGGAGCTTGTCGATCAAAAAGTGACCTTCGAAACTTTTTTCGAGCAGGCTAAACTAAATATTAATGCTGAAAAAATTACAGGTGTAATTTGCGGCTATCGCATTGAGGAGATCGAAAACCCGTTGACTAGGCAAGTAAGATATTTAGACAAGCTAGTTGACGAACTGGCTAAAGGCAAAAAGATGGAGAAAATATTAAGAGTATAATTCTCATGGATCTTTCCATAATCTTATTTAACCAAACTTTTGCAAATTGATTTGATTAGTCCGGGACCTTCGTAAATAAAACCGGTGTAAAGCTGAATCAAACAGGCACCAGCGTCCAATTTATCCTGAGCATCTTGTGGGGAATGGATTCCGCCAACCCCAATAATCGGAAAAGCTTTATTCGATTTTTCTGAAAGATAGCGAATCACTTCCGTAGAACGCTCTTTAACCGGTTTACCACTTAGGCCGCCCATTTCTGCGGCTAAAGTTTTTTCGGTGGCCAAATTTTCACGGCTAATAGTTGTATTGGTAGCGATAATGCCTGCTATTTTTGTTTCTGCTACAATTTCAATAATATCATCGAGTTGCGCATCTGTTAAATCAGGTGCAATTTTTAGTAAAATTGGTCGAGAGATATCGTTTTTTTTATTTCGCTGCTGCAGTGTATTCAAGATATTTTTCAGCGGTTCTTTTTCTTGAAGTTCTCGCAAACCTGGAGTATTTGGCGAGCTTACATTGACTACAAAATAATCTACCACATCAAATAGTCGGTCAAAACATTTAATGTAATCACTTACGGCATCTTCATTCGGCGTTGCTTTGTTTTTACCGATGTTTCCACCCACAACTATATCCGGATGTTTGTCTTTAAGCAATCGCAAACGCTCTGCCATTACATCAACGCCCTTATTATTGAAACCCATTCTATTGATTAAGGCTTCATCATTTGGCAAACGAAACATGCGTGGCTTATCGTTCCCTGGCTGTGGCATTGGCGTTACTGTACCTACTTCGATAAAACCAAAGCCTAGGTTGCTTAACGCCTCCACATACTCACCGTTTTTATCAAAACCTGCAGCTAAACCTACCGGATTTCTAAATTTTATACCGAAAACCTCCTTCTCCAAACCTCTTATATGAACATCGAAACTGCTGCGAATAATGGTTTTACCCAAAGGAAACTTATCATTAAACCACTTTAATCGCTTAACAACGAAATAATGAACATTTTCGGGGTCAAACTTGAAGAAAATTGGTTTAATAAGGCGATACATGCCACGAAGATAAATAAAATATGGAAAATGGAAGGTAATGGAAGATGGAAAATGTTAGACGCCTAATATAAATGGATTGCAACTTAAGTGGCGATTTGTATCCTGTTCGCAAATCGTCATTTAAAATAGATCATTATATTTTACATCAAGTTCCCGCCTTCCATTAATAATTTATTTCCTTAGTACGCGGCAGTAAATTGCTCCTGGTGATGTGCATCATTCTCCAATTCATCTGCCAAAACGATACTTAAATCTTCAACAGATAAAATTGAGCGACCTTCTTCATTAAAAACCGGTGAGGTTTTACCTAAACGATATTTTCCGGTTTTACCGATTGTAATACCTGGATGCATTTCAATAGCGGGACTAAAAAACACCCAATCCAATTCTTTCTCTTGTTTTAAAGTATTGAAATAATCTCTTACAGCAGATGCTCCAGGATAAATTTCCTTTGGAAAATCGGGACCATCAACCAACTGGGTTCCGTCAATTTGCAAAGTTCCGGCACCGCCAATAAAAATGTAACGTTTTACTCCCGATGCTTTTACTGCTTTCAGGATTGCCTCTGCACCAGCCAAAGTATCATCGTAAAGATTTGGATTAGTCCAACCCGCGTTAAATGCGCTTATTACCGCATCTGCTCCCGTTAAAACCTCTGCAAGTTGATCGGTATCCAAAACATCTACCGCAACTTTACTTACTTTTTCGTCAGCGTTTTCAATTTTGGTTGTGTCACGGGCAATGGCAACTACTTCATTTCCACGGCTAATTAATTCATTTAAAAGGGCTTTGCCTACAAATCCTGAGGCGCCTATTAGTGCTACTTTCATGTTATTTTATTTTAATTGGTGAATATTGAATCTTTGAATGAGTGAATTTTGAATGAGTGAATGAATGAATAAGATTGGAAGATCATAACTGAAACTTATTTTATTACAGTTTTGGATAAAAAATTTTTATTTAAATTTTAATGCAAAATCAGCCAGTGTCTGCGTTGATAAATTTTCGATTAACGCGTTTTCTGCATCGCTGTAGAGTGTATTTAAGTGTTGATTAATTTGTTTCCCTATTGGGCATTTAGGATTTGGCTCGTTTTTACTTTGCCCCAGAATATTATTGCTTTTAACTGCTTGATAAACTTCACCAAGATTAATTTCAGAAGCGCTTTTTGCCAAAAATGAACCTCCGCCTTTCCCCTCTTTGCTATCAACAAAACCATGCTTACGTAAATTAATGATCTCCTTTCGTACCAGTACCGGATTAATGTTAATACTTCCAGCCAGGTATTCTGAGCTCACTACTGCACCTTTCGCATCATCGAGCAAGGTTAAAATGTGTAAGGAAATCGGAAACCGGCTATTATTCATTCTGTAATTATTTTTATTACAGTACAAATGTACGGAGATTTATTTAACATCAAAATATATCGGAAGTTATTTTTTTAGAAAAGTATATGAGACCCCGATAAGTTAGAATGAAGCAGATAGCCGAGGCAATTAGCCCATCAAATCATTTATTTTTGCATACTGCAATAACATAATGGTTTTGCCATCTTTAATCTCACCGGTTGCAATCATTTCCAGGGCGTTTGAAAAAGGCAGTTCCAGAACCTCGATGTTCTCTTGTTCTTCGTGATGGCCACCACCGTCGCTTACTTTCATCTCTTTTGAATATTCTGCTACGAAAAAATAAAGAATTTCGGTAACAGAACCAGGCGACATATAAGCTTCAAAAACCTTTTTAACCTCGCTAATTTTGTAACCTGTTTCTTCTTCGGTTTCGCGTTTGATGGCCGTTTCAGGATTATCTTTATCCAGCAAACCAGCGCAGGTTTCAATTAACATTCCGCTCTCATTGCCATTGATGTAGGTTGGCAACCGAAATTGACGGGTTAAAATAACCGTTTGATTTGCTTTATTGTACAGTAAAATTGTAGCACCATTTCCCCGATCATAAGCTTCGCGTTCCTGCGTTTCAATTACACCACCATTGGTTTTATACTCAAATTTGATTTTGTTTAAAGTATACCAATTATCTGATAGGATTTCCTTGCTGATAATTTTAACGTTTTCGTTGCTCATGGCTGTTTGGTTTTAAACCAAATGTATTATTATTTTATTGGGGATGACTAATGAAATAGATTCTTGCCTGTTCATCATCATTTAACTTTGACGACCGATTTTCTCGATTTCGCCTAAAAAACAGAAATTATAGTTTCTTTGCTTTCCTAAATCTGAAAAAACTGGCTATATCAAGCTAATTTCCTATTTGATTTTAGAAATAAAACAAGCCTTTAAAATTCGTACTTTTGCAGCCGAAATGATTTCAATAAATAATTTAACATTCCTAATTGGCTCAAGAGCCTTATACGACGAGGCGAACTGGCACATTAAACCCGGTGATAGAGCTGGTTTAATTGGCGCCAACGGTACAGGAAAATCAACACTTTTAAAAATAATTGTTGGCGAGTATGCACCTAGTTCGGGTACGGTTTCTATGTCAAAAGACTTAAAAATCGGCTATTTAAACCAGGATTTGCTTTCTTACGATTCGCACCATAGTATTTTGCATGTGGCCATGGAAGCTTTTGAGCGACAAAACCAGCTACACGATGAGATTGAAGAGCTACTGAAAAAAATTGAAACTGATTATAGTGAAGAAGTTTTATATAAGCTAAGCGATAAGCAGCAGGAATTTGAAGCTTTGGATGGCTACAACATTGAATATAGAGCAAATGAAATTTTGGCAGGTTTGGGTTTTAGTACCGCAGACCAACACCGTCCACTAAATACCTTCTCTGGAGGGTGGCGTATGCGTGTGATGCTGGCTAAAATCTTATTGCAAGACCCTGATATTTTACTTTTGGATGAGCCGACCAACCACATGGATTTACCTTCCATTAAATGGTTGGAAACCTACTTGGCGAGTTTTGAAGGGGCAATTGTAATCGTTTCACACGATAGGTATTTCCTTGATAAAATTGTAAACCGTACGGTCGAATCTCGCAAAGGAAAATTAAACGTTTATGCTGGAAATTACAGTTTCTATGTGGAAGAAAAAGCACTACGTGGGGAAATTCAAAAAGGTGAGTTTAAAAATCAGCAGGCAAAAATTAAGCAGGAAGAGCGTTTAATCGAACGTTTTAAGGCAAAAGCATCGAAAGCTAAAATGGCGCAATCGCGGATGAAAGCTTTAGATAAAATGGAACGCATTGATGACGTTGATGATGATAACCCGACGGTAAACTTCAGTTTTAAATTTACCAAACCATCAGGCCGACATGTAGTTCGTATCGAACACGCCACCAAACATTACCCTAATGTTCACATCCTTCAAGATGCTGAAGCAGTAATTGAGAAGGGTGATAAAATTGCCTTGATTGGTGCGAATGGTAAAGGAAAATCGACCTTATTGAGGATGATTGCCGGAACCGAGAAATTTGAAGGTTCCTGCGAAACCGGTCATAATGTAACCACTACCTTTTTTGCCCAGCACCAGTTGGAGTCGCTTCATCTTGACAATGCCATTCTGGAGGAATTACAAGCTTTCGCACCGAAACATACAGATACGGAGTTACGTAGTATTTTAGGCTGTTTCTTATTTACAGGAGATGATGTTTTCAAAAAGATTAAGGTGTTATCGGGAGGTGAAAAATCTCGTGTGGCTTTAGCAAAATCGTTAACAACAGATTCGAACTTTTTAATTCTCGATGAGCCTACCAACCACTTAGATATTCAATCTGTTAACATCTTGATTCAGGCTTTACAACAATTTGAAGGCACATTTATAGCCGTTTCTCACGATAGGTATTTCCTGGATAATGTTGCAAATAAAATCTGGTTTATTGAAAATGAACAGATTAAGCAATACCCTGGTACCTATGCCGAATATGAAGAGTGGAACAGCAAACGTGAAATTCCGGTATCGAAACCTATTCCGGTAAAAATGCCTGAAAAGAAGAAAGAAGAGCCAAAAGCTGTTACACCAAATACGGCCAGTCAATTGAAAAAATTGAATGATGGATTGAAAAAGGTTGAAGAATCTATTGCAGAACTGGAAGCAGCAGTAAAAAATATTGAAGCAGAATTGGCTGATGAAAATGTTTACAGCAAAGCTGATAAATTGGCCGAAGCCAACAAACGTTATTTAGCTGCCAAACAGGATTTAGATAGCAACCAAACGAAATGGGAAAATTTAGCTGCCGAAATTATGGAGCTGGAAAGCTAGTTTTTGCCGCAGATTCGCAGATTAAAAAATTAGACCACAGAAAAAATTCTGTGGCTTTTTTATTGTCATTTCTTGCCGCGGAGACACGGCAAACGAGAGCAAAATCCGTAATGAAACTTATGCAAAATAATTAGTTTAGAGATACGATTCAATCATATACATGATGCTTTTTAACGCAATTAAAAAATATCCGTGGTTATCCTTTTCATCTGTGGTTAATACTATTTACTTTTAACCATGCAAAAACTAATCGTAATACTTTTATTTTTCATCCCCACCCTAAGCTTTTCACAAACCGATAAAAACTTCGTTTACGAGAATAAAATATACCTCCCTAATATTAAAACGGTTCTTTGTTATAACAGCACCCGTAAGCAAAGTTTACCTGTTATCCAATTAAATTCTTCGGAGACCATCACCTTTTCGTTCGATGATTTGCCGGCTGGAACTAAAAATTATTGGTATTCTATAGAGCATTGTACTTCAGACTGGCAACCATCAAGAATATCAACAATAGATTATCTAGGCGGCTTTAATGACGATAGAATCATTTACTACCGTTACTCATCAAACACCACCAGGAAGTATACCCACTATGAATTAAATTTCCCTAATACACAGATACAGCCAAAAATTGGTGGAAATTATTTATTAAAGGTTTACCTCGATGGCGATAAAAATCAGCCGGCAATATCGCAGCGTTTTTATATTGTAGATAATCAGGTGGCCGTGGCAGCAGAGGTTACCAAATCTATGCAGGTGGCAGATCGGAATACAAAGCAAAAGATCAATTTTACCATCAATCACAGCATGCCTATTCCTAATCCTTATCAGGATTTGAAGGCGATTGTGATGCAGAATTTCAACTCCAATACCGCACAAATAAATACCCGTCCCTCGTTTATCCGCCCTAATCAACTTGTATTTAATGATTTGACCACCAACGATTTTTGGGGTGATAATGAATTTAGAAAATTTGACACCAGAAGTTTACGATACAAAGCCGATAATGTGAAAGATATTTATCGCGATAGTGAATCGGTAAACGTCATGCTTTTTCAGGATGCGCCGAGAAATACCGGTGCTTTTGCCAATCAATATGATGAGAATGGCAATTTCTTCATTAAGAATACTGATGGAAGAGACGACAAAACTGAAGCCGAATATATGGGCGTACTTTTCACATTGAATGCTCCTGCCCCATCAGCCAATGGCGATGCCTATGTAATTGGTCGTTTTAATAACTATACTTTAAGTAAAGAAAACAAAATGATTTATGATGCAGGGCGGAAACAGTTTTATGCCAATATTATGCTGAAGCAAGGGCTATATGATTTTGAGTATGCCTGGTACAATAACGAAACCAAGACTCTGGAAAGTCAGCCTTTTGAAGGCTCCTTTTTCGAAACAGAAAACACCTATCAGGTTTTTGTGTATTATCGTCGCCCTGGTGCGAGATGGGAAACCTTAGTTGGTTTTGCCAATATCAGTAATAAAGTAGTTGATAGGCGCTAGTGCGAAGAACTGCGATTAATTGTCAACTATACCTTTATTGTTACATTAAATTTCGTCAGTTTAATATTGGTTAATTACTTTAGTAATCAGATTATTGAGTAACCGTAAATGCCTTTCAGCAGGCATTTCTAACCAAAATTATGTTTAAAACAATTTTCGCATTTGCATTAATTTCAATTAGTTGCCTGCAAATCTATGCTCAGGAAACTCAAAAATCGTATACCCAGAATATTGACGGCACCAGGTTGAGCTTTGACATGGAGCCAATTCCTGCAGGTACATTTTATATGGGAAGCAAAACTGGAAAACCAGATGAACAACCCGTTCACCAGGTAAAGTTAGATGCATTCTGGATGAGCAAGTACGAAGTAACCTGGAATGTTTTCGAACCTTTTTTGTATCGTGATTTCGAAAAGCAAGCCAGTACAGCTGCTGTTCCAGCAGAGGTTGATGCGGTTACACGGCCCACAAAGCCTTATCTGGATATGACTTTTGGTATGGGAAAAGACAACCAGCCAGCAGTGGGCATGACCCAATATAACGCTATCCAGTTTTGTAAATGGCTGTATGTACGAACAGGTATTTTTTATCGCTTGCCTACCGAAGCAGAATGGGAATATGCTTGTAAAGCTGGATCTAACACAGCCTATTCATTCGGTAATGAGGCCGCAACATTAAATGATTATGCCTGGTTTGCCGATAATAGCGATAATAAAACACATCAGGTAGGGCAAAAGAAACCAAATGCCTGGGGTCTGTTTGATATGCATGGCAATGTGAGCGAATGGACCTATGATCAATATGTTGCTGATTTCTATAAGCTCGGCGAAAATAAAATAGCTGAAAACCCTGTCGCTAAGCCCGAAAAGCTATATCCACATGTTGTTCGTGGCGGCTCTTACGATGAAGCAGCTGAAAATCTTCGATCAACAGTCAGGTTGGCTTCCGACCCATCCTGGAAACAGCTTGATCCACAAATTCCGAAAAGCAATTGGTGGTTTCCTGAAGCCCCTTTTGTTGGCATGCGCCTGGTCCGCCCGGTTAAAGCCCCAAGTAAAGCAGAAATAGAAGCTTACTATAATAAACAACCTATAAAAGATTTATAAACCGAACTGATAAAACCACAAACCCAAAATCAGGAATGAAAAACGAACCAAACACAAACGATAGAAGAGATTTTTTAAAATCATCTGCCTTGCTTGCAGGTGGCGCTATGTTAAGCAGCATTCCGCTTGCCGGAGCCTATGCTTCGGGAAGCGATACCATTAAAATTGCCTTAATAGGCTGTGGAGATAGAGGTACGGGTGCAGCATTTCAAGCACTAGGCACTAAATTCAACATCAAACTCGTAGCCATGGCAGATGCGTTTCAAGATCGTTTGGATAGCAGTTACCAATCTTTAAACACCAAATTTGCCGACAAAATGGACGTGCCTAAAGAACGTCAGTTTGTTGGTTTTGATGCTTATTTGAAAGCAATTCCTTTGGCAGATGTAGTATTGCTCGTAACGCCTCCTGGTTTCAGACCAATCCATTTTGAAGAAGCCATTAAGCAAGGAAAACACGTTTTTATGGAGAAACCTGTTGCAGTTGATTCACCGGGAATTCGGAAAGTTTTAGCCGCAGCAGAAATTGCCAAAAGCAAAAAGCTCAACGTTGTTGTCGGGTTGCAACGCCGTTATCAAGCCAACTATCGCGAAGCGATGAAACGCGTTCAAGAGGGCGCCATTGGCGATATCGTTTCTGGTCAGGTATTTTGGAATAGTGGTGGTGTTTGGGTGAATCCGCGTAAGGCAAATCAAACTGAAATGGAGTACCAGATGCGAAACTGGTATTATTTTAACTGGCTATGTGGCGATCATATTGTGGAGCAGCACGTCCATAATATCGATATTGCAAATTGGATAAAAGGTACACATCCCGTTTCAGTGCAGGGTACGGGAAGCAGGGCCTGGAGAACTGGAAAGGATTATGGAGAAATTTATGATAATCACGCTGTGGAATTAACCTATGCAGATGGATCGGTGGTTTATAGCCAATGCAAACATTTCGAAGGCGTTCCTAACCGGGTGGACGAAACTTTCCAGGGTACAAAAGGAAAGATTTATTTATCCGCTGGAAACCAGGCGAAGTTGTGGGATTGGAAAGGAAATATAATCTATAATCACAATACAAAAGGAAATGCAAATCCATATCAAACCGAACATGATGAGCTTTTCGATGCCATCTCAAAAGGGGAGTATAAATTTGACAACGCCGAATATGGCGCTCATAGCACTTTAACCGGAATAATTGGCCGATATGCAACTTATTCTGGGCAAACCATTAAATGGGATGAAGCCTTAGCTGCCGACAATAGTTTAATGCCCGAGCGTTTTGCCTGGGACGCAAACCCTAAGTTGATGCCTGATGCGAATGGGTTATATCCAATTGCTATGCCCGGAAAAACCAAGGTATTATAGCTGAAATAATGTACCGATATCTGTTTCTCTGCTTTCCGTTAATCTTTTCGATTTTCAGTTCTAAAGAATTGAACCAATATAAGATTACGGGTTTAGCCCAGGGAACAGACTATCACATTATGTATTATGCTGCTGATAGCCTTGCTACCAAAAGCGGAATCGATAGCTTATTGAATGAAATAGATTTATCGATGTCTCTTTACAAAAAGGGCTCGCTCATCAACCAGTTTAATTCATCAACAAAGGGAGCGAAACTCGACACTTATTTAAATGCGGTGTTAAAAAGAAGTTTTGAAATTAACCGTGACACCAAAGGCATTTTTGATATCACTGTGGCTCCACTGGTTCAAGCCTGGGGATTTGGTCCTGCGGAAAATAACAGGGAACCAGTTGCCGAAGAAATTAAAACCATTTTGAAGTGCACAGGAATGGAGAAACTGAAACTGGAAAACAACATGCTGACTAAATCATCACCTTGTGTAAATATCGATCTTAATGGCATTGCACAAGGTTACATTGTAGATCTGATTGCAAATTGTTTGACTAAGAAAGGAATTAAAAGCTTCGTAGCCGAACTGGGTGGTGAAATTAGAATTGCCGGCCCTAAACCAGACGGAACCGCAATGAAAATCGGCATTGAGGGACCAGGTAAAGATGGCACACCAGTAATCAGGCATATCGCAGTTTCCAACAGCGGAGCGATTACAACATCGGGCAATTATAGAAAATTCCATCAAAGCGGACGAAAAACAATCTCTCATTTAATTGATCCGAAAACGGGCTATCCTTTGGATAATGAAATGATCAGTGTAACCGTATATGCACAAGATGCCATTACAGCCGATGGGTATGATAATGCCTTAATGGGCATGCATCTAGATGATGCTTTAAAATTTGTAGCCAATCGAAAATACCTGGAAGCTTATTTTGTTTACCGAAAAAAGGATGGATCTATAGCCGATACTTTATCAAACGGATTTAAGCAATTAATTAAAAACTAAGTCTTTACATTTTTAAAAACCAACAAATGAAAAGAAGTGAATTTATAAGAAATAGCCTGTTAACCGCAGGTGGCATTACAGCCGGAGCTGGATTTACAGAAACCTTTGCTTCTGAAAAATCGACCGCGATACTGAGTGACAAAACTTTTAATATGGATTATGCGCCACACCAGGGGATGTTCGCTAATCACGCAGGTAAAAATTTTCTCGATCAAATTCAATTCATGTACGATAAGGGCTTCCGCTCCATTGAAGATAACGGTTACTTAAACCGACCTGTAGAGGAGCAAGAGAAGATTGGTGCCTTATTGGCTCGACTTGGAATGCGAATGGGAGTTTTCGTTGTAGATGGCGGCGATAACTGGAAAACTTCTTTAACTACAGGTAAAAAAGAATTTAAGGATAAATTTGTTGAAACCTGCAAAAAATCGGTTGAAGCAGCCAAAAGATGTAATGCGAAATGGCTGACAGTTGTTCCGGGTTTTTACGAACGCAATTTGCCTTATGGAAATCAGTTTGCAAATGTAATTGATGCGATGCGAGCCGGGGCCGAAATTTTCGAACCACATGGCTTAATTATGGTATTGGAAACACTAAGCGATACGCCAGAACTATTTCTTCAGAAAACTAACGAAACTTATGCTGTGTGCAAGGCCGTTCAAAGTCCGGCTTGCAAAATTTTGTACGACATTTACCACATGCAGCGCACCGAAGGCGATTTAATTAAAACGATCGACCGTTGTTGGGATGAAATTGCCTATATCCAAATTGGTGACAATCCGGGTAGAAAGGAACCTACCACCGGAGAAATCAACTATAAAAATTTGTTTAAGCACCTTCATAAAAAAGGCTATAAAGGTGTGATGGGCATGGAACACGGAAACTCGCAACCTGGAAAAGAAGGCGAGTTAGCTGTAATTGCAGCTTATAGAAAAGAAGATGATTTTTTGTAAAAGTTAGAAGGTAATTTAAAGGTCGGGATTAGTAATCCCGACCTTCAAATTACCATCAATATTATTCGGTTTTTAAAACCCAAACCGATACACTACCGGCATTACAATGAAATTCTGCCCACCCATTCTCGTCGATTACCACTTCCTGTTCACGATATCCAAGTGCATCAACAAATATTTTTTCAGCAAAACTCTGCCCTATTTCCATCGTTTTAAATCCTTCTTCACCTGTGCTTAATAAAACCGCCACCCCACTATTTTCATGTTCATCATCTCCAGCTCTTGTCCAACCCACACAGTTATTGTGGTCAAAATAATCGCGTTGCTCCCCGTAGGCTAAATGAGCTCTAATTTTTGTCATGATGTCCAGACCTGGTAAAATAGCGAGCTCGATATGTGTATCTTCTCCTTCAGGATTTTTATCATCGTAAATTCCACCGTATAAATCCGGAAAAAACAAACATGGAATTCCTTGCTCTCTTAATAAGATGATGGAGTATGCCAATGGTCTAAACCAGAATTCCACGTAGCTTTCTAAGGCTTGCAAAGGCTGAGAATCGTGATTATCGACAAACGTTACAGCAAGTTCAGGCGAGATCGAAATCAGTGTATTATCAAGAATAGTGCGCATATCAAAGCCGTTTCCATCCTTACTGGCAAGGAAGAAATTATGATGCAGCAGGGAATCAAAAATCTGGGTTTTGCCTTCCATTAATCGCAGGTATTCTTCTTGCGATTCGGTATTTTCGACATTCCAATCTTCGGCAACAATAAAAAACTTCTTATCAAACTTTGCCTCCAGGTGGTCAATCCATTCTTTAATAAAATCAGGATTGATGTGTTTAACCGCATCCAGCCTAAATCCATCTATGTTGGTAGTTTCCACAAGCCACTCTCCCCAATATTTCAACTCTTCTACAACGGCACGATTGCGGTAATCAATATCATCGAACATGAGGTAATCATAATTACCCAGTTCAGTAGATGGAACTTCTTCAAAACCTTCGCCAAGATGATTCTGGATAGAGTAAATTGCAGTTTCTTTCAGGTCTTCTGCCCAATCTACTCCACTAAAACATTGATGGTCCCAAATGAACTGCGAGTATTTCCCTGCCCTATTTGGAAAAGTAAACTTGGTCCACGCTTCAATCTCAAAAACATCGCTGGTGAATTCATTTCTATTATCAGGATTAACGGTTCTCACAGGCACTTTTTCCAATTCATCGCCGCCGGCTTTGTGATTGAAAACAATATCTGCAACGGCTGCAATTCCTTGATCTTGAAGGGCTTTAATGGCTTTCAAATATTCTTCTTTAGAACCATAACGTGTGTTTACACTTCCCTTTTGATCGAATTCTCCAAGATCGAAAAGATCATAAACATCATATCCAACTGAATATCCACCTGTACTCGCTTTATAGGCTGGCGGTAACCAAACCCCGGTTACCCCGATTTCTTTCAAATGCGTAGCTTCTTGCGCTACTTTACTCCATAAATTTTGTTCTTCATTGTAATACCAATGAAAATATTGAATTAAGGTTTGATTCTGCATTAATTTAATTTTAAGATAGGATAACATGAGTTTCTGGCAATTGTTTTTCCAGAAATGTAAGCTAAAAGTCAATCGGTAAGTATTTAAGGAGATGGTTTAAAGATAGTCGAACTTATATTAAAATATATCTAGCGCCGTAAACAGGTTGGGCAATTTGAGCTGCCTACTGTAGCTAAACCTGATTTACCGGAAATCCTTTTAAAATTTAAAGCATATTCTTTAAATGAAGCAAAAACAGATTTTAAAAGATTGAAGTGAGAGCAGGACGAACGTTAAGCAGAGGCAGAAGCTTTGCTTTTCAAATGATTAATGAAATGCTGATTTAAGGCGCATTTTATTTACTTTTGCGCTTGAATATGAGCTTAAAAAAGAAATTTGCCAGAGAGAGTTTTACCATTATGAATGAACTGGTATTACCCAACGATACCAACACACTCAACAATTTGATGGGTGGCCGTTTATTGCATTGGATGGATATTGCTGCAGCTATTTCTGCTCAAAAACACTGCAATCGTATTGTAGTGACTGCTTCTGTAGATAACGTTTCTTTTAAACACCCCATCAAATTAGGTGATGTAATTACTATTGAGGCCAAAGTTACAAGAGCTTTTAATACATCAGTAGAAGTGAGGCTGGATGTTTGGGCAGAAAATATTCCCAGTGGTGCACGCCAGAAAAGTAATGAAGCCTATTATACTTTTGTAGCGGTAGATCAAAGCGCCAGAACTATTCCAGTACCCGAACTTATTGCAGAAACTCCAGAAGAAATTGAGCTTTTTGAGGGTGCTTTAAGGAGAAGACAGTTGCGCCTGGTTTTAGGCGGCAAAATGAATCCGGACGATGCCAGCGAATTGAAAGCGCTATTTTTTAAAGCATAATTTTTACAAAAAACTTCTTGGTGCTTAACATGTTTGTTTTATTTTAGTAGCTTAACATTCGCTCAAAATATGACTACATATACCATACTGATAATTTTAAGCGGATTAGTTATCTTTTCCTATCTATTTGATTTAGTGGCAAGTAAAACTAAAATACCATCGGTTTTACTACTGCTTTTGCTGGGCATTGGCCTTCGTTTTTTAGTAGAGAACTTAAAAGTTCAAACCTTCAATTTTCTATCCATTTTACCAACTTTAGGTACCGTTGGATTAATTTTAATTGTTTTTGAAGGTTCATTGGAGCTTAAATATGATCGAAATAAAAACAAGATTATCAAGAGTGCGTTTTTCTCTGCGCTTACTGTGTTACTTGGCACAGCCACCATTATTACCGTAATTATTTACCAAATTTCGCATAAAGATTTATACACCTGCATTGCTAACGCCATACCTTTTAGTGTAATCAGTTCTGCCATCGCCATTCCCTCTGCAGCGGCTTTGGGTGGTAAGGATAAAGAATTTGTGGTGTACGAATCTTCGTTTTCTGATATTTTAGGGATTATCATTTTTAATTTTGCCATAACCAATCATTCCATCACCACATCAGCATTTATTGGACTAGGTTTAAGTACATTTTTGATTATTCTTTTATCGGCAATTGCTTGCGTTGTTTTATTGTATATCATGGGCAGATTGGTGCACCACATCAAGTTTTTCTTGATTATTTCCATTTTGATACTCGTGTATGCCATCGGCCAATCTTATCATTTATCATCGCTGGTATTAATTCTGAGTACAGGATTATTTTTGAATAATGCCGATACCATTCAAAACGTTTGGTTCAGAGGTGTATTTTTATACAAAAATCTCTCTGCTGATTTATCTCAACTGTACCAGTTATCAGCAGAAAGTGCATTTATTTTAAGAACCTTTTTCTTCGTCATTTTCGGCTTTACCATGAACATAAACGAACTTAATAATTGGCCCATTATTGCCAACGGACTTATTATTTTAGCCTCAATTTATGTGATCAGACTTATTTTCCTAAAGATTTTTAAGAAAGATTCGATTGCCCCGATTTTATATATTGCACCGCGGGGATTGATTAGTATATTGCTTTATTTCAATTTACCAGCTTCGCTGAAAATTGCTGAAGTAGGGCCTTCATTCTTGTTTTTGGTAGTATTGGGATCTAGTTTGGTAATGACTTTAGGAATAGCATTTAGCAATAAAAAAGTAGAGGAAAGCACTACGGCTTAAAGCCCGCCGACAATGCTTTAATTTTGTTTAGCTCGGCCAGGGTATTTGGATTCTGCTGATAATAAACGGAATAGTAATTAAGTGCTTCCAGCTGACCATAATCAAACCCTTTACTAAATTTATAGTTAGCAATGCTTGGATTTATATTGTGCAAAGACCCGGCAATAATATTTGCAACGCCTTCCATCGCTGTTCCAAATATTGCCCCACCAACAGCTCCGGCAAGTTCTTCCTCTGGTGTAGGCTCTTCCCTTCCCCATTTGTCTACCGGTTTTCCTTGCTGGTTGGTGTATTTGTATTCATTGGGATCTTTCTTTCCAACGTACTTGAAAACATAACTCTGCAATTCGTAGCTTGCTTTCGTTACCCTTAATTTTATTGACTTTATTTCTGAAGTTTTTATCTCATGGTATTTTTCATCAGAATAAAGCAGAACCGTTTGAGAATCTATTTTAAAAAACAAGCCTTTAATTTTGCTGTCATTCGTTTTTACAATGGCAATGTAGGGTTTAATTCCATCCGAAATTTGCGCTTTGCAAAACAACGTACTGATTGATAAAATAGCTAAAACTACGATTCTTGTTTTCATAATACGGTGTTTAAAATGAATAATTATCCTGGGTTTGATAAAAATTTAACTGCCCATTTCTAAAATCTTATCAAATTCTTCCGCTTTTAGCGGCATTACAGAAAGGCGCCCCTGGCGAACTAATGAAATATCCACCAAACTAGGTTCAGCTTTAATTTGCTCAAGAGATACAGGGTTTTTTAAGGTTTCAACTGGCGATAAATCTACCACTACCCAATTGGCATCATCAGTAGTTGGATCCTGATAGAATTCTTTCACCACTTTGGCAATTCCAACTACATTCTTACCTTCGTTGCTATGATAGAAAAGAACTAAATCCCCTTCTTTCATGGCTTTTAAATTATTTCTAGCCTGATAATTGCGCACACCATCCCAAAAAGTTCTTCCATCTTCGTTAAACTTTTGCCAGCTGTATTTGAAGGGTTCTGATTTTACTAACCAATGATTCATATATAGATTTAAGATTCAAATTTACAATTAAGAGTTGATTTTATAAACCAGAATCCTCCTAAAATGACAATGGCATTCCTCTTTTAGAAACGTCTTTGCGATAATTAAGCTGAAAATTTTCGATTACGTTAACCTTCTAATGTTGGGTTTTCTATTAATCCGATCACATTACCAAAGGGATCAAAAATACTTCCTACCCAAATCGGTCCGCCTACATTTTTAGGTTCTTCATGAATTTCGACTTCTAATTCTTTAAACCGTTCGAAAACACCTTTAATATCACTAACACCCCAATAAGTAGTGGAATGGTTTCCATTGCTAAAACCCGAATCATCCGGATCTAGACCAAGTTCGAAACCACCGACGTTGTAGCCAGCGTAATAAGGCTCATCAAAATACGGTTCAATATCAAAAACTTTTTTATACCAATTTTTGGCAGCAGTTAAGTCGCCAACGTAATAAATTATAGTTCTTAATCCTTGTAGCATGGGGTTTAGGGTTAATTTATTTATATTTATTTTATGATCAAATAAACAATTTATGGCTAAGATAAAAATAATAACATTGGCTCTTTTAGTCTCAAGTAATTACATAGTCAATGTCCAATCAATCGACTTGGTAAAAAAGTAGCTGTCTCTGATGCTAAGTCTTTTAGACTCGATCAGATTTCGCTTAGGGTATTTAGAAAAACTAAAAATCCAAATTCTAATTATTTCAAACCCAATCAAAATACGGCAAGTAATATAGCGCTAATTACAGATTCAATATATGTAAAACAATTTAGAATATCTGCCTATCAACAAACTACAAAGAGGGAACGGCTGGTCATTATCTACTTATTGAACGTATAGCATTTATGGGTGCAGTACTAATAGTATCAACTGTTGCGTTAAGTAACCTTTCCTTTTAATCGACCAATTTTTATCAAAGAATTAATGAATGATCTTAAAAACCAATTCTTTAAGAAGCTCGCCATCGCTAACATTGCCCGAACTTTCTAAGCCTTTACTTTTCAAATCGTATTCTCTGAGTAAGCTAATTACATGGAAAACTTTCCCAGTGTGGTAGTTTCTGGCGGCAACTTCATAATCTTTTATAAAAAAAGGAGGAACACCCAAAGCAGATGCCGCATCTGCCTTATTTGGAATATAATGATACTTTAAAAGCTTGGTAAAATAACCACCTAGATTAGCTAACACCATAACCGTGGGATTGGCTTTTGGGTTGCTCGCCAAGTAATTGATAATTTTATTGCATTTCAAGACATCACGAATAGCTAAGGCTTTTTGGAGCTCAAAAACATTATATTCTTTGCTAATTCCAATATTCTTCTGTACCAAATCTGTATTGATAATTACATCTTTAGGCACATTTAGCATCAGCTTTTCAATCTCATTCGCAATTTTAGAAAGATCTGTTCCTAAATATTCGGCCATCAAAGCCGAGGCTTGCTGATCGATTTTATAACCTTTTTCTTTGATAAAATCTTCAATCCAGGGAACGAGTTTATAATCTCTAACAGGATCTGATTGAAAAATCAAACCACTCTTATTGATCGCTTTATAGATTTTCTTACGCTTATCGAAGTTTGCATACTTATAAGCAAGCACTAAAATGGTACTATGCAAAGGCTTTTCGAAATAATTCAGTACAAATTCTGCCTCTTTACTGCCAGTGTCTTCTTTTCCCCATTTTAAATCCTGCGCTTCCTTAACAATTACCACCTGATAATCTGACATCATTGGATATCGTTTTGCGGCGCCTAAAACCGTCGCCATATCCGTATCTTTTCCATACAAAACTGTTTGATTAAACCCTTTTTCGGCATCACTCAACAGCTTGTCTTCAATATAATCGGTTACTTGATCGATATAATAAGATTCTTCCCCGTGTAAAAGATAAACAGGTTTGAATTTTCGCACTTTAATATCTTTTATAATTTCAGTAGCAGTCATTGCCGTAAAATTACAATTTAGCTTTTATGATTTTGATAAATGTTTATAAACAATATTAACTTTGAACATTATTAATTGTGGGGCAAATTGGTAGCGCCAAATTAATGACTGACAACTTCCGACTCACAACTGCATGTTCAACCCTACCCTACTTAATCTTCCGCCTTATCCATTTAAAATTACCAGGAAAGATGATGTAGTTTTTATTTTTGATGAATTAAGGAAGAAACATTTGGTGTTAACACCAGAAGAATGGGTACGGCAACATTTTATCCAAGATTTAATCGCCAGCAAAAAATTCCCAAAAAGCCTAATTCAAATTGAAGGTGGACTGGTTTTGAATCAACTGCAAAAACGAAGCGATATTCTGGTTTATAACAATGCCGGTGAAAAGTTAATGCTTATTGAGTGTAAAGCTCCGAAGGTTAAAATTACACCTTCTGTGTTCGATCAGGCATCACGATACAATTCCATCCACCAGGCCAAGTGGATTGTTTTAACAAACGGTTTACAGCACGTTTATGCTAAAATGGATTTAGAAAAGGGAAGCCTTGTTTTTGCACAAGAGCTCCCGGATTATTCTGATTTGTAATTTTGATTTTCCAACAGTTCCTGCCGAAGCTATGCTGTCATCCTTAGGTACGAAGGATCTGTTTCATAAATCGCTGATTCTTCATTTTTAGAATTAACTTCTTTATTTCCCGTCATTGCGAAATCGATTTTTCATCGATTGAAGCAATCTCATTTACGTGATGATTACTGGGTTGAGGTTGCCATGAAACTATGAAAAATAGTTTCTCACAATGACGACCGCCGCGGACACCATAGGCGTTAATTTTTATACAAAAAACAACCCCTCAGAATCTCAAAACCTTAAAAACTATATTCTTTCTTCCAAACCTGTTTATTACCAGAATAGATCGCTTCATTACACATAGCCACGCAAATGGAAGCCTGCGTACCAGTATTAATGTTAGATACAGGTTTTGCACCACTTGTAATCGATTGATGAAACTCATCCAGGGCATAGTTGGTTCCATCCATCGTGGGCTTATCCAAAATCGGGATTCCACCATCTTTGTTGATCACAATCTTTGTAGCGCCGGTTACGCCATCAACAATTCCCAATTCCTTTCTGGTTACTTCCTCCGGATAAAAAACACCTGTATTGGTGAGTAGCGAAACGGAACCTTTGGTTCCTTTAATTTTGAACAAGTATCCATCATGTGCATTGCCACAGGTAGCGCCGAAATTGCCAATCATTCCTTTCTCCTGATAGCGCAAAGTTGCCTGGATGTTATCGTAAGTTTCTCTGCCATCTTTAAAAATATCTATCCCTCCCGAACCCATAATTTCATCTGGTTGCGTTTCAAATGCCCAATTAATGAAATCGATTTGGTGTGATAAAAGTTCTGCGGCTAAACCACCAGAGTATTCCTTATACATCCTCCAATTTATTTTCCGCTCCAAATCAGGGCTCGGAACACTTCTGCGCCAGGTTCCGTTCCTATCCCAGCGGCAATCAATCTGCGAAACCTTGCCCAGGTAGCCGCTTTGAATCATATCCTTAACCTTGAAATAAAGCGGAGAATACCTGTATTGATAACCTACCTGAAAAATCTGTTTAGGATATTTTTGAACCAACTTTTTTAACTCCAATGCCTGGGCAATATTATAGGTCATTGTTTTTTCTACATACACATGTTTACCAGACAGAACAGCGTCTTTTGCAATTTTAAAATGTTCGCTTAAGGGCGTGGCAATAAAAACAGCATCTATATTTTTATTATCTAAAGCTTGTTTATAATCCTTTATGGGTTTTGCATCAGCTGGCACATACTTTTCTGCTTCTTTGAGCCTAAAATCTAAAACATCGCAATAAGCTACCGCTTTAAATTTTGCCGGCATTGATTTAATAACAGATAAAACCCCTTTCCCACGATCTCCGCAACCAATCATTGCAATATTGATTACTCGATCTGCACTAAATGCATACAAAGCATCTCCAACTAATAATCCCGAGGCTAAAGCTGCCGAACTTTTAACAAATGACCTGCGATGCATCTATATTTTCTTTATTTTGATTGTTCTGAAATCGACCTTGTTTCCATGATCCTGAAGCAAAATATGTCCTTGTGGCGCTTCCCCAAAGTTTTTCCAATCTTTGTATTTACTTATCGCAACTAGCTTTTTAAACTCCTCCGATCCACGTACATATTCCAAAACCTTAACACCATTTAAATAATGTTCAACCTTGTTGTTTGGATAAACTACTAAACGGCCATTGTTCCAGCTGCCAATTGGGCGAAGATAGCGGGCTTCTTTTTTAGACGTCATTAAATCATATAACGAGGCCAACGTTCGGTTTCCGTCTCTGCCTAATTTCGCATCGGGGTGCAATACATCATCTAAAACCTGATATTCCAAACCAATTGCCGAACCTGTATTTTTTTCACTCAGCGTAACGAAATATTTTACGCCACTATTTGCACCTGGGGTAAGCTTAAATTCGAACGACATATCGAATGCGGCAAACGCTTCTTTGGTAACGATATCACCGCCATTTGTAGATTCGGCTCCTCCAGATGGCTCTACACTAATTACACCATTTTCAATTTTCCAACCCTTTTCCGGGAAAGTTGTTTTGTAAGCCCCAACCCACCCGGCGTTGCTTTTACCATCAAAAAGGAGTTTATATCCTTCTGATTTTTCGTAGGCAGACAGCGTATTCGGGGTTAAATTCACTGTGTATATTCCCTTCGGAAAAGATTTAGACTTCAATCCTTCTGTTTGGATATTTATATTTTTGAAATAAACCTTTTTCCCATCGTTTTCCAGGTTATTTCCAATGCCATGCACTTGCAAACCAATAAAACCTGATTGATCAAGGGTATCAATTACATAGGCAACCGGAGTTCCGTTTACCCAGGTTTTTAGCTCATTGCCAATATTTTCTATTCGGTAGTGATTAAACTTATTCTTCTTATAAAGTGATTTGGCTGATGGATTTAATTCTAAAGGATAAAGCCATAACCGCCTGGCTTCATCATAAATCCCACCAGTCCAAGATCTCGATGTAGGATCGATTTCCATTTGTCTCCCATACACTAATCCCCTTCCATTATTTCCTTCAGGCTTAATATGACTTCGGGTTTGCACTCCAGAATTTGTAGTTTCGCCTTCCAGTTTAATATCGAGTTCGAGCACATAATCGCCATATTCTTTTTCGGTAATTAAAAAGGAGTTTGGCGTTCCTTTGGTCATGGTACCAACTATGGCTCCATCTTCCACTTTGTAAGGTGCTGTTCCGGCTACGGCTTTCCATCCATTTAAGGTTTTACCATCGAAAAGTGGTTTTGCTTTTTGTGCAGCGGCAGATAGACTGATGAGTGAAAACGCAAGAATGCTGTATTTTTGAATGTTTAACATGGTTTTGAATTTGCCGTCATTGCGAGATACGAAACAATCTTAATCCTTTGGGTTTAGATAGCGACCTTTGTAAAATTACTTCTTGTTTCGCAATGATGATGTATTGAAATTAATATTTAAAAACTTTTCCGTTTGCAATTACTTCTTGTCTGTTTTCGTCGAAGGTAGATTTCGCTCCTGTGCGAACCGCAGCATTAGTCATGATGTTGGCAATGGAGTGCGAATAGCCCGCCTCTACCGGAGCATTTGGCGTTTTACGACTTCGAACACATTCCATCCAATTTCTCATGTGACCCGAAGTAAGCGAATCGCCACCCATATTTGCACCTGTAGCTGCTTTTATTTCGGTTTTACTTAAATCAAAATTTGGTAGCAGGTTGGCTTTCATGCCCATCGCAGCAGCTTCCTTTTCTTTTAATCCACCTTTTGGAGATACTTTATTGGTGATCAAATTTAATTCACCACCATTGGAGTAATAAACTTCTCCAACATCGCCAACGCTGTTTTGCATTCTGGAAGTGAAAGTAACCTGAAATCCATCTTCCGTATTGGGCTGACCATAATCGAAAACTGCAACCATCGAATCCCAGTTCCTACGACCATCTTTCCAGGTGTAAATTCCTCCATTCGCCACTACACTTCGAGGATGTTTTAAATTGGTAAACCAATGAACAGTGTCGATCTGGTGAGACATCCACTGGCCTGGCATCCCTGATGAATAAGGCCAAAATAAACGATATTCTAAATACTTCCGTGGATCGAAGGCTTCGTTTGGCCGGTTTAACAGAAACCTTTTCCAATCTATATCTGCCTCCTTGAGCTTCGCAACTAATTCAGGCCTACGCCATCGTCCGGGCTGATTTACGTTCCAAACCAAGTCTACAGCCGTAATAGGTCCGAATTTTCCCTCCTGAATAAATCTTGCGGCGTTTGCATAATTTTCACCGCTTCGTCTTTGAGAACCAATCTGAACAATTCTATCAGTTGCTTTAACTGCTTTGAGTGCAGCTTTTGCATCATTCATCGTTTCGGCGAAAGGTTTTTCTACATAAGCATCGCAATTGGCTTTAACCGCTTCAATAGTATGCAACGCATGCTGAAAATCGGCTGTACTGATAATCACAGCGTCTAAATCTTTCATAGCATACAGCTCGTCGTTATTTTTACAAGCTTTAATATCATGACCAAACTTTTCTTTGAGATGTGCAATACCTAAATCGCGGCGGTAGTTCCATAAATCGGAAAGACCAACAATATCAAAATTCAATTCTTTGTTGTGATTTAAAAAACAAGGCAGCAGAGTATCCTTAAATCGATCTGAAAACCCAACCACGCCTACTCTTACCCTATCGTTGGCGCCGATTATTCGTCCGTAGCTTTTGGCACTCATACCCATTGTGCCAGCGTAGGTTGCTGCGGCAAAAATGGCAGATTGTTTAATAAATTTTCTTCTGGAATTTTCCATGGAATGATTGAGTAATTAGTTAATATAAACGTTTTCGATTTGTTTGCTTAAGTATTTGAAGCAGAATTTGATTTGCCCTTCCGAATAGTTGCTACCTGCCTCCACGAAAATTGGCCCTTTATAGTTAGCCGCCTTTAGTGCCGCAAGGTATGGCGTAAAATCATCACCCTTAATTCCGGGTAATGTCCGCTCTGCATCCTCCGCAATTTCGCAATGAATAAGTAAATCTTTTGCATCAATAATATTTTGAGGAGGCTCATGCTCCCTCCTCATATGGAAGATATCTGCGTTTAGCCTGAAGTTGGGATGGTTAACTGACCTGACAATTTCAGCTGCAGATTTCACCGTATTGATAAAATTGGTTTCTTTAGTTTGAAGATTCTCCAGCGCTATTTTAACATTATATTTGGCCGCAATTGGTGCTATCTTTTTACAAAGTGATACAAATGCACCTTTTGCTTTTTTAACATCGTAATCATCAGGTAATCTGCGTGCTCCCCCACTTCCTAAAACAATCAAACTCACTCCAGCTTTTTGGGCACGACTAAACAGACTATCCACATACCCAAGTACAACTGCATCATTAACATCCGGACCGGCGATTTTCATATTGCCGGGAAACATCACGTTGCACATATATAATTTCGATCGCAATTTACTGATCGACTGGAGGTTACTATTGAATTTTTCTTCTGATAGAGAAGGTGAAATCATTCTGCCAACTGATTCTCCAATAAACTTAAATCCAGCGGCACGAATTAAACTATCTTTTTCTATCGGGGCAACGATACCCAGTGGAACAAATGATTTATTTATTGATTGAAAACCAAACACAAAAGAGGAAAGAAGAAATATGAGGATGATCGTTCTTAGTTTCATGTTCAGTTTTACTTGGAAGATATTTTATACATCTTTTCCATTTAGGTAAAATCTAGTTTTTATTCCATTTGGTTAGTGGCTTTTAAGCCATATATCTTCACAAAATAAGGCTTTTAACTGAAAAACATTAAAACGGTTTAGTAACATTTTAGAAACGGGGGAAGTTTGCCAGATCATTCCGAACATTTTACGTGGAATCCGAGCAAAGCCAATGCGCCTTGTTATTCCAATTCATATCTAGCCTTAAATAGTGGTAGAAAAGAAAATGTCGGATCACAATAGTTAAGTAAGGTTTAAAGAGCTAACTTTAGGCGCTAGTTCTAAAAGCGAAAGCCCTTCAGAAAATAAATCCTGAAGGGCTTTATAATTTCTTCAATTATAGAAACCGCCAAATTTTATTAAGATAGCTTAACCTAGTAACGCTAAACTTTCCTCAATAATCTTTATTTTAGCTTCTGCATCTGCCTTTTTATTGCGCTCGTTTGCAATAATTTCTGGTTTGGCATTTTGAACGAAACGTTCGTTGCTCAATTTGGCATCAACCGATTTTAGGAAACCCTGTAAATAAACCAAATCAGCATTTAAACGAGTGCGCTCGGCATCAACATCAATGTTTTCTGTTAAGGGAATGAAAAATTCATCTTTACCAGCCATAAATGCTGTTGCACCTGCAATCTTATCATTCACCATTTCAGCCTGAGAAACATTTGCTAATTTGAATATGACATTCAGCCATTTTTCATAGTAGATCTCAGAATTTACTTTTAAACTTAACGGCAAAGCTTCTTTCGGAGAAATCTGTTTTTGATTGCGCACATTTCTAATCTCGGCAATCACGGTTTTAATCACCTCCGCGTCTTTCAATAAATTTTCGTCTATTGAGCCACCTTTCGGGAATTCGGCAACGATACAGCAATCCATTTCTCCACGCTCTGCAAACAAATTATCATGCCATAATTCTTCCGTTAAGAAAGGCATATTTGGGTGCAATAACTTAATGATATTCTCAAAAAAAGAGATGGTTGCTTTATAGCTTTGAGCGTCAATTGGCTGTTGATAGGCAGGCTTGACCATTTCTAAATACCAAGCACAGAAATCATCCCAAACCAGCTTGTAAGTGATCATTAATGCTTCCGATAAACGGTATTGTTTAAAGTTCGCCTCAATTTCTACAAGCGCTTCATTGAAACGATTCTCGAACCATGAAATGGCCTGTGTATTTGGATTTTCTAAGCTTTCATCAACTTCCCAGCCTTTAACCAAGCGGAAAGCATTCCATATTTTCGAAGCGAAATTACGCCCCTGTTCGCAGTAACTTTCATCGAACATTAAATCATTTCCTGCCGGAGACGACATTAACATCCCTACACGCACTGCATCGGCTCCATATTTTTCAATCAATCCTATCGGGTCTGGAGAGTTGCCTAAAGATTTAGACATTTTCCGCCCCAGCTTATCACGTACAATTCCGGTTAAGTAAACATTAGTAAATGGTTTCTTGCCCATAAACTCATGCCCGGCCATAATCATGCGCGCCACCCAGAAGAATAAAATTTCAGGCGCCGTAACCAAATCATTGGTTGGGTAATAGTAATTGATATCTTTATTATTGGGATTTTTAAATCCATCGAAAACCGAAATTGGCCATAACCAGGAAGAGAACCAGGTATCCATTACGTCCTCATCTTGCCTTAAAAAAGGTTCCAGCTGATGCTTAAATCCAGCCTTTTCAGTTTCTGAATGATTTTCGTTTAAATGTTTTTTATTCCAGAATTCTTCTAAGGCTTCATCCTTTGTTTTGGCAACTACCCAGTTTCCTTTATCATCGTACCAGGCCGGAATGCGTTGCCCCCACCAAAGCTGACGGGAAATATTCCAATCGCGAACATTCTCCATCCAGTGACGATAGGTATTTTCGAATTTATTGGGAATCAGGTTTACCTCACCATTTAAAACATCATCTAAAGCTGGCTGAGCCATCTCTTTCATGTTTACAAACCACTGCATAGAAAGTTTTGGTTCAATTGCAGCATCTGTACGCTCAGAAAAACCAACCTGCGATTTATAGTCTTCAACTTTATCCAAGTGACCCGCCTCTTCCAGCATTTTGGCAATTTTTTTACGGGCAACAAACCGGTCCTCACCCACTAGAATAACCGCCAATTCATTTAAAGTTCCATCATCATTCAAGATATCGGTTACTGACAAGTTGTGTTTCACACCTAGCTCATAATCGTTCAAATCATGTGCAGGGGTAACTTTTAAACAACCTGTTCCAAACTCAATATCAACATATTCATCCTCGATAACCGGAATTTCATGGTTCACTAGTGGCACAAAAACCTTTTTACCTTTTAGGTGGGTAAACCGTTCATCGTTCGGGTTAATACAAATTGCGGCATCAGCCATTATCGTTTCCGGACGGGTGGTAGCTACAACAAGATAGTCGGAAGCTTCACGTCCAGAGTCAGCAGTCTTTTCACTAACTATCGTATAGCGGATGTAATACAGCTTTTGGTTTACTTCTTTACGGATTACTTCCTCATCAGAAACAGCCGTTTTACCTGCCGGATCCCAATTCACCATTCGGATACCACGATAAATCCAGCCCTTTTTATACAAGTGAATAAAGGAATCGATAACGGCTTCAGAAAGATCTTCCTCCATCGTGAAACGTGTACGGTCCCAATCGCAGCTTGCGCCTAATTTCTTTAATTGTTCTAAAATAATCCCACCATATTTCTCTTTCCACTCCCATGCGTATTTCAGAAATTCCTCGCGGGAAAGGTCTTTTTTATTAATACCCCGTTCCTTTAACATCGCCACTACCTTTGCTTCGGTTGCGATAGATGCATGATCAGTTCCCGGAACCCAGCAAGCATTTTTGCCTTGCATACGGGCTTTACGAATCAACACATCTTGAATGGTATTATTTAACATGTGCCCCATATGCAGCACCCCGGTAACATTTGGCGGTGGAATTACAATAGTGTAAGGTTCACGCTCATCAGGCTCGGAATGAAAAAACTTTTTCGATAGCCAATAGCTATACCATTTATCTTCTGTTTCTGCAGGATTGTACTTCGTGGAAATGCTCATGAAAAATTATTCAGTATCAATTTAAGTGGCAAAAATACGTTTTTAGGGGCAAAACTTAAAGTAGAATTCATTTGACAAGCCAGATGTGCATTTCATTGCAAAGTCAGTCCTGCTTTTCGTTGCAATCTTTTTGCGAAAGTTGGTCTAAGTTCGTTTAAGGCCTGCATCAAAAAGTATTTACACTACAATCAGTTTAGAAAATTCTGTCTGCTACTCCTTTGATCATTCGGCCAATGCAAATTGCATATTTTGGCTGAAGCCAACCAACAAAATTTAAAAGGCCAGGAAGCTAAAGCAACATGCAATGAAATGCGAAAAAATTATCGGGTCTTCCTTCATTTCCGTTGATTTCAATCAACGGAAAAAATTAAAATCTTAATCCAAATCTGCAAAAACATCATCCAGAAGAAGCTCGAAACGGGGGAAAACAGACGAAGTAATCTTTTCGCTCAGGGTAAATATTTTTGAAGGCTGAAATTTACCGATATTGTTAAGAGTGTAAATAAGAATGTTTGATCACTTTGGCTAACCACCCAATATTCTTTCACACCAAACTCTTCATAAACCTGATATTTATTTAGCAATTCCTTTTTGTTATTCCCTGTCGAGAGAATTTCAACAACAATATCAGGAGCACCAATGCAACCGCGATAATCCAATTTACTTTTATCGCAAATTACACAAATATCAGGCTGGAGCACCGTAAAAACATCCTTATCAGCTTTACTTTCCTTCGGAAATCGAACATCAAAAAGGGGCAGAATAAACTTTACAGTTTTGTTTTTTGAGAAAGTTAAAGAGAGGATTGAAAATGTTTCTCGATATTTCCTAATGCACCCGTGAAGCCGCAGAGCTCATTTTAAAGATTTTTCCTTTAATTAGCTCTACCCTCTCTTCAAAAAGCCAGTTTAAGTAATTCGCATATCTATAAGTCAACGATGCATCAATATCATTGAGTTGACGAACGGGTTCATCATGTATTTCAGGATATGGAATTGGCTCAGACATAACCAAATATACTCAATTCTGTAGTAAATCAAAACCGCATCTTTTGAATCCTGACGGCGTTCAAGATAGCCAATAATGCTACTCCAACATCTGCGAACACTGCTTCCCACATGGTTGCCAAGCCCCCTGCCCCCAAAATTAAAACCAAAGCTTTCACTGCAAAGGCCAAGACTATATTTTGAATGACTACTTTTTTTGTTGCTTTGCCGATTTTGATTGCAGTTGCAATTTTCGACGGCTGGTCAGTCTGAATTACCACATCGGCTGTTTCTATCGCCGCATCACTACCCATAGCGCCCATGGCCATGCCAATGTCGCTGATGGCCAAAACGGGTGTGTCGTTTATTCCATCGCCCACAAAAGCGACAACTTTAGTTCTATCCTTTTTAATTTCCTCGAGTTTAGCAACCTTATCTTCCGGCAGTAAATCACCGAAATAAGAATCAATACCTAAAACACCAGCCACCTTTTTTACAATCGATGTCTTGTCTCCACTTAACATGACAACTTGTTTTACGCCATTTTCATGCAGTTGTTTAATAGCCAATACTGCATCCTCTTTAATTTCATCAGCAATTAAAACGTAGCCGGTATATTTTCCATCTACAGCCACCACCACAATACTTTCTTCTATATCCTTTATTTTAGTGTCGAAATCGATTTTAAATTTCTCCAAAAGTTTAACGTTTCCAGCCAGAACTTCTTTGCCGTTAACCACCCCTTTTAAACCCATTCCAGCAATTTCCTCAATATTTTCTGCAGTATGAATGTCTTTTTCCGCGGCATATTCTACAATGGCTTTCGCGATAGGGTGTGTAGACTTCCCTTCAACAGCAGCTAATAATGTTATAAATTCATCTTCATCAATTAAACTCTCTACCTGCTGAACGTTGAATACTCCTCTGGTAAGCGTTCCGGTTTTGTCCATTACAATTGTATTTAGTTTGGCCATCAGATCTAAAAAGTTAGAACCTTTAAATAAAATTCCATGAGCAGAGGCAGCGCCAATCCCACCGAAATAACCAAGGGGAATAGAAATAACCAAAGCACAAGGACAAGAAATGACCAGGAACACAAGTGAGCGGTATAGCCAGGTTTGAAAATGATAATCTCTACCCAAAAATAAAATCGGGACAGTAACCAGAGCCAACGCTAAAAAGAATACGATTGGCGTATATATTTTAGCGAATTTACGGATAAACAATTCCGTTTTTGCTTTACGGGTTGTGGCATTTTGTACCATCTCTAAAATCCGCGAAAGCGCACTATCTGCAAAAGCTTTGGCTACTTTAATTTCAATAACCCTATCCAAATTCAGCATTCCCGCTAATACCTTTTCGCCTTTATTAATGGTTTTTGGCTTACTCTCACCTGTTAAAGCAGCAGCATTGAAACTGCTTTTTTCTGATAGCATGTCACCATCTAACGGGATTTTTTCACCAACTTTAACCTGAATAATTTCCCCAATGGCTACCGTTTCCGGATTTACGGTTTCGTATTTCCCGTTCCGCAACACACTGGCTACATCAGCCCGAACATCGAGTAAGGCAGAAATATTTCTCTTCGCCCGGTTTACTGCGGCCATTTGAAAAAGTTCGCCGATGGTATAAAATAACATGACTGTAACACCCTCAGGGTATTCGCCAATAGCGAAAGCGCCAATGGTTGCAATAGACATCAAAGAAAATTCGGTAAAAAAATCTTTGGCTTTGAAAGTTTCCCAAACCTCTTTTAAAACCGGAATGCCTACAGGTAAATAAGCTACGATATACCAAAACGGACGAATGATTTTAAATGCATCGATCTTTAAAAAATTATCGAAAACAATACCAATAAGTAACATGATTAACGTTACTGTCGCGGGCAAATATGCCTTAAATGAAGACGGATCGCCACCGTGATCATGATCGTGCTCATCACCTTCTGCGTGCTTATGCTGGTGCTGATCTTGGTGTGGTTTGCTACTGCAACAGTTATCTTCTTTATCGTGTGGATGACTCATTTATCTCTTTTTCGTTGTGAAAAGCAACATCAGTTTCTCTTCGGTTTCTGTGTTCCCGCTACCGTTTCAAATCCTCACCTGATGAAAAATCGGGTTTCGGGTTTTCTACTTTATCGGGTTTAGGTGGCTAAAATAGATGCACAATTTAAAGTTAGCTAAACCCGACGAAAGCGATACCTTTTTTGTCGTATTACATCAAAGCTTCACACTGCAATCACAAAAAAGGTAAAGCATAGGCGGGAATGTATTATCGGATAAAAAACTAAATGCCCATTTCCGAATTCTGTTCAACTAATAGATAATCTTTCAAATTTAAACTTTATTCTAAATCATTCTTAATAGCTAAAATTTTCTGAAGTACACAATAAAAGATGTTAAAAAATGTTAATACTGTAATAAGATTCAAAAATCATGAAATCGTTAAAATTCCATTTTTCACCAGCTGAATTTATTAGACGTTTGGGCTTAGCCAAAATTTACTATTGGTTTAACAAGTAATATTCTTGGTATATTGTTTCAGTATTAATTAGTATTTCATAAATTTCGCTGTTAAAACTAACTTTAAAAGCGAATGAAATATCAAAATTTGAAAAGTTATTTTGCAGGGCTAGCTATAGTTGCTGCTGCCTTTTCTGCAAATGCACAAACCACCAGAAAATTTATCGACCCGGCAAATATGGATTTATCCGTAAAACCAGGCGATGATTTCTACACTTACGCAAGTGGTACCTGGATAAAAAACAATCCGGTTCCGGCGAAAGAAACCCGCTGGGGATCATTCAACGAGCTTCGCGATTTCAATATTAATGCCGTAAAATCTTTAGTAGAAGAAGCTGCCGCAGATAAATCTGCGCCTGCAGGTTCGGTAAAACGTAGAGTAGGCGATTTTTTCGCTGCCGCAATGGATACAGTTGCCATAGAAAAATTAGGCTACACCCCTATTAAGGCCGATTTAGAAAAAATTAAACAAATTAAGGATATTCAAGGCGTTCTTGACCAGGTGGCTTACATGCGTGTGAGTGGAATTGGGAGTCCAATGTTCGGCCTTGGTGTGGGTCAGGATCGTAAAAACGTTAACAAATACATGGTGAACATTGGTCAGGGCGGAACCACTTTACCTGACCGTGATTATTACCTGAAGGATGATTCAAGAAGCGTAAAAATTCGTGAAGCCTATAATATTTACATTACCACCCTGTTTACTTTAACTGGAAGCACAGCTGAAGAAGCTAAGAAAAAGGCAGAAACAGTATTTCGAATTGAAAAGCAGTTTGCTGAGGCCCAAATGAGCCGCTTAGAGATGCGTGACCCTTATGCAACTTACAACAAACTTACTGTTGCTGAATTGAGCAAAAAAACGCCTGACATTAACTGGGCAAATTATTTAACCAAGTTTAAAATCAAAGGTCAGGATACCCTATTGGTTTCTTCTCCTAAATTTATGACCAGCCTTGATGGAATGCTAAAATCTATCCCGGTTGCAGACTGGAAAACTTACTTAGAATGGAACGTTTTAAAAAGTTCTGCCGGAAGCTTAAGTTCGCCCTTTGTTAAAGCAAGTTTTGCTTTTACCCAGGCACAAACCGGTCAGAAAGTTCAAACACCACGTTGGCAACGCATGTCATCTTTAACAGATGGCACTATTGGCGAGTTGTTAGGTCAGTTATATGTAGCTAAATACTTCAAACCAGAAGCGAAAGCCCGTATGGATGCGATGATTGTAAACCTTCGAAAAGCGTTCGAAATCAGAATTAAAGGTTTAGAGTGGATGAGCGATGAAACAAAGAAAAAAGCACTGGAGAAACTTGCCGCATTCGAACCTAAAGTGGGTTATACCACTAAATGGGAAACTTATACAGGCTTAAACATTAACAGGGGAACTTATTTCCAAAATCTTCGTAATGCAAGCGTTTGGGGTTACAATGAAAATGTTAACCGATTAGGCAAACCGGTGGATAGAACTCGTTTCGGTATGACTCCACCTACGGTAAATGCTTCTTACAGCCCAACAATGAATTCGATTACCTTCCCTGCCGGGATTTTACAATTTCCATTCTTCGATCCAAATGCAGATGATGCTTTAAATTATGGTGGAATTGGCGCAGTTATCGGACATGAAATGAGCCATGGTTTTGATGATAGCGGCAGCCAGTATGATGCAAAAGGTAACTTAAAAAACTGGTGGACTGCTGAAGACCGTAAAAAGTTTGAAGAAAAAACAAAAGCTTTGGGTGAGCAATTTGATGCTTACACTGTTTTAGATACGGTTCATGTTATCGGCAAACTAACAATGGGCGAAAACATTGGAGATTTAGGTGGACTTAACGCCGCTTATACTGCATTTAAAATGACTAAACAAGGTCAGAGCAACGATAAAATTGATGGTTTTACACCAGATCAACGTTTCTTCCTGGCTTGGGCGCAGGTATGGAGAGGCAATATTCTTCCAGAAAGTGCAGCTCAGTTAATTAAAACAGATCCACACTCACCTGGTCCGTACCGTACAATTGGTGCTCCGGTAAATATGGATTCTTGGTACCAGGCGTTCGACGTAAAACCTGGCGATAAATTGTACAAAAAACCAGAAGACAGAATTAGAATGTGGTAACACTGAAATAAATGATTTAAAGATCGAAGTCGAAAGCTTTCTACATCAGTTTTTAAATCCCTATAGTTTTTCATCTCGAAGAGGAATATCAAACCTATCATGCAAACGTCCCGGCCATCCGGGACGTTTTGTTTTACCAAGGTTTTCTGCAACATGCAAAAGTCAAAACTATATCCATCTATGAATTAAGAAAGCTGAGCAACAAAAAATATGGTTATTTTAGTAAATATTAAATATCATCCTATCTTTGAATAACATAAGTATCATACATGAGAAGCATTATTAAAGCACTTTTTATTTTAGGTTTAGCCTTGTCAGCTAATATCAGTTTTGCACAGGATAACTTGATAAGCCTGGATGCACTGATCAACAAAACCGATCCTGCGTGGCCATTGGTTAAAAAGTGGATTGATGCAGCAAAAAACAAAGTTGAGGTTCTGCCTGTAGATTCTGCTAAAGCGAAACAGACATTATATAACGCTCAGGTTTCTACCTATGCCACCCTCGGATCTGTAATTTACAATACCGGAGGTATCATGGTTGATAATGGTTGGATCAGAATTTTAGGATCGGGAAGTGAGCGTTTAAACAGAGATATTGCCAGCTGGAATAAAGAAAAAACCATTAAAGAATTTGGTGATAAAATCCCTTACCTATTAATTGCCGACGATGCAATCGGCGGCTTTTTCGCTATAAATTATGGTGGTTTGGGGCCCGATATTAAAAATGTTTACTACCTTGAACCGAATACGTTAACCTGGCAACCGCTTGGAGCTGGATATGGAGAGTTCTTAATTTTTTGCTTCGATAGCGATCTAAACAAATTTTATAAAGGCTTACGTTGGAGCACCTGGAACCAGTTTATTGGAAACCTGGAGGGAACTAAAACCTACAGTTTCCGACCATATTTGTGGGAGAAAGACACCGACATAGAAAAATGTAGCAGAAAGCTAGTTGGCATCGAAGAAATGTATCGTTTCAACATCTTAAAATCGAAAGAACTTAACGCAGATGCGGGAATCAAAAAAGACGATTCAAAACAGTAATGCTGAAAGCGATCTATAATTCCTGATATTTGGCCTGCGTTTTCTTAGGAAGTTTGGCTAATACCAAAGCTCTTGACTGCGCTACAAGACTTTTTAGTTCCTTGTCGTTAAGCACATCCAAGCTAGCAACTTGAATCCATTGGCGTTTTGCTAAGTGATAGGCTTGCGCAATTCCATCTCTCGCTGTCAAGGTATCGAAATCGTCAGGGTTGCATTTAATGGAGAAACTTGATCCGGAATCAATCGCGACGATTACATAAATTTTCTCCTCAATCATAAAACACAAATGATCCCATTTCATACCTTCGGTAGTACCTGGTAAACTTAAGCAGTATTCTCTAAATGATTCGATATCCATTTTAAGTTTAGGGTTTAGGGTTTAGGGTTTAGGGTTTAGGGTAAAAACAGCGAATTTCGCTATGTTTGCAACTATTATAATTTTAAAACGAAAGTAATAATTCTTCACTAAAATAGTGAGAGCCAAATATCTCATAATTCTGGTTCCATTTTAATTAATCATGAATATTCTTACCCAAACCGCCGACGGTTCTAATACACTTTACAATGAAACGATAGGCGAACATTATCATAGTAAACACGGCGCCTTGCAAGAAAGTAAACATGTTTTCATCAATGCTGGCTTAGCGCATGCTGCGACTGAAAAAACTGAAATATCGATTTTGGAAGTAGGCTTTGGAACTGGGCTCAATTTTCTCTTGAGCTTCGATTATTGTATGCAAAATCAAATCAAACTTGATTATGTGAGCATCGAAGCATTTCCACTTGCCATAGATCTATTAAACGCAACAGGTTACGCTGCATTCGTATCGCCAGATATCTGGGAAAATTTTATCACCAACTATGAGCAAAGTTTAAAATCGAAGCAGCATTTATCTTCGCACTGCGATTTAGAAATTGCGCACACCGAACTTGCACCATTTACTACAGATCAGAAATTTGATGTAATTTATTACGATGCTTTCTCTGTTCAACACCAGCCTGAAATGTGGAGTGATGAAATTATTGCCCATGTTTGCAGTTTTTTAAAACCGGGCGGAATCTTTGTAACTTATGCCATTACAGGAAAACTTAAAAGAGCCATGAAAGCTTGCGGTTTCTCTATTGAGAAACTACCTGGAGCACCAGGAAAAAGAGAGATGCTCAGGGCTTCCAAAAGAATGGAAAATGAATAATGAGGTAAATATTTAGAGACAATACTCGCCTGTCCTTTCTGACACAAATCCGACCGGCTGAAAAAAACCACTTAAGTACATAATTGTTGACCTTATACTAATAATCATCATTATGGAAAAAAGAACTTTAGGAAAAACCGACCTAACTATAGCGCCCATTGTATTTGGAGGAAATGTATTCGGTTGGACAATAGACGAGCAAAAGTCATTTGAAATATTAGATCACTTCGTTGAAAGTGGATTCAATTTTATTGATACCGCGGATGTTTATTCGACATGGGTTCCTGGTAATAAAGGCGGTGAATCAGAAACGATAATTGGCAACTGGCTAAAAAAGACGAACAAGCGCCAGGAAATTATAATTGCTACCAAAGTAGGCTCTGACATGGGTCAGGGAAAATCCCTTAAAAAAGACTACATCATTAATGCTGTAGAGCATTCGCTTTCGCGTTTGCAAACGGACTATATCGATTTATATTTTTCACATTTCGACGACGAAACTACGCCTGTTGATGAAACTTTGGGAGCTTATGAATCACTGATTAAGGCAGGGAAAGTACGGTGGCTTGGTGCCTCGAATTTTTCGGCTGATCGTTTAAAAGAATCTTTGCTCTTCTCTGCAAACAACAATATTCCACGCTACGAAGTTTATCAACCCGGCTACAACCTTTTTGATCGGGAAGAATTTGAGCAATTACATGAAAAAATATGTCTCGACCATGGGCTGGGTGTCATCACCTACTATTCGCTGGCAAGTGGATTTTTAACCGGAAAGTATCGCAGCGAAAACGACTTGAAAAAAAGTCAGCGGGGTGGTGGTGTTAAAAAATTCCTAAACGAAAGAGGTTTTAAAATTTTGGATGCGCTAGATAAAGCTGCAGAAACGTATGGCGTTGAGCAAGCATCGGTAGCATTAGCATGGCTACTGCAAAGGCCTTCAATTACCGCCCCAATAGCAAGTGTTACTGATTTACGTCAGCTGAAATCATTTACGGAAGCAGCAACTCTAAAACTCACTGCTGAAGATATTTCTCTTTTAGATCAAGCGAGCAGCTATTAAAAATATTCTCTTATATTTAAATGCCCGATTAGTGAAACAATTAATCGGGCATTTTGTATTAAACAGGATTTTTATATAGCCATGAAAGAAAAACTCACTTTTCTACCCAAGCTCGCCCTTGTACTGTTCTGTTTAATAAGTTTAACCTACATCGCTATTTTAGGGCATTCGTTGTTGGCGCCACTTTTATTTTCTTTCCTGATGGCAATTCTACTTTTGCCAGTCAGTAACTTTGTGGAACGAAAATTTGGATTCAAGAGAAGCCTTTCTACCATCTGTTCCGTTATTCTAATGATTGCCGTAATCGGCGGAATAGTTTACTTTTTTGGCAACCAACTGAGTTCATTATGGGCAGACTGGCCCCTGCTGAAAGAAAAAGCGAATGTTTCTTATCACGAGTTACAGAAATGGATTTCAACTACCTTCCACGTAAATACTGAAAAGCAGCTTGCTTACTTGAATGATAGCACTGAAAAAGCGCTGGCTACAAGTGCTACAATTGTTGCCACTACCTTGGCCACATTATCATCAACCTTGTTGTTTATGGGTTTTACGCTTCTTTTTACCTTCTTTATACTTAACTACCGCCGGGTACTTTTCACTTTTTTAACCTCGGTTTTTGCAGCACAACATAAAGAAAAGGTTACCGAAATTGTGAACCAAATACAGTTTATCATCAAAAAATATATCATTGGTCTATTCTTACAGATGCTAATCGTAACGGTTTTGATGATCACGGTACTAAGTTTACTGGGGGTAAAGTACGCTGTTTTACTTGGCCTTGTGGCCGGCATCTTCAATGTTGTACCCTACCTTGGAATTTTCTTTGCTTTGCTGGTAAGTTGCTTAATTACTTTTGCCACTGCCGGTGCAGGTAAAGTACTGCTTGTTTTAATCGCTTATATTGGCGTTCATGCTATAGACGGCAATATACTGATGCCTCTTGTAGTAGGTTCTAAGGTAAAAATTAACGCTTTATTTGCCTTTATTGGCATTATAATTGGCGAGATGATTTGGGGAATATCAGGCATGTTTTTATGTATTCCATACTTAGCTATTTTAAAAATTATTTTCGACCGCGTAGATAACTTGAAACCTTGGGGCATTTTAATGGGTGAAGAACATAAACCAGAAAAGAAGAAGCGGGTGTATCGCATCACGAAAAAGATTAAATTAGAAGAAAAAGATTAACAAATGCCTGAAAATAGGTCACCTCACATATTAAGTACATCAGCCAATTTATTAGGAATTTGCTTCATCGTATTAACTTCGCTAAAGAAATTAAACCTGGTAGATGATTCTATAATTGATGAATTTGCGGTAGTGGCAGTGATGCTTTTTATGACGAGTTGTATATTATCATTCATATCAATGCGAAGGGAAAGACAGGAAAGTCAGAACTTGGAAAAAGTTGCCGATTTTGTTTTTCTAACAGGTCTGGTCGTGCTATCTGTAGCTACTATTTTAATTGCATTCAATTTAATCAAGTAATTTTGCCCGGTGTCATTCATTATTAACTACGGAAAGTGAAACCTCTATTTATTCTTCTTGTTGTTTATATAGCATTGATGGCTTTCGGTGCCCATACCGCGTTTGATAAAGGCGAAATTTTCGCAGGAAACATTGCGATGGCGGTCATGTTGGTCTTTACTGCTATTGGGCACTTTAAATTTAAAACTTCCATGGCCGCAATGATTCCGCTATTTATCCCCAAAAAAGTAGAAATTGTAATCTTTACAGGAATACTAGAAATTGCTTTTGCCATTGGACTTTGTATTGAAAGTACTCGCTATTATTCCGGAATCGGCCTGATCGTTTTCTTATTGGCAATATTGCCAGCTAATATTTATGCCGCAAAACATCAAATTAACTACGAAAATTTATATAAACCGGGCCCAGGTGTAAAATATTTATGGTTTAGAATTCCTTTTCAGCTTTTCTTAATCGCCTGGGTTTGGTACTTTAGCGTTTGCTAATAAAAATACCATGCCTAAAAATCCTATTCCTGTTACCGCTAACAATCCCGCTGACGCTTTTAACCGCTTGCTAACTGTTTTAGATACCTTGCGTACGCAATGTCCGTGGGATAAAAAACAAACTATGGAAACCTTGCGCCACCTTACCATTGAAGAAACTTACGAGTTAAGTGATGCCATACTGGAAGGCGATTTACAGGAAATCAAAAAAGAACTAGGCGATGTAATGATGCATTTAGTATTCTATGCAAGAATCGCTTCAGAAACTAATGCTTTCAATATTGTTGATGTTTTAAATGGCGTTTGCGATAAGCTGGTTAACCGTCATCCACATATTTATGGTGATGTAGAAGTAAAAAACGAGGAAGATGTAAAAAGAAACTGGGAACAAATCAAACTAAAAGAGGGCAATAAATCGGTTTTAGCTGGCGTTCCAGCTTCTTTGCCCGCCTTGGTAAAAGCTGCCAGAATTCAGGAAAAAGCCCGCGGAGTTGGTTTCGATTGGGAAGATAAAAGTCAGGTTTGGGAGAAAGTTGAAGAAGAGCTTCAGGAATTTAAAGCTGAATTTAACGTTGCAGATCAAACCGCAATCGATATAGACAAGGCAGAATCAGAATTTGGTGATGTGCTTTTTTCATTGATCAATTATGCCCGATTTATCAACATCAACCCCGAAAATGCTTTGGAAAAAACAAATAAGAAGTTTATCAAACGTTTTCAATACTTAGAAACCAAGGCAAAAGAAAATGGTAAAGCCCTGGCAGATATGACGCTGAGTGAAATGGATATTTATTGGAACGAAGCAAAGAAATTGTAGCATGAACTTTGGAGAAAACGAAGCCCCAAAAAACCTAATTGGTATCATTACTTTTAATGTTACCGCAACGCAAACTGTTGATGGAGGTGTTATTCCGTGGGTTAATATAGGCAAGGCAAATGAGGAAATCTTGAATCTGATAGATGCTGATGAAATCGTGATACCTGAACATGAAATTACTGTTGTTATCGATTACCCGCTAACAAGCCCAATATCTTTTCAGTTGTTTTCTGCTATCGGTTTCTCCCGGAAGTTATTACTGATAGAAATTAGAGAGCAGTTTTTAAGCTTAGCCAAAGCAGAAACGTTAGATGTTTCAGCGATTGATTTGGTAGCTTTGGATGTTTACAGAACCAATTCTGATAAAATAGAAATTACTTTGGATATTGATGTTTAGTAAAAAATACCATCAACATAATACCATTTCCCCTCTTGGAATTTGAAGTTCGATTTTTCATGGAGCACTTCAGTTTGAAATTTGCTATTCAGATAATAGGCCTTAAATTCAACTTTATCATACGTTGCTGAAATAATTTCTAGCTTAAGCCATTTGGTATTTTTAGCACTTTTTAGATAAGCATCTTTCGAATTTTCTTTACGTTTACTGATGTGCGTAGTTTCGAAAAGATAATCTGCATCTGCTACAACAAAGGCCGAATACCGCGAACGCATAAGCATCTCGGCTGTAGGCGCATTAGTGATTTTTAAATGGTATGGCTGGCAGCAATTTTCATATGCTAGTTCCGTTCCGCAGGGACAAATCATCATTTAGCTTTTGATTAACGAACAAATTTAGGATTAAATATTTCCTCTGCTAAAATTTCCGTAAAATTGCACTCGAAAATAATGAGGTATTTCTTTCACATTGCATATCAAGGACAGTACTTTAGCGGTTGGCAGAAACAGCCTGGCGTTAAGAGTGTACAAGAGGTTATTGAGCAAACCCTTTCTAAAATATTAAAGTTGCCAATTGCCATTAATGGCTGTGGAAGAACGGACGCACATGTTCATGCAAGTCAATTTTTTTTTCATGCTGACATAGAAAAAGCGATTGATTTTGATCTGCTTTACATATTAAATAAGGCGCTTCCCTATAACATTGCTGTGTTCGACATTATCAAAATGGAAGGCAAGCCACATGCCCGTTTTGATGCCGTTCAACGCAAGTACGATTATTTTGTACACACCTACAAAGATCCTTTCTTAAGTACTCAAAGTTCATTTTACCAGGTCAATGATCTCAATTTTGATAAAATGAAAGCTGTGGTAAAGCTTCTGCCAAAATATAAAGATTACAGGGCTTTTTGTACCCATCCAGACAAGTATGAACATACCATTTGCAATGTAATGGAAGCCGATTTATCTGTAAATCCGAAAGGAGATCGTTTCCGTTTTCACATTGCAAGCAACCGTTTTCTGGGTAAAATGATTCGCATAACGATGGGTAAAATTTTAATGGTAGGTAAAAATGAACTGAGCATAGAAGAGTTTGAAAATGACCTGATCACCCTGCAAGCATCAAAATTATCATTACCAGCGCATCCAACAGGATTGTATTTATCAAAAGTAACCTACCCGTACTTAAACCTAGAACCTAGAACTGATTTTATTAGCCCCTTACCAGGAACTGAATGGATTTCAGTATAACTGTAGCATTTTCAATGTCAGTTTCGTTTTACCAATAAAACAAGAACAACAATGATGAAAACGCTTAGCTACATCCTCCTTTCAGTGTTATTAACCAGTTTCGGTTGCAAGAAAAAGAACCTAGAAACCAACTCAAGCATCGAATTTGCGTTGAACAAATCGCAGATGGTTAATTCTGCAAACGTCACGGTCACCAATATCACCGATAACCGTTGCCCTCCAAATGCAGATTGTATTACCGCTGGTAAGGCTGAGGCGCAGCTCTCGGTAAAAGTTAATGGCGAAACCAAAGATTTAACGCTGTGCATTGGCGGAGATTGCAACAAAGCCGGCTTATCAGATCAACAAGCTTTCAGTGTTGCAAGCGTAAATTATACCGTTAAACTTGTTGAAGTAAATCCATACAATACTTTTGAAAAAGCGGTTGTGCCAAAAACGGTAAAACTGCAAGTAACAAAAATGTAATTCCGATTTCAGTCAAATAAAAAAACCTCTAAGATTTATAAGTCTTAAAGGTTTTTTATTTGCTTTCAGCTTTAAGCTTATTTAAGCGTCAATTTTAGCATATTTTGCATTACGCTCAATAAACTCTCTACGTGGGGCAACTTCATCGCCCATTAACATAGAAAAAGTATGGTCGCATTCTGCTGCACTTTCAATTGTGGCTTGTAGTAAAGTACGGGTAGCAGGATTTAATGTAGTATCCCAAAGCTGCTCGGCATTCATCTCACCCAAACCTTTATAACGTTGAATATGCACACTATCTTCTTTACCTGCACCTTTTAAACGTTGTACAGCCGCATCGCGTTGTACGTCATTCCAGCAATATTCAAATTCTTTACCTTTTTTAACCTGATAAAGAGGTGGTGATGCAATGTAAACATATCCAGCTTCAATTAAAGCCCTCATGTAACGATAAAAGAAAGTCAGAATCAACGTTGTAATGTGCGAACCGTCGATATCAGCATCCGTCATGATAACGATTTTGTGGTAACGGAGCTTAGTTAAGTTTAATGCCTTATCATCTTCCGGTGTACCAATGCTCACGCCGATTGCAGTAAACATATTTTTAATCTCGTCGTTTTCGTAAATTTTATGCTCCATCGCCTTTTCCACGTTCAAAATTTTACCTTTTAAAGGTAAAATAGCTTGAATATTTCTATCGCGACCTTGTTTAGCGGTACCACCCGCCGAGTCACCCTCTACCAGGTAAATTTCACATTTTTCAGGATCACTGTCAGAGCAATCGGCTAGCTTACCTGGCAAACCAGAACCACCCATTACACTCTTCCGCTGAACCATTTCACGAGCTTTACGAGCCGCAGCACGAGCAGTAGCCGCCAAAATCACTTTGTTGATGATCATTTTAGCTTCTTTGGGATTTTCTTCCAAATAAGCACCTAAGGCCTCACCAACCGCGATATCCACAGCACCCATCACCTCACTGTTACCCAACTTAGTTTTAGTCTGCCCTTCAAATTGAGGCTCTTGAACCTTAACAGAAACTACAGCAGTTAAACCTTCTCTAAAGTCATCACCGGTGATTTCCATTTTCAGGTTTTTCAACAATCCTGATTTATCAGCATAACTTTTTAAAGTACGTGTTAAACCTCTACGAAAACCGGCAATGTGTGTTCCACCCTCATGTGTATTAATGTTATTCACATACGAGTGAACATTTTCCGAATAACTGTCGTTGTATTGGAAAGCCAACTCAACCGGAACACCATTTTTTATACCGTCAATATAAATTGGTTCAGGTAAAAACGATGCACGGGTACCATCTAAAAATGTAACGAACTCTTTTAAACCACCTTCAGATTGAAAAACTTCTGACAAAAATGAACCATCTTCCAACGTTTCACGCTCATCAGTAAGTGTTAGTTTAATTCCTTTGTTAAGGAAAGCCAACTCGCGTAAACGACTGGCAAGAGTATCATATTTATATTCAGTAGTTTGCGTAAAAATAGTAGCATCCGGACTAAAAGTTACGATCGTACCACGTTTGTCGGTAGTTCCAACTTCTTTTACATCATATTGCGGAACACCAATTTTGTATTCCTGCATCCAAATTTTACCTTCGCGATGCACTTCTGCTTTTAAATCGGTAGATAATGCATTTACGCAACTTACCCCAACACCGTGTAAACCACCAGAAACTTTGTAAGTATCTTTATCGAATTTACCACCTGCGTGTAAAACCGTCATTACAATTTCAAGCGCCGATTTATTTTCTTTCGTATTAATACCAGTCGGAATACCACGACCATTATCTTCTACTCTAATCGAATTTCCTTCTAAAATTCTAACGTCAATAGTATCTGCATGACCGGCCAAAGCCTCATCAATCGAGTTATCTACAACTTCGTAAACCAGGTGGTGCAAACCTTTTACACCGGTATCACCTATATACATCGAAGGGCGCTTACGCACCGCTTCCAAACCTTCTAAAACCTGTATATTATCTGCCGAATAATTTGACTTTAAATCTTGTTCTTCGCTCATATATTAATTAAAAACTATAAGTATCAAAAATACGGAAATTTTGGCAATTAAACTAATATGTGGATAAGTTTTAAGACGTTAAAAACTTATCCATAAAATGGCTTATCGGGTATTTAAATGAGGATTTGGAAAGCAAAACCAGCTCTTCCGATGGATGTCAGTCCCGCTGTCCATTACAAGGCTCAATGAAGAATTGAGCGCTTTCCATTTTCATCGGGTTTAGGTGGCTGAAATCTGCAACTATTAACGACAAAAAACCGAATTAAATCACGTCAAAACACATGAAAAGTTCCTACGGAACGAAATACCAAATCATTATTTTTTTTCTACCGAGGAGACGTCCAGATGGGACGAAGCAAGTGTTTAAATAGTGGCAGTGGTGATATAATGACATATCAATTTGTCACGGTTTGTTTCCTACATTTAGCTGATGGTATAAGCCTTAATTGAGCTACTAAAAAAGCAAGCAATGTATTTTTTATTCCGTAGGAATATTTCATCGGAAAAAAAACAGACGACGGATTTTTTCGTACCGTAGGAGCGTTTGATTGGTAGAAAAAACACCAAATTATGTCGTTCTATGAGAACGTGTCAAAGGCAGAAGGAAAATATTCGAATTATCCTTTCGTTCCGTAGGAACGTTTCATCGGTAGAAAAATATTTGATCGGGAAAAAACAAGCGAAGCATTCTTTCGTTCTGTAGGAACGTTTCCTGAATAAACAACAACAAATGAATTCATAGCTCTTGGAACCTTTCATGGATTTTGAACACTGCAACCATAAATTTAAGCACTACCCGCACCACTTAAACCCGACAAAAGTGAACACGAAACCCGATTTTTCATGGGGAGAAGTAAAGCGGCTAGGGGGACAAGCTTTAAAACAAATCACAACATTTGCTTTTCAAATAATAATTCACAACTAAACTTCGTTAAGTCAACCTATAAACGATTATAATTGAAAAGTTTATGGGCAGAAACTATTTATTGCATACTTAATTATCATTTTTATCTTTGCTGAAATTTATTAAACAATAATGGAAAGAAGAACCTTTAAAACCTTTGGCTTATTTGCGACTGCTGCTTTAATTACAGCATTTTCTTCATGTCAAAACAAAGACGCTAAAACAACTGAAACTAAGAAAACAGATAGCACCACAGCAGCAGTAGCGCCAAGCGAAAAAATTGTTTACGTTAACTCTGATTCTTTATTAACCAAATACGAATACTTCAAAGATTTGAAAGTAAAATTTGAAGGTAAAACCAAAAATGCTCAGGCCGATATGCAGGCTAAAGGTCAGGCTTTTCAGAGAGAATTGGCTCAATACCAACAATCTGCTCAAACTTTATCTGCCGATCAACGCAAATCGACTGAAGAACGTTTAGGTCGTAAACAACAAGAATTACAAGCTTACCAACAAAATGCTGGTGCAGCTTTACAAAATGAGCAAGCAGCCGAAAATGAAAAACTTTATGATAAAGTTGCTGATTATTTAAAAGGTTATGCAAAAGAAAAAGGCTATAAAATGGTTTTAACCTATTCTAAAGGTAACAGCGCAATTTTATTTGCTGATGAAACTTTAGATGTGACTTCGGAAGTGATTAAAGGCTTAAACGCTCAATACAGCAAGAAATAAATTTAAAATAGATATATCAAAAATGTCCCGATCATCGGGGCATTTTTTTTTGCTTAGATATTTATCATGGAAAACGATCACAAAGAATTTATGCGTATGGCGATTGCGCTATCAATACAAAATGTTACAGAAAGTATTGGCGGACCATTTGGGGCAGTGATTGTGGAGGAAAGTTTGTTGCTGGCTCGGCCAATAAGGTTACTTCTACCAATGATCCAACAGCTCATGCTGAAGTATCGGCCATTCGTTTAGCCTGCCAGAAATTAAACACTTTCGATTTAAGTGGTTGTGTAATTTATACGAGTTGCGAACCTTGCCCGATGTGTTTAGGAGCCATTTATTGGTCGCGGATTGAAACAATTTACTTTGCCAACACTAAGGTTGACGCAGAAAATATCGGCTTCAGCGATAAATTTATTTACGAAGAACTGGAAAAGCCAATGGATAAACGGTCATTACCTGTGGTACAAATGATGCGAGATGAAGCGATGCAAGCTTTCAAACTTTGGGGTGATTCAGCAATGAGAATAGATTATTAAAAACCAGGTTCAGCAAAAAGCTGAACCTGGTTATATTCTATTTGCTAGTTTCTTTGGGCAGTAATAAGCCCACCATTGAATCTATTTCTTTCACCACACCATCATCCGAACCTGAAAAACCAACTGCCTTAAACCTAATATTCCCTTCCCCATCAATAATAAATTTAGTAGGAATGCCTTCTACCTTGTATGCACTTACCACGTCAAATTTTGAAGGATCTTTAACATTCTTGGTATCATACAAGATATTAAAATTCAGTTTTTTCTCAGCTACGAAATCCGTCACCACTTTTTCTCTGTTTTCTTCGTTCTGCCAGGTATTCACAAATAAAAATACCACATTTGGGTTGGCTGAATATTTAGCCAAAGCTTTTTGCATTCCTGGAAAAGAAGCTACACATGGTCCACACCAGGTTGCCCAATAATCAAGAATCACCACTTTACCCTTAAAATCAGAAAGACTAACTTTTTCACCTTTTAAATTAACCAGTGAAAAAGCTGGTGCTGGTACGCTAATCATTTTCTTTGTCCACTCTGCTTTTGATTTCTCTATTGCTACCTTTTCTAAATCCGCTATGTAAGTTTCATAGGTTCCGGGCTTTTTCAATTTACCATAAAGTATCTTGAATTCAGTTTTTAAAGAATCTGAAGCTTTACCATCTTTTATTAACTTTTCGGCCTCTAAATAAGCTTTATCATCCTGTCCATTTTTAATAAGATAGGTTACTAAACGGGCAGATCCATCTGGCGAAGGACCAGAAAGTTCAATGGCTTTTTCTTGTAGCGAAAGCGCTTCTTTGAAATTATCCTGATGATACTGCAGCAAGGCATAAGTATCAGCATACATGCCCCAAGATTGGTTCAAAGATTTTAGATAATCTTCTTTTGTGCTAAAATAATCTGGCTTTTCATCATTTTTAGCTTGCTCTACCAAATCCAGAGATTGTTTAGATAGCTTGCTCGCCAATTCTAAGTTTTCCTTTTTCTCTGCACTTGACCAGGCGAAGGAGTTAAATAATCCAGCTTTTGAAAGCTTGTTACTTACTTTATTGGCGTAAAGTTCAAATTTCTCATAGTTCTTAGCTTTTATAGCCGATGAAGCTAAGATGTTATAGACTGAATTTATTTTATTCTGATCTATTTTCTTTGAAGGGTCGAATTTATATTTTGCAATTAACTCATTTGCTTTCTGCTCTTGTTGGGCAAAATCTTTCGTAGCATAAAGTGCATTCATTTCTTGTCCATACGCATAATTTCCTAATGGAAATTTTTTCAAGGTAATGGCTTTTACCGAATCGGCTTGCGGCTTTTTCTTTAATAAAGTGTAGAGCGAAGTTGCGGCAACCAAATCTTCCTCTTTAGGATCTTTAATGCTCCCCAGGCTTTTTATATTGTCGTTAATCAGCTTGGCTCCTACTTCCTTGTCAACTTTGTATTCCATAGACAAATATGAAGTAAGATTTTTCTTTTTTAATATTGGTTTCAGCGCAAACGCTTGTTTGTAAAGTGAAGCTGCCTTTTCAGGGTCGAGGGTTAAACCCAAATAGTAGTTGCCTGCTAAGCCATACAGAAACGCTTCATTAATATAGGTTTCAGGTAAAACCTTTCCTGCTTTGGTGTATTCAAGCACATAACCTTCAGGCGATTCGTCCTTTTGATCGCCAGCTGAGAAAACTAAACCGATTAAAGTTACACTGTCGGCTGTAGAAATTTCTCCCTTGTATAATTCTCCGTCTTTGACAATATCTATTTTTGCTTTTTTAGGATTTGTGCCTGAAAAGAAAGTATAACTGGAGCAAGTTATATCAGTTAAATTTTGCAAATTAGTGCCTTTTGGTTGATAAGTAAAAGTAACTTGGCTCCCGGCTGCCGGTTTTTCTGACGAAAATTTAACGCCTTGAGCATTGGCGGTTCCTGCTAAGACCACCAATAAATAGAGAAATTTCAATGCTTTCATAATGAATGATTTAAATGAAAATTAAGACAACTAAATATATAGTTTAAATTTCAAAAAATCAATAAAGAATTAAAAATTTAAGGAACAATTTTTGCAATAAATGCAATATGAATTACGAACAAAAAATAACGAGTGAAGTTGATTTCTGGAAATTTAAAATTTTACAAAAGCCATCACTTTTTAATAAGGTGACTAATTCTGTTCAAAAAAAAATTAACAGTTATATTCCTGATAAAGTTCACAATGCCATAACCACAGCGATAAAACAAATGGTTAAAGCCGTACTTTTTGGTTCTACATTTACCACTTCAAAACCATTAACCGATTTGACATTGATGCATCGAGAAGCATTAATCAAACAAAAAATTGAAAGCTATAAGAAAACCGGCGCAGCAGAAGGTGGAATTACGGGAGCCGGAGGATTCTTAATGAGCTTAGCTGATTTTCCCTTATTGCTGGGCATTAAAATGAAAATGCTTTTTGATATCGCTGCCGTTTATGGTTACGATGTTAAGGATTACCGTGAACGCTTATTTATCCTTCACATTTTTCAATTGGCATTTTCCAGCAAAGAAGAGAGCCAGAATGTTTTTGTTAAAATGCAAGACTGGGATAATAAAGCACACCAACTTCCAACAAATATCGATGAATTTGACTGGCTTACCTTTCAGCAGCAATACCGAGATTATATTGACCTGGCTAAGCTGGCTCAAATGTTACCCTTTGTTGGCGCTGCAGTGGGTGCGGTTGCAAATTACAAATTGATCGATAAGTTGGGGAAAACTGCAATGATGAGCTATAGAATGCGCTTTTTCAGCATGCAGTATGCAACAATAAGTACTGAAGAAACTGAAAACCAGAATTTGAGAATTAGTTAATCTTCATCATCAAACAAACCACTAATTAAGTCATCAGTCTCCCTCCGATCTTTTTTAGTTGGTCGGCCAGTACCCCGATCTCGCTTTAAGTTAGGCGAGTGAAAAGCTGATTTAAAAGCATGGGTTTCCTCTAGCGGAGTCAAATCTTTGTATTTAGTTAAGGCAGTTGGCGAATCTGTTCTGTTATAAGAAAAATCAACAACTTCAATCACTTTCTTTTCTATTCCTTTTGATACCTGATAAACGTCGCCAATCTTCACGATAGCTGAGGGCTTTATATTTTGTCCTTTTAATTTCACACGGCCAGCTTTACAAGCTTCAGTAGCCAGGCTTCGAGTTTTAAACAACCTAATCGCCCACAAGTATTTATCTATCCTAAGTTTTTCCGTTTCCGCCATAATGCTTTGTTAATTGGTGTTGTTTACGAGGTGCATATCCTAAAATTCAAGTGTCTGACTTAGAAAAACCAAAGTTAAACAACCTAAACTAAAAACGAAACCACCAACCTGATCAAAAAAACCAAACACCTAAAAATCTAAAAAACCAAAAAAATTGAGTTATTTTGCGTAAAATTTAAAAACATCATGTATTCAGATTTAAAGAAATTAATTGAAGCCGCTTGGGAAGACAGAACGCTCTTAAAGTACAGCAACTATTGCGAAGCTATTGAAACCGTAATTTTAGGATTAGATAAGGGTGAAATTCGCGTTGCTGAACCAGTTTTGAACTCTTGGGGCATTAATGAATGGGTAAAGAAAGCGGTAATTTTATATTTCCCAATTCGCGAGATGAAGGAAATAAAAAGCGGACCATTTGTTTACCACGATAAAATGGACTTAAAAACCGATTACAAAGCAACTGGAGTTCGTGTGGTGCCAATGGCAAGTGCTCGTTACGGTTCGTTTTTGGCTAAGGGCGTAATCATGATGCCATCTTATGTGAACATTGGTGCATATGTTGATGAAGGCACAATGGTTGATACCTGGGCTACTGTCGGTTCATGTGCACAAATCGGAAAACGGGTTCACTTAAGCGGTGGCGTGGGTATTGGAGGTGTTTTAGAACCTGTACAGGCTGCTCCGGTAATTATTGAGGATGATGCGTTTTTAGGATCGAGAGCCATTGTAGTGGAAGGTGTAAAAGTAGAAAGAGAAGCAGTTCTTGGTGCAAATGTGGTTTTAACTGCATCGACTAAAATTATTGACGTAACCGGACCAACGCCTATCGAATATAAAGGTATTGTTCCAGCTCGTTCCGTTGTAATTCCAGGTAGCTATACTAAAAAATTCCCATCAGGAGATTATCAAGTTCCATGTGCTTTAATTATCGGTAAACGTAAAGAAAGTACAGATAAAAAGACTTCACTTAACGATGCGTTGAGAGAAAATAATGTAGCAGTATAGTAATTAGCTAAGAGTTGAAAGTGGAAAGTAACATGATGCAAGAAAATCGCGAAAGTTTGATTTCTCTGCAAGAGAACTTTCAACTTTCAACTTTAAACATTAAACTCCGAATTGGTTTCGACGGTAAACGGGCTGCGAATAATTTAACGGGTTTAGGCAATTATAGCCGATCGTTAATTGAAGCCTTATCCAAACAATTTCCTGAAAACCAATACCTCGTTTATTCGCCAAAAGTAAAATCTTCAAGGCAGATAGATGCTTTTTTCGAAGCGGAAAACATCAAGCTAAAACTGCCAATCAGCGGAACATTTTTGTGGCGTTCGCTAAATATTCTGAAAGATTTACTGAGAGATAAAGTTCAGATTTTCCATGGCCTAAGTCATGAAATTCCTTTCGCTATTCAGCACACAAAAATCAAGTCCATTGTTACGATTCACGATTTAATTTTCCTTCGTTTCCCACAGTACTATAAATTTATCGATCGCAAATTGTACGAATGGAAGAGCAGATCTGCCTGTAAAAGAGCTCATCAAATCATCGCAATAAGCGAAAAAACGAAGGCCGACATCATTGAATTTTATGGCATAAATCCTGAAAAAATTGAAGTCATTTATCAAAGTTGCGATGATAGTTTTAAAACAGCCTTTCCTCAAACTACGCTTGATAAAATCCGAACCACTTATAAACTACCGCAGAAATACTTACTAAATGTTGGTACCATTGAAAATCGGAAAAACCTCAAACTGATTGTCCAAGCATTGAAAGATGTGAACGAAGAATATAAGTTGGTAGTTATAGGAAAGAAGACAGCCTATTTTAAAGAAGTAGAAAAGGAAATTAAGCTCTTGGGATTAGGCAACAGAATTATTTTCCTTAAGAACATTCCTTTTGCAGATTTGCCAGGCATTTATCAAATGGCTAGTGTATTTGTTTACCCCTCTTTTTATGAAGGATTTGGGATCCCTATTATCGAAGCTCTCTATTCTGGAATACCCACAATTGCGGCGATTGGTTCCTGTTTAGAAGAAGCTGGCGGGCCAGACAGTATTTATGTCAACCCCAAGGATCCCGAAGGTTTATCAGCAGAAATAACTAGGGTCCTATCATCTTCAACTTTACAAAACGAGATGAAAGAAAAAGGGCTGGAATTCGTTCAAAAATTCAACAGCCCTTTGGTAACGCAGCAATTAATGAATTGCTATCAAAAAGTTTTAAGCTAATTATTTAGCGGCAAGTGCGTTTGGCGGATACTGCGCCAAAATTTCTCTTACGCCTGTATACAATCTTTCTTCTCGTTTATTTAAATTATCAAGATTAAAGCCAGAGCCTCTTCCATGCCAAAATAATATTTTTTTGTTAGGATCTAAAAAGTCGATAATGATGGTTCCTTCGATGTATTGGTTTACATAAGTCGGACCACCGCCCCAACCCCAGCCTCCCCAGCCACCACGCCAGCCCCAGCCGCCGCCCCAACCCCAACCACCAAAGCCAGGGTTGTACACGTCAGTTTTTTCTCTTCCTACCACAACAAGGTTAACCAGCATACTAGGTTTATCAGCTTTAACAAATCCTTTTGAGTTCATTTCAGCTTCTACAGCAGCCATCAATCTACGTTTATCAAGATTATTAAGCCTTACCCGCTCAATTCCTTTGTCGTAGAAGTTATAAGTTTTGTAAGCGGTGAAATCTACGTTTTTATCGTAGTCGGATGCTGTCCGAAGACTCGAACATCCTGTTAATGCCAATACAACTGTAAATAGCATTAGTAGTGTTTTAAATGTTTTCATTTGTGCGTTGTTTTATTTGAATAACCTGAAATAAATATAGTGATTTTGTAAGTACAAAAATACTGAGATCAATAATTTTACATTTTTATTGTCAATTAAAAAACGAATAAATATTGATTTAGTTTTAGCTTATAGCGCTTAGCTTTAGGATATTATGAAAATTTAACATTTGATAGAAAAAGCTAACTTTGCAGTATGCTAAAAGATGAAATTAATAGAGCTTTAGAAGTGATTAAAAACGGCGGAGTAATCCTCTATCCTACTGATACCATTTGGGGTTTAGGTTGCGATGCAACGAATGCTGATGCGGTAGAAAAACTGCTTAAAATCAAGAATCGGCCAGCAGAAAAAAGCCTGATTGTACTTTTGGATGTGGACAGCAAGCTTCAAAGCTACGTTAAAGAAATTCCTGAGGTGGCCTATGATTTAATTGAATACGCAGAAAACCCCTTGACAATCATTTTTTCTAATGCAAAAAATTTAGCTCCAAATGTGATCAATACAGATGGAAGCGTGGGCATTCGTATAGTTAAACATGATTTTTGTACGCCACTCATTCAGCGGTTTAGAAAGCCTGTAGTATCAACATCAGCGAATATGAGTGGCAAACCATCACCACAGTTTTTTGATGATATCGACCCTGAAATTATTGAAGCTGTTGATTATGTGGTAGACTTTCAGCAAGAAGACCGCAGCATCAAAAAACCATCTACTATCATGAAACTAAGGCCAAGCGGTCAATTTGAATTTATCCGCAAGTAAATTTTAGTACTTTTGTAACCTATTTAAATCGCCTTCGCCCTAAATTTTTAGGGAGGTATGTGTATATGCTAATCCCAAATGATCAGGATAGCATTACGATTTCAAAACTATGCAGCAACATCTTCAAAATCCAATTTTTAAAACACTATCAGCTATTGCCGATAAAAATAACACTGAAGCCTATGTTATTGGGGGTTTTGTGAGGGATTTATTTTTGAACCGACCTTCGAAAGATATTGATGTGGTTGTGGTTGGCAGTGGCATTGCGTATGCCGAAGCCGTTGGTAAAAAGCTAAATAGCAAAGTGGCTATTTTTAAAAACTTTGGCACTGCAAATATTAAATATCAAGATTTAGAAGTCGAATTTGTTGGGGCGAGAAAAGAATCTTACCGATCAGATTCCAGAAAACCCATTGTAGAAGATGGTAGTTTAGAGGATGACCAACTCCGCAGAGATTTTACAATTAATGCCTTGGCCATTAATTTAAACGCCAATCATTTTGGCGAACTATTAGATCCATTTAATGGAGTCAAAGATTTAGAAAACAAGCTCATCCGTACGCCATTGGATCCAGAAGTAACTTTTTCTGATGATCCATTACGTATGATGAGGGCTATTCGCTTTGCCGCTCAATTGAATTTCGATATAGATCCGGCTGCCTTAAACGCAATTAAGACGCAGAAAAAAAGAATTAGTATTGTTTCCAAAGAGCGAATTACGGATGAAATGAACAAAATCATTTTATCACCAGTTCCTTCTGTTGGTTTCAAACACCTGTTTGATACCGGATTGCTCGAGATTATCTTCCCTCAAATGGCCCAGCTTTATGGTGTAGAAATTATTAAAGGAAAAGGACATAAAGATAACTTTTACCATACGCTTGAGGTATTAGATAACATTTGCGCAGACACTGATGATTTGTGGCTGCGCTGGGCTGCAATTCTGCATGATATTGCCAAGCCCGCTACCAAACGTTTCGAAGAAGGCCACGGCTGGACATTTCATGGCCATGAAGATCGAGGAGCGAAAATGGTTCCTAAAATCTTTGCTCAGCTTAAGCTTCCATTGAACGAAAAAATGAAATTCGTGCAAAAGCTCGTTCAATTGCATTTGCGCCCAATTGTTTTAGCACAAGAGACCGTTACCGACTCTGCAGTGAGAAGACTTTTATTCGATGCTGGTGAAGAGATTGAAAGTTTAATGATGCTGTGCAATGCTGATGTTACCACCAAAAACGAATATAAAAAAACCAAATACCGAAGAAATTTTGAACTGGTTAAGATAAAGCTGAAAGATGTTGAGGAACGTGATCAACTTCGTAACTGGCAACCACCAATAACCGGACTTGATATTATGGAAACTTTTGGTTTACCAGCAGGTAAAGAAGTGGGGCTAATTAAAAATGCGATACGCGAAGCTATCCTCGAGGGAGAAATTAAAAATGATTACGATGAAGCACATCACTTTATGCTAAATCAAGCAAAACAAATGGGTTTAAATCCTGTTAATAAGTAATTTAATGCCCATACATCAATTAAACGCAACTTTTTTATATTTTTTGTTGTTTGTGGTGATAGAAATTAACTTTATTTTTACGGTTCCAAAATACAATAATGGCTATTTATAAATTTAGAATTACTTTCGAAGATTTTGATGATGTTGTGAGAGAGATCGACATTAAATCAAACCAAACTTTTGAAGACCTGCACAAGGCTATTCATAAATCTACTGGTTACAATGCCGAGAAACCATCATCATTTTACGTAAGTACTGATAATTGGCTAAAAGGTGATGAAATTGCCTACCTACCCAATGAGCGAAAAAAAGACCGGGTAGTTTTAATGGAAAATTCTAAGTTAAGTGGTTTTATTGAAGATCCTCATCAAAAATTTTATTACATCTATAATTTCGATCGCCCTTACGATTTTCATGTAGAATTAGTGAAAATCGTTTTAGATCCTGATCCGAATATCGAATATCCGTTTTTAGCGAAGAGTACTGGTGAGGCTCCTAAAATTATGGAGCAAAATGGTCCGCAATCGGTTGACCCTCGAGGTGCTGTTGCAGCAGCAAGTGAGTTTGATTTTTTAAATGAAATGAACTTTGTACCAGAAGATACAGACGAATTGGAAGCAATGGGTGAAATGGGAATCAATGAGAAAGAATCAGATGATGATGAAGAAAGTGAAGATGATGAATTTGGTGACGAATTCTCTGACGGAGATAACTTCGATGATGATCAAAAAGAGGATTATTAATCTATCCCATAATTAAAGTAAACTTAAAGCTGTCAAATATTTAAATTTGACAGCTTTTGTTTTTAAATCCAGTTTATGCCGAATAAAAAAACGCTAATATCTATCGTTGGTCCAACCGCTATTGGAAAAACAGCTTTGGCTATTCAAGTTGCTCAACACTTTAATACCGAAATTATTTCGGCAGATTCTCGTCAGTTTTTTCGGGAGATGGAGATTGGTACCGCAAAACCTTCTCCTGATGAACTTGCTGCCACAAAACATCATTTCATCAATTCACATTCTATTACTCAACTGTTCAGCATCGGCGATTTCGAAATAGAAGGATTGCAAAAGCTAGCGGAAATTTTCGATCAGCATCACACAGCAATCATGGTCGGCGGATCTGGCTTATATGTGAATGCGCTAATTAATGGGTTGGATGAAATGCCAGAAATTGATTTATTAATAAGAGAAAAATTAAATCAACAATTTGAAACAGAAGGCTTGGGTAGCATTCAGGAGCAACTCTCATTACTAGATCCCGAATACTTTGCAAAGGTGGATCAAAATAATCCGCAGAGAATGATCAGAGGCCTGGAAGTATTTTTATCCACTGGAAAAAAACTTTCGTCCATGCTTTCTGCTACAAAGAAAGTACGTCCATTTATTATGATTAAAATTGGCTTGAATACCGACAGAGCCATTTTATACGATCGAATTAATCAGCGTGTTGATCAAATGATTGCTAATGGCCTGGTAGAGGAAGTGAAATCTTTATGGAGTTTCAGAAAATATAACGCTCTTAACACCGTTGGTTACAGTGAAATTTTCGACTATCTGGATGGCAAAATCGAATTAGACGATGCCATTAATGCCATTAAACAAAATACACGTCGCTTTGCAAAAAGACAGTTGACTTGGTTTCGTAGAGACGAAGAGATAAAATGGTTCGAGCCCAATGATAAGGAAAATGTAATTAGCTATATTGAAGGTAGATTATAAATAAAAAAGGATTCACAAATTGTGAATCCTTTCTGTAGGAGTCGATTATTTATCGGGGAACTTCACACCTCTATATTTCGTAATATCAATCGAAGGAATGGTAGAATTGTATTTGCTATTAATGGCATCGATAAACAAATTTGCAATTACCGCGTTTCCTCTTGGTGTAAGGTGAACACCATCCAACGAAAATGCACCACCAGTGATAAAAGCAGAATTAATATTAATTCCCTGAATAGGGATACCAGCTTTAACCATATTTAAATAAGTGTAAGTATCCGCTACAGCTAAACCTTTACTATTAGCAAGCGATTTAATTGTACTGTTATAGCTGTTTACATAATCTTTAACACGTATAATCTCATCTTTATCCAACACCCAATTATTGGCAATAGGATTTCTTGGATCCAGCCCATAAGGAATTGCCCCCGTGCCAAATAAGCCAGCAGTTTGGAAAGGTAAACGAATCAAATCTTCGCTGGTAGCGGCTCTAACAGCAGTTCCGGTTTGAATAAATACTGCAACGGCAGTAGGATTTATTGCTTTTGCAGCAGCTAATAACGCAGGTACTGTTACTGTATTAAAGTAAGGCACGGCCGTAACATCAGGAATAGTTCCTACCACCCCTTTTTGACCGCCAGCAGTTAATGCATTTATTAAATTAGAATACAACATTGAAAATGTAGCTTTATCCGTTAACACATTTGTTGCGTCGGTGGTTACACCTCCATTTGTTGCCCAACCCAATGCGTCGTTATTTCCTAACCATAAAGAAAAAAAGCTGTGATTTCTTCCTTGTATAAACTGAAAATAAGTTGTTGTTCCTACTTGTGTATCACTGAGTAAACGCTCCATATACATATTGGCAGCACTGTAAGGGGCCGCAAAAGCCAAATCAACACGCATTCCCGGTATGCCCAGGTTCTGAACTTCTCCGGTATACTTTGCCAAGTGGGTCGCATCGCGATAAGCAAGATTCGTGGTAACATTGGCCAGAGTTGGGCTTCCATTTACCAAAGCCGATAAGGTTAAATAGCCAGAACCATTTGCTTGAGCATCAGCGAAAAATGGTGAGGTGAAAGCTCCACCCCCCACAGTAGCCATTTGTGTGGCCAATAAATTCGGATAGGCTACTTTTTGCCCCTCGAGGTAAAGGCCACCGTCTGCAAAACCAGCAGTGAGTGAATTCCCAACAGCAATATATTTACTGAAATTTGCTTGCCCCGCGGTGGTGCCTGCAGGCGTTTCAATTTCTGGCTTACATGAAGCTGCGAATAAAACAACGGCAGCGAAAAGACTATTTAATATATATTTTTTCATTTAAGTTTCTCCTACCACTTATAAGTTAATGAAAGACCAGGTGCATAAACTAACGTTTTGAAAGTACCATCTAAACCAGTTTCTATATTTTTTTGCTTACGCGATTGAACATCTTCAAAGAAAAACGAAGCATTTACTTCAAAACGGCTTGTCGGTGCATAGCCTACCCCCGCACTTAGAATATAACGATTTGCATCTGGAGCTTCCGGCGTAACATATCCATCCTGCACAGGAGAAAATGCATAACCCACCCCAGCTCTTAATGATACTTTTCCAGATGCTTTGTGATTTACACCTAATTTAAATGAAGATCCATCACGATAATTGCGGGCAGATTTCGTATCGGCCAAAGCAGGAGTATTGACAGCATAATCAAAAGCCAATTCCTCGTAGATTCTCCACTGTACCCAACTCGCATCAAATGCAAGAGTAGTACTTTTTGAAAGTGGAATGCCAATACCTAGAGTTGTTGTAGATGGCAATGGCAATTCTGCATTAAAAGTATTTCCGGCTGGGAAGGATGACCTTAATGACTCGGGAACATCAAAAGTTGCCGATCCACCCTCCAATTTGGTAATCACTTTTGATTTGTGAACCACCGCAAAGGTAATATTGCTCAATGTGTTAATGTATAAACCTGCATTCCATCCATAACCGCTTCCAGTTCCTTCTAAAGTGGCATGGCCGGAGCGTCCGTCAGGATAATTCACAGGCAATGCCCTTTGTAAATTAACATCTCCGTGATTATAAACGAAGCCTGCACCAATACCAATCCGATCGGAAATTTTAACACTTAAGGTAGGTTGAAAATAGATTGCCTTCAGGTTTAATGATGTTAATGCATATCTGCCAGACCAATCATTACCCCAGTCTACCAAACCTCCAAATGGAGTATAAACACCTAAACCCAACTTCCACTTATTTGATTTCGGACCCCAAACGGCATAGGCTTCAAAAGGCGGTGCAATTTTATTTTTAACGTTTTCAGTGATGTTTGATCCGTTTTGTTTAAAAGCAGATTTAAAAAGTAACGGATTAACTCCCGCAGAAATAGAATTTTTTTCTAAAAAAGTAACTGCACCGGGATTGAAGAATACAGAAGCTTCGTCTAAAGCCAGTGCCGAGCCGGCGCCAGCCATTCCTATTTGTTTTTGTCCCTGTAAATTGACCTGGAAACCTTGTCCCAGCACCCATAGCGGAGCCGAAAATAATAAGGCTAATAAAAGTTTTCTCATAGTTCGATAAATGGTTATAGCAGAAATGCCTACTATGCTAACATAGCAAGCAAAAATTTGTTTTTAAGATGACCCTGAAAACTTTGCAGGTTACGCTTGAGCGGTAGGCCCTCCAAAACCCATTGGAAACGGTGGTTCCTCTTGCGTTTTGATTCTACCATTTACCGCTTCAAACTTCTGGATATTGTCATCCAAAGCAACAAGTAATCGTTTGGCGTGTTCTGGCGTTAAAATAATTCTTGATTTAACTTTTGCCTTCGGAATTCCCGGCATTACACGTATAAAATCCAATACAAATTCGGTATTGGAATGAGTAATAATGGCAAGATTTGAAAAAATACCTTCAGCGATTTCTTCAGATAGCTCTATGTTTAATTGATTTTCGTTTTGTTGTTCTTCCATGATGTGGTAAATTTTGCACTGTTCTTAATAGAGCATTTAAAGGTAATATTTTATCATTAAGACTAAAAAAATATTTAAAACAAAAAGGGCTGCTTCAAATAAATGAAACAGCCCTTTCTGAAAAAAATGAAGTATATTATGCTTCTACTTCTTCTTGTTTCGAAGCCAATAATTTATCGTATTCTTCTTGAGAACCAACAATGATTCTTTCGTAACCACGTACACCAGTACCTGAAGGGATTAAGTGACCAACGATCACGTTTTCTTTCAAGCCTAACATGTTATCGCGTTTACCTGCAATTGCCGCCTCATTTAATACTTTCGTAGTTTCCTGGAACGAAGCCGCAGAAATGAACGATTTAGTACCTAATGATGCACGAGTAATACCTTGTAAGATGGAACTAGCTGTTGCTGGTCTTGCATCTCTAACCGTGATCTGTTTCAAATCTTTACGTTTCAATTGAGAATTTTCGTCTCTTAATCTACGCAATGATACAATTTGACCTGGTTTTAAATCTGTCGAGTCGCCTGCATCTTCCACAACTTTTTTGTCGTACATTGCATCGTTCTCTTCTGCAAAATCCCAACGATCTACAGCGTTATTTTCTAAGAAAATAGTATCACCTGGATCTTCGATGTGAACTTTCTGCATCATCTGGTGAACAATTACCTCGAAGTGCTTATCGTTAATTTTTACACCTTGCAAACGGTAAACCTCTTGAATACCATTTACTAAGTATTCTTGAACCGCTGCTGGGCCTTTAATTGATAAGATATCTGCAGGAGAAATTGAACCATCTGATAAAGGCATACCGGCTTTCACAAAGTCATTATCCTGTACAAGGATGTGTTTCGACAATGGAACAAGGTATTTTTTAACTTCACCATCTTTAGATTCGATTGTAATCTCACGGTTACCACGTTTAACACCACCTAAAGTTACTACACCATCAATCTCAGTTACTACAGCTGGGTTTGAAGGATTACGAGCCTCAAATAATTCCGTTACACGAGGCAAACCACCTGTAATATCTCGGGTTTTACCAGTTGCACGAGGAATTTTAGCGATAATCTGACCAGTTTGAATCGCTTCACCTTCATCAACTGAAACGTGAGCACCTACTGGAATGTTATAACCTTTGATAAATTCACCTTTCTTATCTACAATTTGAACAGAAGGGTTTTTAGTTTTATCACGTGTATCAATAATTACTTTTTCACGGTGACCAGTTTGCTCATCTGATTCTTCACGGAAGGTAACACCTTCAATAATCGCATCAAATTGTGCTTTACCGGCAAATTCTGAAAGAATAACCGCGTTATATGGATCCCACGAACAAATTTTATCTCCTTTAGATAACTTATCTCCTTCTTTTACGAATAAGAAAGCACCATATGGAATATTGTTGGTAACGATCACTCGGCCTGTACCTGGCTCAACAATTTTAAACTCACCTGAACGACCCAATACAACTTGTACTGTACCATCTTCAGTTTGTGTATCAACTGTACGGATATTTTCGAATTCGATAACACCATCAAACTTAGCAACGATGTTTGATTCTGCAGCAATGTTTGATGCAGTACCACCCACGTGGAAAGTACGAAGTGTTAACTGAGTACCCGGCTCACCGATTGATTGTGCTGCAATTACACCAACTGCCTCACCCCTTTGAACACGTTTACCAGATGCCAAGTTACGGCCATAACATAATGCACAAACACCACGTTTAGCTTCGCAAGTTAATACTGAACGAATTTCAATACCTTCTAAAGGCGATTCCTCGATCAATTTAGCAACTTCTTCATTAATATCTTCGCCAGCACCTACTAATAATGTATTATCCAAAGGATTGTATACATCATGTAATGAGGTACGACCTAAAATTCTATCAAATAATGGTTCAACGATATCTTCCTGATCTTTCAAGGCAGTAGTATACATACCTCTTAAAGTACCACAGTCGTTATCATTAACAATCATGTCCTGAGCAACGTCATGTAAACGACGAGTTAAGTAACCCGCATCCGCCGTTTTCAAAGCCGTATCCGCCAAACCTTTACGAGCACCGTGAGTAGAGATAAAGTACTCTAATACCGATAAACCTTCTTTAAAATTTGATAAGATCGGGTTTTCAATGATATCACCACCCGAACCTGATTTTTGAGGTTTCGCCATCAAACCACGCATTCCGCAAAGCTGACGAATCTGCTCTTTCGAACCACGTGCACCTGAATCAAGCATCATGTAAACTGAGTTAAAACCTTGGTTATCTGACGATAACTGAGTCATAACGAAAGTAGTTAACCTGTTGTTGATACGAGTCCAGATATCGATAATCTGGTTGTAACGTTCGTTGTTGGTAATGAAACCCATGTTATAGTTGTTTCTTACCTCTTCAACTTCAGCTGCAGCCTGCTCTAATAAAGTATGTTTTTCTACCGGGATGTTTACGTCTTGTAAGTTGAACGATAAACCGCCTTGGAAAGCCATTTTGAAACCTAATTCTTTGATATCATCTAAGAATTGAGAAGCACGGGCCATACCAGTCATTTTCACTACTTCACCGATAATATCTCTTAACGATTTTTTAGTCAACAACTCATTGATATAACCTACCTCTTCAGGTACCAATTGGTTAAATAATACTCTACCAACAGTAGTTTCTGTTAATTTATTAACGATAGAACCATCGTTTTGCTTAACATTTACCCTTACCTTGATGAAAGCATGAAGATCTAATTCTTTCTCATTGTAAGCAATAATTACTTCCTCTGGAGAATAGAAATTAGAATCCTGTCCTTTTACTACTCTTGTATCATCAGTTCTACGGCCTTTAGTAATATAATAAAGACCCAAAACCATATCCTGAGAAGGTACTGTAATTGGTGTACCGTTTGCAGGGTTTAAGATATTGTGTGCAGCCAACATTAATACTTGGGCTTCCAAAATTGCTGCGTTACCTAGTGGTAAGTGGACAGCCATCTGGTCACCATCAAAATCGGCGTTGAATGCAGTACAAACTAACGGGTGTAATTGGATCGCTTTTCCTTCAATTAATTTTGGCTGGAAAGCCTGAATACCTAATCTGTGTAAGGTAGGTGCACGGTTTAATAATACCGGGTGACCTTTCAATACATTTTCTAAGATATCCCAAACTAATGGATCTTTTCTATCAACGATTTTCTTAGCAGATTTAACTGTTTTTACCACACCACGCTCAATCATCTTACGAATAATGAATGGTTTGTAAAGCTCAGCAGCCATATCTTTAGGAATACCGCACTCGTGTAATTTAAGGCTAGGCCCAACAACAATTACCGAACGAGCTGAATAATCCACACGTTTACCTAATAAGTTCTGACGGAAACGACCTTGTTTACCTTTCAAGATATCTGAAAGTGATTTCAAAGCACGATTACCTTCAGTTTTTACCGCGTTAACTTTACGTGAGTTATCGAATAACGAATCTACAGCTTCCTGCAACATACGTTTCTCATTACGTAAAATTACCTCTGGTGCTTTAATCTCGATCAAACGTTTTAAACGGTTGTTACGGATAATTACACGACGGTATAAATCATTTAAATCTGAAGTTGCAAAACGACCACCTTCTAATGGTACTAAAGGACGTAATTCTGGTGGAATAACCGGCACGATTTTAACAATCATCCACTCAGGGCGATTCTCAATACGTGTATTAGCACCACGGAAAGCTTCAACAACCTGAAGACGTTTTAAAGCCTCATTTTTACGTTGTTGAGAAGTTTCGTTAGCAGCTTGGTGACGTAAATCATAAGATAAAGTATCTAAATCAATACGTTTTAATAAATCTTCTAATGCTTCAGCACCCATTTTGGCGATGAATTTATTAGGATCTTTATCGTCTAAATATTGGTTCTCTTTAGGTAATTTATCTAAGATATCTAAATATTCTTCTTCCGTTAAGAAGTCCATATAGTTGATACCTTCTTCGGCCATTAAGCCTGATTGAATAACTACGTAACGCTCGTAATAGATAATTAAATCTAATTTTTTAGTAGGTAAACCTAATAAATAACCGATTTTGTTTGGTAACGAACGGAAATACCAGATGTGTGCAACAGGAACCACCAAAGCGATGTGCCCCATACGCTCACGACGTACTTTCTTCTCTGTTACCTCAACACCACAACGATCACAAACAATACCTTTGTAACGGATACGTTTGTATTTACCGCAATGACATTCGTAATCTTTTACCGGACCAAAAATACGCTCACAGAACAAACCATCACGCTCAGGTTTGTAAGTACGGTAGTTAATGGTTTCCGGTTTCAACACCTCACCGCTTGAACGTTCCAAAATAATTTCTGGAGACGATAAGCTAATCGTGATTGATGTGAAATTGCTTTTTAATTTATTATCCTTTTTGTAAGACATATGCTTTTTTGAGTTAAAAGTTAAAAGTGCAAAGTTGAAAGTAGCCGGAGCTTTTAACTTTCAACTTTTAACTTTATACTTTAGTCTAACGTAATATCTAAACCTAAACCGCGTAACTCGTGTACCAATACGTTAAACGATTCTGGAACACCTGGAGTTGGTAGGTTTTCACCTTTAACAATGGCTTCGTAGGTTTTTGCTCTTCCGATTACATCATCCGATTTAACGGTTAAGATCTCCTGAAGAATATTAGCTGCACCGAATGCCTCTAATGCCCAAACCTCCATCTCACCAAAACGCTGACCACCAAACTGGGCTTTACCACCTAATGGCTGTTGTGTAATTAATGAGTATGGTCCGATTGAACGGGCGTGCATCTTATCATCAACCATGTGACCTAATTTCAACATGTAGATAATACCTACAGTTGTAGTCTGATCGAAACGCTCACCTGTTAAACCATTATATAAGTAGGTTTTACCTGAAGCAGGAACGCCCGCTTTAGCAATCCACTCTTCTACCTCTTGGTGTGTAGCGCCATCAAAAATTGGAGTTGCGAATTTCACACCCAATTCCTGACCTGCCCAAGCCAAAATAGTTTCATAGATCTGACCAAGGTTCATACGTGAAGGTACACCCAGTGGGTTCAACACAATATCAACCGGAGTACCATCAGCTAAGAAAGGCATATCTTCATCACGTACAATACGTGCTACAATACCTTTGTTACCGTGGCGACCCGCCATTTTATCACCTACTTTTAATTTACGCTTTTTAGCAACATAAACTTTTGCCATTTGTACAATTCCCGATGGAAGCTCATCACCTACACTAATCGCAAATTTATCGCGTTTATAAGCTCCAAGTTCTTCGTTAACACGGATACCGTAGTTGTGAAGCAACATTTTAATCATCTCATTTTTGTCGTCATCAGTTGTCCATTTGTTAGGGCTGATGTGCGCAAATTCAAGATCTGCTAAAATTTTCTGAGTAAATTTAGCGCCTTTAGGTACTAATAATTCTTTGTAAATATTAAATACACCTTGAGATGTTTTTCCATTTACAATTGTGAATAATTTGTCTACTAATTCTGCTTTTAACTTCTCAGTAATGTTATTGTAGCTCTTATCCAATTTTTCAATTGCCGATTTTTCTTCAGCTTTTGTAGTTTTCTTAGCACGGCTGAATAACTTAGTATCAATTACTACACCTTGAATTGAAGGAGGAGTTTTTAAAGACGCGTCTTTAACATCACCTGCTTTATCTCCAAAAATTGCACGTAGTAATTTCTCTTCTGGTGAAGGATCAGATTCTCCTTTTGGAGTGATCTTACCAATTAAAATATCACCTTCTTTTACATCAGCACCAACACGGATAATACCGTTTTCATCTAAGTCTTTTGTAGCCTCTTCAGAAACGTTCGGGATATCTGGTGTTAATTCCTCTTCTCCACGTTTAGTATCACGTACTTCTAATTCAAACTCTTCAATATGCAATGAAGTGAAAACGTCATCACGAACAATACGCTCGTTAATTACAATCGCATCCTCAAAGTTGAAACCTTGCCAAGGCATGAAAGCCACTTTCAAGTTTCTACCTAATGCCAATTCACCGTTTTCTGTTGCGTAACCTTCACAAAGCACTTGTCCTTTAGTAACTTTCTGACCTTTCTTAACGATTGGTTTTAAGTTGATACAAGTATTCTGGTTGGTTTTTTTGAACTTAATTAAACGGTAAGTTTTGCTATCACCTTCAAATGAAACTAAACGATCATCTTCGTTACGCTCATATTTAATTGTGATTTCGTTAGCATCTACATATTCAACAACACCATCACCTTCAGCGTTGATCAATGTTCTTGAGTCACGAGCAACGCGACCTTCCAAACCTGTACCAACAATTGGTGCTTCGGGACGTAACAATGGTACGGCCTGACGTTGCATGTTCGATCCCATCAAAGCCCTGTTCGCATCATCATGTTCTAAGAACGGAATTAACGAAGCAGCAATTGAAGTAATCTGGTTAGGAGCAACGTCCATTAAGTCTAATTTCTCAGGCTCAATAATCGGGAAGTCACCCTCATAACGTGCTTTAACGCGTGGTGTTATAAAGTTACCTTTATCATCATATTCTGCATTAGCCTGAGCAATGGTTTTACCATCTTCATCTTCTGCAGATAAATAAATAACGTCTGAATCAACCACTACCTTACCATCTTCAACACGTTTGTATGGTGTTTCGATGAAACCTAAATTATTGATTTTCGCATGCACACAAAGTGATGAAATTAAACCAATGTTTGGTCCCTCAGGAGTTTCGATAGTACATAACCGACCGTAGTGAGTGTAGTGAACATCACGTACCTCGAAACCAGCTCTTTCACGTGATAAACCACCTGGGCCTAAAGCTGATAAACGGCGTTTGTGCGTAATCTCTGCTAATGGATTCGTTTGATCCATAAACTGTGATAACTGATTTGTACCAAAGAAAGAGTTGATCACTGATGATAACGTACGGGCGTTAATCAAATCAGTTGGTGTAAACACCTCGTTATCGCGAATGTTCATACGCTCACGGATTGTTCTAGCCATACGGGCTAAACCAACGCCAAATTGTGCGTACAATTGCTCACCTACCGTACGTACACGACGGTTTGATAAGTGATCAATATCATCCACTTCTTCTTTTGAGTTGATCAATTTGATCAAATATTTAACAATAGCGATAATGTCTGCTTTTGTTAAAACTTTAACCTCATCAGGGGTATTCATTTTCAATTTACGGTTGATGCGGTAACGACCAACATCACCTAAATCGTAACGTTTATCTGAGAAGAATAAACGATCAATGATACCACGAGCAGTTTCCTCATCAGGTGGTTCTGCGTTACGCAAAGCACGATAGATGTTTTCAACAGCTTCTTTCTCTGAGTTAGAGGTATCTTTTTGTAATGTATTATAAATAATGGTATAATCTGCCTGACTAGCGCCATCCTCTTTTGATAAGATAATGCTTTTTACGCCAGCTTCGATAACCATATCAATGTGTTCGTCTTCTAAAACGGTTTCTCTTTCAAGAATCACTTCATTACGGTCGATAGAAACTACCTCACCTGTATCTTCATCTACAAAATCTTCAACCCATTTCTTCAAAACTCTTGCAGCCAGTTTACGACCGATATATTTCTTTAAACCTGATTTACTAACTTTTACTTCGTCAGCAAGATCAAAAAGTTCTAAGATGTCTTTATCAGAATCGTAACCGATAGCACGTAATAAAGTGGTAACCGGGAATTTTTTCTTACGATCGATGTAAGCATACATCACGTTGTTCACGTCAGTAGCAAACTCGATCCATGAACCTTTGAAAGGAATAACACGGGCAGAATACAATTTGGTTCCGTTAGTGTGACGGCTTTGGCCGAAGAACACACCTGGAGAACGGTGTAATTGCGAAACGATAACACGTTCTGCACCGTTGATAACAAATGTACCTTTTGGTGTCATATACGGGATCGTACCTAAATACACATCCTGAATAATAGTTTCAAAATCTTCATGTTCAACATCGTTACAAGAAAGCTTAAGCTTTGCTTTTAATGGAACATTGTAGGTTAATCCACGCTCAATACACTCGTGTATATCGTAACGTGGCGGATCAACAAAATAATCAAGAAACTCTAATACGAAGATATTTCGTGAATCTGTTATTGGAAAGTTTTCAGCAAACACTTTAAACAAACCTTCGCTAGAGCGATCGTCTGATGTGGTATCTATCTGGAAAAATTCTCTGAATGATTGCAATTGCACATCCAGAAAATCCGGATAGTCTATAATGTGCTTACTAGTTGCAAAATTTACTCTTTGTTCGACTGTCTTTGCCAATGGACTAAAAGATTTTAGTTTAAGAATAAACTATTTGTTTGGTTCGGATTTTAAACAGGCTCATTAACCAAACAAAATGAGATGTTTATAAACAGGTAAAGACACCGACATTTTCAGTCGGTGTCTAATACATTTTTAGCCTAGCTAAATTAAGTGATTACTTAATTTCAACTACTGCTCCAGCTTCTTCTAATTGTTTTTTAAGAGCTTCTGCTTCGTCTTTAGTAACACCAGCTTTTAATTCTTTTGGTGCTCCGTCAACTAAGTCTTTAGCTTCTTTCAAACCAAGACCTGTTAAGTCTTTTACAAGTTTAACAACTGCTAATTTAGCGCCACCAGCTTCTTTAAGAATTACATCAAAAGATGTTTTTTCTGCAGCAGCAGCAGGTGCATCACCACCAGCAGCAGGACCAGCAACTACAGCAGCAGCTGCAGGCTCGATACCATACTCGTCTTTTAAGATTTGAGCTAATTCGTTAACTTCTTTAACGGTTAAGTTTACTAATTGCTCAGCAAACGATTTTAAATCTGCCATTTTATTAAGATTTTAAATTTTTACGTAAAATAATTTTGTTTTATTTGCGAACTTAAGGTGTTCGTTAACCTTCTCTTTCTTGAAGAGTTTTAACAATTCCTGCAATTTTGCTACCGCCTGATTGAAGCGCAGATAGAACATTTTTAGCTGGTGATTGTAATAATCCAATGATATCGCCAATAAGCTCTTCTCTTGATTTTAAGCTTACTAAGTTATTCAATTGATCATCACCAACATATACTGATGAATCTATGTATGCTGCTTTAAGCACAGGTTTATCAGAAGTTTTTCTCAAAGTTTTAATCAACTTAGCCGGAGCGTTTGCTGTTTTTGAGAATAATAATGATGATGAACCTTTAAGCGCTTCGTATATCTCAGAAGCATCGCCATCTAAACCTTCAATCGCTTTGCGAATTAAAGAGTTTTTAGCAACCTTCATAATGATATCACCTTCGAAACATTTGCGGCGGATGTTATTAATCTGCTCAACAGAAAGGCTAGAAGTATCAGCAATATAAAAATTGCCATACTCTTGCATTTGTCCTTGTAGTTCTAAAACTACGTCGTTTTTTTCTTCTCTGTTCATGATTAAATCCCCGCTACTGATTTAGTTTCAATTGCAATCCCAGGACTCATTGTAGAAGACACGTGAATGCTTTTAAAATAAGTTCCTTTTGCAGCAGATGGTTTTAATTTTGAAATCACTTGAATAATTTCAAGTGCATTCTCATAAATTTTGTCTGCTGGGAATGATACTTTTCCTATCGAGGCGTGTATGATACCCGTTTTGTCTACTTTAAAATCGATCTTACCTGCTTTAACTTCAGTTACAGCTTTACCAACTTCGTTAGTTACTGTACCTGATTTTGGATTAGGCATTAAGTTCCTTGGACCTAAAACACGGCCCAATTTACCTACCTTAGCCATACAAGCTGGTGTAGTGATAATAATGTCTACATCGGTCCAACCACCTTCAATTTTAGCAACATACTCGTCTAAACCAACGAAGTCTGCGCCAGCTGCTTTCGCTTCTTCTTCCTTATCAGGAGTTACCAAAGCTAAAACACGTACAGTTTTACCTGTACCGTGTGGTAAAGTAGCAATACCACGTACCATTTGATTGGCTTTACGCGGATCTACTCCTAAAGACACATCAATATCAACTGAAGCATCGAATTTAGTAGTAGTGATTTCTTTTACCAAAGCAGCAGCATCCTTCAAAGTATAAGCTTTACCAGCTTCTATTTTAGCATGTGCCTTTTTTTGATTTTTAGTTAATTTCGCCACTGTTGTAAACTGTTTTTTAATTAATTGTTCCAGGGTGCGTCACCAGAAACGGTGATTCCCATACTGCGTGCTGTTCCAGCAACCATACTCATTGCAGATTCGATTGTAAATGCATTTAAATCAGGCATTTTATCTTCAGCAATAACTTTAATCTGGTCCCAGGTCACCGACCCAACTTTCTTACGGTTAGGCTCAGCAGAACCACTCTGCAATTTAGTAGCATCTTTTAACTGGATAGCTACCGGAGGGGTTTTGATGATGAAATCGAATGACTTATCAGCATAAACAGTAATTACAACTGGCAATACTTTACCTGCTTTATCTTGGGTACGAGCGTTATACTGTTTGCAAAACTCCATAATGTTCACCCCTTTAGCACCTAATGCAGGTCCTACTGGTGGCGATGGATTTGCCGCTCCGCCTTTGATCTGTAATTTGATCATTGCACTGACTTCTTTTGCCATTTTGTGTTTTTTGTTTATTTAAAACTCAATGTTAAATATTGGAAGCATGTAACATTTATTTTCCTTACAGTTCCTATAAAACTTAAAGGACTGCAAAGATATGGATAATCTTGCAGTCCTACAATAGATTAGGAAAAATATATTTTATATTATTTATATATTTATGTGTTTCCTCAAAAGAAAAAGCTTTCCCTTTTGAGGAAAGCTTTTATTATACCTTAGTAAAAATCGTAATTCTTAAATTTACAATCGTAAATTCGTTTATTCTTTTTCTACTTGCATATAGTTAAGTTCCAATGGTGTTTTACGACCGAAAATCTTAACCATTACTTTTAATTTTTTCTTCTCTTCGTTCACTTCTTCAATCACACCAGAGAAACCATTGAAAGGTCCATCCATTACCTTAATACCTTCACCAACATAATAAGGCACATTCATGGTTTCGCCTTGCTCGCTCATTTCATCAACCACACCTAAAATACGGTTAACTTCTGCCTGGCGCATTGGAATTGGATTACCGGCTTTATCGCCTAAGAAACCAATAACACTGTTAATGCCTTTAATGATGTGTTCTAACTCTCCATCTAATGTTGCTTCGATTAAAACATAACCAGGATAAAAGTTACGTTCTTTGGCAATTTTTTTACCATCTTTCATTTGGTAATATTTTTCCATCGGTATTAAAACCTGAGGAACCAAATGAGAGAAACCTAAACGGCTGATCTCAGCATCAATGTATTGTTTTACCTTCTTTTCTTTACCGCTAACCGCCCTTACAACGTACCACTTTAGATCGCTCATTAGTAAATATTAATTAGAAAGTGATTTATAAAAAGTATCTAACACAAATGTAGAGCCTTTATCCATTGCAAAAATAACCAATGCAATAATTAAAGAAGCCACTAAAACAAGAATCGCAGAGCTTTGCAACTCTCCCCAAGTAGGCCATGTAACCTTATTGGTCATTTCATCGTATGATTCTTTTATAAACTCAACTACTTTAGCCATATTTATTATAATGATTAAATGATTGAATTAGTGAGTGAGAGAATGCTTAACATTCAATCATTAAAACATTCACTAATACAATCATTATTTTTTGGCACGGGAACAAGGATTCGAACCCTGATCAAAGGTTTTGGAGACCTCTATTCTACCGTTGAACTATTCCCGTGGATAAAATTAGCTAATCAGCATAGAAGCCAATTAGCTAATTTTTATATAATAGCTTAAAATTAAGCTAAGATTTCAGTTACCTGACCAGCACCTACTGTTCTACCACCTTCACGGATAGCGAAACGTAGACCTTTTTCCATTGCGATAGGAGAAATCAATTTCACAGAAATTGTAACGTTATCGCCTGGCATTACCATTTCAGTACCTTCAGCTAGTGAAATTTCACCAGTTACATCTGTAGTACGGAAATAGAATTGAGGACGGTATTTGTTAAAGAATGGCGTGTGACGACCACCTTCAGCTTTTGATAATACATAGATCTCAGCTTTGAAATCAGAGTGAGGAGTTACTGAACCTGGTTTACAGATTACCATACCACGACGGATATCAGTTTTCTCAATACCACGTAACAATAAACCTACGTTATCACCAGCTTCACCGTAATCTAAAATTTTACGGAACATCTCAACACCAGTTACTGTAGATTTTAAGTTCTCAGCACCCATACCTAAGATCTCAACTGGATCTCCAGAGTTGATTACACCACGCTCAATACGACCTGTAGCAACAGTACCACGACCAGTAATTGAGAATACATCTTCAACAGGCATTAAGAAAGGAAGTTCGGTTAAACGTGGAGGAATTGGAATGTAGCTATCAACAGCATCCATTAATTCCATAATTTTACCAACCCATTTAGCATCACCGTTTAATCCACCTAATGCAGAACCTTGGATTACTGGAATATCATCACCTGGGAAATCGTAGAAAGATAATAATTCACGAACTTCCATTTCAACTAGTTCTAATAATTCTGGATCATCAACCATATCCACTTTGTTCATGAATACAACCAATGAAGGTACACCAACCTGACGAGCCAATAAGATGTGCTCGCGAGTTTGTGGCATTGGACCATCAGTAGCAGCAACAACGATAATTGCACCGTCCATTTGAGCAGCACCAGTTACCATGTTCTTCACATAATCCGCGTGACCTGGACAGTCAACGTGTGCATAGTGACGGTTAGCTGTTGAATACTCAACGTGAGCTGTATTGATTGTAATACCTCTTTCTTTTTCCTCTGGAGCAGAGTCAATTGAATCGAATGAACGTGCCTCAGTTAAACCAGCATCAGCCAAAACTTTTGTAATAGCTGCTGTTAAAGTTGTTTTACCGTGATCGACGTGACCGATTGTACCGATGTTTAAGTGCGGTTTACTGCGGTCAAATTTTTCTTTTGCCATTTTATTTATAACTAATTAGTAGGTTAACTTTTTATTATTTTTATTTTTTGTTATTTCAACACAAAAAACCTTGTCTACTCTGTAATATATAACAGATTTAACAAAGCTTTATTACACCTGAGCCAACTATGGGAATTGAACCCATGACCTCTTCCTTACCAAGGAAGTGCTCTACCGCTGAGCTAAGTCGGCTTTTCCAATTATCAATCTTCAGTTTTGTCAGTTATCATAAAACTGCAACCTTTAATTGCCAACTGCTCAACTTTATTGGAGCGGAAGACGAGGTTCGAACTCGCGACCTATAGCTTGGAAGGCTATCGCTCTACCAACTGAGCTACTTCCGCTTTTAACAAATGATAGAATGATTGATTTGGGAATGATTGAATTACTATACTCACTCATTTTCTTATTCACTCATCCACTCATTAATCGTGGGGAGAGAAGGATTCGAACCTTCGAAATCTTGCGATAACAGAGTTACAGTCTGTCCCATTTGGCCGCTCTGGAATCTCCCCTACTTTATTTTAAAATACCAACACTTTAAAATAAAAGAGCCTCCTATCGGAATCGAACCAATGACCTACTGATTACAAGTCAGTTGCTCTACCAGCTGAGCTAAGGAGGCTTTTAATTTTGTGCAATGATACGAAAAATCTTCATTTTTCATACTATTAGCGTGTTTTTTAAAAACTTTAATCTTTTAAAAGAACTTACCTTTTCTTTGTTGCTTAACACCGTTTCCGAAAGGGAATGCAAATATACACACTTATATTTCACTTCAAAATAAATTTGAAAAAAAATAGCGAACATTTTCTGTTCGCTATCCTATAAATTATACTTTATTTAAATATACACTTAATAATCAGTCGCTTCGCTTTCTGTTAAAATTGCTTTATGCTCACTTAATTTTGCCCGTGTTTTTTCTTTGTGCTTCGTGATTTGTTTCCTCAACGACTCAATTGCTAAATCGGTCGCCTCTTCAAATGATTTACATTGTTCTTTAGCGAAGAGTGTTCCACCCGGGACAATGAGTTTAATCTCACTGATCTTATTGGCTTCATCCTCTACGTTCTCTAATTTTAAATACACTTCGCCGCTAATGATCTGGTCAAAAAACTGATCTAGCTTGTTTGCCTTTTTCTGGATAAAGTCTAACAACTTACTATCTGCACTGAAGTGGATTGATTGAACTCCGATTTTCATTTTTCCTCCTTTTTTTACGCCTTTGGATGGGCTTGTTTATAAATTGTTTTTAATCTTTCGATTGAATTGTGGGTGTAAACCTGGGTTGCAGCCAAGCTGGCGTGGCCCAAAAGTTCTTTAATGGCATTTAAATCTGCTCCTGCATTTAACAGGCTTGTCGCATAACTATGCCGCAACACGTGTGGACTTTTCTTTTCATTGGTTGATATGTGGTTTAGGTATGAAGTTACAATACGGTATATTAGCTTTGGATATGCCGCTGCACCAGTATTCGTAACGATTAAGTTAATCAAATTGTTATTAAAATTCTGCATTTTTTTTTGATCAATATAGCTATTGATCTGATTGATAAGCTGTTTATTTACTGGAATAATTCGCTCTTTATTTCTTTTACCCAATACCTTAATCGTTCCTGAATAAGTATCTACATCAGCTTCTTTTAATTGGATAAGCTCTGTCAAACGGATTCCTGTACCAAAAAGTAATTCGATAACCAGATGATCTCTAACAGACTCAAAACTATTATCGAAATAATTTTCCGAATCAAGCAAAACGTTCATTTTCTGCGAATCAACAAATACCGGAAGACGTTTTGGAATTTTAGGAGCCTTAATTAAAAGTGTAGGATTTTGATTTACCTGCTCTCCCCGCATTAAAAACTTATACAAACTTCTTAAAGCAGAAATTTTTCTATTGATTGTGTTCTCCGAAGTTTTTCGCTCCATCAAATCAACCATATAGCTTCTAATGTGCGTATGCTTAACTTCTGTAAAGTTTACTTCGAAAGTGGCGTGAATGTATTGCTCAAACTGATCCAAATCAGTTTGATAGGAAGTGATGGTATGCGAAGAATAGCGCTTCTCGTGAGTTAAATAGGTAATAAAACTTTTTAGCAACATGCAATATCTCCTGCTAGGTATAGATATGAAGTTACAAATTGTTTTGATATAAAGAAATCATTAACTAATTGTTTATTGTAAAGATTTCGATGATAGCCTAAAACAAAAAAGTCCCGACCTAAAAGATCGGGACTTTAATATTCTATATCGTGAACAACTTATGAAGTTGTATCTTGATTCATATTCTGAATGTAAACAGCATGTTTAATTTCAGTACGACGAGCAACGGATTTTTTCTCGTATGCTTGGCGACTACGTAGTTCTCTCAATACACCAGTTTTTTCAAACTTTTTCTTGAAACGTTTTAGGGCTTTATCTAATGATTCGCCGTCTTTAATGTTAATAATGATCATAACGCTGAAATACCTCCTCTCGTGGTTTTTAAATTATTCCCCTATTAGCGGGGCTGCAAATGTAAGTAAATAATTGAATATGAGAAAGATTTTTAAAAACAAATTTATTCAAACATTAATTGTTTTATAATGATCTTTAATTACTTTTAGTGATACATTTTACATATGACAACCGGTAAGAAAACAATCTCGATCATTGCAGTTTTAGTAATTATTATTTTAGGCATAGTATTTTACTATCGTTACTTCTTCGTTTTTGGCGAAGGCGTAAAAGCTGGCGAACTTAACTTTGTTGTTAAAAAGGGGTATATCTTCAAAACCTACGAAGGAAAAATAATTCAGAGTGGTTTGAGATCACGGACTACCGGAAGTGTGCAAAGTAATGAGTTCGAGTTTTCAATTGCAAACAAAAAACTTGCTGAAAAGATGATGGCCAATAGCGGTAAATTTTACGAGCTGCATTATAAACAATACAATCATGCTTTACCCTGGAGAGGATTTAGCGAATATGTAGTAGATAGTATTATAACCGCTAAGTAGTCTTTAGTCCTTAAATCAACTGACCTTTGCTCAACTTCTTTTCCAAATAACAGATTTAACTTTTCTTTTTCGGAACTTTTGCGCCTTCTTTTTTCGCCTCGGATAAACCAATGGCTACCGCTTGCTTCTTGGACGTTACTTTCTTGCCAGATCCTGTTTTAAGAGTTCCTTCTTTCATCTCATGCATGGTTTCCTCTACCTTTTCGCCAGCTTTTTTAGAATATTTGCCATAGCTTTTGTTATTAGTCATTAGTCATTAGTCATTAGTCATTAGTCATTAGTCATTAGTCAAAACCGCCGTTAACAAAGCTTGGTTTTAAAAATTTAGCAAAAAAAAACCGGAGGTGGTTAAACACTCCGGATTACTCATAATGTATATTTGGTTTAGTAAGTTTGAGATCGAGGTTGAGGAGTGAACTTTAGCCTTAACCTAAATCTAAGCCACTTCCCTTTCCTCTCTTAATTAATTTAAAATCTCTCTGGCGATGACGATCTTTTGTATTTCTGATGTGCCCTCTCCTATCGTACACAATTTACTATCGCGATAAAATTTCTCTACCGGGAAATCTTTGGTATAACCATAGCCCCCAAAAATCTGAACCGCTTCTGTAGCCACTTTAACGGAAACCTCCGAAGCGAAATATTTAGCCATAGCCGATTCTTTCGTCATCGGCAAATGCCTGTTTTTTAAATCAGCTGCCTGACGGATTAACAATTCTGAAGCTTCAATTTCAGTTGCCATATCAGCTAGTTTAAAACTTATGGCCTGGAAGCTGGAAATAGGTTGTCCAAATTGCTGGCGTTGTTTCGAATAAGCAACTGCAGCATCAAAAGCTCCCTTTGCAATTCCCAAGGCTAATGCGGCAATAGAAATCCTTCCTCCATCCAACACTTTCATGGCTTGTTTAAAGCCTTCGCCTACATTACCCAACACATTGGCTTTAGGTACACGGCAGTTATCAAAAATCATTTCTGTAGTTTCTGAGGCCCGCATACCTAATTTATTTTCCTTTTTGCCGGCCGAAAAACCTGGCGTTCCGCGTTCTACAACAATTGCAGAGATTCCTTTCGAACTTCCCTGCTCCCCTGTTCTTACCATTACAACGGCAATGTCACCACTTTTACCATGGGTGATCCAATTTTTTGCGCCATTAATAATGTAATCATCACCGTCTTCAACGGCAGTGGTCATCATCCTTAATGCATCAGATCCGGTATTGGCCTCTGTTAAACCCCAGGCTCCAATCCATTCGGCAGTAGCTAGTTTTGGTAACCACTTCTGTTTTTGCTCCTCATTGCCGAAAGCCAAAATATGCCCTGTGCAAAGTGAATTGTGTGCAGCAAGTGATAATCCAATAGAACCACAAACTCTCGCCACCTCTACAATTACATCAACATATTCTTGATAACCCAAGCCCGAACCACCATATTCTTCAGGAACTAACACACCCATTAAACCCAAATCGCCTAATTGCTTAAACAACTCTACAGGAAAATGTTGCGCTTCATCCCATTCCATAATATTTGGACGTATGTTTTTCTCAGCAAAATCGCGGACCATTGCCTTTACATTTTGTTGAGTTTCTGTTTCTGAAAAATTAAAGCTAACGCTCATTAAGTTTATATTTTAAGTTAGTTCTGGCAATTATAAACAATTATTTTATAGTTAATTGCCATTATAAATTTGCATCAATGCAGAATGAAATGGTATTCGGTTCAATAACATTAATGATTAATTTTAAAGGTATAAATACGGTACAGCAGCTATTTTATATTTTTTAGTTCATTCGTAGGAATTTTAGTTATTTGCAAAGGTTTAAATTAAATAAACCCGATTAAGCGGAAATACTTTTTTTGAAGTAACCCTGAATGTACTGTCATGCAGAGGCACGAAGCATCTGCAACCGATGAAACACCTGCCTTCGGTAGGCAGGAATGCTTCGTGCCTCTGCATAACAAAAGTTAAAAAAAGATTGAAGTGAAAGCGGTATTATCGAAACCGATTAGCACTTCGATTGCTTTTCTAAAAAGAAATATAAGGTGTAATCTTATCGATTACTTCTTGATTGAGGATTAGGACTTTCTTTAAATCAGCCGGACCGCTTTAATTTCCATGCTGTTTTCTGTATTGGATAATGGCATTGATTTGTTTGTAGGAAAGATATGGATTCCCTTTCAAGTCGTTAAATTGTGCGGTATTAATATTGCTGACTTTTAGTGCTACCGGACTTATTGAAATTTGATTTTTAATCTCCTCATAACGAACCGAATCTAAACCATAAACTTCCATTAGCTACTCTTTTTTTATGGAAACCGCCTAAACGTTCTCGGTACTTTAAAATTCGATTAGCAAATGTGCCACCAACACCTTTTATTTCATCAAGCCGGGCAGAATCTGCAGTATTGATATCGATAATTGTCGGAAGTTTTTTAACATATTCCTTTTTTTCAAAACCAAATTTTTCTTTGGATACTGGCTGGACTGATTCTCAATGCTAACAAATGTTTTCTGTACATCTCTGGCGAAATGGTGTACATCTTTTGAAGATCTTCAGCCTTATAGAATTTACCGCCTTTATTGGTATAATTCACAATAGCTTGTGCCTGTTTTACAGATAAACCTAAAGATTGCCATCCTTCAACACCTAAACTATTCGGATCAAATTAAATAGTTTTACCTTTCTGACTCCTCCCAAACTTTCGATTCGATCTCTGGTATAATGAAAATCTTGTTGGTCGGTTATTTCTAATTTATGGATTTTGGCTAGTAAATCAGGATTGTCTTTTTCAGCTGTTTGTCCCTTCTCGTATATAATAGGTATCGCCTTCAATACTAGAATAATAAATATCAACAGCAATAATTCATTGAATTCGCCCTTACTGAAACCAAAATGTTTATTGAGCCAAATTCTCATGCGTGATATGACGTGTGTATTATAAATATAAATCTTATTTTTGGGATTGCAAAGCTCACGGGTTTTAGCTATCAACAATCTAAGAATATTATATGAAGATCATTACTACCTCTGAGTTTGCGAAGGCAACCAAGATAGATAAACTCGGTGTGCCAGGTTTGGCCGGCTTGATGATGGAGCTCATGAAACTGAATGACATTAACGATGTTTTTGCTCAAAATCAACACTTTAAAGGCTTAGAATTTGTAGATAAAATTTTGGAAACCATTGGAGTTTCTATTGAATTCGACGAGGATGATTTAAAGAGCATTCCTAAAACGGGGCCATTTATTGCTATTGCAAACCATCCTTATGGCGGGGTTGAAGGTTTGGCCCTTGTGAAACTTTTATGCACTGTTCGTCCTGATGCGAAGGTAATGGTCAATTTCATTTTGAAAAAAATACCTAATCTAGATGAATTTTTTGTTGCTGTAAATCCCTTTGAAAATGTACAACATTCATCGAGCATAAGCGGTTTAAAAACTACTTTCGATTTACTGAGAAATGGAATACCAATAGGAATATTCCCTGCGGGTGAAGTTTCTACCTTCAAATTAGATGCACAACAAGTTACTGATAGGATGTGGCATCCGGTAGTTGGGAAGCTAATCGCGAAGGCAAAAGTTCCGGTTGTTCCCATTTATTTCCACGGCAATAATGGTGTTTTATTTAATATTTTAAGTTTTATTCATCCTACCCTTCGTACTGCTAAACTTCCATCTGAGTTTTTGAATAAGCAGGGTTTAACCATCAAAGTTCGTGTTGGAAAAGCGATTGCTCCATCAGAGGTTTCGCACATGAATAGCAGCAACAAGTTGATGGATTTCCTTCGTGCCCGAACCTATGCGCTTGGCGTTGGTTTAGATCAGGAAAGAAGATTATTTAATCCGCTTAAATTATTTAAGATAAAGAAAAAGCCAGCCGAGATTATTGAAGAAACTTCTCGTGAGTTGATTAAGACCGAAGTGAGCAAGCTGGAAGATTTTAAAGTATGGACGGAAAAAAACTACGAGGTTTATATTGTTCCCACGCTAAAAATTCCAAATGTTTTACGTGAAATAGGTCGACTTAGGGAAATTACTTTTCGCGAAGTTGGTGAGGGAACCAATAAAAAAATCGATCTCGATAATTACGATATTTATTACAACCACCTATTTATTTGGGATAAAGATCTGGAAAATATTGTGGGTGCCTACCGCATTGGAAAAGGCGATGAAATTTTAGAAAGCATGGGTCGCAGAGGTTTTTATCTTTCCGAACTTTTTAAAATGAAAGATCAGTTTTACCCTATGCTAAAACAAGGCATTGAACTGGGCAGATCGTGGATTAGAAAAGAATATCAAGGTAAACCGCTTCCATTATTTTTATTGTGGAAAGGTATTTTAAAGTATCTTATTGATAACCCTCAATATAGATATATGTTCGGACCGGTAAGTATTAGCAACAGTTTTTCTAAATTTAGTAAGGCGCTGATTGTTGATTATATCACTAAAAACCATTTTGATTATGAAATGGCGAAATACGTTAAGCCACGTAATAAATTCAAAGCAGATTTACTTCCAATTTCAACCGACACGTTAGTTGATAGTAGTGAATCTTTTAAAGATTTAGATAGCATTATTGGCGACATTGAAAATTCGCATATTAAAATTCCTGTTTTATTAAGGCAGTATATGAACTTGAATGCAAAGATCATTTCTTTCAATATAGATCCGAAATTTTCAGATTGTCTGGATGGTTTCTTAGTAGTAGATACACATAATATTCCGCCAGAGATGTTGGAAAAACTAGGCAAAAACTTATAGCTTTAAAATAAAAATACCCAGACATCCATCTGGGTATTTTTGTTATCAACTAACCTAAACTTTATAAATACTAACCAAATATTTATGCCACAAATATGAGGATGTATTGTTAAGAAGAAATTAACTTAAGATTATAAAATGGATGTTTTTTTTAAGGTAATTGTCATCATAGCTATACAATTATTTACACACCATAATAGCTGTTTGCTTTCCATCGCCAAGCTTAAATGCTTCCTTACTAAATAAAACAAAACCATTATCCATAAAAAGATTGCCTTCGCTATTTTCTTTATAAAAGGCATTGATAACCACTTCTCACCTTTCTCGGCAGTGATGGCTGGTACTGGATCATGCAAAAGCTAATCAACTTATTGAATTTGATAAACTGCGAGGACAGAAATAGTCGCTATCCTAAATCAATCAATTTCTCTTACCAACATTTGGTGTAAATATTCAACCATCGTTTCCTTATACTGATGGAAATTGTCTCTGCTAGAATTGACGATATGTCAATATCGCTAATGGGAATGGCTTTGTTTTTTTTTTTGCGTTTAGGCACCTGAGTGATTTTAACAAAAAAGGTTACAACAATCGCTGTTGTAACCTTTATCTAAATTAACGCTCTCAATCTTTATGATTGTGATGCAAGGCTCTCACCCCTTGCGTTGGCAAAAGTATAATTTATGTTTGAATTAACAACAAAAATTTTCAAAAATTTCTATCTAATTTCCCATAGCCGCAAATCCGTGTTAAATATAGGTGAACATCACTCAAAATTCTTAACATAAAGAAATTGTTGATTTTAAGTTAATAAGATGTAAATTTAATGTAACCAAATATTAATGAGTTGAAAACAGGCTTTTACATAAATAAATTTCGACAGGTACTGCTCACATGCTTGCTGCTTTGTGGAATTTCCGTAATGGCTCAAAATCGGTCATTTGAATTTTATGATGGTACTTTTAACTTCAATTTAGATTCATCATTAATTATTTCTACCGTTAATAAGCCAACGGCTGCCGAGGCGCTAAATTTTTACAATAAAATTGAGTCAGCAGATAGCCGAACAATCATTTCAGCGCTTAAGGCTTATCAAGAAAAACACCATCTTAACGATTGGATCTACTATCAATTGATCAGGAAAACAGCCGAAGAGATTAGTCCGAAGGCGGAGAATTATTTTAGTTATACGCTTTACAAATGGTATTTACTGAGTAAATGCGGCTACGATGCCAGAATTGCAATCGGCAATAATCAGATTGTGTTTTATGTTAATAACGATGAAGATATTAGCGATATCCCTTTCTTTATGATTGATGATAAAAAATATATGTGCTTAAATTATCACGATTATGGAAAGCTATTTAAGCAGAGTATTTACGTTCCTGTTAAAATTAAGATACCAGAAGCCACCAAACCCTTTTCTTATAAGGTAACAAGAATGCCCGAGTTTAAACCAGAAAATTATGAAGAAAAGGATCTTCAATTTAGCTATAAACAAAAGGTTTACCACTTTAAATTAAAAGTGAATGACGAAGTGCAAAAGATATTTAAAAATTATCCGGTAGTAGATTACGAAAGCTATTTTAATATTCCATTGAGTAGAGAAACCTACAGCTCTTTGATTCCAATTTTGAAAGAAAACACCAAACACCTGGACCAAAAAAATGGGGTAGATTATTTGATGCGATTTACCCGATATGCTTTTTTATATGAAGATGACGGCCAGAATTTCGGTAAAGAGAAAAGATTGTCTCCAGAACAAACTTTACTAAATAAATATAGCGACTGCGATGACCGGGCAGCATTGTTTTTCTTTTTAGTGAAGGAAATCTATAATTTACCGATGATTGCCTTGCTCTACCCTACACACTTAACAATGGCGGTTCAGTTCGATAAACCCGTAGGGAGTTTCATTACCTATCAAGGTAAAAAATATTCCTTCTGCGAACCAACCCCACAAACGCAAAATCTAAAAATTGGCCAGATTTCAAGTAATCTAAAAAATGCCAGTTACGAAGTCGTTTACGCATACGAGCCAATTAAAAAATAGCCGTATTCCGAACAATTGATGTTAATTTAATATTAACAAAACGTAATCTTATTGATAAAAAACCGAAACTATACTGCTTTTACGGTACTTTAGTTCACTAAATAATTTTAGTTTAAAAACAAACCCTATGTCGGCAGTCATTTATAATATTTTGAAAGAATTTTTTGTTGAGGTTCATGGCCATCCTGTTAAGGCCAGAATTATGTCGCCGATTAATGACGAGAACAGCTTCAAGTTTCAAATCAGCCACTATTTTAAAAGCAAAAGTGATGCCGATGCGAATGAGCCGGCAGCTACATTTACCTCTTACGCCAATGCGGAAAGACATTTGTTAGCTTACCTAGAAGCCTTTCAAAACACCTTGGATTTAGGTGGTGAAATAGCTGAAGGCAGTAATTTCTAAATATTTTCCTTATCGTCTTTTTCTGGCTGGATTTCTTCATCGATCATTTCCTGCTCGAATTTCTTTTTGTCTTTTTGGTTTCTCTTAATGATAAATACAATTAACAGAACCACTATCATGGCCACTACGATTACAACTGGCAAATTTACACCCATGGTTATTTCTTTAGTGATGAACAGATCATTATAAATATAACACAAAATATTTTTGATGTTAACTCTCAATCCTACGCTTAACATAATCATAATATTAATTTAACTTCACGAAATTTTATCTTTGGAGAAATCCATATGAGTTAAATGAAGAAGAATAAATCCAGGTCGAAAAAGCAATCGGCAAGCAAAAAATTACGTAAAGAATTAGAATCTAAATTAGCAATAGCATTTAACGAAGTTGTAATCCAAGTAGGTAAAGCCAAAAAGACAGATAAAGTGATAGAGAAGTTTGCGAAACAACTTTCGAAGAAAGTGACCTTATTGCAAAAAGACGATTCTATTACACCTTTTATAAAGGAAGATGATAATTTACTCGTTACAGCAGTTGATGAGGCCATTGAAAAGAAAGTGAGTAAAAAGAAAGATAAAACGGATGCAAATAAAACCGCATAAAAAAAGGGTCAGAAATTAATTCTGACCCTTTTTTTTATATTAGTTTAACTTCTCAAAATTATTTCACTGCGCCTGGAGTAGTATACGCTAGTACTTGAGGATCAGCATCAGCCCATCCAGAAGCCCAATTTACCGAACCAAAAGCACCTTTATAATCTACCTTATCAAAGAAAGTATTAGAAACTTTAGCATTAGTAAATGATGCCCCAGTTGCTGCCGCTGAGTTAGCCGACAAAGTAAAGTTTGCAACCGCTGCCGATCCACTTGCTGCGAAATCTGTTCCATAAGCATACGGAGTATTAAACAGTGTGCTTGCGAAAAGCGCTGATCCAAAAGTATTATCAGCACGTAACTTAGATTCAATAGCTGCTGCTACTGCTGTATTACTTACACTTACTTCGGTATTTTTTATACCGTAAATTAAGTTATTAGCAATAACCATATTTCCTGTAGTGAAATTTGCTGAAGTAGAACCAGCAGTTATAACTTTTGTGTCATCAATGTAAATTCCGATTGGGAAACCAGAAATTACTGAGTTTAATAAACTTATTGAAGAATTACGACGGATTTGAGCACCATGGTAGAAGTTAGCATTATAAGAATCACCAGCTTTTTTAATCGGGCCTAAAATAGTTACGTTAGAAAATACCGCAGAAGTTTTCGGTGTTTGATCTGTACCTGTTCCATTGTTATCAGATTCGAAACCATTAGATTGAGATTGATCGGCAACAGTTGAAACACGTTGTGCCAACGCAAACTGAACATTACCAGAGTAACCAAAATCTGTATCAAAATCATCATCCCAGGTACCAATAGCCAATAAGTGTTTTGCATTTACAGTACCACCGAACCATTCAAATGCATCATCTCCTGATCGATAAACTTGAACATAATCTAAAGTTGTACCGTTACCAACACCTCCCATTGTTAACCCGTTGATCTCATTATCTACTGAATAAGCAATACCACCAAATTCAATACGTACATATTTCATTACACCAGAGTTATCAGCTGCATCAGCACCACCATAATAAATATATGCTTTTTCGTCTTTTCCAGTAGGTTGAACCAAACCACCTTCAATTTTAACATCTGTACCTTGGTTTACTGGCGCTTTACCTAAAAGGATAATACCACCCCAATCTCCTTGGCTACGAGCACCTGCTCCTAAAGCCGAAGTAAATACAATTGGTTTATCAACTGTACCAGTTGCATTGATTTTTGAACCACGAGTGATAATTAAAGTTCCTTTAGAAGCTTTATCTCCTTTAATAATTGTTCCTGGCTCAATAGTTAAAGTAGCGTTGTTACTTACAAACACAAAACCTCTTAATAAATAGATCTTACTTGCCGACCAAGTTGTATTTGCTGAAATTTCTCCAGATACTTCTACAACATTTGAAGTTGAACCACTCGGAACATCAGTTGCAGGTCCTTCTACAATAATATTCTTCTTGCAAGAAGTTGAGAATAAAACCACCGCTAAAGCAAGTAGTAGAAATTGGTTTTTCATTTTTTTTGTTTTAAATGTTTTTTTTTACAAAGAGATACTTTTAATTTTTCTTCAGGATTAAAATCCTGTTAACATATTGTAAAGACTAAAAAGAGTAGTTGAATGATAATGAAATATTTGTACCGCTTTTGTAAGAGGAAAAAGTTTCGTCTCCACCGTTACCCACACTTCCATTGTATTTTTTATCTCCGTTATAATCGAAGTATACTGTGTTTCTTTGGTTTAAGATATCACCAACATTCAGCTTCACCTCACCTTTAGATTTAATTACCTTGTAGCTTGCTTGAAAATCGATTACATCTCTCGGGTTTTCCCAAGTACTAGGGAAACGGATACCACCTGCCTGTACAATTCTTCTTCCAATTTTATTGTAAAGAATATTGAAATTTAACTTGTTATCTAAAGCACTGTGCTGTAAACCTGCATTGATTAAATATGGAGATTGACCAACCATTGGACGAGTTTTATCAATATAATCTTGATCTGTTGGATTAGTTACCTTAGATTTAATTATGGATAAATTGAAATAAGCAGTGGTATTTTTAAAGAAGCCTTCATCATTAATGAAGTTTAAATTCTTTCTACCCTCAAACTCTAAACCATAAACGTAAGCTTTTGGCGTATTGAAAAAGGCAACATCAACAGTTGATAATACATCATAGCGATAAGTTTCAATCGCATTTGTAAAACGCTTATAAAAAGCAGATACCGAGAAAAGCTGCCCTGCTTCAGGATAAATTTCATAGCGTAAATCAAAATTATCAATAATCGACCTTTTCAAATTTGGATTACCAATAATATTACTCAATTGTTCGTAGTCATAATAAGAATTTAACGAAAGTTCTCTAAATTCCGGTCTTGCCAATGTACGGTAGTAAGCGGCACGCAAATTGGCTTTTTTAGTTAGGCTGTAAGTCAAATTCGCAGATGGGAGTACGTCAAGCTGTGTATCATCAACGTAAGTGCTCAACGTATTCATCAACTTCACATTATAATTTTCAACCCTTGCTCCATAAACTGCTCTAAAGTTTTCGCCGAATTTTTGATCAAGCATTAAATAGCCATAATTGGTAAATGAATTAGCATTGTAATCATCTAATGGTCCACCAACCTCTGCCAACTTGTAAACACCAGACTCTATTAATGATTGAGAATAGATTTCAGTGATTGGCAAAGATCTGATCTGAGTTTGTAAGTCGATATCGTTAGTTTGTAATTGTGCCCCCACAAAACGAGCATTGAAGGTTCTTTCACGATATTGTGATCCTAAACCCACTTTCATAGTAGTAGAAGCATCAAACAATTTGAAAGGTGTAACGTAGTTAGCCTCTCCAGAATATAAATTCTCGTTCAAATCAGAAAACAACCTCGTATTTTCCTTCCCCAAGGATGTGATATTTGCTTCATAAGGAACTGAGGGATCATTTTGAGAAGCTAAAGCTTTTTGGTAATTAAGCTTTAACTGATTAGGTTGATTGTTAGTAATATTACTATATGATGCCGTCCATTTCAGTTTACTATTCCCTTCGCCTATTTGATGATCACCTTCTAAAGTCGCCTTGTAAAGAGATTTTTGCATAATATCATATGCATAGAATTGATTAAGCGTATTGGCATCTCTAATACCTGTACGAACAGTATAATTATCGTCGTAATTTTTATTGTAGATGTTTTTGAAACTGATTTTATTCTTTCCAAAACTATAAGCAAAGTTAGCTAAACCCCCAACATTGGTCGAAAACCTATATTGATTATCGTTATAGTTGTAGATATAAAAATTACGTTCATTGTTCTCGTAAATCGTTTGCGCATTCCTGTAAGTTGCAGAAATCATTGCACCGAACTTATTCCCATTCTCAAAGTTTTTCACCCTACCTAAGTTAAATTGATAATTTTGAGTGGGTAGCGCAGTTGTAGTTTTAATAGAATTATCTGTAGGAAAAGATTTTAAAGCTGCAATATTTTTAGCGTTAGATAATGTTCCGGCAGCGATTGCTTCACGAGTAGGGAAATTTTCGGCCAACTGCTTCCCGCCATCTTGATAACCTAAGTAGGCAAGTGCATTTTTCTTTGTACCTAAAAAATCTTTAAATGTAGATTGAGAATTGTAACCATATCCAACACCAAACGACAAGAAGTTTTGATCTGGAATATCTTTAGTTACAATCTGTACTGCACCTCCTGCAAAATCTGCTGGCAAATCTGGTGTAGCCGTTTTACTTATCGTAATTTTATCTACCAAGTTCGATGGTACAATATCAAAAGAGAAAGCTTTTCTGTTAGCTTCAGTACTTGGTAAAGTAGAATTATCAAGTGTGGCCGTATTATAACGATCACTTAAACCCCGTACAATAACAAACTTATTATCTTGAATAGTTGCGCCACTAACACGTTTTAAAACATCAGAGGTATTTCTATCTGGTGACTTTTTGATTTGCTCGCTTGAGATCCCATCAGAGATTAATGCACTATTTTTTTGCTGAGCATACAATGTATTAATAGACTCTTGCTTAAAAGACGCTTTAATAACAACCTCTTGAAGATTCTGTCCACCAGCCTCAGCCAATGTTACACTTAAATTAGTAACAGCAGGTCCTTTTACATCAACATCAGACACTTCTTTAGTTTGATATCCAACGTAAGAAAACTCCAAGGTGTATTTTCCTGAAGCCATTGCTTGCAATGTGTAATGACCATCAACATCAGTCGATACCCCTTTAGCAGTGCCCTTAATTTTAACCGTTACCCCAATCAAGGTTTCACCGGTTTTCTTATCGGCTACCGTTCCAGAAATTTTACCAGTTTGTGCGTAAGCTGCAAAGCTCAGAAATGAAATCAGCATGACTAATGCCGACTTTTTAAAAATTGTGATTAAGTCCAATTTGCCTGTATTTAATTTTAGGCAAAGCTATTACCACAATGTTAGCTGTATGTTAGATGTTAATTAAGCTTTGTTTAGCTAAAGGTTAATTTAATGTTAGCTACTTTTAGATTAGTACCTTATACCCGTTTTCTTGCAGATGAAGTGCAATAACCAAATCGGACCGATTAACAGGAACTTAACATCATCTAAAAAAGATGGTTTTTTACCCTCAATTTTATGCCCGATAAATTGACCTACCCAGGCAGCGACAAATATGGCGGCATAAATCGCATACGCCGCCCCGCTCCCCAAACCAACAGCCTGCTCTATTTTCACAATGATATAACTCATTAACCCTACCACCCAAATCATTAAAAAAAACAATACAGGCGAGAGTGTGAAATAGTAATATAAACTAAATGCCAACAAAAAAGAAGCCCAATTGAAGAAGCCATTGTAATTGCCTAAAAAACCAAAGTGTGGAAATGGAATTTGCCAAACCAAGCCCAGTAAACTAAAAACGATCAATGGCATACAAATCCAATGCACCAGTTTATTGGTGGGGTTTTGGTGGCTTTCCGCATACTTATCAAAAAGTACATCAACAGGGCGTTTAGGTTCAATTTGGATAGTTGGTTTGCTCATGGTGTAAAAATATGAAAAATGTTGGAGAAAGCGTACCGTGAGCTTGTCATCCATTAGAAATCGATTTTTCATCGACTGAAGCCATCTGATCCTGTTGGTTCGATATAGATTGCTTCGGCTCGCTCATTCCCTGCCTCGCAATGACGAACTTTTCCGCCGTCATTTCGAGCGAAGCCGAGAAATCTTTGAAATTAACACGTCCCGAATACAGGATTAAAAAATTTCTCCATTCCACTGCGTTTCAGTCGAAAA
>NZ_JAPIVT010000020.1 GCF_026239735.1 Pedobacter sp. MC2016-05
TGGAGACAGTCTCCGGGTTTCATATTTCTGGTTGGTGGAGATACCAACCAGTAGGAATAATCTCCAAAAAGCAAAGCTAATCTATACTTACCATTGCTTTTATTACCCCTGTTTTAGGATCTAACCAACTCTCAAACTCGTCTTTTACCTCATCAAATTTAACCTGGTGCGTAATGTAGTTTGTAGGATTCACCAACCCTGCCTTCATTGATTTAATTACATGCTCGAAATCTTCGATGGTCGCATTTCTACTGCTCATTAATGTCGATTCACGTTTATGAAATTCCGGATGGTTGAAAATTAAATCACCTTTTTGCAAGCCTATTAATACGAATCGTGCTCCGTGAGCCATATAATTAATGGCGTTATTGATTGCCTTTTGATTCCCCGTAGCGTCAATTACCACTGTTGGCATATCGCCATTCGTAATGTCGCTAAGTTGTTGAGTTACATCAGGCGCAAGTGCGTTGACCACGTGGGCAACTTTTAATTTATCCTTACAAAATGTCAACCGATCTTCGTTGATATCCAAAGCAATAACATTTGCACCAGCGATCCGGGCAAATTCCATCGTCCCTAAACCAATCGGACCAGCTCCTATTACCAGTACAAATTCACCTGACTGAACATCTGCCCTCCGAACGCCATGCGCACCAATTGCCAAAGGCTCAACTAAAGCGAGCTCATCATAACTTAAACCTTCGCCGTGCAGAAGCGTTTTCGACGGCACCTGCAAATATTCACGCATGCCACCATCTACATGTACGCCACAAACCTGCATTTTAACGCAGCAGTTTGGTTTGTTCATGCGACAAGCAATACATTCGCCACAGTTAAAATAAGGAATAAAAGTTACGGCTTCACCTATTTCAAAACCTTTAGCACCATCTGCTTCCACTAACTCACCCGAAAGTTCATGCCCTAAAACCCGTGGATAATTAAAAAAAGGCTGCGTACCTTCAAAAGCGTGTAAATCAGTTCCACAAATACCAATTCGCTTAATTTTAATAATGGAGTGGTCTTTCTTTAACTCCGGTTTTTCCGTTTCGGAATAAGTAAAAGTACCAGGTGTTGTACAGGTAAGGGTTTTCATTTTTTAGTGACTGATGTTTGAATGATTGAATGAGTAAGTTTTAAATGAGTGAATGAGTAAGTGGTATTTAAAACAATGTGCAATCACTCTCTCATTCACACTCTATCTCTCATTCACTAATTAATTAAATTATGCGTTGGCTAAAGCTCTGTCTAAATGGACATAACCACCATCTACATGGATAATTTGCCCCGTAGTATGACTCGATTTTGCCGACATCAAGAAAGCAGTCATGTTAGCAATTTCTTCTGCAGTCGTCATTCTATTTTCCAAAGGAATTTTAGCCGTAATTTCGTCCAATTTAGCTTGTGCATCTGGTAAAGTTTCAATCCAGGTTTCGTACGCTGGCGTCCAACATTCGGCCACCACCACAGCATTTACACGGATTCCATATTTTAGAAGCTCTACTGCCCATTCGCGGGTTAAAGCGTTTCGCCCTCCGTTTGCTGCTGCATAGGCTGAAGTATTTCCTTGACCGGTTTCGGCTGTTTTTGAAGTGATATTAACGATTGCACCTTTGCTTTTAATTAATTCTGGCAAGGCGTGATGTGCCATTAAATAATAGTGAACCACGTTCTTGTGTAATGAAGCCATAAAATCTTCGTAATTACCGCTTTCTAAACCCACTCCATCATTTACACCTGCGTTGTTTACCAAACCATCAATTCTTCCAAATTGAGCAATAATTTCAGCAACAACTTTCTTACAATCATCAGGATTGGATAATTCGGCAACAAATTGTGCCGCCTTTCTACCCTCTGCGGCAATTGCATCAACAACTTTTTGGTTATCATCTGCCTTTCTACCAACAACTACTGCGATGGCATTTTCCTTTGCGAAAACTTCTGCAATGCTACGTCCGATGCCTTTTGCAGCACCAGTAATTACGATCACTTTTTCTTTTAACTGTAAATCCATATTTTTCTATTTGGTGAATGATTGAATTTTGAATGAATGGATGTTCCCTGGCAACTCGCTAACACATTCCCTCATTCAATCATCTGCTCACTCTAACATTTTATTAATTACATCTGCCCTTCTTGATTCTGGCAAAACTTTTAAATCTACTAATTTTCCGTCTTTCAAAGTCCCTTCAACTATTGTTTTAAATGGCGCATGAAGTTTAAAATGAACATCCCAATCTTTAGGCCAGGCAGGAAACAAATAAATGCTTTTTCCGTCTGCTTGGAGCAGCATTTCCTGCAAACCGATCATCCCCGATCCACCCCAGTTATGGTCTGGAACCCAATCGAAACCCGGTCCCCAGAAAGCGGGAAAGCGTCTGCCAGAATCTTTCAGTTTAGCGGTTGTTAGTTTTGTCGCCTCATCCGTCAATCCTAATCTAGCGGCAAAAATATTATCTTGTTTCCATCCTACATGACTTCGGAATTTTAAAACGTCTGTATCATATTTGAAAGTATTTATTGCCGTATCTAAACCCGGTTTTCCTATTCCATAAATTCCCCAGGGATAAACCGGGTATAATTGCGGACTTTCTGTATTGTTAATTCGCTCCCAAAGTTTCGCAGGAGAAATTGTGGCATGACCTTTAAATTCTCCGAAACTTATTGGCGGGATGGTTTTTAGCATTTCCTGCCAATCTGTTTTTTGTTTTTCGGATAAACCGGGATACGTAATCAATCTTTCCAGAACCGTTTTCAAAGCCGCAATTGTAGATGTGGAGTTATAAGCCATTTTATATGTCTCCGCTCCGGAACCCGGATATAAAACTAAATGTCCATTGGCATCCAACGCCTTTGCTCCTCTTTGCTTCGCCAGGTATGTATAATGCTCTTTGAAAAATGTGAGTGAGCTTTCAATTAAAGGAAGATATTTTTCAATGTTTGCGCCATCATATCTTTCAGTTTCCAAAATCATCATACAAAACTCCAAAACGGTATCCCATTCATATTCCAACCAGGCATTGTATTCCATGCCTTTGTTAAAATCAGCAGGCCGTTTCCAGCCGTATTCTGCCGGATTTGGCAACCCAAAGTTCTCTAATTGCTCCGTAAAACTTGCTCCCTTATGCCCCCAGGCAGCTTGAGTTCTAATCTCCGCGTTTTTCAATAGATTGAGATAGAAATCAAATTGTGGTTTCATCATTTCGAAGTCGCCACTTTTTAACATTGGCCAGTAAACCAACCGCTGGTTTTGTGCCGTGTGTGTTCCTCCTCCCCAGTTTCTGAAATCGGGCGTGTATTTCAAAGCAGAATCTGTAAGTTGCGGATCATAAGTAAATAAGCCACCGTTAAACTTAGTAGGATAATTTCCAAATGCGTTGCAGCCCAACATATACCGAAATAATTGATAGTTTTTTGATGACTGATTCGCCGTCTCGTCTTTTGAGCTGATGTTGATAAAACTCCTTTTCCAGTAATCATTCCACCATTTAACACTTGCTTTTTGATTGATTTTTTTTGGTACTGCATTTAATTTTCTTTCCCATTCCTGAAGAGATTTGTTTTTTGCAGTAGTTAGGGTAATAGAAATATTAGCCGATTTGGAGGGCTTCTTACTTTTCAAAGTCCAGGCCTTAAATGGCGTATTCAAATATTTTCCCTGGTAATTTCCGGCTGCCAGTAAGTTATCACCTTCCATTGTTCCGCCAAAAATCAGGTCATTTAGAGGGTTATATAGTTCTTCTTTCCTGTCGGCAAGTCCCTGTTGCTTTACGGCGACGTCGAAAACGGTTTCTGCTTTGTTCTGGTGATAAAATTGAACTGCATTATTCTTAAATACAACCTCATCTTTGAAGGTCTTTACTATCCCTTGAGGTGCCCATTTATACGAATTCTGGTTATTTTCCTTGCCTTTACTTATGCGATCTTCAAACCGCCAGCTTTCATAACTTGCTTCTGTTGTAATGTTCTGATTTGATTTAATACCCAAATGAATAATTGGATTAAAAACATCGACCCAAACTTTAATTTGAGTGTTCAAATTCCCATTAACGCCGAAAATCTGAGCATATCCGTCTTTTAAAATTAATTCTTGCTTAAAAGTTTTGCCCTCAAACGGATTAGGACTGAATTTAAGTTTTACCCGACCTAGTTTGAGCAGCGTGTTATTCTCATCAAATGTTCCACTACGAGATAGATACAAGTAAACTTCACCTTTTTCTACCCATAAATTTAGCCCAATGTCTCCTCCGCCCACTGGCATCGATTCTGATGAATTATTGCTTTGAGAAGTCCATACTACGTTATTGAGCTCTTTGTCTTGTGAAAAACCATTAATCGTGATCAGACACAAAAACACGGAGAAAGGATTCAAAAGTTTTGACCCACTTAGACACCTGACAACATCCAAGCAGAATACCGAGAATTTTGACCATATAAGGAGTGTAAGAACAATTAAGTTTTTAACAAAAATTCTTGGTGTAAATAGTATCTTAGTGGTTAAAGTCATATAACTATTAATTATCCCAATCATCAGTACGGAAAGAAGATACGGGCAAACCATCATTACCGAATAAATCGCCTATCACAAAATCTTTAAAAGCATAACGAACCGCAACTGGCGTTTTAACCTGATCGGCGGATACTGTAACGCTACTCCCGGTAATTGCCGCTTTCGCAGGATAAAATTTCCGATCTGCACCGGCTACTTCGAAAAGACTTAATTCTTTACCGAACGCGGTCAAACCGTTTGATACATTTTGAAATTTAATCACCGCTTTATTTTTATCAATGGTTAAAGATTCATAGGCGGGACTTAGTGCGCCAAAGCCTTTTAAACCATAACTTTGTGCCAAGGCAAGATAAGCCAAACGTTCACCACCTTGTTTTTTGTTCGCTGGATGAATGGATTTTTCCTCACCGATATCCATCAAAATAGCCATTCCTGAATTAGGAATTTTGACTAAAGATTTCCGCTGGGCATCTCTCAAAAACGCGGAGTTAAATTTTCCTCCAATGTGGTAAGGCGGAAGCTGCGCATAGTTGTAGGGAGCAATTTGTGCATAGTAAAATGGAAACTCTCCGTTATCCCAATTTTTTCTCCATGAAGAAACCATTGCTGGAAATAATTCTTCATATCGATCTGGTCGCTCGTAGTTAGATTCGCCCTGATACCAAATTGCACCCTTGATTCCGTAACCAATGACAGGATAAAGCATTCCGTTATAGAGCGTTGTTGGTGTTCGGCTCACTTCCTTTATCGTATCGCCTTTGGCGGGAATTTTGACTTCCGGAAACGCCTTTAAATCTTCAGGCGACATCCAGGCCTCAATGGAAGAGCCGCCATAACTATCATTTATAACACCGATAGGCACTTGCAATAAATCACTTAATAAGGAGGAAAAATAGTAGGCAGTTGCGCTGAAGTTGGAAACCGTTTCGGGTGCCGCCAGTTTCCATTGCGATGCTTTGCTATTTTCCTGGCGTTCGGTAATAGAAGAACGCGGAACGGTATAAAGCCTTATATTTTTATTTGACGATTTAAGAATGGCTTCGTTTGAACCAATTATTGGCTGACTTTTGAAGCCTTTCATTGGCATTTCCATATTCGATTGACCACCACAAAACCAAACCTCGCCGATTAAAATATCTGTTAGAATCAGCTTTTCTCCATCATTTAATTCCATTTCATATGGTCCGCCAGCAGATGGTGTGGCCACTTTTACTTTCCACTTCCCATCTTGATCAGCTATTACTGAATAGTTTTTCTTGTTCCAGGAAGTGATGATTTTTACTTTGGTCGAGGCCTTGGCCCAACCCCAAATCGCCACATTACTTTGTTGTTGCAAAACCATGTGGTCGGTAAAGATGGAGGCAGGTTTAACCGTTGCCGATGCGATGATGCAGCAAGCGAAGTTTAAAAGTAAGGTGAGTTTTAGTTTCATTTTTATCACGTTATTTCGTCATTGCGAGGCTTGAAGCAATCTCATAGTCAAAATAGATTGCTTCGTACCTGGCAATGACGATTTATTTTTATTTACTCACTGGTAACCAAACCGACATTTCTGAATGCCCACGATTTCCCCACGCAAAATAAGGTACCAGTTTAATTTCAGCATCACTGTTATTGTTATTAACCGGGCGATACAATACGTTTTTCCAGTTATTCGGTTCCACAATTTTAGCATTACCAACCAAACTCATCATCTCTGCACCATCAATATTTATTGGTTGAGCGGTAAATTTCGTTGAGGTAGGAATAAAAGCATTAAAGATATTTTTGCCAGGTAAATCTGTAGATTCCAGGCAATAAACAATTGGTCCGCGTTTTACTGCAATTTGGTTTCTGTTTTCTTCAACTAAAGGATTGGCCTCAATCAAAGTAGCCTCCATCGGGAGATTCAATTCTATTACATCGCCTTTTTTCCAAACCCGATTTATTTCGGCGTATGTTCCGGAAGTGGCTTTAATATTTTCTGTTTTACCATTAACGCTAATTTGAGCATTTTGAGTCCAGGCTGGTATTCGAAGGAAAACTGAATACGGTTTATTTCCAATTTCCTTAACAGTGATTTTAATACTTCCATCCCATGGATAGTTGGTAGTCTGAACTAGTGAAACCTTACTTCCATCAGCTAATTTAGTAGTTAAGTTATTTCCACCGTATAAATTGAGCCACAACCCATTATCAGAAATACAGTAAGCATAATCACTTACTTCGGCAATGGTCCTCACCACATTCGGTGGGCAGCAATTCGACAAGCCAATATAAGGTACTCTGTCTTTAGACCAGCGCTGTTTGAAAGGCAAATCATCAGATTGAGCTAATGGATTAGTGTATAAAAAATTCTTTCCATCCAAACTTATTCCTGATAAAACGCTGTTGTGTAAAGCCAGTTCCATCACATCTGCATATTTTGCATCGCCTGTAATTTGGAGCATTCTCCAATTCCAAAGTACATTACCAATATTAGCACAGGTTTCGTTGTGGGCTGTAAAATTTGGCAACTGATAATCGCGACCGAAAGCCTGATGAATTTTTTGAACATCAGCGGGGTTATATGAAGTTCCGTCAGGCGAAGTACCATCGTAAAGCGAACCACAGCCACCTGTTATATACATTTTATGCTGGTTCACATCATCCCACATTAAATTTAAGGTTTTCAACAGCGAATCTTTTCCAGTTTCTGCATATAAATCGGCTACGCCAGCATATAAATAGTTCGCCCTCACTGCATGCCCCATCGCCTTGGTTTGCTGCAAAAAAGGAATTCTATCCTGATTATCATCAGTTCCGTCATCAATTTTGCCTTTAATGGCGATTAAATGATTTGCCAATTCTAAATACCGAGGGTCTTTAATTGTGCGGTACATTTCTACAACGCCCATATAGTGAGAAGGACAAATGGCATTTCTGGCCAGTGTTGGAGAAGCCGATTTGTAGAAATTATACAAATAGTCAGTAGCTTTTTTAGCGATATTTAACAAAGTGGTTTTACCTGTTGCCCGGTAATGGATGCAACCCGCCGTCATCAAGTGTCCAATGTTATAAGATTCAAAGCTCAGCCTATCTTGAAACTGATTTTTTGAACCTGTTTTCCGTTGCTCAATCATTGCTTTCGTGTAGATATAACCATCTTCGCGTTGCGATTTCCCAATCACCACAATGGCTTTATCCATCATTTCATTCAGCTTTGGATTTTTGGTTGAGGCGTATAGACTTGCCACAGCCTCCAAAGTTTTGTAATAATCGCCATCGTGAAAAGACGGCCCAGAATGCGAACCCGTATCTAAACCAGCAGCAATTTCAAAATTTTTAAATGCATGGCTTATTTTTGGATCGTTGTAAATTGCCCACATATTCGGCACCATGGTTTCAGTAGCAACCTTAAACCGATCGGCCCAAAAACCCTTTGTCCAGGTGACGTCAGCCATGTTAACACTTCGTAGCTTGGCATATTTACTATTTGAAGTATTAACAAGTGCCTTATCCTGGGCGTTAACCTGTAAAAATGGTAGCGTTAATAGGATGATGATTGCAGATCTGTTTATCATATTGCTTGCTATTTTATCTTTTTGCTATCATTGCAAGCCAAGAACAATCCTTATAATAGATTGCTTGGTGCCTCGCAAAGACGATTATTTTTATTTCTCTTCCGCTTGAATAACAACGGGCCCTAATAATCCGGCAGGATTTAAAGGTTTACCTTCCAAACGGAAAGGCGCAGTCGTTTTCGTAATTCTTTTATCTTCAGGCAATTTGCTATCCCCTATTAAACGGTTTGCCCAGGTATTCACCACCTCAACGGTAATTTTATTTTCACCTTTTTTTATCGCTTTACTGATGTCTAAGCGATGTGGCGCTGTCCACAATGTTCCGCAATTAATCCCATTGATTTTCACTTCAGCCATGCTGGAAAACCCACCCAAATCAATCCAGGCATTTTTTATATTTCCATTGAATGTAAAACTCTTCGAATAAATAGCAGTCCCAGAGTAGTAATTTATGGAGCTGTCTGCATGTTTAGTCCAGTCAGTTAAATCTTTAAATACAACTGGCTTTGACGGACCACCAAGAGCTGGATCGAATTGAACTTGCCAGTCTTTAGAAATATCCTGGCTAGTTTTAAACTTATTGGAATTTAGCCCAACTTGCAGTTGAGTTAAATTTGTCTTTTCATTAAAAATTACGAATATGGAACCATTTGCTGGCAATTTTAAGTTAAAATAAGTCCTTCCGTCTCTAATCGACCAGCTTTTAAGAGCGGTTGTATCATTGGTTACCGAATTGTAGATTTTTGGCACCATTCCATTTATTCTAAAAGAAAAATTAAATGCTCTTTCTTTAGCTTCTTGGTTTGATATAAAGTAGATGTCAGAGTCGGTCGTTTTTCTATGACCAAATGCTACTTTTTTTGTTGGCAAAATTGTTGAACTTAACAACATTGATCCTGTAGGGATTTCAGTGATATCCAAATCCTTTCCCAGACCTAAACTATTAAAATCATTTCCCTCAAAAGGTGCTCTATAAATTTGCCCTAAACCAAGTTTCTTTATATAGATAGGTTTCCCACCACTCTTAAATGAATCAAAATACCCACCCCAAATTTCATCAACAATTTTGTCAAATTGCGCTACTTTAACTTGCTCGTTTCCATTTTGATACATTGGCTTATCTGCTAAAATCACTTTAGCTCCACTCCTAATCAATTCCAACAGCTTTTCAACAATTTCAAAACTCATGTATTGATGATTTGGATTCATTTTCATCGCTCCTGGAAAAATCAAAACTTTATAAGTTGCGCCACTTTCAAAAATTACCTCGCCATTTTTTACCTTGGCTGTACTCAAAACATCAGGGTTAAAACTGTCGTAAGCGTAACCGCGTAGTGGATTTACCCAGTTTTCCGGATCAGCGATATTTGCAGAATGCGTTACGCCAGACGGAATCTGACGCAAAGGTTCGCCAACATTGGCCAAACGTTTCTTTTCTGATTCCACAACATCAGCACCGAAAATACCAGGTAAGGTTTCAACTAACCGATCTGGCAGAACTGAACGTCGGGGTAATTCTTCTCCTGTAAAAACAGCGATATCAACCACAGGCTTACCCTGCTGTAACAGGTTTTGTGTTCGCTCTGCGTAGTCTACCCATGCTTTGCCCGCTTTCCACCAGGTTTGGTCTCTTTGAAAATATAAACCCACGCCATCTAGCGTCATCCCAGGCTTTCTATCTATCCACGGATTATGGGTAAAAACATGATAAACCAATTTGTTAATCCCAAGCGCATAATTCCTATCCTGCAAGGCTTTCATATTCGAAGGATTTTCATTCCAATCCATGCGAACGGTGGTAAAAGCTTCTGCTTGAACAATATTTTTCCCATAGATATGAGCACCAGAAATGGCATCTAACATATCATTTGGCTTATCGTGAGTCGGGCTGTTCAACCAGAATTCTCCCATCGGCACATCAACAGTTTTGTAATGCAACAAGCCATCGCTTATCATCGTCGGCGCAATGCTTTCAGCAGTGAAGGTTACCCCTTGTTCTTTAGCTAATTTTGCCAAAGTTTTGTAAAACTGATCTACTACCAATTCGGAGATTGTTTTACGAATGTCGTAGAGAAAATTTTCAGAGACTGCAGCGCTTTCTACAGGTAATCCAGTCATGATTGGCAAGTATGGCGTTAAATCGTAACCTCTGCGTTTTTGAAATTCTGCCTTAAATAATGGCGACCAATTCTGGCTGCCACATTCCCAACTATCTACATGGAAAACGCTTAAAACTTTCTTGGCTATTTCTGGTCCGCCATGTTTTAGCGCTTCACCATACCAATTTTCGAATTGCAGTTTAACGGCTTCGGGATTAAACTTATCGCACTCCAACCCTTTTCCACCACCTGCTGTTGCATTGGTATGGCCAGTAGTAGTATGCCCAACTCTTAAAATCGTCCAGCTCGTCTGTCTGGCAGGCAGGTTCCCTTTCGGTGCTTTCCAGTTTAAAGTTCCATCTGGATTTAATTTATCCGTTAGGTTGATGATTTTATTTAATGGAATACACAGGTCTTTGGCGATTTGTTCATCCGTACTTCTCCTGCTAATTCTCCAAACCGAACCATTTTTCCCTTCAAACTGACTAATTTGTGCAGCTGAACTTAACTCAAGATTTACCAGTTTTAAAGAAGGTTTCCATTTAGCAGCATCCAAATCTTCGGCTCCTGGTTCCGAATCCTTCTTATCATAGATAAATCTGAAAAATTTAGCCGTTGTTGGATTAATAGAATGTGTTACATCCTCGTCGGTATCTTGCCAACCATGACGTGGCGCTTCCAGCCTGCCAATCGACCGAAAACTTTTTCCATCATCACTTACCTCGATTGCTAGTCGCTGCGCCTGATAATTATTTCCACTAATTTTAATGGTTACCGTTCTGCAAGTAAATGGTTGGGCAAATTCATACTGAATATAACAGGGTTCATTGGAACCAAAGTTCTTCTTATTTCCGGGCTGAATCAAACCTGTGGCATCAGCACCATTGCTAGCCGTAATTTTAGGTATAACCGTTCTTGTAGAAATGTTTTCGCCCACAGGCGAAGGATAAGCATAAACTGCGATATCTTTATAGTAGTTTTCGTTCAATTCAGGTTTTGAAAGAATAATTTTTGCAGTTGAATTATTTACCACAGACTTTGACCAAACCACCTTTTGCATAGAAAGTTCGGGTTTAATCCAGGGTCCACCAGCCAAGGCGAAACCATCACTCACATGCATCCCGAGTTTTAAGTTTAGCCGTTTTGCCTCACTCATGGCAAACTCCACCAGTTTCCACCATTCGGGCGTAAGTTGAACTGCAGGTGGCGAATAAACAGGCGTTTTATCCGGACCTTGAATACTCATCAAGTAAGCACCCCCAATTCCATTGGTTTTCATCGCCTCCAAGTCGGCTGTAATACCAGGTTTAGAAACCGCACCTTTTACCCAATACCAAAATACCCAAGGTTTTGCATTTTCGTTTTGTTGTGCATTAAGCTTAAAGCTAAAATTACAGAGTAGAAAGAACAGAAATATTTTACTAAACACTAGTTTCATTTTGATTTTTTTTTGTCATGGCCATATTCGATTTTAAGCGAAATGAACCATTGATGGTGTATTGGCCAATTGATATCTTTCGCTGCTCCTGGCAATGTGTTTTGTGCCTTGCCTGCAACTACGGGCAGGCAATGGCGAATAGTTTCTGATCTATTTATGAGCGATTTTATAACCTCTTATTCCGAAATAGAGAATAATTAAATAACAAACTAACGGGATACTGTAACCTATTTGGATATTATCTCCATAATGATCGATTAGGGATCCCATTCCAAATGGTAATATAGCACCGCCAACAATTGACATAATGAGCCAAGATGAACCCGGTTTTGTATCCTCTCCTATACCATCTATTCCCAAGGCAAAAATGGTTGGGAACATAATCGACATGAAGAAACCCAAACCGCCCAAAGCGTAAACTACTACTACTCCTGTTCCAGTTATAGCAACAATACTAAGTAAAACACATATTACAGCGTAAATAGCCAATAGTTTGTTTGATGCGATGTAGCGTAATAAAGCTGTCCCCACAAATCGCCCAACTAAAAATAATGTACCATATAACCCTAGATAATTCAATGCTGTATACTCATCAAAACCACCAGCCTGTTGTGCTGCCCTGATGAAAAAGCTAGTTACACAAACCTGTGCACCTACGTAAAAAAACTGTGCAATTACTGCCCAACGTAAATGTTTATGTTTTAAAGCGCCCAAAAAACTACCTTGAGAAATACCATCTTTACTGGCTGTTTTCACCTCTGGAAGTTTCATAAAATAAAATAGCAAGGCCACTAAAACCAAAATAGTTCCCAAAATAATATATGGTGTTTTTACTGTTGATGCTTCGGTTAGAAAATAATTGTTTCTAACAGTTTCCGTCATTGCCGCTAATTCTTCTTTGGTGTGAGATTTACCAGAAAGAATAAATCGACCTACAACTGTTGCCAAAGGTGCTGCTAAACCATTAAATGTTGCTGCAAGGTTTAGTCGCCATGCAGCTTTATCAGGACTACCTAATATTGCTGCGTAAGGATTTGCAGAGGTTTCTAACAACGTTAAACCGCAACCAATGATGAAAAGCGCTATTAAGAATGTAATGTAAGACAAATTATTTGCTGCAGGAACGAATAAAAAAGCGCCGAAAGCGAAGGCCAGCAATCCAGTAATCATGGTTGATTTATACCCGAACCGTTTTAGAAGTACACCTGCAGGAATTGCCATTAAAAAATAAGCTAAAAATACTGAAGTATCAATCAATGTAGATTGACTATTGCTCAGGTTACACGCCTTTTTTAAGTGTGGAATTAAAATCGAATCCAGATTATGCGCCATTCCCCAAAGGAAGAAAAGACTTACGACTAATATAAATGGCAATAAATATTTTTTCCCTGCTGAAGGATCACCTTCGGTTACAATTTCTGGCTGTGTGTTGTGGTTCATTATATTTGGTTTATTTGTTCGTTCATTGGTTTATTAGTCATTGGTTCATTAGGGCGTATCTCTACTTATATGTTCGTTCACTGGGTGGTATTTACGTTTTACTACAACTATCAATATCGGCACCCAAACCAATGAACTATTGGCTAATGAACTAATGATTTTTCTTTACTACTAGCAAATGGTCGCAGACTAAAACTACGTCTCCATGCTGATTGATTATTTCTACATGTTCGGTTACTGTTCCGTATTCGGGTCTTTTGCTATCTCCCTTTTCAGAGATTGTGATTTCTGAATGTATGGTATCGCCAATGAAAACTGGTTTTACAAAACGCAATTTATCGTAGCCTTTGCTCATCGCCTCAGGATTAATTTCTGATGCCGTTAATCCGATTCCTATGCTAAAAATCATCGTTCCATGGGCAATTCTTTGTTTAAAAGGTTGCGTAGCGCACCATTCTGCATCCATGTGGTGTGGAAAAAAATCACCCGTATGGCCGGCGTGAACTACGAAATCGGTTTCTGTGATCGTACGCCCAAGCGTTATACGTTTATCTTGTAATTGGTAATCTTCAAAAAATGTTGATTTGAAATACATTTTATTTTTTTTTAAAAAATTTTCGTTGTCTTGGCCAGACGGGCTTTTTTCTTTTGATCGCAAAAGAAACAAAACTCCCAGCTTAAAATTTTTCTATTTAAGTTAATGCTTTGGCTTTAACTGTGCATCCCGAAAAATTTGTTAGGCTGGATTTTAGTAGAACGACTTTAAGTGCTTTGGCTCTTCAAATCGCCTATATCCGAAATTAAAACTTATAACTTATAACCTAAAACATTTACCCCTCCAGTATCACTTGATTGATATGCACTTTCCACAACAGCCATCGTTTGAATTACATCCTCAACACTGGTATACAACACATCACTCGAACCCTCGTTATACCTCATCAGATTTGCCATCGTTCCAATAAAAGCTTCCGGAAACCAAGAACCTTCCAGTTTTACAGTTTGCCATTCAGGCGATTTGCCTTCTTCTACAATACAGTACTCGAAAACGTCCGGCACACCATGAGGATAATCCATCAATAAGCCTATTTTTGCCACAATTGCACCTTTTGTACCCTCCCATTTAATATAACTCTCCTGGTGGTTTGGTCCGAAATCATGATCATGGTTGGTGTTAATCACCGCATGGAGGGTATCCCCGTAATCTAACAAAATTGTAGACCGTGAAGATGATAAATTTTTCTCGGGATGCTTCAAAGTTTTTGCTAAAACAGTGTTGGGATTACCCAAAAACGATCTGATCAGATCTACATAATGGATGCTATGGTATTGAATTTCAAGCCTTGGATGAATGATTACATGTGGAAAAATTTCCCATGGCGTTTTAATCGTTACCCGAACTTCCATATCGTAAAGTTCACCAATGAGCCCCTTATCAATCAGGTCTCTTGCTGCACTTACAAAAGGCGCAAAGCGAAGTTGAAAGTTAATAGATGCTTTCAAGTTCTTAGAACGGCAAAGCGCTAAAATCTCATTTGCCTGGGCAAAATCATCACCCATAGGCTTCTGAATTAATACAGCGCTTCCATCTGGCAATTGATTTAAAGCATCGATATATTGCGCAGGCATTGTTGTTAAATCATAAACTGTATTTTCTGGTGCATTAACCACAGCTTCTGCTACAGAATTGTACACATTTGGAATACCAAAAGCATCTGCTAATTTTTGGGCTCGTTCTTTGGTTCGGTTTACGATGCCGTGTACTTCAAAACCCGCAATTTTATAGGCAGGTAGATGCGCATCTGCCACGATTCCACCAGCACCAATAATGATAATTGGTTGCTTGGTAAGCGGTAATTCTGGTTTATATTTTATATCAATACTCATTTATCAATTTTATTTATCTGGTTTTGTGCTTCTAAAATAAGCGCTTCACTTGGCGTTTCCGTATTTACCGCCTGCAAAACCATTTGATCAATAATAGCGGCAATTGCTGCCCAATTTTGTTTTTGCGGTAGCATGTTTGCCACCTCATGCAACGTTTCCAATTTGTGGTAATAAGGAATAATGGCGTTAATTTCAGCATCATTCCAGGTTGAAATTCTGCAGCCAATTCCCCCTTCCATTGTAAGTTGTTTATCTTGTTCCTGAGCTAAAGCAAAGCGAAGAAAATCATAAGCAAGATCCTTATTTTTACTGCCTTTGGCGATGGTGTAAAGCCAGTAAACATTTAACGAAGCGGAATTCTTACCCTCCGCTGCAGGTAACAAGCCGACATCAACTTTTCCTTTAACTTTAGAATTTGCATCTATTTCACACATCGCTGCAAAGCCAAACCAGTTGATCATCATGGCAGCTTCTCCTTGCGAAAATGCAATTCCTGCGGCTACCGATTCGAATTCAGCTGATTTTGGATGGACCGCAGTTTTATCATTAACAATTTTTCGGTAGAAATCTAACCCGCTGATTGCGGCCTCAGTATTAATTTGGATAAATCCACTCTTATCTGTTAAGCTCCCGCCCCTGGTCCACAATTGTAGGCAAAAATCAAATACCGTATTATGCCCATCATGATAGCAGGCAAAAATGCTTCCGTATAAATTATCTTCTGGACGGTTAAAATATTGGGCAATTTGATGGAAGTCTTCCCAGGTTTTTGGCGCTTCCAACGGCTTCCCGTACTTTGCCAAAAACCTTGTTTGCTCAAGGTCGCTTTCGAATAAGTCTTTTCTGTAGATGAGACATTCTGGCCCGTCGTGAAAGGGCAAGCCTACTATTTCCCAGCCAAAACGCTGCAACGTTAATAGCGACTTACTCCATCCCCTCGGAAAATCCTCAGGTTTATTTTTGTTGATGTAAGGATTCAGTACTTCAAAATCATGATGGGAATAACCTTCCAAAACCCAATCTGTACTGATGTGGGCAATGTCAAAATCTCCATTTGCTAAACCTTTTTTTGAAATGGTTTTATCATAGAGTTCGTGTAAATCCATCACCACCATTTCCAACTTTATGGTGCAGCCAGAAAATTCACAATACTGATCCCAGAATTTCTGTATGGCCGATTCAAAAGGAGCAAATTTGCGAACAGCTATTTTAAAAGTTTCTATCTGGTTATGCATTAGCAATCGTATTCTGAGTGATGAATTCTTTGATAATCCTTTCGTTGTCCTGCCCCAATTTTGGAGAACCTTTACTGGAAGTTAATAGCTCGCCATCAATACGAATCGGACATCTGGTGGTTTCATATTTGTAACCGTCTATCATCTCCACTTCCTGTATCATATTTAAAACCTTGAAACCCTCGTGAGCCATTAGTGCATTCCAGTTTAATACATCTGCACACCAAATATCTGCCGGCTCTAAAACAGAAAGCCACGTTTCAGTAGTTGCAGTAAGCAGATGTGCTGCTAAAATCGTTTTAATTTCGTCTCTTTTATCAAAAGCTTCTTTCAATTCTACGTAATCTTCCAACTTTTCGCAACCCAATAATTGGCCTAACTGAGGAATTGAACCCATTGCTAAAGCCAAATAGCCGTTTTCCGTTTGATAGATACCATAGGGTGCACCGAGATAAGCATTGGCATTATTTCTTTTTGAACGTTCTGGTAAGGCGCCTCCATCATTCATGAAGGTGGTAATCGTCTCAAACTGAAAATCATAGGCCGATTCCATCATGCTTACTTGCACAAAACCGCCCTCATTTTTTATCACTTTGCGATACAGACAAGCTAAAAGCCCTTGCGCCAAATGCGCACCAGCCAGCATATCAACAATAGATAAACCCATTGCCACAGGACCGCTATCCGCATTTCCTGTTAGGGATGTGAGTCCGGTAACTGATTGTAATAGTAAATCCTGACCAGGTTTATTTTTCCATTCTGTATTTGTTCCATAGCCTGAAACTTCACCATAAATAATTTCTGGATTTAAAGCGCAAACTGAAGGATAATCAAAGCCCAGACGTTCCATCACACCGGGGCGAAAATTGTGGATCATCACATCTGCTTTCTTTAGCAGCTCACGCACCATATCTCTGTCTTCTTCATTCTTTAAATCTACCTCAAAGCTCTCCTTATTTCTATTGATGGCATGAAAAACAGACGATTCTCCGTTCATAATCAGGTTAGAAGTATATAGGGTACGACAGATATCGCCAATCCCTAAACGTTCAATTTTGATTACCCGAGCGCCCATGTCCGCCAGGCGTAAACTCGCCGATGGACCTGATAGAAACTGGCTGAAATCGATAACTAAATAATCTTCAAGCGGTCTCATAATTTTGTTTATTTCTACTACTATAACTTGCTGTCATTCTGAGGGCAACCAAGAATCCCTAACCTATTTACACTGTACTCATTTCAACCACCAAAATGTTCGATGATATTATCATTCAGTCTTTTATAGCTTGCAGATTCTTCACTGTGTTCAGAATGACAACCTATTAAGTATGATTCTCTAATTCAAACTCTTTATTAATATCTGGCGTGTTAAAACCCAATTTTGGCGCCGCTTTCGGGGCCAATAACTTTTCATGATCCAAACGAATTGGGCTAACGGTTGTCTTTATTTTTACACCATTACCCAAATCTAACTGCTGTTCAATTTGCAGACTTTTATAAGTATTTAACGTCGTGGCGGTTTGGTAATTCAATACCTCTGCACACCAAATTCCGTGGCTTTCTAAAAGATTGACCCATTTTTTCGTTTCTTCTTTTTTGAAAGTTTCGGCTAAACGAACAATCAGTTTATCTCGATTCTCGAAGGCTGAACCAGCCTCAACATACAAATCGGAAATATCACATTTAATAATGGCACAAATATTCGGAAGATTTCCCATCGCCATGGCAATATAGCCATCTTTGGTTTCATACATCCCGTAAGGTGCACTTAAATAGGCATGTGCGCTACCCTTCGCTCCACTTCTGTCTGGCAATTTCCCACCATCATTTAAATAGGTGGTGATCACCTCAAACTGCACATCTAAAATGGACTCCAGTAAACTCACCTCAACCAAAACACTTTTATTGGTTTTTGCTCTCTTGATTAAGCCGGCTAAAATGCCCTGAGCCAGATGATTTCCGCACATAATATCAGAAACCGAAAGACCGAAAGGAACAGGCCCATCGGTATCAACGCCCGATAAAAATGTTAATCCCGAAACTGCCTGAACCAATAAATCCTGACCTGGTTTATTTTTCCAGGGGCCTTCGTTTCCATAACCGGTTACTACTCCAAAAATAATTTTAGGATTGAGAGTCTGAACATGTTCATAATCCAAGCCTATTTTTTCCATTACTCCAGGGCGGAAATTATGCGTCATTATATCAGCCTTGCTGATTAATTTCTTCAACCTTTCTAAATCATCCGGATTTTTTAAGTCGGCTGCATAGCTTTCCTTATTGCGGTTAATGGTATGGAAAAGCAAGCTATCATCATCAACAAAAAGATTTTTTATCGATAACTGACGACAAGCGTCGCCGGTTTTCGGGCGTTCGATTTTAATTACCCGGGCACCTAAATCTGCTAGTTTTAAGCCGGCAGATGGTCCTGCCAGAAACTGGCAAAACTCCAAAACTAAAAGTCCTTCTAGCGGCCTGTTCATGATAATACCAAAGTTTTAGATTTTTGATATAATTCGTTCATCTTCGATAACACTGCAATTTCGTCTCCACCATTCATTAAATAATCCCGAACTACATCGCCTGAGTGATCTTGAAAAAACATAGAGCCATGATAACGAGGACGAAGAAATGCCCGTTGTAAAGCAGGTAAAGTATTTAAAAAATAATTGTGACTTTGGCGGTTAACCTCTTCATTTTTCCAGGCTGATAAATGCCCAGGCTGCCCACCGTTTTCGAAAAACAAGGTAGATTGACAGGCTGGAGAACCCACAAATTCCACATACTTGGCTGCTACGTCAAGCTCCTTACATTTAGATGATATGGCCAAACCGGTTCCACCTAAAGTACTTCTTAAGTTCGTTTTTCCATCAAGGGAAATCATATCGTGAAAATGTAAGGTTTTGCGGGCATATCCGTTTCTTGAATAATTTGAGTAGCCATACGCAAACGGACAATAGGCAATTTCATCTGTTAAAGTCATCGCTTCATAAACCTGAATTGGATTTCTATTGAAGTTTGCCTGATCTATTTTCGAGGCTAGTTCGCGATACATTTCTAAGGCCTTAACACCCGTTTGCTGCGACACTACTTCATCATCACCTTGACAAGGATCCTCGCCCAAAGAGCAGCAGAGGGTATAAAAGTTCATGAGCACATCGATTGGAATTCCAGCAAAGGCAACCAATCCCCTATCGGCAAGTCCTAATAAATCGTCGAATGATTTCGGCAATTCCAAATCTTTATTGACAAATAAATCTGGCCGGGAAGCCGCCACAGGGGTTGCTGCATCTATCGGAAGTGCCCATAAATGTTCATCATAGAAATAGCTTTCGTAGGACTGACCCACCGAATTTCGTTCCTGATCAGCAAGATAATCATCAGAAAGATAAAAATCTAAGGGCACGATCGACTGTGTTTTCGCAGCAAAACCAGCCCAGGGATGATCAATTACGAGTAAATCGAATCGTTCTGCCAGTTCCTGAATGGAGAAATCGGCAAACTGTTGCAAACTCCTTTTCTCCCAGGTGATGTTAACATTTGGATATAATTCGGAAAAACGCTGGGCCGTAGCCACCATAGGCAAAAGCCCGCGACTATGATTCCAGGTTATTCCTTTTAAGTTAATTGTCTTCTCCACTTATCTTAATTTTATTAGTATTTTATCAGGTGGGTAACCCAACCGCTATGTTTCTTTTATTTCTCTTATTCCTCATGGCCGGTGTCTTCACCAACCATTTTAATTTTTATGGCATCACCAATGGGCTAAATTCAAACTATCATTTCCCAGTTTTAATTGTAATTGATGCTGATGTTAAACCTCCGGCTGTAGCAGTCAGTTTTATAATCCCTGCCTTCTCCGTTGATTGAAGAATGGCCAGGCATAAACCATGAAATGCTTTTCGGTAGTTTGCCTTAAATGGCTCCAAACTTGCCTGGAAACCATTGTCAACGCCAGCGATAAAACCATCGCCTTCTACCTTGAAGTCCACTAAATGATCCGCATTCGGCACTAAATTACCAGCAGCATCTAAAACCCGAACCGTTACAAATGATAAGTCGGTACCATCAGCTTTAATATCTTTCCTATCAGCGATTAATTCTATTTTGGCTGCTGCGCCCGTGGTTTTCACTTCTTTAACTAAAACTTCTTTACCATTTTTTCTGGAAACTGCTTTCAGTGTTCCCGGCTCGAAGTTGACATTCCAAAGCACATGTAAATCATCATCCTTTTTTGATCTTTTACCCAATGATTTCCCGTTAAGGTACAACTCCACTTCATCGGCATTGTTGTAATACGCCCAAACCTCAACAGATTTGCCTGATTCCCAATTCCAATGAGGCAAAATATGTAAAACAGGTTTATTGGTCCATTCGCTTTGATACATGTAATAAGAATCTTTCGGGAAACCTGCTAAATCCACAATTCCGAAATAGGAACTTCTGGCCGGCCATGGATAAGGCAAGGGCTCTCCTAGGTAATCAAAACCTGTCCAAACGAATAAACCGGAAACGTGATCATATTTTTTTGCTTCCTTCCAGGTTTCTTCATGTGTAGAACCCCAATAGGCCGAAACATTGTCGTATGATGATGCAGACCATTCCTTATTGCCTTCGGTAAATTTGGTTTTTCCATCTTTAGGCCAACGGCGAATGGTATCTGCCGTATCGTAAAAACCTCTAGTTTCTAAAGCAGATGTCGTTTCTGTAGCAAGAAATTTTACTCCTGGATAGTTTTTTGGGAAATCTGCATATTTTTTATGATTGTAATTTAGTCCGTAAACATCAAGCGCATTTGCCTGGTAAATAAAGTTCTTTTTTGCATCAGTTTCTGTTAATGCTGAAATCACCGGACGAGAAGTGTCTAAATTTTTAACGATACCTACCAACTCTTTGGTAATCGCAATGCCAGTACTATCAAATTGCTCACGAATTTCGTTACCCACACTCCAAAGAATAATGGATGGGTGATTACGGTCGCGTTTAATCATGTCTTCCAAATCACGTTTGTGCCATTCTGGAAAATTTAAATGGTAATCATTTTTGGTTTTCTTTTTCGCCCACATATCAAAAGCCTCGTCCATTACCAAGAAACCCATTCTATCGCATAAATCTAAAAACTCGGGTGCTGGTGGATTATGAGCAGTACGAATGGCATTCACGCCCATTTCTTTCATAATTTCCAGCTGACGTTCCATTGCTCGAACATTAACCGCAGCACCTAATGCGCCTAAATCGTGGTGCAAACAAACACCATAAATTTTCATCGGTTTGCCGTTTAAAGAAAAGCCTTTTTCCGCATCGAAGTTGAAAGAGCGAATTCCGAACATGGTTTCGTAGGAATCGAGTATTTTACCGTGTTGAAGAATCTGAGTAACCAATTTATACTGATTAGGATTTTCTACAGACCAAAGCATCGGATTTTTTATATCGAATAGTTTGGTAGACACATTTTCTTCTTTGCCTATTTTTTTAACCTTGTAAGTTGCATTGTTTACTAATTTACCGTTTGGGTCATATATTTTCTCAATCACATCAGCCGACTCAATCCTACCAGTTTCATTTATAATCTTTGTATTTATTTCAACAATAGCATGAGGATCTGGATAATGCACATCTTTTACATTTGCTTTAACAAAATCTGCAGTTACAAAAGTTCCCCATTTTGCCACTGCAATTTTAGCTGTAGAGCTTAGCCAGACGTTTCTGTAAATTCCAGAACCGGAATACCAGCGGGAATCCGGCTGTGCTGAATTATCAACTTTAACTGCAATGATGTTTTTACCTGATTTAAGAAACTTGCTTATTTCATAAGAAAAAGAAGAATAACCGTAAGGTCTTTTGCCCAAGTATTTACCATTAATCCAGACTTCACTATTTTTATACACCCCGTCGAATTCGATGCTGATTACTCGGTTTTGAAAATCTGCAGGCGCTGTAAATTCTTTTCTATACCAACCAATTCCTGTTGGAAGACCACCGCCTTCGGGTTTAGCGGGATTTTTTTCGTCAAATTTCCCTTCAATGCTCCAATCGTGGGGTAAGGTAAGTTTTCTCCATTTTAAATCGCTGTATGCTGGAGATTTTGCTCCTGGCTCGTCACCTAAAAAGAATTTCCAGTTTTTATTGAAATTTGTTCTGGTGCGGGATTCAGAAATCGCCTTTACTGGGCGAGTCGTCATTTCGAGGCTGGGATTGGGTGAGCCGAAGCAATCTGATTCTACAAATGAGATTGCTTCGTACCTCGCAATGACGGTGTTGGTTGATTTTGCCTCGCAATAACGAGACACCGACAACGTCGCTATCAAAAAAACCAAAACCCTAAAATTTTTCAACATCTTCATTCTAATTTTCACCTACAAAGTTCACTTTACTTTTACCTAAATCTTTCGAGGTTGCCACCGCGATTCCGCGTTGATCTTGCTTGTTTACCGCACAATAAAAATGATAAACTATTCCTTTATACTTTAATACGAAAGATTTATGAGCATACAACTCATCATATTTCTCTGATGATTCAATCAAATTATCTCCGGTCCAATCGGTCCAGTTAATTAAATCTTTAGATACCGCAAAACGATTGAATGATCCTTTTCTATCTTGCCAAAAAGCACCAAAATAGAACATCACGTAGTTGGCGCCTATCTTTTGGATTACCGCATCGCCCGTAATTCCAACAGGATGATGTACCACAGGATTTTTGTTGAAACGCTGCCAATGAACCATATCATCTGAAACTGCCATTCCAATTCGTTCATACCAACGTGTTTTTTTATTATTCACCAAAGAATCGCCAACGGCATTATAATACATTACAAAGGGGTGTCCAGTCAACCGTTTTGGGTCTTCAATAACTGTACTTTTGAAGAGTTTGTTTCTATTTTCCCACCAACGAACATCCTTATCCCCCGATGTTAAAACAGGCTTATCCAGCCTACTCCACTCTTGCACGACTGATGGATGATTTTTTGCGTAAGCCATCCCTATTGAAAGTGGTTCTACTTCGTAGCCCTTCTCTTTTCCACCAAAGTACGACATCCAATATTTGCCATCAAACCGGTTTACACCATAGTTTCCACCCCATTTAATATCTAGCAATGCGTTGTAACCCGCTTTCTGATTATCATCCCACAAACCATCGTTGCCAAATGCCATCAATTTGCCTTGATTTTCCCAGTGCAAAAGGTCTTCACTTTTTGCTAACCAGGTTTCGTAACCACGTCCGCTAAAGATAAGATAAGTCATAAACCAGTATTTTCCCTTTCTAAATATAGTCGGGCAATCCATTTTATGGTCATTATCTTGAGGAACCATTACCAGGCCATACTTAAAAGGCGTTTTAACTTCCTGGTATATCTTTTCCATATCTGCCTGAGGAACAGAATTTGCAACCTGAGCTTGCACACTGAATGCCTCAAAAACCAAAAAGAGAATGATGATAAACTTATTCATTTGTACAGATAAACTTATAATGTCCAGAACCTATTGTAATTTTTGCCTTGCCGTTCTCGAAGCTTAAGGCATTCATCTTTGGATTTAACTCATCTGTAATGGTTTGTTTTGTTTTACCTGGAAAGTATATATCAGCTTTCGTATTAACCGGAATATTTACCTCAATCGTAAAGTTTTTGTCAATTTTGTTCCATTGCGTTGCTATTTTCCCGTAAGGAGAATCATAACTTACATTTGCAGAAGTTAAGTCTCCAACTACTTCCGGCTCAATTACAATATGCTTAAAAGCAACTGAATGTTCAGCCTGACGAATACCACCGATGCCGCTGTAAAGCCATTCCATTAAGTGCCCAAGCATAAAATGATTATTCGAAACCGTTGGAAGTGCAGCCCACGATTCTGTTAAAGCGGTTGCACCTTTGGCAATTTGCATTCCATAACCAGGTACGTCAGAGCGGCTATTCATGTCGAAAATCACATCTGATCTTCCTGCCTCTTCTAAAACTCGAAGAACATAGCGGTAGCCGATATCGCCAGCTGTTAAACTGTTTTTCCGATCTCTAATATCCTTTACTAAATTATCAATCACTGCTTTTTTATCCTGATCTGCTACCAACCCCATGTAAATCGCCATGGCATTCGCGGCTTGCGAACCCGTTGCATATTGCTTGGTTTTAGGATCGAAAAACTTATCATTAAAAGATTTTCTTACCTCAACCGCCAATTTTGAATAACTTAAAGCATCTGCTTTTTTACCCAGAAGTATAGCCATTTTTTCTAAAATTTTTAAGTCGTAATAATAGATCGCCGTGCCGGTAACCCCCATTGGAGTGAGTTGAGAAACACCTGGAGGTTTTGGCCCTAAATCATACCAATCTCCCAAACCTTGTGATAAAATATGGTTGTTAGCTTTGGTTGCAAGGTAGTTAATGTAGCCTTGCATCATTGGATAATAATCAATCATTGCTTGCTTATCGCCATACCATTGATATAAATACCAGGGAAGTAGAATGCCACTGCTTCCCCACTCTGGAGAATCGCGGAACATATCGCCTCCCCATTCAAATTTCACATATTCTGGCGCAATTTCTGGAATAAGGCCGTTAGGCAATTGCGAATTCCTCATATCCTCCAGGGCTTTTTTGAATAGTGGCGCCGCAGCGTAGTTGTAGCCTACGGAATTACCCATTAAATGCAATTGCTCTAACCATCCAAGTTTTTCGCGATGCGGACAATCGGTAAAAACACTCACCATGTTGCTTTTGATCGACCAATCAATCAACTTAAAGGTTTTATTAAAAAGGTCGTTTGATGTATTGAATTCTCCCACCTGTTCTGCAGCATTTCGAACATGATAGGCTCTTATATTTAAAATTGCAGTTTTATTTGGATCATTTTCCGTGTAGAAGGGGTTAGCGCCTTTCACTTGCAAATATCTAAATCCGGTGTAGAAGAACTTTGGTCTCCATATTTCAATTCCATCACCTTTTAAGATGTAGGTAAAGTAAGATGGGCCACCGATATTTTTTTGCGTCACCGAGCCATCTTCTTTAATTAACTCTGCTGGTGTAATGCGAATAGTATCGCCTTTTTTACCGCGAACTTTCAATTCTATTATCGATGATGAATTCTGCCTCATATCGTAAACCCATTCACCGTTAGGAACACGAGTAGTTTTTATAGAAGAGGTATATTCAAAAACTTTTACAGGATCTTCGTTTTGGGCATTTAATTTCGGTCCATCGACCAACAAAGCCGATTTCCATTGCTGATCATCAAATCCTGCTACATTCCAGTTTTTTTGCTCGAGGTTTGCGTTGTAATCTTCACCGCCATAAATACTTGAAAATGTAACCGGTGAAGGAGCCGTTCTCCAACTCTGGTTACTGATGATATTTGCAGAAGTACCGTCTGTATATTCAACCAAAACACGGCAAATCACTTTCGGATAACCATAAGCTACCTTTAGTTTTCTATATCGTTCTTTAACCGGAGGAACATAATAAAAACCATTTCCAAGCATTACACCAACAGCATTTTGCCCTTTTTTAATCTGTTTGGTTACATCGTAAGTAACATACAGTGCTTCTTTATCGTATTTCGTCCATCCCGGCGCAAGAAAATCATCGCCAACCTTTTCGCCGTTTAAACTCATTTCGAAATGACCTAAACCCGAAATAAAAGCCGTTGCTTTTTTTATGGTTTTAGTAACAAAGAAATCTTTACGGAACATTGGCAGTACATTGGTCCCGTTATATTTATCTTTTTTACCATCGACAGGTAAAACATTGATGTTCGAATCTGCCAGTTTTTCGTACGCAATCCATTTTGCGCCCTTCCAATCCTCAATATTTAGCAAACCCATTTGCCAATAAGCAGTGGCGCTCCAGGGAGATACATTTCCAAAATTATCCCATACCTTAACTTTCCAATAATAGGTTTTGGTTGATAAAAGTTTAGCGCCTTGATATTCTATCTGAATGGATTGTGCAGAATTTACTTTCCGGGTATCCCAAACATCGCCAATATTTTGATTCAACTTTGTAATGCTGCTCGAAACCAGAACCTGGTATGCTGCCTGCGTCACATTTCGTTGATCAGATTGTAATTTCCAACTTAGGCTTGGCGAAGTAAAATCTACTCCGATCGGATTATTACGATAGCCTAAACTTAGACGAGCAACCGTAATTTCTTCCGCGTACAGCGAAAAACTAAATAAGAATAGCCAGGAAAAGATGAATAGTTTGCTCATTAAATAACTTACATCTTTTGGATGTTTTACCTAGGTTTATAATTGGTTATCAGCTTCAAAAACAACAAAAGAAATTAATTCTTTATGTCAACATTCAGGTTTATAGTTAAACGTTAAACCTAGTTACGCTACTAATTCAAATATAAATAATTTTTTTAAATATGAAAAGTGATAACGTTGTAATAATTCTGTAGCGAAATAAGTAGCAGCAGCTAATTATTAATACTTAGCTGCTGCTGGTAATTTAATAATTTGGATTTTGAATCAATTTCGGATTATTATCTAGTTCTGATGATGGAAATGGCAATACATAATTTTTGGTCTCAAAAATCAATGCTGTTCCGGCTGGTGTGCGCAAAGTAGGCAATTTTATATGCGCAATATTCCATCGTTTTAAATCATTATAACGCTGGCCTTCAAGCGCAAATTCAATTCTTCTTTCATGGCGGATATAATTTCTAAGCAAAGCCTGGGTATTATATTTCGTTTGATCAGTAGCTGGCATTGCTATACCGATACGTTGTCTCACATCATTAATTGCTTTATAAACTGTAGCGTCGGGGCCACTAACTTCATTTTGCGCTTCGGCATACATTAACAATATATCAGCATATCGTAAATGAATGTAATCCTGATCAGTTAATGTAGCAGTTCCAGAGGTAATTGGCGCTCTTGATAAATCGACATATTTTTCCATTAAAAACCCGGTAAAAGATTGTGCAAATCCATTCCAAATTACATTTGATGTATTTCTCCAAATTTCATCAGGGAGTTTCATGGTTAAATTTAGCCGGGGATCGCGATTATTGTAGGGATTTGCAGCACTAAAAAGAGGTGATTCTGCACTTGGTTTTCCATCTGTCATTTCGTAATCATCGGCTAAATCTTTATAAGGTTGAATGAGAGAAAACCATCCCAATTCAATGTCCATACCACCTGCGCCAGGAGAAGTTCTTTGCGGATTGGTTGGCGCAAGGTACTGGGTAGAAAACATAATTTCGGTATTTACAGCTGCCGTAGCTTGTCCGCTTGTTTTAAATAACGCTGCATAATTATTAGAAAGTGCAAATTTATTGTCAGTCATAATTTCTTTTAAAACCGGAATAGCTTCTGCCCATTTTTGCTGGGTAATTAAAACTCTGGCTTTAATACCTTGTGCACTCCCCTTTACTGCATGACCATTATATTTATCATTTGGAAGATTAGCAATAGCAAAGTCTAGATCTTGTTGTATAAAAGCATAAACCTGCTCTTTTGTACTCTTCGGAATTTTTACATCCTCAACAGTTTTTGGGTAATGCTCATTAATTGGCACACCTCCAAAATTCTGCACCAAATCAAAATAAGCTAAAGCCCTTATAAAACGAACTTCCGCTTTATAAACATTCTTCTTTGCTTCTGTTACAGGGGCCCGATCTACATTATCTAAAAAATAATTACAAGAAGTAATTGCTCTGTATGGAGATGAATAAAGATTTGGTAAAACGCCACTTAATCCTGGCGAAATACTTCCAGTTGTCATTTCAAGCAAATTTGCTTGATTGGTATTTTGATATGGAAAAGCATTATCGCTTAATGCATCTAGATATACTCTTTCGTAACCCAAAAAATTTTGCTGTAAGCGAGAATACACGCCAGCCAAAGCAGTTTGCACATCAGTTTCTGAACCCCAAAAGATTTCAGAAGAAACACTGTTTAATGGATTTTTATCTAAAAAATCTTTTTTGCATGATCCGAATGTTAGTAATCCGAACACAAAACACAATATTATATTTTTATTTTTCATGAGATATCTCTTAGAATTTAACATTTAAGCCAACATTAAAAATTTGCGTTTGCGGATATTGCGCCAGATTTCCAGTAGAACTGGCTCTCTCCGGATCTCCTCCTTCGTACTTTGTAATGGTGAATAGGTTATCGGCAGATACGTAAACACCTAAGCTTTTGATTCCGATTTTAGAAATAGCACTAACCGGTACATCGAAACCAAGCATTACATTTTTAAGTCGTAAATAAGATGCATCTTGCAAATAGTAAGTTGATGCCGCATAAGGTGCCACTCCGCTATAACCAGCAACATAAATGGCAGGCACCGTATTACTTCTGTTTTCTGGTGTCCAAGCATTTAAAAACTTTGTAGTTGGTGCTGTACCTTGTTGAAAAGGGTCGACACCCCAGTTATTTACACGGTTTTTTATACCCTCAACTCCTTGAAAAAATGCACTGAAACTAAATCTTTTATAACCTAAATTTAGACCGAAAGAATAGTTAAAATCAGGATAAGCACCATCTACCACTATTCTATCGTTTGCGTTTACGATTCCATCACCGTTTACATCCTTCATTTTTAAATCTCCCGCTTTCGGACTACGATTTAGCTCATGTACAGGTACACTTGGGTTACCAATATCTTCAACCTGGAAAATACCATCCCATTGATATAAATAGAATGAAGAGTAAGGTAATCCAACTTCGTTAATGGTACTGCCTTTTGCTGGTGTTCTCAGTTCTATCACTTTATTTTTAGCAGTAGAAATTAGCGCATTTAAGCTATAAGTAAATTCGCCGATTTTGTTTTGGTGCGTTAAAGCCAGCTCAACACCCTGGCTTCTCATTTTTCCATCGTTAACGGTTGAGGCACCTAAACCTAAACTTAATGGTACGGTTGGTCTGGCTAAAATATCGAAAGTAGAACGTCTGAACCAATCGAAGGTTGCTCCAAAAAGACCATTTTTAATATTGAGATCAAAACCAACATCTATACTTCTGGTTGATTCCCATCTTAAACTAACATCTTTGAAATCATTAATCACACCACCTTGTTGCAGTGCGCTATTACCGAAAGGATAATTAACGTTATTAATGATAATATTATCTTGATAGAGATAAGTTCCAATATCCTGATTTCCCAGTGTACCGTAAGAAGCCCTGATTTTAAAACTACTTAGCCAGCTTAATTTATCTTTTATAAAGCTTTCTTCAGATACCAGCCATCCGGCAGAAAAGGATGGAAATACGCCCCAGCGGTAATCTGGCGAAACTTTCGATGTTCCATCGTAACGTAAGTTAGCCTCCAATAGATATTTCCCTTTAAAATCGTAGTTAATTCTTCCGAATAATGATCTCATACCCCATTCTGATGGTGCGGCTAAAGACGGTAACCTCGGATGTGTAAAATATAAAGATTCTCCTGATGCAGAATAACCTGTAAGATCTTCCAGAATAGGTGCTACAGAGTTAATTCTTCTGCCTCTTAAATTTTGATTTCTATAGGACAACTGTTCAAAACCCGCTAAAGCTTTAAGGTTATGCCCTGTACCCAAGGTTTTTTCGTAGGTTAATGTGGAGTATACAGTTGGATTTAAAACCTTCGAATACTGATCGGTAACGCCTAAAATATCAGGACCGAAAGAGTTTGCAACATATTCATTGGTTAAAGGTGCTCTATCTTGTAAGAGAAAGGCAGAGTAAGGATGCTGATACATTTTGTAATACTCATCAACATAATTTATTGCAACTTTTGAACTCCAGGTTAAACCTTCAAAAGGTTTAATATCGATATACGCCTGGGCATTCACATTATACTCTTTGGTCGTTTGTTCTCCCATGGCGTAAGCTTCTTGTGGGTTACGGTTTCTGCCTTCGTTTGCATAAGCTCTCGAAACTACCCTACCGCTACCATCAGGTAAAAACGGGCCATAAAGCGGGCCTGCAGCATACACTAGCAAGGCCATGTTTTCGCCAGTAAAAGGTGGTTCCTTGCGGTCTTTATAAGTCATGTTGATAATTGTACCAACGCTGATGCTTTTGGTTAGGTTGTTATTATAGTTTAGCAATGCATTGTAGCGTTTAAATTTATAACCTTTAAAAACTGCATTCTGATCTAAATAACCTGCTGAAATATTGAAAGTGCTTTTATCACTTCCGCCAGAGATTGAAAGGTTATGCTGCATTACATTAGCAGGATTAATATAGTAATCCAGATTATCAAAATCAGGATATTGCGCTTTATCTGGCGAGTTACGATATAAATCTATATCTGCCTGTGGGTATCTGAAAGCGATACCGGAGCGGGCTGCTGCTGTATTATACATTTCCATGTATTGGGCAGAATTCGTAATTAAATCGGGTAGTGCTGTAGGGGTATGTCTGGCGAAATTGGCCCGGTAGCTAAACACCGTTTCACCTCGTTTACCTTTTTTAGTAGTTACTAATATTACTCCGTTGGCAGCCCTTGCGCCGTAAATTGCAGCAGATGATGCATCTTTTAATACGGTAACATTCTCAATATCATCAGGAGATAAATTATTGAAGGAACCCGCCACACCATCAATTAAAACTAGTGGATCCGTGCTTCCGCCATAGGTAGAACGCCCTCTGATTAAAAAATTCGGGTTATCTCTTCCTGGTTCGCCCGAGGGTTGCGTTACCTGAACGCCAGTTATACGACCCTGAATTAAATTTGCTGCATTTGGAGCTGGTCTTTCAGTGAGTGTTTTTCCGCTAACTGTAGCTACAGCACCTGTTAAATTTATTTTCTTTTGTGTGCCATAACCCACAACAATTACATCCTCTAAGTCGTTTTGCTCTTCGGCAAGCGCTAAATTGACAGTTGTACGGTTATTTACCGCCACCTCCTGAACGGTAAAACCCACGAAAGAAAAAATTAAAGTTACATTACCCGAAGGGGCAGAAATGGAATACTTTCCATCGGTATCGGTTGTTGCACCAATGTCGGTACCTTTCACTTTCACACTCACGCCGGGTAAAGTTTCTCCTTTTTGTGAGGAAACCACTCCTTTGATAATAAATTTACTTGGTAAGGTTTGGGCAAATCCAGTTGTCGCGATAACCATGAGGATGGTTAAAATTTTTGCGATTAAAACATGGCGTAGCCTAAACAAGCAATAGCTTTTGCAGTTAATTAGGTTCATAATCGAATTTATTTGGTTAGGTTTTTTTTTGATAATTGATTAGCAATTACCTTGATTGTTTTTTAAAAAAAATAGGAAGATTTTTTAGGGTAAATATTTGGTTAATAATTTTACGGTTAATCGAATACTGAAAGTGCTCAACGGTTAGTGCTGAGCTCAAATCTCATATCTATCTTTTTAATATCTGATTAACTCAAATATAAATATTTATTTCATATATAAAAACAATTTTTATACTATAACTCCTTTTGATTTTTAATTTTTATTTGCTTCAAATTATTAAGTTTGTTTAAATTACTTTCAATGAATAACGATACGAAATACCAGGCCCCTGCATTAGATAAGGGATTAGACATACTTGAACATCTTTCTGCGCAGTCCATCCCCCTTTCACAAACTGAAATTGCCATTGGCATTGAAAAAACGCCGAATGAAATTTACCGGATGTTAATGAGTTTGGAGAGTCGTGGATATATTTTACGTGATGAAGTTTCCGGAAAGTACAGGCTTTCACTAAAGCTGTTTTACCTTTCGCACAGGCATTCGCCAATGGACGAGTTGCGCAAAGCAGCGCAATTTCCATTAGAAGAACTGGCCAATACCATTCGCCAATCTTGCCACTTAAGTATCTTGTATATGAACCAGGTGATGGTGATTATCCATGCAAAAAGTCCGGGGCCTATTGCCCTATCTATTGAAGAAGGAAATTTGTTCCCCTTGCCATTAACGGCATCAGGAAAGGTTTTGCTGGCCTATATGCCCGATATTGAAAAGCGAACAACTTTAAGAAATAATTCAATCTTTAAGAAATATAGCAAAGCGCAGCAAGAAGATTTCATGCTTTCGCTCGACGACATTAAGAAAACTGGTTCTTATTTTAAAAACAGTGATTCCGTTTCGGGTGTAACGGATATTTCTATTCCGATTGGCGTAGATAGCAACAATGGTATTATTGCCTGTTTAACTATTTCGATGTTAAATGCTTTGAATAATGATAAGGCGATTGGAAATGATATCATTCTTGCGGAAGCAAATAAGTGTGTTAAAAAGATTGAGCAAAGAATTGGAGTGTAAACTCTTTTAAAAGTCGTCATTGGCTCGAAGCAATCCTACTTGGATTGGATAACAACCGCATTAAGATTGCTTCGTGCCTCGCAGTGACGAAAAACAAAAACATACATTATCCAGAATATTTCACACTATAATCTCTCCCTTTCTCAATCGTTATCTCATAAACACCTTTCGAAACTTCCTTAACTTCTGCACCTTTTACCACAGGCTTGGTTTTGCTGCCTATTCTTAATTTTCCTGTTCCCACGGCAGACGAAATTTTAATTTCTTTTTTACTGCAGTACAAGGAGACATCGCCATTAGCAGTCGGTACCTTTCCCTCCATCCATTCTAAGCCACCTAAATTTGGCGTGATAGTGTAAGTTTCATAACCCGGTGTAGTGGGTTCAACACCCAAATAATACTTGCCCAATAAATAGATCGGACTAGCGCCCCAGGCATGGCAAAGGCTTTTTCCAAATGGCCTGCCATACATTTCTAAATGCTCTGCTCCTTTTTTATCTGGATTATATTCTTCCCAAAAAGACGTTGCACCGAGCTTCAACATTCCACCCCAATAACTTTTCATTTCTTTTAAAACGTAGCTTTGTTCACCCATGGCACAAAGAGCTTCAAGTTCGTAGAAACGCATGTAAGGGGTGGTAATTTTTGCGACCTTATCGTTGAGGAGTACATTCTTTTTCACACCAAGTTTTTGTTCAGGCGTAAAATAATCGAAAAAGATTCCAAACATATTGGCGTAACGCGTTACATTATCCGTTTGCTTACCATCTATCCTACTGTGAACCAAGGCGTTTTTATTTTGGTTCCAATACAACTCAAATATTTTAGCTTTTAACTCTTTTGCTTGTTGATCGTATTTTGTAGCACCTTCAGTATCATTGGCCAGTTTGGCGCATAAAGCCATCGTTTCTAAGCTTCGGGCATATAATAACTGTTCGAAACTTACTTCACCATCTTTACTCAGTTTGTCTGCCCAATCAATAAAAATCCAATCGCCTGGCATCCATTCCAGCAAACCATCTTTATTTTTTCTTCCATCGATATACGTCATTAAAGACTGCATACGAGGATAAATATCCTGCACAAATTTTTGATCACCTGTAAATTTATAGTAATCATAAATCCCTAAAAACCAATAGAAAGAGTAATCCATTATGGTATTGATGTGGGCAGTAACCGGATCTTTTCCACGTTGTGCCAACAAGGTTCTTTTTACTGTTGGTGCATCAAAAAACGAATAATAATTCATTAGATAACTCTGGTAGGCATCACCACTCCAAACCCAACGGTCGCGTTTAATTCCATCGATAAAAAATTCACGGGTATTCAAGTGAAAGGTGTATTTAGCCACATCGTAAATTTTATTCAGTTCGGCATCAGATGATTTAAAACTCCCTCTTTCGGTTACAGGTGCGTACTCGTAAAGCATGGAGATGGAATCAATAGTCACATTTCCACTGGTTTGGCGATTTACGTATCTGAATGCTTTCGAAAGTGGCATTACCGAATCTTTCTTTTGCGCTATATCAATATCTAGATAATCCAACGTTTCACATTTTTCTTCTGATGAAGCCTCTTCAGGCGATTCGCCATAGTATAAACTCAAACGCCCCTTGCCTTTCAGGCCATGTACTTTAATGAAACCAAATGTTTCCCCGCCAAAATCAAGCAATTCGCCGCCATCGTTTTTCTTCTTCGAGATTGCAAACATTGGTTTCACTGGCAATTTAAATTGCGATGGCATCTGATTGGGATCATTCAAATTCCATGAACCTGCCGAAACGAATGTCGTTCCTGATTTGTCGGAAACTTTTCCGCTTTGATCAATCCATTCCTTATCTTCAAAAGTTGACAACCAGGTTTCATCTGAAACAATTGTTTTCCCTTTAACAAAAATCGCCGGAACATGTGCCTGATTGTAAACTTTAAGGCTTAATTTATGCTTCCCGGCAGGAATTTGGATGGTTTTAGGAAAACCAGAAATGGCCTGTCCGTCGATCTTAACATTATAAGTTCCTTCTACAAAAAGCTTAACTTCTTCAGGTTGAGAAAGGTTAAATTCCTTATGAAAATCTACCAGAACATAGTGGCTATCCATTTTCCAAAAGACTGGAAAAAACGACCCCCGTTCGGTTCTACGGTTTTGCATCACATTGCTCATGTAGATATCAAAGTCACCCGGATACCAAATCCATGAGGCTTTTTGGGCTAAAGCTGGCATCACAAAACAGCTTAAAAGGCCCAGAATAATTATTTTTTTAAAGTTTTTCATAATATGTATTGTTTGCTCGATACCAGTTCTTGTAATCATCGGATCTCAGACTTCTTTTAATGTCCGTTAAAGAAAATATAAAGTATAACCATGACAATGGCCAATGCACCAAAAGATATCCACACCCTTCGACTTGGCTTTTCGATATTTGCCTGATGTGATTCATTTACGATGTAAACAGATGGTGAACGATCTGCAAGAGAAATAATAATCGACAAAATCATCAGCAATGCAAAAATCAGGAAGGACAAAACCAGATAATGTGGCCAGAATGTATATTCAGACGATGGCAAGATCCACAGGTAACAAACGCCTATACCTAAACTTATGATTGACCCAATTGAAAGTGTGAAATTAACAGCCTTTCTAGTGGTTCTTTTCCAAAATACTGTTGATAAAAACACTACAGACAATGGTGGAGCAATGAAACCTAAAACGGCCTGAAAAACATCGAACAATTTCAAGCCCTGAATATTATCTATTGCTAATGCAACCAGTATGGCAAAAATGCAACCTGCAACTACTGTTAACCTGCCGGTTTTAATAATTTCTTTTGTTGTAGCATTGGGGTTAATTTTTTTCACATACACATCCATGGTAAAAACAGTACTTAAAGAATTAAGGCAAGATCCAATCGTACCTACCAAAACCGCTATGAGTACCACGATTACCAGGCCATTCATTCCCGGAGGAAACAAATTGGTGACCATCGTCATGTATGCCATATCTGCATTACCCAAATTAGGATATAAGACGTAACACAAAATCCCGGTGAGAATAAAAAGTGGTAAAGAAAGTATTTTAAGCCAGCCAATAAAACTCACGCCTAACTGTCCCTGTTCTAAATTCTTGGCTCCAAGTACCGATTGAACCATCGATTGATCGGTGCAGAAGAAAGCCACAGCAGAAACAGGATAACCCAGCAGAATGGCATACCATGGATATTGTGGATCGCTTCCAGGCTGAACGAGGTTCCAGAAGTTCTTTGGTGTTTTTTGGTATAGTGCACTTATTCCTCCAACTTTCTCCAAACCTAAATAAGTAAGTGCAAATGAAACGCATATCAGTAAAATCATTTGAAAAACGTTTACTTTGGCGATAGCTTTAAGTCCTCCAAAAAATGCGAACAGGCCAGCAAAAGCTACTAAAACGGTAACCGATTGCCACATCGGAACGCCCAAAATCTGCCTCACCAAAACACCACCAGCAAACAAACCCAATGATAGCCACGAAATTAAAATTTTAATCAGGGCATACCACGCAAGTATATTTTGTGTTGAATCGCCGTAACGGTTGCCCATAAATTCGGGCATGGTACTTACTTTAGCCGCCAGATATTTTGGGGCAAATACAATGGCAAGCAAGAATAAGAAGATAAAGGCATACCACTCAAAATTAACCGCCACAATGCCTGTAGAATAACCAATACTTGCAAACGCAACCAACATGGATGGACCAACATTTGTGCCCCACATGTTAAAACCAATACTGGACCAATTGAGTGATTTGTTGGCCAGGAACAAGTTTTCATCTTCGTTTTTCTTCTTCGAGAAACTTGCCCTATAACCGATAATAATTAAAATTACGAGGTAAGCGGCGACGATAAAGTAATCTAAGTTGGTTAAACGTTCTACAATATTTCCCATTAATTTATTTGGTTAGTTTGTTTATTGGTTATTGTTTTTAACTACAGATGCACACAGATAAACACAGATCAAGTTTGTATCCGTGTTTATCCTTTCTACCTGTGATTAATATTATTCCTTTAGCTGTGGAACAAACTACAAGCCAATCGACTCCCTTGTAATATTGTTTGCTTTCAAAATCTCATCAATCTTTACGGGCAAACCGATTTCCATTGATTTATCCATCGCCTGCAATAATGCAACCGTTCCAATTCCCTCCTTCAAATCCGGATATGCCGTAAATTTGTTATTTATACTGTCTGCAAAATAATCGAGATAGTTCTGGTATTCGCCCGCATGATGACTTTGTCCCTCGAAACGGAAATAGTGTTTCAATGTAGCATCACCCCAAGTAATAATTTTTTCTTCACCGGTTTTGGTTGTAACGGAATAACGTAACTCATGGTAATCGGCCTGACTCGCTCCTTCTGTTCCGCGGAGAATGCAACTCATTCCGCTATCGCGACTTGCAGGTTGCGTTGGGCCTGTATATGCACCGCTTACCCTTGCAATTCTTCCATCTTTTGCCTTGAATATAAAATGCATTGTATCTACATTTTTCAATCCCGCTTTTAAGCCGTTGCTGCTCAACATGCCATAACCCATTACTTCTTCAATATCGGGCATATACCAGCGAACGAAATCAACCGGATGACTTAAGCCGCCGTACAACCATTTAAATGATTGTTTTAAGGACCAACCTTTCTCTAAAAACCAACGGTGATCGGCATGGTAATGACTTTCGATAGTAATTAGTTCTCCGATTAGACCTTTATCAAAATCCTTTTTCTGGCGCATTGCAGGTTCGAAAAAACGAGAACTTTGTCCTACAAAAATTTTCTTTCTCGATTTTTTAGCCAATTCTAAAAGTTCATTTGCCTGAGACAGATCATCAATAAAGGGCTTTGTACAAACCACGTGTTTTCCATGTTGCAAGGCCAGTTTAATGTGCTCAAAATGCAAATGATCTGGTGTGTAAATCGCAATCATATCGATTTTATCACTCGTTAACATGTCCTCATAATTGGTAGTCCAATTTTGAAAATCAAATTCCAATGAGCGTTCTTCACAAAGCTTTTTATTCGCATCGCAAATCTGAATGAGCTTAAATTTCTTGCTCGCTAATGATGCAGAAATCGTGCTTCTGCCTTCTCCTAAACCTAAAATCCCTAATCTTAACATGATGATATTTTTTTATTTCTTAAGTCGTCATTGCGAGGTACGAAGCAATCTTAATGCAAAAAATAGCAATAGTTTCGGATTGCTTCGTGCCTCGCAATGACGGTTATTTATCTATTCAATCGGTTTAAAAAACACCCAAACCTCACCGGGCTTTGTTCCTACTATACCTTCCTGGTATTTTTTCATGATGCCATTCCATTCATCCACCTTCGGATTATTTAAAGTTGTTTTCGGATTTAGATCGTCAAGGTTTTTGCCTTTAGGAATACTGATAATTAATATCAGTTGTCTGCCATTTTTAAAAATTGCCAGGCGCTGAAACTCGGCATTGCAAAATCCCTTAGATATCTCCGGCCACTTTTCAAATTGCGTTTTGTGGTAATCCAAATACTCCTTTTGCATCTTTTCATCCTCAACCAAATTGGCTGAAAGAATCACGTTATCCCATTCGGCAACCGGTTTCTCCCCACAATTTTTCTCTCTGTTAAAGTCGTAAAAAATATCGTCATAAAGCTTAACTTCTGTCGCATTTAAGCGTTTCAAAGTTTGCTGTAAACTTTCTACTTTTAAGCTTGAAGTATAAATAACCAATCTATTACTCCATTTATAGATAGCGCTAGTTAACAGATTGTTCTCTTTTGCAAATTCATCCAGAGCTTGGTTTCCCGGTAAATGATCATCTTTAAATATCAATTCAAAAACAACCGTTTTATCTTCCGCCTGATTGATATCGCGATTTAAATACGTGTTTTTCTCTTTGAGCAGATACCTATAGGGTAACTCTAAACCTGCATTTTGTTTGATGTTTTCAGCAACCTTAGGTCCGTTGTTCTCCCATAAATTTCCCGGCCCGTTCGCATTCTGAAGATATTTTTCAGTAGGCGTCCAATTGTTTTTAATGGTAAAATCAGAAGACCCCTCATCCGTATACAAATAAAACCAGTGATCAGGAAGGTGAGCATAAGGTGCCTTATAAATACTATCGACTACATTTTCGGTAATGAAAGATTCCGGTTGAGCAGAGAGCGTATAAATTCCTGCAACATCATACATGTGTTTGCCATAGTGATGGATTTTGTTTGCGCTGATGGTGTTATTCTTCATCGCATTTTGCGTTCTAGTCCAGCCCCAGCCCATGCTGATGCCTGAATAGGAAACATCGCTAATCTCATTATGGATAATTTTAAGGCCTTTAACATAGCCTGCACCAATGCCAACGGCACCCCAATCTTCATTGGTAACATCTGTAATCAGGTTGTTTTCTATCCTGTCATTCGTTGAAATTTCCCGTTTATCTTTAGGATTGTAAGGCAAATGAACTTCTGTGGCTTCATCAGAAAATATGCCCACCAATATCGCTGAGCCTCCAATATCTTTAAATAAATTGCCTCTAATTAAATTTTCTGATGTTCCTTTTTTGAAGTCTAAACCCGTAGAGGCTAGATGTTGGAAACGGCAGTTTTCAAAGCTAATATGATTGGCAAAATTTACTTCAACAGCTGCTGATGGCCTGCCAACCCAAGCCTGATTTTCTAACGTGGACTTATCTGGAGTTCCGGGTGTTGCAAGTTTATACGCATCGAGCATGTACATACCAGCCTGATGTGGAACATGTCCTTCCCTGGATGGCCTCAGCCAGGTAGCGTGTTCGAATGAAATCCCTTGGAAGCTTACAAAAGAAACCGGATCATCAATTGTTCCTTCAATTTTTAGCAGATTTTCTAATGAAGGGGCCATCACAACTGCCTTTTGCATATTTTCTGATGCCTTCGGCCAATAATAAATTTTATGGTTTTTTAGATCTGCAAACCATTCGCCTGGCTCATCTAAAAACTGGATGGCATTGGATAAATAGAAAGCAGAGTTTCCTGTTTTTTCAGAAATCCAGGGCGCTGGCCAGGGATGTTCGGATTGAATTCTACTTTCAGGCTGCATGAAAGAAAGCTCTACAGCATTACCAATCACTTTAACCGATTTTACCCGAAGATTGGCGATTGCCCACCATTGATGGATTAACATTTCCATACCGGCAATTTTGCTTAAATCCGTGTTTTGTTGAAGCGGTATTCTACAGGTTTGATTTTTTTTATCCCAGGATAAAATTCTACCCATGGCATCTCCATTATAGTTTTTTGCCCGGATCGCCTTAGTTCCATTTACCCAAAGCTGGCGAAATGGCAAATCGCTGACACCGTCGTTAGGAAGGTCAGCAACCCAAATTTTTCCCAGAGACTTTTTTGGTAATCCTGGAACGGCTCCATTGACCTTTTTCCAACCCGCGATTCTAACCCCACCACTTAAAACAACTTTTTCAGTGGCGAAAATCTCTGTGGGGCTACTTTTAGTTCCAGCATCTTCAGGGCGAAGAACGATGGGCTCATGTAATTGATAAATGCCCGCTCCAACGAAAATTTTGATTCCATCTTTCGTAGATGGATCCTTTAAACGCCTCAATTCCCGGGCTTTCCTAATTGCAGCACGAAGCGTTGCAAGAGGTTGTTCCTTATTTCCATTGTTAGTATCAACACCATTTTTCGCAACATAAATTTCTACTGCAGCAACTTGAAAGTGCAATAAAATCAATAGCAATAAAAAGCTTATACTAATCTGTTTCATAAATTATTTCGCTTGAAAAACGGACTTAAGGTAACTGGTATTGGCACTAAAATTATATTTCACATTTGTAGGTTGGCTTGCATCTCTGCTTCTCTCAACAACCAGCCATCCGCTCCAACCCATATCATCCAGCGTTGCCCTTACCTGCTTTAAATCAATCTTTGAATCATTCTGTAACCAAACTCCATCGTCATTTGTAGCATGGATTTGAACGATATTTTTTCTGCCCAGTATTCTCAATTCCTGCTGTAAATCTCTCCCATTTTTAATCGGGTTGGAAAAATTGAAATAACTTTTAATGTATTTGCATCCAATATCTTTAAGTAATTTGAGTTCCGCTGTGGCCTCAAGAGCTGTCTCAATTCCGATCACAATACCCGCTTTTGCGGCCATCTTGCCAGCAACTTTTAGCCTTCTTACAATAGGTTCGCGCAATTCAGGGTTTCTAACAAGATCGCCCTGAACACCCAGCGGTAAGAATACCACTTTTACGTTCATTGCCTTTGCTGTATCCAAACAATCCTGAATCATTTTTTGATAAGTAGGCCGTGTTGCGAAGGATTGCGCATAGAAACCCGTCATTGCTAAAGAACAAATTTCCAGGTTCAATTCTTCCGCTTTATCAAGGTATTCTTGACGCACTTTCGGGTCGGCCAACTTGTTATCAAAGGTTTCCCTATTCCCGAGACCGCCCATATCGATTTCCAGTCCATCTGCGCCTATCTCTTTTGCAAGAGGCAAAGCACTAATTTTCTGACGCTTCAAAATCATTAAATCAATTACAGCAACTTTGTATTTACCCACTTTTTCGGCAGCTAAAAGTAGCTGATCAGGAATTAATGCGGCGCCCGTTAATAGGACTACGTTGGCGATAAAAGTTCGTCTGTTCTGCTGCATTTGCATTATCTCGTTGCGTTTAAGGGAAATAATTTTTCCAAGTTCTCAAATCCCATCACTGCGTTTTTTGGTAACTTTTCGCCTTTATCTCCAAAAACATACAGGGCATTTTCTTTTTCGATGGTCACTTTGCTTTCATCATATTTCCCTGCTTTATCTTTTACCAAACTGCCATTCAGTTTAAAGTTTTTAATCAGAAAATCGTAGAGGGCAATGCGTTTATTTATCCCAAAATCGTGCTTCTCCGATGGAAGATGAACATTCTCAACCTTGTTGCTCACCCCATAATATCCATACATTTTTTGCAGGTAAGGGAAATCATGTTCGGGTGTGTGGGCCGTCCAATCGCTACCATCTGAAACCAAAAGTTGTGGTCGTGGTGCTGCCATTGCCGCTAACTCTACATTGTCCGTACCGCCACCGCATTGATGAATAGGCATTCCGCTTTCACATGGGCAACCACCGTAAAAATAGGATGACATGGCCACCACAGGTGCACTTAATTTAATTCTATCGTCCATTGCGGTCATTAAAATCGAATGACTTCCAGCTCCCGAACCACCACTAATTCCGATTCTGCTAGTGTCTGTTTCTTTGAGAGAAGAAAAATAATCGAGGATTCTAATTCCGCCCAAAGTTTGTACTGTTTGGGCTAAACTCCGGCGGTGGTCTTCGTATTTAAACTGCAGCATCGATTCGCCCCATGCAAATAAATCGTAGCTGAAAGCCATTGCTCCCATACGTGCAATCGTTGCGCAACGAAGCTGACAATCGGCTCTGTAACGCTGTTTTTCCCAGTGACCATCAGGACTGAGAATTACAGGGATTCTGCCTTTAACATTTAGCGGTTTATAAAGTGATCCATTGATCCAAACCCCAGGCAAAATTTCCAAAGCAATATTTTCTACCGAATAGCCATCAAAAACTCTCTTCGCTGTAGTGATTGGTTTTGAATTCAGTTTTGCTGGCAAAGGGGAGAGTAACAAGGCTTTGTAAAGCTCGGGCTTTATCTCAGCCTTCCGTTTTTCCCAACTGCTTTTGTCGCTGTATTTTTTTGCCAGCGTATCCAGGTAGGCCCAGCCGTCTTTTGGCTCCCATCGGTAATATTCGTATTCTTTCAACTTGTAAACGCCTGGTTTCTCTTTGTTTACCTTCATATCCAAAGGAGCAAGAACGTTTGTTAGTGTTTCATCTACATCAGCACGAAAACGCCATTCTGCATAGTTCAGCCATTTGTCTTTAACCTGTGGTTCAGAATATTTAATCTGAACGTTAAATCGCGTCTGGATTTCTTTTAAAACGTCGACTAATGGTTTTTTGTAAAGGTTATCGGTATTCTGCGTTTGGGCAGATAATTTTGTAAACAACAATAAAAAAATAACAATTCCCATTGTTTTCGCCGATAGCTTAGAACTCTGTGAAACTGATTTAAAAGATTTCTCCATTGCGGTCGAAATGACGGTTGGAATAAATGCAAACTTGCCTACTCTCATGGCTCTTCGTTTTTCGTTTCTGTAATCACCGGTGCTGCATAGCCGTTAAGTTTCGGCCAAACGCCATTCTCAATTTTTTTCAATTTCAACTTAGAAGGATCTACAACCACGTGTTTTATTTTTTGCCTTCTCCAGGTGTAAATGAAATGAAGCATACCATCCGATGTTTGAATTACGGCAGGATAGGAATACTGACTAATCGGTGAATCTTCCAAAATTAAAGCTGCAGACCAGTTTTTTCCATCTCTAGAGACCGAAACGTTTAATGGAGTTCGCGGACCCTTGGCTAAATCGCCAGGAGGCAAAACATGATTGTAAACCAGAACCTGCCGACCATCTTTCATCGTTACTGCATCTGTGCCAGAATTATTATTCGGCAATGAGGTTTTCGTTAAAGGAGACCAGCTTTCGCCGTTATCTTCCGACCATGATTCAACAATAGCCCGGTTCGCTGTTCTGGCTAAAATTTGCAGCTTACCGTTTCCATGTTGTAAAATGCTTGGCTGAATGGCTTTGATGCCATTTTCTGGTAAAGGGCCAACCGTTCTCCATGTTTTGCCATTATCTTTAGTTACCTCAAAGTGGATCTTCCAGCCATCACCTTCCCTACTTGAGGGCGCAAATAGATTTCCATTACTTAGTAAAACAGGTTTGTTTTTCACCGGGCCAATATAACCATCTGGCAATTTGGTAGCATCCGACCAGGTAACTCCGCCGTCTTTCGAAGTTTTCATCAACCCCCACCATTCAGATGGTTTAGGGCCGATTTTATAGAATAAGATTAAGTCTCCTCCCGGAATTTGATATAGAACCGGGTTCCAGGTAGGTAATCTTTTCCCATCGGGTTGAACACCATTGGCCACTGATACCGGCGCTAACCATTTTCCTTCTACAAAACGACTGATGTAAATTTCAACATCAGGGTTCCGCTCTTTTGTTCCTCCGAAATAGGAAGCAACCAAGCCCGTTGGTGTTTCAACAATCGTTGCTGAATGACAGGATGGAAACGGCGCCTGATCGTAGAGGAATTCTTGCTTTACCACCCCTTTTTGCCACTTTTCAACTTGTGCATTGGCACTTAACCCTAATGCTAATGCAATTCCTAGTGTGATGTATATCTTTCTTTTTAACATAGTTTTTTTTTGTTCTGGGGTAAATGGAGAATAGAAAATTCTGAATAGTTTCGAATCCTTTCTATTCCCTATTCCCTGCTTTAGATTTATTCGCTTTCTCTTCTTTTATTTTTTTGGTATAGGCGCTGTAAAGGGCTCTCCAACTGCGACCATTATTGTTTAACATTTGCTCTGACTTGGTTTTGTAAATCTCGAAAATGGCAGAAATCTGTTTCATGTTTTTATAATCGACAGCCTGTTCTCTTGCCTGTTTCATAAAACCCAAAATTTTAGCCTCTTCATCCGCAGTCAAATCCGGAACGATGGCTTTGTAACCTTTCATTGTGAAATCGACTTTACCAATGGTGTATTTGTCTAGAATTACCTCTACTTGTTCTGCAGATAAGTTTTTGTTTAAACCATCCATTAAAGATTGATGAACGGTTGAGGGCATAGCAGAATCGGCAATAATCTGTTTATCAAGATCAGTCAATTTGCTTCCAGTAACCGGATTGATTCCATCTGGAACAGTTGATGAAGGATGGTTGTTATGCCAATCTCTCACAGCCGTTAAATGAACGGCGATAAGGTTTTCTACGGCTGTTTTTTTAGCAGCATCTGTTAGGTTTAATGCTGAAACCCACTCCTTCGCCTTAGTCAGAATTTCTGCATTAGCAATCGCATCCTGTGCTTGGCTGAAGGAAGTGACTGTGGTTAGCAGCATCAACAATATCATTATCGGTTTTAAAATCTTTGTCATCATTCTATTAATTATAGGTTTCTATTTTTAATTGCTCTATCAACTTAGTAATTACGAGCTAAGAAGAATTTTAGCGCATGGCGATCGTTTTAAGATTGCTTCGTGCCCCGCAATGACGATCTGTTTTCTTTTTTATTCTCTTACTTCCTATTCTCCACTCTCTATCTCCCATTTCCTTTTCCCTATTCCCCATCTCCTACTTCCCATCCGCTACAAATTCATAGTCACCCGAACCTATCTCATAAATCGCCCGGTTATTCTCCATTTTAACAAATTTCAAATCTTTTATTGATCTGATCTTTTCCGAAACCTCGCTTTTGCTTTTTGCAGGAATATAAACCATTGCCGTTGTATTTGGCGGAACGCTTAAACTCCAGGTAAAGGTGTTTCCTGTTTTATTATAATTGCTTTTGATCATGCCATAAATTGAATTATAACTGGCATTTACAGTGTTGAGCCCTTCAATCATTTCAGGCTTCATCGTGATCTGTTTAAAAGCAGCACTTTCAGATTTAATCCCTGCAAGGTTTTCATAATACCAAATCAGTAAATCGCCAAGCATCATCACATGGTTTTGCGAATTCATTTTCGGATCTGCTGTATTACCATTCCATAATTCCCAAATAGTAGTGGCACCATTTTCGACCATGTAACCCCAACTTGGATAGCTTTTTTGGGTAGCAACGGTATAGGCGAGATCTGGTCTGCCATAGTCATTCAAACAACGCATTAACCATTGAATCCCCACCAAACCATTACTTAAATGCCCTTTATTGGTCACTTCAACAGTGTGGGTGATATTTCTAAAAACAGTCTCTACCTTATCTTTCGGAACCATGCCAAAGTAAAGCGGAATAATATTATCGGTCAAAGCATTTGTAGCATAATATCCTTGCTGATTATAATACTTTTCATTGAAAGCATTTTTGATCTTCTCTCCCAAAACTTCGTAGGTTTTTACATCGTCCTCCTTACCAATTGCTTTTCCAAATTGTATCATCAGGTTTGTAAAGTGGTAATAATATGCTGTTGAAATCAATTCAGAAGGATATTTTTTATCAGCACTTTTGCCTCGCCCAAATTCAATTGTAATGGGCGGCATACACCAATCGCCGTAACTATCTTTAGTTAAAATATAATCTTTCATGTAGCGATCTTGCATATAAGAAAGCCATTTTTTCATCGCCGGATAATTATCGCGAACAGGAGATACGTCGCCGGTTTGCTTGTAAAGCATCTCTGTTACCAGAAGCATTGCCCCTGGCCAAGTCATGTTATCGCTGTAATAACGCCAGAAAGCAGGCGCAACATCAGGAATTGCACCATCTTCTTTTTGCGAATTTCTAATATCCTGTAACCATTTAGCATAAAACCTGCCATTATCAAACAAGAAATTCTCACCATAAGCTACTGCGCCTCTATCGCCCAACCATGGCATACGCTCGTTGCGTTGCGGACAATCAACCGGAATTCCCTTATAGCTTCCTGCAATTCCCCACCAGGCATTTTTGAATATCTGATTGGTTAAGACATTCGAAGTTTCAAAAGTTCCAACAGTTTTCATATTGTCGTAAACCATTTTACCAACAAAATCATTCACTGATGGTTGGTAACTATATCCCGAAAGTTCTACGAACCTAAAGCCCCTGTAAGTGAACGTGGGCTCCCAGGTTTCGGTTTCCCCACCCTTCAAAGTGTACAAATCTGTACATTTCGCATTGCGAAGATTGGCCGTAAAGAGTTCTCCGTTGTCTTGCAACGACTCAGCAAAACGCATTTTGATTTGCTTCCCTTTTAGTCCTCTAACCTTTATTTGCAACCAACCAACCATGTTTTGCCCCATGTCAAGAATATATCTTCCACCAGAAAGTTTCGAAATTGAAACCGGCTTCAAGGTATTCATCACCTTCATATTCTCATTCATTTGAGCCTCAATCACTCCGCTAGGTTCCTGCACAAATTCCGCTTTCAGCCACTTGCTATCATCAAAACCCACTGTATTCCAACCAGCTGCTTCTTTGGTCGCATCATATTCTTCACCGTCGTATTCGTTATTCGTTCTAATAGGGCCATCGGCAGTACCTTTCCAGCTATTATCAGTATCAATATTTGCCGTGCTCCCGTCTGTATAAACAATGTTGATATTCATCAGCATCTTCGGGAAACCAAATGTTTTTATTTTATAAGGCTTTTCATTCTGGCGCATGGCGAAAAAACGTCCGTTACCCAATATCGCACCAACAGCGTTTTTCCCGTTTTTGATGTAACTGGTTACATCGTAAGTGTTGTACTTTACATTCTTGGTGTAATCAGTTGGGGATGGCGATAGAACGTCGTTTCCCACTTTTTTTCCGTTGATAAAAAGCTCGTACAAACCCAAACCAATGATAGATGCAGTGGCGCTTTTAACCTGCTTGGTATTTTGAAATTCCTTTCTAAAATATCTTGCCGAGAGGCGTGAGTCAGTCTTGATATTATCCCAGGCAAATGCCCTGTCGAAACCGATCCAACCTTTTGGCCAATCTTTGTAGTACAGCAGGCCCATAGAAAAATAATTTGGTGTAGACCACTCGCTTTGACCCGCGCTTGTCCAAACTTTTACCTTCCAAAATGCCTTTGCTCTACTTTTTAATGGCTTTCCATTGTAGCTTATATGAATTGATTCTGCCGTATTAACTTTTTGCGAATCCCATAAATCGCCTTCATTTGCACTTAGTTTTTCTGCAGTTGATGAAACCAATATTTGATAAGCGGTCTGCATTACATTTCGGTCTTTTGAAATAATATGCCATGCAAAACGAGGTTTTTGAACATCGATTCCAAGTGGATTTTCGAGCATTTCGCAGGTTGTATTCTGCAAAGAAACTTGCGCCACCACTTTTGTTAATGGTAGTAACCAAATACTGATTATCGCTATGTAGATTTTAATGTTCATTTATGTTTAATTGGGAAAATAGAGAGTAGAAAATAGGAAATTGATATAAATTTAACGCCTATTTGCAACTCTCCATTAACCATTAGTCATCTTACCTATTCTCAATTGTCAATTCCCTAATTCCTACTTCCCTGAAAAATCAAAATACAAAGTCATATCCAATGCCCTACTTTGGTCCTTATCAAAATCATAAAATACATGTTTCATTCCCATTGGTCCGGTGGTTTCTGGTTTCTGCGTTTTGGTTCCTATTGCCGAGATTCCGTTCATAAAAGAAATATCGCCGTTTGGAAATGTCGGGCTCATATTATCCCACTCGGTATCTTTCGATTTCTTTGGTGTAAATAACCTTAAAAATACGTCTTCTCTATCCGTTACCACTTTAAAAGATTGTTGTTTTCCAACAAATTCACACCAATACATGTTGGAATAATAACCTTTAAATTCAGGATATTGCCAGCCAGGTTCGCCAGTTGCCGAATCGTTATAATCCTTTTTCCAGATGCCAAACTGCTGCCCTTTCATCCTGTTTTTCCAAACTCGGTAAGGCCCATTGCCTTTATATTCTACACTTTTCATCTCCGTTTCAGGATACGAAAAATTTAATCCAACAAATGTGGTAAAATAGGCCGAAGGAAAATATTTAACCTCCATTTTTAACCATCCAGAAGGATAAATTGTCCACTGTAAAGTATTCCAGCTTTCTTTCTTATCGAATTTGGATGAAATTACCAGATTTTGACCATCCATTTTAGTGGTAAAATTTTTGAAGTTGTTTTCAGCTTCCTGTAATACAGGTCCGTTTGTAAACGGAATTACACCATTTGAATTTTTAGCTTGTTGCAATAATCCTGTTGTTTTATTGAATATGAAGTCAATACCATTTGCCGACACCTGATACGATTTCGCATCTTCCTTTAAAATTATTTTCGATGGCCCAGTGGTTACCACTATTTTATCTGCGTCAGCTTTTGGCAAGGTAATCGGGAAACTCCAGGTAAATAATTCTTTGCCATAAACATCCTTTACGGTGAGGTAAAGCGCATCAAAACTTCTCCAATCTGCAGGAAGATTGATTTGCAATTTTCCTTTTTCAAAAGGTTTAATGTTTGGCGCATCTGCTTTACCGGCCTTAAATTCAGCATCAGCTCCACCAGACTTAAGCATTCTCAATTTCCATTCGTAAGTACATTGATTAAGGTTCGTAAACGTGTAACGGTTCTCCAATAAAAAGGAGCCATCAAAACCAGCGGTCATCTCTCTTTTCTCAACAAAAACAGGACTCCAAACTTCCTTAATGGTAAAGAAGCTGCCCTCCTTTTCATGGTAAGGACCAACAATACCATCGGGACCATGATTTCCATCCGTATCCAGTTCCCCGTTTTTATCTGTACGAACAACGGCCTGGTCGGCAAAATCCCAAAGAAAACCACCTGCTGAAAGCGGGTTGTTCCACATCGCGTTCCAATAATCTTCTATCCCAGCGCCATGTCCGCCATCCCACATACCATGCAAAAATTCTGTTGGCATTAAAATATTATGCCCATGATCATAATTTCCTATTCCGTAATTGAATTCACGGTAATGTGTGGTTTCAAATCCATAAAAAACTTCCCATGGATGAATCAATGGCCGCTTCTGAATATCTTCTTCAGCAAAAAGATGATCGAGTTCGCGGTTATGTCCACCCTCGTTTCCATTTGCCCAGAATATAATTGATGGATGATTTTCATCGTTCAGCATCATTTCTTTCATCAATTTTGTGCCTGTGGGCGTGTCGTAAGTGCCATGCCAGCCAGCTAATTCATCCATCACAAATAAACCGAGCGAATCGCAAACCTCTAAAAAGTGGCCATCTGGAGGATAATGCGACATGCGCACTGCGTTCATGTTCATTTCTTTCATGAGCTCAACATCAGCAATGCTTATTTTTTTACTTGTTGTTCTGCCTGATGTCGGATAAAATGAATGCCTGTTTACTCCTTTGAATTTTATTTTAACTCCATTTACATAAACGCCATCACGCTCTTTTACTTCTACTGTTCTAAAACCAATTTTTTTAGAAAGCTGATGGATGATTTTCCCTTTTTTAATGAGCGAAAAGATGGCTGTATAAAGGGTTGGAAATTCTGAGGACCAAAGTTCTGGCTGAGAAAACTGCTGGTTTAACGTCAATTTTTGAGTTCCTTTTTTAACCGCAGTAGTAAATCTGTCACCAAAACGTTTCCCATCTTTAGAAAAAACCTCCACTTCAACTTTGTCGGCATCACCAGCAAAGGCCACCTGAGCGTTTAAGTTTCCATTGGCTTTAGCATCGATTTGCATTCTTTCAAAATGTGTTTGTGGCAAAGCTTCGAGATAAACAGGCCTGAAAATCCCGCCAAAAATCCAGAAATCAGCTTTACGCTCTGCTTCGTTTACTGATTTATTTGCCGAATGTTTTGAAACCTTCACTTCCAGTAAATTCTCACCATCAAGTTTAACCAGGTTGGAAATATTATATCTAAACACATAAAAAGAACCCTGGTGCGCAGCTCCTGCTAATTTTCCATTTATTTTAACTTCGGTATCCGTCATCGAACCCTCAAAGACAATATTGATTTGCTGACTCTTCCAGTTGCCCGGAACTTTAAATTTATACTTGTAAAGTCCCTCTTCCTTTCCTTTGTTTTCCTCCTTATTAAAGCCGTAGTTGTATTTACCAAAACCCCGTAATTCCCAATTAGAAGGTACTGGAATGGTTGTCCACTTACCCGAATTTGCACCAGCAGTACAGAAAAAATCCCAGTTCACAGTATCATCATTTCCCATTCCAGAAAGATATAATTTTTCCGTTTGCTGCGCACTTGCAACACCAAACAACATAATCGAACAAAAGAAAAGTATAAATCTGAGTTTCATTAATTGGTTTTAAATTGGCTGGTTAAAGGATTATCAGTTCTGAAAGGTAGTGCAGGTAAACCATTACTATATAAGTTACCAGTAGGGTTTTCTGTCCAATTGTAACGTACTGCTTTTGGATTAGGAACTTCATTCGAAGAAACGATCACTTTTCCTTCTCTAATGTTAGCTTTGGCTACAACAAATTTTCCATCACTGCCTGCGATAGTAAAACCAGTGATAATGTTACCTGCAATCGGTCTTAAATAATCGAAATCCATAATAGCCATATTGTTTTTAAAACCAACGCTTTTATAAACCGGCCCGGAAAACTCTATTTTCTGATTGTATGTTTTGCCTAAAGCTAAAAGTGCTAAACGCCTTCCCACCTCCCATTTGTAGGTTGGATGCAAATCTGCTCCGTTGTCATTTAAATCAGAAGTTGCAATTATTCCTGTATTTGGCAAAAGTAAAACTTGCTGTTGAGCCTCCCAAAAATTAGGTTCCGTATCTGGCGTGAGTACAACTCTATCGCTTTTTTGCGTGCTATAATCGTAAGGTGCAATCTGAACGTAGTAAAAAGGCAGTTGCTCGCCCCAGGCCTTTCTCCATAAGTTAACCAATGTTTTAAGCTTGTAGGAATAACTAATGGTTTCATTTAAAAAGCAGTTGGTCTCTCCCTGGTACCACAAAAAACCGCGGACTTTAAACTTGGTTAGCGGCTCAATCATTGGTGTATAAAACTTGCCTGGGTCGTTGCTTACCTTTTTATTTTTGAAGTATTCCTCCTGCGCAAAAGCCTCCGGAGAAACCCAGGGTTCAATGGCACTGCCAGAAACAGCAGAAGAAATCATTCCAACCGGAATACCCAATTTTTCTTGGATTTCTTTCGCGAAAAAATAACCTACAGCCGAAAATGCCCTTAAAGCAGAATCTTCTGCAACGGCCCAACTTTTATGAATAGAATCGGGTTTTGTCAACTGCTTGCGGTTGACCAGGAAAATCCTGATCTGTTGATTCTTGGCCTTTTCTACCGCATCTGCAGGAAAACGCAGTTTCTCATTTTTTGGTTTAGGAATTTTCGCCAGTTTACGCATTTGATATTCCATGTTCGATTGACCGGAACATAGCCAAACTTCACCGACTAAAATATTCGTCAATTCAATTTTGTTAGTGCCTGAAATCGTCATCGTCTGAGGTTGTGCAGAAGTTTTTAATGGTGATAATAACACAGACCAATTGCCATTTTTATCCGTTATGGCTTGCGTTCTTTGTCCTGCAAAAGTAACCTCTACTTTTTCATCTGGTGAAGCAAATCCCCAGATGTTGATGGGCTTATCTCGCTGCAGAACCATATTACTCGATAAAATTTGCGGCAAAAGAATTTTGGCGTTGGCAGAAAAAGAAAGTACAAGTAGAACTAATGTCAAGAAAGATTGCTTCGTTCCTCGCAATGATGGTGAGGCGGTCGTCATTGCCAAGCCGGGCTGGTGCGAGCTGAAACAATCTGATTGATCTAATGAGATTGCTTTGTCGTGCCTCCTCGCAATGACGATGTGTTTATCAATATTCCCCATCTTAAAACCCTTCCGTTTTTACATATTTAATCGAATAGATAGCCTCTTTCTTCTCAGATTCTCCTGCATTTTTCAAATCGTAAGTCTGATCGGCAGGTGTATCCACGTTTGGAAAGCGACGAACAGCTCCAGTTCGGAAAACAATACGAGAAACATCAGCCACAGGCTGAAAAGCTAAACTTAGTGAAGTTTCTTTTCCATTAACGGTAAGCGAATAGAATCTGGTGTGTGCATCTAACTTCAATTTGATATCGTAACTTTTTCCAGCCTCATATTTCATGAAATTTTTGTACCGGGCGCCAGCTTTTCCACTTAAATTTCCGGCGGTATCAAATGTCAAACGAACACTTGCCGTTCCTTTTGCGTCTTGCAATTCAATCTCCAGTAAACCGAAATCGTTTTGTTTTGGCGTAACCGAAAATGAAGTAATTATTTTTTTAGATACAGGAAATAAACGCTCGGCTTTTGCATAATCAAAGGGATCTTTATCTCTTAAAACCAAAGCACCATTTTCAACTTTTACAGCTGCCCAAAGCGGACTGTAAATATTCCAATTTTCTAGTGCTTTTTCTTTAGAAAGTTTATCGAAATCATCGTTAACATGTTGCGTAGCTTTATCATTAACAGGTAAAGGAACTGATGAAACCCAGATATCTTCCTTGTTCATGCTGTAGGTTACCCATAATTTTCCATCGGCGGGTTTTCCATTTCCTTCGATAATACCACGAACATACTGCGGACCATAAGATTTGTAGTTTCCACCATACCGCATCGGGGTAATTTCGCCATTTATCAAAAGCAAATTGGTATAATCCAAACCATTTTTGCTGGTTGATATGGCTAAAGGCCACCGGTATTCCGAGGGATTATAAACTGTTGCGTAGTTGCCATCAGCAGTTTTTTGACCCCAAATTTTGGCGTTACTGTTTACAAAACCTGGTGCTCGAAAGGCACTCTCAGGCCAGCTTTTTCCGTTATCAGTGCTAATCGCGGTCAATGCATTTTTCCATAGACCAACCACCCTGCCATCAGGCAAGTGATAATAACTGAAAGCTTTATACTGTTTTTGCAAAGTGATTAGCGGATCTTTCCTATCTGCTTCTTCGTTCCATTGCTGCGTCATTAGCTTATTGGCCAATAACTCGTTACAAGCTGCAACGAAAGCTTTATTTTTACTCTTTGTAAAGTATGGATATTTGGTATTTTTCTCTGTGTAACCAGGATTGTAGTGAATAAAATAAATGGGACCATACTTTCCATTAGCTTGAATTTCGCGAACTGCTCTACCAATTCCATGGCCATCGTTAGGGTCGTCTTTAGCATCAAAACTGATTGCATAAAAACCCAGAACCAGAAATACATTTTTTGTTGAAACATAAAAACCCATGCGCTGATGCATTACCGCATCTAAATCTTTAGCCACATCGGTTCTGCCTTCTTTGGTGGTACCATCCGCAATTCTGTAAATAGGAAAAATTACGTCTGGCTTAGTCCAGGTATAACCATCTGGTGAGGATTGCAATAGAGTTTGCCCTGGCGGAATACTTTCGCCAACCTTATCACTTAAGTATTCTACGTAAAATTTATTGTTCCAATAGGCCAACATTGGTGCATGGTTATAGGTCCAGCCAAAGTTTTCAGCTAATTCCGGGTGTTCTCTATTCGCTCTAAAAGTTTGAATATTATGAACCCCCATAACCGGCGAAAGTTGTCCATGATGATAATCTGCGTTCACTAAAGTCTTCCCGGTGTAGCGTACTGTATCCTGTGCTTGCGATGTTGACAATGCAAGTGCAAGTGATAAGATGATATATAGCCTATTCAATTTCATTCTTCTTTTATTTTGCCGTCATTGCGAGTTTTCGATTTGTCATCGAAACGAAGCAATCTTACAACGGAGGTTTTCTCATTTCATGCCAACGCTTTAGGATTGCTTCGTACCTCGCAAAGACGAATTTTATTTTCGGCTGGTGAGACACCAACCGAAAGTCCTTTTATTTCTTCAATCCTTCAATCACTTTCCTTTTTACTTTAATAATGGTTCCGTGTTTATGTCCTTCTGGTACCGACACCTCCGAAGTCACATCTTTAAAGTTTTTAAAATCTGATGTTTTGTAAGCTGAATAAATTTTTTGGCCATAAGCATCAAAATAAATCAACCAATCGTTTTTCACTTTAACCACTGTTGGCCCTTCAGTTAGCTTAGGACTGAAAGTTTCTGAAACATCTTTATAAGGACCTAAAGCATCCTGCCCAAAAGCTACCTTTAAATTTCTGTTGGGACGGGTATTATCCTTCAACACCAAAACATAATCTTTTGCGGCCCGTTTCACAATTACCGCATCAATTACACTAAAACCAGGATCTAAAAACAATTTAGGTTTTGAGAAATTGATAAAGTCTTTGGTGGTGACGCTGTACATCCGATGATTATTCTCTTCTTCTTCAATACCTTTAGCAAAACGGAATGGAATGGTTGATGCCCAGATCATTACGAATTCGGCTTTCTCCTTGTCATAAAAAATTTCTGGTGCCCAAACATTTACCGTTTTAGGTTCACTTTCCATTACCGGAAGAAATTTCTGCTCGCTCCAGTTAATCAAATCCTTTGAGCTGGCATAACCAAAACCTTTGTCGCCTTTCCAGCTGCATGTCCACACTAAATGAAAAGTTCCATCTGGTCCTTGTACAATGGATGGGTCGCGTAAAACTTTCTGTGTACCAACTTCCGGTTTTAAGAAAGTTTCATTTAAATCTGTCCAATGATAAGCGTCATAACTGTATAAAAAGCGTAAACCATCAGTTGCTGGTTCATGGAACGAAGTAAATAGATACCCTTGTTTTGAACAAGATGTTAATCCGCACAACGACAGTCCGATGATGGCTAAACGTAATGTTGATATGAACTTTGCTTTAAACATTTATTATTTTTTATTTTAACTCCGTCTTTCCCGCGTAGGCGGGAATCTTAATGCAATAGCCAAGTAATGGTTGCAATCGCTTTAAGATTCCCAACTAAATTGGGAATGACGACCGGCCTAACAAACCATTTAAGGCTTTGCCTTGAACCTCGCACTAGCGACAAACCAAACTTTTAAACCTTATCCAAAACCAAAACCCAGTCATTACCATTTGCAGGTTCTCCTGGCGGATTGAATTCTTTTGTTCCCTTATTCTCAAACTCACCAATTGTTGTGAATTTTCCTGTCCGTGGATCGTACCACGAAGCCTTCACCTCATCTCCATCTATTTTGCCAAGCTGCACACTAAAAGTCTTACCGGTGTAGGTGTAAAACATCGCGAATTCCTCTCCTCGTGTGGCTAAAACTTTATCATATCGTTCTCCATTGGTTTCTGCAACCATTGTTTGATCAGGTACCCGATCAAAATAAGAACGTGATAAAATTAAGTCTTTCAAAAACTTCATTTGCTGTGCTCCCGGAGCGTTTATTGCGGTAATCCACTGATCTTTAGGACCGTAAGCAGGTTTCAAATCAGTTTTTTTGTACATCTGCATCACCGAATTATGGCCATAAGTGTAGCCGAAGGCTCCGGCAAAAACCGACCAATAGCCATATCTTCTTACATCAGCGTCGTTCCAGCGTGGCTGTGTAACATCATGCAATCCTTGCGGAATATCTTCGTATGACGGTTCACCATCAATGGTGGGTTTTGCTGGCTTCAGTTTATAATCGCTTTCAATGTATCTCCAGTTGTCTTCGCCATAATGCAATTTTTCTTTTGCTGAGGTATCTTGCTCATAACGGCGGTGGCCAGATTGAATCATGTCAAAATCATTCCATTTTGCATCGTGAAACCAAGCCGAAGAGGCCGTTCTGCCCCTTGGGTGAAAAGTGATCAAATGATTTGGATCATTTGCTCGCAGCGCTTCCCCAATCGCATTCCAAACCTTTAAACCGTCAGTTCCCTTTATGTCACCACCATTTAACCAGATAATGTTCCACTTATCACGGTATCTTTTTGCAAGGAATTCAGCATACTTTTTTGCCTGAGCCTCATTTACTTTTTTCTCTTTCACATTTGTTCCCCAAACTGGAACAAGTGCCATATAAAGTCCTTTTTCAGCAGCTTTGTCAACCACATAATCAATATGATCCCAATAATCGTAAGCAGTAGAATCTTTATAATCGTTTTGCTCGGTTAAAACTGGTTTAGAAACATCTTTATTCACCAAAGCAGAATCGCCATAAATATTTTTAGCGGCCACATCATGCAAAACCATCACCTGAATGACATTGAAACCTTTTTGTTTTCTATCTTCCAGGTAAGTATTGGTTTCTTCCCGATTCAAGCGACTAAATAATAACCAACCCGTATCACCTAACCAAAAAAAAGGTTTTCCATCTCCGGTAGAAAAATATCTTCCATTTTCAGAAATCAATAGACTTTTATCACCAAAATGTGGTTTATCCTTGCATCCAAATGCCAGGATTGATACTAAGAAAACCAGAGATAGTTTAAATTTTAAATTCATCTATTAAATTTTGTTGATGATGATTACCTCATCGCCCGTTCCGACCTTATTTAGTTTTACAATTGCTCCTGCGTTTATTTTTTCTTCTTTCAGGATCTTTCCGTTTCGCGTATTTAAAACTTTCATACTAAACTTCCCAGCCACTTTACTGAGGTCGAGATCGATTGATTCGCCTGATGCATTGTACAAAATGTAGGCTTTGCCTGTATTTTCCAATCCATATTGCCCGGCAGATTTCCCGCCAGGAAGAAAGGCTTTCATGAAGGAAACAGTGCTTAAGAATTTTTTATCAAACCCTTGAATATTGGAAAGTGAACCGCCAGCCATGAAAGTAGCCCAGCCGAGAGAATCGTAATTATCGCCTGAATAGATGACAGCTTTCGTTGGAAACTTCTCCTTATATTCAGAAACTGCATGGTAAACTTCTTCAAACGAAGTTTTCTTTGGTTTCAACAAACGGGCATGTTGCCTTGGCGCCAAATTAAGGCCGCCTTTAGGTGCATAAGCAGTTCCATCTGCCTGGTAATGCCAATATCTGATATCAATCAAATCGACCACATCTGCCCTTGACTTATCGGCCAGGATTGCATCTTGAACGTCCTTAGTTACACTTAAACCAATAATCGGATGCGTGCCGGTTTCCTTTTCCCATTCTTTAATGGTGTCAATCCAGAATTGTACAAAATGTAGCGGACCGGTAAATTCTGCACCAATAAGTTGAATCACGCCAGAGTTTCCATCAAAGTTTTCCAGACATTTTCTGATGTACGCTTTGTGGATCGCTTTGCGATTTTCATTACTGATATCATAAAACTGTTCAGCCATAAAAATTCTTTTGTCGCCAGCATAAGGTACAGGTTCTGGGAACCCAGTATTATTAATGTTGTTGGCCGTACGCCATGGAAAATCGGCATAATGAGCACCTGCTTCTATGATATTATGCTGAAAATAGTTTTGATGAATCAAGACCAGACTTTTTTGATCGGCGAGATTTGCAAAAGTTTTTAGCCTATCCCAATACCAAAGATTATATTTTGTGATGTCGTACTTACTCAAACCATCCCAAGCCTTTTCCTGTCCGCTACGTGCGAAAGGCAACTCATAAAATGGCGCCCAAACTTCACCGTCCATTCTGCGAATGCGTTCGTGATCATCTCTCCTTCTATCGTACCATAGCCCATAATTATGATCCAAAACTTTTACAGAACCATTTTGCATAGAGTCTGTAATTTCATTCAAATCATCGGTAAGACCATTTCCTTCACGACCAGGAACGAAACGCGTAGCATGGAATTTAGTTTTCTTCAACCCATACGGGCGGGCACTTCCATTCCACCAGGGTACATCCTGGCGATTGCCCACCACCACTTCGTTACCGCGAACCAGCCAGCCATTTTTGACGGTCATCGCCTCGGCAAGCATTGGTTGAATTACTTTCTCTACGCCAATTTTATCAATGCTTTTTGCTTGGTTTAACTCTGTAGAGATTTTATTTCTTTCTGTTGCCGAATCAATATATCCGGAAATAGTTAGCGCAGATTTATAGGCTAACTTGGTTAATTTCTGAGCCACATCAACAGGTGGACTGCTCGAAGCCTCGGTTTCTACCGGAAGTAAAAATGTTCTTCCTTCAACTTCATTTCCTAATCGATCTTTAAGCTGTGCATAATACAAACTCCTTGGCTGGATTTGTTCGTTCGACATGTCCCAGTAACCATTTCCAGAAAACTGTGCCCATGTTCCAAACGCCCAGTTTTGAGCGGTTGGTGGCTGAGGATTATCAACCCTTGCTGCACTGCATTGCCAAAAAACACTGTTAGCGGCGCTCCAGCCAGCACCCTGCCCATCCTGACCACGATTTAAATAACTTAAGGCTTGCCCATCTACGTTTACGATATCAAACAAAACGCCAGATGCCCAACTATCTATGGCACCACTAAAACTGAAAGGCAGATAGGATTGGCATTGTACAAAAACATTTGGTCCTGGTGCACAAAAGCCAACGGCAAAATCGTGGTAACCAAATTCAGCATACAATCTTTGAAACAGCGTTTGTTGTCCTGTGGTAAAAAAAGTATTTCTTCTTTCTCCGCCAATCTCTGAAATCGGCGCAAATGATTTGCAATCTTCAACAGTAATGCGTTTTGAAGTTTCTAAAACATCTACCGCTGAGCCGGCGAAGTGTTCAAAAACAACCTGTCGAACCCAAGCATCTTGCGCATTCTCAAGGCAAATAGCCGTCCAGCGATGATATTCATCTTTAATATTTTCTTTTTGATAATCGGATTCTATTTTTAAATTTTCAACTCCCGCATTGTTGATTCTTCCATTCCAGTCATATTTTGAAACGGTTGCGCCACCGAATTTAGCATCTAATGCGATGGTAAGTGGCGCATCAAGAGTAATTGTAGAACCATTTATTGCCCTGATCTTTCTATCCCAGCGGATATCTCTTGTCCCCGGTTTCCAGCCCAAAGCACTCTCGCCACCGCCAAACTCAGCAGTTTTTAAGGTTTCAATCCAATCTTTTGTAGATGGACGGTTAATCAAAATTTGATCGCCGACTTTAAAACCATTGATACTAGACAAGGTGAGCTGATTTGCGTTTACAGGAACATAATTATTGGTGATGGCCACTGGATTTTGTTCTGACCGATCATTTTTGCCCAATATTCTAATTACCCCAATCCGATCTAAGCCAGTTGCAAAAATTTCCGTGCCACCAACGCCAAAGCCACTACCACGAAGAACCACACCTGAAGCTGAAATTTTCAGGGTGCCTGCCACCTCGTAAGTTCCTTTTTCGAGTAAAATAGCACCACGCAAGCCATCTTTCCCGATAGGTAACTTTGAAACATAATTAATCGCAGATTGAATTCTTATGGTGGCATCTCCCTTCGAAACCGGAACCACTACTTTGATTGTGGCATCTGGAATCGCTTTTTCACCACCCATGTAACCTGCATAAGAAAAATCTGGAATGCGATTTCCCTCGGCATCAGGAGTGTAGGCCAATTTGCCATCCTTGCCTTTGTAAAGCGGTTTGGGTGGTTCAACTGGTTTTGTTTTTTGAGCAAAAGAAACACTGATCAACAAAAAAAGTAAGGCCAGAATAGACAGTACTTTAGAATAATATATGTGGTTAGTTTTTGGCATTAATGTTATTCTATTTACGCTTATGGTCATTGCGAGGCAGGAAGCAATCATACTACGGTAGCCTTCGCTTTATGGTTGCTTGGTGCATCGCAATGACGACACGGTCATACATGGTGCTTAGTATTATTTATTTTTCACGCTAAACTTTTCAATTCAACTTCCTTTAAGGCCTTACCTTACTTACATCAACCAAACTATTTAAATATACTTCGATATTGGCATAACCTGATTTCGAAATTTTTGCTGCGTCACTGGCATCCTTAGGGTTCAAACCATTTTTAGTTTCCCAGGCATCTGGAATCCCATCTTTATCCGAATCGAGGTAAGCTTTACCTTTGTATTCAGGATAACCACCAACTTGTGCAATATCAGAAATAATTCCTTTTTTGTATGAATCAGCTGGCAAGCGGCGTTTCACATAATTCTGAGCAGCCGGAAGTTTTCCATCTTCTACATGCTCAATTTTACCTGTTGATACCTGTTTTACAATACGCTTGTCTACCGCATCACGAATAGGTAAAGATGCACCAGCATTTGCTAAAACATACTCATACGCTTTTTTGGTTTCGATGATCGAAATTTTTGCCATTGTAAGTGGTTTATTGACACGGATAGAATCTAGCAACTTCTGCATATCACGTTTGCTTTCTGGCTGAACGCCACCATCCCAATTGTTTTTGGTTACTTTTTCATTGCCTTCAACAATATTTCCTATTACGTAAGCCTTGCCAAACTCATTTTTGAACCTGATATCTCTTCCCGATTCTGGCTTCAAAATACGATAAGAAATTGGCTGACCTGCAGGCGTTATTGGACCTGGTTTATAATAATTGTTCACAAAGCTATAAAATGAAGCATTATCGCCACCATCGGCGCTTCTATTCCACCAGTTAAAAATTACGTTGTTCGCGAAACCAAAATCACCATACATCCCAACAGAAGGATTTCTTGCAATATTCGAAGCCCAAAGGTTACGCATGAACGTAGAATTTAATCCACCAATGGTACTTCCGAAGGCATGGTTATAAGTGTCTAAGGCTTCAGAAAAGATCGAATTTTGAATGGTTACATTCACCGTTGGAAGTTTTTCTGGTTTAGAACCGTCTTTCGGATCATAAACATGGCGGTAAATAGACATGTTTTCATCTAATCCCCAACTTGCTGAAACGTGATCAATCATGATGTTTCCAACAGGATTGCCGCCGATTGCGTCATCTCTACGGGTAACGTCAGTTGCACCACGGCGGAAACGCATGTAACGAATCACGACATCGTGCGTATTAATCCAAACCGATTCTCCCGCAATACAAACCCCATCGCCAGGTGCACTTTGACCAGCGATGGTAACGTATGGCGCGCGAATAATCAGTGGTGTTTTTAATTTGATAATTCCTGCAACGTTAAACACAATAATGCGGGCACCACCTTGTTCGCAAGCTTCACGTAAAGTTCCTTTACCTGAATCTTCCAGACTGGTCACTACATAAACTTTTCCACCGCGACCGCCAAATGAGTAGGCTCCTCCACCTTCAGCACCTGGAAAAGCAACTATTTTTGATTGTGGTAAATCGGCTGGTTTTGCAGCCCAAGGAATGTAAGGTTTGCCTTGCTTTGCTTCAGCATCAACGATAGGTTTTACCTTTAGAAACTGTAATTCCGATTGCTCTTCAATACTTTTTAAAAGTGAATCGGCTCTTTTTTCCATTGCTTCGGGGATAACCGGGTACTGTGCAAAAGCAACATTTCCGATACCACATAACACAGCAATGCTAAAAATAGAATTCCACTTACGCATATTAGTTAGGTTTTACGGTTGAAACATTGACAACGCTGTTCAAATAAACTTCGATGTTTGAATAACCACTTTTCGAAATTTTTGCAGCGTCAGATGCATCCTTCGGGTTTAATCCGTTTTTCAATTCGTATGCATCTGGCATACCATCGTTATCAGCATCTTTATAAGGCGTACCTTTATATTCTGGATAACCACCCACTTGACTTACATCGGTTATAATACCCATTTTGTAAGAATCTTTTGGTAACCGACGGTGTTCGAAATCTTTCTCTGGTAACTTTACCCCTTCAATAAAATCAATTTTACCAGTTGTAACCTGCTTAATTACCCGTGTATCCACCGGATCTCTTTTTGGTAAATTAGCACCAACATGGGTAAGTACGTAATCTTTGGCTTGTAAAGTTGGTAAAATGGTAATTTTTGCCATTGGGAAGGGCTTTCTCACCCTCATTGCTGCAAAGTATGGAGAAGCCTGCTCAAACGTCATTAGCTCGCCTTTTTTATCTTCAAGCTGCACACCACCATCCCAGTTATTTTTAGTTACTTTCTCATTTCCTTCGATAATATTTCCTTCTACGTAAGCACGACCGAAAACCACATAGGACAGTTTACTACGACCGCTTTCTGGTTTTAAAATCCGGTAGCTGATCGGTTCTTTTAAGTTGGTAACCGGTCCGGGTTTGTAATAGTTATTTACGATATTAAATAGCGCTGTATAATCTCCACCATCTGTAGAGCGGTTATTCCAGTTGAAAACCACGTTGTTTGCGAAATTGAAAATTCCATTCCAACCAATTGAAGGATTTCTGGCACCATTATCGGCCCAAAGGTTACGCATAAAAGTACAGTTTTCACCACCTAAGGTACTACCGAAAGCGTGGTTCCAGGTATCCAAAGCTTCAGAGAAGATCGAGTTTTGAATGGTGATGTTCACCGTCGCTAATTTATCTTCGATTTTACCCGTGCTATCATTGTACATGTGGCGGTACATCGACATATTCTCATCTAAACCCCAACTTGCCGAAACGTGGTCAATCATAATGTTACCTACCGGATTTCCACCAATCGCATCATCGCGGCGACCTACAAAGGTCTCGCCCCTTCTGAAACGCATGAACCGAACAATTACATCGTGTGTATTTAACCACACCGATTCTCCAGCCACGCAAACGCCATCACCCGGAGCAGTTTGACCTGCAATAGTAATATAAGGCGCACGTATAATTAACGGCGTTTTTAACCGAATGATACCAGCAACGTTGAAAACAACGATACGGGCTCCACCCTGTTCACAGGCATCGCGTAACGAACCTGGACCACTGTCGTTTAGATTTTTAACTACAATAACTCTTCCGCCGCGACCACCAAAACTATATGCGCCGCCACCTTCAGCACCTGGGAAGGCAATGATATCCGATTGAGGCAAGTCAGTTGGACGACCAGCCCAAGGAATATAAGGCTTTCCTTGCTTAGCTTCTTGCTCGATAATGGGCTTAGCTTTCTCCCAAGCAACATCTGATTGATGATAAGCAGCTTTCATCATTGAATCTGATGCTTTTTTAACATCAGCCGGAATGTTGGGGTATTGTGCAAAAGCCGAACCAGCTGAGAGTATTAATGCTGATGAAAATAGTAGGTTTAAAATGTTCTTTTTCATATTATTTTGCTCGTAAGAAAAGCAAAGAATTGAAGCTAATATCTTTAACTAAAAAAATATTAATAAACGTGGCTCATTTCTTTGTCAGTTCAAATAAAAAATTTTGGTTAGAAAGTATATTAAAATTTAAAGTTAACCGTAATATGTGGTTGTTTTGTGCAACATTTTGACTTAAAAGTATATCATATTAGCAATAGCTGCAGTATACACATTTAAACCTGACTGTTATATCTTAGCCACGATACAAGGTAGAAATAATTTTCATATATAAATGTAACATTCTTAAATGAAAAAGGAAGCACTCGCTGCTTCCTTTTTTCAAACCAAATATATATAAAATTATAGCGGTGTTTAACCGCCGAGAAAAGCGTTAATTATTTTAATGGATCAAAAGTTCCTTGACCTTTCATACTATTCCAACCAGTGGTTTGCTCAAGGTATGGTGATGCACTTAAAATGTTCTCATTTAAACCAAAGAAATAATATTGTGGATACCAAGTAAATTTCCAATCGGCAGGGTTTGTTTTATCTAAATCATCTTTGACTGTTATTACAAATATGTTATCATACAAATAATCTAGATACGCCGCATAATTTGCACTGCCGTTTGGCGTAGGATAAGTAGCCGGATCGCGGTCAATTATTGGCGCATTACCACTTGCTGGCTTTATTAATGGATCGTTGTTTCCTACATATTTAACTCCAATAGCAGATTTTACAGTAATAAAATATCCTTTTCGGCGAGTTCCGTTTAAAGGGGTAATACCTAATCTTGCAGCGGTTGCTGAATTTTCTTCAAAAAGCATCCACCTTCTAAGATCGAAAAATCTCTTTCCTTCGTACGCGAATTCAATGTTTCTTTCTTTTAAAACAGCTCCGAATAGTTGATCTCTGCTTGTTAAGCCGGCCAAGCCATAAGCGCCATCTAAATTTTCAACACCTGCTCGTTCTCTAATAGCCTTTATACCTTCTAATCCTTCACTTAAACGGTTAGATCCAATAGCAGATTCCGCTAAATTCAAAATAACTTCAGCGAAACGCATTTCCATAAAATCCATTCCGTTTTGTTGAAAATTTCCATTGGCATTTGAGGCATTCGGATCTGTAGCCTTACTGATATAAACTGCACTTGCATTAGCGCCTTTAGTTTCTGTCGTTAAACTTGGAACAGTTTCTGCCGCTGTTTTGTACCATTTATAGGTCCATTGTTTGAAAGTACTGTTTCCTGCATAAGGCCAGATAGCACCATTGTAAACAAAAGTTTTATAGAAGCGTGGATCTCTATTTTTATAAAATTTTTTCGCATCGTAAACGTATGTTGTAGATACGCCAGGCATTTTACCATCCTTCATCGGAAAAGCATCTACCAATTCTTTTGTTGGAGACAAAGAACCTCCACCGTTTAACTCTTTCGATCTAGCGGCCTGTTCCCAACCGTTATTTTTAGTAGTTGTACCTCCAATTGCCAAGTTATTAAAGCCGTAAACGATTACTGCCTCAGGATTATTAACTTCGCTAAACCACATATTTCCCCATGCAACTCCATCTGCTGTTCCACCTGTTTTAAACAATCCGCCACCGTTAGCTTCAAGTAAAGTCTTTGCAGCTAAATTAGCTTTGTAAGCATCGTCCCAACGAGTAAGATCATCAGTACGATTAAATAACGGGCTAGCCCATGTTAACAATACTCTGCCCTTTAACGCGGCACATGCTCCGCTAGTTATGCGTCCCCAGTCAGAATTGCCCCATTTGCCTGGTAATAATGTTTGTGCCAAATCTAAATCGGCTACTATTTGTTTAATACAGTCCGAAGAAGAACTTCGAGGAATTTGCAAGGCAGTTCCTTCACCATTTATAGGGTCTTGAGGAGATAGTGCAAGAGGAACCCCTCCGTATAACCTAACCAGATCAAAATACTGCCAGGCTCTCCAAAAATACATTTGGCCTTTTAATTTATTTCTAACGTCTTCTGGCAAGCCATTTTTATCAATCTCGGCTAAGAAAATATTAATTTGTTTCAACCTTGTATATGGATTGTTAACCACACTTGAAGTTAATCTAGCACCAAAATAGTTAAGTGCATGGCTGTTTACATAACTGATATTGGCCCAAACTTTATTAAAATCTGTTTCTCCAGCAAATTCATCAGTTGTTTTTGCGAAAGTATCATTATTGGTGGCTAGGTTCCATGAGAGTGCCTGAGCATTGTTTGCTGGCAAAAATAAGCCATAAACATAGTCTACATAGCCTTGTGCCAAAGCCGCATCTTTAAAAACCTCTTCGTTATATCCTGCTAAATCTCTTTTTTCTTCGAGAAATGCATCTTTACAGCCAGCAACAAGGAATGTTACGCCGGCTATTAAGCAAAATATTCTATTCTTTTTCATCTCTGTATATTTTTGAGTTGATAAATGTTGTCTATCTATAAAGTTAAATTCAAACCAAAGGAAAGTGTCCTCAAATTTGGATAAGCATCCCATGCGCCATCCGGGCCTTTATAAGTATAAGGATTATAGAGGTTAACTGGATTTAAAGCTGACACAAAGACTCTTGCATTACTTATTTTTAATTTTTCTACAATGTTTTTAGGAACAGAATAGTTGACGTTAAAACTTGGTATACGAATTCTAAATGCACTCACTTTGTAGAAGTTTGAAGTAGGTGTTAGATTGATATCTGCAAAATTTGGATTTGGCATTACACCCTCCGGATTGATAACCGGATCATAAATATTACCCCAGATATTTGGCAAACTTGTAAAGTTTCTTGCAATGCTTACGTTCAGTGCTTTACGCTCATCAATTTCTGACCATCCGCCAAACGAACCAGCAACAACTGCATCAACACTAAAACCTTTATAGCCAGCTTTTAAAGTAACCCCAAACCCATAGTGATTACTTGCTTTTCTAGATAACTGGATTTGATCATTTTCATCAATAATTCCGTCTGGACCACTGAAGGTACCATCCGACTGAAGCTGACCTCTCACATCCTGGTAATATAATGTTCCTGGACGAAGCTGCTCTACTGGCGTACCAAACACTTGTGTTATTTTATATTGATTAACATAATTGGTAATCTCGTCTTGAGATTTAAACATTCCGATATAATCATAACCCCATTTACCATTGTCTGATGATTGGTTAGGTTTAGCCAGCCATGGTTTAAGAATATCATTAGCGTTGAAGTTTCCAACTTTAACTTTGTCATCACTCCAACCGAAACGGGCGCTAACTCCATAATTGAAATCAGATCCGATTTTATCATCCCATGAGATACCTAATTCATAACCAAAATAATCTGCTGAGCCAAAATTAACAGATGCAACAGTACCACCAATTGTTACCGGTAAGCTCGCAGTTGGTTCAATTAAAATATCTCTGGCCATGTTATAATATCCTTCGATGTTTAAACTTAATCTATTATTTAAGAATTTAGCATCAATACCCAGGTTATTTTTATACTCGGTACTCCAGCTCGCATCCCTGTTTGGAGCAGCTTCCATTTTGAAACCAGTTGTAGCAGCGCTATTTCCACCAAATACCCCTCCTTTTCCATCTTGAAAAGTATAGCGCTGGCGCCACAACCATGCTTTTGTTTGATCATTTCCCAGAACACCAAATGCATATCTTAATTTCAGATAGTTAATTGCTGGAACTTTGAAGAAACTTTCCTCTGAAATTACCCACCCAACAGATCCAGAGTAAAACTTACCCCAATAATTTTCGGGTGCAAACTTAGTGGAGGCATCTGTTCTGAATAAAAACTCAGCTAAGTATTTATTTGCATAAGCATAGTTTGCTCTTCCAACGTACGATAAAGTTCCTGCTTCATTAGCAGAGGTTGACCCGTCTATTGCACCAGTTGCGGAATTGAACTGTCCATTAGTTGCAGCAATTGGTCCCGCTTTATAAACAACCTGCTGTGCATTTTCAGATTCTGACTTCTCGATAGTAAACAAACCACTAACTGAATGCTTGCCAAAATCACGTGCGTAATTTAGCACGAAGTTGGTTTGTTCACTCTTTTGGTTTGTATTGGCATAATACAAGCGATCTCCATTTGTTACCCTTAATGAACTTAGAACAGTAGAACCCTCGTAAATGTGTTTATTGCCACCTAACCTGTTAAATTCGTAAAGAGTGTAAAACGTACCAATCTGATCTCCGACTGAATTTCCTGTATTTCTTGCGTATGCTAATCTTGCCTTCAAACCTTTCACAAATGGAAGTTCATATTCAGCATAACCGTTCACAGTAAATAAATTGGTATTAGTAGTTGCAAGGTTATTTAAACGATTAATTTCCCCAAAGTGGTACCGCGATAAATCGTTTGTAGTTCCTGGCAACTTCACTGGAAGCCCATTTACATATTCAGGTACGTATCTTGGTGCAAGTAAAAGATTTTTGTAATCATCTTCCGGTCCCTCACCAGATACTTTATTAAAGGTCTTTACTAAATCACCACTATTTCCTGATACTTGTAAACCAACTTTAAAATTCGCAGCAACAGTTACATCTGTACCAGCTCTGAAATTCCATCTGTTGAAGTTTAAGGTAGCTAAGTTACCCGTTTGTTTATTGTAAGATACGTTAGCAAAATAAGTAGCCCTGTCCGCTCCGCCGCTTACACTGAGTGTATGACGCATGTCGTAAGCTGATTTCCATGCAGATTCAAGTCTATCGTAATCAATTGTTTTGAAATAATCCAATTCATCAGCAGTAAAAAAATTATCTACACCTGCTGGCTTATTGCCCCCATTTGGTCCATTCATGATATTGAAGTACTGGCCGAATTCATAAGCACTCATCATCTTTGTACGGTAAGCTTCATCGTTCAAAGCATAAGATCCGCTATAACTTATTCTTGGCTTTCCAACCTTACCTCGCTTGGTAGTCACTAAAACTACACCATTTCCACCTCTTGTTCCGTAGATCGCAGCAGAAGCATCCTTCAAAAACGATAAACTTTCAATTTCTGAAGCATCTAAATTACCAAAATTGGTTGCGTCTGGTTTGCCCTGTCCATCAATTTGAATTACCCCATCAATAACGTATAAAGGATCGGTACTGCCACCATCTTTAGAAAAGATAGTATTCGGATTACGAATGGTGATTTTTGCTGGAACACCGGGTCTCGCAATTCCGCCGCTAACTCCCACTCCCAATAACCTACCACTCAAAGCGGCAGCAACGTTGGTTCCAGGCAAGTCTTCTATTTCCGAAGCCTTAATATCCACCACTGAGCCTGTGAGTGTAGCTCTTTTCTGTGCACCATACCCCACTACAACTACATCATCAAGATTTTTATTTTCTGAAACGAGCCTAACGGTGATGTTGCTTTGGGAACCTACTATTATTTGTTGTCTGATATATCCGATATACGAAAACACCAATACGTCAGAATTTGATTTTACCTGAATTGTGAAATTACCATCAGAGTTAGTACTCACATTACTAGGAACACCTTTTAAACTGACATTAACACCTGGTATCCCCTGCCCGTCTGATTGATCGACAACTTTACCGGTAATTCTCCTATCCTGAGCACACAGCATTGTACTTATCAATACCATAAATAGCACAGGCAAAGAAATTTTGCGCAAAAATTTTAAGTTCATATTTGTTATTTGGTTAGGTTAATGCAGCAATTTTATTCGGTATTAACCGAAATATCTCATTAACACATTAATAATTATTTTTTTTTATAATATGTGATCAATAAGAAAAATCTCCGAAGGATTGAATGAAAGCAGACATCATAAGGCTCATTTTAATTGATAATAATTTATTTTTTGGTTAGAGAACTTTAACTAATGCGATATTCAAATATATTCTAGCATCTGCAAAAATCTTTAATAATATCCAGAAATTAGGAACACAAAAAACTTTTAAGCATTAGGCTGAAAACTGGGATCTAAAGTAAAAATAATTATTCATATATAAATATAATATTTAAATAAAAAATAATTTATTTTAAAGACATCTAAAACGATATAGATTGGCTGCTATCTTTCTTTTAACAAATTCAAAAAAAAAGAGGCATTAAAAATGCCTCTTTTAAAAAACCAATAAAAATATAAGAAATACTAAATCTAATTCTGGATTTTCACGTCAATATTTAAAAATACCCCTCTCAATGAGTTGTTACTTGAAATAGAGTTTACATAAAATGCACCATACTTGCCTTCAGGGGTTAAAAAATAAAACAGACTACCTGCACCCAAACCAGTTGTTATTGATTTTAGAGTAGGTTTTGCACTTTTACCTGCCGTAACTACCTGTGCTCCTGTTCTTAATGCAGTGAACGCCGATGCTTGTCCAGTTTTTGGCGCAGCGACTAAAGTTGCTCTTTTATTTGTCCATGCGCTTATATCATAAGCATTGAAAGGTAGAGGATTAGCATCTAAAGCATAAACATTATAAATGTAGCCGTTAACCCCATTGGCTGTTACTGGTACTCTGTATAAACCCAAATCAATCTTATTAGTGTTATCCTTGCCGTTAGCATAACTAAATAACTGCCCATCCGTTAATGAAATATAAGAATTAGAGGTTTTACCAACAGAATCCGGAATGAATAATTCGCGTGAGGCCCAGTATTTATAATCTGGCAGAACATTTAAAGTAATGGTTTTATACCCATCACCTAGATAAATTCCACCTTTATCAAGCGCCCATATCCGATAAGATATTTTACCTACACGGGTATCCATTTTTAGTTTTACTATACCTGTGGCTTTTCTCCTTTGAGATGCGTCCAGGTTGATTTTTGTTGGTATCGCAGATGAGGTTTCGAAAATACAGGCAACATACATGTCAGTCTGCGCTGATTCGATAGTGTACTCTATGTAAACGCTATCACCAACGTTCACATCCTTGTAATCCGTTACCGCATATGGACTCTTCGCCGAATAAGTTACAGTTACATCTTCAAACATGTTGAAGATATTGGTGGTTTCTTTTTTGCAGGCTGTAAAAAGGCAGGCTGCTACACAAACCAGGCCTACATATTTTAAATTTCTTTTCATTTTAAATTATTTAATGATGAATATGTGGTTTACAATGGATCAAAAGTTCCACCATCCCATCCAATGGTTTGATCTAATAGCGGGCTAGAATTCATAAAGGTACTAGGAAATGCAAAAAAATAGTAGGTATCCAATACACCAAAACCAGTTGCGCCAAGATTTACATTTGATGTACTAAAATACTTATCGAAAGTAGTACGATCGTTAACATTAATACTTTCTCTAAACCTTATACCATTTGTACCAACTGCCTCAAGCTCTGTTTTTAAAGCTGTGCTTTTTACCGTCCATTGGATGGTTTGCATATTTCCGCTCAGTAAATGGTAACGGCGGGTTCTTCTTAAATCAAATGATCTTTTGCCTTCGAAAGAAAATTCTACCATTCTCTCATTTAAAATTAAATCACGCATCAAATCTTTTGATGTTGCAAGATCTAAACCGTAATTTTTAGTACCAGGTTGTATACCTGCTCTTATCCTCACCAATTTAACTAAATCTTTTGCCTCTTGTATATTACCTATTTCATTAGCGCATTCTGCATAATTTAATATCACTTCGGCAAAACGAAGTTCAACCCAATCTAAACCATTGCCACCGAAATCATTTGCGTAGATTACCGAACCTCTTGCTAAATCAGGATCACAGAATTTTTTAAGATAAAATCCCTGTGGCGATGCTTCTGTGATACCACCATTATAGCTCCATTGTTTTCTGGAGGCTGCACCACTCAATTTCCATGTACTACCATTGTAAGCAATTGTAGCATCTAAACGTGGATCGCGGTTAACCCAGAAAACTACCGGATCATAAGTAAATGAGCTCGCTTGCCCAACAGGAACACCATCACGCATGGTATATGCATTTACGAGTTGTGATGTTGGTGTAAATGCAGAAGCATTACCTCCCTCTTCGGTAGGCCTGCTTTTCTGTTCAACATTTTGTCCCCGCTTTGATAATTTACTTGAATAAGACCGCACAATGATGGCTTCAGGATTTGCAGTACCTTCCTTTAAAAAAATCTCTCCGTAATTTGCCATTAATGCAGCACCTGAAGCTTTACATATTTCATAAGCTTCTTTATTTGCCTCATAGGCTTTTTGCCAACGGCTTTGATCAAAAGGGTGCGCTGCATTATTAGTTGGATTGAACTGCGGGCTTGCCCAATATAATAATGCCCTTGCTTTAAGTGCAGCTGCTGACTGACGGGTAAACTTACCTCTTTCAGTAGCATCGGCCCATGTAACACCATTTAACAAGCTCATTGCCGAATCCAGATCGTTCACAATAGCTTGGAAACATTCTGATGCCTTTGCCCGACCAGAAAGAACAATATTATCTGGCTCTTGCGGTTCTAAAACTAACGGTACTCCTCCATATAACCTAGTTAGCTGAAAATAGGTAAGTGCTCTTAAAGCAAAAAACTGGCCTCTCAATTTATTCTTCGAAGCTTGTGGCAAAGTTCCTTTAGGGATTTCTTTTAACGCTGTATTACAGCGGGCAATATCGAAATATCTATTATCTCCTTTATTGCCCTGATATTTCGTGGCAATAAACTTAACATCATTTGAGTTTAACACACCATTTACACCGATGGCTTTACGCATAATTGATTCTGAAGATGAAAACTTATCTTCATCACTCGCATAGATAACGTTATCGGCTGTAATCTCGTAGGGAAAATCTGGCATGGTTACATCATATGTATCATTTAGAAGAAATTGAATAGATCCTTCGTTATCCCAAATTCTAGAATCCATTCCGTTTCTATCCTCTAGTTCGAAAAAATCTTTTTTACAAGATGAAGAAAATATGATAAGCATTGATATCATTCCGATTAGCAATGCGGGTTTTGTTTTAAAATTCATTTTAACTTTTTTGAGTTTAAATAACATTACAAGCTTACGTTTATACCCACAGATATTGTTCTCAAAGTTGGGTAGTCATAAATTGTGGAAGAATATGGATCTTTATAATCTAAAGGGTTCACAATTGTCCATAAATTGTTTCCGGTTAACACAAATCTCGAATCAGAGATGCCTAACTTACTTATGAGGCTCTTTGGCATTTTGTAAGTAAGTGTCATGTTATTGATTCTGATCATTGTACCACTTCTCGACCAGAAAGTTGAGTTCCAGCCAGCTGCTATTGAAGGATCATCAAACCGAGGAAATTCTGCACTGGTATTTTCAGGTGTCCAGTGATCTTTCCAATAAGCCGGAACATTTACTGTGGTACTGGCAGGAGCTTTAGATTTCGCATCAAAAAAGGCCTTACCTCCGAAACGGGTTACAAAATTGGTATTTAAGCTAAATGATTTATAAGTTAAACCTACATTGAAACCTACGCCGAAAGAATTCAGGCTCTTATACATAATGGTTTGATCTTTCTCTGTAATTTTTCCATCGCCATTGATATCATCATAATACAACCAACCAACCTGAGGTACAGAACCATTAATGGTATAGGTTGGGTATTTATTTAGTAAGGCATCAACATCTGCCTGGGTTCTTAACATACCTTGAGAGATAAGCCCGTAATTTGATGAGTTATATACTCTTGGATCCGTTCCAAACTGATACTTCAAATCCGGATAGGTGGTATCGAATAACTGAAACTGGTTGTAGAACATTTTATCGATCCGACTATTACCAAAACCAAACATCACATCGGTTGATAGTCCCCAATCTTTACCAAATTTAGTGCGATAGCCCATAGAGATTTCATGCCCCCAGGCTGTTCTCTGCTGATAGTTAACAATTGGAGCCTCAAAACCCGCATACATAGGGAAATTTTCGTTGTTACCCTTATCAAACATATCATAAGAATATCTGTGATAAAATTCGTAAGTGATATTTAATTTGTTATCAAATAATGTTGCATCTAAACCTAAGTTCATTGTTCTGGCCTTTTCCCATGTAATATCTGGATTAGGCAAAATTGATGGGTTCAATCCCCCATAAAGCACTTCATTATAAGAATAACCGTTCGGATCTACCTTGTAACGCGATTGCCATAACCTGGCATCAACCCTGCTCTCTCCCACTAAACCGTAATTAGCACGTACTTTTAGGTTATTTACGAATTTTACATTGTCTTTAAAGAAATTTTCCTGACTAACAACCCAGCCTAAACCTACGCTTGGAAATAAGCCCCATCTGTTTCCTGGTGCAAAGTTAGATGAGGCATCAAATCTACCGATTACCTCTAACAAATATTTCTTATCGTAATCATAATTAAAGCGTGAGATAAATGATCTTTGAACCGCTTCGCCAAAAGTATTCTCCTGCATGGTAAAAGTTGATTGATCAAATCCCCAATATTCTTTAACATTTGGCAGAACCTGATTTCTCCAGTACACGGATAATGATTCACTATTATTTTCAGATTGATCAAATGCTGCCAGCGCAGATACGGAGTGTTTTCCAAACTGTCGTCCATAACTCAACGATCCGATTGCCTGATAACTTGAACCTGTATCATTCCCCTTCAACAATAAAGTATTGGCAAGGCCAACAGCAGTTATTGTAGCCGTAGATTCATTGGTATATAACAGACCGTTTTGGCCTGTCATTTTGAAGTTATAGGTAGTATATGGCGGAACATATTGGCCGGTACTACCGCTCCTGTTGTTTTTACCGAAACGTAAACTTGCCGTTAGTCCCTTGATAAACGCTGGTGAGTAGTTTAACGCCGCATTTATATTTAATCCCTGCGATTTTGAGAAGATATTGTTCCCAGAGTTGATAACTGCTAGAGGATTAGTATTGTTATTGTAATTTACCGGTTTACCATCAATTTGAATAGGCACCCACATTGGCGTGGTAATTAACTGTTGAAAAAATGCCTGATCATTCTCTCCACCATTTTTATAAGTATCACTATTCTTTTTATTGAAATCAGTATTTAGCGTTACATCGGCTGTTAGCCCTGGTAGGATTTTTGCATTCATCCCAGAACGGAATGCATATTTATTATAAGTTATTCCACCATAATTACCAGTTTCATTGTAGTAATTGCCACCAGCAAAAAAGGTAATCGTTTCAGATCCACCAGAAATATTAATATTATGTCTGTTTGTAGTCGCAACTTTCCAAAGTTCATCAAACCAGCTTTTATTTGGATTATTTTTCAAAACCTCTAAGTCTGCATCTGAGAAAATTGAAGATGTTGCTGCGTTTTTTATTTTATTTGCATCATTTAGCAAAGTTGCATGTTCGAATGCTGAAAGCATCTTCACATCACTCGTATTATCCTGTAAGCCAACATATCCTGTGTAGCTAATTTTAGGTTTGCCTATCTTTCCTCTTTTAGTAGTTACCAATACAACACCCTTCGCTCCCGATGCACCATAAATTGCAGCTGAAGCATCTTTAAGAAAAGAAATGTCTTCAACCATGGAAACATCAATATTATCAAATTCATCTCTGGTGACCGTAATTCCATCGATTACATACAATGGTTCTGACGTTACTCCAAATAACTGAGATTGTTCTGAAGCTGTAGAATTACGAATATTAAGTGTTATGGAAGAACCTGGCTTACCCGAAACCGTATTTACGCCTACACCCGGAAGTCTGTTTCTGAGTGCTGCGGCAATATTGGGCACGGGTAAATCCTGTATTTCTTCGGCTCTGATATTGGCTACGGATCCTAAAATTTCGGATCTTTTTTTAACGCCATAACCAACAACAACAACCGCATCATTATCCAAGCTTTGAGCATCTTCAACGAAGCTAATGGTAAGATTTGTTTTGCCCGCTAATGGCACTACCTGCCTTACATAGCCGATATACGAAAACACCAATGCATCGGTAGCTGGGTCTGCGATTAACGCAAAATCACCTTTGTCATTCGTACTTACATTGTTGGTTTTACCTCGTATTCCTACAGTAACTCCGGGTATTGGTTGTCCATCCTTTTTATCAACAACCTTCCCGGTTATTTGCCGCTGCTGGGCAAACAAAGACGTACTGATCATTGTCGAGAGTAGCAAAACCCAGGAAAATTTGCGTAAAAGTTTTAAGTTCATAAATGTATTATTTGGTTAGTTTTTGGCGCAAATGCTAATTGGCAACAGCAAAATGCGATTGTTTTGTTTAGTTTGTATGCGGAAATTAAAATATAGGAATACTTACTAGTTTAATGTAAACCTTGCTTATTAAAATACCGAAAGGGGGATGTTGGAAATTGTGGCTTTAACTGGATCACCAGCGTAGCCGCACAGTTATATGTGGCTCATTCATCATATTAGCGTTAATTTGGTTTGTTGGTTAGAAATATATTTTACTTTTAGTTTTAAAGCAAAAAGGTTAATCTTCTTCTAATGTAATTATTGTAGAATATTATCTAATTATCCTCACTAAAATACATGTAACATTATCAGCATCAAACCCTTAATCTAATGTAAGACAAATTTCATATATAAATGAAATATTCTTAAATAAAAATTTATAATAGAAGATTTGATGCTAGTTTTAAGCTGCTTAATTCCCTTGCGCCTTTGCTTTACGTCTTTTCTCCCACTCAATACCTTCTTTTTTCAAATCGTACCCGGCAGCAGAAAGGTAATTATTAATTCTTCCCTTGTATTTCCCAAACCAGGCATGTTTCTTATCTGATGATTCTGCATCCATTGCATATTCACGGGCTTCAGTGAGCCAAACCAAAATCTGTTTTTTCTGATCTTCAGTTAGTGTTAAAATTTCTTCCTGGTAAGCTTTATAAGTAATTGGCAAAACATTGTAAGTCATTCCATTTTTTACCAAATCAATTTGATCCTCGCTTAAATGAGCAGAAAGCTTGCTGATATATTTATTATGAAGTTTGGCCAACGATTCCATCACCCCTCTATTTTGCTTAACCAAAGCAGAATCTCTTTCTGCCTTGTTGCCTTCCAGTTTGCTTTTAATTTCCTTTGCTGTTAAATCTCTAACAGCATAAATATCATTTAAGTTGCTGTATTGATCTCTGATAATATTTCTAACCTTTTCCGCTTTTTTCGCATCTGCAATTCCCAGGTTTGCCACAATCTTATCAGCACGTTCGGTAATTGATTTTACGTACTTCGCTTTTTCTTCAGGAGTCATTTTTTGAGCAAAAGTTGCTGCTACAGTAGAAAACGTTAACAGCAAAGCTAATATTGATAATTTCATGTTTGAGTATATTTAAATTAAATTCTATTTTTTGATAAGTTGACATCACCACAAAAGTGCACTTTTAAACCCAATTCATCCAAAGCTGCAGCCTTAATTCTACAAGCTTCATGCGCATTGGCTTCATAATTTGTGTAAACCACCTGAATGTGGTTGGCCTGATGCCTGGCCATTAACTGATCGCGACTTACACCTTTTAATATGGCATGCATAATTGGCCACTCTGGTGTGGTTCCATTCCACCTTCTTTGAGTTTCTTCTTTCGGCAGGGCGACCACTTCTCCCACTCCTAAATCGCAATGTAATTCGTTATCCTTCACATATACCCTACTCCAAACGATAAAGCCGGGTTTACTTATGCCTTTTAAAGACCCACCGCCCAAGCGAAAATACATTGCCGGTTGCCGATCGCTACTGGCACCAGTGTAACCATCAATAAAATGTGCCGGTGGAGCAGCACCCGAAATTAAGAATAACCAGACAAAACCATCAACCTTGTCACCTTTGTAATATTCTCCCCAACGGATATCGTGTAAAGTTGTTTCACCAGACATTCCCAACTCATTCCAAAGTTGATAAGTTACCAAAGCATCTAAACCAGCACATTCATCAACTTCGTTAAAATGTGGCAATGCTTTTTGAGGATAAAGTTCTTTCCCTGACTTTGAATAAACCGGAGGACGATCCTGATTATTGAGTAATCCCTCCACCAAATCGCTGGAAACGGTTAAATCTTTTAAACCCTGTTGATATTGGATTCCAATGGTGTCGCAACTAAAATCATCAGCAATGCGCAAGGCTGCAATATACATTTTGCACTGCTCTAATGTTTGTTTGCGGGTAAGTTGGGTCACTTCATCTGTTCCCCAATTAAAAGTCATTACTTTTTTGAGCATCCATTGAAGAACCTCTTCAGCCTCATTCTCGGTAACTTCCAGCATCGCTGCGTAAAGTGCCGATTGACTCAATCGTTCCTTAAAGAAACCGGTTTTATGGAGCAGCTCATCAGGGATGATGGCATTGTACATTCCCATGCAACCTTCATCGAAAACACCCATTATAACCTTACGTTCTTTTAACGAACGGGCAAATGCTCTTCCTACTTTTTCATCTTCTGCCGGTATTTTGTTTAGCGCTAAGCTTTTAACATGACTTTGATCGTAAGTGATTTTACCAGTTAAAATCCATTCTTGTAAGCCATCGATAAAAAATTCATCGGTAAAATTTTCGCTCCACAAGGTGCTATAAGAAACGCCCGCTTTGGTTAAGCACCCATTTAAATTGAGCATTCCTACTAAACCAGGCCATTGCCCACTCCAGTTGGCTACCGTTAATATCGGACCTTTATGCGTGATTAAACCTGCAAGAACGTGATGAGAATATTGCCAAACACTTTCAGCAACTATTAAGGGTTGGTTTGGATCAATATTTCTAAAAATATCCATACCCATTCTTTGCGAGTCGATAAAACCGTGTTTTTTCTCTGAATTATATTGATGAGCTCTTTTAACTTTCCCACCTAGTTTTTCAATGGCAGCAGTTAAATCTTTCTCCATTGCAACTTGCGCCGGCCAGCAATTCTGATTTGCTGAAAGTCGTAAATCTCCGCTAGAAACAAGCAGAATTTCTCCTTGATAACCTTCTCTCATAATTTATTAATGAACAAAAAATTTATATAAAAATAATTTGTCAGCTTATATTTTGGTTAAACCTTATTGGGCTATATACAAAACTCAACAAAAGAAAACGTTATTTAATAATAGTTTTTATCAAATTAATATAGGATGTTACCATAAAACTTACTAACTTTAAGTCAATTAGCAGCACGATTAAATAATAATGATATTTAATCTTAACCAAATATTAGTTCAATAAATATGAAACCTCACTTTCATAAAGTTCCCGTTACGCTTCAAAGTTCATTTAGTATCCGTCATGATATTAAACCTGATTTTGGAAACATTTGGCATTACCATCCAGAACTGGAATTGCATTATGTAATCAAAGGAGAAGGTGTTCGGTTTATTGGGGATAACATCAGTAATTTTGAGCCGGATGAAATGATTCTGCTAGGCGAAAACTTACCTCACACCTGGCGTTGTAAGGATGAGTACTTTCAAAATAACCGGGAGCTTAACACCGAAGCGATGGTGATTCACTTTTTGCCTGATTGCCTGGGAAAATATATGCTCAATTTACCCGAAGCCTATTTATTGCCAAAGCTATTTGAAAAAGCGAAAAGTGGAATGGTTATTAATGGAATGGCAAAAGAAAAGTTGGTTAAGCTAATGCGTTCTGCTATTGATGCGACAAATTTAGACCGCATTATTATTTTGTTATCCATACTGAAAACATTGGCCGAAACTGACGAGTATTCGACCATCGTGACGAGCAAAAATACTTTCTATCGATCGAACGAATCAGAGACTTTGCGTATCAATAAAATCTGTAATTATACTTTAAGCAACTATAAAAAGGACATTACACTTGAAGAGGTGGCTAATTTGAGTAATTTGAGCGTAACCTCGTTTTGCCGTTATTTTAAGTTGATGACCAAAAAGACTTTCTATGATTTCCTGATTGAAATAAGGGTAAGCCACGCCTGCAGGTTTTTAATAGAAAACAAGCTCCCTACCGAAATGATCTGTTTTGATTGCGGTTTCAACAACGTTTCGAACTTTTACCGGCATTTTAAGAAAGTTACCGGGATGACGCCGCTGGACTATAAAAGAAAATATTTGAATTAGCATCATAATATCTGGGCCGCAGATTCGCAGATTGATTAAGAATAATTAATTATGATTTTTTGATTCACCTGATACGAAATCACAAAAAATCGTTGTTTGGAATACTAAAGTGCTGAGATTTAAAATTAACAATTATCATCTTCGAATCTGCGGCCAAACTAAATAAATACCTGGATATTTAAATCCGTTCTTAAAGCAGTGTAATCGTCATATAATTTCTCTACCTCCTTAACTATGGTCGGTGTAAATGATCCTACATTTCTCCTCGTAAATGTTGAGATATTTAACCCTCTTTTTTGAAGAAAATATTTCGAAACTATTGGATAAACATTGTGCATTACATCCATATTATCGATTAAAAATTGCTGAACAGCATTTACTTCTTGAACCAGACTTTCATCATTATAGCGGTCGCAAAGCCATACGATTAACTCCGGAAAATAATTACCCTGAATGCAGGATAAACCAGACGACCCCGCCTTTAAAGATTCTACGGCATGCACAATATACGCATCATATAAACCAAAAGCGTTGCCTTCCGTAAGCCGAAGTTTTTCTTTAATCTGTGTTAAATCCAGACAGGTATCTTTGTGGTAGATCACTCTTCCTGTCGATACAAAATCTGCCAACTGTTCAGGTTTCAAAACCCTTTTGTAAGGCACAGGACATTCATAAAAACCGATGGGAATTTTGCCAGTTTGATTCAGCAAGTCATAAACCCGATCATTAAAAACAGCATCGCTTTCTTGCTCATCTGCCAACAAACCTGTGATGGCAATTACAGCTTCAACGCCTAAATCGCTCACTTCTTTAACAAAATCTGCTTGTTTAGTAATTGGACCACCGAAAGTTCCGGTAGCCACCACCGGTACCGAACCATCTGCTACTTTTATTACATGTTTAATGGCTTGGATACGTTCCTTATCAGTTAATTCAAACATTTCGCTCGAAAGGCAATTGGCAAATAAACCAGAAGAACCCGCTTGCAAATAGATTTCGGTTAATTGCGTGAGGGCAGGATAATCTATCTCGCCGTTACTTAAAAAAGGTGTGAGCATTACCGGGATGAACCCTTTTTGTGCATTTTCCATTTTATATTGATGTGGGATTTAATATGATAATTTGTGCAATCAAATGATATTAATTTGCAGTTTCTATTTTTTTCTTCTTGATTTTTGTAACGAAAATTCCAACTAAAAATATGGTCAGCGTGCCGATTACGATAATCATGTTTTTATGCAAAGGGTTCCTGAAATTTTCATATTCCGGTGGCAATAGGGTGGAAAATGTCATCCAGATAATGACGACAATTCCGATGATGGTTGCGATTATCGCTTCGTGGTTTTTTGTTTGTTTACTAATAATTCCAAGTAAAAATAAACCCAGCATACCAGCAGCAAATATCCCCGAAAGTTCCCACCAAACATCCAAAATGCTTTTAACGCCAATCATTGCAATTCCGGCAATCATCCCCAATAAGCCAAAACCAATCGTTGCAATGTGTAGCAGCGACAGGTTCTGTTTTTCCGTTACATCGGGTTTGATGTATCGCTTGTAAATATCTTCAGAGAAAACCGTTGCAGATGCATTCATACCAGAACTGATAGTACTCATTGCTGCCGATAAAATTGCTGAAACGATTAATCCAACCAACCCTACCGGAATTTTCGTGACCATGAAATGCGGCATAATCTTATCGCCGTAATCTGATGGAAGCAATGCATTTTGCAGTTTCAAAACTTCTGAAGCATTTGTACCCACGGGCAATCTTTCAAGTGCTACCTGGTGTTTAATGGATTGCACCAAGTCCGGATTAACTTCGTAGTAGGCGAACAAGCAAGATCCTATAATAAAAAATAATAGCGATGCTGGAATATATAACCATACACAAAGCCATATTGATTTAGATGCAGCTTTACTTGATGATGCGGTATGGTAACGTTGGATATAGTTTTGATCCATCCCGAAATTGTTCAGATTGATAAAGAACCCATACAACAACACTACCCAAAACGAAGAGCCGACGAAATCCATTTTAAAACTTCCCAGACTAAATTTATCTGCCGATTTACCAATTTCTACGATTTTAGAAACGCCGCCTGGCATATTGGTAATGATGAGGTATAGGATAAGTAGAGCGCCGAATGTTTTCACTACAGCCTGCACCACTTCGGTCCAGATTACTGCTTCAATTCCACCTAACACGGTATAAAAAATAATGCAGATGCCCATCACAATCATGATCATTTGCATGGAATACCCGGTTAACGCTTGTAAACTTAATGCAATGCCGAAGAATATGGACCCCATTCTGGCCAGTTGCGTAAGTAAAAAACAAAGCACTGCGTAAACCCTCGCCCAGGCGCCAAAACGTTTTTCTAAATGTGTATAGGCAGAAATTTCTCCTGTATTGCGGTAAAAAGGAACAAAATACTTTGAGGCTACCCAAGCGGCGAGCGGCATAGAAATACTAAAAACAAATGCATTCCAGTTGCTTCCAAAGGCTTTCCCTGGAACCCCCAAAAAAGTATTGCTGCTTAGAAACGTTGCATAAATTGATAAACCTATTGCCCATCCGGGAATAAGGCCCGAAGCTTTTGTAAATTGTTCGGAATTTTTATTTTTTCGTGAGAAATAAACGCCAACTAATATCATCCCAACAAGGTATATGAAGATTATCGCAAGATCGAAAATAGGAAGACCTTTCATTACTTATTGGCTCGTTTATTAATTTGGTTAAAACAAATATGCATTTCTAAACATCAGCATTCATATAAGATTTTGGCTACATCTTGTACCATCTTATCTTTAAGGGTTGTCGTGTTACGGGCTGCGAGTTATCAATTACAGGTCTGCAAGCCGAAAAATAAAAACTTATCCAATATGAGTTATATCTGCTTGCGATCCTTATAAGAAACCGGCTGTATGCTCACAACTATTAACTTGTAACCTGCAACCTTCAACCCGTAACTTATAAAAGATCAAACAGGTAAATAATAACAGGTAACTTGCAACTGATACCCTATTGCACATCTAAAGCATCAATCGCCAACTCTTTCGCATCTATTGCAATTAAACGCACTTTATAACTTCCTGCATTGATCATGCTGCCCGTATTGGTATTCAGATAATTCCATTTACCTGATTTTGTTGGGGCAAATTCGGCCTGTTCTGTTTTCATTAATGTGCCATCCGCAGAAAGAAATTCGATTTTAGCTCTTGAAACTTTTGAAAATGGATTATGGTATTTGATAGTTAAAGAATACGTATCGGCCACTCCAACGCCTATCGACCATTCTAAAATCCCACCGCTACTTTCTTTAAAAATAACGCGTTGCTTATCCATTAAATTTTGTTTAACAATACTCTGACCTGCCAGTTTTGCATCAGTTGCTTTGTAACTAGTCACTGTTTTTAAATCGTATGCTGGCTCGAGTTCACTTGGCGGAACAATGGCTATCGCTCTTACGTTGCCTCTCACTGTGACCTGGTCATTTGCTGAAAACCTTTTGCGGAAGACCATAAACTTTTCTTCATCGCTATTTGTAATCTGCGTTTTGGTATTCTCGTAATCGACTGGCTTGGCATCGCTATCATTTAAAGCCACGAAAACATCAGCTACTGCATTTAGCTTAAAAACAAAATCTTTGTTGACTTTACTGGTTTGAATCCACTCTGCCCCATATAAATTTGGTGGTAAGGAAGTAAATTCCACAGATGAATCATTAAATTGTTTATCGCCAATATCCATCCAACTACCAAGTTTAAAATTCTTTCCAGATGGAATGCTCACAATCGAATTAGACTGATTTGCAGGAATTTGAGTTTTATCTAAGCTGGCAACGGCGATGGCGGAAATAAGCCCCTGCCCAACTTTGATCTGCGGAAACGATATAGTCAATTGTCCCGCTTTGCTGAACACTTTTACGGTCTTCTTCAAAACAGCATTAGCACCTGCTTCTTTCCAGATGTTAACATCTTTTAGCACGGTTTTGTCGTTAACGGCTACATCAAACAACCTCATTTTTTCAGCATTCATGCCACCACCTATTCCCAGCCAAGGTTCAATAAAATATAGCTCTACTAAATATTCGCCATCTTTTGGAACAGGAAAACTAAACTTCAACTGATCTCTACCATAACGGAAGGATTGGAAGAGCTTCCAATCTGAACTGCCCGCGATTGGCGAAAAGGTTCTTCGCTGACTAGCAAAAAATGACGGTACTCCAGGAAAACTGGAAGTCCAGGAGGTTGAACCGTAATTTTTAGTATTGGAAGATAACTGTTGATCTGCCAGCCATTGGTTCCCGAAATGATCTTGATAAGATGGCCCACCACAATTTAACCGATATAAATAGTTGTACTTATCTTGAGGTTTTAAAACATCGGTATTAATTACCAAGCGATCAAAATTTGGAGATTTCGGTAGGCTATTTAACACCATTTGATCTTTGGCGACAGCCTTTCCATTAATATATCCGACTGCGTAAAGCACATTATATTTAATATTTGGCTTATTCCATTGGAAATGTGTTCCGATAGCGCCACGTTTTTGCTTGCCTAATGATGCTCCATCTACATCATTAAAAAGCTCTACCTCATCGCAGTTGGAATAAACCACAATGCTGTCTTTTATCCCTGGTATTGACCAGCGATTTGGCCAGGTATGAGAAACAATATAAACCATGGGCTCGGTAGCTTTTGGCGCATAATTGGCTCTGAACATGTAAAAAACGTCAGTCGGCTCTTCCCATGGGGTAAACATTCCTTTATAATTTACCGGACCAATGCGATCTAAATCTCGCAGGCCTTCTCCCCCCTGTACCCGACCCGGATTATCATGTGAACTATATAGCCAGAAGAAATGACCTGCAGTTTGATCTTTTACCGTTTCTGCCAAACGAACTTTCGTTTCCATTAAATCGGTCATTTTGTTTTCAGTAAAACCTTTCCCGTTTGCGTCAACCTCATGAAGATCGATTGTTCTCCAGGCACCATATTCACCAACCAAAACCTGTCTTTTTAAATCTTCTCCATAAGTTGCAGGATTGCCTCCGTAAGTTCCTGTCCAGTTTTGCGGTACATCCCAATCGGTCCCTTTACCGCCATTACAAGTGGTTACTTTTCTTTGCGATGATGCCGTCGGATCTAATTTCCTGATCAGTTCGGTGCATTCTTTCGCAAAATCTTCGGGTAAAGTACTCTCATTTTCTAAGCCCCACAATACAACCGACGGACTATTTCTGCGTTCCTTAACCCAGTCGACCAGTAATGATTTGAAGTTTTTTCTAAACTCAGGCGTATCATACCAGATATGAGCTGCCATTTGGGTCCAGCTTAAAATACCAAGTTCATCCCAATAGCTTTGGTAAAGTAAATTATGCGGTTGGTGTGCATCGCGGAAAGCGTTGAAACCCGCAGATTTAATTTGCATTACCCGCGAGCGAATCTGCTCATTGCTAAAAGCATGACTGTTGCCAATTAAGTGCTCATATTCTGCAATTCCATTGATAAAAACTGGCTTTCCATTTAAAAGAAATACTTTTTGATTTGCTTGTTCACCAATTGGCCAGCTAATCCATCTGATTCCGTAAGGCGTTTTTATTTCATCTATTACCTTACCATTTTCGATAATGGATGTTTTCAAAGTATATAAATATGGGTTCTCGAGCGACCATAATTTGGGATTAATAATCTCATCGGTTTCTTGATTTATTACAATCTCTTTGCCTGCCGGGATAACTATTTTTTTAGGCAGTGCTTTTTCGATAGTGCCTTCAGCATCTAACAACTGGTTGTAGATTGTTACTGATTTAGGTTTTGAACCATAATTTTTGACAGTAGTAGCAAAATTCAGCAGGGCAGATTTTTCTGAAATCCTATTATCATTCCAAATGTGAACACCAAAAGGCTCAATTCGCAACTCATTGGTCACGATGAGATGTACTGGTCTGAAAATACCCATAGGCTGCGAACCTTCGGAAAAGCCTCTTTCGGTAGAGCAACCTCCATCTACCCAGGGTAAATCCTGGATGTTTGCAGGGTGATCTGCCCTAACAGCCAATAAGTTTTCCTGATTATTTGATTTGATAATGTCGGTCACATCTAAAGTAAACGTAGTTCTTCCACCAGCATGATAACCAACTTTGTTTCCATTTAGCCAAATGGTGGCGTAAGAGCCAACACCTTCAAAGTATAAGAAAAACCTTTTGCCAGCTTTAATTTCGTTGCTTTTGAAGGTTTTTCTATACCAGGCGTAACCATGTTTATTGCCGTGAAGTTTTCTTTGATATCCTTCGTATTGGTCCCAGTTGTGGGGAACGTTTAGGGTTTTCCAGTTATTGGTTTTAAAGGTGGTATTTTCAAACCCATTGTAGGCATTGATGTTTTTTTCATCAGCAATGCTTACCCAGTTGGCATTAAGTAGAATGTCTTTTCGGTTGTTTTGCGAGAAAGCACCGGATGCTAAACAAAGAAAAATGGCAAGAAATGATACTTTTAAATTTTTCATACAATAACGTTATGCGTTATCCCGAGGCACGAAGCAGTCTTATTCATTAATTTAATTTTGCAGTTGCTTTAAGATTGCTTCGTACCTCGCAATGACGATTTACATAAGATTTAAAGCGTTTTTAAATCCCCACTTAACTTATAAACTTCACCTGGCTGGGTCGAAATACTAATGGTTTGATTTTTATAGCGAATTAAACATGTTCCGCCAGCGTTAGAATTCACCTCGAGTGCTTCCAGTTTTCCGTCCTTCCACTTAATATCTAGCTCGAAACCACCTCTGGCCTGCAATCCACTAATCTCTCCCTGAGGGATTTCTGTTGGTAAGGCAGGTAGAATATCGATAAATCCCTGGTGGCTTTGGACAATCATTTCTGCGATGCCGGCTGCACCACCAAAATTTCCGTCAATCTGAAATGGTGGGTGGGCATCGAACAAGTTTACATAGGATCCAGCTCCACTTTTCGCTGGTTTTAGCAACATTTTTACCAGTTCCATGGCATGGTCGCCATCTTTAAATCTTGCCCAAAAGTTAATTTTCCATGCCAAGCTCCAGCCAGTGGCTTCATCGCCGCGATAAAGCAGAGATTGTTTTGCGGCATTCATCATCTTTTCATCCTGACTCCAGGTGATGTCATTTCCAGGAAATACACCCCATAAATGGGAAACGTGACGATGTTTATTTGTGGTATCGTCTTTATCCTCTAACCATTCTTGCAACTGCCCGTATTTTCCGATTTGGTTTGGTGCAATTAACTTCAGCTTTACTGCCAATGAATTTCTCAGTTCACGATCAACACCTAAAATATCGGCAGCAGCAATGCAATTTTTAAATAAGGTACGGATGATTTGATGATCCATCGTTGGCCCGGCAACTAAGCCACCGTTTTCTGGCGAGTTGGAAGGCGTACTGATTAACCAACCTGTTTTCGGATCGTTAACCAAAAAAGCATCAAAAAACAACGCCGCTCCTTTCATCAAGGGATAAGCTTCTTCACTTAAGAATTTTTTATCCTGGCTAAATGCATAATGTTCCCACAAATGCTGACTTAACCAGGCGGCACCGCTTACCCAAATTCCATGATTGGAGGCATTTATTGGCGCTGTAGCATTCCAAATATCAGTATTGTGGTGCAAAATCCAACCCGGTGCATCATAATACTCACGAGCAGTTTCTGCCCCTGCCTTCGCCAGACCTTCTATTTTCTTAACCAAAGGCTCATTTAATGGCGAAAGATTTAGAATTTCCGTTGGCCAGTAATTCATCTCCATGTTAATGTTTGTGGTGTATTTACTCCCCCATGGTGGCGTAAGTAAATCATTCCAAATCCCTTGAAGATTTGCGGGTTGCGTACCAGGCCTTGAACTAGAAATCAACAAATACCGACCATATTGTATGTAAAGTGCAGCGAAAGCAGGATCATTGGAAGTTGCAAACTTTACTAAACGTTCATCAGTTGGCAGTATCTCATTTTCCGAGGCACCAAAATTTACTTTGAATTTATTGTAATAAGCCTGATATTCCTGAACATGATTTTTCTTCACTTCTGCGTACGACTTACCTGTCAACGAGGTTAGCGCTTGGATATTTGCCTTGGCTGGATCGCCAGAAACGTTTTGAGCGTTTATAAAATTAGTTCCCGCCGTTAAATATAATCTCGCTTCATCAGCATTAATCACCTGAACTTTTTCACCGATTGTTTTTATCGATCCATTTTTAACCTGGATAGTCAACCTGCTTTCGCCCCTCAATACGCCATCTTTCACATTTACGGTAAGTGAAAGTGTGTTATTCGGCAACACTTTTACCACAGACTTTTGATGTAAACTAGATAAAACAGCAGTGAAACTGATTGATTTTTTACGGTCGGCAGTAAGATTTATCACGATCGCCTGGTTAGGCTGACTCGCAAAATATTCTCTAATAAAATTCACTCCATTTGCCTGATAAGCAGTGCGAACGGTTGCAGTGGCTAAATCAAGAGAACGCTTGTACTTACTAATTGAACCTTGCTGAGCAAATTGTAAATTCAAATCACCAAAAGGCTGATAACTGGCTTGATACTGCGGAACGGCTGGAGGATTTTGATCTTGAATTTTATATTTCCAAGTTTTCACTAACGAAACGCCTTGTTCAATTGTTGCACCTACGGGATAAACACCGATCTTTTTACTCGTATCCTTATATCCACCTATCCCACCACGATCGTAGTAGTTAAGCACCTGGATAGCAATTACATTCTTACCAGGTTTAATCAGTTTTGAAGGCACAGTATATCTTCTGGCATCGGGGCCATCGGTATTGCCAACCAATTGGCCGTTTACGTAAGTAAAGTCCTGATCGAAAATTTTGTTAAGATCGAGAACCAAATCTTTACCCGCCCAGCCTGGTGCTACATCAAAAGTTGTTCTAAACCAAACTGAACCATCAACATTAGCTAAACCTACAGTTTCCCAACCTTCGTAAGCGGGTACCGCAATTGTTTTCCAAAGTTTGTCGTCATAATTCGCTGAAGCAGGGTTTCCGGTCATTCCCTTACCTTTCTTCATTTCCGCCACCCATGCTTTACGATCGCCTGCTTCACTTTGCAGGCCCATAAGCTCTTTTTGAGCAAGTGCTTCAGCTTCTTTTTGCTTCCCCTCGAAAAGTAGCTTTCTAATTTCCGGAAGATATTTGTAGGCACCTTTCCGATTGTAGTTGCGAGGCTTTCCGGTCCATAAAGTTTCTTCGTTAAACTGAATATGATCGTGAGTTACACCGCTATAAATCATTGCCCCAATTCTGCCGTTTCCAATTGGTAGGGCATCGGTCCATTTCTCTGCAGATTGTTTATACCAGAGTTCCTGCTTGGCTTGTTGTGCAACAGAAACCTTGATGGTACACAAGAGCGTAGCTATTAAAATAATCGATTCAACTTTCATCAGGTTCTATTGTCCTTTATCACCAGAAACATAGTCTATCGCTTCGAAGGCATCTTTTTCCTTTCTTACACCCACCCTGGCGTTTCTAAAATTGTTATTTCCTAAAGAGATATTTTTCGTTCCGGCACCGCTTAACCTCAAATAAGTGCCTGTTCCTGCCACTGGAAAAGAGTTGTAAAGAAATAAGTTACTTACATTTTTTAAGTCTACCACTGCTGCATCGTTATGCGGAGTGTAAGTTTTAAGATTATTAATTACCAGATTATTTACTCTAGATGCCTTTAAAGATGGGCCGATTTCTGTGTTCACCTGTACATTATGAAATTCGATTTTATTAGAAAAACTGATGTCAAAACCAGTTTTTGCATCCATATTAATATCGTTAAACGTGATATTTTCAATCGGCATTTCTTCTAAACCATTAAGGTAAGCTGCCTGGTTTACCTGGCCGGTGATATTGCTGAAGTGGATATTTCTGAATTTTGGGGTTCGATCAGACACGCGTTCGACATTCGTTTTAGCGTACTGCAAATCTAAAACAATAGCTTGCTGCTTAATATCTTTCATGATGATGTTGCTCACCCGAATTTCTTCCACTACACCACCCCTTCCTCTTGCAGTTTTAATTCTGATTCCTCTATCCGTTCCATCAAAAACGCAATTAGATATGGTAATTTTTCGCACATCTCCAGACATTTCGCTGCCAATCACTACACCGCCATGACCGGATAACATCGTACAGTTGGTAATTACATAATTTTCTGCAGGGACTGCCATTCTTCTTCCAGGTTCATCCTTACCTGATTTAATCGTGATACAATCATCACCAACGCTAATATGGCAATCTGAAATGTGAACATTTTTACAGGATTCCGGGTTGATTCCATCCGTATTTGGGGAGTACGGATTATTAATCGTCACTGCATGGATTTTTACATTTTCGCAAAACTCAGGGTTAACCGTCCAGAATGGAGAATTTCGTATGGTAATGCCTTCGATTAATACGTTTTTACAAAACATGGTTTGAATAAACGGCGGACGAAGAAAACCTCGTTTCATCTGCTTTGGATCATCGGGCAAAAGAATATCTTTGTTTAATTTATCGAATTCATATTGCCATTTAGATCGAGCTTGCCCTTCTTTATAACCTTCTACAAAATCCCACCACTTCTTACCATGGCCATCAATTAATCCACGCCCTATGATGGAAATATTCTCCGCTTTGTAAGCATAAAATAATGGAGAAAAACTTTTAACATCAACCCCTTCGTATCTACTTTCTACCATTGGCAAATAATCATCAAAGTTATTGCTGAAGTGCAATTCAGCACCAGCATCAATAAAAATGGTGATATTACTCTTTAAATGTATTGCCCCAGTTAGATATTTTCCTGCTGGGAAATAAACCGTTCCACCACCTGCTTTTGATGCCGCATCAATTGCCTTCTTGATGGCAGCGGTAGCCAATTTACTGCTGTCGTTTTTCGCACCATATTTGGTAACATTATAAAACGATTGTGCGTCAGCGGATAAATAAAAACCTATTAATAGTAAAAATATTAGCGACTTTAGGATGTGTTTCATTTTGTTTATTACTATTTATATTTTTAATTTATGATGTGATCATTTATAATTAACTAAGCCTAAAGCATAACATGCTGCTTTATGAGTTTCGCCGTCGCGAAAATGACGAACTGCCAAACCACTTATTGGCTTTAGTTCATCTCAACTTTTACAGGCTTCAATGTTTTAGATCTATAAATTTCTTCTCCATCAACAAACACCGTAAAACCTTTTCCTTTGTTGTACTTTTTCCCGGTTTTATCCCAGATTAAAGTCACTATTTTATTATGGTAAGTTAGATTATCCAAAGCAAACCAATCCCATTTATTTTTTGGAATTAATGGGTAGATTTCTAACATATTATCCTGGCGAGGTTTTACTCCAATCAGGTCGTTAATGATCAAATCGTTAAAAGTGGAGTGATTATAAAAGCTACTTCTAGGATTATCGCCTTTTAGCCATTCTCCCGTTTTTTCATCCTGATATTCGCCAATGTACGGTTTGTCGTTTTTCACATGAGAAGCCGCATATTGATGCAACTCCTGATAAAAGACCTGTGCATTCATTTTACCATGATTTTTGTAGTTTGTGAGCAAATTCGAAAGCCCTTTTAAGGTTTGCGAGCTTGCAAAGGGCCAAAGTGCACCATCCCATTCGCAGCTATGGCCCGTACCACGGGTTCTAAAAGTTGGCTCCCGACGCTCCGCTGTGGTTAATCCCCAAGGCGCTTTGAAGCCGGCGGTATCCAGTAATTGATTCCATGCCTTTGCGTATTCTTCCTTATCATCAGGCAGGTTGAAATCCCAGGGTGTAAAACCAATGGCTTCGCGTACATCAGACGAACCACCTTTTGCTTTTCTTGTTTCGAAAAATGATTCAGACGAATTCCACAAACTATCCTGCACTAATTTTTTAATCGCTTTAGCCTTTGATTGATATTTTGAAACCAAATTCTGATCGCTAGACATTTCAGCAATCTTAGCCAAAGCCACAGCATTTCCATACATATAACTGTTAATGGTAGGGCGTTGATTTTGATCTTTCCTTGAGCCGCTCACTGATTCTTCCATTCCATCTTTCACATCATGTTGCCAGAACAAGCCATTTTTAAGTTGTCGCTGAGTTTCCCATTTGGAATAATCTTCATCAAGTGCCGGAAGAATTTCTTTTAAAAAACCCTGATCAGGTTTTACCAGATAGTTCTGATAAACGGCATCATCAACCCAACTGCTAAATTGATGAAAACGTTGCTTTGTTTGACCAACATCGGCCTTGTAAAGCCAAAATTTGATATAATCTTTTAAATAGCTATTGTCTTTTAACCAACGGCCTTCATAAATATGATGCCCTAGGGCACAACTGATGGAGTTATATTTCCCAGCGTGTTTTACTGGTTCAATAAATTCGGTAAAAATGAATCCTTCTGGTGTTTTAACCAAATGCTTTCTAAAGGTCCACCAACGGTAATAATAATTTTGTTCCAGAACAGAATCAGGGCATTCGAATAAAGGCGCCTGATCTGCCAGCCAATTAAAAGCGTCGGCATTTGGAATATAATTTTTTATCGCTTCATCATCAATTGAATTAAAATACGACACATATTTATTTAATTTCTCAGTGCCTAAAATAGATTTTTGCTGTGCAAAGCCTGTAAACGCCATAACCGACAAGGAAATGGTTGCTATAAAATTTCGTGTATTTCTCATTATTCAAATAACCAGTCTATATCTTTTCCTCTACCATCTAAGCCTGCATTGAAGATACGCAGTTCTTGTTTATCATCAATAAAACCTAATATTAAACATTCACCCTTGCCCAGATTTAGCATATGCGTTCCTGCCGGGAATGAATAAGCATGTACGTTTGCAGGCGGAAAGCCATTTAGCACCAAGGCATTCGAAATTTTAATTTCCGACTGGCCATAGTTATTTGCACTTGCATCGGTTTCCAACTGCGGTGGCGCCAGGTATTTTGGGTTTTTCTGATTGAAAAATCCCACCAATAACTTTACCGGAGCTTTAGTCGAAAATTTGATTTCGGTACCCGTTTTAACTTGCTTTTCTTTTGAAATTTTTATTCCTTTCAAACCGATTAATTGTTCGGCAACTTCTTTGATTTGAACGGTGGTATCTGTAAATACCTCCACATTTTTGTTGATGATGTAGTTTGCAGATTCGTTAAGTACATTTACTTCAGCAGCTTTGTAAGGCATAACTTTAGCAACAGCTGCCCCGTTCAATGATTTTAAAGAATCGATGCTCTTCTTAAAATGGTTTAATTCCTTTGTAAAAACAGGCAACATTTCTTTCCAATGGATAAAAGTTTTATCAACCCCTCGCATCGGAATTTTTCTTTGTTTGGTTTGCATGCTATTGGCATATAAATAACTGCTTTCAGTAAGCTTTACCAGTTTAGCATAATGATCCACACTTTTTTGGAGAAAAGGCAATGCCTGCTCCAAATCTGAAACGTTGTTAGAGTATTTATATCTCAAAATCCAAAGTGCTGATTTTACCTTTTCTGCATAGAAATTAGCCATTTCATCGTAGCAATACATGTCGTTTTTAAGGCGATTAAACTCTTCAACATCTTTGGTTGCTTTTACCTTTTCGATAGATGCCAATGCCTTTTTACCATGTTCCACCACCTCTTTAGCAACCTGAACAGGCGTTTCGCCAATATGACCTTGTTTTTTCCATTCCTTTTCAGCGTACTCAATAATCATCTCGCCTTCTGGCGCTTCCGATTCGTACATCAAGGTAAATAAACCATAACGGAAAGGGTTAATTAACTGCGTCATCAGCATACCTAAAGTTAAGGTTTGGCGGTTGCCATCGGTAATGCCGTACCGACGCAATAATTTTGGCGATATCTCTCCAGACGCTTCATAGGCGTTCAAAATTGATTTTCCATCCGCCAGGCTCGAACCATATTTATCAGCAAGCTGCTTGCCCCAATAATTAATTTCCTGTGGGCGATCACGTTCTGATTTCCAGGCGTATCTTGCCCATTCCTTGTACCAAATCCAGTCGCGATCTACCTCTAAAATCCTTCCTTTCACGTCATCGGCGGCATAAGGCCAATCCCAATAGCTGTGTTGAGGATACAAATGCAAACCTTTCGCGTTGTATATTTTATTCATCGCTATAACCGATTTCTGAATAAAATCTGCAGATCCATATCTAAAAGGCTCCAGATTTGCAAGGATGTGAACGTTTGAAATGTTCACCGTGCCAATGGCTGCCAATTTCCGGTTGAGCTCTGCCCATGCTCCACGAGGTTCGTAAGTTGTTAAAGCCTCGCCATTAAATTTATTTTCGGTATATAAGTTTTTATAAAAAGGTAAAGCCGCCTTCATCACCGCTGGTGCATCGGTATCATGCGCCCGTAAAACAATTGGCGGCTCTTCTTTAATGCCGGCTGCCTTCAAACCATCTTTCACACCTGGTATAATCGTTTTGGTAAACCAGTCGATATCATCCTGCCCGACACCTTCCATGGCCTCGCCTAGCGCAACCATTAAACCAACATTTGGATATTTGGCTACAAAGGCAGAAATAGATTGCTGTGTATAATCAGCAATCAAAGGAATAATCGGGCGGTTCCTGTCTTGGGTTTTTAAGCCATGCTTATCGGCAAAAGGCTTTGGAATAATGATGTTGTAAAACATCTGAATGACCCAAATTCCACGTTTATCAGCCTCACTGGTTAGAAAACGGAAAATTTCTTCGTTCTTTTTTAGAGTCGCATCATCAACTTCAACCGCATAAGGATATTCTTTAAGCCTTAATAAGGATGAAAATGGATGCCCGTTCCATAAATAAAGAGAATTATAACGGTTTTCAACCATCATATCCAGATATTTTATCCATAGCTTTTTATCATATAACCATGGAAAAGACTCCTCCGTATAAGGATATTCATAAACATCATGCCCTGGGAGATAATCCGGTTTTTGAAGGCCAATGCAGGTTCCCCTTAACACCATTTCCGGATGATCGGTATAGGAAAGCTTTGCGGGGAGAATTTTGTTTTCAGCAATTTTATCGGTCAAATCCAAACAACCGTAAAGGTTTCCTGAATGGTCTGCACCTATAATATAAAGGGTACCATCCTTATCATAAGAGATAAAAAAACCTTCTTTACCAGCTGCTGAAGCCTTTTTGAGAATTGAAACCGGGAATTGCGGTTTAAAAATTTTGTCGTCTGCAGTGCCGATAACAATAGAATTTTTACCCTTTACAAACTTTTGGCGATAATCAATCACACTAAACTTAACGTTATAACCGCTTGCAACTAAAGCATCGGTTAGGCGTTTCAAGCCAAACTTTTCACGTGTACCACTTTGCGAGGATAAATAAATGGTTTTTGATTTTGCTGCTGGCGTTACTGAATTCGCTATCGCACTACTGGAAATAAAAAGGAAAATTAAAATCAGAAAATTTCTCATTCGGTTGGCTCTAATAACAAACCTTGAAAACAAGGCTAAGGAAATAACATTTGGTTAAAAAGCTTATTTAAATATAAATAAATTATTCAAATATAAGTATTATAGCTTTTGGATTATGTAATATTTCTGCAAGGTAAACCATCTTTTAATAACTTTAAAGGCAATATGACAACATAAGCAAGTATTTTGATAATAAGATCAAATTTTTAATCAAGAATATCTGCTTTATTTGTAAGTGTAAAAACAACAACAAAGAGAAGCGTTGTATATATTTGCTTCTTACTAAGATTTCGATCAGGATTTTAACCAAATTATCAATTATTAATCTGAAAAAAAAATATGTTTTCATTACAAAATAAACGGGCTGTCGTTACAGGTGGTGGAAGTGGAATTGGAAAAGCCATAGCGACCATATTGGCAAAACAAGGTGCAGAAGTGCACATCATCGAGCTGGGTGTAGAACAAGCTGCCGGAGCGTTATCAGAAATTGAAGCGGCTGGCGGAAAAGCGTTTAGTTATGCTTGCGACGTTGCTGATCATCAGGCCGTAAAAGAAATTTTCAATCAAATCGGAGCGATTAACATTTTGATAAACAACGCTGGCATTGCCCATATCGGTAAGGCTGATACCACTGAAGAATCTGATTTCGACAAGGTAATGCGTGTAAATGTAAAAGGCGTATATAATTGTTTGTACGCGGCTATCCCACAATTGCGGGCAGCTGGTGGTGGTGTGATTATCAATATGGCTTCCATTGCTGCATTAATCGGCCTGCCCGATCGCTTTGTTTACAGCACTGCAAAGGGTGCAGTTAAAGCGATGACGATGAGCGTTGCAAAAGATTATATCGGCGAAAATATCAGATGCAACTCTATTTCTCCAGCCAGGGTACATACCCCTTTTGTTGATGGGTTTCTACAAAAGAACTATCCGGATAACATCGATGAAATGTTTGAGAAACTTTCGAAAACTCAACCGATTGGAAGAATGGCGAAGCCGGAGGAAGTTGGTGCCCTTGCCTTATATTTATGTAGCGATGAGGCTTCGTTTATAACCGGCTGCGATTATCCCATTGATGGCGGCTTTACCACATTAAATAATTAGATAAAATATAAATACTTCCTAAAATGAAATTAATACGATTTGGCGAACCAGGATTTGAAAAACCAGGTGTGATTATCAATGAAAAATATTACGATGCTTCATCATTGGTTGATGATTATAACGAGGCCTTTTTTGGTGGCGACGGTTTAGAGAAATTAAAGAAAGATCTTGACTCGGCTGATTTACCAGAAATTGATCAAAATGTACGTTTGGGAGCAGCCCTTGCTCGCCCATCAAAACTTATTTGCGTAGGCTTAAACTATAAAGATCACGCTGCAGAAACCAATGCGGCGATCCCAACTGAACCTATTTTGTTTTTTAAAGCAACATCAGCAATCGTTGGTCCGAATGACGATTTAGTGATTCCAAAAAACAGCAAAAAGACCGACTGGGAAGTGGAACTGGCTATCGTGATTGGCAAAAAAGCCAGTTATGTTTCAGAAGAAAACGCTTTAGATCATGTTGCAGGTTATGTTTTGCATAATGATTACAGCGAACGCGAATTCCAACTGGAAAGAAACGGACAATGGGTTAAGGGTAAAAGCTGCGACACATTCGCCCCTATTGGCCCATTTCTTGCCACGCAAGATGAAATTGCTGATGTCCACAATCTTCGCCTATGGCTAACTGTGAATGGTAAAACCTTACAAGATGGAAACACATCGAATCTGATTTTCAATGTTCCTTTCATGATTTCCTACATTAGCCAGTTTATGACACTTTTACCTGGTGATGTGATTACTACCGGAACACCTGCAGGTGTTGGTTTGGGCCAAAAACCTGAACCATGGTATTTGAAAGCCGGTGATGTGGTAGAATTGGGCATTGATGGCTTAGGCAGCAGCAAACAAACTGTTAAAGTTTACAGCGGAAACTAACATGAAAAGATACTGCTTTACGCTCGATTTGATCGACAATGACGAACTAATTGCTGCTTACAAGCAGTATCATCAATCGGTTTGGCCTGAAATTTTAGAAAGCATTAAATCTTCTGGGATAGATGACATGGAAATTTACCTTTCCGGAACCCGCCTTTTCATGGTAATGGATGTAAACGACAGCTTTACTTTTGAAAAGAAAACAGCAGCCGATTTGCAAAATGTGAAAGTGCAGGAATGGGAAGCGTTGATGTGGAAATATCAGCAAGCCTTGCACGGTGCTTTACCCGGCGAAAAATGGAGATTGATGGACCAGATTTTTAAACTATAACAATTTTTATGATTGACTCTCACGTACATTTCTGGAATTTCGACCCTGTTAGAGACAGTTGGATTTCAGAGGAAATGAATGCCATCCGCAAAGACTTTTCTCCAAAAAATTTAATGCGAACTTACAATGAGCTTCAAATTTCAGGTTGTGTTGCGGTTCAGGCAAACCAGTCGGAAGCTGAAAATGATTTTTTGCTTACGCTTGCGGAGCAAAATGAAATGATCAAAGGAATAGTGGGATGGGTTGATTTGAAAGACAAAAATTTACCAGATCGATTAAGTCATTGGAAAAATTTTAAAAAGATTAAGGGTTTCAGGCATGTTTTGCAGGCCGAGAACCACGAGTTTATTGTCGATCCGAAATTTGTTGATGGCGTAAAGCAGCTTAATGAGTTTGCATTCACCTATGATTTACTTTGCTACCATAACCAATTGGAAAGTATTTTGGAGCTTGTTGACCAACTTCCAGATCAACCGCTGGTTTTAGATCATTGTGCTAAACCCGATGTAAAATCTCAAGACCTCAAAAAATGGTCCGGTCATATCAAAACGCTTGCGCAAAACACAAATGTATCATGCAAAGTTTCCGGATTATTAGTAGAAGCGGATTGGAAAAACTGGAAGGAAGTCGAAATATCTAATTGTTTCGATGTGATTTTTGAAAATTTTGGCTGCGAAAGGGTGATGTATGGCAGCGATTGGCCGGTAATGATCATCAGTCGCCCATACCAGGATTGGTTTACCTTGGTAAGTAAGTATGCGATGCAATTTACTGAGGCCGAAATAAAACTTATTTTTGGAGAGAATGCAAGTGCTTTTTACAAACTCTGATCAGTTAAACCAGGCCGATAGAGCAGGATGGAAAATTCAATTTAAAATATTAGTTTTCGCCTCTAGAACCAAAGAATAGATAATGAACAAATTAATATGAGTAAAAAGATCACATTCCCTTATAATCCACAATATCCCTCCATTGCCGATTTAAGAGTTAAGGCGAAGTCAAGAATTCCAAAGTTTGCTTTCGACTATCTAGAAGGGGGTTGCAATGAAGGACTCAACCTCATTAGAAACGAAAACGATTTTGATGACATTTATTTAAAACCAAACTACTTAAAAGTGGGTGGTGATATTGACATGTCAGTCGAACTTTTCGGTCGCCGTTATAGTGCACCGTTTGGAATTTCGCCGATTGGTTTGCAAGGTTTAATGTGGCCAAACGCACCAGAAATTTTAGCGAGGGCCGCAGCAAAAGCAGATATCCCATATACGCTCAGTACGGTATCTACGAGCAGCATCGAACGTATTGCTGAAGTATCGGATGGAAAAGCCTGGTTCCAATTATATCATCCGACAGAAAATAGCTTAAGAGATGATATCCTTAAACGATTAAAAGCAGTAGAGTGCCCGGTTCTGGTCGTTTTAGTTGATGTACCGGCTTTTGGTTTACGATACAAAGAGATCAAGAGTGGACTTTCTATCCCACCAAAAATGTCTGTCAATAATATTCTGCAAGCTTTTGCCCGTCCACTATGGGGAATAAAAACGCTGCAACATGGCATTCCTTCTTTCGCAACATTAAAACCTTATATGGAAAAAGGCATGGATATGTCGCAGTTGGGGCAATTCATGAACAAAACCTTCACCGGAAAAGTTGATATCAAAAAAGTTTCGGCTATCCGCGAGATTTGGAAAGGCCCTTTGGTACTTAAAGGAATTGCTACCGATGAAGATATGCAGGCAGCGATTCAAATTGGTGTAGATGGCGTAATTGTATCTAACCATGGCGGCAGACAAATTGATGCAGGCGAATCCTCTATCAATTCGTTAATCAAACTCGCCGCTAATCCGGCATACAAATCAAAGCTTAAAATTATGATGGACGGAGGTATTCGTTCAGGTGTAGATTTAGCAAGGGCACATGCCGTAGGTTCGGAATTTAATTTTATGGGCCGCCCTTTTATGTATGGCGTAGGTGCATTGGGCAACGAAGGTGGTGATCATACCATCAACATGTTCAAAACGCATTTGTATCAGATTATGCAACAGTTAACGATTGAGAAAATCACTCAGTTTCCTGATCGGTTACTACAACATTAAGATTCCTGAAGAAAACTTTTCGGACTTAGATTCAATAATAAAATAAAAAAGCAAGGCCAATCAGTCTTGCTTTTGCTTTAAATGCAGATTTCAATTCACTCCATTGCGCTTCTTATAAAAGCTTTGACCTTATTTAGAAAACTTATAAGTAGAGCTGGTTTTGTAAGTTTCACCAGGTTTTAACACCGTTGAAGCAAAGTTCGGGTGATTCGGTGCATCTGGAAAATGTTGCGTTTCCAGGCAAAAGGCCGAACGGTGAGGATACGATTTTCCACCTTTACCATCTTTATCTGCACCTGTTAAAAAGTTCCCGCTGTAAAACTGTAATCCCGGCTCAGTTGTAAAAACTTCTAATATAATTCCTGTCGATGGACTTTTAACCTTTGCAACAGCAGTTTTGCCATCATTTGCTTTAAGTGCGAAATTATGATCGTAGCCTTTACCGTACTTTAATTGCTGGTCATTTTCATCAATTGATTTGCCTATGGCTTTGGCAGTATTAAAATCAAAAGCAGTGCCTTTAACTAGCTGTAACTTACCTGTAGGAATCAAGGTTGAATCAACTGGGGTATATGCATCAGCAGCAATCATTAACTCATGATCTAAAATCGTTTTATCTCCTTCACCACTTAAATTGAAGTAGGCATGGTTAGTTAAGTTTACCACCGTTGCTTTATCTGTGGTAGCAGTATAATCAATTGTTAATGAATTATCTTCCGTTAGGCTGTAAACAACTTTCACATCAAGGTTTCCAGGATAACCCGCCTCGCCATCTTTAGATATGTAATTAAGTTCTAATTTCTGTCCGTCTAACTGCTTGGCTTCCCACACCTTTGAAAAGAAACCATCTTTTCCGCCATGTAAACTGTTTACCCCATCATTTAACTGAAGTTGATACTCCTTGCCTTCAAGGGTAAATTTTCCCTTAGCAATTCTGTTACCATATCTACCGATTAAAGCACCGAAAAAAGGCTCTCCTTTTTTGCGATAGGCTCCGATGCTATCATATCCCAAAACTACATCGGTAAGTTTGTTATCTTTATCAGGCACCTTAAGTGATACGATTCGACCACCATAATTGGAAATTGTAACCACTGCACCTTGCTTATTCTTTAAGGTAAAAAGCTTCACTTCCTTGCCATCAAGTGTGGTATTATATTTTGATGAATCAGCCTGAACGCTTGTTTCATCCTTTTTTTCACTTTTTGGATTGCAGGAATATAATGTGGCCGCTAAGCAAATTGCTGCAATTGGAAAGCATTTTAAAAAAATTCGTTTCATAAGATTTATTTTGGTTAAGGCTAAAGTATGAAAAAAAAATTAACGTTATTACAACGATTATCAATTAAATTTAAGGTAATATTGATTGGATTAGCTCACATCTAAAAATTTCACATAATTTAGCGGCTTATGCAGAATTTCGACTTCAAACCTAAAGCATTTCTGTTTGATTTGAATGGCACCATGATCAACGATATGCAATATCACACCATGGCCTGGCATTCCATTATGAACGAAGATTTAGGTGCAAATTTAGATTACGAAACCGTTAAGCAAGAGATGTATGGCAAAAACCACGAAGTTTTAGAGCGGGTATTTGGTCGCAATAAATTTTCTCCATCAGAAATAGAAAAGCTTTCTATGGATAAGGAGAAAAAATATCAGGAAGGCTATTTTCCGCACCTGGCTTTAATTTCCGGATTAGACAAGTTTTTAGATTTGACCAGGCAAAAAAATATCGCGATGGCCATTGGTTCTGCAGCAATCCCGTTTAATATCGACTTCGTTGTTGATGGATTAAACATTCGTAATTACCTTAATGCGATAGTGAGTGCAGATGACGTCGAAATTAGCAAGCCAGATCCTGAAACATTTTTAAAGGCCGCAGCAGCATTAAATATTTCACCGCAAGATTGTTTGGTTTTTGAAGATGCGCCGAAAGGCGTTGAATCAGCATTAAATGCTGGAATGAAATGCATCGTGCTCACTACCACCCACAGCATCGAGGAATTTGATGGATACCCGAACATCTTAGGCTATATTAGTGATTATAACGACGAAAAACTAAACTCTCTTTTTTAATGGGAAAATATTTAAATCAAAAACCTGTCCTTGTTGCTGTAGATTGCATTATTTTTGGTTACGATGGTGATCAACTTAAACTATTAGTAATTAAAAGGGCGATTGAACCGGTCAAAGATCAGTGGAGTTTAATGGGTGGTTTTATCGGCGACACCGAAGATTTAGATGGCGCTGCAAAAAGGATTCTTTTAGAATTAACAGGCTTGCATGATGTTTATCTGGAGCAGCTCCACTCCTATGGTCGCCCAGACCGTGACCCCATTGAACGCACCATTTCGGTTGTTTACTTTGCTTTGATTGATATTAATAAATATAACAAACAGATCAACGATCAATACCATGCAGAATGGTTTAAGATAAAAGAAGTACCCGAACTGATTTTCGACCATAACGAAATGGTTAAGGCTGCTATGGCCAAGATCCGTTACCAGGCAGCACTGCACCCTATTTTGTTTGAACTGCTGCCAAAGAAATTTACTATCCCGCAGTTACAAGCACTATACGAGCAGGTTTACGACTCACCGATTGATAACCGCAACTTCATTCGTAAAATTACCGCCAGCGGACTGCTAATTAAACAAACCGAGAAAGACAAATCAAATTCGAGGCGTGGTGCATTTTATTTCAAGTTAGATAAAAACAAGCACAAGGCACAATTTCAATCTTTTTTGAACTTTATACCAAAGACTATAAAATAATTTTGAAAAATTTTTCACACACTATGTAAGCTTACGAAATTCAAAATCAGTCAGTTGGCTTAACAATTTTTTAACGCTTCACTGAAAGCATTAATAATTATTTAAAAATATTTGTTCAATTAATTTTTATCTCTATATTTGCACCTCCTTAAACAAAAGGAAATGATTCCGTAGCTCAGCTGGTAGAGCATTACACTTTTAATGTAGTGGTCCTGGGTTCGAATCCCAGCGGGATCACGAAAGACGCAAGAGATTGCGTCTTTTTTGTTTAAAAGACCTTTTAAACGACGATTCGCGAAAAAATAATAGGTAATTTCTAACCATAATAATAATCCAATACAAATGGTTCCCAAATGTATTCGGTAAATTTGGGCACCAGTTATCGAGAATACCTTAAATAACATTTGACGGACAATCTGAAAACAACATGTTTACCAAAAGATTGAGAAACGAAAAGTAACTTCACCCTAAAAATCCTGTTCTGGCAGCGCAAATCAAAAGCGGATTTAAAAGATTATGCCCCTATCATTTGTAGAATTTCTATTGATGGCAAGGGCGCTGAGTTTTCTACTGATCAAAAAGTCCATATTAACAATTGGAACATCGAACTTAAAAAGGTCATCAGATCAGAAAATGCTAAGAAAATCAATTCCGAACTCATTCGTATATCCAGTGTCTTGGAAGTCAACTTCGCATTTTAAAAACAAAGTATGAATTTATCACTCCAACAATGCTAAAAAATTCATAACATCAAGATTGAAAGCAAAGGACAAATCAAATCGCAGACTCAGAGCAAGGTTCCTTCATTATTGGAATTAGTCGATTCATATTAAGGTATTTGAAAGGTAATTGAAAAGGCTTTGAGGTCAAAGGAAACGCTAAAACAATGGAACGCCACTGGGAAGAAGATTGCAAAATTCCTGAAAGAGAAATTAAAGATAGACGATATTGACTTATCAGATATTGAATATTGCTTTGCTCAAAAATTCTATAACTACCTCGTTCTAGACAGATTTTCCCTATCAAAGATGCTGCAATCAAGCAGATTAAAAACCTAAAACAGTTATTAAATACAGCTGAAGCAAATGAATGGATATTAAAAAATCCTATTGAAAAATTCAAGTGTGGTTCGGAAGATCCAGAAATAATACATCTTGAAATCTCTGAGGTTGAAAAGATATGGCGTAAGAAACTTACAATTGATTGTCTAGCAAAGGTCAGAGACGCATTCATTTTCCAATGCTTCACGGGTTTGAGCATCCCTTACGAAAAACAGGGGAAGCCTAGGTGATTAAGGACGCAGAAAGGCAAACTTAATGTACGCCAATTTTATTCGCCACCTGTTACATCCATTCAAATAACGTGATTTTTTTTTTCCGGCTTTGCTTCTACAATAACTTTTCGATTTTCAACAACAGCAATTTCTTGCTGATGCGACAGTAGTTCTTCCTAACAAATCTTATTTCAGCATCCGGGTCTAGCATCCGATTTGCTGCTAGCCTTAAGTTTGCATCGACACTAAATCTATAACCTTCAGATCAATAAATATTTAATGTACATACATTTTTTTGAATGCACATGATTCGAAATTGAGATCAATGCATAAAAGTCTAGCGAGGCACCCGGCGCATCATAGTGAATTTAAGAGTTTGACGGTGTAACTGTACGAAAAAGTTTTATCCAACAATAAATAGGGTTTGTGTGGATAGGCCCCCCAGCTATCATCGCCACCTACGCCCCGCTGCTTCAAATCGATCGAAAGAAAAACTTCATCTCTAACCGGAAGTTCCGTTGGGTGCTGCTGTTTTTTAGTTAATCCAGGATCCAGATCTTCAGCGCTATGTTTGATTGCGGTGAAAGATAGAGGTTGGCTGCCTTCAACTTGTAGTGTATTCCCCGCATCGTCTTTTAATCTCAGCCACCTCACATCGGTTTTATTTCCACTTTCCTGCGGTCGTATATAACCTGAGTAATATTGATTTTGAACTTTATCCTGGTATAACCCTATGAATGAAGCATCATGTCTGTCGCTGTAATTTTCAAATGGCCCTCGCCCATAATATTCCAGATTAGCAAATTTATCAGACAAGGTAGTTCTCATTCCAAAACGTGGCAACTCTGGCAAAGTCCTGTCTCCCATATTCATAGATGCCGTCACTTTAATCGATCCGTCATTACCAATTAAGTAGTTAATATGATAAGGCAGCTGTATGGCCGTAAGTTCATATGCCACTTTAATTACCACTCCGCTATCAGTCTGCTTGCTTACATCAACTGATTTAAGTGTTTTATTTTCATGAGCAGATCTCCAGATTCCTAGTCGTGATGGCATGTTATTTCCGAAATCATTATCAGTTGGCGCTCGCCAAAAATAGGGTTCCGGAAAACTTCTCAAAACACTTGTGTTGTTAATGGCATACCTGCTAAAATGCCCAGTCTTGGTATCAAACTCACCAGAAATGTTTCCAGCCGAAAATTTCAATTTGCTATTCTCGGCATTAAGCTTAAGCTGGTTTTCTATTTTTGCAGACTTTTCAAAGTAGTTTCCGGCATATTTGAATTGTTCCTTTGCCACTTCAAAACCTATATTTAACATGGGGATTTCCTTTTTTACTAATGCAAATACATTCAAATAATATTCAGTGCCCTCCACTGATTTGAATTGTGGCAGGTTAAGTTTGATTGTTGTTTTGCTATGGGGGGCAAGGTTAACGTTGAATCTTCCTTCTTTTATTTTGAGCCCATCAGCGAGCATCTCCCATTTAAACTGGTAATCACTTAGATTGGTGAAATCAAAAATGTTTTCAATGTTTAAATTTCCTTTGCTGATGTCATCACTTGAGAAAAGAATATTCTGGTAAACTTTTTTTACTTCGTAAGCACCCGGATCAGGAGTACGGTCGGCACTTAAAATTCCATCAGCTACACCATTTTCATCATTTTGCCAATAGAAACCACCCAGGTCGCCTCCGTAGGCCCAGAAAGTCTTTCCATTGGCATCTTTGGTTTTAATTCCCTGATCAACCCAATCCCAAATGAAGCCGCCCTGCATGTGCTCGCCCGTGCGAATAATATCAAAATATTCCTGGAAATTGCCGTTGCTATTGCCCATTGCATGCGCATACTCGCACATAATGTATGGCCTGGTTTTAGTTTTATCGGCCGCATATCTTTTCATACTTCCGATGCTTGGGTACATTGGGCAAACGATGTCGGTATTCCAATCTTCTCCGGCTTGCTCAAACTGCACAGGCCTGCTATTATCCCTCGCTTTTATCCATTTATAATTATCATGAAAAACAGGACCATTTCCGCACTCATTTCCAAGCGACCAAATAATAATTGAGGGATGGTTTTTATCTCTCTCTACCATACGAACCGTACGATCTGTATGTGCGGCAGCCCACTCTGGTAAATATGCGGGGTGCTTGGTTTTATCAAACCATGATTGAAACTCCGCTCCCATTCCATGGGTTTCGATATTGGCCTCATCCACCAAATACAAACCATACTGATCACATAATTTGTACCAAAGGGGGTCGTTTGGATAGTGCGACAAACGAACCGAATTGATGTTTAGCTCTTTCATTAACCTAATGTCTTTTAACATCAGCTCTCTGGTTGTGGTATGCCCGGTAACATCATCGTGCTCATGTCTGTTAACGCCATGAATCATTGTCGCCACACCATTCACAAGCAATTGTGCGTTTTTTACTTCCACCTTTCTAAAGCCGACTTTGGCGCCGGTAATTGCTAACGTTTTTCCCTGTTCATCTTCCAGCTTTATGATGCAGGTGTATAAGGTCGGTTGCTCGGCACTCCATTTCGATGGTTTATCCACCACACCATTTAATTTAATCGTTTGTAAATCATTCGTTGAGGTGGTGAAATTTTGGCGCTTACTCAGAACTACTTTACCATCCCTATTCAAAAGTTTAACACTTAATTTTCCTGCTGGAGTAACATTGCCTTGAAATTTTCTTAGGTCGATATCTGCACTAAAAACTCCATTTTTATAATTCGCATCCAAATCACCTTTTAAAAAGAAATCCCAAATGGTAAGCTTTGGCAGCGAAAACAGATAAACATCTCGTTCTATGCCACTTAATCTCCAAAAATCCTGATCTTCTAAGTAACTTCCATCATGCCAGCGAAAAACCTGTACGGCTAACTGGTTATTACCTGCTTTTAAGAATGGTGTGATATTAAATTCTGCAGGTGTTTTAGCTGCTTTGGTCATACCCACTCTTTTGCCGTTTACATAAATAAAAGCACAGCCTGAAATGGAACCGAAGTGGATAAATGTTTCCTGATTTTTCCAGTCTGCAGGAACAGCAAAACTTTTCCTGTAAGTACCTACCGGATTATTTTCTCCAATGAAAGGAGGATTTTTAGGATGAGGATAGGTGATATTGGTGTATATAGGGATACCAAAACCATTCAGTTCCCAGTTAGATGGTACAGGGATATTTGCCCATAACTGATCATTGATATCTTCACGATAAAAATCTTTTATACGATCTGCGTGTTTGTCTACATAGTTAAACTTCCATGTACCGTTGAGCAGTTTATAGCGATTTGATTTTGAATAATCGTCATCAATTACGTCTTTTTCATTTTCAAAAAGCATAAAAGGTACATGTGGTCGTTCCTTTCCCTGATCTACGAGTGTCGGATTTTCCCAATCGTTATTTTGGGCTTTTGCCCCAACGAAATTCATCAAAAGCAGAATGAGTAAAAATTTAAGTTTCATGTGTATTCAATCTTATCTCCAAACATGATCTGGAAATTGGTTTATATTAGCTGGTTAAGGTTCACGATAAAGAAAAGGTTATTCTCAAAGCCTAAAGTTGACGGGCTTTTTGCCTACGCTTTCCTTTAACTTATGCCACAAATAAAATGATAAAACGCCTGGGATGTAAGGGGTAATTTGGCATATAACAGGGGATAAATCCTATTTCATAATATTTACGCCCTAAATAGATCCTGATATTATTTTTTCCAAACCGACAGATCCCACCTATCATTCCACGAAATTTCCATTTTCCCTTCATTAAAATCGATAGGCAACCAAAGATATTTTCCATCTATCGGATTTTTAGGTGTCCATTGATCAGCCATAAAAATAAATTGGTTTTTCGTACCTGGCGCTTTGAAAATGTGCGTACTCTGCCCGCCAAAGGTTAAAGCTGAACCTTCACCTATACAAGGGTTCCCCATGTATTTCCACGGTCCCCAAATGCTATCCGCAACAAACCACCTGGCAGGATTTGGCGCCCAACCGGTACAACCCGATCCCACCATATAATATTTACCGTCTTTTTTAAATAAAGCCGGTGCTTCGGTTTGTTGTCCGATATAAATTCTGATAAACTTACCGGTATGCGAGAGATAATCATCACTTAATTCGGCAAGATGAAGGGTAAAATTTTCTTCCGAAGAAAAAATATGGTAAGCTTTGCCATCATCATCTACATAAACCGTCATATCTCTGGCCATTTGGCCTCCCGGCATATCCCGACAGAAAAACCCATCGCTTTTATTGGCAGGACTGCTACAGTTAACCGCCTGCTTTTGTGATTCTGCATTAGGGTAAACAGGAAGCTTGTTTGGATTGGGACGATAACTTCTCGCGAACAGAAAGGGACCTGATGCTCGATCAGCAATGGCCACACCAGCTCTAGCAGCTTCGTAGCCTTTACCTAACAACTCCAGATGGAACCACATTACAAACTTCTTCGTTCTTTTATTGAACACAACTTTGGGCCGCTCCAAAATACACCCCTTAGCAATGTCGCTGGATAGATCATCAGAAACTTTTAAGGCTATGCCCTCATCTTTCCAATTGTACAGATCTTTTGAAGAATAGCAATGAACGCCTACCTGCGCGGTATTTCCAATATTTCCTGCCACCTTATGCTCTCCATACCAATAGTAAACGCCATCAATTTCGGTAACCCCACCACCGTGTGCGTTGATGTGTTTCCCCTTGTTATCTTCCCAGATTTTGCCTGGCTTGAAGTTATTATATCGCTGTTGCGCAAATGCATGGTGGAAAATCAGCGGCAGGAATAATACCAAAAAAATGGTAAATACCTTTTTTAAGTTTAAAAGCATGAGGAAGTTTGGATTTGGATGTTTCTAAATTTGTATTTACTTTAAACTCGCACTATGGTCATTCTGAAAGTCTTCTCCACCCCAAATCTTTTGTGCCGACCATTTTTCTGCAGGACTTGCCCAAAAGGGATCATTTTCTGATAATCCTAATGGAAGAAATATGTTTGTTGCAATGTAAGGGCTACCTTGATTGTTATAAAAATCGCCCAACGAAGGCTGTGCTCCATACAATCCGATAGTTAACCAGCCTGCTTTGTAGGTTGTCGGGCTTTCTAAAGTTTTCTTGATAACCGCAGTTAATGCACCTCTAACTTGCGCAGGACTAAGCTGTTTCGGCAATGTCTTTCTCAAAGCAACATCGGCCAGATGATGAAAAGCTGCACCACGATAAATAATAGATCGACCCGTAGCAGGATAACTTCCATCTGCATTGATTAAA
>NZ_JAPIVT010000021.1 GCF_026239735.1 Pedobacter sp. MC2016-05
AGAAACAGGCGAAACATCTGGTGCAGATGAGCCATATGTATTGATGGGAGTAGTCTCACCATTTTCTGGTGCCGCCTTTAGATCGCAAACCTACAGCAGTGTAGATTCTGATACATCAAGACCTGACTTGATTGAAATTTACAGAGGCAAACCCAATGGTTTGATTCTTGAAATCACGTTAATGGAGAATGATCATGGTGATCCTGAAAAATTTAGAAAGGAAATTCAGGCCGCTATGACAGCAGCACATGGTTTAGGAACTGCCGCTTTGGGACTTATTCCTGTTGTTGGCGGTGCAATTGCAGCGGTGGTTGGCCCCTTGATTCAAAAATTTATTCCCGAGGTGGCCAAAGCGGTAAATAATTTATTTGGTTTTGGCGATGATAAGATTGGAAGCGAAAGGATTGTACTCACCGGTAAAGACCTTATCCTCTTGGCCAGACGAACCAACAATTCAAATTATAAAAATGTAGGTTACAAGTTTTCTACCAATAACCTTCGCGGCCACAATGCAAATTACAAAGTATATTTTGGCATAGTGCCGGCTTAAATGGGTTGTATTGATATTGTGTAAGGCAACTAGGCCTTATACAATATCAATTTTTCACAATCATCAATTTAGCAAATTTCAATAACAACTGCTTGTTGCCTAAACCCTGGAAAAATACCGTCGCTTTTACATCGGGTAAATTTCCTTCCAGACTAATAATCTTTCCAAAGCCAAATTTTTCGTGTTCTACTTCCATGCCACCTTGAAATTCGTGTGGTTGTGAAGGGGCAAAACCAGGGGTTGGAACGTGTGCTTTTGCCAATAGCGAAGTTGTTTTCGGACGAGGCGATGGGGCAGAAGTAGTGCTCGCAGGTTTTGGTTTGCTAAAGAAATCACGAGGTTGAGAAGTCCAGGTTTTGCGTTCATCATCAAAGTTGCCTTCAAAAACGTTGCTTTTAGCAGGTTTCACATCCAACTCTAAAAATCTGGGATTAATTTCGTTGATAAAACGGCTTGGTTCACAGTTAGTTAATGTTCCCCAACGGTAACGAGAAGTAGCGTAAGTTATGGTTAGCTTAATTTCAGCACGTGTAATGGCCACATAAAATAAACGGCGTTCTTCTTCCAAATCGGAACGGGAATTAACCGACATTTGCGATGGAAAAAGGTTCTCCTCTAGGCCGACAATAAATACGTTTTTAAACTCCAAACCTTTGGCAGAGTGAATCGTCATCAACGAAACCGTATCCTTGTTTTTGTCGCCGTCCTTATCATCATTGGTTAAAAGCGCTACATCCTGCATAAAAATATCCAGGCCTTTTTCTTCGATATCTTCACGCTCCGCAAACTCTTTTATACCATTTAATAACTCCTGAATGTTTTCGTATCTTGCTCTACCTTCAACGCTATCATCGGTATAAAGTTCCTTCAATATGCCTGCGTGTTGTGCAATAAACAAAGCTGAATCGTAAGCATCAAGCTTTTTAGCCTCTGCCTGAAAGCTCTGAACCATCATCGAAAAGTCGTTCAGCTGGTTAGCCAATCGACCGTCAACGTATTGATGCGCATTTGAAATTACATCCCACATGGTGATATTATTTTGATCTGCAGCTACGATGATTTTATCGATGGACGTATCTCCAATTCCACGTTTAGGATAATTAATTACCCTTTTAATGGCTTCTTCATCCTTCGGATTAAAAGTTAAACGGAAGTAAGCAATTAAATCCTTAATCTCTTTACGTTGATAAAAAGAAGTACCACCATATATTTTATAAGGAACATTCAGCTTGCGCAAGCCTTCCTCCATTGCTCTGCTTTGTGCATTGGTACGGTACAGAATGGCAAAATCGTGGTATTGATAACCTTTCAAACCGTGTTCCTGAATAATTGATTCAGCTACCAATTTACCCTCTTCATTATCGGTAAAAGCACGGGAAACCTTAATTCTATCGCCCTCTACATTTTCTGAGAAGACGTTTTTTTCCAGCTGATTTTTGTTGTTGGCGATAATGCTACTGGCGGCATCAACAATATTTTGGGTAGAGCGGTAGTTCTGTTCCAGTTTGTAAACCTTTAAATCGGGATAATCGCGTTCGAAGTTTAAGATGTTTTGAATGTTGGCTCCACGAAAGGCGTAGATACTTTGTGCATCATCACCAACCACGCAAATGTTCTGGTAAGCAGCGGCCAGTTTTTTCACAATGGTATATTGCGAAAAATTGGTATCCTGATACTCATCCACCATTAAATACCTGAATTTTTGTTGATATTTATTCAACACCTCAGGGTGTTCTTTTAACAGAATATTGGTTTTAAATAGTAAGTCATCAAAATCCATAGCACCAGCCCTGAAACAGCGTTTTGCATACTGCTCATAGATCTGGCCAATTAAAGGACGCTTATTTTGAATGTCTTCCGCCTGAATCTGATCGTTTGACTGATATTCACCCCAGGAAATAAGATTATTTTTTGCCGAAGAGATACGTCCAAAAACAAAGTTTGCGGCGTATAACTTATCGTCTAACTGCATTTCCTTTAAAATGGCACGGATAACACTCTTACTATCATCGGTATCGTAAATAGTAAAGTTGTTTGGATAACCAATTTTCTCTGCCTCTACCCGTAAAATCTTCGCGAAAACAGAGTGAAAAGTACCCATCCAAATGTTTTTAGCCTCAGCACCAACCACTTTTGAAATACGCTCACGCATATCTTTACTCGCTTTGTTGGTAAAGGTTAAAACCAGAATATTAAAAGGGTCGGTTCCTGTTTGAATGAGGTGTGCAACGCGATAAGTAATTACACGGGTTTTGCCCGAACCAGCACCTGCAACAATCATTACCGGTCCTTTTGTATTCTCTACTGCTGCTCTTTGTTGTGGGTTTAATCCTTCTAAATAGTCCAAATCGGCTCCTGTTTTTTTGAGGTTCAAAAATAACAATTCAAAAGTTTTTTATTGAATTTGTGGAGAAATAGAGGCCCGTTTTTTTTGAAAAGCAAAAGTCGGGTATAATATAAACTTCCCAATGATGATCACTAATCAAATCACGAATAGGAGAACTGCAATCTATGTTTAAGGAAATCTAACTGGCTAAATTAGTTCGTAAATTAGCAATCACTGATTTTTTTCTGCCAAAATTTCACCTTATCCATTTGGGAATAAAATTTGATATGTTTAAGTTATGGAAGAGAAAAAAATAAACAAGGACATAGAATTCACTAATATCCCAGAGGGAAACAGTACAGATATTTACGCTAACTTAAAAGAGAAGCTGGAAAGTGTAGAAAAGTTTCCAGGCATCTACAACTTCAAATTTATCTTGACGGGCGGTGTAGAGAAAATTCAAGATCTTCGTGCTGTTTTGCCAAATGATCAATTTTTAGAACAACCTTCTAAAACAGGCAAATATGTTTCGATAACAGTAAAGAAACAGATGCAAAATGCTGATGAAGTAATTGCGATTTATAAACAGACAGCAAATATTAAAGGTATAATGACGCTATAATTTATCTCGCAGATGTCTAAATAGTTTTGGTAGGAAAATCTGCGAAAATCTGTGTTATCTGCGGGAAAAATTTGCCACCTATTTCAGTATTTTGAATCTTTTTAGGCTTGCAGACTAAAGATGATTTCCGCAAAAAAAGAATGGGGTTAACCTAACTGATCTGTTGCAACAACCTTCAAACCATTACATCCAATTTTCATTACCACTCTCCACCTGGTAAAGCCAATAGTTCACTAGCCTTTTGATCTCGCTGTAATTCCCATATTTGAAATGAATTTGTCCAGCTGCAGTATGTAGGCACAAATGCCCCACATCTACGCTTTTGTGCCATGGATATTGTGAAGCCGTAATTGCCTGGATTTTGTGTGGAACGATTACTTCATTTGAAATATCCCAAATTCCACTTTTCTTGATAATAAACTGCTGATTTACGGAGATCCGGTGCCTTCGGTAACTGATGTAAATCATCAGAATTCCGACAATGAAATAGGCTGCTGCGAAGCCCAGAAAGGGTTTCACTTCTGGAACATTAAAAGCAACAAGCATAAAGATCGTCACTGGTAAGATCAGTTTAAAGAAAATAGGCAAATTCAAAAAGCGCCAATCGGGAACGAAAGTTTTCCCTATAGTTGGAACCTGTCCAAGTATCATCTTCAATAGTTCATCCCTTTCAAAAGTATCACATCCCACAATTTCGAGCGTATTGCCCTGCATTTCTTTACCCTTTTTACTCTCGCCAAAATGCGCCTGTTTTAAACTGATGTTGAGGAGATTAAGTTTCTTTTGAAAGTAATTTTGGCTATGTTTCGTAATCTGAACTTTAGTAGGGTTAATTAAGGTATTTTTTTTCGCAATCAGGCCAGACGATAATAGCAGGGAATTTTTATGCTGACTCACCTCCAGTTGGAAATACCGATAAAAAGTTCTGATAAGGTTGATTGACAATAGCACAATCAAAAAAATAACCACAATTACTGCAACAGAAAATAAGGTGGCCAAACCTAAAACAGTGCTTTGCACAGCTCCTTTATCAAGCCCGAAAATGTCCATAATATGCCGTGCTTCCTGAACGGTATACATAAAGAAGACGAGGATTACAGTTAAACTTTGCCCATAATTGGAGGTTAGCCCAACCTTAAACAGTGTCCAGGTACTTACCCTCAAAAACGGAATCTCATCGATTATTGGTAGCTCATTTGTTAATATATTGGCGTGTTCGGTAGCTTCAGTTTTGCCTTTTAATAAATGCTCCTTTAAATTATAAGCAGAAACTTCGTCAATGGCTTTGATACTTACTTCTTCTCCACTTGCCCCGGCGGTATCTATTTTGAGGCCATAAACGCCAATCATTTTCTGCAAGATATTTTGATTGATATTAACCTGCTGAATCTTGTCTAACTGAACAATTACCTGATCGCGATTTAAAATTCCCTTGTTAACTACGAATTCCTGCTTTTCCTTATCTAGAAAAAAAGTAAAGTTTAGATACCATAAATAAGAAAAGACTACACAAAGCAAAATAATTACACCAACACCAAGAAGTACATATGCGGTGTAGGCTGCACTCATTTTTACAAAGGCATAAATAACCAGGAAAAATGTTGCCTTACCAATTTTAAAAGCAGTATGGGCTGCCATTACGATTATTCCGAAAGCAGACTCTCGTTGGGGTTTACTGAAATCGCTATTCATTAACTTTCAGTTTAGTTTCAATTTCAGGTGTCTCAAGCAACTCGAGTTTATTCAATAGCAAATCTCTTATGCTCTTTGCTTCATCAATTGGTATGCCCGCAATGTGGAGGTGACCTGTTTGGCCGCTTGCAGTAAATATTTGCAGCGAACCCAAATTAAACATTCTTGAAAAAAAACCTTCATTCAGTTCGATATGCTGAATCCTGTCTAGCGGCACAATCGTAGTTGATTCGGCAATGATGCCACTCTTATAAATTACATCCTTGGTTCTGATGGCATATCCACGTTTCTTAAAACTAACATAGAAAAGCAAAACGGTAACAATGGTAACTACTACATAAATGCCAACAATGATTAAGGCATGTGGCTGTATTTTCTCATTAAAAAAAAATAGTAAAACAGCAGTAATGCCAATAACTAGAAAAGTGAGGATTAAATTAATGCAAATGATTTTCCAATAATTGGAGTGGGGTTTTTTCAGAGAAATTTCTTCGTATTTCGGTAACGAATTAATATCAATTGCTTCGTTTGTAAAAGTGTCAGTAGGCATTTTTAAAGATATAAAACTAATTAATCTGTTTTAAGACTAAAGCAGTAATCTTTTGTTACCTCGCTACGATAAACTTTTTTGCGGCATTGTACTGCCCTGAATCGGAAGTGAGTTTGAAAAAATAGATCCCCGGTACAAAAGTAGAGGTATTTATTTCCAGAGTATGCTTACCAGTATTAATATATTCATTCAAAACAGTTTTTACCAACCTGCCCATCATATCATAAACCTGTATGGTAAGTTTATCTGTTTCTGGCAAAACCACATCAAGGTAAGTTTGTGTTCCGGCTGGATTTGGATAGTTTTGTGAAACCACAAACATTAAAAACTTATCAAAAATCGCTTTGTTAATGGCATCGAAAATGACATAGCTGATTAATCTATAACCTCTGGCGTTTGGATGAAAAGCATCCTGATACAAGGTGAAATCTCTCCGCATCGCTGCATTTACATCTGCTAAATATATTTTATATTCAATGGCCAAACGCCTATAAACAACATTTAGAGCCCTGACGTTTACGTTTGCCTGAGCCAGCGGAGCGCTGTTTCTATCGTCTACATTTTGTAGTGTACAAAGAATTGGAACCAGGTTTTGCTTTAAACTGATGCTAATCAAAGAACGCATGTTGGCCTCCGTTTCGGCCACGCTTCCTTTACCGTTAACCATTGCCAACGCATCATTAATGCCCATCGAAATTACAATAAAACCTGTTCGGTCTTTTATCGCATTATCTATTCGTAACAAGCCTTGAAAAGTAGTCTGACCGCCGATACCGTGGTTGGTAATATCAACAACTTTGTTTTGATAGCAATTCAAAAAGTTATTTCTCAGCATAGTTTGAAAACCAGCTCCATTAACCCCTTCAACTGTACTTGCACCAAAAGTTACAATGTTAATACTGTCTCTAGCGTAAAACTGAGCTGCTTCAGGGCAACTTACCCGAGGTGGGCTTGTTGTTTGCGTAAAACCAGAAATGCTGATGGAAAATAGCAATACTAAAAAAGTACTGAACTTTATGCTAATTTTCATTGTGAAGAATCATTTCTTGGCTTTTTGGATAATTTTAAAAGTGCAATTTACGAAAAAATGGTTTAAAAAATATTTCGTAAAGTTGAATTTTATTTAAAAACAACAATTACTTAACAAACTAAGTGTCTTGTCAAATTTAAGTGATATCAACTAATTTCTTCCTCAAAAAACACACCTTCTAAAAGTAAAATACAAACGATAAATCAAGGGCTTTTATGGTAAAATCATATATTTGCTCAAATTCATTTTGTTATGCAAGAGATTAAAAATTACGTAGAAACGCACAAACAACGCTTTTTAGACGAGTTGTTCGAACTATTGCGTTTTCCATCAGTGAGTGCCGACCCAAAAAATAAAGCTGATGTTTTAAAAACAGCTGACTATGTGGCGCAAAAACTAAAAGATGCCGGTGCGGATCACGTTGAAATATGTCCAACCGCTGGTTATCCAATTGTTTACGGTGAGAAAATAATAGACAGTGCTTTACCAACCGTTTTAATTTATGGTCACTACGATGTGCAACCTGCAGATCCCCTGGAATTATGGCATACACCACCATTTGAGCCGACCGTACGCGATGGAAAAATCTACGCCCGTGGTGCCTGTGATGATAAGGGCCAGTTTTACATGCATGTGAAGGCGTTCGAATTGATGATGCAAACCAATACTTTGGCCTGTAACGTTAAGTTTATGATAGAAGGCGAGGAGGAAGTTGGTTCGGCAAATCTTGGTATTTTTGTTAAAGACAATGCAGAACGTTTAAAAGCCGATGTGGTTTTAATTTCTGATACTTCGATGATCAGCATGGAGCATCCTTCAATAGAAACGGGTTTACGTGGTTTAGCATATATGGAAGTGGAAGTTGTTGGTCCGAACCGCGATTTACATTCGGGTGTTTATGGCGGCGCAGTGGCTAACCCGGCTACAATATTGTGCAAAATGATTGCTTCGCTACACGATGAAAATAACCACATTACCATTCCTGCATTTTACGATAAAGTGGTAGAATTGAGTGATGAAGAGAAGAAAGCTTTAAATGCTGCTCCTTATGATGAAACTGAATATAAGGAAGATTTAGCTATTGATGAGGTTTGGGGTGAAAAAGGTTACTCTACTTTAGAGCGTACAGGAACCCGCCCGACTTTGGAGGTTAACGGAATTTGGAGTGGTTATATTGGTGAAGGCGCTAAAACCGTGTTGCCAAGCAAAGCGAATGCGAAAATTTCGATGCGTTTGGTGCCAAATCAAAGTTCTGAGGAAATCTCAGAAATTTTTACCAAACATTTTGAAAGCATTGCCCCTAAAAATGTAAAGGTAAAAGTAACGCCTCATCACGGTGGCGAACCGGTGGTTACCCCAACCGATAGTATTGCCTATCAGGCTGCAGAAAAAGCGATTGAAGATAGTTTCGGTAAAAAAGCCATTCCAACACGTGGAGGAGGAAGCATTCCAATCGTAGCCTTATTCGAAGATGTTTTGGGTATCAAATCTGTCCTTTTTGGCTTTGGATTAGATAGCGATGCCTTGCATTCACCAAACGAGAAATACGACATCTACAATTACTATAAAGGAATTGAAACTTTGCCTTTGTTCCATAAATATTTTGCAGAACTAAGTAAATAAGTCGAATCTCATTTTAAATTATCCCTGTTTGTTTATTCAGACAGGGATTTTTTTTGAAAATGAAAGGCAGATTTTCATTGGTACTGTAGTCCTGCCATTGCTCATAGTCCTTATTTCGCTGCGCTGCATTCCGGGCTATTTAGCGCTGTCAGGTTTATGGTTAACGGTTGTAATTTCACAGCACCATACTGGCAGTTTAAACCCGATCAAAGTGTATGCTCCCGATTTAAGCATCTGCATTTATTTTTTTTTGCATGCTTGCTTGTTGCACAGGTTTCATCGGAGCAGAAACGGGAGCGGGGCTGAAGAAACCGATGGTAACGAGATCTTTGCTTTTCCCAAAATCATATTCAATTTTATAATTCATATTTTTTCATAAATTGTGCACATGAAATACATATTCTCATCTCTTTTACTTTTAGCAGGACTTAGTTCTTTTGCTCAAAGTACTAAAACGATTAAGCAGTCAGGAAATCCCATATTTCAGGGTTGGTATGCAGATCCGGAAGCGGCGATTTTCAATAACAAATATTGGGTTTATCCCACCTACTCTGCAAGGTATAAAGAGCAGGTTTTTCTGGATGCTTTCTCTTCTGATGACTTGGTTACTTGGAAAAAACATCCCCGTGTTTTGGATACTGCTGCGGTGAAGTGGGCAAATAAAGCCATGTGGGCCCCGGCAATTGTTCAAAAAGATAAAAAGTATTACTTGTTCTTCGGAGCAAACGACATTCAAAGCGACAACGAAGTAGGTGGAATTGGAGTTGCCGTTGCTGATAAGCCTGAAGGACCATACAAAGATCATTTAGGAAAGCCTTTGGTTGATAAATTTCATAATGGTGCACAGCCCATTGATCAGTTCGTTTTTAAAGATAAGGATGGTCAGTATTATTTAATTTACGGAGGTTGGAAGCACTGTAACATTGCCAAGCTGAACAAGGATTTTACCGGTTTTGTGCCTTTCGAAGATGGAACTACTTTCAAAGAAATTACGCCGGAAAACTATGTTGAAGGTCCTTACATGTTTATTAAAGATGGGAAATATTACTTTATGTGGAGCGAAGGTGGCTGGACTGGTCCGGATTATTCTGTAGCCTATGCCATTGCAGATTCGCCGTTTGGTCCGTTTAAAAGGGTTGATAAAATTTTAAAGCAAGACCCGGAAGTGGCAAGAGGAGCGGGGCACCACTCTTTATTGATTAACGAGAAAAAAGGTACTTATCACATTGTTTATCACCGCAGGCCATTAAGTGAAACGGATGGTAATCATCGGGTTACCTGCATTGATGAAATGAAATTCGATGCCGATGGGAAGATTCTCCCTGTAAAAATTACAAACGAAGGCGTAAAAGCACAAAAGGTGAAGTAGTTTATACAGATAACAAATGGCGATTTGATAGTCGACCTTTAACAAGGTATTAATTTGTATAAAAAAGTTCAAAGCGGAGCAAATTTAAAATCTGCTTTGAACTTTTTTTAGTTATGGGTTCTGTGTTACAGGTTATAAATTGGAAGTACAAGATGGTAGTGTGGTGCTGTTAAGTTTACTAGCCAATGCCGTTTCAGACAGGAAGATCGTGCTCAACTTGGAACTTGGACCACTGAACTTTCAACCTTGAACTTTCAACCCTCAACTCCCAACTCCAAACTTTCAGTTTTCACCATCCCAAGCCTGTTAAATCCCCATGCGCAGCACAATAACATACAGGCAAGGCCGAACCAAAGCCAATTATAGCCCAGGTTTTTAGCAATGAAAAAACCAGCCAACGGGCCGATTACCTGAGCGCAAGACCAGCTCAAGGTATAACCAGCAGCATATAGACCTCTATTATGCTCGTTACTCCTGCTAATAACGATTGTGTTGATAAAAGGCAGCGAGAACATTTCCCCGCCTGTAAATATTACGATTACCAAAACTGCACCAACCAAATGGAAGCCAATTGGTGCGCTCAACATCAGGTAAGAAAGTGCGAAGAAAATCGCCCCGATGATGATAAAGAACATGGGTGGTCGTTTAGCTTCGATTTTATTGATCATAATCATCTCAAACAAAGCGATTACTGCGCCATTGATTCCTATAATAATCCCGATGGCAAACTCATCAATGTGCCATTGTTCTTTAAAGAAAACAGGAACTACCCTAAACATCAGGAAAGCACAGGTAATAAATATGGTGGTTAATAAGATGAATTTCACATAAAATATATCTTTCCAGGGTTTCATAATTACCATATTCAAAGCATTTTCTTTAGCTTTTTTAATGAATCCTTTTACCTGTGGAAGAAAAGATAAAATGAGCAAACCTACGATGATACTTACGCCACCTTCAACAATAAAAAGTAGTTTATAATTGAATGAGGCAATAATTCCAGCTAGACTGATGCCAACCGACCAGCCAATATTTACTGCCAACCTGTTTAATGAGTAAGACCTTGTGATGGTTCCTGCGGTAGCATAGTGTGCAACCGCCGTAAAATTCGCCGGTCGAAAGGCCTCTGAAAAAAAGCTGATCACCACTGCCAGTATACACAAGCTAGTAAAATGTGTAATGGTGGAAAATAAAATGAATAAAATGCCACCGATAATAGACGAAAGGATTTGCACTGGTCGGAAACCAATCATATCTGTTAATTTTCCGCCCGTTGCCGAACCCAGGATGGAACCCACGCCGAACAACGTGATAATTAGGCCGGCATCCATTTCGGAGCGGTGCAAACTTTGCGTAACATATAAACCCATAAATGGAACGGCCATGCTTCCGCATCTGTTAAACATCATTACAATGCTTAGAAGCCAGGTTTCTCGGCTTAATCCACTGAAAGACGTTTTATAGGTGTTGAGTATGAGCTTGAACATGATTTATCTGGTGCGCAAAAGTAATGAACTTTTTATTTAACTATTGGATTTAATTCCAGTTCGACAAAGTCAACATCCTCTCGAAGTATGCAGCAAAACCTTTTTATTTGTTCTTCATTTTCCTCAACTTAGTACCCTCAAATAAACTATGCCCCCAGAGAAGAGAAAAACCGTTACGAGAAAACCTGTTACCAGAAAACCTGCGGTACGTAAAAAGAAATCTAAGCCTTTTCCTACGCAGTGGAAGGTGGTTATTGCTGGTTTATTGCTGATTCTGTTTTCCCCATTTTATTACGGCTACATTCTGAATGGCTTTGTGGCCACCTGGCGATGGATAAAAGATTGGGGGCAAGACCCCAACTATCGCACTTATGAAAGTTTCAACATTAAAATCCCGAAAAAATATACCATCCATGGAATTGATGTTTCTTATTACCAGGGAAAAATAAACTGGCAAAAAGTGAAAGATATGGAGGATGATGGGGTGAAAGTGAAATTCGCATTTATTAAAGCGACGGAAGGCCTTTTACAAGTTGATCCTTATTTTCAAAGAAATTGGCGTGAAGCCCCGAAAGTGGGGATTATATGTGGTGCTTATCATTTCTTCAGACCAAAGCGAGATGGAAAAACCCAGGCGAAGTTTTTTCTACAGGTGGTGAATATTGAAAAGGGCGATTTGCCGCCAGTGGTCGATATTGAAAGTTTAGACGGTGTTTCTCCAGTTAAAATGAGAGTTGAGCTGGCCGATTTTCTAAACTATGTGGAAGTTAAAACCAAAGTAAGGCCTATTATTTATTCAGGCTTGAAGTTTTATGAGGATTATCTCGAAGAACATTTCGATGAATATCCCTTATGGATTGCGCATTACTATCAACCAAAATTAAGGATGGATAAAAGTCGTTGGAAATTTTGGCAGCATTCTGATAAAGCCAAAATTAATGGCATTGGTCACGTTGTGGATTTTAATGTGTTTAATGGCGATAGTTTGGCGTTAGATAGACTATTAGTTCACTAGTCATTGGATCACTGGTCATTATTTAATCAGGAGTAATGCCTAACCGTTTTCGTGATTGCGAGAAGGCTTTTTTCAGCCGACAAAGCAATCTGTTATTAGGTTCAATTGGTCGTTTATCAATAATGAATTGGTATTGATCATTGATTAATCTTAAAATTCGCTAACGAATAAATTAATTTCTAAAGGCGCAGGTAGGAAAACTAATGAACGAATGGACAGCTGAACTAAATTGTCCAGCTTTCACATTTCTCCAGGAAAAATTCATCAGCTTCTGCGCCTATTCCAACTTCTTCAGGAACATCAAGAAAATAACCATTATAGGTTAAACCCCCAACGCATGGATCGGCTAAATGACCTAACAACGCTGTATCTAAATCAAAAAAGTCGACATTAGGACTGGCCAGTGCAAAATGAAGGTTAGCAGTCAAGGCTATTCTGCTTTCCAGCATACTCCCTATCATACATTTTACCCCAGTTTGCAGCGCTTCTTCGTGAATTTTTTGCGCTTCTAAAATTCCACCTGATTTTGAAAATTTGATATTCAAATAGGTTGTCGATTGGCTGTTGATCAGTTTCCGGGCATCGTGATGGTTGTAGCAACTTTCATCAGCCATTAACTTAATCGGGGAATTGACATTTAACTCCGGCAATTTATCATCGTACCAGGTTCTCATAGGTTGTTCACAAAACTCAATGTTGTATTTCTCCAATGCACCAAGGGCAAATAAAGCATCGTCAAAGCTCCAGCCTTGATTCGCATCCAGACGTAAAGTAATACCGTTGCCAATAGCCTCCCGAATATGTTTTACCCTTTCAATATCATCGCTCACTTTTTTGCCCAGCTTGATTTTAATGATTCCACAACCCTTTTGTACATAGCCTAGCGCTGTGGCTGCCATTCCTTCGGCGGTGTCAATACCAACGGTCATATCTGTTTCGATGGTTCTTCTTTTCCCGCCTAAAAACTGGTAGAGTGGTAAGCCCGCATGTTTTGCTGCAATATCAAATAATGCCATGTCAAAAGCGCTCTTTATGGTATTGTTATGGTCTGCATAACCCAGCAATTCGTTCATCCGCTCAGGAATTTCCAGAGGATCTTTTCCTTTCAATATAGCAGCAAAGTCTTTCGCCATTGCTATACAAGTTTCCTGAGTTTCACCCACAATCATCGGAAACGCCGAGCATTCGCCTATTCCATGAATTCCGGCATCAGTGTAAATTCTGATCAGCACATTTTGTGCAAAATGCATGGTGCCCGTGGCAATTACAAATGGCTCCATCGGGATGCTGAAGCGGTAGATTTCGGTATGGGTGATTTTCATTTTATGATCAAGTAGATTTCCAACTAAAGTATAAAAACAAAAACTAAATCGAAACAGGCTTGTAGATAATTTATAGATTTACATTTTTTAAATTGATCCAAATCGCCATGTCAAATACACATTCTGAGCCCAATAGTTTAATTAATGCATCCTCACCATATCTGTTGCAACATGCTTACAATCCTGTTCATTGGTACGAATGGGGAACAGAGGCATTAGAGAAAGCAAAAGTTGAAAATAAACTCATTCTGGTAAGTATTGGTTATTCTGCCTGCCATTGGTGCCATGTGATGGAGCGGGAGAGTTTTGAAAATCATGAAGTTGCCGAGGTGATGAACCAGCATTTTGTTTGTATCAAAGTCGACCGGGAAGAGCGGCCGGATATTGATCAGATATATATGTATGCCATCCAACTGATGACCGGGAGCGGTGGCTGGCCATTAAACTGTATTTGTTTACCCGATCAACGCCCAATTTACGGGGGGACTTATTTCAGGAAAAATGACTGGATCAATATTCTGGAAAATGTTGCCGCATTGTGGACAAACGAACCTGATAAAGCCATTCAGTATGCTGATAGATTAACATCTGGCATCAAGGATAGCGAAAAAATCATCCCGTCCCCGAAGGAGGAGGAGTATACAGAGGCGCATTTAACGGAAATTATCGAACCCTGGAAAAGGCATTTTGATATCGGTTTCGGAGGATATAATCGTGCTCCTAAGTTTCCGCTTCCCAATAACTGGGCTTTTCTTTTACGCTACGGATTTTTAAAAGACGATGAATCAGTGTTTACGGCCGTTTGCCATACACTAGAAGAGATGAGCCGCGGAGGAATTTATGATCAGACTGGAGGTGGTTTTGCCCGTTATTCCGTTGATGATAAATGGCATGTTCCCCATTTTGAAAAAATGCTTTATGATAATGCCCAGCTGATCAGCTTATATATTGAGGCCTACCAATGCACTAAATTTGATTCATTTAAGCAAACGGCTGTCGAATCAATCGATTGGGTATTTAAAGAAATGACCTCGCCAGATGGTTTGTTTTATTCAGCTTTAGATGCGGATAGTGAAGGTGTTGAGGGGAAATTTTATGTGTGGGATAGACAAGAGTTTGATTCCATATTGGGTGATGACGCAAAGTTGTTGGCAGACTATTACAATGTTACAACAGACGGGAACTGGGAAGAGGAGCAGACCAATATTCTAAGAAAAACAATTGCTGATGATGATCTCATTGAAAAATATGGAATTAATGCTGCAACGCTGTATGATAAAGTTCAATCTGCAAAAGCAAAACTCATCGAAGTAAGAGATAAGCGAATAAGACCTGGTTTAGATGATAAATGCCTTACCGCTTGGAACGGGATGATGATTAAGGCATTAGCAGATGCAGCAACAGTGTTAAACCATGAATTGTACTATTCCAAAGCTGCGGCTGCGGCGAAATTCATTCTGACTAATGTAAAAACCAAAAACGGTGGATTGTACCGGAATTTTAAAAATGGCAAAGCATCCATCACTGGATTTCTGGATGATTATGCATTTTTAATTGAAGCGCTTATTGGTTTATATGAATACGATTTTGAGGAGTATTGGCTGACTGAAGCAAAGGCGCTAGCCGATTATGTGATTACAAACTTCAGTGATCCAGATTCGCCAATGTTTTTTTATACTTCGGCCGAAAGCGAGAGTCTGATTGCCCGGAAACATGAGATTATGGATAATGTGATTCCTGCATCAAATTCTACAATGGCTCAAAATTTAAAAAAACTCGGTTTACTTTTCGATGTAGAAGCATATATTAACCAGGCAGACGAAATGCTGGCCGCAATTTTTCCTAAGATAAAAACCTACGGATCGGCCTATTCCAACTGGGCCATTCAATTGCTCAATGAGATACAGGGAATAAATGAGATTGCTATTGTTGGTTTAGAAACCGATGCTATTAAATTGGAGTTAAGCAATCATTATATTCCAAATAAAATTACATTGGGTGGAACAAAAAGTAACTTGCCGCTGTTAAAAGGTAAGCAAAGCAATGAAACAAAAGTTTATATTTGCCGAAATAAAGTATGCCAGTTACCGGTTAAAACTGTTGAGGAAGCATTAGCGTATTTACATTAAAACAATTTAAATGAATATTTCACCGAACACAGTAGTCGCAGTAACTTACGATTTGCACACTACTAACGAAGAAGGACAACAAGTTTTTGTTGAAAAAGCTGATGAGCAAAATCCTTTAGTATTTTTATATGGCGTTGGCATGATGTTGCCTAAATTTGAAGAACATTTAGCAGGCTTAAAAACTGGCGATGAATATGGCTTCGAATTATCTGCTGCTGATGGTTATGGAGAAATTGATCCAGGTGCTTTTGCAGATTTGCCTAAAACGATGTTTACAGAAGCAGGTGGTGAAGTTCCGGCTGTGGGAGATGTGATTCCTTTACAGGATAACAACGGAAACCAGTTTAGAGCTGGTGTTACTGCCGTTCATGATGAAACTGTTGCAGTTGATTTAAACCACCCAATGGCTGGAAAAAATCTTTTATTTGCAGGAACAATTTTAAACGTTCGCGAAGCAACTCAAGATGAATTAGCACACGGTCATGCGCATGGAGCTGACGGTCATTCTGGTCACTAGTATCAGATGATTTATAAAGAAAAATCCCGATTTATGATCGGGATTTTTTGTTTAAAGCAATTTCGAAGTGGATAAAAGCACTGGTGGATTATCCATCGTATTGGCGTTACTCAATTTTAGCACCCCTTTAACAGTGATGGGTTGATAAGTAAATTTTATAGGTTCGGCCATTTCTACCAAAACCATAATCGGAATTCCATTTTTACCACAATAAAAACATTGGTTGATAGGAAGGGTAGAGAGCATAAACTTAGTTTGCTTCATCCCATCTTTTATCGGAACAATATAGCCTGAAAGCTCAAAAGGCTTATTTTCAAATTTTTTAATCTTCGCATTGTAAACAGCGTATTTCTCTGTCGGTTTAACGGTTTTGAAACTGATGCCTCCAATTACATCCCAGTTTGGAGAATCCATCTGATCGCTTGGGTCATGTTGTGCTTTCGCACTAAAACCAATAAAAAGTAAGAATATAAATCCCAGCTGTTTCAGCTTTGCGCTCATCTTAATCATCTACAAATATAATAAAGATGTATAATGGCAATTGTAACTCGTTTATAACAATCGTTAAAAATCGATTTTCAACCTTAAACCACCGTTTGTAAGGTTAAGGTTGTCATTTGAAAAGGTTTTCATCGGAAGCCTTAAAAATGGTTCGATGGCGAAATCGGTTTTCTTCGAGATTTTTTGTTTGTAACCTAATGAAAAGTTATAAAAGCCAATATACTTATCAGTAACCTGCAACGATTGGGCTTGAGTTTCTGAAACACGTTCGGTAACGATGAGCATTTTCTGTTCTGCAATGCCGGCAGTATTAGCCACGGTAATATTTCTGCCAGTGCTTACCAAATAATTATTGTCTTGTTTGTTGTTTAAAATAGCCAAGGCCGAAACCCCAACACCAGTATAAAACTTCTTGCTAATATTATATTTCAATTCCAGTGGAATATTAATGCCCCTAACACTGGCATTAACGGATTCTAAACTTCTCGAATTGCTTGAATAAGAGTTTATTGGACTCGAATTCGGCACAGAACTCGCTACAGCATCACTTGCGGCTCCAATTTGGGTTGATGGATTGCTGGTTGAACTCAATGATGAATAGGCAATTCCCGAACTTATAGAAAGTTTATCGGCTACGTTATATGAAAGTGAAAAACCGTAATTCATGTTCACTTTGTTATCATTTCCCATTGCAGGTGCCACGTAAATTCCAGGTTCCCATTTAGAATTAATTGGGGCTTTTGTTGTGCCTTTTAACGCACTCACTTTACTATCTTGGGCCAACAAATCCTCAAAAGTTGGCTTTTTGAATGTTTTTTCTTGTTTGTTTTCTCCTTTAATTTCAAATTTTCGGTTGCTGGATGAGCTTAGCGTAATGGAAGATAATGAATTGGCTAGCGTATTGCGAATGCTTTTTATAATAGGAGTGGTATTAGCGGGAACAGCCTCCTCAATTGGATTCACCGTTAATCTGGTTACCTCTATTGCTCTGTTTTGAGTTTGTGTATTATTTGCTAAGGGTGTATTTAAATGGCTTTTAGGCGTAGTATTCGGTTCCTGGGTTTTAGGCACATGATTATCTTCAACTCTTTTCTGCTCAATTTTTTTTGGCTTGATAACCGCTAAATCGCCTTGGTGATTTTGATTATTAAATACCAGGAACGTACCTCCAACAAGCAATAGTAAAGCAGCAGCAACCCACATCGGCCACAAAACGAAACGGCTTCGTTTATCTTTCTTTTCAGAAAAACGCTCCCATGCACCTGGAACGTATTGTTCCTCGTGCTGTTGAAGTTGTTTGGCGATATGATCAATTAATTCTTTATCCATTTTTCTTGTATGATCCAACCATTGTATTTTGATAAAGTGTGCGAAGTTTATTTTTAGATCTCGTGAGATAAACCCGACTGGAACTTTCTGGGATGTTTAGCATTTTCGAAATTTCTTCATGTGCAAAGCCTTCAATCTCATATAGGTTAAAAACCAGCCTTTGTGTATCGGGTAAGTGATTAAGCAAATTTAAAATGTCATTTACATGCAGTTCTGATGCAATAGAAACCTGCGTTACAGGATGTTCGTCTTCACCCAAATCATCAACATAAAATTGCGCCTTTGTACTTCTGATTTTATCTATCGCTGTTCTTGATGCGATTTGTGCAATCCAACCTTTAAAGGAGCGTTGTAATTCTTCAGGATTTTTCGGGGATTTAAAATTAGCAACGTGTTTAAATATTTTAATAAAGCTGTCGTTCACAAGTTCCTCACTGTCCGAAACGTTCTTTGTGTATCTTAAAATAATACCCATTAGGTAGCCATAGAAAGATTTATACATCATTTCTTTACAGCTATTGTCGTTTTTTACGCAGCCTTTTAAAATTTCCTCAAAACTGAGTATCTTTTTTATCACTCCTAGGAAGGACTATTTTTACTTTGATTAGTATGCTTGTTTTTAACTTTTCCGGTTGCAAAATTAACGAAATAACACCATTCCAATTTAGAACGATGTTATTTCATTGGTAGTTTTATTTATTAGTCATTACAGCCAAACCAAATTTAGTACTGTCGGTAGTGCTGCTAAGTCCTTTTGCCCAAATGGTATAAATTTTTCCTTTTTCGATTTTTACAGCTGGTAAGCTTGCTTTAACCGTTGCCGAACCGGCTTCTTTTACCTGGAAGGTGTAGCTATCTGAAGGATTAACGGAACTGAAAGTAGAATATTCTTTAAATGCTTTTGCTGTAAACAATGCAGTAGCATTACCTTCAACTGCTAAATCTAACTTACCAGAACCTGGACTTAAGTTAATAAAGCGCACTTTGGCTTTGTCAGTTTCAGGAGCTTTCAAATCATCTTCAACCAATAAAATTTTGGTCGATTTCAATGTATCGACTACAAAAGCCGAATAGAAAGATCCGCCCTTTAGAGTTGCTGTACCACTTGTCAAATATTTCAATGAGTCTTTCTTCGCTACACCGATAATCCTGGTGCCTGGGTAAGCTGCGTAGTAACCCCGATCATTAGTGTAAGTAAAATTGCCGATTTTAGAGTTGTCTAGAACAAAATCAAGCGATCCGGTGCCTGGCGATGCATGAACATATCCAATACCAGCGGCTTCAATTGGGGTATCATCCCAATCTTTTTTACAGGCAGAAAATATAGTGGTTATAACGAGAAGAGAGAGAGTAATTTTTGTAGTTAAGCTAAAGTTTTTCAAATGAGTTTTCATGTTTTAAATCAATTTCTAAATAAAATTGGTCAATGGCCATTAACACTTTTTATCATAAAACGATTAACGAGATGAAAACGCTACAGCTGTAAGTAGATATTTTTAATCGACGGTAATTTTGCTTTCATAAATAATTTTGCTGGCAACGCGTCTGCCATTTACTATTGCAGGTGAAAATTCAAAATCTTCCTCTCTAAGTCTATTTAGATTTATTGTATCTATTTTTTCGTTGCCCGCCGATACGATTCTAGTTTCGTATTTTATCAACCTGCCATTATCATCCAAATGGAAAATATAAAATAATTCATGTACTCCACGAAAACTTCTAATATTTGAGGGTATCTTAAAAAAATCGAGAAGGTAGTACATAGCATACGTAAAGCCTCCAATTTTAGCTGGATATACTAGCTTATCGCCTGTTTTCAGTGAATCAATTACACAGTTCAGGTTTTTAGTTGATGCATTATATTCTACTTTTTTTGTTGTGTAGTTATAAATTTGTTCAAGGCTATCTTTGCGATCGAAAAACCTCCATCTGCCATAACGCTTGTCAGCTTTATAGATGCCCGATGCGATAACTTTTCTGCCAGATTTTATTTCAGCTTCTCCATTTCTGATGTACTTTTTGGATTTTAGTTCTGTAGCGTGTTCAATCGTTCCCCGAATAATTCTGTAATAAGTTCTTGTAGAATCACTTTTTTGCGCAAAGGTTGCGAGGCTTGAGATTATGATGAGGAGAGTAACGAGCGTTTTCATAGAACTTGATTAGTCTATAAAGAAAAAGCGTTTTGAGTTAATATCAAAACGCTTTTCAAAATATATTTTAGTAGTAACTATTATGCGTACATTTCCTCACGCAGTTTTGCAACATCAGGGCTGTTAATATACTCATCGTAAGTCATCAACTTATCAATAGTACCCTTTGGCGTAATCTCAATAATTCTGTTTGCCACCGTTTCCGTTAACTGGTGATCTCGTGAAGTAAACAGAATGGTTCCTTTAAAATCTTTCATACCATTGTTCAACGCTTCGATTGATTCTAAATCCAAGTGGTTGGTTGGCTCATCGAACATTAAAAGATTGGCCTGTTGCAACATCATTCTAGAGAACATGCAACGCATTTTTTCTCCTCCCGAAAGTACTTTTACGTTTTTCAATACCTCTTCGCCAGAGAATAACATCCGGCCTAAAAAGCTGCGTACAAACTGCTCATCTGCATCAGTTCCAGAGTATTCACGTAACCAATCGACAAGATTTTCATCTTTTCCATCAAAATATTCAGAGTTATCATTCGGGATATCAGCTGTGCTGATGGTAACACCCCATTTAAATTCGCCTTTATCTGCTGGCGTTCTTCCTGTTAAAACATCGTAAAATGCTGCGGTAGCTAAACTGTTTTGCGACAACACGGCGATTTTATCGCCTTTATTTACCATGAAGGTTACTTTATCGAACAATACACCATCATTTCCTGATTTGCCTAAAGCATCAACCTGTAAAATTTGGTCACCCGCTTCACGCCCGGTATTATTAAAAATAATAGCAGGATATTTACGGCTCGACGCCTTAATTTCAGTGATATCGATTTTATCTAAAGCTTTTTTACGTGAGGTAGCCTGCTTCGATTTTGACGCATTGGCACTAAACCTGCGAATAAATTCCTGCAGCTCCTTCACCTTATCCTCCATCTTCTTGTTCTGGTCGCTACGTTGTTTTAACGCCAACTGACTCGATTCGTACCAGAAGGTATAGTTACCAGTATAGATACTCATCTTCGCGAAATCAATATCCACAATATGCGTACAAACGGCATCTAAAAAGTGCCTGTCGTGACTTACCACTAACACAATATTCTGGTAATCTGCCAAGAAATTTTCCAACCAGGCAATCGTTTCGATGTCCAAATCGTTGGTAGGCTCATCGAGTAATAAAATATCTGGGTTACCAAATAATGCCTGAGCTAACAAAACCCGTACTTTTTGGGTATTATCCAGCTCTTTCAGCAATTTATAGTGGTTGTCTTCCGTAATACCAAGGTTGCTCAACATGGTTGCTGCGTTGCTTTCCATGTTCCAACCATCCATTTCAGCAAAGATATTTTCCAACTCTCCGGCACGCTCGCCATCCTTTTCGGTAAAATCTTCTTTCATGTAAATGGCATCTTTTTCTTTCATGATGGCATACAGTTCTTTGTGGCCAATCATCACCGTTTCCAATACCGAAACCTCATCAAATTCGTAGTGATTTTGCTTTAAAACCGCCATTCTTTCGCCTGGAGTAAAGGCAACGCTACCCGAAGTCTGGTTTACTTCACCCGATAAAATTTTCAGGAAAGTAGATTTACCTGCGCCGTTAGCTCCAATTACACCGTAGCAGTTGCCCTGGGTAAACTTTAAGTTAACATCTTCAAATAATGTGCGTTTGCCGTATCGTAATGATAAATTAGAAACTGAAATCATAATAAATAGAAATAAGCCGCAAAGATAGGGTTTATAGTCCGAAGAGAAAAGGCAATAGTGGGGTAGTGTTTGCTTTTATTTGAAAATCAGTGTTCAGTACTTCATTGCAATAGCAGTCCCGCTTTCCCTCCAATCTTTTTGTTTCTGTCGGAAAAATATGTTAAGATTCTACAACAAAAAGTATTTCCGTTCAATCTGGTTTATTAAACAAAGTAATGGGCTTCGAATGGAAAAATGGCCCAAATCCTCAGATTCAATTTTTTACTAATTTGGAAATTAAAAATCATCTTCCCGAACTTTTTTCGACAGTCAGTTAATGATTCAATAAATTAACTATAGTTAAAAGATTTCTCCGCTTCGATAGAAAGGACGATAAGTGCAACTCAAATCGCTAATAAATAACCACCCCCGAACCCCTCCTTGAAAGTAAGGAGGGGAGCTGGAAACTACTCATTTTAACGTTATGGGTATATTGAAGTAGGTGGGTTTACAGTACCAAACCCAAATTTGCGTAAATATATAACCTTACTACTAGCAGTTCCCCTCCTAAGTTAGGAGGGGTTAGGGGTGGTAAATGTGTTCATCTATCTTGCTAAAATGCAAGGGTTCAGAAGGTGGTTTTGTTAAATTGGACTCTACAGGTAGCTTGTTTGAGCGAAGTATTCATCAACCTTCCTCCGCTTATAGGTAAATGATTCAGGGTCATAATCATTTAGTATAATTTACCAATTTGTTTCTTTGAAACCATAAGCGATGATGTTGCATTTTTCTTGTTCATTGCCTTCGGCTTCAGCCGACGGAACTAAAAAAAATACCTAATTTTATGGTGCGATGCAAAATATATTAGCTGTCATAAGCCGTCCTGTTGGGAAAGTAGAAGTTGAGGCGTTGGCCGCCATGGAAATTTTTTCTTCTAAAGATCTAATCGATTTAAGTTTTCATCATCATGAACAAATCTCTTTTAGGGCGGCTTGGATTTTAGAGCGTGTCTACTCCAATCATCAGGAACGCTTTTTGCCCTTCGCATATTATTTTCTCGAAAAACTCCCTTCACAACAAAATTTATCTTCACTTCGGCATTATGTCAAAATTTTGGCTTTTATGACGCATAAGAAAGCCACCACGGAAGTGCAAGAATTAGTAATGAACTATAATACTGATTGCATTGTTGAAGTGGTTTTTGCCTGGCTCATTGACGAAAAGATACCTGTTGCGGTAAAATCGCACTGCTTGAATATTCTGGCCAATTTAATTCCCAAACATCCATGGGTTAGAAACGAATTAATTGAAACAATGGAATTTTTAGTGGATCAGGAGAGTATCGCATTCTTTGCTAAAGTAAAGCAGATCAGGAAACAACTAAAAAAGTAGAAAGTGAAAAGTAGAAAGTTGAGAGTGGAAAGTGAAAAGTGAAATTTTCGAGACAGTGGAAAGTAAAAAGTTTTAGGTTTTAACACATTTGATATATGCTTTAAGCTGTAATCTTTTTGCTTTTAACTATTTTTACCAAATGACCAATTACGAAATTGTATCTCAAATTATAAAAGAACGTCGCAGTATTTTTCCAGCGAGTTATATTAAAAAAGAAATCTCGGTTGAGGTGATCAATCAGATTTTAGAAAGTGCCAATTACGCGCCCACACATAAATTAACCCAACCCTGGCGCTTTACAGTAATTAGAAAAGCAGGTCTAAAAAAATTAGGGGAGGAGCTTGGAAGACTTTATCAGTCGCACGTTTCTCCGCAACAATTTCTTCAAAAAAAATATGATAGTTTTGCCGAAAAAACCGGTCAGGCAGATTGTATCATTGCAATTCAACTGGCAGTAAGCGGTAAAATACCCGAATGGGAAGAGTTAGCTGCGGTTTCTTGCGCTGTTCAAAATATGGCCCTAACTGCCGAAAGTTTAAAAGTTGGTGCTTATTGGAGTTCGCCACCATTAATCGATCATCTAGGAGGATTTTTAAGTTTAGACGAAAATGAAAAATGTATCGGGCTTTTCTATATGGGGTATCATAACGAAAAACCATGGATGCCAAACCGCAGTTCAATGGAAGAAAAAGTAAAGTGGATTGAAGAATAAGTCTGGAGTTATTAGGCGTAAGTCGCAAGTCTCTTTGCTAGTTTCCATCATTTATTTTTCAATATTCATTTAATATTTTTCCCTAAAATATGTCAACATTAAAATCTCAACTTTATCAGTTGTGCTTAACTTTTATTCAAAATAGAATAGAAAATATTGAGTATTCCATGCTGCAAGCCAGGCAGGCATCAAACGACGATACGAAAAGTAGTGCTGGCGATAAATACGAAACTACGCGTGAAATGATGCAGCAGGAAATGGATAGAAACAGCAAATTGCTTTATGAGGCGGGTCAGCAAAAAATCGCTTTACAGCAAATTGAAAATGTTGATACAGCCAAGGAAGTAAAAAATGGTAGTTTGGTTTTAACTTCTGAGGGCAATTTTTACATCGGCATTAGTGCTGGCGAATTAAACCTTGAAAACCAAAAATTTATCGCTGTTTCTCAAGCGGCACCCATCGGAAGAGCGTTTATTGGGCGTAAAGTAGGCGACGAAATCAGCTTTAATGGAAATAAGTACTTGATCAAAGAAATTCTTTAGGTTTTCTTCGGTGGAGATTCTAGAAATTCGTTATTGGTTTGTGGATTTTTAAATCCACAATTCTAGTGTCTGGATTGCAAATCCAGACCAGCGAGCCATCAAAACTTTATCAGCATCATTAACTTATTCCGAGTCTTTTTGCGAAATCAGGTATTAAATAGGTTTTTAACTCGCTAAAAGGAATAAATACAACAATCTGGCCTTGAGCGTAACTGGCAACCTCGTAAGGGTTATACATAAACGCCAGCCCATTTTTATTGAAGTAAAAGTTATTGTTCGGTTTTAAGAAATTATCGAACAAAACCGTACTGATTTGATCTTGAGGCTTAATATTGTATTGCTTGCGAAGGTTTTTTTCCAGCAAATCCTGCAGTGAGTTGGAATCAATCTTAACAATATCACTTAATGCCATCTGTTTTTTATTCACTACATCAAGGCAAAACATCGTGCTGCCGTAGTTACCATGCGCACCGCCTGTGTATGCATCCGTTAAGAAATCGATAACCACAAAACCATTTTGATTATAGGAGATAGATTGCTGACTGTTGCTCGAGTAGTTCATCCATAGCTCATATCCACGATCGGGACCAGATTTTTTTTCCGCTCCAATTTCTTTTTTGTAATCTTCCAGGTAGGTATTTGCAATTTTTTTGAAACCTGTTGCTCTATCAGCAGTTCCTTTGTCGATTCCCGAAATTAGCTTAAGTTGATCATCTAGCCATTTTCCAGCATCATCATTATTAACTGCCTTTAAATATTCGAAGCCGATAGTGGCATGGGGCGACTTGTCATTGCCTGCAAAAGCTTTAACAGAATCGGCATATGATCCGGTTGTAAACCGATAACTTCCCTCTGGGTACTTTTCTGCAAGTAAAACCGGGAAAGTTTTACTTCCGCTACCATCAGACCAAGTGCCTTTGAAGCCATTACCAGTCCATTTTAATCCTAAATGGTTTTGTTTTGCATCTTTATCAAAATAATAATCGTAAAAGCTATTCTCAAAAAGTACTACACTATCTTTACCTATCAGGGTATCGATAGACAGGTTTAACCAAGAGCCCTCGTAAAAATAGTTGCCTTCAATCTCGCCATTTAATCTTTGCAAGTTCATCACAACAGGCTTTCCTTCAATTGTTCCTTCAAGCCTTTTGTAAAAATTTTCTTTAAGTTCAGTTTTTACAGTAGCCTCTTTGCCAGAATCATCAGTAGCAGCTTTATCGTTTTTGGAACTGTTGCAAGCAAATAAGAGCGCAACACTTAGGAGCAACAAAAGGAAATTATTTTTCATCTGTATCAATAAATTTTTTTGAGGGATAAAAAGGTTTTATCTTAATCTACATCAGTTACAGATAGAACTAGCTTTTTGTTTTATTAAAGCTTTTATTAATGCTATAATACAGGTTTTTAGCTGAATATCTCCCTGGATCTATGATGCGGCGGATGGTGTAAAGTGGATAATTCTCATCCCTTGCTGTAGATAAAATAAAAGCCGCTTTAAATCCATGCTCTTTCAGTTTATGCAAATTTGCCGCTTTGAAAACGCCATAAGGATAGGCGAAATATTCGACCTTTTTCCCGATTATCTCCTCAAGTTTTTTTGTCGGTTCGTCTATCTGGGTTTCCCAATCCTCTTCGGTAAACTGTGCAAAGTTTTTATGATCGTAGGTATGACTGGCAATGGTATTTCCCTCGTCAGCCAATTGCTTAATGTTTTCTTTGGTCATATAACTGATGCGGCCTTTTCTTCCGATAGAAACCGTCATGATGAAATAAACCCCTTTAAAACCATATTTTTTAAGGGTAGAATTCCCAACTGTAAACTGATCCATGTCCGTATCATCAAAAGTGATCATGATTGGCTTTTCAGGTAGTTTAGTTCCATAAACCAAATAATTGTAAAGTTGAGCGGGAAGCACTGTGTGGTACCCGCTATCGGCCAGCATTTTGACGTGTTGCTTAAATTTATCAGGAGAAATGATATCATCACCAGCTCGTTTGCTATCGCTGGCTAAAGCATTTCTAATCTGGTGATAACATAATACCGGCACTTCTCTCCGGGCCAGGATTGTTTTCGCATCAGCGGGTTTTACTTCGGCTTTTGTGGTGTCGGGTACAGCTGTAACTGCATTATTTTTTTGTTCAGATTTTTTTTCAGCGCTATTGCTGTTGCACGAAGCTAATGTTAATCCAATCGATGTGATCAGCAGAAGGCGTTGAGCATTTTGTTTGAGATTCGAGATCAATTTTTGATGTATTTTACTGATCAAAGATACTGCGTTTTCAGATAAAATAAATTCTTTTTCAAAGGCATCCTATTCTTTATTACTAATGCCAGATTTTAAACCACGGACCTTTAAATCAAATTCAATTGAACTTCGTTTATAAAACAAAACCCCGACTTTCGACGAGGTTTATGATTATTAAAAACTATTTTTAATGCTGTTGCTTAATGTTTTAGGACTCCAATAGCCGCTTGCAATAATTCTACGGATGGTAAATAATGGATCCTTTTCATCGCGTTTGGTAGATAGTTGATAAGCCATTCTAAAACCACGTTTTTTTAATTCAGGAATTCCTTCGGCATTCCATAATCCAAACGGATAAGCAAACTCCGTCATTTTTTTACCCGTAATTTCTTCTAAACGTTTTGTTGGTTTATCTAACTGCTCCTCCCAATCTTTACCTGCGTATTTTTTAAAGTTTTTATGGTCATAGGTATGAGAACCAATCACGTTTCCTTCATCAGAAAGTTGCTTAATCTGGTCACTGCTCATGTAATCAACAAATTTTCCTTTTTTGCCAATGGAAACAGTCATGATGAAATAGACGGCTTTATAGCCTAGTTTCTTTAAAGTTGGGTTTACGATGGTAAACTGATCTAAATCCGTATCATCAAAAGTTAACATGATAGGCTTGCTCGGTAGGGCTGCACCCGTATTTAGGTAGGCATAAAGCTGATCGGGCAAAATGGTGTGGTAGCCACTATCGGCTAACATTTTCATTTGGTCTTTGAAGTTTTGAATCTCTACGATATAATCTTTACCCACTTTGCCATCAGTTGGTTTCCAGTTTCTTACCTGGTGATAACACAAAATAGGCACTTGTTTCCTGGCTAGAATCGTTTTCGCATCTGCCACTTTTATCTTCGATACATCAGCAGCAGTTTCCGTGTTTTCTACCGATGTGGATGCTTGTGCTGTAGAATCCTTACCATCAACATCGCTGGTTTGAGATTTAGATTGACAGCTTGTAAATAATATTATTCCAGCTGATATAATCGTCAATAATTTGTATTTCATATTTATGTATATGTCTACAAAACTATAAATTCTGCTAAGTTATTATACAGGTAAACAACCGTTGTTGATAAATATTTTCACAATGAGAAAATAAAGCTAGCTAACTGTTTTATTACAATCTGCGGGGATATAATCAGCTTTTATTAAATAATTTAGCGGCTCATAACCCACTTTGATGAACAAACTTTACAAACTCGTTCTTTGTGCGCAGTTTTTATCGCTAGCGGTAACGGCACAAAATAAAACTTTTACTTTAACCGAAAACAATCCAGCTCAACCTAAGGCAAATTATCAACTTGCTTCGCGATTTTCGCCAAATAAGTTGAAGAAAATGGTGTATTCTACCTCAGTAGACCCACATTGGCTAAAATTGAGCAATCGTTTTTGGTACACTTTTGAAAGTCCGAAAGGAAAATTCTGGTATGTAGTGGATCCGGCTGCCAAAAGCAAAAAATTAATGTTTGATAATGCCAAAATTGCTGCAGACATTACGCTAATTGTACGCGATCCCTTTGATGCGGAGCACCTGCCTTTGGAGAATCTAAAATTTGCTGCCGATGAGAAAAGTGTTTCTTTTGAGGTTAAAAGCTCCATCGATGAAGTAAAGCCCGATCGTAAAGATAAAAAAGCGGCCGATTCATTACAGAAGAAAATCTTTTCATTTAAATATGATCTGGCTACGGCTAAACTCACCGAGGTTGCAAACTTCAGCAAACCAAAACCAAAACCAAGTTGGGGAGCTGTTGCGCCAGATTCATCGGCAATTATTTTTTCCCGGAACTACAACCTGTATTGGATGGATAAGGATAATTATAAAAAGGCCGTTAAAAACGAAGAGGATAGTACCATTGTTGAACATCAACTTACAAAAGATGGCGTTAAATTTTATTCTTATGGAAGTGATGGAGATGGTGAAAACAATGTAGAAAACGAAAAAAACAATAAAAAGCGTAGGGGTGCTTATGTACTTTGGTCGCCAAATGCTAAATATTTCATCCTAAATCGTACCGATTCCCGCAAGGTTAAAGATTTGTGGGTAATTAATAGCGTTACACCTGGTCGCCCAACTTTAGAAACTTATAAATACCAAATGCCGGGAGAAGCTGAGGCACCTCAAGACGAGATTTTGTTGTTCGATTTTGCAGCGAAATCCTTTAAGAAATTAAATGTTTCAGCCTTTAAAGATCAAAGTGTTTCCGTTTGGAGCAAACCTTCCCTGGAAAAAGATCGTGATAATGAATTTCGTCCTTCGATCTGGTTAGGTGATGACAGCAGATTTTATTTTTCACGTACCAGCCGCGATTTAAAACGAATTGATATTGGAACAATTGATATCGCCACGAGCAAAGTTAAGCCCTTAATTGATGAGCGATTTAATACTTACATAGAGGTTAATCGCCCTGGTTTAGTAAATAACGGCAAAGAATTAATCCACTGGAGTGAACGCGATGGTTGGGCTCATTTCTACCTTTTCGATGGAAACGGCAAACTGAAAAATCAAATCACCAAAGGTTCATTTCACTGTGAGAGCATTGTGAATATCGATGAAAAAAATCGCATACTTTATTTCACAGCCAATGGGAGAGAGGCTAAAGAGGATCCATATTATTTGCATTTGTACAGCATCAATTTTGATGGCTCCAACCTTAAATTGTTAAATTCCGGCGATTACGATCACGCCATCAGTATGAATGATAATAACACTTTTTTCGTTGATAATTATTCGAGGGTAAACACGGCGCCGAAATCTACTTTAAATGATAAAAACGGTAGAAAGGTAATGGACCTGGAAACTGCTGATTTATCGCTATTAATGGTTGCAGGCTATAAATTTCCTGAACCTTTTACTGTTAAAGCTGATGATGGAATTACCGATCTCTATGGTGTAATGTACAAACCATTTGATTTTGATCCGAATAAGAAATATCCAATTATTGAATATGTTTATCCTGGACCACAAACGGAAGCGGTAAATAAAGCTTTCAGTAAATCAATGGATCGCACTGAACGCCTGGCGCAATTTGGTTATATCGTGATTACAGTTGGTAACCGTGGCGGAAACCCTTCACGCTCGAAATGGTACCACACTTACGGTTACGGAAACCTTCGCGATTATGGTTTGGCAGATAAGAAAACTGCAATTGAACAACTCGCCGCTAAATACAACTATATTGATGATACAAAAGTAGGCATCACCGGTCATTCAGGTGGTGGATTTATGTCTACCGCTGCCATGTTGGTTTATCCTAACTTTTTCAAAGCAGCAGTTTCTAATGCGGGTAACCACGACAATAGTATTTACAACCGTTGGTGGAGTGAAAAGCACCATGGTGTAAAGGAAATTGTATCTCTAAAAGGTGATACTTCATTTAAATATAGCATTGACAAAAACCCTGATCTGGCAAAAAATTTAAAAGGTCATTTATTATTGATGCATGGCGATGTAGATAACAATGTGCATCCGGCAAACTCCATTCGGGTTGCGAATGCCTTAATGAAAGCTGGCAAACGCTTCGATTTTCTGATAATCCCTGGTCAACGCCACGGTTTCGGCGATATGACAGAATATGCCTTCTGGAAATTAGCAGACCATTTTAACAAGTACCTGATTGGCGATTTTTCTGATCCGGCGGAAGTTGATTTGGTAGAGATGGATCGGGATGTGGAGAAAACCGGAAAGTAATTATTAAAATTTTTAATTCAGTATTTAAGAGGGTGTCATATCTTTTTTGACATCCTCTTCCTGTTTTTAAACGAAAAGGTTAATGATGTTCTTTAACCTAATCTTTTCTCAATAGCTCTTTACCTCATTAAAATCCGGTTTGTTTATTTTTCTTCTGAATAGCAGGAATTGCAGGGTGGTAAACAGTAGATAGGCTATCGAGAAGGTTAACAGATTTCTAAATATGGTAACCTCGTCGTGTTCTAAAAGCTTTTCAGGTATCATTACTCCTGCAATAAAAATAACACCGCATACTGGTAATCCTAGAAATGTTAATACCGAGAGGTAAAAATTATTTCTTATTTTATCAATCAAGTTAAGGAAAATCGCTGATGAACAAATCGCCATTGCGATTAGGTATATAAACGAATAGGCTAAGTTTAACAGTATGTCTAAAATCTGTAAAAGCCACATCCAAAAATCTCCGTCCTCATGATTTGTTTCCGATATCACAATTCTAAAGAAGATATATAAAGCTATGCCTGTCAGGATATTAGTTAACCAAAATCTAAATATTACGTTATTCATGTATTGTTGTTAGGAGCGTAATCACACTTTATTGGGAATCAAAAGATGCAACTACAGATAATCTTAAAGAAAAAAGGGTGATAGTTTACAACTTGTTTCGGTAAAATAAATATTCTGTCGGAACCTAGCAAATTACCACTACTGTTTATTAATTACCTTGATGTTCCTATTCTCACATCCGCCTTGCTTTTGGCAAGGTGCTGTTATATGCCGGTTTTCTTTCTACATTCGTTTACTAACGTGTTGGTCAATGAGTCAAATCGTTGTTGAAATTTGAGTTCTTCTCTTTCGTCTCTTACAGTTGTGTCTTTATTAAAAACAGTAAAGTCTGTGAAATGAATTGCTAAAGGAGAATCACTTGATGAAGCTCCATCCGGCATTGCTCTCCCCACACTACCTGAGCCACCTAATAATACTCCTGGTAATTCTGTCGTCTGTTGTTTGTAATCCCAAAGCCGATTTATTTTTTTTCGATTTCCTTTTTTGTCAACGAGGAAATATTCATGATCAATAGTCCCGGCTTCAAACTTCGGTTGAATGATTAATATTCCGTTTTCGGGGATATTTAAAACTCTTCGGTCGTTTTCAAAAGGTGGGTTGATGCCACACATTTCTCCATAAACGACTCTGAATTCTCCTTCAAAGTCATTGGGTATTAGATATGTTTCTTTTTCTGGCTGTGTCAAATATGAACTTACAAAAGAAAATAAATACATACTGATAACTAAAAGAATTGATGTCAGCGGAAATGAAAGCAGGCCAAGTATAACCTTTGAAGCTTTTGGCTTTTGCGTCTGTTTTGGTAAACGCCAACAAAGAAATAGAAGTTGAAAAATTGAACCGCCGATCCATAAATAAAGAATCGGAATGCTAAAAGCACCAATCCAAGGTCCTAAAACTAAAGCTACACAATATGCCCAGCCGATTGAAAGTAGTCCAGCAGTTAAAACGATAAAGAGGAGTCGTAAGAGAAAATGTTTTGTCCGAAACAGATTTACGATTGTGTTGCCAGTTACGCTAAGTCCAACCGCGAGGGGAACAGTCCAGAAAAGAAAAGCGTAAGTGTCACTTTTGCCAAACCAGTCTTGTCGGTATAACACAATTGTCACGGCAACCAAACCAGTCAACATGTTAATTAGCCCGCTAATAATTTTTATGATAATTGGTCTGTCCATAATTGTATTTAGATGGCTTATAACGTTTCGGGGCTTGGTGAAGATTAGGTAAAATTACTTAAAGATTGGAAAGGTTGAAGATGAATTTTTGGCCACTTTTGCCAGACCGCTTCAATTCTTTCGGCCTATATTTTATCGCTGTGATCAGGGTAAAGTCCAATATCTCCAACCGCTCCAGTGTTGTTTGTAATAATAGCTAAAGTCTTTGTAGTCTGGTCTTGTGTCAAGATTTTTAGCTGTCAAGAAATTTAAATAACCATTCTCCTGTTCAAATGTATGAACACTGTTATCTGCTAAATCATAAACAAAATATTTTTCATCATAATTTTCATTTGCGTCTGTCAAACCATACACGAAATCGTTTGTAATTATAAATTTATTAAGAACCAACGCACTTATGCCTGTTCCTTGAATGTATGCTTGAGTTCCGTTGGTTTCCTGTATTTCACGCTGATGTCGAAGTGGAATTCTTGCACTGTCACCTAGTCCATGGTCACCATAATGAGTGAACATAAAAATGAAAAGTGTAATCGAAATAATTAAGCCACTTATAAACCAAAGCTGCATTTTTTTCTTTGAAACTCTATCAAACCAACTATCTGGATTATAATGTCCGATGATTTTAAAAGTTTCAAGTGTTAAGAACGCATATATGCTCCCTAAAATTGAAATTTTTAATAGTTCAAATACAAAGTGAAGTAACACTTCCATAGTCTGTTGTTTGTTGGTTTACGGTTGTCTTGGATTGACGAATAACGTTTCAGGGCTTTGCGAATTTCTAATTCTACTTAATGAAATTATCGTAAGCAGCCTACCAATTACATCTTTTAAATAACTTTCACGATGTTTTTCTTTGCATAAAAGAAATATATGAGAACATCAGAAGAAAAAATGTTAGCAGTTGAGGCTTGGCGCACCAGTGGGCTTAGCCAGAATGAATACTGTAAGACCCTTGGAGTCAAACGTACCACTTTTGCCAACTGGGTATCGCGCAATAGACGAAAAAAAGCTGTTCCCAATTTTGTTAGAGTTACCATCCCTCCAGTTACAATTTCGACAGCTGTAGAGGTTGTTTACCCAAACGGAGTAATTATCAAGGCACCCGGTAATGACCTGAAAATGCTATCGCATTTAATAAAGCTGTACTAGCTATATTTTCATTGAGTTCTTCCCATATTTATCACCTCTATAAGCCCGGCTGTGACATGCGCAAAAGTTTTGACGGCCTCTGCGGGCTGGTTAGTTCCGAGCTGGGCAGCTCCCCTACAAGTGGGGATGTGTTCATTTTTCTTAATAAAAGTGGCACACGCATCAAGCTTCTCCACTGGGAGCATGGAGGGTTTGTACTGTATTATAAAAGACTTGAAAGTGGTACTTTTCGCCGTCCCACCAAAGATGGTAATCTTATATCCTGGAGCGATCTTGTTCTGATGGTTGAAGGTATACACGTGGTGAGGAGTATAACGAAAAAACGGTATTCATTAGTCTAAAAACACACTTTTTACTTGCCCAAGCCATGGCTTTTTTGTATTTTTATGGTATGGAAACGGCACTGGAAAACTTATCAAAGGAAGATCTTTTAAAGATCATTTCCGCCCGTGATCAGATTATTTCCGAGCATAAAAAAGTTATTCAGAATCATGAGAAAGTTATTCAGGACCATGAAAAGATTATGCTCAATAATGAAACTGCCATTCTTGAAAATCACAGTACTATCTCGGCGCTGGGTGAGCAGGTAGACTACCTGAAAGCACAGGTTGCCATGTACAAACGCATGCAGTTCGGACAGAAGCGTGAACGCTTTGAGGGTGATCCAAACCAGGCAATGCTTCCCTTTGAAACTCCTGTTCAGGTGACCCTGTTACAGCAGGAAGAGGTCAAACAAAAGATAGAATATGTGCGCAAACGCCCCAATCACCATGGACGTGCAAAGTTACCATCCCACCTTCCCGTAGAAGAGATTGAGATCCATCCACAGGGTGATCTTACAGAAATGGTGTGTATTGGAAAAGAAATTACCGAGGAACTGGAATGTGAACCGGCACGCTTTTTCATCAAGCGTTATATCCGCTACAAATACGCAGGAAAAAACGGGGATGGGGTAAGTATTGCAGAACTGCCCGAGCGTGTCATAGATAAGGGAATACCGGGAGCAGGTTTGCTGGCCTCCATACTTACCGACAAGTATATCGACCACCTTCCCCTTTACCGGCAGAAGCAGCGCTTCGCCAGGGAGAATATCCAGATCCCTTCTTCCACAATCGAAGGCTGGACAAAACAGGCACTCGAAAAACTTGAACCACTATATGATCAGCTCGTCTTCGACACAAAAACAAAGGGATATCTACAAGTCGATGAAACCCCGATAAGGGTAATGGATAGTGAAAAAAAGGCGCTTGCCATCAAGGTTATTACTGGGTCTACCATTCTCCCTTGGATGGAACCGTATTATTTGATTACAGTCCTACCCGTGGGAGTAGTGCGCCTGTACCAATCCTGGGCAGCTTCAAGGGCTACCTCCAGACTGATGGCTATGCGGTATACCAAAAATATGCACAAAGCAAAGATATCATACACCTGGCCTGCTGGGCCCATGCCCGACGTGAGTTTGAAAAAGCACTTGATAATGATAAACCAAGAGCTGAAAAAGCCTTGTTGATGATCCAGAAGCTTTATGCTGTGGAACGAAAAATCAGAGAACAAGGTTTATCTGCAGATCAGGCAAAAGAACTCCGCCTGGAGAAATCATTACCAATGTTGAATGATATCGGCAAATGGATCTTTGAAGAAATCAAGATAACATTGCCCAAAAGCCAGATTGGAAAGGCAATGGCCTATGCTTATGCAAGATGGGATGCCTTAAGTGCATACCTTTATGATGGCAGCCTTCAAATCGACAATAACCTGGTAGAAAATGCAATAAGACCGGTGAGCCTGGGCAGGAAAAACTATCTCTTTGCAGGAAGCCACCAAGCGGCGCAAAGATCAGCAATGATCTATTCTTTCTTTGCGATCTGCAAAAAACATGAGGTTAATCCCTACAAGTGGCTTAAATACACGCTGGAAAATATTATGTCCATAAACCACAAGAAAATTAAAGACCTGTATCCACAGAACTTTAAAAATATAAATGGTTAATTAGATATGTACTTTATAGGCTGCATACAAATTATCCTATGCTAACGTAATAAATAATTACTAAACTCGCATATCGCTTGTCGCCCAACAATTTGCAAAGCCGCTGCTATAAGCTGGCTTTACCTGTAAAATAATTTTCTAACTTTTTTAAACCCCTACTAGTAATTCCGAAATCTATAATTCCTTTACTTCCTTAGTCAGAGGCTTTTTTGCATTTAAATAATAAAAATCATTGTCAAATGCGATAAAGACATCTACTGAAACCCATAATTTACTTCTGTATTGAATTTTATAAATGTCTTTTTCGACCGACAAACTTTTAATGTTTATGGTCGTTATGAATTCCTCAATTATTTTCTTCTTTTACTCTAAGGTCTGGTTGGATAAAACTTTAACAATCTTGTAATCCTTCGATATCCTCCATAGTCCATAACCGCCAAGAATTAATAGAAATAAGGCTGGAAAAATAACTTGATATGTTTCACTATTTGGTTTTACTGATTGAAAAAATTTATAGAAAAAGAAAAGCCCACCTACTATCATAGAGGAACAAAGAATATAATTCAAAGCATCTTGTATTTTATCAGGCCTTTTTATCTGTTGTTCAAATTCTTGTGTTAACATTTTTGATTGATTGGAGCAATTTAGCATGCTTTAACGGTTCATGGCTTTGAAATGCTGGCGATTTTAGTACTAAACTTCATTAGTTGGACAAAGCTTAGATTTAGCACTTCACTTTCATAGAAGCACGACCCCCCGCTTTTGCGAAACGGCTGTAATTGGCAATGAGTGATTTAGCAAAATCATCGGTTTTATTAATGAGGTCATTCAGTACTTTGTCAATTTTCCTTTTCTCAAATTCTCCATAATCCAAGTACCTGTCAACGATTTTTTTCATTTCATGAATGAAGTGGCGGGCCTTGAAATATAAAGAAATGAATTCTATATAGTCAGCTGGATCGAAATGGGTTTCAATCTCTGTTGTCTTGTAAACCCATTGCTCAAAATCCTCAACTGATAATTTGTTATTGAGGAGTTTAAAAAATTTGATTTGTATGTTTGTCGGAAATTTTTGCACGGCTTACAGCATTACTTATAACGTTTTTGGGCTTGGCGAAGGTGGCGACTTTCACCAAAAATGTTGATGCGGATAACCAAACTTTGATTAACCACAAATGTGTCTGCGGAGCACTGAACCGCCACTTTTGCCAAACCCGTGTTATAGGGCGTTTTTCTAATCGAACTGTTTGTCAATCTGCTTTCTGTCATAGTCAAGTATCCAATTGTTATGCTCCTTATAAATTGGTCTTAATTTTTCTTTCTCTGCCGAAATAATGTCAAGTCCTCTGTCGTCATACATATGAAAGATAAGTTTCTTGTCAATGTTTACAAAGTAAATTTCTTTTCCTGTTAGAAATCCGTTTTGGTCAAGTCGTGGCTGTTTTGGCGGAAAGTCAGCATGTCCAATTGCTGTTAGAATATTCTTATAATCAATTCTGTCAGTGGTTAATTTAATAACTGCAACACTTCTTATGTCAAATTTATCTTCTGGTTCATAAAGTCGAAACTCTCTTGAGTAGCTGATTTCAGTCTTTTGGAGATTCTCAATTTGCTTAAATGTGAAATTTGAAAATCTAATTTTTCTTCGTTTGTATTTGTAGTCCATAAAAACCAAAAACACTTTGTCAGAATTGTTAAAGGCAGTTTGAAAAATTGTCGAAGCTCGTCTTATTACTTCTTGAAAATATTCGTCTGTGTAGGTTTCTCCAACTTGTAAGTCAAAACGAAGTCCGAAGTCCCAACTATAAAACAAAGGTTTTCGTATTCTTAGTCCTTTGAAATTGTCGTTTAAAAATTTTCTATATTCTTGCTTTGTTGTCAAGTTGTTGTCGTCATTTTAAAATGCCCTATAATATCTAAATTTACGCATTTCGCAAAGCCGAATTAAATAACATTCGTAAATTTTTAACAAATTGGTGGTTTTACGAATCTTTTGAATGGATCAGTTCACAAAATATCCGTTCCTTCATGTTTGAAAATCAATTAGAGAATATAATGATATGAGGTTTAATATAAATAAAATCATTGTAGGAGGTTAATTGATTTCTACAATAGGTATAGTAGTTCGAGTCTAAAAAGGGTAGTGCTATGGCCTAAATAACACCTCGTTTGCGACCTTTCTATTTTTTTGTAGCAACAATAATTATCAAAGACGGAAGAGTATAGAAAACATAAGCACCTTCTTTTGTTACCATCAGGCCAAGTGCCTCAAACGTTTCAAACGAACTGTCGCCAAAACTAGTTCTAAGTATGTTTTCTATTAGTATCTCTATTTTTGCGATACATTTTCAAGTTCAGAAGTTATTTTCGTTTGTTCAATCGAATGGTTGAATAAGTCATAAGTATAAAAATATCAATCCCAAAAGATTTTCCTGTAGTCAATTTCTTGGCTGCTCCGATCATTAACAAGCCTAAACCTTTACCCACTTCTAAAACTTGTTCATCCTCAAACCAGCCACCTCTACCCTCATTAAACCTTTATCCAACCTTGTTCTTTAACACAAAAGCCACCATAAAGTAAAGTAATTTAACTTTCCATTTTTGAAATAAAATAAAAAGGCATCATCTCTCTTTTCTCCTAAAGAAAATCTGGCTCTAACCTCGTTCTTATTAGCTAATTTTTCAATTTCCGCATTCGGAAATATTTTTTTGAATCCTTCCAGAGTTGTATTCCTATCTAATGTAATATTCTGACTGATTATTTTAAAAGAATTGTTTTCAGCAGAAGCCCGATCAAATAATACCAGGTGGTTGTTAGTATTATATTCAATTTTTTTCAGGTAGATAGTTGTAATTTCACTGTTGAATCTTTCAAACGTTCCTTTTTCTTTACTTGCAGGGCCATACTTTTTTATCATCCATTCTTTATCCAACCATTCGAAAGGATTTCCACATTCCCAGAGCGTCGTTTTTACCGAATCGTTTCTCGGGTATATGGCGTGAAATTGAGTTTTAGATAATATCACTTTATGTCCGTTTATTAATGCATTTTCAATTTTGATAGACTTTGAAGTGTAAACAGGATTGATATTCGGATCTTTTTTGTCTTCAGTTAGGGTGTCTTCCCGTTTTAGGCTGTCATTTTGTGGATTACGGTTTTTCTGTACTTTAACAATAGCATCTTTTGGTTGTTCTTTTTTATCGCTTCTACAACCCATAATTGTTAGAAACGTTGCAATAATTATGGTTAAGATTATTTTTTTCTCCATTTTGATATTGTTTTAAGATCGGTTCTGTAAAACTACAGCCAAATGTTTATCTTATATTGATAGTGCGCAGCAGGAGATGAACTATGTAGGTTCATTTTGCTTTTCTAACAGGGAAGTTCATTTATGTTTTTTCAACAAAGTGTTTCTGCGGAACACAAAACTTTCAGCTACCACTGAACTATCTGCAGATTACGAAACTCGTGTTATAGGGCATATTTTTTATCATATTCCAATCCAGTTTTCTAATTTTCTTTTAAACTCGTCCACCGCAAGCCAAGTGTTTACTTTTTGTTCATCTCTCTTATCGTATGCTGTCAAATACTGTATATAAATTTGTTCTCCTTTATTAAGGTCGGGAATTTTTGTCACAAATCCATTTTGTTTCATTTCTGTTATTGACTGATAGAAATCTACTTTGTTTTGAAGTCTTGGTGGAAACCAGTCGTCATTTTCGGCTCTTAAATTTAAAACTTCTCCGTCTTCTGTTCCAATATGCAATGTCCATTCATTATTGTCTGCTTGTATCGCGTCCAGGTGTTCTCCCGTCGCTGTGTCGAAGGTTATTTCGTCATTGATTTTGTCAAGCAAACAATAGGTTTCAAGCTTTTCGACAATTGAAGTCGTTTTTTCAATCCTAAAAATCCAGCCGAAACTGTCAGTCAAGCTGTCGCCATTATAAAGCGGGACTTTTATTTTAAATGAAACGATTTCAATTTTGTGTCCGTTTGTTTTAAAAATTTCCGAACTGCCGTTTTCATATTTCTGTGTTTCAATAGCACGGTCTCGTCCTTTACAGATAAATCCGCAACGAATAACTCCCAAAGGGGTCTTAAATTCTCGTTTTATTTCAGTTGTCAACAACAAATTCATCATTGAGCATAACTTTGGTTCCAGCAGTAAAATCTTGATTTCTTTTCCATTTGTCAATTATGCGAAATATGTTGATACCTAATTTCTGTCCGTGTAGTCACAAAATAGTTCCCATTCTTTTGTCGGTGTGAACCATTCCCAAATTCTTGTGAAGTCTGCAACATTATCTCCTTCAATTTCATATAGGTCTTCAATAAATTCGTTCTTGAATTTATTGAGTTCGTCATCCTTTTTTTATCTAAAATATCAATCAAAAGATTTTCTGCTTTGTGTAACTCGTCAAACAATTCAAACAACTCCCATTTTTTCCAATATTCAATTTTGGAAAGTCCGTCAGATTTACGTTTTTGAAATAGTCGTTTGAACATAATGTTGGTTTTTAAGCTTGCAGCTAACGTTTCGGGGCTTGGCGTTCGGGCGGGATTTCGAACCACAGAAGCTGATATTATTACTAATGTTCAATTGAAAAATTGCTGTTGAATTTTGCACTTCTGCCCGCCTGACGCAAAACCCTTGTTAGCTGATGTTTATTTCCTTTTTCGTTAGTTCGTCTAAACTGTCAAATACATATCTTTCATTTGTCCCAATTCCGTATTCACCAAGTTGAAATTTTTTCAAGCCCAAGTCATTTTCAGCGATAAGAATTTCATCTGTTAAAGGGCAGTTTACTTCTCCATTATTTACTTCAATTGCTGAACAAATTAAAAAACTATTTTCAGTTCTAAATTCGATTTCTTGTGGAACAAAATATTTTCCCCAATTCGATTTCGTCCAATAAATTGCGGTATTTGTAATTTGTTGTCCAACAATTTCAGAAGGGTAAACAACAGGTTTCTTATCTTCAACGTTTTCAAAATCAGTGGTTTTCCCAACTAAAATATTCAGTCCATTATAATTTTTACCAAAGAATAAGTTACCTAAACAATATGTCTGTCCAGAAATTTTAATTTCGATTGCATTCAAAAGGCTTTTAACGTATGCGTTTGGCTGTTCATTAAAATCAATGTCATCTTCGTCCAAATAAAAAATAACTCGTTCGATTTTTTGTCCAACTAAAGTCTGGCAAGTCCTAAATAACTTGTCATATTCATTTGTTTCTTCTGTTGTCCAAGGTTCTGTCATAAAATATCAGCTAACATCTATCTTTACGCAATTGCGCAAATCTAAAATATATTCAGTGCATAAAACCTCAAAAAAAACATGGCTTTACGAATATCTTATTAAATAAATCAGCTCATACTAAAATTGGAAAAAATGATAAGAGCGTTCAGATATAATTTAATTCTACTAAAATAGAGAATATTTGCACGATCGCAATAGGGGGAAACCATAAATCGTTTCGCATCTGGAGCCTTAATATTTTACTGTTCTCGCCATCTAGCCCCGATAGTAATGATTAAGTTTTGATTTGTAATTACTTTCCTATCGCCAGCTTATCGATGTTTAAAACTTAAGATGGATAGCGGGAAGCTAAATCAAAAAAATGCTTCTGTTGGTGCGCTCCAGATCCTTAAAACATCGAATCGCTATTTTTTCTTAAATTACCAGCTTAAAATATTTTCAATGAACAAAATCTTATTTTACGGGGTGGCAATTGCCTTGTTTGCTCACTCCTGCAAGCAGGCAAAAGAAAATAGTATTAGCAACGGCCCAGATTCGCTGGCCATCAAAGCCATCAACGATTCGAGCTTAACTCATTATTTATCAGCAATTGCTGCAGACAGCCTGGAAGGGAGAAAACCCTTTACCAGTGGCGAAACTAAGACCATTAATTATTTGAAACTGGAATTTGAAAAATTAGGTTTACAACCCGGCAATGGCGATAGCTTTTTTCAGGAAGTGCCTATGGTGGAGATTAAATCCGTACCTGAAAGTAAGATGGTAATTCAAGGGAAATCAGGGAGTTTAATTCTGGATTATTTAACGGATTTCGTTGCAGGATCACGCCGTGTACAAGATGAAGTGAACATAAAAAATTCGCCTTTGGTTTTTGCTGGTTATGGCATTGTAGCTCCAGAATACGGCTGGGATGATTATAAAAATTTGGATGTGAAAGGTAAAACGGTTGTGGTTATGATCAACGATCCGGGCTTTTCGGATTCGACTTTGTTTAAAGGTAAAAACATGACTTACTACGGTCGCTGGACTTATAAATTCGAGGAAGCCTCGAGGCAGGGTGCTGCGGCAGTTTTAATTATTCATGATACTGAACCTGCAGCTTACCCTTGGACAGTGGTGCGCAGTGGCTGGTCGAAATCGAAACTGAATTTGCAATCGGTAGATAACGGCATGAATAGAACGGTTATTGAGGGTTGGATTTCTTTAGATAAGGCCAAGGCACTTTTCAAAATGGCTGGTCAGAGTGATGCCTTATTTTCGGCTGCCAGGAACAAAAATTTTAAGGCGGTAGATTTAAATGCAACCACTTCCTTAGTCGTAAAGAATACGATCAAAAAGTCGGTTACTTATAACGTTTTGGCAAAAATACCGGGCACTACCCGAAAAAATGAGGCTATTATTTATTCAGCTCACTGGGATCATTTAGGCATTGGTGAGAAGATTCAGGGAGACTCCATTTATAATGGTGCAGTTGATAATGCAACTGGTATAGCGTCATTGTTCGAACTCGCTTCGGCATTTAAGAAGTTGCCAAAAGCACCAAACAGAACTATTTTGTTCATCTCCTACACCGCGGAAGAGCAAGGTTTACTGGGATCAGAATACTATTCCAAACATCCTTCTTTTCCTCTAGATAAAACGGTTGCCAATATCAATATGGATATGATGGGGATTGCTGGCAAAACCAAAGACATTGTGGTTTATGGCTTCGGTCAGTCTGAGTTAGAAGATTACGCCTCTGCTTCAGCTAAAAAGCAGGGTAGGGTTGTGGTTCCAGATCCGGTTCCTTCTTCTGGTTTATACTACCGCTCTGATCATTTTAACTTAGCGAAAGTTGGTGTACCATCGCTATTTACAGGTTCTGGAGTTGATAATATAAAGAATGGCCGGGAGTGGGGTTTAAAACAAGTATCTGATTTTACCAAATTCAGATATCATTCACCGCAAGATAATTTTGATGCAAAAACCTGGGATTTATCAGGAATTGTAGAAGACGTGAGATTGGTTTTTGATATGGGTTACCGTTTAAGTAATGAAGATGTTTATCCGAAGTGGAAAGATGGATCGGAATTTAAAGCGATAAGAGAAAAGAAATAAGAATCAGCAGTTCATTGATTTTTTTTCACCCGTTCCTCTTCCTGAATTTATTTAAGGGTGTTACTCATTTTTTAAAGATTTCTCCACTTCGGTCGAAATGACGAAAGCAAAAAAAAGGCCTCAGAATCTGCGAACCTGAGGCCTTTTTTAAAACAAAACGTTCCGATTAAAAGTGGAACTGAACGCCCAATTTTGGAGCGAAAGTATTTGCTTCTAAACCGAATGAGTTTGAGGAAACTTCACCACCTGTGATCTCATTTTTAACATTTAGGTTATTGTACCCTAAACCGTTAACTGATACTTCGATACCAATTCTTTTGGTAGGGAAAAAAGCAAAACCAGGTGCAATGTTTACACCAATGCTGGTTGTAGAGGCTACTCTAGCACCAGTATCGCCATTGTCGTTCACTATTTTATTGTTTCCAAACGCCATCGGAACTGATAATTGTCCGAAGAATTTAAATTGTTCTGATAAACCAACATAGTAACGGCCAAAAGGTGCTACTACGAATGCCTGGTTTAAGCTATTTTCACTTACTTGTTTGTTGTAATTGTAACCTACGCCGGTACCAATTGCGAAATTATTGTCAACAAAATAACCAACACTTGGTACTACGCTGAAGCTAACATCAGATTTTGCCGCCCCTTCTACTTTTGTAGAATTGAAGCCCACATTACCACCTAAAATTACTTTTCCTTTTTCTGTTTGTGCATTTGCTCCATACACTAAACCTGCAACTGCTACTACTGATAATAATAGTTTTTTCATCTTTTTTTATTATTTTTTTATTTAAAAAAAACAGTCAGTTTTACTTTTTTAATTTCTGACTATATTTGGTTAAAAGTCAATGTCAGTGCCAAAAAATACTGTCAGCGTCACTAAAAAATAAGTTTTTAGCCAATCGCCTAATAGCGAATTAGATATAAAATGGAGGTTATTTCTTTATTATTTTTGTGTGACTAAAACTTAATCGAGTGATTAATTTTTTATAGGTGCCAAATTGACAAATTAGTTTTATTTTCGATTCATGTCAGCTTTTTTCGGAAGCTTTGACATCTTTTAGGAATATCACTGAAAGGAATTTTTCAGTTGTAGTGGAGGATATTAAAGCTGAGCCTTCAATATGATTTAAGATTTGCAGTCGTGCTGCGGGTTCATTTAATGAAACATAAAATCACAACTGTGAGAAGCAATTTCTGTTTACTTACAAAGTGAGAAGGCTGTATCATAATGACCATTTTTCCCAAATGCTGTCCTGTGAAGCCTGTCGAAACACCCGATCTATAATTAACCAGATCTTTCAACAAGCTACGCAACCTCAACGGATAATAATCATCATTTCAAGCGAAGAGCCTGTAATCTTTTGTAGAATCTCTTAAACCTTACAGGCGACAATCAAGTTCTCAATCTTTCTCTTGATCAAACTGATGGTTTTCTCATCTGTTAAATTTCCTTCTTCATCAAATTTATCTTGTGCTTGCGCAATTAAAACTTCCGGCTGCAAAACGGGGTTCATATTCAAAAAAGTAAAAATTGGAAGAAATGCAGTTTGCATTCTAACTGTACCCCACATGCCTTGAGTAGCACCTAGTAGCGCAACGGGTTTGTGCATTAATGGCGCATCTTTTCCTCTACTGGCCCAATCAATTGCATTTTTCAAACCTCCGGGAACAGAATAATTGTACTCTGGGGAGGCAATAATAAAAGCATCTGCCTGAGCCAAAGCTTCTCTAAATTTGACTACGTTTGATGGTCTTTCTGGCATTTCAGGTGTATCGTAATCAGCGTTATAAACCGGAACATCATCATAAGAAACGATTTCAAATTCTGTACCCTCTGGTACTAACGTTCCAGCAAATTTAAGCAACATAGCGTTGTAAGAGCCTTTTCTAAGGCTTCCACAAAGGCCCACAATTTTTCTGTTTTTTTCCATAAGGATTAAACCACATCTCGGTAAAAATGTTTGAGAGTCACGCTGTAGCGCTTAATTAAGTTAGAAATTTTTATCACTACTTTTGACATCGTATTTATTTCCTTTTATGAACGAGCAGAATCCTTCAAAAGCCATTATCGAAAAAACAGTATTCCCGATATTGTTTGCCTTAAGTTTTTCACATTTATTAAATGATACGATTCAATCCCTTATTCCGGCGATTTATCCTATCATTAAAACAAATTACAAACTCAATTTCTCTCAAATTGGCTTAATTACGCTAACCTTCCAGCTGGCCGCCTCTTTATTGCAACCATTTGTAGGGATGTATACTGATAAAAGACCGCAACCATATTCACTAGCGGTCGGCATGGGTTTCACTTTAATCGGCTTAATTACCTTGTCGCAATCCACCCATTTTTACACCATGTTAATTTCGGTGGCGCTAATCGGTGTCGGCTCATCTATATTTCACCCTGAAGCATCCCGAATGGCGCATGCTGCATCTGGAGGGAAAAGAGGCTTGGCACAATCGGTTTTCCAATTGGGTGGAAATGCAGGGAGCTCTTTAGGGCCGCTTTTAGCTGCTTGGATTATTGTACCCTATGGCCAATTTAGTGTGGTTTGGTTTTCTATCATCGCATTATTGGCCATTGTGATTTTGAGTTATGTAGGTAATTGGTACAAAGATTTTGTCCTTTCCAGAAGCAAAAAAGCTGCTGCTGCTACTGTCGCCAATCAATTCTCGAGAACTAAAATTGTTTTTTCGGTAGTTATTCTGTTGTTGCTTATTTTTTCGAAATATTTCTACATGGCCAGTCTAACCAGCTATTTTACTTTTTACCTCATCAATAAATTTGACGTTTCTGTACAAACCTCGCAGATTTACTTATTTGTATTTCTATTTTCGGTAGCTGCGGGAACGTTATTAGGTGGTCCAATTGGCGATAAAATTGGGCGTAAATATGTGATTTGGGCTTCAATTTTAGGCACAGCACCATTTGCATTATTGCTACCTCATGCCAATTTATTTTGGATAGGTATTTTAATCGTTCCTATCGGGATGATTTTGGCTTCGGCCTTTTCTGCCATCCTGGTTTATGCACAAGAATTGATTCCTGGGAAGGTTGGCTTAGTAGCTGGATTGTTTTTCGGTTTTGCTTTTGGAATGGGAGGGATAGGCTCTGCACTTTTAGGTAAACTTGCAGATGCTACCAGTATTGAACATGTTTTTAATATCTGTGCCTTTTTGCCTCTGATAGGATTACTAACCGGATTTTTGCCAAATATTGAAAGCAATAAAAAATAATAAATCCCGCCGTTATCCAGGCGGGATAAATTTCTAAAAATGGAAATTGAAACCTAAATTAGGTAAAAATGTATTTAAGCCAAAAGTGAAACTATTGCTTTTATAAGCGGTTACGTTTTGATTATCATCATCGCCCTTACTGTTTTGTTTGCTGTACGCAAGCAGCGGAAAAGAGAACTCAACTGCCCATTTCTTCGCTGGAAAAAACGCGAAACCAGGGTTAATTGAAGCGTTGTAGGTTGTCGATTTGGATACTACACTTTGATAATCGAAGTTGCCGGTTCCGCTAAGTGATTGGTTAATTTTTCCAAATGCAACATCGAAATTAGCCTGGCCAAAAAATTTGAATTTATCTGTAATATCTAGATAATATCTCACAAACGGGCCGACATTAAATGACTTATTTCGTTGAATTGAAGTAGTTACTATTGGCGTATTGCCGATAGTGAAAAATTGATCTGATACATTTTTTGTTTCATTGTAGCCAATGCCTAAACCAATTGCTAGATTTTTGCTAAAGAAGTGGCCAACCCTTGGCACTACATTGAAAAAAGTAGATTCGCTAGCGCCATAATTTGTCGTATTGGCTGGTTTCAGCTCATTTTTACCATACCCGATTGATCCACCAATCATCGTGTTGCCCTTATCGGTTTGAGCATTCGAAATAAATGCAGCAGTACATAATACTGCTACTAATAATAGTTGTTTTTTCATTCTATGTGTTTATATTTTGGCGCAATTATAACACAAAAAAAAACAAGAACTAGCTTTTTAGGTGGTTTTAGTGAAATGTTTAATTTTGGGGAAATGAAAAAGCATCGGCTCAAATGCCAATGCTTTTAAATGGTTGAATTTTAACTGAAAACTGCGATTTGTTAGGATACTATTTTCCTAAATCGAATGCAACGCCAATGTTAAAAGAGAATTGATTGTTCAATCGCTCATAGCCGATTGCATCATCATTATATTTTGCAATCGGAAATTGCGCTTCTGTAAAAAGCCCGAAGCCTTTATCAAAGAAAACTCTTCCGCCAACATGAGCGCCAAAGTTTTTTAGGCCCAGATTTAATCCAGGGTATAAGTCTACATTAGCGGGCAAGCCAATCACACTTCCTAAATTTGCGTTAAATCTGGCTTTAAGATCAAAACGGTCGCCGAAGCCTGGTTTTTCTATCCCATCAAAAGATTTTACGCCAAGTAAATAGCCGGCCTGTGCGCCGATGGAGAAGCTTTGGCCTAAGCCATAATCAAGCGTAGTCACAATTCCGGTACCCCATTTTTGGAGACTTGCACCAACCTGAAATCTTAAATCGTCTTTGCCTTTGTAGGCATCACTTTGTGCATTTGCCTGTGTGCAAGCAATAAACCAGTAAAAATAAGCAAGTAATAATTCTTTTCATTTTAAACAATTGATTTTATGGGTAATTAATAAATTCTGGTCTTCATTCTCTGCCTGTATTCCAGAAACTAGCTTAGTGCGTCTGTTGGAAAATAATTTATCCCGATAGGAGATAACCGTTTACAAAGAAAAATTTAAATTTAATGCAGCTTTAATAAAGCTGGTATTACAGGATGTAATTGCTATAAGGATATTTAGCAAGCCGATTTGGCGATGGAAATATATAAGAAAAGATTTTTAAGGAAATTATAACGGAATAAATTCTGTCGGCTTATGGTTTAAATGGGTTTTCAGTGTATATTAAATAAAAAAGAGGAATGTATCATATATATTAAATGATAACCCGAACCTATCGTCCGACTTGCTCTAAAGCCTTGTAGCCGTTTTGAAAGGCTCAACGCGACAACGTTCGGGGGATATTGATTTATGATACATCCTATAAACTTCTAAATCTTAAATTATTGGCGATTTAACCGTTCAATTAAATAGTAATTGTCTAATGCATCTTCAGAATCCAGATCGTCACCTTCATTCTGAATAGATTTTACCTTGCCATCACTTTTTGGAGAATTAGTAAAATTGTATTCGAATTTAATGGAACCGATGGATTTTATTTTACCGGTGATTCCGGGCAAGGCAGATAAATAATATTCTACATTTTTATTGCCAATAGATTTTATTTTACCATTAAACTCTGGTATGGCACTGAGGTAATATTCTACTGAAATATTTCCAATGGCTTTAACTTTTCCATTAAATTCAGAAAGTGCACTCAGATAATATTCAATCTGTACATCATCAATGGATTTAATTTTTCCATCAAATTCAGATAGTGCACTACTGTAATAATCTATTTTCCCACGGAATCTTTGTGCATTTGCCTGCATAGTAATGACTAGCAGAATAACTACAACGGAACTTCTTAAGCCCATAACTTGGTTTAGCAAATTTTTCATATGAGTATGTTTAGAAGTGGAAGTTTATGGTAAAAGTGGGTGTGAAGTTATCAAGTGCCAGTCTCAGGTTATTTTTCTTATCAAAATTATATAGTGATTCTTCGGCATAATAATTTTGGTGGAAAAAGCTTAAGATTGGGAATGAAAAATCGAGGCTTGAATCATCAGATAATAGATAGGTGAAGCCAGGAGCTAAGCTAGCGCCCCAACCTTTTGCTCGTGCATCTGTTCGAATCAGATAACCTGCATCATCTACTCGATTGAAAGTGTTAATTTGCAGGAGCAGATTCGCCTGAACGAAAAATTTGAATCGTTCTTTAACCTCTATGTACTTGCGAATGAAAGGCGAGAGCCCGAAACTGAATTCTTTCGGACCATAACGGTCTTCGTAGCGCCCATCTTCTTCATCCCATGTAATGTAACTTTCACCGCGAAGCTTTGAAAGATTTAAAGGAATTTCAAGCCCGATAGCGAGATTATTTGCAATGAAATAGCCGCCCCTCGGCGTTGCCGTAAAGGTGTTAATACTGGCTGTAGCATCGTTTTGTTTCGAGGTTCCGAAGCTCAGGCTTATTCCGGCGAAGCCAGAACCTTTTTCAGTTTGCGCATGGCTACGCCAACTGATGGCGCATAGAAGCACCAAGATGATTAATTTAGGTTTCATTTGTGTTGTGTTTTTGTGTGTAATCAATAATAATCATTATCGATACAAAAAACAATAGCCTAAAATGAACGTATTGCATTGTAAAATCAATTTTACAGCTGCAGGTTTGTTGACGTAATAGGTGTTTAAATGCCAAAATGAACCGGCGTCATCCTCAGCTTGGCTGGGGATCTTAAAAATCAACGTTATCAGCCGGCATCACGATTCTGTTTTCACGTGAAGGACGAAGGGCCTAAAGAAGAAGAAAAATTGAAGACCAGGTATTAACGATAGTCATCCTTCGCTTAACTGCGAACATTAAAATGCATTGTTATGGGCGTAATCAAAAAAAATCCCGCAGAAATTAATCTGCGGGATTTCATTTACCGATATAATATTTAATCTTGTTTCTGGTTCAGGAACACAAAATTGTGATCAAACATATCTAACTTAATTTTACTGTCTTTATCGATCTTACCGGCTAATATTTCCTTCGATAACTCATTCAGGATTCTTTTTTGAATAACTCTTTTCAGTGGTCGGGCACCAAACTGCGGATCGTAACCAAGCTGTGCCAACCAATCAAGTGCTTCCTCACTTGCATCCATTTCAATTCCCATTTCCGCAAGTGTTTGCTGTACATGTTTAAATTGCAAAGCCACAATATCTCTAAGTTCATTGCGATTCAACGGCGTAAACATGATTAATTCATCAATTCTATTTAGAAACTCCGGCCTGATGGTTTGTTTCAATACCTCGAACAATTCGTTTTTAGTTTTTGCAATTACCTCATCCCGGTTTTCATCAGTTAGATTTTTGAAATTATCTTGGATTAAGTGCGCTCCAATATTCGATGTCATGATGATGATTGTATTTTTAAAATTCACCGTTCTGCCTTTATTATCAGTTAAACGGCCATCATCTAATACCTGCAATAAGATGTTAAACACATCCGGATGCGCTTTTTCAATCTCATCAAGCAATACAACCGAATAAGGTTTACGCCGAACAGCTTCGGTTAATTGCCCACCTTCATCGTAGCCTACATATCCTGGAGGCGCACCAATTAAGCGGGAAACAGCGTGGCGCTCCTGGTATTCACTCATGTCGATCCGGGTTAAGGCATTTTCATCGTTAAATAAAAAATCTGCCAAGGCCTTGGCCAACTCTGTTTTACCTACCCCGGTTGTACCCAGGAAAATAAACGAACCAATTGGTTTGCGCTTGTCTTGCAAACCCGCACGCGAGCGGCGAATCGCATCAGAAATGGCTTCTATAGCCTCATCCTGTCCGGCTACCCGCTGGTGCAATTCGTGTTCGAGGTTCAATAATTTCTCCCTTTCGCTAGCAATTAACTTGGTAACCGGAATGCCTGTCCATCTACCTACCACGCCTGCAATATCGTCAGCAGTTACTTCCTCTTTTAGCATCCGGCTATCTGTTTGCTGGTTTTCCAAATCGGCTTTCAGCTTTTCTACCTGATCCTGCGCTTCTTTAATTTTTCCGTAACGGATTTCGGCAACTTTGCCATAGTCTCCGGCACGTTCGGCCTGTTCAGCCTCTAATTTATAATGCTCAATCTGTTCTAACTGATTATTTACCGCATCAACAAGGTCTTTTTCTCCCTGCCATTTTGCTTTCAGTTCATCGCGTTCAGCAGATAAATTGGCAATTTCTTCTGATAGATCTTGAACTTTACGGTCATCTTTTTCGCGTTTGATCGCCTCACGTTCAATTTCAAGTCGCATAATTTCGCGATCCAAAGCATCTACATTTTCTGGAACACTGTCCATTTCCATGCGTAATTTTGAAGCCGCTTCATCCATTAAATCGATGGCTTTATCTGGCAAGAAACGATCAGAAATATAACGCTGGCTCATTTCTACTGCAGCGATAATCGCCTCATCTTTAATCCGCACCTTGTGGTGGGTTTCATAGCGTTCTTTCAAACCACGAAGAATAGAAATTGCATCCTGTGTGTCAGGTTCCTCTACCATCACCTTTTGAAAACGGCGTTCCAAGGCTTTATCTTTTTCTAAATATTTTTGATATTCATCCAAAGTGGTGGCACCAATTGCCCTTAATTCGCCACGAGCTAACGCAGGTTTTAAGATGTTAGCAGCGTCCATAGCACCTTCTCCGCCGCCTGCACCAACGAGGGTGTGAATTTCGTCGATAAATAAAATGATGTCACCATCGCTTTGTGTTACCTCTTTCACTACCGCTTTTAATCGCTCTTCAAATTCACCTTTGTATTTTGCTCCAGCAATTAATGCGCCCATATCAAGGGAATAAACGGTTTTGCTTTTCAAATTTTCAGGCACATCACCTTTTATAATTCTGAAAGCAATTCCTTCGGCGATTGCCGTTTTACCCACACCAGGCTCACCAATTAAAATTGGATTATTCTTTGTTCTTCGAGATAATATTTGAATCACCCGACGGATCTCTTCATCACGGCCAATTACCGGATCGAGCTTTCCGCTTTCGGCATACTCATTTAAATTACGGGCATATTTGCCTAAAGCCTGATAAGTAGCCTCAGCATTTTGGTCAGTTACGCGGTTATCACCACGGAGTTCAGTAATGGCTTTTTTAAGGTCTTTTTCGTTAGCACCTTGCTCTTTTAATAATTTGGATGTACTGTCATTCACTGCCAAAATTCCTAACAGGAGGTGCTCTACCGATACAAATTCATCTTTAAATTCTTTTAAAAATGTTTGTGCCTTTTGCAGAACACTATTTGTATTTGATGACAGATAGACATTGCTTCCGCTAACTTTCGGGAATCTTGCAATCTCTGCATCTAGATTTTGGTTGAGTAAAGTAAGGTTCACGTTTAGTTTCTTCAAAACATAAGAAACCACGTTTTCATCAACAGTAAGCAAACCTTTAAGCAGGTGTGCCGTTTCAATAGCCTGTTGCTGGTTACCTTGGGCTATTTCAGAAGCCTGTTGAATTGCTTCCTGGGCTTTTATTGTAAAGTTGTTGAAGTTCATATAACCGTTTTAATCAAAACAAATGCCACAGCAAATTTGATTTTGCAATCGGAAATTTTGTCTGTCTGATTCAAGTTATAATGACTAATTTACTGATTATAAAACATTTGTGCTGAAATTTTGTCTTGTTAAATAGTTTAAATGATTTGGAAACATAAGTAAGTGGTTCTTGGCAATTGTAGCCCTTCTTTCCATTAAAAGTCCCGATGAAAAATCGGGCGCTTTCCATTTCAATAAGGTTTAGGTGGGCAGAGTACTGCATGTATCAAAGAAACCTAAACGCACAAAAAAGCATCTGCGTTTTTGGTCAACAGATGCTTTTCGCTATGTTTTGGCCTATTAATGTTTTTAGGCTCATTTAATTAGTTTGGCAATTAGCGATATTTTACCCCAAAATTTCTTTTAATTTCTGTGTCTGATGATCGACCAATTTTTGAAGTGGACCAGAAGCCAACATTTTCATCATCATATTCAAATCTGCAGAGATGATGTGTTTTGCAGTGGTAGTGCCATTTCCATTATCGGCAACTGTCCATTTTAATTCCACCTCAAAAGGTGCTTTTTCAGTGGGAATTGCTGTTAATTCCTGGTTTTCAACACGATTAGAAATGGCGATCGCTAATTTTGCCATGTTTTGAATGGTGAAACGAGCTTCGTCTTCTGTAGATTCCCAGTTATAAATATTTTCGGGCATCAATTGTTGATGGTTATTCATGTTTGAGAGAAAAGCATAAACTTCCGCAACGGGCTTACTTACCTCTACAGCGCTTTCAATAATCGTCATTATATATTTTTATAGGTTAATTTTAAATACTGCGAACTCTGGATTTAAGACTCAGGACTGATAACTTGTCCCCACTCTGATGGGTTTAAGCGCCATTTTCCTAATAACTCCATGTCGCTTTTGGCGATGATGCTGTGCTCGGCAGCATAATCAATTAAGGCAGCATAGTTAGATAAAGTTAGGGAACGACATTTAGCGGCAGCAAAATTTTCATCTGCTTTTTCAAATCCGTATGTGAAAATTGCAGCTAAACCAGCAACTGATAAACCTGCGCTTCTCAATGCATCCACGGCTTGTAGACTGCTTTTTCCTGTAGAAATAAGATCTTCAATTACCACTACTCGTTGCCCTTCTACCACTTCACCTTCAATTAAGCTTCCTGTACCGTGTTCTTTTGCTTTAGCTCTAACATAAATAAAAGGTAATCCCAACTCTTGAGCTACTAAAACGCCTTGTGGAATTCCAGCGGTTGCTACTCCAGCAATAACATCTACCGAACCAAATTCTTCTTGGATGGCCTGTGCTAATTTCTGGCGTATGTACGTTCTCACCTGTGGATGAGATAACGTAATTCGGTTATCGCAATAAATTGGCGACTTCCAACCAGATGCCCAGGTAAAAGGATTATTAGGTTGTAATTTAATTGCCTTTATTTGTAATAAAAATTCCGCTACCTTTAGTTCAATATCACTTTTATTATACATGGCCCAAAAATACAGAATTTATATTAACGATAACACCCTCTTTATATCAGATGTTTTACCGGAACAAAAAGAAAAAATTCAACAGCTTGAATTTCAGGATTTTGATTTGCAGACATTTTACAAAAAATTAAAAAATGGGTCTAAAAAAAGCTACATCTTCTTAACCAAAAACCCTCAGGAAACATTCAGGAAGCTTAAAAAGAACTGCGAAATTATAAAAGCTGCCGGCGGGTTGGTAGAAAGCGTTAACGGGAATTATCTCTTTATTTTTAGGAATAAAAAGTGGGATTTGCCAAAAGGAAAGCTGGAGGAGGGTGAAAATATGAAGGAAACAGCGGTAAGGGAAGTGGAGGAGGAATGCGGAATTAAAGTGGCTAAACGAGAAGAAAAGCTTTGTAAAACTTACCATGTTTATCCTTATGGTTCAAAAATGGTGATCAAGAAAACCAACTGGTATCGAATGACTGTAAAAGGCGAGCCAAAGTTGGTTCCTCAAAAGGAAGAGGGGATAGACGAGGCCGTTTGGCTTGATAAAAACCATCTTGGTCCGGTAGTGAAAAATACTTTTCCTTCCATTATGGACGTGTTGAGGGCTGGAGGGATTTTGTAATTAGCGATTAAATCGCTTTGTTATTTATGCGCTTGTTAGAAACGAGCGCAGGCGTAAATTCAGCATAACGATCGGTTAAAGAAAACGACCAATTCTCATTAAACTAATATTTACTCAAAATCCAGCTCATCAACTATAGTTTTAACACGTTTCAAATATCTTCCATAGTAGTACCATGCCCATAATTCAGTAATTACTCCAATAATTACAATGGTTATAAAACAATTTAAAAGTATGTAGGATGGTGAAAGCTTGGCTAGAACTTTGTTTATTGCACCAGTTTTTTCGATAAGTAAATAAACAGATATAAAACCTACCCATATAAAAGCAATAATATATGTCAGTGCTTTGTATAGCTCTATATTCAGTTTCATCTCATAGAAAAACCAAAGAATACTTTTTCTACTATCCATAGTCATATCGCATGAGTTTTTGTAAAATCGGTAAAATTTAAAAAAATAATGAGCCGTGAAACCACACGTTATCGCAAAAAAAGCTAGGAAAATTAATTTCATATGGGGAGAAAAACCGAATAAGTAAGGGAATGCAGCCATTAAAATCAAAGCAACAATCTGGTAAGTAAATTCGTGTTTCATTTTTCTTCTGATGATATCAACAGGAGTTCGGGCTTGTTTTATTTTAAGCATATCCGCTGAGACATTAGGTTCTGATGAGCTTTCAGCATTCCAGTCGTTTTTCAAATCGTCAAAATTCATAGCCATTCTTCTTTATGATGAATTGTAATTTTTCTTTGGTTCTATTGAGCTTTACCCTTGCATTAACTTCTGTTATTCCAAGGTTTTCGGCAATTTCTCTGTGTGATTGGTTTTCAAGGAAAAGAAATATCAAAGCCTTTTCTACAGCATTTAATTCTTGAACTGCCTTATATAAGTAAGCCAGTTTTTCTTCTTTTAATTCACTTTCATTTATATCAACAATGTCGATGTTTTCATCAAGAGGTGTTTTATCTACTTTTCTATTGTCCTTTTTAAAGTAAACCAGAGCAGTGTTTAATGCAACACGATACATCCAAGTGGAAAATTTGCTGTTCCCTTTAAAAGATGGGTAAGCTTTCCACAGCTGCATTACTATTTCTTGAAAAAGATCGCGTTGCAACTCTACATCGTTCATATACATTTTCGAAACTTTATGTATAATCGCTTTATGCTGATTAATCAGGGTCAGAAATGTCGTTTCAGTTTCCTTCATTAATGGCATTCGATATTTACTTAATGACCAGAATTAGTGACGAATTCAAGAAACTTTTCATCACAGGAAAATCCACCAATCGAGTTTTCATTTATATTTATTTACTCCATTGGTAGCGGATTTTCGAAAACGTTACATTTTTTTTATCAGAAAATTGATTTGCCAAAAGGGCTATAAAAAACCTAAAGCCTCTTTGGGTACAAATGGACTTACATCGCCATGATTTCTTAAAATATCGCGGACGATAGTAGAGCTGATGGCTGAGTATTCTGGTTTACTCAAAAGTAGAATGGTTTCTACTTCGGGCATCATGGTTTGATTAATTTGAGCAATCGCTCTTTCGTATTCAAAATCTGAAGCAGAGCGAATACCACGAACCATATAAGTTGCATTTATTTTGCGGCAAAAATCTACAGTTAAACCTTCGTAAGTTTGGATTTCTATGTTTTGATAACCCGCAAAAACTGTTTCTAAAATTTGAAGTCGCTGCTCAGCAGTAAGAAAATTTTGCTTGGAACTATTTAAACCAATGCCGATTACAATCTTATCAAAAAGGGGAGTAGCACGTTGCAAAATGTTAACGTGAGCGATGGTAATGGGGTCAAAAGAACCTGGAAATAGCGCTATCTTCATATTTCAAATATAGATTTTTAAGCCGAAAGGAAAAAGGGTAGAGCACAAACCTTTTCACAATCACGTCATTGCGAGGTACGAAGCAATCTTAATCCGAATATATACATTCCTAAAAAAAAGATTGCTTCGTGCCTCGCAATGAAGACCATTTAAGTAATCAGTTAAAACCTTTGTGCTCTTTGCGAAAATTAACTAAACTCAAAAAAACTGAAAGAAGAATTTCCATATTTTCTGGTTTCGGTGTAACCAGGCTGGCTATTTAGTTTCATATTACTTTGATGTTCCACAACCAAAAGTCCATCAGGCTTAAGTAGCTTTTGCGATGCAACCAACACAGGTATTTGGGGAATGTTCGGCATGTTATACGGTGGGTCAGCAAAGATGATATCGTACGAACCCGTCATTTGATTCAGCAATTTGAAGACATCTCCTTTGCGTACTTCAATTTGATTGAATTCGTACTTTTTTGCAGTAGATTTTACCCAGTTTACGCAACCGTAATCCATGTCGATTGCTAAAATCTTTTCTGCATTGCGGGAAGCAAATTCAAATGTCAGGTTTCCCGTACCACTGAATAAATCCAAAATGGTACAGCTTTCAAAATCAAACTGATTATTTAAAATATTGAAAAGAGCCTCTTTGGCCATATCCGTTGTTGGGCGAACGGGTAGATTTGCAGGAGGCTGCAAACGAATCCCCTTTAGTTTGCCTCCAATTATTCGCATAAATCTAAAGCAAGTAATCCGCTAAAATAGTGTTTAGGCATATCGGCCAACAATTCACTGTTTTGTTTTCCTGCGGGAAGAAAAAAGTAAAGGTTATTAAAATATTTTAGAAGTGTATTGTAATAATCGTCGTCTTCGTTGATGATGCCCTGCAAGTAAACCGGAATAGCGTCCGTTAAACCCAATTGCTCTATAATCAATAATAAAAAGTAATTAAACTCTTCCGGATTCTCCGCTTCGTAGTGACTTTGAAAATTGACCTTCTTGTCTTTTACAAGAAGCACATTGAATGAAGATGCCGTAAAATCAATCAATAAAGCATCAGCTGATAAATGACTAAACAAAGCTAATAAGGGGGAAGACTGAGGATAAAATTTTGTGTTTTCAGGAAGTTTTTTCTCCACTTTTTCATCCAATGAGAAAAGTGTATTGAAGCCTAATTCATTATGGTGTTTGGTGTAAATTTTGCCGTCACCACCTAAAAATTTGGAGTAAACCGATAGATCAGCAGCATCCAACCATTCGTCAGGAATAAAAATGAAATTTGAGGTATGAATAGCAGCCTTTATCGCACCATAGTTTTGAGATAGATAAACATCAGTTTCAAAGGCAGATTTCAAATCTTTTTCCAAATCTTCGCAGCCTTGTTTATCAAAAATAATACTAACCTCATCAGAATCTTTGTTAATCACCGCATAAGAAAAGCTGTCATTCGTTATTTTTAACAATAAATGGCAGTTTACCGAGGCATCAGTTTTAATATTCGGATCGACTAATAAAAGACTGTTTTTACTCATTGAAACAAAAATAGAGTTTTTTAAGGATTAACCGCAAAGCTCGCTAAGTTTTTCGCAAGGGGCGCAAACTTGCTGGGTTTTAGGCGGTCGTTATTTCTAAATTTAATTCGGGATGACATGATGCTTAGTTTTGCCACGAAAACACAGATTTACGCGAAAATTTACTATCTGTTTTCCATTCCGTGACTTCGGTGTTCCTGCGGCAAATACTTTACTCAAAATTTTACCTTATACGCTGCACCCAACTTCGTGTTTCTTGCGGCTTTTGTGGTTAACAAAATCTTTACACTCTTCGCGGTTAAAATCCTCGTAAATCTTTTTACCAAAATCAAACCTTTCGCTTATTTAGAATCTGAAATATTCAACCTAAATTCGGAACATGAGTTACAAGCCTACTTATAAAGCTGCCAATACTGTTTCGGCTAAAATTGAGCAACATTTTGTTAAACTGCATGCAAATGCAGCTGCCCAAGGTGAGCTCGATCTGGCCACCCAGCCAAATCGAAAAATCATCGAGGCATTGATTGATGTCGCTTTTTGGAGTAGCTTAAGAAAAGAAGAAGGACATTCGCCACGTATTTCTATTGCTTTTCTACCCCCATCGCAAACCTCCAAACCTTTAAAATTTGCTAAGCCACTACAACTTAATGCGAATACCATAACTAAGGTTGCGCCTGGTGTAGAACGTTCGGGTATTCACCTTGGTGTGTGGGAGGAGGATGGCGAACTTTATATTTGGGGAACAACTTTAAATATACCTAATTTCTGTTTCGTTGTTGATGTTTCGGAGCCAGGACTCATCGTTATTAAGCACCGCAGAATTTACGGAATAGGCAAGTACACCAACGTTGCCGTATTAAAAGGCGAGCAGATTAGAATTGTAGATGATACATCTTGTTCTAACCGTGATTGCCCACCGATTTTGAAAGCATTATTGGATTTAACCGTATTGGCTAGTTGGAACGATCCGATTAATATTTTGATCCAATTTTCGGTTTCGATGCGGAGCCACGGAAGGGGCGGCGCACTGCTAATTGTACCTAAAAACGATACCAAGTGGCAGGAGTCAATCATTCATCCTATACAATATCTGGTTGAACCACCGTTTTGTGGTCTATCAAATCTGGCTAAACAAGGTGGAAATCAAACGGAAATTTTTTCTCAAGGCGCCTTGCGTCGGGAAGTGGAACATTTAGCTGGATTAACCGCGGTTGATGGTGCTACTATCATTAACGAGGATTTCGATTTGATTGCTTTTGGCGCAAAGATTGGCCGGGCGAAGGGTAAACCCACCGTAGAACAAATTGCTTTTTCGGAACCAATTGTTGGGGGTGAAGATGCAATTTTGTATCCTGGGCAATTGGGAGGAACCAGGCATTTTTCGGTCGCACAGTTTGTTAATGATCAACCGCAGGCGATTGGTTTAGTGGCCTCGCAGGATGGACATTTTACTATTTTTAGCTGGAGTAAGCAGCAGAATATGGTGATGGCACATCGGATTGAAACGTTGTTGTTGTAAGTGAAAAGTCGTCATTGAGAGGTATGAAGCAATCTTAATCCATTTAGTTCAAGCCGGCAATTTTTCTATTTAAGTTAATGTTTTGGCTTTTTCCATTTCGCCGGGACTAACATTAAAAATACCTCTATATTTGCCACCTAAACCGTATTGCAGCGGCATCTTTTTAAATTGCAGCAAATCGTTTACATAGTCATTCTGAGGCACGAAGAATCTGCAAACGATGAAACACCTGCCTGCGGTAGGCAGGGATGCTTCGTGCCTCAGCATGACAGCAGTTTTTAAAAGATACAGCGCCCGCCTGCCGGACGGGCAGGGAAAGACGGACTGCAGCAACTGATTAGCAAAACTATTGCTTTCCAAATTATTAAAACAAACGCTGCTTAAAACAATTTTAAAGTAGAACCATTCAACAATCCATGTACCTCGATAAAAGTGAACTCATTGCCCAAGCTTATGCACACACGCCGACAAAAGAACAGTTGCTTTTTTGCGAGCGGATGTCGAAATTTCTGCAGGAGGACGATGAGTACAGGTGTTTTGTGTTGAAGGGTTATGCCGGAACCGGTAAAACGACCTCCGTGGCCGCGTTGGTAAAAGTATTGGCGAAGTTTAATTTGAGGAGTGAATTATTGGCTCCAACCGGGCGGGCAGCCAAAGTAATGAGCCAGTATTCTTATCGCAAAGCCTTAACCATCCATAAAAGAATTTACAGAAAACGTTCAGCAGCATCACCTGAAATGCAGTTTCAACTGGCGCCAAATCTATCAGAGAATACTCTTTTTATTATCGATGAGGCCTCAATGATCGCTGATGAATTCAATGAAACAGGTTCTTCGATTTTGAGAGATTTACTCGAGTTTGTGTACAATACCAAAAACTGTTTCCTGCTTTTTGTGGGTGATACGGCACAATTGCCCCCTGTTGGAAGTTTGGAAAGTCCTGCTTTAAACGAGCAATATTTGAAAGATAAATTTGCATTGACAGTCACTTCAGTGGAATTGAAGGAAGTGGTTCGACAGGAAAAAAAATCGGGCATTTTAGCCAATGCAACCATGTTGAGGAACCAGATTTCTAAAAATCCTGAAAATCCTTTGCCAAAATTTTTAACGAAGAATTATAAAGATATTTACAACATGGCAGGCGCCCGGTTGGTTGAAGGCTTGGAATATGCTTACCGAAAATTTGGAATGGAAAATACGCTGGTGGTTTGCCGCTCGAATAAATCTGCAAATGTTTACAATCAGCAAATCAGGGCCAGGTTGTTGTATCGCGAAGAGGAATTGACCGGTGGTGACCAGATTATGGTGGTTAGGAACAATTATTTCTGGCTTCCTGAAAACGAGGAGACAGCTTTTATTGCCAACGGCGACATGGCCAAAGTAATTAGAGTAAGGGGAGAAGAAGAGCGTTACGGTTTTCGCTTTGCCGATGCCACGTTAGAATTTATGGATTTCTCTGCTGCTGGGCAAATAAGTTGTAAAGTGATGCTGGATACGTTGAATCTCGAGTCAGCAAATCTACCTTATGAGCAAAATAAAAAACTTTTTGATGGTTTGAATGAAGATTATGAACATATAGCAAATAAAAGGGAGCGGATGCTGGCTATCAAGGCCGATCCGTTTTACAACGCTTTGCAGATTAAGTTTGCCTATGCGGTTACTTGTCATAAAGCTCAGGGTGGCCAATGGGATGCTGTTTTTGCCGACCAGGGCTATTTGACAGAAGAAATGATTGATTTGGATTTCCTGCGCTGGTTGTATACGGCGGTAACCAGGGCCAAAAAGGAGTTATATTTGGTTAATTTTGCGCCACAGCTTTTTGCGAAAACTGCACAGGAAGATTATTTTTAGATGATGATTGCACAGATTTACTTGCCCTAATAAAATATTAACCACGGATGGACAAGATAAACACAGAGAGAATTACCGTTATAGCAGATTAAAATATTAACATAACAGACATTCAAGAACATAGTAGATTAATTGTTCTTATGGTTAGAAATGATATCTTTTGCAGTTATTACGCTTTAATTCTTACCTTGACTCGCTAACCAAATCTATACTATGAAATTCGCATTTAGCCTTAAAAACAAACTGAAGATAGCTTTCTTATTGTTTTGCATTATGTGCTGCACTTTGCTCATTCGGTTTTTGGAAGATAAAAGTGTAGATAAAATTAACGAATCTTTCATCTCAATGTATAACGACAGATTGGTGCCAGCGACCGATTTATACTTTGTTGCGGAAAATCTTTACCATAAAAATACCATTCTCCAGGATGCTTTGGTAAACAATGAAAGTCATTCCTTAAATAACCAGTTACAGATTAAAAAACACAATCAAAAAATCGATTCCGTTATCAATAAATACGAATTAACCTTACTGGTAAAACAAGAAAAAGCTTTTCTTAAAGATTTAAAAATTGCGCTAAATATTCAAGAGCAATTGGAAAGTAAGATGCTTGCGCTTACAGGTAATGAACGAAAACAAATCTACGAGTCAATTGGGAGAAGTGCCACTGCTCAAACGCTAACAAAACTTTCGGCCCTAATTAAAATCCAGTCGAAAGTGGGCGATGAACTGATTAGGGATTCTAAAATCTTTGTTTCAGGAACGAAAATCTATTCAACCTTTCAAGGTATTCTGGCCGTTTTTATCGGAATTATGATTGTGTCGATTATCTCGGCATCAAACATGGTAAAAATCCAGAATGATAAGTTTAATTTGAATTAAACTCTGCCGCAGATTCGCAGATTATCTCAATTGATGAAGAAAAAATATTCTGCAAATCTGTGGCGAAAAGTCTATTTATTCTGCATCATCGTCAGTTAGTAACCGAATCGAATCATCAGAAAGTACAATTAAACGCTCTTTATAAAGTGAACCAATCGTTTTCTTAAAAGCACTTTTGCTGATCTGGAAACAGTGGTAAATTTCTTCGGGAGAACTCTTATCGCCCAGTTCAATGATACCGCCATTTTTCTTTAATTCGGCTAAAATCATTTCTTTCGAATCCAGAATATGACCATATCCGCTCGGTTGTAAAGTCAAATCTATTTTGCCCTCTACACGGATCTTTTTGATCCAGCCTTTACGCTGCTCTCCAACCTGAATATTATCAAAAACTTCATTATGGTACAGTAAGCCAATGTAAGTGTTATTAATAATCGCGTTGAAACCCAAATCTGTTTCTTCAGTAATTAACAAGCTCACTTCATCGCCCTCTTCGAAATCGAAATCTTCCTCCTCAACAAAATCGTATAATTTTGACGAAGCCAAAAGGCGTTCGTTATTTTCATCTAAATATAAATAAACCACATATTTATAGCCTTTTTGCATCGGCCGTTTTTGTTCTTTGGTCGGTACATAAACATCCTTATCAATACCCAAATCGATATAAGTGCCATCTTCTCCATCCGAAACAACTTTTAGAAAAGCAAAATCGCCTACTTCGGCATAAGCTTTCTGGGTAGTTCCTGTAAGGCGACCATCCTTTTGGATATAAACAAAAACGTTTACATTGTCGCCAATTTCCAAGCCTTTTGGTACATATTGGTATGGCAGAATAACCAATTTATCGCCGTCTGTTAGGTTTAAACCAGCCTCTGTTTTGCTTAAAACCCTTAATTCGTTATATTTTCCTATTTCAATCATAATATGGAAACCATTTTCTTCAATGGTTGTGCCGTAAAGGTAGCAATGTTTGCTTGTATTATGTTTTAAAAATTATTTGGAAAGGTGCTGAAGTACTTCATCGGGAATTGCAGCCGGGCTGTTCGCTAAATCTTTTTGTAAAAAGAGTTTTGACCAATTTCTTTCTACAGCGCTATTAAAGTTGTCAACTCTCAAAAAGGATATTGCTGCCATCCCGTTTAGTAACAAAGGATGGAGCAAAGCGATGCCGTTCTGCCTTACAAGATTCCCGCATTTGCGAGAATAAAGGTAGATTGGGTTACCAGGTTAACTTCAATAATTTAAATTAAACATAACATCTATTCAGATAATTGGGTTAAATTTGAATTTTACAAAAGTTCGTATCCAACATGGCAAAACCCAAAGAGGCTAAAAAACCGAGTGTTTTTAGTTTGCTTGCATCATACAAAGGCTTAATTTTTCTGCTGATCTTATTCGCATTGTTAAGTAATGGAATTAATTTATTGCTACCGAAAATTATCGCTCAAGGAATCGATTCTTACACCAACAACACGTTTAATTTAAATTCGATATTACTTCAATTTGCCCTGGCAATTGTGCTGGTTTTTATCTTCACCTACTTGCAAAGTATTGTACAAACGTATGCCTCTGAGAAGGTGGCAAGAGATCTGAGAACTAAACTTTCCGACCAGATTTCGCGTCAGAGTCATGCTTATATTCTTCAGGCAAATCCTTCAAAATTGCTTACAAACCTTACTTCCGATGCCGATTCGATCAAGATGTTTGTTTCTCAGGCCATTGTTTCGCTTGCCTCATCAATATTTTTAATTGTTGGTGCCAGTATTTTACTACTGATGATTAATTGGAAGCTTGCCCTTTGCGTTATTGCGATTGTACCTATTATTGGCGGCGCTTTCTTTTTTGTACTAAAAAAGGTGAGGGTATTGTTTATCAAAAGTCGCGAGGTAATCGATTGGCTAAACAAGGTCATTAGCGAAAGTATTTTAGGCTCGGCGCTTATTCGGGTAATTAATTCGCAGCAACTCGAGTATAATAAATTTCTCGATGCAAATGCAAAAGCCAGAGATTTAGGCTTATCCATTCTTCGTTTATTTGCAGGTTTAATTCCTATTATCGTTTTCGTGGCCAACTTATCTGGCTTGACCATTTTAGTACTGGGTGGGCACTTCGTGATTGCCAATAGCATGAGTTTGGGTGAGTTTGCAGCCTTCAACAGCTATTTAGCGCTCATCATTTTTCCTATTTTGGTAATTGGTTTTATGAGTAATGTAATTGCTCAGGCAACAGCTTCCTATCAACGCATTGAAGGTGTTTTAAATGCGCCAGAAATTAAGCATCCGGGTTTGTTAACAGCACCGATTATCGGTAATGTAGAAGCCAAAAACATTTCGCTAACCATCGGACAAAAACCAATCCTGAAAGCGATTTCATTCAGTGCCAAGGCAGGTTCGAGAACTGCTGTAATAGGGCCGACAGCTGCAGGGAAAACACAATTGCTATACATCTTAACAGGATTAATTACTCCAAACTCTGGGGAAATACTGTTTGATGACAAGGACCTGAATCAATATGATCAGGAGAATTTCCATAAACAGGTTGGTTTTGTCTTTCAGGATAGTATTATGTTTAATATGAGTATTCGCGAAAATATTGCTTTCAGCGATACCGTAACCGATGAATCTTTGGCAAAAGCAATTCAAACTGCCGAACTGAAAGATTTTATAGAAAGTCTTCCAGAGAAGTTGAATACCATCGTTTCCGAGCGGGGCAATAGCCTTTCTGGTGGGCAAAAGCAGCGTATCATGTTAGCTAGGGCATTGGCGGTAAATCCGAAAATTTTATTGCTTGATGATTTTACCGCCAGGGTAGATACCAACACCGAAAAACGGATTTTAGAAAATATCCAACAAAATTATCCCGGTATAACCTTGTTATCCGTTACTCAAAAGATAGCCTCCGTCGAAAATTACGATCAAGTTATTCTGCTAATGCAAGGCGAAATTATCGCGTCAGGAACCCATCAGGAACTGCTAAAAACCAGTCCTGAGTATGTTCAAATTTATAATTCACAACAGAGCACCAGTAATTATGAAATACAATCTTAACCAGCTGCAATCACAGCAGGAAAAGCAATCCACCTATCAGGCGCTTAAAAGATTGCTCCAATTCATTTCTGGCGAGCATAAAAATCTTTGGTTGGCTTTGATTGCCATTTTAGTAAACTCAGGATTGTTACTGCTCGGACCGCTTTTGGTTGGACATACTATCGATGCGTACATCAGGACCAAGCAATTTCATGGTGTGTTGGTTTTTGGTGGAATTTTATTGGTAATGTATCTTATTGCCATGGTTACCGGCTATACGCAGACGAAATTAATGGGTGGAATTGGGCAGAGGATGCTATTTACGCTGCGTAATGCTATTTTTAATAAACTCCAGGAATTACCAGTTTCGTTTTTTAATGAGAACAAGGCTGGCGATTTAATTTCGAGGGTGAACAGCGATACCGACAAGCTTAATCAGTTTTTCTCGCAATCGTTAATGCAGTTTGTAAGCAGCATTATCACCATGATTGGTGCCGGTGTTTTCCTTTTGTCCATTCATTTTGAACTGGGTGCTGCAGCGCTTTCGCCAGCAGTTCTTATCGTTATTTTTACCATGGCTTTGTCTCCATGGGTGAAAAATAAAAATGCTAAAAACTTAAAAAGTGTTGGCGGTTTAAGTGCCGAAATTCAGGAAAGCTTAAACAATTTCAAGGTTATTATTGCTTTTAACCGTCGCGATTATTTTAGAAAACGTTTTGACGAGGCAAATAAAGAGAATTACAAAACAGCTATTGGAGCCGGATTAGCCAATAATATTTTTGTTCCAGTTTATGGCTTACTCTCTAGCTCGGCACAATTAATTGTTTTGCTATTTGGTATTTATCTAATTTCTTTTGGTCATTTTTCCTTGGGTTTACTGGTAAGTTACCTCTCTTACTGCACTAACTTTTATAACCCTTTAAGGCAGTTAGCCGCACTTTGGACTAGTTTCCAGGTAGCAATGGCAAGCTGGGATAGGGTTTCGCAGATCCTGTTTTTACAAACAAATTTAGGTCAGGTTGAAGATTCAAAAGCCACTACATCTGATGCTTTGTTGGAATTTAAGAATGTTCATTTCTCTTACGATGATTCGAAAGAGATTTTGCATAACATCAATTTGAAATTCGAGAAAGGTAAAACTTATGCTTTAATCGGACCCACAGGAGGTGGAAAAACAACTACTGCTTCATTAATTTCACGCTTATACGATGCCACAAAGGGAACAGTGTTACTTAATGGCAAAGATATTCGTTCGTTTACTGCAGAAGAACGTACTAAAAAAATAGGTTTCATATTGCAAGAGCCGTTTTTGTTCACCGGAACCGTGAAAGACAATATCCTTTATGGCAATAGCCAATACCAACAAGTGAGTGATGATGAACTGAAAAAAATTATTCATGATGCAAACCTGGATGCCCTTTTGGCTATTTTTGATGAAGGATTAAATACACCAATTACTTCTGGCGCTGATAGTATTAGTTTAGGACAAAAACAATTAATTGCCTTTATGAGGGCAGTTTTACGCAACCCGGAATTGTTAATTTTAGACGAAGCCACTGCAAATATCGATACTATTACCGAACAACTGCTGGGAAGCATTCTAGCAAAATTATCAAAGGAAACTACGTTGGTAATCATTGCGCACCGCTTAAATACCATCGAAAACGCCGATGAAATTTACTTTGTAAACGAAGGCGAAGTGCAGAAGGCTGGAACCCTTAATGATGCGCTTGATATGTTACTCAAAGGAAAACGAGTAAGTTAACTAGCGTACCGGCTATTGCAACATTAAAGCCTTCCTTGGGCACCTTCTTTGGGCAGGCAGACTCTAGTATGGCAATTTATTTTTCCCTTTTCTGTCATTCTGGATGAAATGAAGAATCTGTAAGCGATGAAACGCAGAATCAATTAAAAGAGGTTCTTCATTTATGTTTTTTGTGACGAATTGGCTAGGGATTCTTTACTGCGCTCAGAATGACAGTGCAAAATAATTACACAACATTTTTACTTGCATCGCAATAGATAAATCCCCACTTTGCCCAACCAAATATCAACCCATGAAAAAATATTTTTCCTTCTCTTATCTCATCTTAGTCACCTCATTTTCATATGCACAATCTCCAAAGCCAATCTTTGTTCAGGATAGTCTAAAACTTATTTCTTCTCAGTTCAAATTTACCGAGGGTGCCTCAGTAGATAAACAAGGAAATGTTTTTTTTACCGATCAGCCTAATGATAAGATATGGAAATATGATACGAATGGAAAACTGAGTTTATTTATGGATAAATCGGGGAGAGCTAACGGCACTTATTTTGATAAAAAAGGAAACCTGATTGTTTGTGCTGATGAAAATAATGAAATCTGGTCTATCGATAAAAACAAAAAAATAACGGTTTTATTTTCCGATTTTGAGGGTAAAAAAGTTAACGGACCGAATGACATTTGGCTGGATAACAAGGGAGGAATTTACTTTACCGATCCCTATTATCAACGCAATTACTGGAAAAGGCAAAAACCAGAACTCGAAAAGCAACGCGTTTATTATCTTCCAAAAGGCAAGAAAATTGCCATCATTGTTGCAGATGATTTACAAAAACCAAATGGAATAGTTGGAACACCCGATGGGAAATTCCTGTACGTTGCTGATATGGCTGCCAATAAAACCTATCGATATAAAATTAATGCTGATGCTTCTTTAAGTAATAGAGAAGTTATCATCAATCAAAATTCTGATGGTATGACGCTAGATAGCAACGGAAATATCTTTGTAACAGGAAAAGGCGTGAATATCTACAAGCCAACTGGCGAACAGATTGGTCATATTGACATCCCCGAAGAATGGTGTGGTAATCTTTGTTTTGGAGGAAAAAACAAAAATATCTTATTCATCACCGCATCAAAATCCCTTTACAAGATAGAGACTACGGTGAAAGGCATTGAGTAAGTGCGCAACTAGTTATTGCTTTTCTTGAATTAGTTGTAATTAATATTTTATTTTCAGTATATTTTGAAAGTTTGAGATATTAATTTATGTTTGTTTAAAGATTAACGCAATGAATCAATCAAATAAAAAGATTTTAGGTTTCGTCATTCCGAACCTAATCATCCTATCTATCATCGGTAATAATAAGATGCTTAACCCATCCAGTGGGGGTGTATTGGTATTTTCCGAATTTATTATTCTACCAATGCTAATGGGAATTATGAGCGCCTGGTTTTGGAAAGACTATAAATTATCTAACAAAACCTTGATATGGAATTCTATTTTAAATGGTTTTATCGCAATATTACTAAGCTATTTTTTTCTTGGAGAAGGTACAATTTGTTTGATAATTGTATCTCCGTTAATATTTGCATTTGTAGTTACCGGAGCATTTATTGGAAAGGTGATGTTTAAAAGACGTGGCCAGAAAATGAACATCAGCTTCGTTTCGCTTCTTTTATTCATTTTTATTGCCGATTCGGTATCCGATCACCATTATGAGAATATGGTTTCAGACGAGATCATCATTAAAGCAACGCCAGATAAAATATGGAAAAATGTTATTGCATTTGAAAAAATTAAGCAGCCAAATCAATATTGGTTATTCAAGCTAGGCATGCCGAGTCCGATGCAAACCACAGTTACCGCAAATAAACTTGGCGCCGGTAGAAAATGTATTTTTAGCAATGGATATACATTCGATGAGAAAATAGTTGCTTTTGAAGTGAATAAAAACCTAACTTTTGATATTGTCAATCAACCTCAAGATCCAGAGATTATGGGGCATATCGATATTGATAAAGGACAATTTATTTTAAAAGACAATGGCGATGGAACCACAACACTTATCGGGAATAGTTGGTATAGACTTCATGTCTTTCCAATATGGTATTATGATATTTGGGCAGAAAGCATTACCAGGAATGTTCATTTAAGAGTTATGGATCATATCAAACTATTGAGCGAGAAATGATATTTCGCTTTGTTGTAAAATATTTAGATTTTTTAAAATCTGTCCCGTTATTCGGTTTGATTTACGATAGTTTAATAAAAATATGGATATGCATTTCAAATCCGCAAATGCTTTCTTGGTTCGACGAAATCGAAGAAGAAGTATTGAATTGGGACGGTACGTCTATCTCTTTACACAAATTCGGCGGTACGCAATTTAACTATCAGCAAAAAGAATTAGGACATTTGCACAGCAATGGTATTCTTGACATACGTTTTAGTGTACAGACAAAAAAGGCACTTATTGCCGATGGAATTGCACGAGAGCATCACATTTTTGCAAAATCGGGTTGGGTAAGTCTTTATATTAAAAACCAAACTGATGTAGAAAATGCGCTTTCGTTGTTAAGTTTAGCCTATAGTAGAAGGCAGAAACTTTAAATCATTTCAAGAAATAAATAATTCTGTTCAGTTTATTCATACCTCAAAATTATTAATCATGTTAGTTAATTTTGTTATTCCTAGAATATAGGGATAGACAACAAAAAAAGCCCTTTCAGGATTGAGGGGCTTTTTTATTTTAAAAAAATCAGCATTAACTAGGCTGTTTAAAATAATCTTCAATTAAATGATGGGTATCCTTTGATAGGGGATGATGAGTATAATTAATTAATTTATGTTGAGATGAATTATACTTCTCAATAAAAGTTGCTTCGGTGTTACTAAATTTCAAATAACCCTGCTCGAAAAATCTTTCCTCTATTTCTGCCGATGAATCCATCGACCGAAACCATAATTTAACCATTGAAAAGGTCAGCTTATCCAGGTATAGCCAGTGATAGACCTGTGCGATATCAGTACCTTCAGGTAGATCAGTACGCTTAACTTCCATGATCAGGGTTTCAGCGTTTTCAAAAAGATATAGTATTTTATAGTTGGACAACATTGTAGGCAAAAGTAATACATCCTTGATTACTTATGGGATGATGTTTTCAACAATTAAACAAACTTATTATATAAATAATGGCTCATCTATGGATTTCGGTGGTGAAAACTAAAATCTTTCATGTGTTAATAATTTTATCTTAATTATAAGGCATTAATAGAATGACTGAATATTGTAAATTCCATCTTCTTTAATTACTTCCAAATATCCATTGGTATATTGAGAAAAATCTACCCCCATAACTGTTTCGTCCAATGCAAAACTTTGTCCGGGATTTAAACCAGAGCCATTATATGTTACTGGCACCTTTGGGTTGATGCTGCCTTCGACAACATCAAATATTTCTGAAAAGCTTACCTTCATAATTATTCTTTTAGTAATTAACCAAAAAAGTGACTGAAGGTTTTGACTGAAATTACTGCTTAGGTTTTATTGAAATAATATTTGATGAATAAATTTAGGAGAAATCTGAGATTAAATATTTTCTTCAGCTATCTTATGTGTCTATTTGGCTTGCTTTTTGTATATTTGCAGTCCTGTTTACAGTTGGTTTGATGTTATGTTAAATAATTGAGAACTATCAACTGAAAACGAACTGGGGCCGTTCTTGGATTTGACAGGGTGGCGAAGGTTATGTTAGCATGCAGTGCGTTGTACGGAGAGCACTTAAAAGAGAACGTTCACATTTTAGTTGGCGAAAATACTTACGCCTTAGCTGCTTAGTTTAGAACTAATTAGCTTTTGTCCCTCTAACTGCTGCATTGTTGGGTTAGAATCTGGGGCATCGAAACAACAAAGCTGGCTTCAAAGAGATGCGATTTGAAGTGAGATAAAGCATCTAAGGATTTAAATAAGGTCGGTTTTCAGCCCGTTTATTTCCCGAAAATCAATTGAAAAATAAGCATGTAGAAGGTATAAGTTATCTCACAACTGGACAAGGGTTCGACTCCCTTCGGCTCCACCGAAAAAAGACTCACATATTAAGTTATGTGGGTCTTTTGTTTTAAAATGCTATTTTTATTTGAATAATTTAGATTATTAGATGCAATTTTAGGCACTAAAAAAGGTACTTAGTCAGTACCTGAAATAAAATTGGTGTTGAGATTTTAAATGCACACGTGACACGCGTGCGCCAGCGAAGGGAATATACTGGCTCCACAACAAAGAGGTTGTATCATAGACGGAAGATGTCATCCTGAGCCTGTCGAAGGACTCGTTAAAATTGGTTTAAATAGCGTTTCGATAAACTCAACGTGACAATATCCAGGGAGAAATTGATTTATGATACAACCCCTTTTTAGTTTAATCTAGCTTCTATTATATTTTCCTTCCTGGATATTGTTGTAACGCAACTTCCAAGCAGTCCATCGCTGTATTTAAATCAGCAATATTTAACACGTAGGCCATGCGAACTTCATTTTTGCCAGAACCGGGTGTAGAGTAAAAGCCAGTAGCTGGTGCCATCATCACGGTTTGGTTCTCATAACTGAAATCTTCCAAAATCCACTGACAAAATTTGTCGGCATCATCAATAGGAAACTTTGCAACCACATAAAATGCACCCCCTGGATTAGGGCAAAAAACACCTTCAATGTTATTTAAACGGTTAACTAAAGTATCTCTACGTAAAGTATATTCAGTATTTACTTTTTCAAAATAACTATCAGGCGTATCAACAGCTGCTGCACCAGCAATCTGTTCAACCATGCCTGGACTTAATCTCGCTTGCGCAAATTTCAATCCCGAAGCAATAACATCTTTGTTTTTAGTAATTAAACAGCCTAACCGAGCACCGCAAGCGCTATAACGTTTAGACACTGTATCCATAATCACCACATTTTCATCTAATCCATCCAGATGCATCGGCGAGATAAATTCCCGGCCATCATAGCAAAATTCGCGGTAAGCTTCATCAGAGAATAGAAACAAATCATATTTTACACACAATGTTTTTAAAGCTTCTAATTCTTCTCTCGAATATAAATATCCTGTTGGATTGTTAGGATTACAAATGATAATCGCCTTAGTCTTCTCTGTGATTAGCTTCTCAAATTCGGCAATTGGGGGCAATGCAAAACCATTTTCGATATATGATAAAATTGGTTTTACAACCACATTACTCATGCAGGCAAAACCATTGTAATTTGCATAAAAGGGTTCAGGAATAATGATTTCATCGCCCTCGTTAACGCAAGTTTGCATGGCTATGGTAATGGCTTCTGAGCCACCAACAGTTACTAGGATATTTTCTGGCGTAATATTGTAGCCTAGCTTATTATAATATTCCGTTAATTTTAAACGATAAGCCAATGTACCTTCTGAGGGGGTATATGCCCAAACATTAAAATCGATGTTTTTTATAGCATTTAGCATTCCTTCAGGCGTTTCGATATCTGGCTGGCCTATATTAAGGTGAAAAACTTTTTTTCCATCCTGTTTTGCTCTATCTGCGAATGGAGTTAATTTTCTAATTGGCGAAGCAGGCATCTGCAGGCCTTTTTGTGAAATTTTTGGCATGATACAAAAATAAAAAAGTCCCGATGAAAATCGGGACTTTTAACTATAATTTAAATATTATTTAGATGTAGCTGCAACAGTTTCACCTTTAATATAAAGCACTTTAATAGGTGTTTTAGCATTTGAAGAAATGGTTACTGCTTTTGAAAACGGTGATGGACCTGCAGCTGCGTTAAAAGTAACTGAGATTACACCTGATTCGCCTTTCTTAATAGGTGTAGTTGTGTATTTTGGAACTGTGCAACCACAGCTTGCTTCTGCTTTTGAAATAATTAACGGCTCTTCACCCACGTTTGTGTATTTGAAATCAAAGGTAACAGGCTTATTTAAAGCGATTTTTCCGAAATCGTGAGTTTCAGATTCAAATTTAAATTCAGCTGGTTTAGCCTGCGCATTTGCCGCGATACCAAAACCTAAAACAAAAGCGAATAATACTAAGATCTTTTTCATGTTATGTTGAAATTATTTTCCAATTTTTATTAAAACAAATTTAATGTTTTCAGTTTAAAACAAAAACTATTCCAATTATATTTTCTCCTCCCATATATAATTTTACAATTCAAGATAAAGGCAAACTTTTAATTTTGTATATATTTGCCGCAACCAATATTTGATTATGATGCAGAATGAAAAATTTATAACCAACTCTATTGACCGTTCCGAATTAACTTTTAACGATTTTAAAAGTATCGTTATTAATGATTATAAAATCGCCTTTGAAAGCAGACAAGCTAGTGTTTTAGGGCGTAGGGAAGTGTTAACAGGGAAGGCTAAATTTGGCATTTTTGGCGATGGTAAAGAAGTACCGCAGGTGGCAATGGCTAAAGCTTTTAAAAACGGCGATTGGCGTTCCGGGTATTACCGCGATCAAACATTTGCATTTGCTACGGGTATATCTACCATCAAGCAATTCTTCGCACAGTTATACGCAAATCCAACCGATGGGGCAGATCCATTTTCTGGCGGAAGACAAATGAATTGTCACTTTGCTACCAAATCTATCAATGAAGATGGAAGCTGGAATGATTTAACTCAAATAAAAAATTGCTCATCTGATATTTCTCCAACTGGGGGTCAAATGGCCCGACTGGTAGGTTTAGCTTATGCGTCTAAACTTTTTAGAAATAACAAGGAGCTTGACTATCTCAAAAATTTCTCTGTAAATGGAAATGAGGTGGCTTTTGGTACAATAGGCAATGCCTCAACATCAGAAGGTGTGTTTTTTGAAGCCATAAATGCTGCAGGAGTATTACAAATTCCAATGGCTATTTCAATTTGGGATGATGCTTATGGCATTTCAGTTCCGGCTAAATACCAAACCACAAAGGAAGATATTTCTGAAGTTTTAAAAGGTTTTCAAAGAGATGCACAACAACCGGGTTACGAAATTTTCAAAGTAAAAGGATGGGATTATCCGGCTTTATGCGAAGTTTACGAGAAGGCTATTGCCGTTTGTAGAGAGGAGCATGTACCTGTTTTAATCCATGTTACCGAGCTTACGCAGCCACAAGGACATTCTACTTCTGGTTCTCATGAACGATACAAATCCAAAGACCGATTGGCTTGGGAAAATGAGCATGACTGCATATTAAAAATGCGTGAATGGATGCTTGATTCTGCTGTGGCATCCGAAGAAGAAATTTTAGAAATAGAAAAAAATGCAAAAATATTTGTTCGCAATGCACAAAAAGAAGCATGGAACGAATTTTTGGATAGTATAAAACCAGAGCAAAAAAAGGTTGTCGATCTTGTAAATAGAATGGTTCAACACCAACCAGAATTGGCAAAAATCGCGGCTCAATTGGCGGCAACGGCAGATGCGCAACGCCGGGAAGTGTTTACTTCTGCCAGGAAGGCTATTCGCTTATCAACAAAATTTCCATCAGCAGAAAGAGATGAACTGCTAAAATGGTATAAGGCGCAAGAGGTGTTGAATCAGGAGAGATACAATTCCAAACTCCATACAGATGGTAAGGAAAGTCCCGACCAAATTGAAGTTATTAATCCAGTTTACGACGATCAGTCTAAAATGGTTGATGGCAGGGAAGTGCTGAATGCTTGTTTCAACGAAAATTTTGCTCGCGACCAGCGATTGGTTGCGTTTGGGGAAGATTTAGGAAACATTGGTGATGTAAATCAAGGTTTTGCCGGCTTACAAGCCAAATATGGTGAATTGAGAATTACCGACACCGGTATTCGCGAAATGACTATCATGGGACAGGGAATAGGTTTGGCCATGAGGGGATTAAAACCTATTGCTGAAATTCAATACCTGGATTATTTAATATTTGCACTGAATGTGTTAAGTGATGATTTAGCATCATTATCTTACCGAACAAAAGGAATTCAAAAAGCACCAGTAATTGTACGTACCCGAGGACATCGTTTAGAAGGGGTTTGGCATTCGGGTTCGCCAATAAGCATGCTTTTAGGTTCTTTAAGAGGAATGCATCTGTGTGTTCCTCGTAACATGACTCAGGCTGCGGGGATGTATAATACGCTTTTCAGGGCTGATGAACCGGCAGTGGTTATCGAGTGCCTTAATGGTTATCGCTTAAAAGAAAACCTGCCCAGCAATGTGGGCGATTTTACCATTCCTCTTGGTATTGCCGAAGTTTTAGAAGAAGGAACAGATATCACCGTAATTTCCTACGGTTCATCCTTAAGACTGGTTCAGGAGGCAGCAGAAGAATTGGCAACGATGGGTATCTCGGTCGAAATCATTGATCCACAAACATTATTGCCTTTTGATAAAACTAACATTTGCGCAAGCTCATTAGCGAAAACAAACAAGTTATTAATTGTAGATGAGGACGTGCCAGGTGGCGCCTCAGCTTATATTTTACAGAAGATATTGGAGGGTCAGAAAGGGTATTTTAGCTTGGATGGCCAACCTAAAACATTGACGGCAAAGGCTCACCGGCCGCCATTTGGGTCAGATGGAGATTATTTTAGTAAACCTTCGGTTGATGATATTATTGAAACCATATACGAGATGATGCATGATGCCAACCCATCAAAATATCCTTCTATCTATTAAGTTTCGTTTAAAAAAATGTAATATCCGCAGATTCGGAAGGCACCTATAGAATATTATTGATAATTCAGTTACGTTTGTAATAAAACAGTTATATTACGAGGTTATAAGTTTATCATCCCTACTATGTTTCCTATTTCCCAACTGCGCATCATTGATGCTATAAATTCTTCCTATACTTATCTTTCTTAAGGTTTCAATATTTTGTGGAAGTTAACAACATATTTCAGCGGGAGGAGATCTTATACGTGTATAGATAGCAAGCTTTTGTTATTTGCGCTGTTTATTATCTGTGCACTCTTGTTTCCGTTATTTTCAATAGGTCAAACTGCAGATCAATACAAACAGCTTGATAGCTTACTGGCTAAAAATCAGAGTTATAATCAGTTCGACAGCACTAAAGTTAAAATACTTACCGAAGTGTATCGGCAATACATGCGCATGAAAGATGTAGATCGCATGGAAGATTATGCCGATCGTACAATACAGCTGGCTCAGCAATTAAAACTTAGAAAGTATGTTGCAGTCACTTTTTATCGAAGAGGTTTGTTTTATCATGGTCGAGCCAATTATGGTAAAGCTGAATCCAATTATCTTTTCGCAATAGCTGAGTATAATCAGCTCAAAACTTTAGATATGATTGCGGGTACCTATTTAAACTTAGGAGCCATGTACGCCGGAATACCAGATTATGCCAAATCACTAGAGGTAAACCAAAAAGCGATAGCCATTTATGAAAAAATGGGGAATGAAACAGACATGGCGAGTTGTTATGCCAACATCGCCAGTATATATCAGAATCTTGGAAAAGCCAGTCAATCACTAATTTATCTTCAAATGGCCCTTAAGGTTTTTATGAAAGATGATGAAAGTTTTAGAGGAGTTTCTGTGGTCTATAATTTAATGGGTTCTGCCTATTTCGATGCTTCAAAGGAGGAATTAAACAAGATGGGCAACTCAGATAAAGAACGTTTGCAAATTGCTCTTTTCAACTTTGAAAAATCTCTGGCCCTCGCCGAGTTATTAAAAGATAATGGATTAATCGCATCAAATAAGTGCAACATCGGGAACGTTTACAATGAAATGGGTGAAAATGATCTGGCCTTAAAATCTTATCAAAAAGCTATTCAAATAAGTCAGCTTGGTGACGATAAGAGTATGTATGCTGAATGTCTTTATGCGCTAGGCAACTTTTACCACAAGCAGAAAGATTTTGATAATGCAATAGTACTCTATTCGAGCAGTTTTGCAATTGCGAAAGAAAATAATTTTTTAGAAACAAAGCAAAACGCGGCTCTAGGGTTAAGCGATGTTTATGAAGTTTCAAATAATTACGATGAATCATTGGCGTTTTACAAAGAATATATTCTCGTACGAGATCAAATTTTTAATAAGGAAAAGGAACGAGAAATTACCCGCAGGCAAATGCAGATCGATTTCGGTTTTAAAGAAAAGGACTATCAGTTTAAACAAAAGATAACCGATATTGAGTTACAAAAACAGGTTTTATTAGCCAGGCAACAACAACAGGAACTATTTTTAAGAAAGCAGCAACTGATTTTGAGTGATAAGGAGAAAACACTACAGCGCTTTACCTTTTTAAAAAAACAAGCTGATCTGGAGATGGATCGGCAATTGCAAAAGAACAAGTTTGAAAGAGCAAAGCTGCAATCAAAGTATGAAACTTCGCTACGCGATAAACAAATAATCAAGCAAGAACAGCAAATCAACTTTGATTGGCGGGTTAAAATATTTCTTACAGTTGCAATTACGCTGGTGCTTCTAACTGCATTTCTTATTTTTTTAAATCAAAGGAAGACCACTCGCCTGAATATCATTATCAATACCCAAAAAAGGCAGTTAGAACAGTTAAATAGAGTAAAAGATCGAATATTCAGTGTGGTGAGTCATGATATGCGAACGCCTATAAATTCACTCATATCATTTATACAACTCCTGGAAGGTGGAAATATAGAACAGGAGAAATTAACGAAATATGCCTCATCTTTAAAAAATAATTTAAGTTATACTTCAACGATGATGGAAAATTTATTGAACTGGGCAGCCAGCCAAATGCAAGGCTTTAATCCACATTTGGAGGTGCTCAAACTTCAAGAGCTAGTGGAAGAAGTGACAAAATCAATGCAAGATCATGCTCAGCAAAAAAATATTTCCATAGCAAATCATATAAACGAACAAGTGAAGTGTAAAGCAGATGCAAATATGCTGGCGCTCGTCATCCGGAACCTTTTAACAAATGCAGTTAAATTTACACCTCAAGGCGGTGAAATTACATTGAGTTCCATATCAAGTGCGAATAATATTGAAATAAAAGTTGCCGATAGTGGTGTTGGACTAAGTTCTGGCCAGATCAATCATTTCAACAAATCAGAATATCTGGTGACTGGTGAAAGTAGTTTGGGCACCAATAATGAGAAGGGGACTGGGCTAGGATTAATGCTCTGCCGAACATTTATAACTTTAATGGAGGGACATATAAGGGTAGAGCCAAATGAGGGTGGAGGAACTACATTTACGATAACCTTACCTAAATAATGGGATTGGTTGTTAGTCAAATCTAAACTCTATCTGGTCAACAGAAAGAATCAGTAACTTATTTAGTAAATCTGGATAGTATTTTTTTATCTATTGAGTTTTCCATCAATTCTTGTCTATTTGCCGAACTAATTGGAACTACGAAATTGAAATCTAAATGAACCTCATGGTTGGTTAATGTGGCAATATGGTTTATATTGATGATATATTGCTTGTGCACACGTGCGAAGATTTCTTTCGGAAGCTGCTTTTCCAGATTTTTTCCTGTCTTCCGCGCTGGGACACCCAATTTTAGAAATCAAATAATTGACTCAGGTATCTTTGCTCATCATTTAATATGAGTGTTTTGTCCATAGTTTCATTATTTAGCGGATTTATGATTTTTATAGCATAAATGGTCTTGGCAATGTCGATTGCTTTTTCAGGACTTAGGCTGGCACCCTTTTCATATAATTGCCTTTCCAGTTTTCAAAATAAAGGGTGGTTACATCATAAAATACAATACTCATCTGATTATTAAGTATCCGTAAGGTATGCTGATAGCTAATTTGCTGTACTAAATCTTTCTGCTTATTATAAAGTTTATCAAGATACCTGTATACGCGATCCTCATCAATTTCAATTCCATGATGTTTTTTGAGATAATCAATAGTGCGTACTTTACTTACCGGAAAGCATAGCCTGGACAAAACAAGTTTCCGAAACAAATCATCTTTAATCTTAAAAAAACCGATCTCATCGAAAAGTTTTCCAAGCAATAGATCGGTTCCAGCAACTGTAACCTGCTGGATATTTGAAATAAACTTATCGAAGGCATCCTGGGTGCCGGAAAGATCAATCTCTGCTTGTCCAAGGTGGCTTTTGATCCAGTGACCGCCTTCTTTAACAAGCATTTCTACTCGCGAAATAGAACTTGAGCTGCCTAAGGTCTTTATCACCTTGTATTTGCCTGAACTCTTATCTATGACCTGAACGCTAATCACTCCACTTTTATTCTTCTTTTGTCGAACAAACATCCACATAAAGATAAGTCAAAAAGCTCTGGGACACCCAAAAACCTAAATAAATCGAGATAACACACTGATAATCAAAACCTATTTTATGTCAAACAAAAAAACGCGGAACACAGGAGTGCGAATAATATTGAAATAAAAGTTGCCGATAGTGGTGTTGGACTAAGTTCTGGCCAGATCAATCATTTCAACAAATCAGAATATCTGGTGACTGGTGAAAGTAGTTTGGGCACCAATAATGAGAAGGGGACTGGGCTAGGATTAATGCTCTGCCGAACATTTATAACTTTAATGGAGGGACATATAAGGGTAGAGCCAAATGAGGGTGGAGGAACTACATTTACGATAACCTTACCTAAATAATGGGATTGGTTGTTAGTCAAATCTAAACTCTATCTGGTCAACAGAAAGAATCAGTAACTTATTTAGTAAATCTGGATAGTATTTTTTTATCTATTGAGTTTTCCATCAATTCTTGTCTATTTGCCGAACTAATTGGAACTACGAAATTGAAATCTAAATGAACCTCATGGTTGGTTAATGTGGCAATATGGTTTATATTGATGATATATTGCTTGTGCACACGTGCGAAGATTTCTTTCGGAAGCTGCTTTTCCAGATTTTTTAGGCTAACTAAGATAATGTGTTTATCGCTGCTGGTAAACAGTTTGGAAAAGTCTCCCATACTTTCGATATAGATTACATCATCATATTTTAGCTTGCTTATGCCTTTGGTTTCCTTAAAATAGAAAAAATCTTTTTGATCATTTTTAGATTGGCTATGATCGGTTCCATCATTAATGAATTGTTTTTTTAACTCGAGATATTCAATTGCTTTGTTGGTAGCCTTTAAAACTCTTTCGAATGTGGCTGGTTTCACTACAAAATCAATCGCATCTAAATCGTAGCTCTCTACCGCATATTGACTATGCGAGGTAATGAAAATAAATAAGGGCTTTTGTTTAATAATCTTTAACAGGGAAGTTCCAGATAGCTCAGGCATGTCAATGTCGGAGAACACAATCTCGATATCAGTATTGGATAATATGCTAGCTGCTTCAATAGCGTTTGTACAAACCTTTACAATTTCTAATGATGGAATTTTTTTGAGGTGCATTTCGAGAGCATCTCGCTCAATTTCATTATCGTCAACGATAATACATTTATACAACATTGTTGGATTTATTAAATTTATAATAATACAGGCTTAACACCGTATTGTTTTAAATATACTTCAAAATAATGTCGATTGATATAAAATTTTTTTAATAGCGCTATTCGTTATTATTACTGTTCTTATTTCTTATGTTTTTTTTCTCCTGTAAATTTTTTTTCTCCTGCTTTTATGGCTAATTCCAGGTTGTTCTCTTCTGGAGGGACCGGGCAGCGATAACCATCGCTATAAGCACAATAAGGATTGTACGCTTTGTTAAAGTCCACTTCTATTTTGTTATTATTAATTTCTTTGGAGCTCAGGTCGATATATCGGCCGCCGCCGTAAGATTCTACATTATTCGTTTCGTCAGTAAAGGGCAGAAAAAGTAAATCTTTATAAGCTGGGTTACTGGACAAATCAATGCTTTTGTATAAAATCATCGTTATGGCTTTATCATTTAAATTGAAATTAATCTTTGCATAGCGATAAAATTCCTTGCTCGTTCCATCGTAGGTAGGCATTTTGAAAACCTTCTCATTTTTTAGCATCTCCACATCGGCTGAAATTTTATAATTGCTGTCTGCATCATAAAAGTGAAGATTTTGCAAATCGTGCTCTTTCAAAGGAGAATTGGATTCTTTTATAAAAGCTTGTTTATATTTTTCGCGGTGTGTCCTAATTTGCTCGGAATAGGATTGAGCGAAAGAGTTTAAACCAAAGAAAAGAAATAGGATAGGGAGGAGTTTTATCATGATCTATCGTTAATATATGTTGTCAGCCTGAACTTGTCGAAGACTTTTTAAGTGCTTTCGGGTTGAGTGTTAAGAAAGGAAGAAATCCTGGAATCAAGTTTATTATCCAAAGATTTCTCCACTGCGGTCGAAATGACGGCTTAAATCTAGATCACACTAACTTTATTTCTCAAAAACTGGTCTGCCAATACTAATGCTGCCATGGCTTCAACAATTACAACCGCTCTTGGTACCACACACGGATCGTGGCGGCCTTTCCCTCTAATTTCGGAAGCCTCACCGGCTGCATTTATCGTTTGCTGATTGTGCATAATGGTAGCAACAGGTTTGAAAGCCACTTTGAAAGTAATATCCATTCCATTGGAAATACCTCCCAGAATGCCACCAGCGAAATTTGTAGTCGTTTTAAATATTTTTGAATCAGCAGTTTTTGCTTGAGGAATATCGTTGTGTTGAGAGCCTCTTAATTCACTTCCGGCGAAGCCAGATCCGTATTCAAATCCATGTACGGCATTGATGCTTAACATCGCTTTACCTAAATCGGCATGCAGTTTGTCAAAAACAGGTTCACCTAAACCAGCCGGACAGCCTTTAATCAGGCAGCCAATTTTACCGCCAACGGTGTCACCATCTTTTCTAACGGAGTCGATAAATTCAATCATTTCATGAGCCGTAGCCGGATCTGCACAACGAACAATGTTTTCTTCCCGAATCTTAAGCAAAGCTGGTAAATCGTTGCTTTCTAAATTTGGAGCCTCGATGGTTCCAACTGAAGTTACATGGGCGAAAATTTCGATCCCTTGTTGCTTTAAAAACAATTTGGCAATTGCACCTGCGGCAACTCGGGCAGCAGTTTCACGGGCCGATGAACGTCCTCCTCCTCGATAGTCGCGGATCCCATATTTTGCATCATACACATAATCTGCATGGCTAGGGCGATAGACATCAACATTATGGCCATAATCTTTCGACCGTTGATCTTCATTTGGAATTAACAAAGCAATCGGCGTTCCTGTGCTTTTCCCTTCGAAAATACCAGATAGAATTTGAACAGTATCACTTTCTTTCCTTTGTGTAGTAATTTTAGATTGACCTGGCCTGCGTTTATCCAGTTCGGTTTGGATAAAATCCATGTCGATATCCAATTGCGCCGGACAGCCATCAATAATTACCCCAATAGCTACGCCATGAGATTCGCCAAAGGTGGTGATGCGAAATAGTTGTCCGAATGAGTTGCCTGCCATATTATTTTAGATGTTAGATTTGGGATATTAGATTTGAGATTTCCCCTCAAAGTATATCTAAATTTGATTGATTTCTTTTATTGTTATTTGAGTCTCACATCTAGTGTCTCAATTCTCATTTCTCTTTCACGTCGAATCCAGCTTTTTTCAAATCCTCCCAAAAATAAGGATAAGATTTTTCTACAACTTGCATTTCTTCAATTTCTACTTCATCAATTAATAATGCAAGAGGTGCAAAAGCCATCGCCATTCTATGGTCTTCATAAGTTGCAATGGTAATCTTATTAGAAAAATGAAGTTCGTCGGTATTAAGTGTGTAAACCAGGTTGTTTTCAGTGAGCGTAACGCCGATTTTAGCAAGCTCATTTTGTAATGCCGCAATGCGATCAGTTTCCTTAATCTTTAAGGTTTCCAAACCTGTAAACGACATATTCTTGCCTAAGGCTGCTGCGATGACAATAATGGTTTGCGCTAAATCAGGGCAGGTTTTTAAATCTAGAACCTGCGTTGTTTCCAACAATAAGCCTAAGTTGCTGATGGAAATCCCCTTTTCAGTTTTATTGGTAGCAATCCCGAAAATCTTCATTATTTTCTGGATTTGACTATCGCCCTGTAAACTTTTTTCTTTTAGGGCAGGCAAATCGATTTTAGCTTCATCAGCTAAAGCCGCAATGCTATACCAATAAGAGGCTGCACTCCAATCTGGTTCAACAACCAATGTTCCTGGTTTAAACAACTGTGGTTTTATCGTAATAGAATTGCCATTCCATGAGTGTTCAATACCAACTTCGGCCAGCATATCCAAGGTCATATCTACATACGGCTTTGAAGTAAGTTCACCTTCTATTTCCAAAGTTAAACCCTGAGGCAGAATAGGGGCAATCATCAATAAAGCCGAAATATATTGACTACTGATATCACCTTTAATTTTTACCTCTGCTGTCTTTTGATGCAATGGACCAACGATGTTTAATGGCGGAAAGCCGTCGTTTTCTGCGTAAGAAATATCCGCACCCAATGTTTTCAAAGCTTCTGCTAAGATTCCAATTGGGCGTTGTTTCATACGCTCGGTTCCGGTTAATAAAAAGTTTCCATTCTTGGCAGAAAGATAAGCCGAAAGAAAACGCATCGCTGTTCCCGCAGGACCAACATCTACTGTTTTAGATTCCTGGATTTCTACATCTAACTCTTCTTCAAGATTATTAAGGATACCATTAAGTGTTACTGTATCGGCTGCATTTGATAAGTTTTCTACCTTAACCAATTTTTTGCTTAAAGCGCTTATAATCAAGGCTCTGTTACATTCGCTTTTCGAGCCTGTTAACTGGATTTCCGTATTAATATTCTTGGTTCCCTTAAAAGAAACTAAGGCATTTTTAGACATTTTATTCTGGTTTTATTCTCGATGCGTTATTTTTTTTCGCTTGTCATGTTGAGCTTGTCGAAACGATGTTAAAAGTTCTTCGACAAGCTCAAAATGACAATGTATAAAATACAACATCATTATATTTTGTAATCCTAATTACGAGGATAAGTAAATTCTAATGTTTTGAACATTAAGATTGCTTCGTGCCTCGCAATGATGTGTTGTGGAGAAATTAACGATTAAGTATTTAGTTTTAACTTTGCCTTAAACTATAAACCCTCTACCTTATTTCGAAACCTCAGTATGTTGCTCAGCAGCGATTCCTTTTGCAGCTTTGCCAGCATTCATGATTTCAGTTTGTTTACGGATTGACTCACCGTGCATCAATTCCAGGAATTTCTCTGTAAAGTTTAAATCTAATTTCAAAGCCTTTGCAAAAGCATGACCTTTTTTGATGATGGCATCCCAACGGTTAACCTGTAAGATAGTTACTTGATTATCGCGTTTGTATTCACCAATTTTCTCTACAATAGCCATCCTTTCAGCTAGTTTTTGCAATAATAGATCATCAATTTTGTCAATGTTTTTACGCAGATCGGCAAGTTTATCAGCAAAAGCTTCATTCGGTGCCTCTGGCTCACGAACAGTTAAACGATCTACCAATTCAGCAAGTGCTGCTGGCGTAACTTGTTGTTTAGCATCTGTCCAGGCTACTGATGGATCAACATGCGACTCAATCATCAAGCCTTGCATATCCAAATCTAATGCTTTTTGTGAGATGTATGGGATTAATTCACGGTTCCCGCAAATGTGACTTGGATCATTGATGATTGGCAAATCCGGGCATAAAGTTTTTAATTGAATAGCCAATTCCCACATTGGTTCGTTACGGAAAGAGCTTTTTTCGAATGAAGAGAAACCACGGTGGATTGCTCCAATTTTGGTAATGCCAGCTCCGTTAATTCGCTCAATAGCACCAATCCATAGTTGTAAATCAGGGTTCACCGGGTTTTTAATTAAAACCGGAACATCGTGACCTTTCAAAGCATCAGCAATTTCCTGAACCGTGAAAGGGTTTACTGTAGAACGTGCTCCAATCCAAAGAATATCAACACCAGCTGCTAAAGCTTCTTCAACGTGTTTTGCATTGGCAACTTCAACAGCGGTTGGTAAACCAGTTTCGGCTTTAGCACGTTTCAACCACTCTAAACCAATGCTTCCAATGCCTTCAAATTCTCCCGGGCGTGTACGTGGTTTCCAGATACCAGCTCTTAAAACGGATACTTTACCTGTTGCAGCCAACAAGTGTGCTGTAGTGAGTAATTGTTCTTCAGTTTCTGCACTGCATGGTCCCGAGATGATTAATGGTTCGTTGTTAACGTTTAACCAGGTGTTTAATGGTTGGATGTTTAAATTAAGTTTCATGATTTATGGGTTGTTTTTTAGTCCGGATTCTGAAGTCCGAAAATATATTTTGATAGTTTTTTAATTTTTTAATCGTAATTCGTAGGTCTAAAATTGTTACTCTTCTACACTTTGTCGTTCTTTTGATATTCGCCCAATATGTTAAAGTTTGAAGTATATTTAAGCACTTTTCGGACCGCTTTGTCGTATTTTTCAGTGCTGGGCCATTCTAAATCAACGTAAAAATAGTATTCGTTTCTTTTCCCTAACACCGGCATAGATTGTATTTTTGTTAAGCTTACCTCTTGTTCTGCAAATATGTTTAATACTGTTGCCAATGAGCCTGCCTTGTGACCTACCTGAAAGCAGATAGATGCCTTGTTTATTTTTTTACCCTCATCGGTTTTGTCTTTTTTAAGGATAAGAAAACGGGTATAGTTTTTTTTATTTGATTCAACCCTTCTTTCTAGAATATTAAGGCCATATAACTCTGCTGCTAAACTATTTGCAATAGCCATTGTATCTGTTAATTTTTCCTCCTGGATACGTTTTGCGCAAGCTGCTGTGTCATTACTTTCAACGATTTTAATATGTGGGTAATCGTAAAAAAAATCGATGCATTGGCGGATGGCGATAGGATGTGAGGTGACGATTTTGATATCTTCGAATTTTACGCCAGGCAAGGCCATTAAATGTAATTGGATAGGCAAATAAATCTCCCCAACTACCGAGAAGCCATAATCTCTGATTAAAGTGTAGTTTGGTAAAAGACTTCCAGCAATTGAGTTTTCGATAGCCATCACTACGAAGTCGGCATCATTTTTCTCTAACTTATCGCAGGTTTCTTTAAAGGAATTACATTCTACCGTTTCAATGTTTTTACCAAAGAACTTGTAGGCTGCTTCTTCATGAAAAGATGCTTTAATACCTTGAATTGCTACTCGTTTTGTCTTTTCCATTTTTGCGTAAAACAAAAAAGTCCCGGCTGTTTGCCGGGACTTTTTTATACATTTTAATATTGTTATCTATCATTTTGCATATTAGCCCCGGCTCTTACTAAAATAGTAAAAGTAACCAAAGTAATATGTGTTGAATAATTTCATTTTCGTTTTTGAATGAGCCAAATGTAATAACAAAATTTAATTTGTCAATAGGAAAGTTAAAATATTTTCAATAAAATTTAATTTTTTCTGATTTAGACCGTTTTGGAGATGAGTATGAAAGATAGATTTAAAGTCTTTACAGGCTGTCGATTATTTTCTGAATATCTTTCTTTGAAACTGTTACTTCTTCAGATTTATTATAAATGTAAACCATTGTGATGTCATCTTCAGTGTGAAGATAGGTAATGAATCTGTAACCTCCACTCTTGCCTTTCACAGCGAGTCTTATTCTAAAAACTCCATTACCTAGATCGCTGCCGGTGGTTGGCTTATATTTCAGTCGCGATCCCATTTCACTTAAATCATTTACTAACGATTGATGTTTCTTTTTTAATTTTTTTGATGAAAATAGGAGAAGAACTTATTTTGATTCCCGTTGTCATATATCACTTAAAGATAAAGGGGCAATTTTTCCATTTTTAATACCTTTAGCTCTGTCATTATGAGGGTTAATTTATTTCATAAAATCAATATGAATGATATTAGGAACGGTCGTCATTGCTGCCTGCGGCAGGCAGGCGAGGCACGAAGCAATCTCCTTTAATAAAATAATATAACAAATGAGATTGTGCCAAAGGCATTCCTCTGGAGCTTCTCTCGATAAAGAATCAGGATCGCAAAGACGGAAATTATTACGTTAATGTTAGGCACGAAGAATCTGCAACTATGAAACAATCTACCTGCAATAAGCACATATTCTTCGTGCTAAGAATGACATAAGTTTTTTAACAATTGAACAGCAGCACTCAATAAGCCAAAAGTACCGAGCCATTCATTTCCAAAATCTCCTCAAACAAAAAACGATCTGTTAGATACAGACCGTTCGAATATTATTCTGTTGAACTTAGCGCTCGCTGTTTTTCATTAAAACCTTTAACATTATTGGTTGCTAATGCTTCGGCTTCGCGTAATTCTTGCTGCATAATTTTCGCAATCTTGGTGCTTCCATCGTGGCTCCAACCCGGAGGATTAAAAATATATTTTACCTTATCCATGAAAGTAGGAGCCTTTTTAACATCAGCAGAAAGGGCAATAAACTCGTGGAAAATAATATTAACGGGGCCAGTATCTTTTGGCTGAGTTGTTAAGCCATATTTGATTTTATCTTCAGGCAGTTCGGCTTGGAAAGTGCCAAACATTCTATCCCAAAGGATTAAAACCATTCCCATGTTTTTATCCAGGTAGCGCACATTACTGGCATGATGAACTCGGTGATGTGATGGCGTTACAAAAATATATTCGTACCATTTGGGAAAATTAATTTTATACTGAGTATGAACCAGGTTTCCGTAAATCTGCGTTACCAGATAAGCGAAAAGGATATCCATTGCTGTAAACCCCATAAAAGCTAGGGGCAAATAAAAGAGTACCCTATAAAGCGGCTCAAAAACCGTAGACCTGAAACCTGTAGTTAAATTAAAATGCTCTGACGAATGGTGCGTAACATGCATTGCCCAAAAGAAGCGAACATAATGGCCAACTGTATGCAGAAACCAATAAAGAAAATCCTGTGCCAAAACAAGGACTAACCAATAGATCCAAATATTAGAGATTTCAAAAAGACGGAACTGATAACAATATTCCAGAAGGAAAAATGTTGCAGTTTTCATTCCAAGGTTAATCACCACGGCAACAATCATCAGATAAATATTTGTCCAGGTATCACGTTTGGTGTATAGCTTTTTATCGTGTGCATAGCTGAAATACATCTCCACCAGGGTGAGTACAATCACAAAGCCAAACAAACCTCCAACCGATACGTCGCTTCCGGTAAACTTCATTTTATAAACTATTATAGTACGCTAAACTGCTTAAAATATCGGTTGTACTTACACGGCAGTTGAACGTGCATTTGCCTGTTGTTTCTAAAAGGGAGAACAGAATATTTCCATTCTCGTTTTTTTTGTCGCTTTTCATTAACTCTAAAAGTGTTTCGAAACTTTCATTTTCAATCTCATATTTAGGATATAACGATAAAATATAATCGCTGATATCTTTCAATTCTTCCTTTGCTAGCCCGCTGTTTTTAACAGATAAAGCTGCCTCACAAACGAAACCAATAGCAATTGCTTCCCCATGAGTTAAGGGATTTTCGTCATTAGCGAGTGAATAACTTTCTACGGCATGCCCAATAGTATGGCCGAAATTCAGGATCTTCCGCAGATTTTTTTCGTGTGGATCAATCGTTACTACTTCGTTTTTAATTTCAACTGACCGATAAATATCTCCGGCAGATGGTGTTAAATAATCAGTAGTTTTTAACTTCTCGTAATAGGCTTTGTCGTAGATTAAACCGTGTTTTATCATTTCGGCAAAGCCTGATAGCAATTCGCGTTTGTGCAGGGTTTTTAAAAATTCAGTTTCGATAAAAACCATTTGAGGTAGGGTGAAGGTACCTACCATGTTTTTTACATTATCGATGTCAATGCCGGTTTTACCACCAACAGAGGCGTCAACCTGAGAAAGTAGAGTAGTAGGAACATTGATAAAATCAATGCCGCGTTTGTAGGTTGAGGCAATAAAACCACCCATATCCGTAATTACGCCACCCCCTAAATTTATCATCAAACTTTTACGGTCGGCTTCAAAATCCAAAAGGGTTTTCCAGATCCCAATACAGAAGTCGATGTTTTTGTTTTCTTCTCCTGCAGAAGTTTCAATCAAGTCGAACTCCGCGAAATCATCCATCATCGATTGAAAAACGGGCAAGCAAATTTCGCTGGTATGTTCATCAGCAAGAATAAAAACCTTGCTGTATTTATTGCTTTCAAGAAGATTTTTTAAGGCATCTAAATTACTTTCGAAGTAAAGCGAATGGCCGGCGCTAGTTAAAGTTTCCATTATATTACCTCGATTTTATCTTGTTCAAAAGAGATGATATCGCCAACCCTTACTTTGTATCGCTTGCGGAATTCTACTTCGCCGTTGCATTTTACCAGACCATCCATCACAGCCGCCTGAGCGTCGCCACCAGTGCCAACCAATCCGGTCGCCTTTAACAATTGGATAAGTGGAATAAATTCGCCTTCTAATTTAAATTGTATCATTTTGCTGCAAAAATACGATTATTTAGAGGTTTTACGTTCGTAGAATGGATGCTTTTTATAATTTTGCATCTATCTGACTTATTATATAACAAATGATTGAATCATCACCCAATAAACAACCTAATTTCGACAATACAGAAGTAGCCTTTCGTCAAAAAAGCAATGCTGAACTAAAAAAAGCATTTTGGTTGTTTAAAATGATTGGGAGCAACTTTCTAACGAAAGTTGGCCCGCCGATCACTAATTTCTTTCTTAATATAGGTTTACCTATTCAAGGAGCCATTAAAGCCACTATTTTTCAACAGTTCTGTGGAGGAGAAACCATTGCCGAATGCGATAAAGCTATTGAACAACTGGCGAAAGGTGGTGTTGGAACGATCTTGGATTATTCGGTTGAAGGTGAGGAAGAAGAGGTGGTTTTTGATGAAACATGCCAGGAAATTATTCGTACTATTTTGCGTGCTAATGGCGATAAAAATATCCCGATAACAGTTTTCAAAATTACAGGAATTGGTCGCTTTGCATTGTTAGAGAAATTAGATGCGAAACAGGCTTTAACTGCAGATGAAAATGCAGAGTTTGAAAAGGTGAAATTACGTTGTGAAATGATTTGTCGCACCGCTTTTGATAGAGGCGTACCAGTAATGATTGATGCAGAGGAAACCTGGATTCAAAATACGATTGATGAATTAGCGCTGGATATGATGCGTAAATTTAATAAGGAACGCATAATTGTTTACAATACTTACCAGATGTATCGCCATGATAAGCTAGCCGATATGAAGGCAGATCACTTAATTGCTAAAGCTGCTGGCTTCATTTTGGGGGTAAAAATGGTTCGTGGTGCCTACATGGAAAAAGAACGGAAACGTGCTGCAGAGATGGGTTATCCTTCTCCAATTCAGCCAGATAAAGCTTCTTCAGATAGAGATTACAATGAATCTTTACGTTATTGTATAGATCATATTGAGGAAATTGCCATCGTTTGCGGAACGCATAATGAGGATAGCAGTCGATTGTTAACATATCTTTTAGATGAGAAGAAGATAGCGCATAATCATCACCATGTTTATTTTGCGCAGCTTTTAGGGATGAGTGATAACTTGAGCTTTAATCTTGCCGATGCCAACTATAATGTAGCAAAATATGTCCCTTACGGACCGATAAAAGCGGTAATGCCCTATCTATTTAGAAGAGCGCAGGAAAATACTTCTGTTGCCGGACAAACGGGTAGGGAATTAGGCTTAATTGAAAGGGAATTGAAAAGAAGAAAGCTTTAATTGTTTCTCAAGGATGCTGTTGATGATTTGGAAATGAGCGTTCAGTATTTTTTCGGATAATTCAGTCCCGCTTTTTGCTTCAATCTTTTTGTCATTTTCAGCCTAAGCTTGTCGAAGATGTGCACCAAAAAGTATTTACGCTGCAATCGGGTTTAAAGAACTTAAGTTGGTTGGATAATCCGCAATTATTCATTTTTGCGTGTGTTCTGTGTTTCCGTGGCAACCTTTTGCTATGGATAAGATCCTAGATGAAATGGAGAAGAGGACTCTACTATTTCTTCGCCACAAATTCCTGTTTTCCTGTTAGAAAATCATAAAAAAGAATAAAATCGCTGGCTAAACTATAACCTGGATATTGAAATGTAGCAGGTTTGTTTTTCTCGAAAAAGAAATGCCCCACCCAGGCAAAGCCATAACCCAAAACCGGCATTGCTAAGAAGAAACGCCAATCGTGGAATAAAAAGCCTGTAAAAAACGCCAACACCACTAGGCAAGTTCCAATAAAATGAAGTATTCTGGATGTTGTGTTGCTATGTTCACTTAAATAGTAAGGATAAAATTCTTTAAGTGATTTGAATTTCTGTTCTATCATTGTTCAACTACAAAATGCCATTTTTCCTCAAGAAATTATCAAGTTGAGCAGGTTTTTCGGTCATCAACAGGGTGTTTAATCCCACCTTTTTCGCACCTTCAATATGTTGAGGACTGTCGTCGATAAATAAAGTCTCGGCTGGATCCAAATTATTTTCTTTCAAAACCTGTTCGAAAATATTTGTATTTGGCTTACGCAATTTCATGTGTTGAGAAAAGTAAGCTCTCTCAAAATAGTCATCGTAATTATTTAGTTCAAAAGTAGTTTTTAAGTAATTGATGATCCAATCGTAATGAATTTCATTGTTATTACTCAACAAAAATGTACGGTATTTCTTCTTTACCTCTAATAATAAAGCATGGTTCTCCTGAATTGTTCCGACTAATAAACTATTCCAGGCTTCATCAATTTGTGCATCCGTTAGGTCTGGTTTATTTGCAGCATTTCTGATACCAGCTCTAAACTCGGCTGGTGAAATTGCGCCTGTTTCAAAATCATCAAACAATTGATTATGTGCTTTATGCGCAAAGAAATTTTCTATATCAGTTATGCCAAGCTTTTGAAACGAAGCTTGAGCGATTTTAAAATCAATATCGAAAATTACGTTTCCGTAATCAAAAATGATGTTTTTAATGTGTTGCATGAGTAGTTAAACTTTTTGCAAATATCTCCAAATATTTAATAATGTAGGCAGAAAACTGAAAAACACTGTTTGCAGTCGCAATTATTTAATTACCAGAATCGTTCCATCATCTTTGATTTTATAATAGTATTGTTTCTCTTTTTTTCGATCAAGTATCTCAATTTGTTCAACTTCACCTTTTTTTCCAGTATCATCTTTGATCAGATCTCCTTCTTTAACATCATCAAGCACTTTCGATGACGTTTTTTTATTTACATTTTTCATGATAGGAATATTTTTTTGTTATATAATATTAAACATTTCTTAACGATTATAAGTTTTTTTAGATGCCAAAGCTTTGCTCGCTTTAAGTAATCAACTTTTAATCATTTAAAATCGAATATTTGAAATTGCATGTCTACTACATCGCATTCATTAATTCTAATTTAATAGCTTTACACAAACGCTCAACTAAATAAACCATGAACGGTGTAATTACAGCTTACAATAAGCAGAGAGGTTTTGGCTTAATCTCCCAAGAATTAGTAATACCAAGTATATATTTTGATATCTTATTGCAAAGCAAAAGGACTATATATTGGTAGCGCGGTAGAATGCGATCTTGCTATAACGAAGAAAGGAACAGTTGCCAAAAACATTATGGGCGTCTCCAAAAAGGTTGGAGTATAAACGACTTATGGACATTACCTAGAACATCGCTAAACTCTTTCTTTAATTAGCAATTGTGTAAAAACCAAAACTATAGGTTGTATTTTACATAAATCATTTCAATGTCATGGAAAATGTTGTAGCTTACATAGATGGACGACAAATTGAACTTTATCTTAGGCCTTGTATTTATTTTGAGTGGAATTTCTGTGTTTTGGGTAATTTTTGCAAGTAAGAAAATATAGCTAAACCAGCCATAGATATCGCACATTTAAAAAATTGCAATCATTGTAAGTCTTCATGATTTTGGTGTTATCCACTAAACTCTGGTTTAGCAGGTTCCTTTGCAATTTCCTTTCCAAGCTATTAAGTTTTTCAAACTTTATTTATTTTGATTTGTTTATAATCTAAATTTGATTTGTTTATAATCTAAAACGTTCAAAATAAATGCAAGGCACAGTTAAATTTTACAATGAATCAAAGGGTTTTGGTTTCATTAAAGCTGAAAACGGAGAAGAAATCTTCGTTCACATTACGGGATTGGTTGATAAAATCAATCAAGATGACGAGGTAGAGTTCGAGGTCACTCAAGGAAAAAAAGGATTAAATGCTGTAAACGTTAAATTGGTTTAAGTGATGCGGTTAGGAACAGTAAAATTTTATGATGATGAAAAGGGATTCGGCTTAATAACGCCTTCAAACGGTGGGAAAGATTTGGTTGTTTCCGCTCAAGGATTGGTAGATAAAATTAAAACAAAAAATATTGTGGTCTTTGATTTGAATTTTTCTAATAGCAACGTGGAGGTGATTAAAGTTTCAGTATTAAAATCTTAAGTCATCATCTATTAATAATATTTAAAAAGCGAACTAATACTAGTTTGCTTTTTTTTTGAGTAAAATTCGGCGTCCGGATGCATTGATATGCTATATAGCTTGCGTTTAAAATGAAAGACCATTTGATAAAAAGGCAGCGCTAACTCTTATATGGATTGCGGTTCAAAAGATATCTTCTGAAAATTTAATACACTGCAAAGACGCTAAAATTATAAAAACTTAATATATTGTACCTAATATCTAAATCACTGTCTCATATACAATGCGAACGAAATCCTTTAAAAAAGCTTAATACCTCTATGATACAGCTGGAGGTTATCACCGGACATTACAAAAGTGAAATGGCGTTGCCAGCCAATTTCCCAATGAGAATATTGGTTGTAAAAGAGGCTCGCGGATGTTTGCGCATGAATTCTGGAGATTACGATTTGTTAAATGGAAGAATATTTTTTATCCCTGAGGAAGGTTTAGTTCGGTTGGATGGAGAAGTAATAACAGCCTATTGGTTAACTTTTAGTAGTGTTTTGTATGCAGAATTCCTCCTTCAACACCTCGATCCGTTGGCAAAAAATCTTTTTCTTAAACTCTCATACCAGGATTTAGATGAGAACGGGTCGAAAAAGACTTTTAGTTTGCTCAAACAACTTCAAAAAGAGATTGATGCGCAAAAAGATGCTGCATACCTGTCACAATATTTGTCGTTATTTTTAGGTTACACCGCAAATTTAGATGGCTATCTGGCTGCACTCAGCCTAGATGAACTTCAACAAGTTTTACGCTTTAGGGCAATTTTAGAACAATTTTATAAGCAAGAACGTTCTATTAAATTTTACGCCGAAGGTATGGGGATAAGTCCAAGGAAATTAAACTTGTTTTTGGACCATGTTTTAGGCAAAAGTCTATCGGCACTGATTAAGGATAGAATAATGAGAGAGGCAGAAGAACTTCTGTTACATTCTGATTATTCGGTAGATGAAATTGCAGCTATTCTGGGTTTTGAAAGAACTTCTAACTTTACAACAAACTTTAGAAGATACAAGGGTATTTCGGTAAATCAATTTACGCTTCAGGAATAAAAAATTAATGCTGCTTTTAAGAAATAGATCTGATTAGATTTAATTTCTTGCAAGAAACAGATTTTATTACCTCACCACATATCTTGCCTCGGCGCCATACGCGTAAAGTAGTCTGGCTGTTTCTATTCAGCCGCATTAATTTAAAGCTAAATTAAAAATTCTATTTTAAAAACAAGAAATTTTAATCCAAATTAAATGTCAATAACGAGCTAAAGGTAAGGGTTTATGCTAATCTTCAAAGAGATATCCACTATAAGCTAATCCCTTCGCCACACTTTTAAAGTTATCTCCAGAATTTAGCGGAATATGGGGGAATTTGGTTCTAAATAAATTCTGTATCGCAGAAACCATCGATGTTCCTCCAGTTAAAAATAAACAATCGATCTCATTGGCGTTTATTTTATAAGTCTCCATAAATTGATTGAGGTAAACTTCTATCTTATTTACATCCTTTTCGATAATGTCATTGTATTGATTTAATGAAATATTCTCATCAATTTCAATATCCATGTTAGAATACTTAAAGTCGGAAGCAGGAAGGTCAGACAACTCTATTTTTGTTTTTTCTATCGATCTAAATAAGGAGTAGCCGAGGTTATTTTCTATCAGTGTAATTAAATTTTTAAACTTCGGATCATTTCCTGAATAATAATAATACTCCTCAATCTCTTTTTGAATCTTTAAACCATTAAAGAAATTCATTTTATCCCAAGTACAAATGTTAGCAAATAGCGATTTAGGAACATTTAATATTTTGCCTGGTGTAGCTTGATAGGTAGTATTTTTTCCAAAGTATGGTGTTCCTCTATCCCACATAAATGCAGAGTCCAAACTATCGCCACCAATGTAAATGCCTCCCGAAGCTATCATATCATTCTTCCTGTCTTTGCTGCCAACTTTTTGCGGATCTAGAATTAAATAGGTGAAATCTGTTGTTCCTCCCCCTAAGTCGGCTACCAACACCCGTTCTTTGTTAGTAATCGTTTTTTCATAGGCAAACGCGGCGCCGATCGGTTCAAATTGGAAACGGACATCTGTAAAGCCCGCATTTTCTGCGGCTTTCTTTAATCGGCTCTGCGCCAGACTATCTTTTTGGGTGTTATCATCATCAAAAAACACCGGACGTCCGATTACTGCCTTTTTGCATTCCCCACTAATAATTTTATCAGCTTTTGCCTTTAGATCTTGCAAAATCAACGTTACCAAATCGGCTGCGGTGTATCTTTTGTTATGGATCCTGGTTTCGGTAAAGGTTGTTCTTGATAGAATTTGCTTAATAGATTTGATAAATCTGCCTTTCATTCCATCATTCAAATAGGCTTCAATTGCCTTTTCGCCAACAATATGACTTTCGCCATTTACAAAGCTTTTCGCTTCTGTAAAATAAATTAAAGAGGGTATGGAGATGGTTTCCACAATCACTTTTTTTTCTTCATCATATATAGATAGCGCCGAATTGGTTGTCCCAAAGTCGATACCGTACAGAAACTTACTCATGGTTAACGAATTTTTGTATGTGTTTAAGAAATCCTTATTTTAAGCAGGATCTATATTCAGCTATGCTGAAATGATATGATAAAACTGATTAAACAAAAGCTAAAAACTACTTTTTCGTAATAATTTAAGGCGCAAATGTTGCAAAAAATTGCTTGATAAATAACAATATTGAAATTTATTTTAAAGCGATAAAATAAGCGCCTGAAAACCAAAGTATATCATATTACGTTCATATCTTTACACGTCATCCAATTGTGGATGTCATCTTGATGAACTCGGAGTATCGCCCCTGTACAGCGGGTAGGTAAAACCAGAAAAATGAAAATCATCACCAAATTTCCTTCAGCAGGTTGTAACAGTTTTTATGCAGAAGTTAGGCAAAGGGTAAATCAAGGTTTTATAAATCGCGGTTTAACGATTAATGCTAATGGATTTATGTGGCTGAAAACAATTATATTTCTAAGCATTTTCTGCATCCTGTATTTTACCATTTTATTTTCGGATGTAAAGTTTATTTATTTAACGCTGCTCACTTTGAGCCTGGGCGTTACCTGTGCATTTATAGGTTTTAATGTTTGCCATGATGCCATTCATGGTTCATTTTCTGCAAATAAAAAGGTAAATAAAGCGTTAGGGATGATCTTCCACTTGCTTGGCGCCAGTCCGTATGTTTGGAATATTACACACAATGTGGTTCACCATACTTACACTAATATTCCTGGTCATGATGAAGATATTGAGATTGCGCCAGGACTAATTCGAATTTGTAAGGAAGATGAACTAAAGCCGCATCAACGCTTTCAACAGTGGTACGCTTTTCCATTATACGGCTTGGCCTCGATCTCGTGGGCATTGCGAAAAGATTATAAAAAATTCTTTCAGAAGCGGGTTGGTGCGAGGGAAAATGTTCATCCGAAAATCGAATATTTTAATCTGTTTTTTTATAAGTTTCTATATTATTTTTTATTTATTGCAGTTCCAATTCTGGTGATGGATGCTGCCTGGTGGCAGGTGTTAATTGGTTTTGTGGTCTTGCATATTGCGCAAGGGGTAACCATGGGGCTGGTTTTTCAATTGGCACACGTAGTTGAGGGAACCGCCTTTCCAGTTCCTGATGCCGTTGGTAATATGGAAGAAGTTTGGGCTGAACATCAAATGCATACCACAGCAAATTTCGCTACAAATAGTCCCGCTGCTGCCTTTTTTCTTGGCGGATTAAACAGGCAAATTGAACATCACCTCTTTCCGAAAATATGCCATGTTCATTATGGCTGGATATC
>NZ_JAPIVT010000022.1 GCF_026239735.1 Pedobacter sp. MC2016-05
CTATAACGTTAAGTTAATAGCATTGCTGTCTCCACGAACCAGATACAATCAAAAAAGCCGATAGCAAAAACTATCGGCTTTAAGGTTTGAGCGTTTAAATAATATTATTTATAGAAAACCTCATTCCAGTGTAATTCATTTCTGAACTGGTTAATTTTGGTATCTGCACCAATGTTCACATATTCTAATCCCGCAATGTTGGCAAAATCCAATAAGTGCTCGGTTGTTAAATTCTGACTGTAAGCCGTATGGTGTGCACCACCAGCATAAATCCAGGCAGCACAGCCTGTTTTCATATCTGGAAGTGGTTTCCAAAGTACACGGGCTACTGGTAAATTAGGTAAGTCATTTTCTACTTCAACAGCGGTTACTTCGTTAACTAACAGGCGGAAACGATTTCCCATATCAATTAAAGATGCATTTAAAGCATCGCCTCCAGCAACATTAAATACCAAACGAGCGGGATCAGCTTTGCCGCCAATTCCCAATGGATGGACTTCTAAACTTGCCTTGCCAGATGCCAAACTTGCATCAACTTCAAGCATGTGCGATCCCAAAACCATTGAATTTGAAGGATCAAAATGGTAGGTGTAATCTTCCATAAAAGCATTTCCGCCAGCTAAACCAGCGCCCATTACTTTACAAGCACGTACCAAGGCTGCTGTTTTCCAGTCTCCTTCGCCAGCAAATCCATAACCATCGGCCATTAAACGTTGTGCCGCAATACCCGGAAGCTGGATCATGCCATGCAAATCTTCAAAAGTATCTGAGAAGCCCTTGAAACCGCCATCCTCTAAAAATTTACGTAAACCCAGTTCAATTTTAGCTGCATCATAAACAGACTGATGTCTGGCACCGCCAGCTTTTAAGTCGGCAGCCATTTCATAAGTTTCTTCGTATTCCTTTAACAAATTCTGAATAGCATCTTCAGGTATCGCATTAATTACCGATACTAAATCACCTATACCATAGGTGTTTACAGAAAATCCAAACTTCATTTCAGCTTCCACTTTATCGCCATCGGTTACGGCAACAAAACGCATGTTATCTCCGAAGCGGGCAAATTTTGCACCCTGCCAATCGTTCCAACCAGCAGCGGCACGGCACCATGTATCAATTTGTTTTGCAACTTCTTCATCTTGCCAATGGCCAACAACAACTTTACGATCCTTGCGCATTCTGGTTACCATGAAACCAAACTCACGGTCGCCGTGTGCACTCTGATTCAGGTTCATGAAATCCATATCAATGGTGCTCCATGGAATGTCGCGGTTAAATTGCGTATGCAAATGCAACAACGGTTTCTGCAGAACATTTAAACCTCTAATCCACATTTTAGCAGGAGAAAAGGTGTGCATCCAGGTGATTACACCGATACAATTTTTATCGATATTGGCTTGTTGCAATGTTTCAAAAATCTCTTCAGTGCTTTTTACAATAGGCTTGTAAACAACCGAAACTGAAATATTGCCGTTCTGGTTTAATGAATCAGCAACTTCTTGTGCATGCGCTGCAACTTGTTTTAAGGTTTCTTCACCGTACAAATGCTGCGTACCTGTGATAAACCAAACCTGTAATTTTTTTAAATCAATCATTACTATATGTTATTTTAATTTTATTCAATTCTCCTCGATCTGTGTCCTCATAGAACAAATGATTTATGATTTCTAGGTGCAGATGAATAGATTTATCATTTTTGAAAAGCAGGCTTCTGTTTCCATCGGTTCCGCTAGTCCTGCTTTTCGTTTTATCCCGATGAACTATCGGGATGCTCACTCCAATCAGGTTTATTTTACTTAGGTAAAACCTTTTAATCCTAAACCCGACAGTAGCGGCAGCCCCAGCTTTTTCTGCTGGGCTAAAGCAAATGACGGGACTATTGTAACCCGAAACACTACTGCATTTGCTTTTCAAATCATTTTCAGAATGAGATTGCCATGAAACTACGAACGCTCAACATTCCGAACTGTCACTCCAAACTCAATTATTGTCCGTAATAAGCGCCTGCACCGTGCTTTCGCTCATAATGTTTTTCAATTAACGAATCTTTTAACTTCGGCGCTTGTGGATTGATTTGTTGGGTTAACAATGCCATTTGCGCAACGGCTTCTAAAACAGCGCTGTTATAAACTGCTTTCTCGGCCGTTTTTCCCCAGGTAAAAGGAGCGTGGTTACCCACTAAAATCATCTCCACTTCCTTATAACTCAAACCCAAACTTTCGAAATGATTCATAATCTGAAAGCCGGTTTCATATTCGTAGTTGCCTTTTATCATCGCATCGTCCATTGGTGGTGCACAAGGAATATCAACCGTTAAATGGTCGGCATGGGTAGTTCCATAAATTGGAATTGCCTTTTGCGCTTGTGCCCAGGCTGTTCCATAAGTAGAATGCGTGTGAACAATTCCACCTACATCTTCCCAATGTTTATACAACACCGCATGGGTTTTGGTGTCAGATGATGGACGCAAACTTCCTTCAACGGTATTGCCATCGAAATCAACAATCACCATTTTATCGGCTGATAAATCTTCGTAAGGCACACCGCTCGGTTTAATGGCAAATACACCTTTAGCACGATCAGCGGCACTTACATTTCCGAAAGTGAACAATACCAAACCCAGTTTAGGCAACTGCATGTTGGCTAAATAAGCCTGTTCCTTTATATCCTGATAGTTGCTCATGATAAATACGGCTTAACATCTTTTTTATTATAACGCTCCAGGTATCGGCCTAAACCAAGATACTGCTGGTAATGCATGCGGTACATTTTTTGTTTCTTTACATTTGGCTTGTACTCTTTTTCAAAACCAGTTCCCATAGCAGCCATGGCATCCTCAATGGTTGGATAAATGCCAGCGGCAACAGCTGCAAACATCGCTGCACCCAAAGCACAAGTATGTTCGAAACGATGGATTCTGATTGGCATTTCCAAAACATCGGCCATCATTTGCATAATGTATGATGATTTTTTAGCTACACCACCAATGCCGATAATCCCTTTAACCGGAACGCCTTGTTCTTTAAAACGATCTACTATTGCTTTAGCTCCGAAGCATGTTGCAGCAGCTAAGGCACGGAAGAAACGAGGCGCATCGGTACCCAGGCCTAAACCCGTAATGGCGCCTTTAAGCTCCTGATTGGCATCTGGAGTTCTTCTGCCATTCAACCAATCTATTGCTAACTCAGCGTAGTTGTCGTCTTCAAGTACCTCAGCTTGTTTACTCAAATTAGCAATTATTTTGCCTTCCAATTCTTCTTTCAAAGCAACTGCTGTTGCTTCATCAATAAGTTCAGATTCAGTTAACAGATGATTTAAAGGCCAGCTGATTAAGTTTTTGAACCATGCGTAAACATCGCCAAAAGCGGATTGACCAGCTTCCAAGCCCGCCATACCTAGAATTACGGAGCCATTCACCTGACCACAAATACCATTAATCAGTTTACCATGTAAATCTTGATTTGGGGCAACCAAAATATCACAAGTGCTGGTTCCCATCACTTTGCTTAAATAATAGGGTTCAATCTGTCCGCCAACAGCACCCATGTGGGCATCGAAAGCGCCAACACCGATGACTACGTCAGTGCCCAAGCCTAATTTTTCAGCCCATTCCTCGCTTAAGGTTCCAGCTGAAACATCAGAAGTGTAGGTATCAACAAAAAGCTTTTCTCTAAATCCAGCCAAAAGTGGGTCTAAACTGCTGAAGAAACTTTCCGGCGGTAATCCGTCAAATTCTTCTGCCCATAAAGCTTTATGTCCGGCAGCGCAGCGACTACGTTTCATCGTTGCCACATCAGTTCCTCCTGTCAGTAAAAAAGGAATCCAGTCGCAATGTTCCACCCACGATTCTGCGTTTTTTTCGATGGACGAATCAATTCTTAAAATGCGAAGTAGTTTAGACCAAAACCATTCTGAAGAATAGATTCCACCAACGTATTTTAAATAGTTTACAGGAAATTTTGTGGCGTGTTCATTAATTTCAGCAGCCTCTTTAACTGCTGTATGGTCTTTCCAAAGTACAAACATAGCATTTGGATTTTCCTCAAAACCTGGCTTTAATGCAAGGGGAGTACCTGATGCATCAACAGCAACAGGACTTGATCCGGTAGTATCAATGGAAATACCCTTAACCAGATGGGCAATATCCACTCCACCGGCTTTTGCCAAACAATCTTTAATGGTGTGGGTTAAACCCTCAACATAATCTAAGGGATGTTGCCTGAATTGATTGATGGATGGCTTACAATATAAACCCTTTTGCCACCGTGGGTATAGAAAAACGGATGCAGAAATTTCTTTTCCGTTAGCAGTATCTACTAAAACGGACCGAACAGAATCCGTCCCGTAATCAACGCCAATTACATAGTTTGCTGTGCTCATAACAATAAATAATCGTCAAATTAACGTTTATTTATCTAAACTAAAAAATTTTAAACATTTTTTTAATCCACAATTAAGCAGCAAGCTTATTTGCAGGCGTTTAAGTGACTTTTGGTTTTAAACAAGTAAAATCTGTTAAATTAATTTTAATATTGCTTTTACATGCGAAAGCCCTGCTATGCTGCAAGGCTTTTTAGTATTGTGTTTCAAAATTATACCTTTTTTGGAGGAAGATCGAATGCTATAGCTTCATGTTCAAAATGACCATTATGTGCGCCATCGCAAAAAGGTTTGTTCTTTGATAATCCGCAACGGCAAATTGAAAGAACTTCTCTGCCTTGTAAACCATAAGCATTGCCGTTTCTATCTACAATTTCAAAATCACCTTCAATTTTCACTGATCCGTTATTGTTGATCGTTAGTTTTGTTTTTGACATAAATGTTTTGTTAGTATGCTGCAAAATTAACTTAAACAGAATTGATTTACCATATTAGTTTACAGTTTAGAATTGTTCCGCGTAGGCATTGCTGTTTTACAAATACCAATTGAAGGATGGCGAATAATTAAAACCTGCTGGCGGATATTCATTAAAGGAAATTTTTGCCTTAGTTAATCGTATTATTAAACAAATTCTCTTTAAATACCTTTAATTCGATATATGAAAGAAGTGTTTGGTAAGCGATTTATTTTTATGGTGCTGGCTGGCGCAATACTTCTGGCTTTCTTCTTCCTCTCTTTATTTGACAAAGGGGAAAGTGGGAATAGCGGCATGTCACTCAAGTTGCAAAAGTTTATACCTTTTGTTGCTTTTTTTGTTTTAGAAGCTTTTTTGTTAATTCAAGCTTTGTATTTTTTTGCCAAACGGAGAATTAGTTTTGGACTGCAAAATATTTATGCATCAGCTTTACTTGGAGTACTGTTTTTCTTGATTATGTATATCGAACACACATTTATTACATCTTAAGAACATGAAATTTCTAATGTCCTGTACCTGTTGTTTTTTATTTTTCACTATTGGCTTCGCACAGGAAGTGAAAACAACCTTTTATACCGGTAGAGTTAATAACCGATCGGTTAGATTGTATTTGAAAGAGGAGGAAAATGCTTGTGGGGCAAGCCTGTTGTATTCTGGCATTTATCAATATGGAAATGGCAAAAACTGGATCGAATTACTGATTCAAAGTGATGAGAAAGGTCGTTTCGCGATGACAGAATATCGGTTTACGGGTATTTTAATCTTGAAAAAAACTCCTGGTGGTTTGGAAGGGATTTGGATTAGTCCTGACGGTAAAACACAATTAAAAGTTGTACTGAAGAGACAAGCATTATCGCCTAAGTTGAAGGAAGAACTGGAAGATGGTTTTGAACGAACGCACTATGAGAATTATGATTGTTAAAACACACCGGTTAGATCTTCCTGTATGCATCATTTCTCAATTTTACTAATCAATAAAAGATGTTTAAACGCCTCATTAAATTTTTCATTCTCTTAATACTTGGTATACAGAGTATTCATGCACAGGTTAACATTCTGGAAGATAACAAAGTACTCCTCAGTAAACTTGCACAATTTGCATATGTTGGTAAATTGGATAGCAATTTCATCAAATACAAAGCCGAAAGTGGCTCTGGTTATGGCATTGCATCTCGAAAAACAGGAGCAGTAATCTTAGCTGCAGAAAAAAATAATAGCTATTCAATAGCCTCCTACGGTAAATACCTTGCCATAGGAAAGCGTAGTAGTTTGGGAAACGAGTTATTCGGTTTAATCGATGACAAGGGAAAAGTTACTCTCGACTTTAAATATGATTTGATAGGCAACTTTTTAGTTCCCATGCCCGATAGTTTAGTGATTGTGCAAGTGGGAAATAAGTTTGGGGTTTTTAACACGAAGACTGCACTTTTATCACCGATAATTTACGACAACACAAACAATGTGTTAAACGACTATGATGCCAGTCGTAATGGCACTTCGAGTAAAGCGGCCAAAAATATTTACAGCCAATTAGGCTTAGATGGTTTTTATATTCTACCAGTTAGCGTAGACTATATCGAGCCCAATGCAAAAATTATTGTAAACGATAACTTTGCGTATCTGGTGAACAAAAAGGGCGATAAAATATCAAAAAACTATGATTACGATTTAGAGTCTTTTTATAAGGCACATCCTTATGAATTTTATTTAGGAGCTGTGAAAGATACTGGAAGTACAAATCCAGAGGCTCGAAAATTATTTCTTATTAATGGTCTTGGCCAGGAAGTTGCCGAAATTTCATCTCATCGAAATAGTGGCAATCGCTACCTTATCGATTTGATCCCCAAGAGAAGCTATTATTTCATCAATACAAAAAAAACAATCACCATTCCTGATGGTTTTAAGAAATTTGTTGAGCTGTATTTGGCTGAGGGTTTTATCGGTTTTGTTAACTTAAAAACCAAACAAAAATTATTCGTTGATAAATACGGAAATCAACTCACTATTGGCGAACCGCCAGTGCCAAAAGAAGCCATTTTAACTCAGCAATTAAGTGATACAGAAATCAACGATTTTAAGAAGTTGGTTACAGGCCAGCTGTATTTAGGGCGTGTTACTAAATATCAATACGCCAACACCGGCAAACTGTTTAAAGAAACCGGTTTCAATTATGAAGGTTCTGACCAGCCCATACTAGGATGGGAAGACACTTACTATTATGATAACAATAATAAGGTAAAAAGGATCACGAGATATCATGGTGTTGATGAACCATTTGATTTGGATCTAAATGAAGCAGCTCCTGCGGTAAAAAAAGTATATAACGCTAAAAAACAATTGGTAAGTACCATCAGTACAATTGGAGAAACAAAATATGAAGAACGATTTACCTACGATAATTTTGGCAATGTAAAAGAAACAACCAAGTGGTATGATGGAAAGTTGATTTCTAAAAGTATGTTTAAATACAATGGTAAAAAACAGGTTTTAGCTGAGGAGGTTTTTCGCGATGGTAAACATGATTACACCTACACCACTAGTTACGATAAGCAAGACCGAAAAATAAAATACGATATGATTGACAGCCGAGGAATAAGTACAAGCATTTGGTTTTACAGATACAATAGTAAAGGTAAATTGCAGTATAAGATTGATTTGTATGGGATGCCCGAAGAGAAAAAAATGGAAGTAATGGAGGCTGCGCCACCATTGCCGCCAGCACCGAAAAAGGGAAAATAATTCAAAAGGAGCATGATTAAGTGATGATCACCGACTAGAAAAAAACGCAGTTGAAAGTTTGGCGCCAAAAACATTAGCGGACACCAAAATTAAAAGAAGAGTTGTAGGATGTCCTGGGACGAACGCACAATAAAAAATTACGATTGTAAACTAAACTACCATTTATGAAGAAATTTATCTTCGCAAATCTTATGCTTCTTGTCTTGCTTGGTTGCAATGGAGAATCACAGGAAAAAACGCAAGCCGATAAAATGAAGGAAATTATTGCGGCAAACAGAGCTGATGTCGATTTGCTGCTCGGCAGTAGTCCGAAAAAATTTTCGGCAAAAACGGTTGATGGAAGCACATTCAATTCTGCAGAGCATGATGGTAAGTACTGGATTGTATTTGTTTATCAAAATAGCTACCTCAAAAAATCAGAAAGTTATGATCTGGTAGCTGAACTAAACGCACTGCACCAAAAATATGGCAATCAGTTTCCAATGGTTGGAATTGTGAATGGGTTTTCTGATGATGCTGCAACTATGACGAAAAGTATTGCGGACGCTAAATTCAGTTTCAAACAAATTGACAATACACAGGGACCAGGAAAAGATGAGGCAATTAAAGAGAATGTTTATTGCACACCGGCAAAAATTCTGATTGATCCGAAAGGAAAAGTAGTTTACAACGGGTGTGGCGGGAAGACAGAAACCTTTGATGTTTTGCTTGATAGTTTGGTTCAATCAAAGAAACTTTAATTTCCATTTTTATGGAACAGAATGAACTCGAATTAAATAAAACGAAAAATAGTAACCTTAGTATTGCATTAATTTTTGCAAATTTTTCCTTGTTAGTGGCTTTTGCTTTCAGCGGAGGCGAAGAAGGAAAAGAGCTAGGCTTTGGTGTTTTGGGGATTGGTATCTTGTTTTTGTTAGGTGGCTAATGCATTTAGCTATCACGGAAAAGGTTACAGAATTGGTAAATGGCAATTTGGCATTGCGCTAATCATCGCTATTGTATTTTTTGGATTATTGTGGTATTCATGGCAACTAAGTAAGGGCTTTAACCATTAATCGCATGAAGATAAATAGCATTAATAAATTATATATTGGCTTTGGTATCTTCCTGCTTGCAGGTATCATTTATCGTGTTTTAACCTATAAAAGCTGGGAACGATATGATTATTCGGCAACTGTTACTGCACCAGAGACATTTCCGATAGCAATTTCTGAGTTGTACTTTGTCATGCCAAATGATGATTTTGAGCACATAGATTCTGAATACTTATCTAGATTTTCAACTAATTGGCAAATTGATTACTCGGCCAGCACACATGCGAGAACACAAAGATTGCCAAGTAGTATTAAAATAAGTTATTTTTCTTTCAGGGATAGACTTTTTTATAAGGATAGCCTGCAACTGCCAAAACGTAAAATAGAAAAAATATTCGATTCAGCTCGGGAGAATAAGCAGTTTTTAGTGTTATCTGATTATGCCGGTAGGCGGAAAGGTTTGTCTTTTATGGTTGGGGTGGCAAATAAAGGCAATGTAATTATATGGTTAAGGGGAGTAGACTTAGAGCAGGAAATTTTGCGTGTAAAATTAAAGCCAAAAATCCCAAAAGCTGATGATTTTTACTTAGATGGAAAAATATCGAAAGAAGCGTATTTTAAAGAAGCTTTCAGTAAACTATCAGATAGTGTGAAAACGCTGCTTAAAAATGGTTATGACAAAGATGCAAACTATATTGATTCGCCTTCTCGATATATAGAGAACAACAAAGAACTTTGGGATTACCAAAAGAAAAACGGATTTATAGATTAGCCCTAAAAGCAATGAGAAATTTTATTATCCTTATGTTTTTGATTAGCATAGCTGCTTGTCGATCAGATGAAAAGAAACACTCAGGTAAAGAATTGAAGACGTTTCCGAAGCAACAGAAGAAGCAAATCAAAATCGAAAATCCAATTGTGGGAAATACGAGTGATAGCAAGGTCTTTTATCAATGCGATCCAAATTGTATCTGGGAATATTACCATCCGTTTGCAGATACCAGTTACGTTTTTGCAGTTCAAAATTGTGGGGAAGAATACCTGGAAAAAGGAAAAACAGCCCGAATTTATTTTGGCATAGATAGGGGGCAAACTGATAAAATAATCTGGGGAGAAAATGTATTTATCAAAACCCAAAAAGATTTTATAGAATACAAGGATTTCAATGGTGACGACATAAATGATATTGTTGTTTTTTCAGAGACGGGTGCCAGAGGTTCAAATTCATATTATTTTTTATACCTGGTAGATAGCAAAAATCATAAGGTTAATCGCGTGCTAAATTTTGAGGATATTGTTAATCCACAATATAACAAGAAATATAATGTAATTCTGGGATATGGTTATTCTGGAACAAATAACTATAGCGTTTATAAAATTTCTAAAACCAACAAAGCTTACCAAATTGGTGCAAGTTTTGAGGATGATTTCGATGGAGATGAGGAAGTGTTGGATGGTAAGATCAAAGAAATTTTAGATAAAAATCGATAATGAAGAAAATATTGATGGTTGTTGCAACGACGCTATTATTTGCATGTAATTCTGGCGACAAAAAGAAAGATGCGAATACCCAAAGTGTGGTTCAGGAAAAAGTTGACGATACCACTCAAGTGAAGGTAGCCAATACTTCAAAATACATTCCCGTGGAAACCTGGGTTGATGATTTTAAAAATTTTAGAACTGCTGTTTTAACAAAGGATAGGGCCAAGCTTAAAACCTATTTTAAATTTCCTGTAGTCGCTACAGAAAATTTTAGTTTGTGGTATTTAATTCAATTGAGCGATGCTGAGTGGGAAAAGCGAAAATTAAAATATGGAAGCAAAGCTGATTCTTTTTACGAAGAGGATTTCGACCGTTACCTGAATGTGATTTTTGATCCCGACTTTGTGAAGACTCTCACAAAAATAAAAACAGGTAAGCTTTTGACTGAGCAGCATTCAGAATCACCAGTATTTACCAAAGGAGATTATACCTATCAAATGTTAGCTGATTTTTACGTAGAAGAACAAAACGCCCTGTATTTAAATATGAGTTTTGGCAACACCAGTGTTGATGAAAACGGAGAGAATGTAAGTGAGGGGGAACACAACAATATTTATATTTTTGAAGTGATCGACAATAAACGAATCATTTTTAAAGGCTTTACAGTGGCAGGTTAATCGTTCGAAATCTATTAACCAAACAATCTAGGTTTTATAAAATATATAAAGCATAAGCGAATAATAAACAATTCCTTGCAAATAATAATTGAGTGATTTCGATAAAGTGAAAATTTATAGTTTGGTGTTTATAAAATGATATAAGCATGAGAACGCTAAATTTTTTCTTCCTATTTATAGTCCTATCCCTTGTTTCTGCCTGTTCAAATTCGCCCAAAAGCGATGGAGTTGATTACTTCTCTAAATCTGGTATCGAAATCCCCAAATATAGTAATGACGAAGTAAATAATCATCTAAATGATTTCAAAAATCTTTGGAATGTACTCTCAACTGCGGTAAAAAATGATGACAAATCATATTCTCCGGAGTTAAGCATCCAGTTTTCTGATTGGACGATAAAGGCACTTAAATTAGAAGATAAACTTAAACGTGATGAGCGCAAAACCTATTACGGGTTTATAGAGGACCTTACTAAAAAGTGGGATGAAAAAAGAAACAATCTAGATTAATGAAAATGGCTCCAAAAATGATTTTGAAAATTACTCCATTGTTCCTGCTGCTCTGTTTGGTTAAACCAATTTACGCCCAACTGCCAGAGGAAATTAAGTGGAAACACTTGCAAAAGGATTACAATGCAGATAGCAGCGAACTGGTACTCAGTTTAAATAACAAACTCTTGCAAGGCAAGTACAAAATTCCATTTGATGAAGGCGGTTTTGCGCTTTACAATATCAAAAAAGGAGTAATTACTGGCGAGGCGTTTTGGTATTCGCAAGGTGGAAGAATGGAATGCAAACTTTACTACAAAAACGGTGTTCGTAACGGGTTAAAAGAAAATTACGATAACGAAGGCAAAGTTTGGTTACGCCAAGAGTATAAGGATGGCAAAAAAAACGGTGACAGCGAAATGTACAGCGGTGGTAAATTATCAAATAAATCTGTGTATAAAGCCGATAAAAAACATGGTTTATCTCAAACCTTTTCTGGCGACCAAGTGATAACCGAAGCTTATTATGAAAACGATTTAAAGAATGGGACATCTAAAACTTATGGTTTAGATGGGAAATTAACTATAGAAATCAATTACAAAGATGATAAGCGGAATGGTGTTTATCGTGTTTATAACGATGGACAAATCATGACCGAAACCAATTATAAAGATGATATGCAAAACGGTTTATCCACCAATTATGCTTTGGGCAAAAAAAATATGGATGCCGAATTTTTGAACGGTAAACGTCATGGAGTTTCACACATGTATAAACCGGATGGATCAGTCCTATTTACGCATTACTATCTCAATGGAGAAAAAGTATCAGAAGCAATTTACAAGCAAGCGCAAAAATAGTTTATAATAGATACTATTTGCTAGTAGAAAACAGCAAAAATTAAACAATTTCTTATGGGATTTTTTGATAATATATTTGGACAAAACGATAACGCTGAACAGCCAAAAGAAACCTTGCAGACACCAAGTTTGCCTATCTGCAAAACCGAACACGAACTTATTGAGCAGTTTGGCGGTATTGCGTTCGATAAGCAAATTGATTTAGGAGATGTAATTGGCAGCAATAATTGGAATGTTGACATGACGAAGGGAGAAATTAGCTTTGGAGCAGATCTGGTGTTTCCTATCCAGGTTTTAGGAACATTCTCACATTCATCTCAAACTTGGCTTTGGGCTTGGGCAAATACAAAATCAGAATTGCCTGAAAGCATTATGCAACAAGCACAACAACTAAGAAAATATGGTACTGAAAACGAAATAGACTTATTAATCATTAACCAATTTGACGCTACAAATGCCGATTTACACTTAATTGGATCGGTAGCTTCTGGCATGTTTAATACCAGTGGTTATTACATCGCCGATTATGGTGAAGGTGCAATGGTGGTTACCATACAAAGTGAAAAAGTAGATAAAATTCGTCAACAAAATCACCACAGAATTGCCACAGTTTTTCCGCAATTGATTTCGCAATTTGAGATGAATCATAACTTAGCGCTAACAAATTATTTAATAGCAAAAGACTATCAAATATCTGAGAATGGAACCAAATTAGTTGCCACAAAAAACGGACAGACGATTACAGCCGAGTTCGATGAGCTATCGAGATTAACAAAGTTGAACGGATAACTTTCAGAGACAAAAAGATGATAGAAATTTTTAAACAAAAAAGCGAACAATTATTTAATCAGGTAACAACCGATGATAGGTGGGATATCAATAACCAAACCTTGCTTAATGTTTTTGCTTTAAGTTACTATGGCTATAGTTTCGGCGTCGGAAATTTATTATGCTTTTTAGATCCAACCGAAATAAACGCCTTTGTGCAACATAAATTAATAGAACTAGGTGCTGGAGAAAAATATGTGAGCGGATTAATTGACTTTGCCAACGATACATTTTTACAGTCAACAGAAGGGATTAATGCCCAACTGGTAGGAATTGGACACAGTCATTTTTCTGCAGAAGATACAACTGAACTAACCAACGCAATATTTAATAATGCAAAAAGTATTCAACAAGCCTAGGCTTATATTCTAAAAGACAATCAAAATGAAAAATCCCTATTCAGCTTTAATGCTTTCCCTAATCATAATGCTTTTTGCTGCGTGCGGCCCAACTATTTCTGGCAAAGATGAGCAAGCCTTTAAAACCTCAAAAGCTAAAATGGAAGAAAAACTAGACAAAGAAGAAAAAGAAAACCTGGAGAAAGCTTTGCGGATAATCGTTGTAAAAGCCATGAAAGAGAAATGGAATTCTCCGGAGAAATATGAAGGTAAATCATTCGACAAAATTTCTATGGAAATGATTGATGGCAAAAGTTACAGCGCAATCATCAGCTATGCTGAAGACTTTTTAAAAGCTGATAGGGATGAAAAAATTGCGAACAAAACAGCCGAAATAGATAGTTTAGAAAAAGATAAACTGAAGGCGGCTAAAATAACTCAGAAGATAGATGCTTTTAAATTAGCAAAAATCTCGATTAGCGAAGACCAGTTTTTCTCTGATGATCCCAAATCACCTTTTTTGGATTTATCTTTCACAAATACTTCTAAAGAAGATATAATTGGAGAGTATATGATCAACATCGAAGTGTACTCTAAAAAAACTGGTGAAAAACTAGCAGCACAGGGCAGCGGAGGTATATGGAATGATGATTTTGCGCTAAAACCTAATGAAAGTTATGATTATCATCAACCGCTATTTAATGAGGCGGTTCAGCATTCTAACTTATGGAAAACTGCAAAATATCCTATCACCGATTTTTCTCCATACGATTTGGTAATTAAAGCTTACGCCACTAAAATAACCACTAAAAAAGGCGGAACCATTGAAAGACCAAAAGTGGATGTGGCTTATTTTGATATCGAAATTAAGCAGCTAAACGAAGAGATTAAAGCACTTAAAGAAACCAAAGCAACTTTAGATGAATTAGAATTGACTGATAAAAAGTAAAAATATGCAAAAGTTTAAAGCACATTTATGTTTGATATGGTTGGGTTGCATTTTGCTTAGTTTTCAATCTTGCATTTCGCGGCTTAGGCGACCAGAAATTACTGGCGTAATTGTAGATTACGATAAAAACCCCATTGCCAATTGCAAGGTTGGTGAAGCTTTAACAGATAAAAACGGAAGGTTTAAATTAGCTGAAGAGCGTTACAAGGCATTTTTGTTGACTGAGATATTTACTATGGAAGCTCCTCCCTTAATGGTTTTTGAGCCAGTAGAAAAAGAAGGCTTTGAAAAAGATGCTATTTCCATTTTCCATAAATGGGGTGGCGGACGAAGGAAAGGTGCAAAAACGACGATAGACACCATCTTTTTAAAAAAACTAAACCAAGCTTTTGACATCTCTGCTTTGCTAAAAAATAGCGATTGGAAATTAGCCTTTACCAAACAGGCTGATACCATTTATTTGCTTAAAGATGGTTTCAGAGAATGGTGTAAAACAGATAGGTGCAGTCCATTTTACAGCGAGTATCAAGGGCTTGTAGACAACGCCTATACTGGTGCTAAAAATCTTCCAGAGGGAATGATTAGGAGAATGATAGAGGTGAGGTTTGATGCAAAAAAATCACCATTTAAAATAAGTATGATTTGCGAATATAATAGCACTTTCGATGGGCCAAACAGACCAGCAGATATCACAAATACAAAAGGGAGCTATCAGGTTTTGCACAATACGAAAATAATATTCGATGCAGGCAAAATCAAAGAGCTTACCGGAAAATACAATATCTCTGATGTAGATTTATATCAAATGAAATTAACGAAGGTGAAATGAAAAAAATCGGCTTACTCTTATGCGTTTTATTTGGCTTAGCAAAAATAGTTACGGCCCAAACTAAAACAAACAGTTTATATAAAAAAGCTGATGAACTCGCTCGTTTGGTTTATAGCATCGATAACCCCTATGAATACGATCCGGTAAGAATTATTTATACGGATAGTATCAAACCCAAACCTTTTAATGAGGTCAGCTACAATTGGGCCTTATCACTTTTTAAACTGCAAAAAGATAGGATCGAAACATTTGGAGATAAGTTCTCTATCTCAATAAGAACATCAAAATTGAACTTTTTAAACCTATTAAACAGGTGATCTCCATGTGTCCAACATTGGAATTGAACTCAGATGATGGTAAAAATTTTCGTTCCAAAAATGGTTTGGTTAGCCTTTCCACTGTTAAATATAAAGGTGTTGATTATATCGTTGAAATGCAGGTTAATGACAGTAAATTGAATGACAGGGAAGTAAAAAATTATGGTATTATATTGGTCGATGGGTTTCCGGTAACGCATAACCATGATCCAATAGAAACCACGGATGCATTTAATAAGAAAGCAATTGATATGGCCCATCAAATTAGTGGTTATGGTAGATATGGATCTTACAGGTTTAGGTTGCGGAAGACAGATAATGAATTGCTACAGATTGCCAATTTAAATTATTCGAAAGCTTATTCGAAAAATTACAACAGAAAAGCATTAATTTTTCTTTAGATGGGAAAATGATTTTACACGACATATTTATAAAATTGGTTTTTATATTGATGGTATCGATCCATATAAAAAAGAACTAGAAGCACCAAGAGGGAATTAAAATGACGGTAATCATCATCTTGTTTTTTATTATTTGCCCAGTTGTGGGCTACTTTTTTTACAAAACATTAAGGCAAAATGCAAAACCTGCAATTGTAGTTGGGGAGTTTATTTTTATAAGTCTTTTTATCCTGTCTGCCGGTTTATTTGGTTTAGGATGGCTAATTAATGGAGATGACTATTACGATGCAATAGACCCTGTAGATGGTGGTTATACCCCTTTTGCGTCCAGACATTTGCCAACGCTTTTAGTGTTTTTTGTACTCGCAGTTTTTGGCTTAATTAAACTTTGGTATAAAGGCAGGTCATTGCCGCCTTTACTATTTTCGCTATTTGTGGTTTTTGTAATCATCGGCATCCCAATTAGCATTGCTGTAATTATGCAAGCCAGTACCAATACAGAGCAAAGTGGCGAAACATTTTTATTTGCACTCTTGCCTTTCTCCTATATTGTTACTGCCGTCGTGGTATTAACTAAAATAGTTATTGCCGAAGCAGGTACAGCCAATACCAAAACTTATCGAAATAAATTTTTAAATTACTTAAATCAAAAATTAGCTAAAACAGGAAGGCAACCCTTATTGATTTTTGCCATGCTCATTCCTGTTTTCGCAATCATAGTGGCTATCTTAATGCTTTTTGGTCAAGATGCCAACTCCATAACCAAAGTGTTTACCGAAACCACCACATGGGCATTTTCACAAAAAACACATCCGCCATTTTTAGATCATAATGGACATTATTTATGCACTGTTGCCGTGTGTGGAACGCCTTCAATTGTAAAACCTTTACGCCTTGGCAAAAGACATGGACATGAAATTATTGTGAACAGACAGTTGTTAATCGCCAATGCTTTTGAGGAGCTGATACAAGAAAATGCACCTCGTTTACACAAAGTGATTAGAGATTTTTACGATAAATATGGTTATCCGCTATCGCGAAAAATTACAACAGCTAAGGCTTCAAACGCAGTTTATATCTTAATGAAACCTTTAGAATATTTCTTTTTGATGGTGCTGTACTTGTGTAGTGCAAAACCCGAAGAAAAAATAAACAAACAATATGAAATTTAAGAATAAAGCTGAAAAACTAAAGATCAAAGCAGATAGACGAAAATAGAAAATAAACAGACAATATGCGATTTAAAGTAACTTCTCTTTTCCTGTTGTTTGTCTCGTTTAGCTGCATCGGGCAAGAAGTAAAACCTACAAAAATGGAAGAGAAAACGAGCACAGTTTCTGTAGAACTTTTAGGTTTAATTAAACAGCGTAAACCAGTTGGCGATTTTATTCCCGATTTTAATGTAGAAACAGATTTTTTAATTGCAAAAATTGGTAATCAGCAATACGCCATTAAATCTTCCGACTTAGTGCCATTAGTTTTAGATGTGAGTTGGATGAGCAGTATTCCAAGTTGGAACGCCTACATTAGTTATTACAAGGAAGGCAGAAATGTCTACACCAATGCGCAATATGTATTAAATATCGACCCGAAAAACCTCGACCCGAAAATTTTTAAAAAGCTTAAATACCATAAAGAAATTATTGAGAATGAAGCGAATTATGTAGCCAAGCGAAAAGAACTTGAAAAATCTAATGAAGGGAGATGTATGAAAGAAAACGTTCTTTATTGAACACGGGACGAATAAATACTTCCTGTATTTTATGCATATCCCTTTAACTCTTGCCGAATTAACGGCCTTGCCGTCAAAGTTAGCAGATTATGATCCCGCTGAATGTTATCGTGCTAATGGTAAAGAGAAATTCGAGAACAGTATTAGAAGTAGGACTATCGAATATAATCGTTGCGAACATTATTTTACAACAGCTGATAAAAACGAGAGAGTTTATGGAGGTTATAATGCCAACAACGAGGGACAGTTTCTGGTGCCGGTAAAAATTTATTGCAGGTTAACTATAGATGATTGTGTTGCAAAATTTGATGCCAAAGCGATGCAGTTGTTTTACGGCAAACCGATTGATATGTATCAATTAGCAGAGGGGAGAAATGAAGCGTATATTTTAGAATGGTTCGATTATTAAAAACGGTTGAATTCTCTACTAGAAAGGTATTGGTCATGTGTCCCGCTTAATTAAGCTAAGGTTTTTAAAGCGGTCGTCATTGTGAGGAACGAAGCAATCTCATTCCTGTTTAGCGTTCTACTTCCGAAAAGGAGATTGCTTCGGACGATGAAAAATTGACCCTCGCAATGACGAAGCTTTTTAACTTGATGACATTGAGGAGGAAGCAGCGAAGATTAAACAACATACACTGAAAAACAAACAATGAAAAAAATACTTATCATACTATTAACAGCACTGTCTTTTGAATTAAAAGCCCAAGATGCCAAAGTTACTTCAATTATAAATTTCACTGGATTAATCGATAAATATCCGATAGAAATGAAATTGGAAATGAACCAAAAGAACGATAGTATAGCTGGTGAATATTACTACAAAAAGAATGGCAATACCGAGAAAATAATTCTTGAGGGCAAATTAATAGATGGCGAACTAAACCTGCAAGAAAGCACCTACAACATCGCAAAGCGGAAATATGAAATCACAGGGAAATTCAGACTTAATTATATAGACCAGATTTATTTGAGCGGTAGTTGGCAAAAACCTGGTAAAAACGCAGCATATCTAACCGTAAAACTGACAGGTAGAGAAAATTTAAAGGCATTTAATCCTTCCAATTACGTTTTTCAGTACGCCAGAAATCGAGCGAAGATAGATAATCTTCCCGCCGATGCGCAATATTATTTCAATTTGGTTTTGCTTAAGGTCTTCGTAAACAAAAGCCAGCGCTGGATTTTTACAAATTTTCATGACGTTTTTATGAAAGAAGCCGAAGTTTTGCTCGAGGATCTGAATTTTGATGGTTACCTCGATATTAAAATTCCCATCTATTACCCAGGCGTAGCCAAAGGCGATTACTCTTTCTTGTATTTTATCTATCAACCCGAAAAACGTGGATTTACCCAAAGCAAACAGTTGAATGATTTAGGTGTAATATTTTTTGATGCCGTTAAAAAACAAGCCCAAACCATAGATGCAGATGGAAGCGGAAACGAAGGAACTCAATATTACCGCTGGCAAAATGGAAAACTGTTTCTGGTGAAAGAAGAACGGGTTTACGAAAATGACAGCTACACGCATTTAACCTATTACAAGATCGAAAACGGAAAATCTGTATTGGTTAAAACCGAAAAGAAAAAGTAAGGGGTTTAAGGCATTTATTTTTGCGAATAATAAATCAAGAGCAACACATTTATACAATGCTAGAGCGAATAATTATTATCTATAGAGAGAATAGAAAAGGAGGTTATCTTCAATAAAAAAACTCTCAAATATGGAAAATAACAAGGCAATTCAAACTGCTGAGCGAATAAAGTCTGCTGCGATCGGATTTATTGGCGCCGGAATATTTAGTCAGGGTACATTGTATTTCCAACCTCAATCAAACTACAACGTTCCCCGTATTTTATATCCTGTATTTATTTATTTAGGAAATACTGGTCTGGCGGTAACAATGGTTTTGCTTGGGCTTGCACTATTGCTTTTCGGCCTTAGAAAATGGATGGGCCATGGAGGGAAAACTGGCTTATACGCGTTAGTTTCGTTGGCCTCGCTTGCACTGTTTTTCTCGATTTTAATTTTTACGGGAAAGAAAAAAACGAGTACAGAAGATTTAGTGAAAACTTCGGAAGAAAACCGACAAAAGGGAATTGATAAAATCAATGCCATGGAAAAACCGGATTTCGGTAATCCAGAAGTTGATCAGCATTTCGCTGCTTTCGAAACACTTTTACAAGAGTATTCAACTACCTTTAAAAATAAAAACAAAGCCGAAATTGAAGCAAAGGAACAAGCCTATATGGATTGGAGTAGTAGATCAGCAGGTTTAATTCAAAAGCTAGAATCGTCAGAACAGAAACAGCAGTTTGCCCTGTATTTGGCCAAGTTATCCATGAAACGGCAGGAAGTGAAGTAGATACAACCGTTTAACGCGTCATTCCGAACGAGTTTTCACGAGGAGGAATCTCCATGCTATGAGCACAAAATGGTGTTAAAGCAGTGAAAATAGGGAACAGATATCTCCTCGCTGCGCTGCGTTCGATATGACGAGAGAGCCAAGCCAGAAACAAAAATTAACCTCCCCAAAAAATGCAAATCACTTTAAATTACGCTTACAATCAAGACCGGCTTAAACGAGCTTACCGCTTTAACGTTTTCCCAACGCCACGGGCGAAGTTCTTTTACTATTTCTAAGCTGTTTTATTTTTGGGGTAGGCCATTTCATACTTGTTTATATCTGAGCCATCTACATCAAATATCCTGCTTATAAAAGCTTTAAAAAACATAATACTAGCGACATGTTAATTTGGTTGTCTGTGCTGCTCGCTGTTGCACTAAATTATTATTACCTGCCAATCTATACTTTTAAACAAAGCCCGTTTTACAGAGGTAATTTTACCGTTAATTTATTAGAGGAAGGACTGGCTTACAAACAACAGATTTTTGAAGAAAAAATCAGAAGCGAAAAAGATGGCTTTGTTGATTGGGGAGCATTTACCAAAAAAACCGAAAACGATGAGTTTATCTTGCTATTCATCGGCAGAAAGCATTCAATTTTGCCCAAGTCATCGTTTTTAAGTATTGCTGAGTTGAAAGAATTTAGGTCGTTTTTAATGGAACAAAAACACATTAAAACAAAGAAGTTTAATGGAACAGAAATTTGGATAAATAACTAATGTGATGGCTATTTATAGGAAAAATATCTTAGTAATCTTTCTGGCAATTGCCGGATTTACCTTAAGTATTGCCTATGGATATTTTTTTCGCAATTTCATCCATCAACCTGACTTCAAGTTGAAAGACAGCCAATATAAATTGCTGCCAGAAGGGGTAAAGACGGAAAGATACAGTGTGACTCGTCTTTTCAAAAATTCCTACAGAGATAATCTTTCGAAGCCTTATTATTTCGCTTCAAGAAAAAATATCATTTTTATTAAGCATGATGAAGATAAGAGGAAACAATCATTTTATAAATTAGATAGCTCAGGAAATGTGGCCGATAGCATTACGTTCAACGATTATAGTACTATTCTCCGTGGCGATTATATTTTGCAAAACACAGGATATTCAAGCTGGATATTAGATGGCGGTACGACCACTAAAAAATACATTGAGCTTAATGCCAGTGTTGACTGGACGGAAGATAAAGTTGAAGAGGAATTTTCCAGACTAAATCAAAAAGCGACAGACGTGTTCTATTTCAAATTCGATCGCTTATGGAAGTACGATGATCCAAATAGAAATCGTGAAATAGATAAGGCCATATTTTTAATTAACGGAAAATGGGTTGCACTTTATGGTAAGAAATTGTATGTAAATCTTGATGACCTTCCTGACGCTCAGCTACCAAATCTGGTTCCCGATAGTAAAGCCTTTGACAAATCCAACTCAATCGTCTATGTTGCTGATTATCAAAAAATAAACCGGGTAAAAGAAAACAACTGGTATGGGTTCGCTTACATCAATTTATTTTATAAAACAGATACAATTAAAATTAAGGCGAAGTTATTCCAGAATGAAAAGCCTAAAAACGATCAAGGGAAGTATCCCACATACAATTTTGGCTACTATAAACCTAAAAATCTGCCATACGCACTCCTCTATGAAGATGATGTTTATTATATAATTAAACCCAAAAATAGCAATGAAAATTAAGCTGTCATTTATTAAAGCCTTTTTAATTGCATTAACAACTACCATTGGTTTTCTGATTTATGTATTCATAAATCCTGAGTTAAATAGCGGTTATGGTGGCCTGTTTTTTTTAAGCATTAGCCCAGCTATATTAGTTGGTGTAGTGGTTTATTGTTATATCATTAAATTTTTCGATCATGCAGGTTTATTGGCGCAACATTTTATTTTTAGGTTTTCGGTTCCATTTTTAGTGATCTCGCTGGTGATTTGGATTGCTGTAAATACTGGAGACGATCCCCTGATCGAGGCTTTTCAACAATACAATTTCCATGATTATGTTAGTTACTTTTTTAATTTCGCTTTATCGGCTCTTTTGCCATTGGCAATAGTTTTTGCGGCCATTAGCGCAATGCTGGAGATAGGTAATAAAGAAGTTGTACAAAAATAAATAAGCAATAAAATGGTGAAGAAATATTTAATACTGTGCATGGTTTTTGGTCTTTTGGCTTCAAGTTGCCATAGTGAGCCAAAACCTATTGAAGCTAAGAAAAAAAGCAATATCAATGTATCTAAGTTCGACACAGCTACCAAAACTATTCATGTTTTTGTAGCGCTTTGCGATAACAAATATCAACGCATTGTTCCTGTACCAAAAGCCATTGGCAATGGACAAGATCCAGATAATAATTTGTATTGGGGATGTGCAAATGGAATCAGGAACTATTTCAAAAACAGTAAAGAGTGGAAGTTGCTGAAAACGCAAAAGTTGGATAAAATTAGGATGGAGCGTTTGGTTTTTAAACACGTCAACAAAAATTGCTACCTGGTTGCAGATGCGTATGACGGACAATTCATCAAAAAAACAACTACAGATTTTCTTTACAGTGCCGCGGGGCAGTTGAAAGACACCATCAACATAGACAAAACAACCATTGGGATAAACGGTAATGCAAAAATGGTGGCTTACATTGGCCATGATGGTTTAATGGATTTTCAGCTGAATGAAAATTTTAGCAACGCTGATGGCAAACAACGAGATGCCATTATTTTGGCCTGCATCAGCAAAAAATATTTTGAACCCCATTTAAGCCAGGCAAAAGCAAACCCACTATTGTGGACAACCGGATTAATGGCACCCGAAGCTTATACTTTGCATGATGCTTTGAGCAGTTATATTGCTGGTGGAACTGCCGATCAAATCCGCACCAAAGGTGCTATTGCTTATACCAAATTTCAGAAGTGCAGTTTAAAAGCATCTAAAAATTTATTGGTTACCGGATATTAATTAAGAGTTAAAAGCTCAATTAACCCTATGAAAGGATTCACTTTAATTTTGTTTTTATGCTATGCGATATCCACTTCAGGGCAGCAGAAAAAGGTTGTTTCAGTTGGGTTTACAGCCACTTATGATCAGCTTCCAAACATAAAATTCGAGCAAAGCAATCAGGCCGAATTCGATCAAATTAAACCAGCTAAAAAATTTTCAAAACCATTACTTAAACCATCAAAAACACATCATCTTATTCCAATTAAAGAAAAACTTTTCCAGTTAAAAAAGTACAAAGATTATGGGTTAGCAGGAGGTTTTAGCGGCTATGAGTATTTAGGATACTATTCAAACCTGAAAATGTATGCACTTAGCGATAATTCCACTGTAGAAAATTTAGGATTTGGCACCATGGTACTAATTGATAGTGTAACAGCTTACCAATACCAAATAATTTCAATAGGTGATGGCCCAGTAGAAACGCCCATTGCTTCCCCTAACGGCAAGTATTTACTTTACTTTTATAACTGGATTTACGACCCCAATAGTTGCTTTATTGGCCTGTTAAAAGTGGGAGATAGAAAACAGCCACAAAAATTTTTGAGAGAATACTCGAGCTTCGAAACTAAAAATTGGGCAGTAGAAAAAATAAAATGGATCGATGATCAAACCTTTATTGTTAAAGCTTTTAAAATTGACAAAGCAAACGGCAGAACAAAATCATTTCTGTATTTTAGAAGCAAAATAGAATGAAGAATTTAATTATAGCAATAGTATTTAGCTGTTCTTTTATTGCATGTACTGAAAGTAAAAAAACAGAGAGCAAGACAGTTACAGTTGGAGATACCGCAAAGGTTTTACCTTCTAAAAAAGCTGAAGGAAAGATGCTCAATCAACATAAATTGATTGAAGAGTTGACGAAGCTACAATCTGCGCTAGAAAATAAAAATCCAGAAGAATTAGGGAACTATTTTCCGTTCCCCGTAAGAGATACTGCTTTAATTATTTCTGAGGTAAACCCAGATTTTGATCAACAACGGTCAGCCAATAATAATCAATTAACCAAAGAAATGTTAATCAACCACTTTTCAAGATTGTACGACTATTGGGATTTAACTAAGTTCTCAAATCTTTTCAAGCATTTGAATTTGAAAGAACTGGAGGATAAAGATAACATCAGTAATACCCATCATATCAAAGATGATGGCTGCTATTATATTTATTCCATTAAGGTGATAAATAAAGAAGTCATCATTTCTTATGGTACAAATTCTGATGATGCTTACAGACAGCAACATCCAGATGAGGAAGAGGTTTGTGAAGAATACCAATGGACATGGATTTTTTTATGGGATGGTCACCATCTTCAAGTTAAGAAACAGCTAATTGCAGGATAATTGACTTGCAGGCAGAGAATGATGTGTCAATACCTGGGCTGTACTGGCTATGGTTATTTATTGGAGGGATTTGAGATCAATCCACTTATTGTGTGAATTTTGTAAGTAATACTTTGAATAATGCAATAGGCGACTAACAATTTGCCATTACTTTTGTTGAAGTATAATTACCTAAAATTTAGAAAATGATTGCAACAAAAGGATACGCGGCACAAAACCCAGGTACAGATTTAGCACCCTGGAATTTCGAACGCCGAGAAGTTGGACCACACGATGTTCAATTCGAAATTTTATTCTGTGGCGTTTGCCATTCAGATTTACACCAAATTAAAAATGATTGGTTTCCTGGAATTTTTCCTATGGTTCCAGGTCACGAGATAGTAGGTAGAGTAATAAAAGTTGGAGACCACGTAAAGAAGTTTAAAGTAGGTGATTTAGCTGGAACAGGCTGTATGGTTGACTCTTGTCAGGTTTGCGAAAATTGTAAGCAAAATCTGGAACAATATTGTCTGGAAGGAAATACCCAAACTTACAATGGCTTGGAAAGAGACGGGAAAACTCCAACTTATGGCGGTTACTCTGATTCAATCGTGGTAAGAGAAGAATTTGTATTGCATGTATCTGATAAATTGGATCTTGCCGCTGTTGCCCCACTGTTGTGTGCGGGGATCACTACATATTCTCCACTGCGCCATTGGAAAGTGGGCAAAGGCCATAAATTGGCTGTATTAGGTTTGGGTGGACTGGGCCATATGGCGGTTAAATTCGGCGTGGCCTTTGGTGCTGACGTTACGGTATTAAGTACTTCACCTAAGAAAGAGGAGGATGCAAAAAAACTCGGTGCTCATCATTTTGTAGTGACTACAGATGCTGAACAGGTTAAAGCGGCTACTGGAACTTTCGATTTCATTTTGGATACCGTTTCAGCGGAACACGACTTCAATATGTATTTATCGCTACTTAGAACTAACGGTGTTCATATTTGCGTAGGTGTTCCACCAAAACCGGCAGAAATTGCTGCGTTTAGTTTATTAGGTGGTAGAAAAAGTTTGGCAGGTTCTGGGATTGGCGGCATTGCCGAAACTCAGGAGATGTTAGATTTCTGTGCGGAAAACAACATTGTTTCTGATATCGAAATGATCGATATGAAAGACATTCAGACTGCTTATGAACGAATGGAAAAAGGCGACGTTCGTTATAGATTTGTAATTGATATGGCAACGCTATAAAAAATAGTAATTTAAGCACATAGCCCAGTAAATGTCAATTTGCTGGGCTTTTTTATGGCTAAGATCTGTACTTTGGTCAGCACTAATTCTATTTGATTATTTTTCAGAAAGTTTGATTCACTTTAACTGATCATTATTTTTACTTATTTTAATTGACTTTCTGTTAAATCTTTCGTTTCTTCACAAACCTATATATCCTAACCATAACCACGCCGGTAAAAGGCAATAAGCCAATGTTCAAATCCAAAGTAATCTTAATCCTATCGCTTCTTTTATCCGTTTATTTTCAAGGTTTAGCGCAGAGAAACCAAATTACACTTAACGATGGTTGGAAATTTTCTAAAGGCACTTTTGCCGATGCAGCTGCACCAGGTTTTGACGACAGCAAATGGCAAAGCGTTCGCGTTCCTCATGATTGGGCCATTTCTGGTCCTTTCGATAAGGAAATAGACAAACAAGTTACTGCCATCACGCAGAACGGTGAGACAAAGCCGACTGAAAAAACAGGTAGAACGGGTGCATTACCCTATATTGGCGAAGGGTGGTACAGAAAAAAACTTATTCTTCCAGCCGTTACTTCAACGCAAAAAGTGTTGCTGCAAATCGATGGTGCAATGAGCGAACCCAGGGTTTACCTTAACGGAAAGCAAGTGGGGCAATGGAATTATGGTTACAATTATTTTTATATAGACATTACCAATGAACTGAAATCAAAAGATAATGTGCTGGCCATTCACCTTAATAACAAGCCAAAATCTTCCCGTTGGTATCCTGGTGCAGGGTTGTATCGCAATGTTCACCTTATTATCAAAGAAGAGAAAAGCATCGATCAATGGGGCATTACCATCACTACACCGGTGGTAGAAAAGGGATTCGCCAAGGTGAACGTAAAAACCAAACTAACTGGCTCAAACTCGCGTCTGGTTAGTCAGGTTTTGGATAGTTCGGGTAAACAGGTTGCTGCAGATACTGCAAAATCTTTTTTTGGACAGGAGGCAGATCAGAATATTCGCGTTTCCGAACCAAGGTTATGGAGCCCTGAAAACCCATATCTGTACACGCTTGTTTCTACGGTATATGATGGTGACCAGGTAAAAGATATCGTTAAAACTCGTTTCGGCATCAGAACCATTAGTTTTAAGGCCAATGAGGGTTTCAGTTTAAACGGACAAGTGCGAAAATTTAAAGGGGTTTGTTTACATCATGATTTAGGTCCGCTCGGAGCCGCGATTAATGTTGCAGCCTTACGCAGACAACTAACCATCTTGAAAGATATGGGTTGCGACGCAATCAGGAGTTCGCATAATATGCCATCACCCGAACAATTGGAGCTTTGCGATGAAATGGGATTTATGTTCCTGGCAGAAAGTTTTGATGAATGGGCAAAAGCAAAGGTAGAAAATGGTTATCATTTGTATTTCAATACTGATGCTGAGAAAGATATCGTAAATCTTGTACAGGCAAACAAAAACCACCCAAGTATTGTGATGTGGAGTTCGGGAAATGAGGTGCCAGATCAATTTGGGGCAGAAGGTGTTAAAAGGGCAAAATGGTTACAGGAAATTTTCCATCGTGAAGATCCCACTCGTCCGGTAACGGTTGGTATGGATCAGGTTAAGGCCACCATGCAATCGGGCTTTGGTGCACTTTTAGACATCCCAGGGCTAAATTATCGGGTGCATCTTTACGAGGAGGCCAATAAAGCTTTTCCGCAAGGTTTTATTTTAGGTTCTGAAACAGCTTCTACAGTAAGTTCGCGAGGGGTTTATAAATTTCCCGTGGTTAAGGCCAAAGATAAGCAGTATGATGATTTTCAATCTTCATCCTACGATATGGAATACTGCAGCTGGTCTAATCTTCCAGATGATGATTTTGTAATGCAGGATGATAAACCCTGGGTGATAGGGGAGTTTGTATGGACTGGGTTCGATTATCTGGGCGAACCTACCCCTTACGACAACAGCTGGCCTTCAAGGAGTTCTTATTTCGGGATTTCCGATCTAGCGGGTCTACCAAAAGACCGATACTATTTATACCGAAGCAGATGGAACAAAACTAAACCAACACTGCATTTACTTCCGCATTGGAATTGGGAAAATAGAACTGGAGAGACAACACCTGTTTTTGTTTACACCAACTATGATAGCGCTGAACTTTTCTTGAATGGCAAAAGCCTCGGTGTTCGTAAGAAAGACAAAACATCACCCCAAAATAGATACAGATTGATGTGGATGGATGTCAAATATCAACCGGGAACGCTTAAAGTTGTTGCATTTGATGAACAGGGCAATCCAGCTGCGGAAGAAAAAATAGTAACTGCGGCTAAACCTTATAAAATTGTACTTACTCCAGACCGAAGTATAATTAGCGCCGATGGAAAAGATCTGTCTTTCGTTACCGTTTCAGTGGTCGATAAAAACGGAAATCCATGTCCTACAGCCACCCAACAACTCAATTTTGAAGTGAACGGTAATGGGAAATTTAAGGCAGTGTGTAATGGCGATGCCACATCTTTAGAAAGTTTCGAGAAACCTACAATGAAATTGTTCAGCGGAAAAGTGGTGGTTCTGGTAGAGTCAACCGTTATTCCAGGCAAAATAAAATTAAACGTAAATGGTGGTGGTTTAAAGTCAGCGCAGACAGAAATTATTTCTAAAACCAAATAAGCTTGAGCTTGAAGTATTTTCTCGATTAAGTTTAGCGGGTGGCTACAGGATGGTCAATAAAAATTGTTTCTGCATATTTGGTTGCAATTGAGTTTTCAGTTGCCTAACCAAATATGTTTTTCCTAGTGCCGATTGCGGTTCGACCATTCAATTTATGAGTAAAAGAATTTTATTTCTGAGCTTTCTATCAATTTTTGCGCTTTCTTTTAGTCGCAAAACGGAAACCATTAAGATAAAGGCAATCAAAGTACAAACACCTTTTAATATGCCAGCCGTAAAGTACCCGGATTTTACAGGTGTTAAGCGGTTTTCTATTGTCGATTTTGGGGCTGTGCTTGGCGATAAAATTAAAAATTCTAAAGCGATAGCCGCCGCAATTGATCAGGCTAATCGAGAAAATGGGGGTATTGTAGTGGTTCCAGAAGGCCAATGGCTAACTGGCAAAATTCAACTAAAAAGCAATGTTAATCTGCATTTAAATCGAGGTGCTGTGCTTTTGTTTTCCGAAGATCCAAACGATTATCTGCCTGCAGTACACAGCAGTTGGGAAGGCATGGAATGTTACAACTATGCTCCTTTAATTTATGCTTACCAATGCAAAAACATAGCCATTACAGGCGAGGGTGAGGTTAAGGCCAAAATGGAAATTTGGAAAACCTGGTTTGCACGCCCAAAGGCACACATGGAAAGTATAAAGCGTTTGTACAATTTAGCTGCGGCATACAGTCCGATAGAGGACCGGCAAATGGTTAACGATACCGCTCATCTTCGACCTCAGTTTATACAATTTAATCGCTGTGAAAATGTATTGTTGGAAGGAATTACCATTACCAATAGTCCATTTTGGACAATCCATCCATACTTATCAAAAAACGTTGTCATTAGAAAGCTAAAGGTTTATGCCCATGGTCACAATAACGATGGTGTAGACCCAGAGATGAGCGAAAACGTTTTAATCGAAGATTGCGTTTTTGACCAGGGTGATGATGCTATTGCTATTAAATCTGGTCGGAACCCAGAAGGTTGGCGGCTAAAAACCCCTTCAAAAAATATCGTCATTAGAAATTGCTTGGTTAAAAATGGACATCAGTTGGTTGCCATTGGCAGTGAACTTTCTGGCGGAATTGAGAATGTGCTTGTTGAAAACTGCGAAGTGAACGATGGAGCCAAACTTAATCACTTAATATTTATCAAAACAAACGAAAGGATGGGCGGCTATGTGCGGAATATCTACGCCAAAAACATAAATGCCGGCAAAATAGATTTAGGCATCCTCGGAATTGAAACAAACGTGTTATATCAATGGAAAGACCTTGTGCCAACAGTTGAAGTGAGGCTTACGCCAATCAGTAACATTGTTTTGGATAATGTGAAAGCCAGAGAGGTTAAGTTTATATCGAGGATATTGGGAGAAAAAACCTTACCTGTTAAAAATGTTTCCCTTAAAAACGTATCGGCAGAAAAGGTAACTGAATCTGAAGATATTCATCAAAACGTGGTAGCATTTACTAGCAAAAAATAACCAGCAAAAAGCAAATGAATTTTAAAAAACTAATATTAATTAGCGGCGTTGTGTTTTTCTGCCACCAATTAAAAGCGCAAAGTACAATTGATTATAAGTTTGACTTTGGGCCAGGCAAGGCAGCAAAAAACTACATCAAAATTTTACCAAAAACCAGCTTTGTGGATAACAAAAAATATGGTTTCGATTTTGATAGTGAGGTACAAGGAATCGACCGTGGAGGCAAAAACCTGCTCAATGCCGATTTGGTTCGAAGCGATAAGCCATTCTATTTTTCGGTACAGGTGCCAGAGGGCAATTATAAGGTAACTTTAATATTGGGCGACGCGAAAGAAGCAGCGTTAACTACGGTTAAAGCAGAATCTCGAAGGTTGATGCTGGAGGATGTTAAAACTAAAGCAGGCCAATATGTGGTCAAATCGTTCATTGTAAATGTTAAAAGCAAAAACATTAAAGATGGTAGAATTGTAGGGTTGAAACCCCGAGAGCTTACCAAACTAGATTGGGACGATAAATTAACGTTAGAATTTGACCATCAAACCGCATTGGCAGGCTTGGAGCTTACAAAAGTTGAAGATCAGATTACTGTTTTTCTGGCTGGCAATTCTACGGTTGTAAATCAGGAAAATGAGCCATGGGCATCCTGGGGACAAATGATTCCGCGGTTTTTTAAACCTGGCGTCGCCATTGCCAATCATGCAGAATCTGGTCTCACGTTGAGCTCTTTTCAGGGTAGCAGAAGGTTAAATAAAATTCTGAGTATTGCAAAGCCAGGCGATTACCTGTTTATAGAATTTGGTCACAATGATCAAAAGGAAAAAGGCGCCAATGATGGGGCTTATAAATCCTATACGGAGCGGATGAAAATCTTTGTTTCTGAATTCAAGAAAATTGGGGGAATCCCTGTAATTGTTACTTCAACTAGCAGAAGATCTTTCGGAGCAGATGGAAAAACACAGAATACCCTCGGCGATTTTCCAGATGCCGCAAGAAAGGTGGCTAAAGAAGAAAACATTGCTTTGATCGATCTTAATATGATGACAGCTAAATTATACGATGCATTGGGCGAGGAAAAATCTAAAAAGGCCTTTGTTCATTATCCCGCAAATAGCTATCCTGACCAAGATAAACCATTAGCTGATAATACCCATTTTAATCCTTACGGTGCTTATGAAATTGCAAAGTGCGTGGTTTTGGGAATTAAAACCCAACAACTTGGTATTGCAAAATATATTGTGAATGATTTTACTGATTTCGATCCATCAAAACCTGATGATCCAATGGTTTGGAAATGGCCTGAAAGCCCAAACAGTAGCCTAATTAAACCTGATGGCAATTAAGACACGATCATGAAATTCATTCTATCCCTTATTTGTTTTTCTACTTTTACCGTATTTTGTGTTGCGCAACAAAAACTGACCGCATTTAAGTTGAGCGATGTTCGTTTGTTAGAAAGTCCTTTTTTAGCCGCTCAGCAAACCGACCGAACATATATGCTTTCGCTTGATGCTGATAAACTTTTGGCACCATACCTTACAGAGGCTGGCTTAACACCAAAATCAAGTTCGTATGGGAACTGGGAAAATACGGGCTTGGATGGGCACATTGGTGGCCATTACGTTTCGGCACTCTCATTAATGTATGCCGCAACAGGCGATTTAAAAGTAAAGCAGCGGCTGGATTATATGATCGATGAGCTGGAGAAATGTCAAACCAAAAATGGTAACGGCTATCTTTCGGGGGTGCCTGACGGAAAGAAAATTTGGGAGCAGATTAAAGCAGGCAACATAAAATCATCAAGTTTCTCGCTAAATGATAGATGGGTTCCATTGTACAACATTCATAAAATTTACGCGGGCCTTTACGATGCTTATGCTATTGCTGGAAACATCGAGGCGAAAAGAATGCTCATTAAGCTTACCGATTGGTGCATTGATTTGGTATCGGGTTTAACCGATCAGCAAATTCAAACTCTATTAAAAAGTGAACATGGAGGCTTGAATGAGGTTTTTGCCAACGTATATTCAATTACTAAAGATAAAAAATATCTTAAATTGGCCAGACAGTTTTCAGATAACTCTATTTTAAATCCACTTGAAGACGAGAAAGATTCTTTAAATGGTTTACATGCCAATACTCAAATTCCAAAGGTGATTGGGTTTGAGCAAATTGCACTGGTAGCAGCCGATACCGCAATGGCAAAAGCTGCAGATTTTTTTTGGAAGACAGTTGTAAACCACCGAACTACTTCCATTGGGGGTAATAGTGTAAGGGAGCACTTTCATCCTTCAAACGATTTTTCTTCGATGCTTGAATCGAGGGAAGGACCGGAAACATGTAATTCTTACAATATGCTGAAGCTCACCAAGCAGCTATTTCTTGCCAATCCATCGAACACTTATTTAGATTATTACGAACGAACGCTTTATAACCATATTCTTACTTCACAACGTAGCAAAGGCGGATTTGTTTATTTTACCCCCATGCGTCCGGGGCATTATCGAACTTATTCAAATCCTCAGGAAAGTTTTTGGTGTTGTGTGGGATCAGGATTGGAAAATCACGGTAAATACGGTGAGTTGATTTATGCTCATGATGAAAAAAACTTGTTTGTGAACCTGTTTATTCCATCGCAAGTTGAATGGAAGGAACGCGGGATAAAGGCTATTCAAAGAACGTCTTTTCCAAACACTAATTTTACCACTCTTGAAATTTCGTTGACAAAAAAACAGCAATTCGCTGTGAACTTGCGTTATCCTTCCTGGGTTGAAAAAAATAAAATGCAGGTTTTTGTTAACGGAAAACCTGTTGAAGTGAAAGATTTAAAAACCGGTTATGTAAGCGTTAACAGACTATGGTCAACAGGCGATCGGATAAAAGTAATCTTACCAATGCATACCACAACCGAATTTATGCCTGATGGATCGGACTGGGTTTCCTTTGTGCATGGCCCGGTGGTACTGGCAGCAGCATTAGATACCCTCGATCAGCCGAATATCACTGCCGATGGAAGCAGAATGGGACATATTGCATCAGGCAAGCTTTTGCCGATAAACGAAGCGCCTTTAGTAACTGGAACTAGGAGCACCCTTGCCAATCAGGTAAAACCTTTCCCGAACAATACATTGGAATTTAGTGCTTCAACATTGATTTATCAACCGAAATACAAAGATTTAAAGCTGGTTCCTTTTTACAATTTAGAGGAAAAAAGATACGTCATTTATTTCCCTTACGCTACGATAGAAGGTTTGCCCGAACGTGCGAAGGCCATTCAGCTTGCAGAAAAAGAGAAACAGGCATTAGAGCTGCAAACGATTGACATTGTAAATACTGGTGAACAGCAACCCGAGTCTGATCATGATTTTAAAGGAGAGAAAACGGATAATGGAACCTTCAATGATCAGCATTTTAGAAACGGATCTGGCTGGTTCAGTTATGTGCTGAAAAACAAGGATTTACAAGCTCGTAAAGTGAGGCTGTTATTGTATGGCGCTGAAAAAAATAGAACTTTCGATGTGTTTACTAATGGCAAACTTGTAACGCAAATCTCAATGGATGGAAGTAATGGAAATGCTTTTTTCTCAAAAGATATTTTAATTCCAGAATCTTTATTGACCAAGGAAATCACCGTAAGATTTGAAGCAAGTAAAGGCGCCAGGATTGCTAATATTTACGAAGTAAGATTGATGCGATAACATTTCGAATGTTAGCAAATCTTAGCAACCAATAACTAGTTAAGGAAGTTTATTTATCTGCTTCTTTCTCTTTCGCATGATCGGAAGAAAAAGAAGCAGTTTTAGCAAAAATAGTTCAAGTACCTTCAGCGAAAGCGAAATAATCATCATCACCATTAACCGAGGCGACTAGTTTGCTTTTTTTACTCCTTCGCTGGTCATTACTATCCTTTTTATCGTTCCGTCGCTATTATAGTTCAAATAATCGATGCAAACAGATCTTCTGAAACTTCCACCGTCAGTATTAATGGCGCCGTTGTGGTAAATGAAATATGATTTTCCTTTGAAATCGATTATCGCTTGATGATTGGTATTCGAATTTCCAGCTATTTCGTTCAAAATGCCTTTATATTCCCATGGTCCATTTACATTTTTGCTCATGGCGTAAACAATCTTCTCAGGGAAACCTGAAGCATAAGAAAGGTAGTACCAGTTTTTGCGTTTATGTATCCACGGTGCCTCGGTAAATTCGGGGATGTCAATTTTCTTTATCGGGCCATCCAATTCGATCATATTCTTTTTAAGCTTGGCATAGTAGCACCTTTGGTTGCCCCAAAATAAATACGCCTGTCCATCATCATCAATGATTACTGATGGATCAATGTCATCCCAGCTTATTTTGACATCAGTAGTCATATCATTTGTGATCAGCGCTTTACCAATTGCATCTTTAAAAGGTCCCCGAGGACTGTCAGAAACCGCTACTCCGATAGATTTTCCATGTATAGTTCCGTGAGAAATAGCCACATACCAATAAAACTTCCCATCGCGTTCAATTACTTGTGAGGCCCAGGCATCGTTTTTTGCCCATGCAAAGTTTTTAACGTTTAGCGGTGAAGGATGTTCCTTCCAATTAATCATATCTGCTGAAGAATACACTAACCAATCATGCATTTCGTAATTCTCTTTTCCCTTCGGGGCGACATCATGTCCGGTGTATAAGTAAACCGAATCGCCGTAAACATAAGCCGCAGGGTCTGCCGTATATTTATCCGTTATTATCGGATTGCCTTTCGCTACGATAATTTTCTCCTGGGCCTTTATGCCAAATTGTATCGCTGAAAGCATTACTATTGATAGGCCTAATCGTGTTAACATCATATTATTGCTTTAATAATTTTTCGAGTTCTTTTTGTTTTATAGTGAGGATGGTTCCGTGCCTCAAACCTTTCGGTAGTAAAATTTTGTCCGAAACATCAGTCCAGTTTTTTAAATTTGACGATAAGATGGCGCCATATTGATGATCGCGATACTTATCAAAATAAACAAGCCATTCGTTGCCTACTTTGATTGCCGTTGGCCCTTCAGCCCAGTATTTTCCGGTTATGGCTTGGCTTGCTTCTGAGTAAGGACCAGTCAAATTGTCGGCAGTTGCAATTTTGATGTTTTTTTGAGCAGGTTCGCGGGTTTCATCTTTCAAAAACATGATAAATTTTCCCTTATCCTTCACAATGGTTGCATCGATTACGTTAAAACCTGGCTCATAAAGAAGTTTTGTTTCCGAATAGGTTTTGAAATCTTTAGTGCTTACAAAATAAATTCTGTGATTATAACCATCTTCTAAGCTCGAAGCTGTTTCATTAAATTTCCCTGTTAGGGTACTTGCCCAATAAATGATATAGGTTTTAGTAGTTTTGTCATACGTAATTTCGGGTGCCCAGGTATTTCTAGTTCCTTCTTGTTTAGCCATAACAGGTAAAAATTGTTGTTCGCTCCAATGAATTAAATCTTTTGAGCTTGCATATCCAATTCCTTTATCTTTCCAGCTTACTGTCCAAACCATGTGAAATAAACCATCTGCGCCACGAATAATGCATGGGTCTCTCATCAATTGATCTTTACTTACTGTTGGTTTTAAAAAAGAAGAATCATTTTTTAGGGCAGTCCATTGGTAAGCATTTTTACTGTAGGCTAAGTGTAGACCATCTTTACCATTGTTTTTAAAATAGGCAAAGAGATATACCTCGTTATTTGATTGTGCAAGGAGGTTGGAGGCGCAAAAAATCACTGCTGCCAAAAGGATATATATCTTCTTCATATTGATGCCGGTTTATTTCAGCTCAAGCACAACCACAGATTGGGCGGGGATATCTACTTTCAATGCTTTTCCTGATTTTTTTGCGCCATTAAATTTTGCGTTGTGTATTTTATTTGGATTAGAAAAAGTGTTGATATCCGTTAGTTTCGCCGAAGTAAGAATTTGGCCTGTTACTGTTTTCCATTCCAAATCACCTAAATCTGTATTGATAGAGATTTTATTTTTCGGATCGAGATTTACCAGCGAAACGTGAATGGCTCCGGTTGAATCCTGCGAAGCAGAAACATTTAATGCTGGAATTTTTTGATCACCCATTACATAATCCGGACTAGTAAAATTTATAGGAAGGTACTTAGCATCCATGTGTACTTTAAATAAGTCGAAAACATGATAGGTAGGAGTAAGCAGCATTTTATCTTTTTCTGTCAAAATCATGGCCTGCAAAACATTTACGGTTTGCGCTAAATTTGCCATTCGCACCCGGTCAGAATGGTTATTGAAAATATTTAAGGTTATGCCTGCAATTAGCGCATCACGTAAGCTATTCTGTTGGTAAAGAAAGCCCGGATTGGTTCCCGGTTCTACATCAGTCCAAATTCCCCACTCATCAACAATCAAAGCAACTTTTTTCTTGGGGTCATACTTGTCCATAATTTCCGAATGTTTAGTCACAATCTCTTCCATGCGAATACAATTCTTCATCGTATTGAAGTATTGTGCCTCATCGAATTTTGTTGCCGATCCTTTTACGCCCCAGTTCCCTGTTGGGATGGTATAATAATGGAGTGTTAAGCCCCACATTCTATTTGGACCAATGTTTTTCATGCAGGTTTCCGTCCAACGGTAATCTTCTGCATTAGCACCACTGGCAATTCTTTTCAACGGAGCACCAGGATAATCACGGGCATAAGTAGCATATCGACGGTATAAATCGCTGTAGTAATCAGCGGTCATGTTACCGCCACAACCCCAGCTTTCATTTCCTACACCCCAAAATGAAACTTTCCAGGGTTTATCCATTCCGTTTTGTTTTCTAATTGCCGTCATCGGGCTAGCACCATCGAAATTAAGATATTCTACCCATTTGGCCATTTCCTCAACCGTTCCACTACCCACATTTCCTGCAATGTATGGCTCGCAGTTTAGCATTTGGCAGAGCTCCAGAAATTCATGTGTGCCAAAACTATTGTCTTCAGTTACACCGCCCCAGTTGGTGTTAACCATTTTCGGACGCTCATTTCGTGGTCCAATACCATCTCTCCAATGGTATTCATCGGCAAAACAACCACCTGGCCAACGTAGATTAGGTACATTGATTTTTTTTAAAGCCGCTACCACATCCAATCTTATTCTACCTTTATTTGGGATAGGGGAATTTTCATCTACCCAAAATCCATCGTAAATACATCTCCCTAAATGTTCGGAAAAATGACCATAGATATGTTTGCTAACGATTTGATTGCCAGCAGGCTTAACGGTTAATAATGTTTCGTTTTGTGCATTTGCAAAATAGGTAATGCAAAGCATTACGAAGGAGAGCATTAGTTTCTTCATGGTTTTGCGTATTAGTTAAATGGGATTTTAATTACGTTGAATGAATTTGGCTTTAGAGAGGTACTCAGCTTTTTGTCTTTTATACTGATAGCAGATGTTTTTGGGCTCACAGCAACCGGGTTTTCGAAAGAATTTAATTGATTTAAGTTCTCACTTGCCAATTCATCAATCGTTCCTTTGGTTTTCAATTTTGTTTTTCCTTCCAGATCGAATATTACGTTTTGGCTTTCTTTGGTATTATTTGCAATCTTAATGATCAGTTCTTTTTTTGTTTTGTCGATTACGGATGATGCAAAAAGACCATCTTGTCCGATGATGGTTTTATCGTCGAGTGTGATGGAAACCACATCGGTGCCTTTGTTGGTAGAAAATAGTTTCTGAACGTAATAGTCTGGCGTACCATACGAATTTAAATTATCGACCCAAATCATATCTGGTGCCCATTGCCAGCCATCAATATGAGCAAAAAGCGGTGCGTACGATGCCATTTGAACTACATCAGCATTGCGTTCTAATCCTGTCATTAATGAAGCCGAGGCCAGTGCGCTTTCCCAGTTATTCCGATTGCTGCCAATTACATTTTTATCGGCATGAACGGCATATTCCCCAACAAAAATTTTGGTGTCGTTTCTTGGGTAATTATCGTAACGGCCTGCATTTTTCAAAAACCAATCTGCCGGGCGATAGTAATGCTCATCTATAAAATCGGCTTTATTTTCACGCAGTGAGGTATTGAGTAAATTAAAACGATCGCCATCCGGATCAGTTCCGGAGCTATTAATCAATTTAAAATCGGGATATTTTGTCTTGATAGCCTTTGTGAAAATAGCCAGGCGCTCTAAATATTGGGGTCCCCAGTTTTCATTGCCAACTCCCATCATTTTAAGGTTAAATGGTTTTGGATGACCAAGCTCAGCTCGCTTTTTTCCCCAGATTGTACTCACATCGCCATTTGCAAACTCAATTAAATCAAGTGCATCCTGAACATAAGGTTGTAGTTCATCTAAAGCCACTACTTCGCCAGTATTAAACTGGCAGGCCATTCCGCAATTTAAAATCGGCAGTGCATCCGATCCGATGTCTTCAGCCAGCTGGAAATACTCAAAAAATCCCAATCCAAAAGTTTGATAGTAATCTGGCGCAGGGCGATGGGCAAATTCGGTGTTCCAACGGTTAATAAGTAGTTTCCGCTCTTCAATAGGGCCAATTGTATTTTTCCACTGATAGCGGTTCGCTAAATCAGTACCTTCCACTATGCATCCACCCGGAAAACGGATAAACCCTGGCTTCATATCTGCCAGCAACTGAACCATATCAGCCCTAAGCCCTTGTTTACGATTTTTCCAGGTATCGCCAGGAAATAGCGAAATCATATCCAAATCGATATTTCCTTTCCCTTGAAAGATAATCCCGAATTTTGCTTTCGGGTTGGTTTCGGTTGCTAAAAAACTTACCGATTGCTTTTTCCAGTCGCTACCGGTTGCTTCAGGAATGAAACTACCTTGACCAATAATTTTTCTATTTTCATCCTTCAAAATCAACACCATTTTCACGCCAGGTTGCAACTGACGGTACATCGCTGAGAAATCATATCGCATTCCTTTTTTAACGCCTATGCCCTTAAAACCCTCATTAATGAGTTCAAAATCATCAGTTAATTTTTTAATCTGAAGATAGCGAGGATTCGCTTCATTGGCTTCTTTGCGATTGACAACCAACACTTCACCTTCTCTCTGCTTGTTCCTGTAAATCGACCAGCCCATTAGAGGTTTAGCAAATTCGAAAGATCTGTTTTTAATTAGTTCCGCGTAAATTCCGCCATCGGCACCAAAATTAATATCCTCGAAAAATACACCCCACATATTGGGCTGAACTTTCGCGATGGGTTGATCTAACTTAACTTTGACGATTTTTGACTGTTGTGCATTTAACGGAATAGCAAAAAATGCTGTTAAGCATGTAATTAAAACGCTCTTTACAGGTGCAATAATTTTCATTGTATAATATTTGGTCAGTACTAATTGTAAATGTAAAGTTTTTAAAATAATAAACGTTAATTGTACGATTATTTTTTTTTTGAATAATATTCTACAATATTGCCATGCTTGGTTTTGCATGGTTTGTTCTTATTGCTATCATTGAAAAGATGTATCCCAACGATTAAGTAACATTTATATCGCAATTTTAATTTCATACAGCTTTAACGGGTTCAAACCATTACTGTAGCATGTTAACATCAAATTGCAGGATACCACAGGATGCCAGTTTATAATTTAGTCTCTAAATTGTCGACTTAAAGGGCGTTTTAAATTTAATTAAGAAGCGCTTTTCTAACCAATATCACTTATATGAGGTTCCCTTACATCAATCTTTTGTTAATGATGATCTGTTTCTGTGCGGTTTCGTATGGGCAGCAGCAAAACTTAAGCAAAACATTATGGTATAAAAATGCGGCAAAAAATTGGGATGAAGCTTTGCCGATTGGCAACGGGCGATTAGGCGCCATGGTATTTGGCAGAGTGGAATCAGAACTGATTCAGCTTAACGAAGAAACCCTTTGGACGGGAGGTCCTGTTGATGCCAACCCGAACCCAGAGGCTATTCAATACCTACCACAAGTGCGGAAATTGCTTTTTGAAGGACAAAACGGGCAGGCCGTAAAGCTGATGAAAAAAATGCAAGGGCCCAATACCAATATGTATCAGCCTTTGGCAAATCTGTTTTTAAAGCAAAAGCTAAACGGATCTGTCAGCAATTACAAGAGAAGCCTTGATATTTCCTCGGCCGTTGCAACAACTTTTTTTCAGGTTAATGGCACTGATTTCAAACGCGAAATATTTGCTTCTTTTCCTGATCAGGTAATTGTTATCCGCTTAACTTCCAGTAAAAAGCAGGCGTTAAATATCAGTTTGGGTTTAGGCGCCGAACTTGATCATGCAGTTAAAATAGAAGGGAATGAAATTATTTTAAAGGGTAAGGCACGTATTACATCTGATGAGCGAAGAAATCAAAAACCATTAATATATTCAGATAGTCTTCACCGAAATGGAATGCGTTATCAAACCCGGGTTAAAGTAATTAAAACAGACGGAAAGCTAAGCGCAGATAGTTTGTTGAATATTACAAATGCCTCCGAAATTCTATTGCTTGTATCTGCAGCAACCAGCTACAATGGCTTTGATAAATATCCCGATCAGGATGGGATTAATGAAAATGCAAAGGCATTAGACTATTTGAGTAAAGCAGAGAAAAAACAATATAATTCGCTTAAAACATCGCACATTAACGATTATCAGAAATATTTTACCCGCCTTGTACTTTCCATAAATAATACCGGCGACTCTTTATCAAATATACCGACAGATGAGCGTTTGAACCTCTATAAAAGCGGGAATACGGATTTCGGTTTGGAAGAACTATATTTTCAGTTTGGAAGATATTTGTTAATTTCTTGTTCGCGTCCGGGTGGTATAGCAGCCAATTTGCAGGGGATATGGAATGCCTCTATCCGGCCATCATGGCGAAGCAATTTCACCACCAATATAAATTTACAGATGAATTATTGGCCGGCGGAGGTGACTAATTTATCCGAGTTAACAGAGCCGTTGATTACGCAAATTAAACACATGGCTATAAATGGTGAAAAAACAGCTAAAAATTACTATGGCGCAAGAGGATGGGCCCTGCATCACAATTCTGATATTTGGGCACAAACAAATCCAGTTGGCGAAGGAACAGGCGATCCGAAGTGGGCAAACTGGTCATTGGGAAGCCCATGGATTTCGCAGCATTTGTACGAACATTATCTTTTTACAGGCGATAAGACATACCTAAGAGAGACGGCATATCCCTTGATGAAAGGTGCCGCACTTTTCTGCCTCGATTGGCTTGTAGAAAAAGACGGTTATTTAGTTACAGCTCCTTCCACCTCTCCAGAAAACAGCTATTTATTGCCTGATGGGACCAAAGAGGTTGTAACCATCGGCTCAACAATGGATTTGTCGATTATTCGAGATCTGTTTAATAATATGATTGATGCTGCTAAAGTTTTAGGTACTGATCAGGAATTTGCTAATCTTCTAAAATCAAAACGTGATCGGCTGAGACCCTTGCAAATTGGTAAAAAAGGCAACTTGCAAGAATGGTATGGTGATTTTGAAGATGAAGAACCACAACATCGTCATGTTTCTCATCTGTTTGGTTTACATCCAGGAAGAGAAATTTCTCCTTTAATTGATACCATTTATTCTAATGCAGCTATTAAAACTTTAATGGTAAGAGGAGACGAAGGAACGGGCTGGAGCAAAGCATGGAAAATTAACTTTTGGGCAAGATTACTTGATGGAAACCATGCTTATAAAATGTATCAGGAACTACTTAAACATTCTACCTTAAATAATCTTTTTGATACACACCCGCCTTTTCAAATTGATGGTAATTTTGGTGCAACTGCAGGTGTTGCTGAGCTGCTCTTGCAGAGTCATCTAGCACAGATACAACTATTGCCTACTTTACCATCTGCCTGGAAACAGGGTTATGTAAAAGGTTTAGTAGCCCGCGGCGGCTTTGTTGTCGATTTATACTGGGATAAAGGAAAGTTAATCAAAGCAACTATTTTATCTAAAAAAGGTAATCAATTAAACCTTTTAACCGATGTTAGCCTCCAAGCTGAAAACGCAAGGCAAACAAGGCGGGGCAAATTGTACTATAATACATTGAAAACGGTTACAGGGAAAGTATATAATTTCACAACTGATTCTAATTAAGCTCTTATGAAGATCAAACATATCATTGTTTTTATTGTGGTGAGTTGCTATTCCTGGTTGGGTATGGCACAGGAAAAATCTGTCAAGGCACTTCCAGATGCGAAAACCATGAAATTATTCTTTGAAAAGGTTTACCTGCAAACGGACAGGAACTATTTCAGTGCTGGTGAGGATGTTTGGTATAGTGCCTATTTGGTGAACGGAAAAAGCACAAGTCTTACATCGAGTAGTGCTAATTTATATGTAGAACTTGTTTCTCCCCATTCGGGAATATTAGATAAAAAAACGATTTTATTAAGCAAAGGGTTAGGGAATGGCGATTTCAAATTACCAGATTCGATGGCTACGGGCTGGTATAACATACGTGCTTACACGAACTGGATGCGGAATTTTGGCAATGAATTCGTATTTCGGAAAAGTATATATATCACAAACAACCTGAAAGAAAATGCCACTTATGCTACGCGTAGCGCAAACAAAAAACCAATTGGCAGTGGCGAAAGTGAAAATAAGAAGACAATCACATTTTTTCCTGAGGGTGGGGCACTTGTTGAGGGTGTAAACAGTTTGGTGGCTTTTAAAACGAATGATGATTTAGGCAACGGTCTTAAAGCATCAGGTAGCATCGTTTCTAACAAAGGCGATACAATAACGAGTTTTCAAAGCACGGCTGCAGGAATGGGACTATTTACTTTTACGCCAAAAATAAATGAAACCTATCGAGCTGTTGGTTTTTTCGGGAACGAGAAATTTTCGACGACACTTCCAGAAGTGCTTAAAAAAGGTTTGTCGTTACATGTAAGCGCTGATTCGCTCTACATAAAAGCATCAATTACAGCTAATGAGATGATGTTTAATGAAGTTTCTGGAAAAACCTTATCTGTTGTCGTTAAACATGCAGGAGATAAGATCTACACAGGTGCAGTTAAAATGGTTAAGCAAAGTATTTCAGTTTCTATTCCAAGCAAAGGTTTTCCAGCTGGTATTGCGGTAGTTACTTTAGTCGATGATTTAGGGAAACCGCACTGTGAACGTTTGATTTTTATTTCTGACGAAAAAAAAATATCCTATACCCTTAAACCCAACAAACGGGCTTATCAAGCTCGCGAAAAAGTGGTACTTAAGGTAAAAGCTACTGATGTTTTCGGCATGCCGGTAAAAACCCATTTCTCATTGGCTGCTGTTGATGGCTTGATTCCAGATGATGGAACTAATATTTGCGCCTACCTCTTGCTTCAATCAGAAATTAAAGGCGAGATTAAAAATCCGGATCAATATTTTGATGTTAAAAATCCTTCAGGTTTAAAACAATTGGATTTGCTTTTGCTAACACAAGGCTGGCGAGAATATTTATGGCGAAAATTTGCCGATACAGCCATTGCTGTGAGTTATTTACCGGAACCAGCCCTATCAGTAAAAGGCTTTGTACGAGAAAAAGTCGGTAACAAACCGCTAGCAAATATGAACATCACTTTGTTTGGCTCGGGCTTTACTGGCGACAAGTTATTTACCACCACAACAGATCAAAATGGAAATTATTTTATTGATGGACTAAAGTGGTATGGTGATCAACCGATTAAAATTTCTTCGCAGGATGCAAAAGGGAAAAAGGGCGGCTGGCTTCAAATTGATTCGTCAGCTAAACCTATATCCATCACCTTTAAAAGAGGATTGCAAGATTTTGCGACAAATATTGATGCAGAAATCAGTAAACGCATGGATTATAATAGAACTTATAAATTCGGCGATTCGATAACCTTAAATGATATTGAAATTAAGGCAGAGCAAAGCAAAAAGAAAGTAGTACTCTTTAATGAAACCATGATGACATTTGGCTATCCAGAACAGATTTTCAATATCACTGCTGCCGATTATTCTTTTAACGGCCTCGAACATTTTCTGCTCACTAAGGTTAGTGGCGCTTACCCTCGCGAAGATATAGATTCAGTAGGATCTGAAGGGATTTCGTTTATTTCAAATGGCAAAAAGATCTCGCCAATAATAAGAGTTAATAATCGGGAAGAGCTGGTAGGAGAAAGGCGGGATTATTATAGTTTGAGTATGGATAAAATTAGTCAGGTAAAGGTGCAGCACCTCATTAACAATTCAGGTACCGATGTCTATGTGATAAGTCTTAACTTAAAAGATGATGCGCTTGGCGCAACAAATCTTCATTTACTTAACCTCGACTTAACTGGATATTACAACGCAAGAACCTTTTATTCTCCCAATTATAGCAATCCTGCAAATAAAAATAAAGATCTGCGAACTACCGTTTTTTGGGCGCCACGAGTAGAAACCAATGCCCAAGGTGAGGCAAATGTAGTTTTCTACAATGGCGATAATAAAGGAACAATTGTAGTAAAGGCTGATGGAATAACAGAAAAAGGCTCGGCAGTTGCCGCTAAAAGTACATATGTTGTTCAGTAAAATTAAACCAAACGGAAAGAACTTCATGAAAGGTAAACCAACCGTTTTGAAATTCGGATTGCTGCTGCTGCTGACCGTTTCATCATTGTATGTTTCTGCCCAACGCCAAATGGAAAACCTGGGGAGAGGTGTGGTTGCCGTTCGCCAGGGTGCTGATTCTGTATTTATCAGCTGGAGGATTTTAGGAACTGAACCTGATGACATCACTTTTAATCTTTATCGCAAAACAGCCAATACAACAGCTAAAAAGCTTAACCAAACTCCGCTATCTAAAGGAACAAATTTTGTTGATGTTGGCATAAATCCTGATTTGGATAATAGCTATTTTGTGAAAGCAATAGTTAAAAATCAGGAGCAAGAAGCGAGTAAACCATTTTTATTGAAGGCTAAAAGTGCTGCAAATCAATACCTGACTATTCCATTGAAGACTCCAGCCGGATACACGCCTAATGATGCGTCGGTAGGTGATCTTGATGGAGACGGAGAATATGATATTGTTTTGCACCAAACGGGTCGAAGTCGTGATAATTCATCAAATGGAATAACTGATCCACCAATTTTTCAGGCTTACAAAGTTGATGGCACATTTTTGTGGGAAATTAACTTAGGCAAAAACATCAGAGAAGGTGCTCATTATACGCAGTTTATGGTTTACGATTTAGATGGGGATGGAATTTCCGAATTCGCCTGTAAAACTGCTGATGGTACTATTGATGGTAAAGGAAAGGTAATAGGGGAGTCAACAAAAGATTATCGTAATCGCAATGGACGGATTTTAGAGGGACCGGAATTTTTTACCATTTTTAGCGGCAAAACGGGTGAAGCTTTGGCGACTACAGATTACATTCCTTCTAGAGGCGATATTAGCGCTTGGGGTGGAAAAGGTGGTAACGGCAAAAATGATGATTCCGGAAATCGTGTTGATCGTTTTACAGCATGTATCGCCTACCTTGATGGCATCCACCCGAGTGTTGTGATGGCCAGAGGATATTATGGTAGAACTGTTTTAGCAGCCTGGGATTGGCAAGACGGCAAACTTACCTCCCGATGGGTTTTTGACTCAAAGGATGGAAGAAATCCCTTTTCAGGAATGGGAAACCATAATTTAAGCGTAGCCGATGTGGATGGTGATGGAAAAGATGAGATCATTTTCGGATCAATGTGTGTGGACGATAATGGAAAAGGTTTATACACAACTGGTTTGCGTCATGGTGATGCTTTGCATGTTTCCGATCTCGATCCGGAAAGACCCGGACTCGAGGTCTTTGGTGTCCACGAGATTGAAGAAGGAACAAAAGGACCGGGAGTGGCAGTTTATGATGCAAAAACTGGCGAAATATTATGGTATGGATCTGAAGATGAAGATGTGGGTAGAGGCGTTGCAGATAACATAGATAATACCCGAGTGGGTGCACAAATGTGGTGGTCGGGTTCAAATGGTTTATTTGATATTAAAGGCAATAGAATTGGAGCACAGCCGCGATCTACCAATTTTTTGATTTACTGGGATGGAGATCTCTCGCGGGAACTTTTAGATGGCAATCATATCGATAAATACAATGGTGGAAGACTTTTGACCGCTGATGGTGCTATTGCGAACAACTGGACGAAGTCTACGCCAACATTAAGTGCAGATCTTTTTGGCGATTGGCGTGAAGAGCTCATTCTTCGATCGTATGACAATCAAAGTCTCCGAATTTACACCACCACTATTCCAACGGAGCATAGAAATTACACCTTAATGCATGATCCCCAATACCGCCTTAGCATTGCCTGGCAAAATGTTGGCTACAACCAGCCGCCGCATACTGGTTTTTATTTCGGACATGGGATGAAAAAGGCACCCAAACCAAATATTATATTTGTTAAGCCTGCACTTAAAAACCTAAAATGATTGGAATCAACGTTCAAAATAAAAGGCTCGATTCAGTCTAATATTTCAAAATTTTGAAAAAATATAAACTCATGAAATCAACATCAATAAAATTATTTGTATTTGCAGCGATACTCATCATTGCTTCAGCATTTGTTAAACCCGAAAAGCCAGCACTTCATACCATTGGCGATTCAACAGTGCGTAACTCAAACAAAGAAACCTGGGGTTGGGGAACACCGATTGCCGCACTTTTTGATACCACCAAAATTCATGTGGAGAATAATGCCATGGCGGGCAGAAGTACCAGAACTTTTCTTTCAGAAGGAAGATGGGCCAAAGTTTTGGAAACATTAAAGCCGGGGGATTTTGTAACGATGCAGTTTGGGCATAATGATGGTAGCGAACCCGACACCACAAAAGCAGGCAGAAGAGGTGTTTTGAAAGGGACTGGCGAAGAAACAAAAGTGCTAACCTGGCCTGATGGAAAAGTGGAAACTGTGCATACTTTTGGTTGGTATATCCGCAAATTCGTTCGCGAAACGAAGGCCAAAGGCGCCACGCCAATTGTGGTTTCTATGATTCCCAGAAATCAATTTAAAGATGGAAAAGTGCTCCGGGCTGATCAAAGCTTTGGAAAATGGGCCGCAGAAGTAGCACAGCAAGAGCAAGCTTTTTTTGTCGATCTCAACAAAATTACCGGCGATAAGTACGACGCGATGGGACCTGAAAAAGTTAAATCATTTTTTCCCGGAGATCATACACATACCAATTTGGAAGGCGCTAAACTAAATGCACAATCGGTAGTAGAAGGAATAAAGAAATTGAATGGATGTAAACTGAAAAATTATTTATTGTAAAAATTAATCAGTCTAAAAATCTATACCATCTCGGTAGTTATAAATTAATATTCTTATGAAATCAAAAAAAACATATCTAACCCTTATTTTAATGGGTGCTTTTATCGTCTTTTCTTCTTGCATGATATTGAAGCAAAAACAGAAACCTACACTATTCCTCATTGGAGATTCTACCGTAAAAAACGGAAAGGGTAAAGGAGATGGTGCCTTATGGGGATGGGGAAGCTTCATCGAAAATTTTTTCGATACCGAAAAAATTAACATTGAAAACGATGCTTTGGGCGGAACAAGTAGCAGAACATTTCAAACCAATGGTTTATGGGATGCGGTATTAGCAAAGGTTAAAAAAGGTGATTTTGTGATGATGCAGTTTGGACACAATGACAGCAGTCCGCTTGATGATACTGCTCGTGCCCGTGGTACTATAAAAGGTATTGGCATGGAAAGCAAAGATACTTTCAACCCCATCAAAAAGAAACAGGAAACTGTTTATACCTATGGCTGGTATATGCGGAAGTTTATAAAAGATATCAAGGCTAAAGGCGCAACGCCAATTATTTGCTCGTCGATTCCCAGAAATCCGGTAAAAGATGGTAAAGTAATTTTAGTTAATGATAGTTATGCTGGATGGGCGCAAGAAGTTGCAAAGGCTGAAAACGTAGATTTTATTCCCTTAAACCAATTGATTAAAGATAAGTATTCGGTTTCATCAGCAGATCAAATTAAAAGCTATTTCACTGAAAAGGACCATACACACACCAATGAAGATGGAGCAAAAGTGAATGCTGCACTAGTTGTGGAGGGCTTGAAATTATTGAAAAAAAATAAGCTACAAGCTTACTTGAAGTAGAGGGGATGGTTTTTATTTCTAATTGATCGTCATTTCTAAGGCTGTTTTTCACAGCGGAGAGATCTCATTCCAGGTAAAACTCATTAATAAGTTCTCGAACAATGTCAATCTTACAATGGATATTGTTCAAGATCACTATGAATAAAAAACTGGTTTAACAGGACACTACAGGTTGCCCATATTTATATTTAGTGCTATTATAGTGCCCTTAACCAAATATATAGAATGCTTTAGCATTCATTTCAGATAAAATTATGCAGATAAAAATATTGTCGTTTGCAAAATGTGTAGCACTGGCTATATGTTTTATAGCAGTTTTTTCTAGGAGTAGCTTCAGTCAAACCATTTCTGTTGCAGGGAAGTGGAGGTTTAAGATTGATGCTGGTGACGAAGGTGTCAAGGCGAAATGGTACAATACCAAATTGCCTGAAACCATCAACTTACCAGGTTCTATGGCAGAAAATTTAAAAGGCGACGACATTACGCTTAAAACAAAATGGACGGGGAGTATTTACGATAGTTCTTATTTTTATCACCCCCGTTTGGAAAAATATCGTAAACCTGGAAACCTTAAAATTCCTTTCTGGTTAACCCCTGCAAAACATTATACAGGTGCCGCATGGTATCAGAAAGATGTTGAAATTCCGGCAAACTGGAAAGGGCAGCGGGTGGTTTTATCTCTGGAATATCCCCACTCAGAAACACATGTTTGGATTGATGATATGGAAATTGGCACGCAATACACCTTTGTGGTGGCACAAAATTTTGAGTTGCCAGCAAATTTAAAACCAGGAAAACACACCATTACACTGTTGATTGACAATCGGATTAAAGCCATCAATGTCGGTCAGGATTCTCACAGTTTAACCGACCATACACAGGGAAACTGGAATGGTGTAGTGGGCACGATGTTTTTGCGGGCAGGTTCTCCTGTATATTTTGAAGATGTTCAGATTTATCCAGACTTAAAGAAAAAATCAGCAAAAGTAAAAATTGAACTAAAGGCAGGGTCCAACATCTCTTCCAACGGGAAGATTACCTTATCTGCAAAAAGTTTTAATACCAAAAATATTATCAGTGTAAAGCCGGTAACGGCTCCTTACCAGATTAAAAATGGAGTTGGTACTTTAGAAATCGAATTGCCAATGGGCGATAATATTGCCACTTGGGATGAATTTGATCCCGCCTTATATCGATTAACAGCTTCTCTAATTGCCAATGATGGTAAAAAAGACACTAAAAATGTTCAGTTTGGCATGCGTGAGTTTAAGGCTGTCGGCAGAAGTTTTGAAATTAATGGCCGCCCGGTATTTTTACGCGGAACAGCTAACAATTGTGAATTTCCATTAACTGGTTATCCATCTATGGATGTTGCTGCGTGGGAGCGAATTTTCAAAATATCAAAAGCACATGGATTAAACCACATGCGTTTTCACTCCTGGTGCCCGCCTGAAGCGGCTTTTATTGCTGCAGATTTAGCTGGATTTTATTTACAACCTGAAGGGCCAAGTTGGGCCAACCATGGTACATCAATAGGAGAAGGGAAACCAATTGACCAATTCATTTACGATGAAACGAATCGGATGGCGAAAAACTACGGCAACTACGCTTCGTTTTGTATGATGGCCTATGGCAATGAACCTCGAGGCAGACAGGTAGAATATCTAACAAAATTTAATAATTATTGGAAAGCAAAAGATTCGAGAAGATTATACACAGGAGCATCAGTAGGGGGCAGTTGGCCGGTAATTCCAAATAATGAGTACATGGTTCGTGCTGGTGCCCGCGGATTAGATTGGGGTAAAAAACCGGAGAGCATCTCTACCTATGCCAAGCAAATTGAACAATTCACTGTTCCTTTTGTAGCCCACGAAATGGGGCAATATTGTGCATTTCCAAATTTTGAGGAGATGAAAAAATATACCGGTGTTTACAAGCCGAAAAACTTCGAGATGTTTCAAGAAGATTTAGCCGATCATGATATGGCCGATCAGGCAAAAGATTTTTTAATGGCTTCGGGAAAATTACAAGCTCTTTGTTATAAAAATGAAATCGAGAAAGCTTTAAGAACACCAAATTACAATGGTTATCAATTACTTTCTTTAAATGATTATCCTGGCCAGGGAACAGCTTTGGTTGGTGTTTTGGATGCCTTTTGGGATGAAAAAGGATACATCACCGCTAAAGAATTTAGGCGTTTTTCGAACAGCACCGTTCCATTGCTTAACGTTCCCAAATTTGTTTACACCAACAACGAAACTCTAACTGCAGCTGTTCAAGTTGCGCACTTTGGCAAAGCGCCGTTAAAAGATGCGAAAGTTTTATGGACAATAAAAGAAGCTTCGGGAGCAACATTGGCTCAGGGCGCTTTTAGCCCACAAACATTACCTGTTGCAAATGGAACTGTAATTGGAGATATCAAATTCGATTTGAATACTATTCAAAAAGCCACCAGGTTAAATGTAGAGGTAAGCATTGAAGGTACCGAATTTGCCAACGATTGGAGTTTTTGGGTTTATCCGGCAGAACTTCCAAAATTTAAAACCAGTTTTTATTATACTGGCAAATTGGATGATCAGGCAAAAAAAGTATTGGATGAAGGCGGAAATGTGTTCTTAAACGCAGCAGGCAAAGTAATTAAGGGCAAGGAGGTAGTTCAAACATTTTTGCCTGTTTTCTGGAATACATCTTGGTTTAAAATGCGTCCGCCGCATACATTAGGGATTCTTTGCGATCCGGCAAATCCGGCCTTCGAAAACTTCCCAACTGAAAGCCACAGCAATATGCAATGGTGGGAAATTGTAAATAAAGCGCAGGTAATGAATTTGGAAGATTTTCCTAAAGGATTTAAGCCGATCGTTCAACCCATCGATACCTGGTTTTTAAATCGTAAACTGGCTTTAGTTTTAGAGGCAAAAGTGGGTAAAGGCAAATTGATTATCTCCAGTGCTAATCTAAGTCCCGATTTAAAAGATTCGCCAGCGGCACAACAACTTTATTTTAGCTTGCAACGATACATGATGTCTGACAACTTTAAACCGAAGTATGAGGTCGCCTATAATACCGTAAAAGATATTTTCGAAAGTCCATCTAAAATTCAGTTCGATACTTTTACAAAAGATAGTCCCGATGAGTTAAAGCCTAAACCAAATTCAAATTAGAAAACAATTGTCGTAGAGGCGAGCGAGGCGATCTGAAAGCACAAGCGTTGCAAAAGATTGTTTCTGCTTTAAACCTTATGATAACCATAAATTAATAATAATGAAGAAATTCACATTCCTTTTCTCCCTCATCATTGGCTTGTCAGCGCAGCTACTTTTTGCGCAGAAAATTCCAAATAAAAAAGCGGTTTTAAGCGCCATGCAATTAACCAATACCTATTTCATGAACAAATGGCCCGATGCTGGCAAGTCCATCATCACCAATAAAGAAAGGCCAAGTAACCTTTGGACCCGGGCAGTTTATTATGAAGGATTAATGGCTTTGTATGAAGTTAATCGTGAACAGAAATATTATGACTACGCCGTTCAATGGGGCGAAAAGAACCATTGGGGATTAAGAGATGGTGTGAAAACACGAGATGCAGACAATCATGCTTGTGGCCAGACCTACATTGATCTTTATAATATCGATAAAAAACCAGAGCGTATCAAAGATATTAAAGCCTCAATTGATATGATGGTTAAATCTGGTAAGGTAGACGATTGGACCTGGATTGATGCTTTGCAAATGGGAATGCCTGTTTTTGCGAAGTTGGGTAACTTATACAACGATAACAGCTATTATGATTACATGTATAAAATGTATTTACACAGCAAAAATGTGCAGGGTGGCGGTTTATACAATGCAAAGGATGGCCTTTGGTGGCGAGATAAGGATTTCGTTCCGCCTTATAAAGAGCCAAATGGCGAAGATTGTTATTGGTCGCGAGGAAATGGATGGGTAGTTGCAGCACTGGTTAGGGTATTGGATATTATGCCAAAAAATGCCGCTGGTTATGATGAATATTTGAAAACCTACCATGAAATGATCAAAGCTTTGGTTCCATTACAACGCACAGACGGATTTTGGAATGTAAGTTTACATGATCCGAATCACTTTGGAGGTAAAGAAACTTCAGGAACCGCCTTATTTGTTTACGGAATGGCCTGGGGCGTTAACAAAGGTATCTTAGATAAGAAAACTTATTTGCCAATTATCAATAAAGCATGGAATGGTATGGCAAAATACGCTGTTCAAAAAAATGGCTTCCTTGGGTATACGCAGGGTACAGGTAAAGAGCCGAAAGATGGACAACCGGTAACCTATACCAGCAAGCCAGATTTTGAGGATTATGGATTGGGCTGCTTTTTATTGGCCGGTACCGAGATTTATAAATTGAAGAAATAGCAATACTCCATCACAAATACTATGTTGAAAAAATATCTGGCTTTTGCTCTTCTTTTGTTCTCGTTTACAGCTTCCTCTCAAACCATTGGAAACTATAAATCAGGTTTTAAAAAAGACGGCAACACAATTTCATTTCTAACTACAAACGGCGAGGTTAAGCTTGATTTTTGTACCCCGGAAATGTTCCGAATCAGATCAAGCTGGAACGGAAAATACGAGGTAAATGAAAATTTGATGGTCATTAAATATAGCTGGCCGAATGTTACTGCTAAAGTGGAGGAAAAGAAAGATCAGTTTACAATCTCGACAGCCAAAGTTTTAATTAAAATTTATAAAACTCCATTTAAAATCGATGTTTTTGATTTAAAAGGAAAACTTTTGAGCGCTGAAAATAATGGGGCAATTGCTAAAGCTGCTACAAAAGTTGGCGTAACTAAAAAGCTTCAGGCCGATGAGCATTTTTTCGGCTTTGGTGAAAGGATGGATTTTATGGACCGTCGGTTTAAAAAAGTTACTTTAAATGTTGGTCGTGGTAAAGGTTTGCCCCATGCCATTGGCGCCTATAATATTTTGGAGGCAAATTACTGTCCGGTGCCGTTTTTCATGAGCACAAAAGGTTATGGCATTTTCTTCCACAATTCTTTTGCCACAGAGTGGGATATGGGCGCATCAAACAAAGATCAGTACAGTTTTAAGGCTGCTGATGGAGAACTGGATTACTATTTTATTTACGGACCAACATTTCCTGAAATATTAAATTCTTATACTTCCATTACTGGTAAATCGCCTATGTTACCACAATTTGCCCTTGGTTTACATGCAGGAACATATAGCGGAGGAACCTGGGGACATGAGGATAAAACTTCAGACCAATACGTTGTTGAATTGGCGAGAAAATATAGAGAGCTGGGCATTCCGGTTGATTTGCTTTGGCTAGATTCTACCTGGAGGTTGTTTGGCGAAAAGGGAGGGAAAGGTGCAACCTCTTTCGAATGGCGGGAAACCTTCAAAAATCCAAAGGGAATGTTTGACAGTATTTATGCCATGAACTACAAAATGGTAGGATTACATCTTCGTCCGCGGTTTGATAATGCGAAGAAATTAAATCTATTAGATCAAGCACAGGAGAAAGGCTTTACCTATCCAGAAAATGGAAAACCAGGAGAATTCGTTAACTTTTTCGATGAAAAGTCAACCCAATGGTGGTGGGATAACGGGGTGATGCGGGTAGCGAAATTAGGTGCGAAATTTCTTAAAACCGATGAAGGAAGTGCTTTTGGTGCACTGGCAAATGAGAGTGAAAAAGTTGGGCCAACAGGTAAAGAAGCAGAACGATTACATAATTTATTTCCCGTGGCCTATGCCAAAGCACCTTTTCTGGAATTTGAAAAGCTAAATGGTTTTCGTGGATTGAATCAAACTCGTGAGGGTTATTCAGGTATCCAACGTTATCCTTATATTTTTGCCGGCGATTGGCCTAGTGAATGGCAGTATTTTGCACCCGTAATAAAGGCAGGTTTAAATGTTGGCCTTTCAGGTGTGGGTTCATGGGCACATTGTATGGGCGGTTTCGAACATCAGGCCGATCCTGAACTATACATCCGTTGGGTTCAGTTTGGGATATTTAGTCCTATTGCACTTGTTTTTGGGATGGACCATCCCGGCTATAAAGAGCCTTGGAATTATGGTGAGCAGGCTTTGCAGAATTTTAAAAAATATGATCTGCTACGCTACCGTTTGTTTCCATATTTATACAGCAGCATGCATCAACAATATGCAACAGGCTTGCCAATGATGCGGGCTTTGGTTTTGAACCATCAGGATGATGAAAATGTTTACGAAATTGGCGATCAATATATGTTTGGCGACAACTTTATGGTTGCCCCGGTAACTACTAAAGGTGCGATTACGCGGTCTATTTACTTACCAGAAGGCACCTGGTTTAATTATTACAGCGGAGAAAAGTTTGCCGGCAAAAGTTACCATCATGTAGTGGCTCCATTAGATACAATCCCACTTTTTGTAAAGGCTGGAAGCATTATTCCCATGCAACCAGAAATGACTTACGCTGGAGAAAAACCTGTTGATGTAATCACATTGGATGTTTTTCCTTACGCAGATTCAAAATATGATCTTTACGAAGATGATAACCTCACTTCAAAGTATAAAACAGGAAACTTCTCGATTACTAAAATTACCTCGTCGTTAAAAGATAGCCAATTGACATTAAACATTGCAAAACCTTCTGGGGCATTTAAGCCCAGTAATCACCGCTATTTAGCAAAGATTCGTTGGAATGGTAGAACAACTCCAAAATCAATTTCCGAAAATGGGAATATGGTGGAAAACCTGAAATCTGTCGATTCGTTGGATAAAGCTGCTGGTTGGTACTATGATGCTAAAGTAAATGTGATTTGGATAAAATCGGCTGGCAATAATGACAGGGATATTAGTTTGAAAGTAAATTAACGTGGGGATGAAAGGTAAGGATGCTTCGTATCTACCATTGATGTTTTTATTTTCGTCATTGCGAAATTGATTTTTCATCGATTGAAGCAATCTCATTCGTAAAAGAGAAGATTGCCGCGGTCGTGAAATACTCCCTCGCAATGACGACCGTCCTAAAACGCCGCTCATATTGTTTTTTGAAATAAATTAACCCTCAGCATGATAGCGAGGGGTTTTGTCATCCTAAAACATAGTAATAGAAAAAGATGAAAATTGCATTTAAAATGAAACTTAAGCCTGGTTTTAAGGCTGAATATAAAGCTCGTCACGATGCAATTTGGCCAGAGTTGGCTGTATTGCTTAGAGAAAATGGCATCAGTGATTATTCCATTTTTTTAGATGAAGAAACCGATACCTTATTTGCCGTACAACAGCAAAATGGAAATTCATCACAAGATTTGGGCAGTACAGCAATCGTTCAGAAATGGTGGGCATACATGGCCGATATCATGGAAACTAATGCCGACCAATCTCCCGTATCAATTCCATTAGAACAGGTATTCCATTTAGATTAAAAACCATGCAAACTAAACGATTCGTCTCGCTGCTTTTTACCAGCATTTTATTTTACCATATAGCTAATGCTCAGTCTGCATCTAAAAAGGCAGTAACCTGGCCTAAAATAGAGAGTCAAATGAAACCCTGGACCAGATGGTGGTGGATGGGAAATGCTGTAGATGAAAAGAACCTGAAAATCGTTTTGCAAAAATATGCCGCTGCAGGTTTGGGTGGAGTAGAGATTACGCCGATTTATGGTGCCATGGGTTATGAAAAGCAATATTTGTCGTTCCTTTCGCCCCAATGGATAAACGCTTTAAAATATACCGTTAAGGAAGCTAATTCCCTTGGAATGGGCGTAGATATGAATACTGGAACAGGTTGGCCTTTTGGTGGCCCGCAGGTAAAGCCAGAAAATGCCGCATCAAAATTAATTGTTCAAGAATATAAACTAACTGCTGGCGAAAAGCTGAATGAGGTAATAAAAGTTAAGGAAACTAAACAGGATTTCGCAAAGTTGCAGGCGGTTACTGCTTACGGGCCAAATGGTGAAACAGCAGATTTATTTGCTGCTGTTAATCAAGATGGTACTTTAAGCTGGTCGCCAAAATCGGGCGTTTGGCAAATTTACGCAGCTTTCGCTGGTAAAACCCGCCAAATGGTAAAACGTGCTGCTCCTGGCGGTGAGGGGTTTACACTAGATCACCTCGATAAACCCTCAGTAGATGTTTACTTAAAACACTTTACAGATTCATTTCGCAATAAGCCACAGGGCGTAAGGTCGTTTTTTAACGATAGTTATGAAGTGTATGGCGCCACCTGGACGCCAACTTTTTTTACCCAATTTAAAAAGAACAGGGGTTATGATTTAGCCATGCACCTAAAAGATTTGGTAAGCAAAGATTCAACAAATGAAAATATTGCTCGTTTAAAGTCCGACTATCGTGAAACGATGGATGAATTGCTGCTAGAAAATTTCACAAAAAATTGGACCAACTGGGCGCATGCGTTAAAATCATTAACCAAGAACCAATCTCATGGTTCACCTGGCAATTTACTTGATCTGTATGGCGCTGTTGATATACCGGAAACCGAAACTTTTGGCTCTAGTGCCTTCGATATTCCTGGTTTGAGAAGAGATTCTGCTGATATTAGAAATGTAGACCCTGATCCGATGATGAGTAAATTTGCATCTTCAGCAGCGCACACCGGTGGGAAAAAACTAGTATCGTCTGAAACTTTCACCTGGCTTACCGAACATTTTAAAACCTCCTATTCGCAATGTAAGCCTGAAGCCGAACAACTGTTCTTATCTGGAGTGAATCATATTTTTTATCACGGTACCACAAATTCTCCTGAAAATGTGCCTTGGCCGGGTTGGCTGTTTTACGCCTCTGTTGAAATGAATCCAAATAACAGTTTATGGCCACATGCCCAAGGATTAAATAATTACTTAGCTCGTTGTCAATCTATTTTACAATCGGGTACATCTGATAATGAACTGCTGATTTACTGGCCTGTTTACGATGTTTGGAACAAAGCGAAGGGACTAGATATGGCTTTAAAGGTTCATGATGTTGATGAATGGCTACATCCAACTGCTTTTTATAAATTGGCTAAAAATCTTTCAAAATCCGGTTATTCGTTCGATTTCGCCTCAGATAGAATATTGGCCAAAACTAAAGCAGAAAATGGAGTGCTTCGTACCGCAGAAAATGCTTCGCCATTTAAGGTTTTGATCATCCCTTCTTGTAATTTGATGAGTCCTGAAACTTTGGATAATATCGTACAATTGGCGAAAAATGGTGCAACGGTTCTTTTTCAGGAATTGCCTAAAGATGTCCCGGGTTTAGCTAACCTTGAAAATAGAAGAACTGAGTTGAAGGCATCTTTGTCTAAAATGGTGTTTAAGCCTTCAAAAAACGGCTCACTTACTTATACTTTAGGTGCGGGTAAAGTGCTTTTGTCAGCTGATATTTCCCAAGCGCTTTCGCATCTTGCAATCAATAGAGAAGCTTTAACCGATTCGGGTTTGCAATTCATCAGAAGAAAAGCGAATAACGATACTTATTACTATTTGGTAAACCATACGGCTAAAGATATCGATACCCAGATTCCTATAAACGCGGATGGAAAAGCTATCATTTTGGATCCACAAAGTGGACTTATTGGCTCAGCTGCAATGAAGGGAAAAAATGTTCGTGTGCAGATTAAATCAGGAGAGGCGCTATTTCTTAATATGTCCAAAAATCAATCAGACAATATTTCCTGGAGGTATTTGAATAAAAGCGGGCTGCCAATTGCCATTACCCAGCCATGGTCATTACACTTTACCGCAGGAGGACCAGAACTTCCCTCGGATCAAAAACTAAATCAATTGGTTTCCTGGACAAAATTGAAAGACCCTAAGCTCGATGCGTTTTCAGGGACTGGAGTTTACACCACCAAATTTAATTTGAAAGCAAAAACGGCTAAAGAGTATGTTATAAACCTTCATCAGGTTAATGAAAGTGCCCGGGTTTGGATAAACGGCCAAGAAGTGGGAATTTTATGGAGTATACCGTTCCAGGCTCGAATAGGTAAATACCTAAAGCAGGGAAGTAATACGATCAAAATCGAAGTGGTAAATTTAATGGCAAACCGAATCCGAGATATGGATATTAAAAAAATCGAATGGCGAAAATACCACGAAATCAATTTTGTAAACATAAATTATAAGGATTTTGATGCCTCTACATGGTCAGTAATGCCGTCGGGATTGATTGGCCCGGTTTTGATCACACCTTATTTTTAATCAAATAAGATTTATTTTTATTAACAATTTGATGAATTAATGCTTCGATTTAGATTCCGCTATTCAACTAAATCGATTTATATCAAGTTTTGGTATTCGGCAGGTGATTTATGATAAGATTTCATAATAAATGACAGGATGGTACAGGATGGAAATACATTAGAGCCTATTTATCTTTAGTCAAGTTTACTAACCAAATAATCTTTAACCAAATATTTAAAATAACGTTCGTTAAGCGAATCTATGCAATAAACTTCTACGCTCTTTTCCGTTTTCATCATTACATTTTCCGATCCTTCTTAGCGTACTGTTTTGCAATTTAGTTTTATGGCCGTTGGCATTCAATAAAATTATTATGAGTAAAATTTTACCAAAATTTTTAATCGTCATTTTGACATTTATTGTTATTCTGAGCAGTTGCCGGAAGAAAGAGTTTGATGAATTTTATGGTCGCCCCGAAAATTTAGGCGATCCTATTTATCAACAGCTCCAGGCAAAGGGCACTTTTACCAAATTTTTGGAATGTATAGACAAGGCTGGCTACAAGGAAACCTTAAGTACGGCCGGTTCTTGGACAGTTTTTGCACCAACTGATGAGGCGTTTAAAACTTATCTACAAGAAAATTCGCTTACAGAGATTACTGCAGATTTAGCTTCGAAGATTGTCCGTTATTCAATGGTTTATGATGGAGAAAAAACGGAAAAACTGAGTGATTTTTTCTCTGTAAAAGGTTTCATCAAAAATACCGCATTTAGAAGGAGATCTGTTTATTACGATTTTGTCTATGACGAGAAAGACAACAACGGCAATCCTATCAAGGCCATCGCTACCAATAGAAATGGAATTTACTTCGCAGGCGATTTTAACAATAAAAGTATAACCTACTTCTTAGCGCCATTTATGGCTTTCTCTGGTTTATCTGCCGCAGATTATAATTTTTTCTATCCTAACATTGCTTACAATGGCAGTAATGTTGGTCCCGCTCATATTTTAGGCGATCAACAAAATATCATTGCAGAAAACGGCGTCATTCACGTGATCGACCGCGTTTTAACGCCACCATTAAGCATTGATCAGTATGTTGAATCTAAACCAGAATACAGTACTTTCAAAAGTTTGTTAGATAAATTTGTAACGTACGGCTTAAACGCAGATATATCGCATCGCTACGAGGTATTAACCGGGAAAGCAGCCAATGTATATGTGAAGAGTTATAGCACACTATTAGGTTTCTCGCCAAATAACGAAAACTTTTTGAAGGTAGATGCCAATGATGCTCAGCAAGGTTCTTACAGCGTAATTGCACCTACAAATGCTGCTGTTGATGCTTATGCAAAAAACGTATTATTAAAATACTGGAGGAAAAAAGGCGTAAATAATTTGAATGAACTTTATGTTGTTGCGCCAGATTTAATTCGCGATTATGTCAATTCTCATCTTTACAACACTACTTTATGGCCAGCTAAATTTGCCATTACTCAAAATGTTTTGGGTGATATAACCAAGCAAAGCACTACCGATATTATCGATAAACAAGTATTAAGTAATGGATTTTTCTATGGTTCTAACAAAAGCCAGGATGCTAACGTATTTTCTACAATTTATGGCAATGTAAATCTCGATCCTGATTATAATATCATGAAACAGGCATTGTTGTATTTTAACTTAACCATTCCGCTTAAAACACAATCAATTAGATATGTAATTATTCCAATCCCTGATGTTACTTTGAAGAAAATGGGCTTCACTTACGAACCATTTTACGTAAGCCAGCCGATTCGTGGAGATTTGCAGGCGCTAAGACGCATTTTGCAAACACATATTATTCCACTAGGCAATAGGGCCATTCCTGATTTTAGAGCTGGGTCTGGTATTTTGGAAACGTCCAATGGAGAATACATCAAATATAACCGCAACACCTTATTATCGGCAGGTACCCAAGACAGTGTGGCGGTTTCAAAACAGACTATTCCTGTTGATTCTATTAACACTACACCTTTAAATGGTGCTGTAGTTTATGGCAAAGAGGCATTAACGTATACAGCGTTAAATGTTGGCAAACACATCGAAAGATACGGTACTTTAGCTACCGACCCATACTATAATTTCTTTCAGTTTTTGTTTAATAATGCTACCCTTTATAACAAAACAACTGGTGCAATATCAGGAATAACTGATGGAGTAAGTTATACCGTATTTATTCCAATAAATGAAGCTATTGTTAATGCTGTAAAAGATGGTTTGCTGCCAGGTAATGTGACTACGGGCGTTCCGAATTTCACCGCTACCGATGGTGCTTCTGTTACACTGATCAATAAGTTTATTCAGTACCACTTCATCAATAAAAGTACTGTAGTAAGTGATGGCCAAAAAACAGGTGAATTTGAAACGCTTCTCAAAAGTGATTCTGGCGATGCAACAAAAATAAATGTGGTGATGAATACCACTACAACACTTTCCTTGCGTGATGTAACCGGTGCAACAGTGAATGTACTATTGGGTGCTAGTGATAGAAGTAACGTACTATCAAATAGAACAGTTATCCACCAGATCAATTCTTATCTAAAATATCAATTCTAACCAACATGACTAAGAAATATACATATAGTATTTTTATTTTACTATGCTGTTTGCTATTGTCTTCTATCGCATCTGCACAGCAAATCAATTATGTGAAGGGGAAAGTAATCGATAAAAAAGATCGTCAGCCTATTATTGGTGCCTCTGTAACTATTGTTGATAAAGACCGTAGGGTAATGAAAGGCGTTTCCACTGATATTGATGGAAACTATTCACTTCCGGTTAATGATAAAACTTATAGGATTATGGTTTCTTACATTGGCTATAAATCTACTGCACCTCTTGCCATTGATAAAGCAGTGATCAATTTCCAATTAGAATCTGCAGACAACCAGATGGAGGAGGTTCAAATTGTATCGAGAGCAAAAACGGATAACGGGAGTGGTATGAGTATCGACAAACGAGATCAAACCTCGGCGGTAGGTACCATCAATGCAAAAGAATTGGAAGATATGCAAGCTGCATCAATTGATCAGGCTTTGCAAGGTAGATTAGCCGGTTTAGATATTGCTGCAAGTAGTGGAGATCCAGGTGCACCAATGCAGATCAGGATTCGGGGTACATCCTCAATCAATGGTGCGGTAGATCCTTTAATTGTGGTAGATGGTATGCCTTACGATATCACTATCCCATCTGATTTTAACTTTGCAACATCAGATGAAAATAACTATGGCCAACTTTTAAATATTGCGCCATCTGATATTAAAGACATCAGCGTGTTAAAAGATGCTGCTGCAACTGCGGTTTGGGGTTCGAGAGCTGCAAATGGCGTATTGGTAATTAATACCAAAAGAGGTGTTTTGGGTCCACCTAACATGTCGTACAACTTTAAAGGTTCTTATTCAAAGCAGCCAAGTGCGATACCGATGTTAACTGGTAATCAATATTCATCGTTAATTTTAGAAGAGTTTTACAATGCAGGCAGGCAATTTGCCACTTCAGATTTTGCAAAACAGTTTCAGTACGATCGCAACGACCCTTATAATTACTATAATTACAGCAATAATACCAATTGGTTAGAAAGTATTACCAGAATTGGTTATCTGCAAGATCATAACTTGTCGATCTCTGGTGGTGGTGAAAAAGCAAAATACCGTGCATCAGTCAATTATTTTAACCAAAATGGTACGACTGTTGGAACGAGTTTGGGTCGTTTAAGTGCAAGAGTAAATTTAGATTATACCGTATCAACCAAAATTCGTTTCAGTGCAGATATCGCTTACACACACATTGATAACAAAAATCTTTATCCAAGCGGATCAAGAGATGCAAATGTGAGAGATGTGGCTTATACTAAAATGCCCAATCAGGCGGTGTATGAGTATGACGAATATGGAAATATTACCTCCAACTATTTTAGTCCGGCTACAACCGCACAGGGCGGCTTTGTGTACGATTTTGCAAATTCCCGTGTGTTAGGCACCTATAATCCACTGGCTATGGCGCTCGCAGCAAGTAATCAGCAGTTGGGAGAGCGGATAATTCCTAAATTTAGTCTACAATATCAAATCATCCCTGATAAGTTGAGGTTAAATGCAAATTTCCAGGCTGATATCAATAATACAAAAGTTAAAAAGTTTTTACCTCAAGTAGCCACAGGTCGTCCATTCTCTGAAGCTGCGGTAAATTATGCCGGAGATTCTGATGGTGATTCATTTACCATGGCTACCAATATCACTTTGGCGTATACGCCAACATTGGGCAAAAACCATGATTTAATCGCTTTTGCCAGGTTTGACAGTAACGACAGCAGAAGAACAGGACAAGGGATGTTTGCAACCAACACAGCTTCTTCCTTTTTAGCCGATCCTTCTATCGATGGTAGAACGAATCAAACTGGATCTGCCTATTCTTCATTTTCGCAAAGCCGTTCGGTGGGTTTATTAGTCAGTGCCCAGTATAAATTCATGGACCGGTATATTGTAAATGGTGGAGTTAGGGGAGATGGAAACTCTAAATTCGGACCTAATAATCGCTACGGTTTATTTCCATCGGCATCTGTTCTTTGGAGAATTTCTGGAGAGCCATTTATGAAAAACACCACCAAATACATCGATAATTTAGCCTTAAGAGCAAGTTATGGTGTTGTTGGTAATGCTCCAAGAAACGATTATTCTTACTTCAATACTTACCAGAATTATGGCTTCAGTTACTTAGGATCGTCGGGCGTATATCCATCTAATATCGAATTATCAGATTTACGATGGGAAAAAGTAACCCAATCTAACGTCGGTTTAACAGTGGTTTTATTGAAGAATTCGTTAAATATGGATATTGATGTTTACCGTAAACGTACAACTGATTTATTTTATAATGGCATCGCTATTCCTACCTACAATGGTTACTCTGGAGTAGATATGAATGTGGGTACAATGGATAACCAGGGATGGGAATTCAGTTTGTTTTATACGCCATTAAAATCAAAGAAACTTCGTATTGATGTCAATTTTAACATTTCGCACAATGTGAATATGATTCGTGAGATATCACCATTGGTACCTAGAGAAAATAACGCTCGTATTACTACAAATAACGCTTTCAAGGTTTATTTGCAGGAAAATAATCCATTCGGTTCATTTTATGGATTTAAATTTAAAGGTGTTTATGCCGATAAAAATTCAACAATTGCCTTGGATGAAAACGGCAATCAGATCGTAGGTCCGAATGGCCAGCAGATATTTATGCGTTTCGCTTATCCATCTATCGATTATGTTTTCCAGCCGGGCGATGCCATGTATGAGGATATTAATCACGATGGAAATATTGATTATAAAGATATTGTCTATCTAGGTAATGGTAATCCTAATTTAACTGGTGGTTTTGGTACTGCTATCACTTTTAACGGTAACCTGCGTTTAGGTGCCAATTTTACCTACAGAACAGGGTATCAAATCATCAACGGAACAAAAATAAATACCACCAGTATGTACGGTTTTAATAATCAAAGTACAGCAGTGCTACGCAGATGGAGAGCCGAAGGTGATATCACCGATATTCCTCGAGCCACTTATGCAACGGGTTATAACTTTTTAGGATCGGACAGATATGTGGAAGATGGTTCTTATTTGCGTTTGAGAAGCATTACCCTAAAATATGATTTCAGCAAAAATTTATTGAGACGTATCGGGGTAAGGGGTTTAAGTGCCAACATCATGATGGAAAATATTTTAACCTTCACCAAATATACCGGACAAGATCCCGAGGTTCCAGTTAAGTTATCTACCTTCTCAACAGTAGTAGATAACTCTACAACACCTCCGATAAAAACAATCACCCTAGGTTTAACAGCAAACTTTTAATCAGCAAAAAATGAAAAAAATTATATATAGTGCGGCTGTTGTCATGGTGCTGATCATGTCGAGCTCATGTAAAAAATGGTTAGATACACAACCTCGTGATGGCATCACCAGACAAGGTTTTTGGAAAACCAAAGAAGATATCCAGGCTGCAGTAGCCGGTTGCTACGCGTCTTTGCTGGCGCCGCCTCCTGGGGTAAATGAGAGATCTTTAATCGAAAACATTTTCGTTTTTGGTGAAATAAGAGCCGATATGATTGATCCGGGACCTGGAGCCTTAAATGATGAAACTGATATTTTTAATGTAAATATCACGCAAAGTAATTCATTGAGTCGCTGGAATGCATTTTACCGCACCATCAATTTCTGCAACACGGTTATAGATAATGCGCCATCGGTTCGTGAAATCGATCCAACGCTTAGTGTCGAACAGCTTAATGCCTATTTAAGTGAAGTGTTAACGTTAAGAAGCCTGATGTATTTCTATCTGGTGAAAAGCTATCGCGATGTGCCTTTAAAATTAACGGCAACCACAAAAGATACCGATTTACAGGATTTGCCTAAAACATCGGCAGCGGCTATTTTAACTCAAATTGTAAACGATCTAAAAAAAGCTGAAGCTGGGGCAGTTACTACGTTTGGCAATACGGTAACAGATAAAGGCAGGGTGACCAAATTTACTGTAAATTCAGTATTGGCTGATGTTTACCTTTGGATGGACAATTACGAAGGCTGCATTCAGGAATGTAATAAAGTAATTAATTCGCAACGTTTCGCCTTACAGTCAGCAGCCTCTTCGTGGTATTTCAACGTGTTTTTTAACGGAAGTTCAATCGAGACGGTTTTTGAATTCAATAATAAGTCATCCGTTAGCAGTCCTTTGTTTAATGCTTTAGGAAGATCTCCTAAAAGATTTTTGGCTAGTTCATACCTGGGAAGTGATGTTTTTATTCCTGATGATGTTGACCCAACCAGGTTTTATGATATTAGAGAAGAAGCCTTTTACCGTGGTTCGGATTTAGCGGTTGTTAAATGGGGAACTGATGCCGTAACATTCATCAATTGGCAGGTTTACCGTATTTCTGATTTAATGCTAATGAAAGCTGAAGCCCTTGCCGAAACCAGCAGAGGTGCAGAGGCACTTGCTTTAATTGAAGAAATTAGGTTAAAAAGAGGCGCCGTAGTAGCCACTTCGCAAACGGTAGATCCTGGCGATAAAGATGCAATATCTGATTATATCTTAGCTGAACGTGCCCGAGAATTTGCATTTGAAGGAAAGCGCTGGTACGATCTTCTTCGCATAGCGAAACGCGATAATTACAAACGACTTGATCTTTTATTAAACATAGTGGCTCAAACTGTTAATCCAGCATTACAACAATCGGCAATTACTAAGTTTAGAGACGTTAACAGTCACTATTTTCCAATTCATGAGGCAGAGCTTTTTGCTGATCCTCAACTTGTTCAAAATCCATTTTACACGAAATAATAGCATGATAAAAATTAATTTAAATGGCCGCAATGCAATCATCATGATGGTTGTGTTAGCTTTTACATTTGTATTTATAAATGCTTGTAAAAGAGAATCGCTTACCTTAACAACTACAGATGATGTAAATATTACAGGATATCTAGACCGCTATCCCGATCAGTTTTCCATGATGAGACAAATCATGGACCGATCTGCCACAACAGGTTTTTTAGGTGCTTACGGAAAATATACTTTGTTTACACCAGATAACGTGGCCGTAACAGCATGGCTAAAAGCAAAAGGAAAAGCTGCTGTTGCAGATTTAACGGTAGATGAAGCCAGAGATATGATTAAGTTTCATATTCTGCCTGATACTGTAGCAACGAACCGTTTTACCGATGGCAAGTTACCGCAGATAACATTGTATGGTCAATACCTTCAAACAGGTGCAGTTAACCAAGGCGGGATCAGTAGTTACGTGGTAAATAAGATTGCCAAATTAACAAAGTCGAATATTAGAGTAGGCAATGGAATTATCCATGTGTTAGATCATGTACTTGTACCAGCAACTTTAACATTAGCCAAAAGTGTTGAAGCCAATTCTCGTTACAGCTATTTTACTCAGGCCTTAAAAGAAACAGGGTTTTACGATTCACTAAACATTGATGGCGCTGCAGCGAAAGATACCACACGTCGCTTTCAAACCTTAATTTTAGAGTCAGACTCTGCTTTGAAAGCTGCAGGATATTCGAGCTACGCTAGTTTTAAAAGCAGATATTCAAAAACGGGAGACCCTAAAAATCATGCTGATAGTTTATGGTTATACATGGCTTATCACATTTCTACAGGTCCGTCTTACACACCTGATATCATCAGCTCGCCAGCAATTTATACATTGGCACCTAAAGAAGTGATCACAACCAAATTTTCTGGACAGAAAATTTTGCTGAATGAAGATGAATTCAATGGAGTAGTAGAACCTGGTGTTGAACTTAACAGAACTTTTAGCGATGTAACGGCGTCAAATGGCGTATCGCATGAAGTGAAAAAACCATTTGCAATAAAAGTGAGGGTACAATCTGCCGTTTATTTTGATGTTTCTGATCATGCAGATTTGAGAATTAACCCTAAATGGAGAGGCGCCGCTGCCGGAACCATTCCGTTGTATGCGAATGGATTAACTACGGTAAATGGATTGCTTTTCGGTAACGATCTTTCTAAAGTAAGTCAAGGCAGTAATTATGAAAGGGTAATCGTACCTAATGCAACCCGTAAATATGCTTACAACGATTTTTTCAATTTATCGATGGGAGTAAGTACAGCGAGGATTCAATACATCGATATCCGCACGCCGATGTTGGTAAAAGGAAAGTATAAAATATGGATATGTTACGCTCAAAACGGAAATTCAAACTTATTTCAAGTTGGTGTGGATGTGGGTAGGCCTGGAGAACAGATTCTGCCAAATCTGGTTGATTTTAGACAATACCTGGGCTCTTCAGGTATTAGTACAACAACGGCTACTCTACCATCGGCAGATGCTTTAATGTTAACTAACGGTTACAAACGTTACATGGCAACCACTGCCGATTTCCAGGGTACAGCAAGGGGAGAAGTTTCAATAAACGGTTCTGGATGGGATCAACTCGTTGGCCGACTTGCGGGCACAGCTGATATTCAAACTACTGACAGACATTGGGTGAGGCTAACTGTAGTTAGCAACGCCGGTCTTAGTAATGCAACCTATTTGGATATGATCCATTTTATTCCTGTTGATGCCGACCAGAACTATCCACGTTTTTCAACCTTTGGAACAGTATTTAACCGCCCATAATTTATTAAGCCGGGGTGGCAACACTCCGGCAAACAAATTCTAACCAAAAGAAAATTCTCAATGAAAAGAAATATACTTCACACCATATTGCTCCTTAGTACCATTTTTTGGCTAAGTGCATGTAAAGATGTATTGGAAGAGCATACAGAGATTGTGAATGTTGATAACACGATCGACGTTTTTCAGAAACTATCTGCGCAATCTAATTTAAGTAAGTTTAGTGATTTTGTACGCAGTACAGGTTACGACAAACTGTTGGCATCATCTCAAAATTATACGGTTTGGGCACCAACAAACGACGCGTTAACTTCTTTAGATGCTGCAATTTCGTCTGATCCGGCAAAGCTAAAAGATTTTGTAGCCAACCACATTGCTTTAACTACGGTGGTAGCTCCAAAAACCGCTTCAGATACTTTACGCATTCAGTTGATCAATAAAAAATTCGCTACACTGGTAGGCAACACATTTGAAGAAGCTGCTGTTACAGGTGTTGGTCAATTTGTTAAAAACGGTGCGTTATACACCATTGATAAAGCTGTTCCAACCAAACTCAATGTATGGGATTATATGTTGAGCAGTACCGATGCACCACTGCAGACTAACTACATCAGCAATATCTCATCAATGGTTATTGATACCGCTAATGCAGTGATCATTGGTTATAATAATTCGGGTAATCCGATTTTTGCAGCCAATCCACCAATGGTTTCCAGAAATTTGTACTGGACTAGCGTGGCCGATCTTCGAACCGAAAATCAACAGTACACGTTTTTTATGCTTCAGGATGCTGCTTTCAATAGTGAAACGGCGAAGCTTACACCATACTATTCTATTTTCGATAAACTGGGATTAGTAAGCGACTTTACCGTGAAAGGTTTATATACCGCAGATAAATTGCCTGATACGTTGCTTTCAACACGAGGCGTTAAAATTCCGATCAGTATGGCTGCAATAGTAAAATCTTACAAAGCAAGTAACGGAATTGTACATTTAATGAGTGCACTTCCTTTTAGACTAAAGGATAAAGTACCTACATTCAAAATTGAGGGAGAACTTCCTTTTAGTTTCAGAATAAACAGGGATGGAAATACGCTATACAGAACTAAATTAGATAATAAGGGAGTTCAATATAAAGATATTGAGGTTTATGACCACAGCGTATCAGAATATTACATCAGGTACTTAAGAAGTAACGTGCCGGTGGCGAAATATAAAGTTTATGCCCGGGCAGTTGCAGGTGCCGCAGGCGATGCACAGGTTGCAGCATTTACACAACGCTATCATATTTTCAACCCATTAACCTCTACTCCAACTGTTCCAGTTTACGATTTATTCGCCACTCATAATGTAACGCCGCTCAATTATGATGAGGTTTACCTGGGCGAATTTACGCCTAAGCAGTTTGGGTTATTAGACCTCAGGTTAACCAGTGCCGCTAGCACAGCTAAAAATGTAAGTACGCTCATATTGGATTATTTGAGATTTGAACCTATTCTTCCATAATCTGAATTATAAATTGACTATGTATAATTTTACCATCGTAAAAAAAAGAATTTCACTTATCCTGTTCGGAATGATGTTTGCTACTGCGGTTTTTGCGCAGACAGATACCACCACAACAGATACAAGTAAGTACAGCACCGATACCACAACGGTTAAAGTGAAAGTTAAAAAGCTTGTCGGACAGAAAATAACCGGCATTGTGGTAGATGGCGCAACCAATAAACCTGTTACCGGTGTAAAATTAACCGTAACAGATTTTTCTGGTGCACTAACCGATGATAAAGGTCGCTTCTCGATTACTGTTCCAGATTATAATGCAACAATCACCATAAGTAATATTGGCTACCACACCAAGTTGCTGGCTGTTCACAAAGGTAAACTCGCAACGATTAAAATTTACCCGAGTTCTTTCGCTTCTGTGTTTACAGAGGTGGTGTTGCCATCGGGTACCCAAAACCTGGCCAGAACTTCCTCAGCTATTACTTATGCCAATCCGCAAGGTGGCTGGACAGTAAATGCAGAAACGCCTGACAGTTATTTGCAAGGAAGAATGGCAGGGTTAAATTCTATTAGAAGATCAGGAACCCCTGGAATTGGAGCCGATTTATTTGTAAGAGGCTTCACTTCACTTTATGCAACCAATCAGCCTTTGTACGTGGTTGATGGAATGATTTTCGACGCCAATTCTTATGGTTCGTCTTTAACTGCAGGGCACCGCAATAATCCGCTACAGTTTATTGATGTTCATGATATTGAAAGTGTGAGCTTAATTAAAGATGCAGCAGCGGCAGCAGTTTATGGAACCAAAGCAGCCAATGGGGTAATGATCATTACCACCAACCATGCTAAAGATTTGGCTACTCAAATAGATTTTGCGGCCTATAGCAGTATCAATCTGGTGCCAAAAAAACTTTCGGTAATGAATGGAGGTGATTTTAGAACTTATCTTTCTGATATTTTACAAAGCCGTGGTTTGAGCAATGGTGCTATTGCAGCATTGCCTTACATGAACGATGATCCAAATCAAGCCACCAACCCAACTTATGCCATGTATCACCAAAATACCGATTGGCAAAAAGAAGTTTTCAAGCGTAGCTTCAATCAGAACTATTTTCTGAAAGTAAGTGGTGGCGATAACATCGCTAAATATGCACTTTCGGCAGGTTACTCGAAAAATAAAAGTGTTATCGATTCAACGAATAACACAAACTATCACATGCGCTTCAACAGTGATTTAAATTTAACGAAGAAGCTTCAGGCAAGTACAAATTTATCTTTTAGCTATACGGAGCAAAGCTTAAAAGACCAGGGGATTGCTCCACGTACCAACCCAATTTTTTTATCATTGGTAAAAGCACCTTTTCTTGCCAAAAATGAAATAAGTGCTACCGGCGCAGTTTCTCCAAATCTTGCAGAGGCGGATACACTGGGTGTAAGTAATCCCAGGGCATTGATAGAAAAGGGATTGAATCAGAAGAAAGCTTACCGTTTCTTTGGTAACATCGTGTTCAACTACGAATTCAATAAAAATTTCAAGATATCTAACTTAACCGGCTTAACATACGATAAAACACAGGAAACTTTGTTTATCCCTCGTAAAGGTGTAACAAATGAGGTTTTAGAAAACACCATCGGCGATAGCAAATTGGGTTCGCAAGTAATTCGTTATTCAAACGTTTTTAATGATTTTCGCTTCGCATTCAACAAAACATTCGCCAAAGATCACAACTTAAAAATGAGTTTGGGTACGCGTTATTCAAAAAACGCTAGCGAACAGGATTTTGCCATAGGTTACAATTCTGCAACTGATGTGTTGATTAGTATTGGCAACAGTAATGCTGCCCTGCGGTTTTTTGGTGGAGATATAGGCAACTGGAGTTCTCTAAATACCTACTTCACTACAGATTATAGTTATAAAGACAAATACTTTCTAAGCCTGGCTGTGGCGGCAGATGCCTCATCGCGTTTTGGTAGAAGTGATGGAAACACATCAGCAAGTACAAGTGGTTATGGATTAAATTTATTTGGTGGCAAAACGGCTCTTTTACCAGCTTTAAGTGGTGCCTGGATTTTATCATCAGAAGATTTTATGCAAGGGTATAAAGGTGTAGATCTACTGAAACTTCGGGCTAGTTATGGCATTGTAGGGAATGATGATATCGGAAACTATAATAACAGACAATACTATGTTTCGCAAAATTTATTGGGTCTCCAAGGTGTGGTTCGCGGCAATGTGGCCAACCCAAATATCCAGTGGGAACGTGTAGCCAAGTTTAATGTTGGAGTAGATGGTTCCTTTTTTAGTGAACGTTTAAGCATGAGTTTAGATTATTATGTGCACACCACCAGTAAAATGCTAAACTATATTCCGGTTACTTCAATTGCTGGTGTAGATTCTTACGTTGATAATCAAGGAGGTATGCAAACCAATGGCTTTGATTTTGGTTTGAATGCCCGTGTAGTAAACAAAAAAATAAAATGGGATTTAGGCGTTAATCTAGGCCTATACAGAAATAAAATTCAAAGTTTACCCAATGGAAACGATATCGTTACGAGTTATGCAAACGGCACATACCTAACAAGAGTTGACGAAACAGCTAATTTATTTTACGGTCAGCGCACCAATGGTGTTTACGCTACGGATGCCGAAGCTACAGCTTCAGGATTATCTATTGTAAATAGTGCAGGGGTAACCGTACCCTTTAAAGGTGGCGATATGAGGTTTATCGATACCAATGGAGATAAAATCATCAACGGAGCTGATCGAGTGGTGATTGGAAACCCAAATCCTGATCTTTTTGGAAGTTTCAATAATACCGTTGGATACAAAAACTGGACACTGGATGTACTGGTTTCCTTCGTATTAGGAAACGACCTTTACAACTACACGCGCTCGGTGCTCGAATCGGGAAATGCTTATTACAACCAATCAGAAATTATGAGAAACCGTTGGAGAGGCGAGGGGCAGATTACCAACGTACCTAAAGCCAGCTTTGGCGATCCGATGGGCAATGCTCAGTTTTCTGATCGTTGGATTGAAGATGGTTCGTACCTGCGTTTACGTTCGGTAAATTTAACCTACAACGTGCCTTTAAAAACGAAAGCGATTAAATATGCCAGAATTTATGCCACCGGAAATAATTTACTTACCCTAACAAAATACCTGGGCTATGATCCTGAGTTTAGCGCTACTGGAAGTATTTTCACTCAAGGTGTAGATACCACTTTAGAGCCACAGTTCAGATCGGTTCAATTGGGTGTTAGAATTGGTTTATAATTGATAATTGATAAAAAGATGAAGATGGATTTTAATAAAAAAGTTATTGCCCTTTTAGCAGTAGCCCTGCTTGCAACAGGTTCATGGTCTTGCAAAAAAATAATAGATGAAGAGCCCGAAGCGACGCTTGATATATCAAATGCTTACCGAAACTCTACTGATGCCGATGCCGCAGTGATCGGTATCTATGGGCAGTTTCTGGGTTTACAAAAAACATATATTCTTCAAAATGAATTGAGAGCTGATTTGGTAAACGTTACAGCAAATGCCGATCCTTATTTAAAACAGTTGGCTAACCACAGCGTTACAAAAGATAATCCTTACATCGATCCGAGGCCATATTACAAAGTAATTTTAAACTGTAATGATGCGTTGAAAAATTTCCAATTGATGCGGGACGACTTCCGAATGAGTGTGGATGATTACAACAAACATTATTCTGATATTGGCGCATTGAGAAGCTGGATTTATCTGCAGTTGGGGATTCAATATGGTAGCGTTCCATATATTACAACTCCGGTAGAGAATGTAGAGGATATTAAAAACTTGTCGGCATATCCACGAATTTCTTTTGAGGAGCTTTTAACAAAACTGATTGATTTTACTGAAAAATTACCTTACAAGGAAGTGTACGCTTATCCAACTGGAAATCCATTGGTGATTACAATAGATGGAAACAATACACAAAAGATATTTATTTGTAAACCATTTGTACTTGGTGATTTATATTTATGGAACAATAACTATTTAAAAGCTGCAGAGAATTATATTAAGATAATGAACATTGAAAACAACAATACCAATATTGATATATTGTTCAATGCATATAAGGTTGTTTATTACTTGGGCTCGGAAAATAATGACCAGGCCGTAAGGTATGGACGATATCAAGATGAAAGTACTTTACTATATGATCAAGGTTGGAAAACAATGTTTTCTGCACCAAATACGGGTAGAGTTTGGGATAGAGAGTTTTTGTGGGGTATCCCTTATAGCTCAAGCTTCAAACCAGGTAATCCAATGATCGAGTTATGTTCGCCATTATATGGTAAATATTTGATCAAACCGTCAAAAGCCGCTATTGATAATTGGGATGCGCAAAGACAGAACAGTGGTATTCCTTACGATGCGAGAGGTAGACTATCTTATGAAACAACTGCTACTGGGCCGGCAATTACTAAGTTAACCGATAATATTATCCCAGTTACAAACCTAAACAAAGGAGGGAAATGGGGTATTTATCGTGCTGGATTATTGCATTTACGTTATTCGGAAGCGGCTAATCGTGATGGTAAGAGCAAACTGGGTTGGGCTTTATTAAACATTGGTATTGCCAATACTTTTTATACTGGTACACGTTCATCAGCTGGAGCACCTACGCCAGTGTCATTTGATGAAATCAACACGATGCAAACGCCTTATCCGGCACCGTACTATCTGGATGCCAGAAACAATAATGATTATAAAAGCCCTTGGTACCGTAATACAGGTATTCGTAACCGTGCTGGCCTAACTCCGCTTGATGCCAGTTTGCAAAGCGATATGATTGGTTTAGAAGGAAAGCTAATTGATGAAGGTGCTTTAGAATTGGCTTTCGAAGGCAATCGCTGGCCAGATTTAGTGCGCATAGCCCGACGCCAGAATAACCCTGCTTTTTTAGCAGAAAGGGTTTACCAAAAGCTTTTAAAAGATGGCGATCCAACAGCTAGCACCGCTAGAGCCAAACTACTAAATCCTAAAAATTGGATTTTACCATTTGAATGGAAATAAACAGGCAAATTCAATTTAGAAACCTTTATCAATAATGAAGGTTTTTAAACTGAAAATTTTTTATATAAATAATATATTTATTAGTAAAAAATAACTTAGATTTGTTTAACGTTTTAAACTTGCTTTAAAGTGAATGAAAATTCTGAAAATAAGCAAAGCTCTTTAACCAAATATTCATCAAAAGCAAACCAACCGTACTCATCTGGTTTAAATTTTTAAATATGAATTTCTGGAAATAAAGAGCATAACTGCATCACGTTATATACAAGATAATTTCAGTCGTAGAGGCTGCAAACATAAAAAATTACCTGACTCATAACAGGTATATATTTGGTTAGAAAAGGGGACAGTTCCGGATGGATTGTCCTTTTCTGTTTTTAAAGGTTTTATAAAAAAATCAATCGTTCTGCTAATTATCTAATCGCTTTTAAATGAAAGCTTTGTGGTTTTATTAAGAATATTTATCTTTAACATTCATCCAAAATGATATGAGAAATACTTTTCTAGCCATTATAATGATTTGTTGCTTCTTTTCCTGTAAAAAAGACAACAATGAAACTACTACCGAAACAATAAAAGGAAAATGGTCAACCGGCGGCTACGATATCATCCTCTATAATTCTTCTGGAGAAGTGGTTAGCCATTCCGTTGCAGACGCCATTAAAACTTATTGGACTTTTGATCAAAGTCAAATTAAATTATCCAACGATATCAATGCCGATGTTAGAACATCAAATTATAAAGTGCTCAATACGGTTGGTACAAGAATGCTTATCATTGAAAGTGCTGTCATTGCCACCTTCAATAACTGGATAGTTGATGAGCAGTCGAGCAATGCGATGGTCATTTCCGCACAAATTAATGATAAGGCTCAACTCACTTATGGGAAAAATCAGGTAGCTGCCAAGGGTGTAAAGACTATATATTTAAGCAGAGAACCATAGTTAGGTGATAAGTCGTTTAGCCTAGGTTTCCCATTCTTCAAATGGCAGGATACTACAGGACGCAATTCGTTGCCCATTTATTGATATTTGAAATGGGTCGATTTAATGTTGATCGCTAACCAAATATGAAATATTTAATAGCCGTTATCCTTTTCATCACTGCGTTAAAGCTTAATGCGCAAGAATACGACATCACGAAGTTTGGCGTAAAAGCCGATAGCAACATCGTTCAAACCAAAGCCATACAAAAAGTAATCGATCTAGCGGCCTCAAGAGGTGGAGGAAAGATTGTGATACCTAAAGGCACTTTCTTGACTGGTGCTTTGTTTTTCAAAAAGAAAACAAAATTGGTTTTAAAAGAAGGTGCGGTACTAAAAGGGTCAGATGATATTAAAAATTATCCTTTTATCCCATCGAGAATGGAAGGGAGAAGCCTGAAATATTTTGCTGCAGTTGTAAATGCGTATCAAGTTAACGATTTCAGTATCGAAGGGCCTGGAACCATTAATGGCAATGGATTAAAATTTTGGAAAACTTTTTGGTCGCATCGTGATTCGCTTCGCAAAATTGGAAAGGAAAGTACCAATTTGGAAGTGAGCAGGCCTAGATTAATTTTTATTTGGGGGAGTGACAATGTCAAAATTCAAAATATTAAACTTCGCAATGCCGGCTTTTGGACAACACATTTCTACAAATGCAATAACATTTTAGTAGAAAATACTGATATCCGATCGCCATATCAACCCGTTCCTGCACCAAGCACAGATGGAATTGACCTTGACGTATGCAAAAACGTGGTCATCAGAAATTGCTATATCTCTGTAAATGATGACGCTATTGCTATCAAAGGAGGTAAAGGACCAACCGCTCATCAGCTGCCAGAAAACGGAACGGTAGAAGATGTATTAATTGAAAACTGCACTTTTGGAAACTCACACGCGGTGCTCACCTTGGGCAGTGAATGTGTACACGCCAACAACATCATCCTTCGCAACTGCGTAATGGAAAATAATTGTCCGATTTTGAACTTGAAGATGAGAGGTGATACTTTTCAAATTTATGAAAACATTACCATTGACAATATAACCGGCAAATGCGGTTCGGTAATTAGCCTCAATCCCTGGAAGCAGTTCTTTGATTTAGCAGGCAGCACTGAACAACCTTTTGGAACCATTAGGAATATCAAAATGAGCAACATCAAAGTAGAAGCCAACAAATTTGGTGAAATGAACGGCAATCCCCTGGACAAACTTTCTGGTTTTACCTTTCAAAATTTACAGATCACTACTAAAAATCCGGTACTTAAAAATAAGTATGATGATGTTAAATACGAAAATGTTATTGTGAATGGTGAACCATTGGTGGTGAAAAAGTAATTATTTTTAATCTATAGCTTATAAATCTTTATTTGATCCAAAACAACGTTCTCATCCAATGCTTTAACGGTAATGGAGTGTTTGCGTTGTTTATTATTCAAGTTGGTCACAATCATACGTTTGGCTTCATTGGTTAAAACATTGATTTTCCATTCTTCATTTCGGTCGCTGGTATGGTAATCCACAACTTTTGTGGCTTGATCATCAATTTTGATTTCAAACCGAATCAATTTTCCTTCCACCGGTAAATTCGGAGCAAGCGCTACTTCAACCCTTATCGAATCTGTCGTAGGAGTATTAAATTCATAAACTACGTGATCTCCTTTTTTAATAGATACCGCTCCACTTTGATAGCCTAAGCCATGTGACACAGGTTTTGTGCCTCCGAATTTCACAAATTGATTTCCGTTGAATGTTGCAAATGGGGATTGGAAGGTTTTAAGCGGAGTCGCCGACTTTACTTGCGGTAATTTTTGAAAAACTGCAAGCTTTCTGGGTTTGGAATCCATCATGTTTTTCCATTTTCCATTCGCCAAAGTCGAATACTTAGTGGTGAGTTTCTCAATGGAATCATAAGCGGCATCGCTTTGCGACCAATTCGCACGGCCATGTCTGGCAAGTTGCGCATATAGCAGCTTTTTGTTTAACTCGGCTGCTCCACGTACTGGATATTCAATTAATTCAAACCAGGCATTTTGCTTGTCGGCTGGTATAGCTTTAGAAAGCTGGATTACTTTTTCCGCAATTTTATCATAATCGGCGATACGGTTTTTTATTTCCTGCTCGCTCCAGGGTAAATCTACAACTTCTTTAAATTTCGGGTCGGTTTCCTCGGTTCGGGTGTTGCCCATAAATTCGGGTTTTCGGATATAGGCTAAGCGATAATATTCATTCATTACGGCGAGCAAATCAGCAGCATATTGCTGGCCAAACTCTCTTGTAAGCCATGTTTTCAAATGTTGATCCAATCCTTTCTTATTATCTTCAATAGAATCGATATTCCAAGCCATATCCAAGAATAGTTCGGTTAAATATTCCCCCGGCTTAATATCACCAACGTTTAGGATCCACATGTCTTTAGCACCTTTACCATAAGCAAGCTTCATTTGCGTATAAATTTGTGCAGGATGATTGGTAGATAGCCAAAGGTAATCATGCGGGCGACCCCAATAAGAAATGTGGTAGTAAATCCCATTTCCGCCTTTGCGGTTCCGCTCTGCTTCGGTAGGGAAATGGCGGATATAGCCATAATTATCATCTGTCCACATCAAAGTCACATCATCAGGCACTTTAAGGCCCATGTTATACACATCTAGAACCTCTTTGTAAGGAATAAAAACCTGAGGAACTTTAGTCAAATCAGGATTTAAATTTTCACTGATCATGCTGCGTTGATCTGCAATTATCGAGGTGATGGCATCAAATTGTTCCTTTAAGGTATTTGCCCCTTGCATTTTTCCATCATGAATCCCTCTAATTCCCAAGGTGTAAATGTTGTCAGAGTTTTTAAGGTCCTTCACTCGGGTTTCCCAAAAGCGCAACACATTTTCACGGTTATTTACATAATCATAATTGCCTTTACCATCAATTTTCCATTCTGTATTGGCACTCCTCATCATCGGTTCACAATGTGATGAACCGACAACAAGTCCATATTTATCTGCCATTTCTCTATTGCCAGGCGTTTGAAAGAAAGCTACAGAAACTTCGTGCATGGCTGGCCAAAAAGCATTTGCCCTTAAACGCAACAGCAGTTCAAAAATTCGGGCATGTGTTTTTGGACCTATTTGCCCTTTAATTTTCGAAGGTTCGAAAGTGCGGGAACTCCAGGGCATCAAACCAAAATCTTCATCGTTGATAAATATGCCACGATATGCCACCGATGGATGTTCTAATAATTGAAAACCGTTTTTAAAGCTTAGTGAATTTTTCCTGGCGATGACCGCATCTGCCCACCATTCCCAGGGTGAAACGCCGATGCGACGAGATAATTCGAGTATGCCATAGGCGGTACCTCTTTTGTCGCTACCTAAGATGTACATTTTATCATTTTCTACCCATAAAGCATAACCTTCAGGATGAATTTTCAGCTTTGCCAAAGATTCCTGGTCAATCAGTTTTTCTGCAAGGGAATGATTTCCAAGGGTGCCGGCTATAATTTGTGCGTTTGAACCTTTTAGTAAATTTGCACTGAAAACAGCGCTAAAATCTCTTGAAAAGATATCAACTGCCGTTCGTACTACATCTTCTTCTCCGCCAGGCAATGAAATTTCCATATTCTTCCCCTTGCGAAAGATAAAGTCGGCGAATAGGAGCTGGGGTGCTGCAAAGAAAACAATCAGCAGGAGTAGTAGTTTAAAATTCATCTTTTATTACTTGATAATCATTTTTGATAGGGAGATATTATTTGCTGAGCTGCCTTAGACAGATGTTGCTTTAAACCAATTGATATGCCCATTCTCAAAACACATAGTTAGCTCCATAGAATACTCAAAAGTTTGCATTTGCGCATCAGTTTTATTTACTTTTAATTAAAGAAACATCATCTATAAAGCAGCTGGCATCAGCCATTCCCTCGGCTAAAAAGCCAATTTCAGCTTTCCCTTCGGTGATATCAATATTCTCCAGCATAATAGTATTCCAATTATTGTTTTCTTTTTCAAAATGGTGACTGAGCCTTTTGCCTCCGCTTACAGCATACATTTCCAAATTCTTAAATCGGCCATTGTTTTTTATTTTTGCGGTTAATTTATAGCGCCCATCAACCAGTTTAACTCGGGTAGTTGAGGTAATAATTTGATTAATTTTTCTTTCGAAATTTACTTTATCGCTAACATTTAAACTCTTCTCGCCAATAACAATTTTTCTTTCGGCTGTGCTGTTGAAATGATTTAACGTCGGTGAGGTTAAACTATCCAAGCTAATTTGATTTCCTTTAATGACAGCGGTTTTCCAACCTGTTAATTGCATTTGAACTGGCTTAACCACACTTGGAATTCGCTTTCTATCTGCTTCAAAGCTACCATTTTTAACAAAGTCATTATCGTCAGCAACTTTCCAGGCGCCAGTTTCAATATTGAGATTCCATGAGTTAAGCGAATTGAAATACGGTGTTTTTCCTTCAAAAGACAGTGGACACCATTGATTATAACCCAATCCATTTCCAGCGAAATCAGCCCAGCGATCACCACAAAAAATAACAGTTTCTGTTTTTGAACCCTTAACATTAACGAAGAAACCTGTTTGTGAAATGTGTGCATAATCATCAGCACTTCCGTTCGTAACCAGCATTTTATTGGTAGGTAAATACGGTCCACTGATGTTATCGGCCACTAGATAGTAAGCCAGCGAGCCATCCCATCCATAAATATTTGAAGCATACATGTAATATTTCCCTCCAAATTTGAACATGCAATTGCCCTCACGGCTCTCACCCTTGAAAATTTCTACACAATCCAATAGGTTTACTTTGCCGTTTTTTACTCCGATTTCTGAAAGATAAATTTTATTGCGACCGCGACCATAAGAATAAACCAAATATGATTTTCCAGTATCTTCATCGTTAAAAACTGTTTGGTCGCCAGTATTACTGGTTCCAATCATTGGCTCCATGTTTATTCGCTGATGCCAGGTAAAGGCACCATTCGGAGTATCAGATGTAGTAATGAGCACCTGATTACCATGCTGAACAAACATGGCGTACTTTTTCAGTGCTGCAATATAGGCTACCCCTAATCTACCAACCCAGGTTTTAGGTATTCTGCTAATTTCACCTTTAGTTAAAACGTTACCTTCGCTAGTCCAGTTCACCAAATCATTAGAACTATAGCAAGTAACGGATTCGAATGTTGCATTTGGATAGGTAACTGATAGATTGTTTAGGTAAAGTTCGGCTTCGGCATATTTGACCCCATACCAGAAATACTTTTTAGTGCCAGATTTTGGATCGGTAAACTGAAAAATACCACCGCCCTGGCTATAAATAGGCTGGCCATCTTTCGCTTTCCAAAAATTATCATTTTTGATGTTTGCAAACTGTGCTTGTAAATTATTTACAGCGGTAAACAAAAGCAAAAATGTAAGGAGTAGAACAGGTAATTTGAAATGATTTTTTATTTTACTCATTTAATGTTCAATTGACTTTATTTTCTAGTGCTAAAATTTCGATACGCTAGGCCACTGCGGCAAGCTCATTGTGTCAGCTCTACAGCTCGCAATTTCTATTCTATTTAGCTCCGTAAATTTCGGTTTCAATAATACTTAAGCCTCCCTTTGATTTGGTTTCAGCCCGCTCAATGCCGTCATCAAGCTTTTTGCCATTCACTTCAACGCCGATTTTTTCGCTCTCTGCAGTTTCTTTTCCAGAACCTAGCAACTGAATAGTTACCGTTTTACCTGTTGTTGGCTTACACACTGCGGTAAAATAGCCCAAACTTGGAATGGTATTGCCTTTAAAAACCTCTTTGTCATCCACCAAAATTCTTATCGGATACGCTTTAGTTCTGAAACCATTTACTTTCAATTCAACTTCCGTGACCCTGGTTTCTTTAGCCAAATTATATTTGATCCAGGCGGTGTTTAAATTACCATCGTTTACCCAATCGCTGAGCTCGTTATCATCATAACTTAGCTTAGCCTTTTCTGTATTAGCGCCGGCAGAAGCTGATAAAATGGTTACAGGTGTTCTGCTCATCTGGTAAGTTTGTGCTACGGGTGTTTCACCCCGCTGTAAGTTTGATTTTAATCCATCAGGCGGAAATTGGACTGATAAACCATCATTAACATTCACGGGAAGCGTTTCTAAGGTAATGGTAGCGGATTTTAATCCATCAGCTTTGGCAGTGATATTGATTTTACCCGGCATTGTGGTCGACCGAATTAAGACCCGGTTGACGCCGCCTTCTACAGGCAACTGTTTGGATAGGATATAGTTATCTGGTCCTTGCGCCAAGCCACCACGCCATTCTGCCGGACCACTCATTTCAAAATTAATTAGGTTCAATGCGATCGGGTTTCTATTTCCTTCAGCGTCTACAACCTCTACCTGAACGAGTGCCAAATCAGCACCATCTGCTTTAAATCCTGTGGGATGTTGTAGCTTGGTCAGTTTAATGGCAACAGGCGTTCCCGCTGTTTTAATTTGCTTTTCAGCTAATTTGACACCTTTGTCGTCATAAGAAATCGCTTTTAAGCTTCCAGATTTATAAGTAACACCTTTAAAAGTATACAGAAAGCCATCTCTTTTGGCTCCAAAACCCAACGATTTTCCATTAAGAAACAGTTCAGTTTTATCGCCTGCGGCGATGATATGAATATCCTTTTTAATTCCAGCCTTATAATTCCAGTGACCAATAATATGAATGCCTGTTTTCTTGGTATCGACCCAGCCATCCCAAATCACTTTGTGCGCATAAAATCCATCTTTAGGGATTCTTATGGCATCTACTTCGCCGCTGCGACGGTAATTTTCTTCTCCACGGTAATGGGTGTTAGAATCCGAAAAGATGATATTTACGCCTCCAGAACTTACCCTTTTTCCCGTCCCTGGTCTTTCTTTGTAATATTCATTCCATCTCACTACGTTTTCTATAGCATGTGTATCCTGATTTCTATTATAAATGCTGGCATCAGCCCCCTTGTAAAGTGGGCCCGCACCATCTTTATGAAAGGGAGGCGAAAACTCGTCCCAGTATTTTCTTAAACCTTCATCTCTGGAATATTCCATCGACCACAAGGGTTTCGAAGCACTTTTATTGATGTACAGCATTTCGCCGCCATATTCTGCGGAAGGAATGTCCAACATTTCTCTGGAGCCGATCGCCCGGCCTCCGTTAGGGTCGTACTGATCTCGAATTGCCTTCATTTCATCCATATGGGCTGCACTAATAGATTCATTGCCACATTCGTAGAACAGGATGCTTGGATTATTTCGATTGTAAATAATAGCATCTGTCATCACCGACTTTCGTTGATCCCACCGGGTTCCCGTTACATCTTTTTCTGCATCACCGGCAGGCATAGCTTGAATTAAACCTACCCTGTCGCAGGATTCTACATCTTGTTTCCATGGCGCAATATGCATCCATCTTACTAAATTGGCATTACTTTCCACCATCAATTGATTGCTGTAATCACTTAACCAGGCGGGCACAGACAAACCAATGGCAGGCCACTCGTTGCTGGTTCGTTGTGCATAACCTTTCATCATCAATACCCGATCATTGAGGTAAACCATACCATCTTTGAATTCAGCCTTCCTAAATCCGGTTTTTGTATTTAATTCATCAACCGTATTGCCGTTTATTTTAATTCGGGAAGTAACCGTGTATAAATATCCATAGCCCCAACTCCAGAAATGCAATCCCTCAACCATTGCCTCTGCTTTTAGCATTGCGGTTGTTCCTGGCGCTAAGTGCTGAGCTGTGGATTGAAAAGTTTTAATCACTTTACCTGATGCATCTTTTATTTGCACCTCATACTGCACTTCGCTTATTGCTGAGGTCTCATTACGGACTTGCGATTCAGAAACGATTACTGCTTTTTTACCTGTGATATCAAAGTTTTTGGCATAAATATAGTTGCCCGTTGTTTTCAGTAAAGCATTTAATGGCAAAGTTTGATAAATTTTTCCCGTGAGGTGCAGGCGAACATTTTTAGAGATTCCGCCGTAATTGGCATTGAAATTTTTATCACTCCATTGGTAACCCGAGTTTGTAGCCTTCTCTTTGTAATTCCATGCATTATCAATTCTTACGGCAAGCACATTGTCTTTGTCTGGCTGAAGTAAATTGCTGATATCAAAGCCGAAAGCCGTTACCCCATTTTCATGCCGACCGATAAACACGCCATTTAAATAAAATTCTCCGGCCTGCCTGATTCCCTCAAATTCAAGGAAAACTTTGTGATCTTTTGAGCCTTCAACTTTGAAATGTTTTCTATACCAGGCGATGCCAGTAGAGAGCTGTTCGATAGATTTCTTAAATGCCTCATCTTCATTCCAGGCGTAGGGAAGGGTGATTGATTTCCAGCTGCTGTCATCAAATTCAATGTTTTTGGCATTTTCCCGATCACCCACCAATAATTTCCATCCGGGATTGAAATTAAAGGTTTTTCGTTGATTTTGCGCCTGAAGGTTGAAGGTAGAGAAGCTGAAAAATATAATGAGGTATAAATATTTCATGTTTTAGTGTTTTAGTTTCGCATAAAGTGGTGCATCTCTGTCGCAAGTGATTTCACCATTTTCATATTTCAGTTCAGTCATTTGTATGGAGCTTCTTCTGGTGGTGTAATTATCTATGCCTTTATTTTCAGGTGTTTTGCCAGGATGTGTGAAATAATAAACGTAAGCTTTCCCATTGTTGACCAGCACATCGCAATGACCGCCTATCACGCCATCATCTTCGCCTTTGCCTGGCACTTGCAAAATGTTTTTTTCCTGCCTTTTCCAGGTTAATAAATCAGTTGAGGAATAGACACCGAGGCCTTTCCAGTTGTCAACAATCATCCAATAGGTATTTTTCCAGTAGAAAACCTTTGGGCCTTCGCATCCTTTATCACCAACAATTCTTTTTCCGCTATCAACCCAATGGTAAAGGTCTTTGCTATCAGCGTAGAAGATCGATTTGCCTGCCACTTCATTATTGTAATACATCCGCCAACCCTGGTTAGTGGGCAATTTAAATACGCAGGCATCTATGCAACGATCGGAGGCCAAAGGCAATTTAGATTCGAATTTCCAGTTGATTAAGTTTTTACTGGTTAAATGAATAATATACCGTGGATGGCGCCAATCTTTAAAAACTCCCGGCACGTAGGTAAGGTACATGTGATAGATACCTTTGTTTTCTATCACTTCTGGCGCCCAGTGGGTGTAATCTGTTAGGCGATATTGAATGTCGCAAGTGTCGCGGTAGTTCCATTTTATGCCATCTTTTGATTCGGCGATGCCAATTCTGGTTCCATGTACCCAGCTCACTCCATCAAGGTTTTTTGCATTAGCCCGCCTGTTGGTATAAAACATAAACCACTTTTTTTCACTCTTATTCCAAATGACTACAGGGTCTGCTGCTCCATCACATGTAGGATCTCTGAAAAGAGGTTTATTAATTAATGATGTGCCTTTTTGTTGTGCAAAACTGAATACGGAAACTAAAAGCAAGCAAGCGAAGATAATTTTTTTATAGATAAAGATTTTCATAAGATGTAATGCTTCAGCATGCCGCAACATGGTGTTGTCAACAATCTTAAGACTCAAATATTTGGTTAAATAGCTTACACGATTTTACGGTTTAAAAATTGGTATACCATCCTGTTCCATCCTGTTTAAAGTAGGTTCAAAGGATTTGGGAGGGTAGACTTAAATTTCAATCGTTTGAAAAAATAGGTGTAATACACGAACTTCTTCAAACAAAAAGAGCAATTAACTCGAAGTTAATTGCTCTTGTAATTCAATATAGTACTGTTCTTACCAGCCTGGATTTTGTAGAGCCTGTTTTTGAGTTGGGCTCAATGCGCTTCCACTAGATTTGATCACGTCAAGGAACGATTGAGGGATTGGTCGAAGATAGTGTTTTCCATCTATCGGCTTCGCTTCTGCATTAAACGCTGCAGTTCGGGCAACTAGGGTTTTGGTCCTAGCTAAGTCTTCCCATCTTTGCAACTCGCCCATTAATTCGCGGGAACGCTCATTTAAAATGAATGCTGTAAACTTATCGGCCTGTGAAGCGGCATCAATCTTATCATAAAACTCTTTATTAGAGTTGAAAATATCACCATCGCTATTGAGGTGCATTGATGCTAAGGTGTTAGCAGTTGTTACTGCCAAGTTATTCGATTCGAAATAGGTGTTTTTATCAGAGTATGAAGAAAGGGCAGTGGCATTGGTAACCGGGTTTGTTTTGTAGGAAATTCCGCCATCCAAATAGGATTCTCTATTTTCTCCATCTTTGTAAGCGGCACGATCTCTAACTCTGTTTAAGTAAGGAATGGCTTGAGCGTACTGACCTAATCTGCCGTATGCTTCGGCTGCTATGAGATAAGTTTCTGCTAAACGGGCTAAAATTCCATCTCTCTGGCCAAATTGAGAAGCCACTAAGTTACGAGAGCCATCCATAAATTTAGATAACGCAACAAACTGGCTAACGCCATAATTTCCGTGTGCTGCAAGGTAGCTTTGTGATTGACCGGAAAAATATCTTACAAACATACTTGGTTTTCTACGACCAATATCTGTTGGAAGAGGATTTGCAGCATTCGCATCCAAAGCAGTGTAACGAATATCGCCAGCATTATTTACAATGTACAATACCGCTTCTTCACCACCTACAAATTTGGCCTGACCAACTTGCGCCGGAGTAGGAGCATTAGCCGCAGTCCATTTAGGTGCACTTGCCGGATTATTTGAAACATAGCGGGTTTTAAAACTTTTCCAGAACCTGGAGTCGTTTACACGGTCGAATACATCTAAAGCATAATCTGTTGATCTTAAACGCTGAAATTCACGACCACCTGCAAGATCACGCACCATTCCTGGAAGGGTTTGATAAACCGACGGATAATATAAATGGATTTGGTTGCCATAACGACCTTGAGTAGTAGTGTTATTTGAAAATTGAGCTGCTAAAATAATTTCTTTATTTGATTCATTTGCGCCATCAACTGTTGTAAAGTTCCAAAGATCGCTGAAGTTAGTGGCTAAGGTGTAGCCACCGCTATTAATTACCAAATCAGCATACTTAACGGCGTTTTGTAAATCGGCAGTTTTAGTTTCGCCATTCCACTCATTGTTAATTTCGCTAGCACGAAACAGGTAGGCCTTTGCAAGGAAATGCGCTGCTGCCCATTTGGTAATTCTTCCAGGTTCTGCTGCTGTTGTAGGGAGTAAATCGTAAGCTTGAATAAAATCTTGAATTACTTGCGCATAAATTTCTTTTGCTGTACTTCTTGTAAATTCTTCCTGGATAGTTTCCGAAGGTTCAAGTTTTAACGGAACGCCGCCAAACTGTTTAACCAACTTAAAGTAATCAAAAGCACGCATGAAGTAACCTTCACCTAAGCGCACATTTTTATTTGCACCATCATAATATACCGGTACATTTTTAATGACAATGTTTGCCGAATTGATGTTGCCATACATATTGTCCCAAACGGAGGCAATATCACCCGATAGAGAGTTGAAGTTTCCATCATAAGAGTTAAACATTTGTTCGGTACGATCGCCGCCAACGGTAAACTCATCAACGCCGTAATTTGTGGTAGTGTAAGCCCAAGTGTAGTTAAAGTGGAACTTTAGACTTTGATACATACCGATTACCAAACCATCCAAACCTAAGGATGTTTGAAAATCGGCAGTGTTATGCGAATTAATTACCTCTTCATCTAAGAAGCTTTTTTTACAGGAAGTTGGAAGGATCATCAATGTACCCAACAACACCATTCCTGACAGTATATTTATAAACTTTTTCATTTTCATTTTTCTTTGGCTAGAAGCTAGCGTTAATTCCAAATACAAAACCTCTGTTAAAAGTAGATCCACCTAAATCAGGATCGATCCAGCTAACATTTGAATAAATCAATCCTGGGTTAATCACTTGTGCATAGAATCTCAAACGAGACAGTGTTAGTTTCTTTGCGATGTCTGCAGCGAAATTGTAACCCAATGAGATGTTTCTGATTTTAATAAATGAAGCATCTTGGTAGTTCAAAGCACTTATGTATTGATCGCCACTTGCGCTAGCATAATTCGGAGCCGGATAAGCATTTGTAGGATTAGTTGGGGTCCAATAATCAACCACTCGTTGTGCAAAACGCCCTTGTAAAGGTTCTGCGCCTGTTTGGATTAAGAAGTTGTAGCGAGCCACCATAAAAATTGATAAATCGAAACCTTTGTAAGCAAAAGTGTTTGTTAAACCACCTGTCCAGCTCGGATTGTAGTGGCCTAATACCTGGCGATCATTATTTGCATCGATCTTATAATCGCCGTTTATATCCTTTACTTTAACGCTACCGGGAGCAAACCAACTGGTTTTTGCCGCAATATTTGCATTAAACTTTGCCATTTCTGCCATGTCTTCTGGTGTATTTTGCCAAATCCCTTCTTTTACATAATCGTAAGCCACACCATTTCTTTGACCAATGAAAAATCGGTCGTTAACCATATCACCGTTGTCCAGTTTTACAATCTCATCCTTGCTCATAGAAAAGTTTAAAGTCGATTCCCATGTAAAATCATCGCTCTTGATGTTTACGCTGTTAATGGTGAGGTCAAGTCCTTTGTTTTTTGTCGAACCGACGTTATCAAACGAAGTAGTATAGCCATTTACTGAAGCAATCTTTTTCAATAAAATCAAATCGGTTGTTTTCGATTTATATAAATCCAATGATCCAGAGATTCTGCCTTTAATTAAATCGAAATCAAGACCTAAGTTATATTGTAATGTTTTTTCCCAACTTAATAATTTATTAGGGAGTGGGATAGGATTTGCTAGAGAGGCATCTGAAGATACATAGCCAGTTTGAGGAGAAGTTCCGAAAGTGTAAGTTAGCGGTTGAAGCAAACCAAGTGTACTACCAATATCTACTGACGAATTGCCAGTGCTACCCACACCCAATCTTAATTTTAACTGGTTAACCCATTTAATATCTTTCATGAAATCTTCTTGCTCTAACCTCCATGCCAACGCTGCAGAAGGGAAAAAATCCCATTTGTTACCAGCAGCTAACTGCGAGGCGCCGTCCCAACGGGCAGAAGCCGTTAACAAATATTTACTGTTCCAGCTGTAGTTAGCCCTGGCCATGTAAGAAACTAATGTCGACTTCCTTAAATTAGCATCAAACGCATCTAAATTTGTAATGTTACCTGTGTTTAAACCATACCAAAGCGAGTTTGGTAATGAAATTTTGCTTCCTGTTAATGATGATGATTCTTCACGGTAAGATGATGAACTTTGCAATAAAGTAACGCCAAAATTGTGTTTATTGATGGTCTTATCATAGTATAATAAATGATCAAGCGTATAAGCAAACCGGCTATTTTGATTTAATTGCGCATAATTATTAATTGATCCCGGTACCCCAGCATCGCGGTTAACAGATTTCGCATCCTGATATCTTCCATTATAATAGTTTGAGAAATCCGGACCGAAGTTAACACGGTATTTTAAATCTTTTAATATGTTTACTTCAGCAAATACAGAACCTAATGTGCGCAAGGTTTTGCGCAGGTTGATATTGTAGTCTGCTTCTAAAACCGGGTTTTGAATGTTGATATCGCCCCCAGGTAAGTTAATGCGGTTACCGTTAGCATCAAATGGAATAGCTAAAGGAAGCATCCCACGTGCTGCAAAATAAATGCTACTCGCTCCTGAAGCACTCGCCGCCTGGAAACCATAGTTTTGCAGTCCATAGGTTGCCGTTAAGTTAGCACCCATTTTAAACCATTTTACCGGATTAATTTCTATGCTCAGCTTTCCGCTGTAACGTTCAAAATCCTGACCCAATTGAGTTCCTTCTTGGTTTAAATAGCCGAATGAACCGTAGGCTTTAATTTTATCAGTACCACCGCTCACACTTAAAACATGATCTTGTGTTACGCCAGTTCTGGTTACCAAATCTCCCCAATTCGTTGTAGGTACTAAACTCCCATCAAATACCCCATTAACCCAACCTTGATCGAGGTTGGCCAACATATTTGGATCTTGTTTAAAAATCTCCCGATCTGCAGCTTGTGTAGCCACTACAGGATAATTATAAATAGGAGCAGTGTTGGTTCCGTTTATCGAATTGATATAGGCTGTTCTGCGGTAAGCATCGCGGCGAAATTCAATATACTGACCTGAGTTCATCATTTCTGCTCTATCGTTTAATTTTTCGATCGTTGCTGTTCCAACGTAATCCAAAGTCAATCGTCCTGCTTTACCTTTCTTTGTAGTTACTAAAACTATACCATTAGCGCCTCGTGAGCCATAAATAGCTGTAGCAGATGCATCCTTCAGAATGTCGATTGTTTCAATGTCATTTGGATTTATTGCCTCAATGCCTCCAGCCTGCAATGGAATTCCATCAACTACATATAGTGGGGCATTACTTGCCGTAAGTGAGCGTACACCACGAATCAATATACTTCCCAATTGGCCTGGGCGTTCATTCGACGTAATATCAACACCAGCTGCTTTACCCTGAATAGCCTGCAATGCATTAGTTACCGGTCTTGATCTAATTTCTTCGGCTCCTACACTTACTACAGCTCCCGTTAAATCGCTTTTCTTAACGGTATTATACCCCACAATCACTACCTCATCCAGATCATTGATTGAACTTTTCAACTGGACAGTGATAGTCGTTCTTCCATTTACCGGAACATCCTGGCTTGCGTAACCAATATAACTTACCTCTAAAACAGGGCTTGTAACTGTTGAAGGGATGTTGATTGAAAATGCACCGTTGGCATCTGTTGTGGTTGCCAGGGCTGTGCCCTTAATTTTAATACTAACGCCTACCAGGGTTTCGCCTTTGTCGTCAGTAATTTTTCCCTTTACAGTAACATCGAGTTTTTTACTGTTTTTTGCATGAACAATGCGCACAATTTCAGCGCCTGATGCCGCATTAACGGTGTTACTCATGAGCATAAACGACAATGCAGAAACACCTACAATCAGGATTTTTTTTCTGCTTGATACATTTAGCCGATGATTTGATTTTGATTGGAAATTCAAATTCATGGTAATGATTTTAATTAATATTTGGTTAATAAGCGATCAATGATTTGCGAAACGTCTTCCAGTAGTTTACCTTTCGGTAACACAGCGATCATAGTGAAAAAATAATAAGATTGCGGATTTACGGGCTGTAAGTTAGTCGTTGATACGGATATATATTTGGTTAAACTTATGCGATGTTAGCGGTTTTAAATAATTATTCCGTCCTGTTCTATCCTGTAGGGAGTGTTAAATTTCTTAGAAAATCAAGGGGATAGGAGTTGCTGAAAAACTTTCATCGAGGAAGTAGAAGTTTTAAGGGAGAGCATTTTTAACCGCTGTAGATTTACCTGCAAGATATTGCCAGAGATGCCTATGCTCACAACCAAACGAAAATTTTTCTGTCTGATCAGTTTGAATGTGATTAAACAAAAAAACCTCACATTTCTGTGAGGTTTTTCGTGATCCCGATAAGACTTTAACCTAGTTTAAAAATGAAAGTTTAAATCGTTTTATGGGTGGATTTCAATATTTTCTAAAATCTATAATTAGTAAGCTTGAATTAGAACATTTGCCGGGATGTGGAGTACATCAATTAATTTTCGGATCATAGACAGGCTTAGTTTTCTTTTTCCCGATAGAACCTCTGATTTCCTTGAACGGGTACCTAATAAATTGCTAAGTTCGTTTTCAGACAAATTCATTTGTTCCATCCTAAACTTTATAGCTTCTATTGGATTAGGATACGAAACAGGATAATGCACTAATTCATATTCCTTGATTAATAGGCTCAAAATTTCTAATTCATCAGAAATTAAAGAACCTTCGATAATATCAGTTTGCATCAACTCATACACATGAGCCAGAGCATTATCGTATTCTTCCTCAGTTTTAATTGGTTTTAACATAACTAATTTTTTTAGCATTTATTTTATCATACTGTTGATGCGAACCAAACCACACAACAAACACAATTTTTAATCTGTACTCTATATCTACTATTAAGCGATAACTATTGCCGTGAATATTAAAAACAACTCTTTTTTCATTGAGAACAGAAGCATTTTTATATTGTGCTTTTAGCTCATTCGGATTATTCCATAATGCAGAAACCGCCTCTTCATACCAGCTCAATAATGCCTGTTCTGCCTGATGGAATTCATCAATATAATCCTTAAGAGTCTTTATGGCTATCACTCGCATATTTAACAAATATACTAATTTGTTCCCAAAAAGGGAACATAAGGTTAATTGATTTCTTTTTCAGATTTAAGTAGGTAAGCAAATAGCAATCTTAGAAATTAGATTATCAAGATTCTAATATGATTGTGAACGCAGACATTAGTGTTAATTATAAAAGCTATTTTGTGAATATATTGATTTCAATTAGATTGAGTTAATTTTTATTTTCCTAGATACCTTTTAATGCAAAATGCCCCAATTTTCATTGAGGCATTTCGTGATCCCGATGGGATTTACACCAAGTGTAAAAATCAGCGTTTGCAATATCTTAGAGTGGCTTTGAAATTCGAACTCCCCGAATAACGCACCTTTTTTTTAATAAATAATGGTTGCAAATCCTATGCTTAAATATACCTAAATTTCTTGTAATGTCAAAATAAAACTCGTTTTCTATCACATTAACTTACGGACTTAACGAATAAGAGAATTTGATAAAATACTATTATTGGAGAATCTTTCCCAATTAAGATCATGTGAAGTTCCATATTAAAATAAGCCCGTTTTACGTTTGAAAGCATATCTCTAAATATTACCGTAATATAGCCAATTTACCGTTGCGTCATCATCATGAAGGTCAAGGTAGGTGGGCATACGCCATTCCTGAAAAGGTGCACCAAAAGTGGAGTAAAATATTGCATACTATAAAAGCAGGTAAATTTCCTAAACTTAAAGGTACAATGAATGGACTGGCAGGAGGAATGCAGATTTTCTCATTGCTTACTGATTTTAATACAGGCAATCCAGATGCATGGTTAAATTGGTATGGTCTCGTGGATCAAGTTGGCAAGGTATATAAACAACCATTTTCGGGCGATTATTTTGTTATCACGAAGCAGACAAAATTTATGAACAGTAGCGGTGAAGTTATCCGTGCAAAAGTTACATATGATGTTTATGCTGATTATATTTGGGACTCTGATGAACAGAAGTATATGGGGGTGCTTAAATTAGGTACTTTTACAGAGTTAGTAGATATGAACAATAGATGGTCTACGGACCAAGTTTGGGAACCAAAAACACTTTAGATCGCATCATAAAATTATATTTTAAAGTATGAAAGCAACCGAATTTGTCGAGAGAATACTAGAGCTAAAACCTAATTTTGATGATTTTAAGAATGTAGAAATTTCAGAAGGGCTTATTAGAGAATGGATCAAACAATTTGATGTCACTAAAATAGCTTTAAAAAAATATGATACAGAGATCTTAACTTTAATTTCAGCTTACGATTTAAGTAATTTAAGGATTAATGATATCACATTTGATTCTGATTATCAAGAAGATAAAGAATATTTATATTTTGGCTGGGATATAAATGACCGTTTGGTATTGAATAAGCATAATGGGCGAATTTTCGCTTATGATGGTTTTGGAGAAAGAATTGTTTATAAATGTGCAGAGAATGAAGAAAAATTTCTTGATGCATTATACGAAATAGCAAAATTTTGGAAGGAAAAAATCATTAGTTCATACTCCGAGGAAATAAGGGATGAAAAATCTATCGGTGTTGCCTATATCGCAGCCTTAAAAGCAGGAGGAGAAGAATATGAAGATTATTACAAGTCAGTTTTATGGGTTGAATAGTAAAAAGGTTCCCAAGCTACGGTTCATCTCTTCTATTGCATCAGCTAGGTAGAAAGACTAAATATATCATCAGGATAAGCTTTTTTGTTGCATCACTAACATTTTCTTTAATTACCGGGCCAATCTGGAAGCATCTTATTCAAATAAATTCTTTTTAAGATAGTAGTATATAAAAAGAATCCCATTGTATATGATTACAATGGGATTCTTTTTAAATTTAAGATTATTACTTTTTCTTTAATTCTAAACGTATATTTTTAACAAAGTCAAGAGAAACCTCTGCAATTTTAGTGATCTGTTCATCAGCTAAGCCAAGCTCCAAAATCAGGTTTTCCACAATTGTATGTTTCGTCTTTTTTTCGCCTCTGCGGTACAGAAAGTCTTTTTCTTCCTTGAAAAATTTACTTATTGTTTCCATAGCGTTTTCAAATTTTTGTTCAACACTACTGCGCAACCGTACAAATATACGCATTTGTTTAAAATACCTGCTTTCGGGCAAAATCACCTTTTGTAAAAGTCTTCACTTGATCTACGATAGATTGAATGGCCTTCTGGCTATCATCTCTACCAAAGTTAGCCAATATCCCTAACATTTTTACTTCGGGATTGCCCGACTTAAGAAATAATTTATAACTGGCATCAGCTATACTTATCAGCCGGTAACTGAACTTATGGTAACGGTTATCAATAAAGGTGGACATTGAAGGTTCATCATCCCTTAAATAAATGACATATTGTTTCATCGGCAATTGATATTTACGCATCAGCATGATGCTGTACTCTGCCATTCGCCAGACCATTTCCTTTTCATCCGCCACCTGAAATTCTATCTGTAGTACATAAGTACGCCGCGCTGCATCGGTCACTTTTTTTAAGGCATCAGGTGTACGTTCTTTGGTATGCTGTACATCATCAGGGTAATTCTTCACTTTGCACAATATCCAGTTTCAGGATATCCCGTATGATAACAGGCAGCGTGATTTCAAGGTTTTCCTTGATAATCTTATCAAACTGGCTGGCCTGTTTCCTGTCTTTTTGTTTGGACATAATTCACAAATCTAATTAATATTGGTCTTTTGTTATAATCCCCCCGCACATTTGCGGCCTGCGGAGCCCTAGCGCTCATTTCTCATTGCTGCTCCCGCTCTGGGAATTTACGGAGTGGTTGACCGTGGTTTCCTACCGTTGTACTCTGGCTTTGCGGTACACATTCGGCACCCTTGGCAGCAACTTTAAAACCACGCACCGCAGTTGCAATGCAAGGTCAGGGTGTTTCAATTGATATAAGCCTTTTACGAAGCCTCATCCATGACAGGGGTAACAGTATATTTTTCCCGGATTAATGCAATGTCTGCGCTTATTTTAGATTCTGTGGCTTGATGGGTTTTGGCATGTTGGGCAATAAATTTTCCCATTAATGGAGCCATATCTTCGCTTACTTTTGTATCCAATACTTTAGCATATAGTTGCGTGGTGCGTATATTGGTGTGTCCAAGCATTTTAGACACACTTTCGATAGGTACACCGTTCAATAAAGTTACTGTAGTTCCAAAAGTTCGTTTGGCTATCCGGATGCCCAATGTTTTATTGACCCCTGAAAGTGCAGCAATTTCAACCAAGTATTCGTTCATCTTTTGGTTGCTGGAAATTGGTAAAGCCCTGTTGTTATGGAGGCAATAAGGATGATCTTTATATTTATCAAGAATACTTGCCGCTATTGGAAGCAAGGGTATTGCTACCCTTGTATCTGTTTTTTTCCGGTAGGTAAATATCCAACGTTCTCCATCTACCCCAATACCAATGTCTGCAAGTTTAAGTTTTTGAACATCCGCATAGGAAAGTCCGGTGTAGCAACTGAACAGAAAAAAGTCCCGTACCTGCGATAACCTGTCAGTAGTAAACTGCTTTTGGGTAATCTTCTGCAATTCATCAGC
>NZ_JAPIVT010000023.1 GCF_026239735.1 Pedobacter sp. MC2016-05
ATATTAATTTGTTGAAGATCGATCAAATCCATGAGTTTTTAGTTATGTTATGGAAGTTTTTTTTATCGATTTTTCTTTAAAGCTAAGCCTTAAAAGACAGCTAAAATACTATTTATCAATACATTAAGCAGTAAATAGGATTAAATCACAACAAAGTTATCAGCTGCTCTGCATTAAAAATCAGGTAATTATAAACGTGTTAGTAACATTTAAAAAATTATCCGTAATTTTCTGCCATAAACCAAATATTAAAACCAGCCAGACAAGCGCTAAAAACCGATTTTGTTCAAATCAATTTTTGCGTGAGGGTAAGCAATTGCTATAAAGCTGACCATTTAGTGTTTGGTTTAACCAATTTTATCTAATCGACTATTTTATGACTTCGTTTAAAAAAATTTCTTGTGCATGCTTACTTCTATTTAGTTTTTTAGCATCATCAGCCCAAGAACTAATGGTTTCTAGTCCTGATAAAAAACTTAACGTTAAACTTAACTTAACAGATGGAAAACTTTTCTACGAAGTGAACTTTGCAGGCACACAAATGCTTGAAAAATCTCCTTTGGGTTTAAAGGGTACGAAAGTAGATTTGTCTGCCGGCTTAAATTTTGTAAGCCAGCAGTCGCGTTCTATTGACGAGACTTATTCGGAAGCCAAAATCAAAAAAAGCACTGTCAGGTACCAGGCCAATGAGCTTACTTGCAAATTTGCAACCGCGAATAAGAACGAACTACAGATAATTTTTCGGGTGAGCAATAACAATATAGCTTTCCGTTATCACATTCCGCAGGTTGGCGAACCCGCTAATTTTACAGTAGAAGAAGAATTGAGCGGTTTCAACTTCCCTGCAGCTACCACAACATTTTTAACACCACAAGCCACCCCAATGATTGGGTGGATGAAAACCAAACCCAGCTACGAAGAAGAATATATTGCCGATCAACCGATGGGGACAGCTTCCAAATACGGCATTGGATATACCTTTCCTGGTCTTTTTCACTTGGGCAATAAAGGCTGGGTGCTGATATCGGAAACTGGCGTAAACAGTTTGTACTGCGGATCTAAACTTGGCGAGGGTACCAAAGATGGATTGTATCAAATCGCTTTCCCGGAAATGGGAGAAAACAATGGATTAGGAAGTGCTAAACCAGCAATGTCGCTTCCAGCTTATACGCCATGGCGAACCATTACCGTTGGCAACGATTTGAAGCCAATTGTAGAAACGACCATCTCATTTGATGTAGTAGAACCTCAATATCAGGCTTCGAAAAACTACAGCTTTGGCCGTTCTACCTGGAGCTGGTTACTATGGCAAGATAATAGTATCAATTTTGATGACCAGAAAAAGTTTGTTGATTTATCATCAGCAATGGGTTATGAATTCGTATTGGTAGACAATTGGTGGGATGCCAGAATCGGCAAAGAAAAAATTGAAGCGCTGGCAAAATATGCCAAAGGTAAAAACGTGGGTGTTTGTTTATGGTACAACTCAAACGGTTTTTGGAACGATGCGCCACAGACCCCAAAAAACAAAATGAACAGTGCTTCTGCCAGAAAAAAGGAAATGGCCTGGATGCAAAGCATCGGGATAAAAGGAATTAAGGTGGATTTCTTTGGTGGCGACAAGCAGGAAACAATGAAGCTTTATGAAGATATTTTGTCGGATGCCAATACTTATGGGCTTAGCGTAATTTTTCACGGCTGTACCTTGCCGCGTGGCTGGGAAAGGATGTATCCGAATTTTGTAGGGAGTGAGGCAGTATTGGCCTCAGAAAACCTAATTTTTACACAGGCAGCAAATGATAATGAGGCATATAACGCCAGTTTGCATCCATTTATTAGAAATGCTGTAGGTGCCATGGATTTTGGCCCTGTGTTGCTGAATAAACTTCATAACAAAGAGAATAACGGAGGGAAAATACGCAAAACTACTGAAAGCTTTCAGCTGGCAACCGCTATCTTGTTTCAAACACCTGTGCAAAATTTTGGTATCACTCCAAATAACTTGACGGATATGCCTGCCCATGTAATTGATTTTATGAAGACCGTACCTACCACATGGGATGAAACGATTTTCCTGGATGGTTATCCCGGCAAATTTGTAGTGCTCGCCCGTCGCCATAAAGATACCTGGTACATTGCTGCTATTAATGCCGAAAAAACTGAAAAAGAAATTGATATTGCCTTACCAATGCTAACGAATAAAAGCCTGCAGGCTTTTAGTGATGGCACAAATCGAGAACCTCAACTTAATAAACTTTTGTTAAACAGCACCAACCATATCAAAATTAAACTACTGCCTGATGGCGGTACGGTATTAATCGGAAAATAAATTTTTGAGAGCAAAAATTTCGTGTTCAAGCGAATCTATCATTCAGCTTATCGTCGCATACCACAACTGAAGAGACTCGACCTATGCAGCAGCTTTTCTGCTCTGCATTTGATCGTCTCATCTTTTTGTCATCGAGAGTATAAATAAACTCACGTACAATTCATCGATGATTACTGATTATTCGATTTCGCCATCAGCTAAGCCTTCCAGAAACCAGCCAGATTTATATTCAAATTTGGCAAATGCTGTTCTACTTTCGTTTGTAACCGTGCCGGCAAAGTCATGAGCAATTTCTTTTTGCGACTCCAAAACCTCCTTAATCACTATCGCATATTCTTCAATGTTAAGGCCATCTTTAATTACATAGCTCAGCTCGCCATTTTCACTCCATATTGATTCTACAACACCTTGATCAAATTTTGCCTGCGTTTCTTTGCTTATTTCGCTCATCATCATTTAATATTTACCTCATTAAACTCTCCAATCCACTAAAAAGTTTGCAGGTTGTATCTTTCCAAATATTAACTGATGTTGAAATATATATTGACTCAATTAGAATTGTCATGTTTTGAACTTTTGCGAACCTTTAAAGCTTATGTAATGTTATCCATGTACTAAAACTAAGAATTATGATAGACCCAAAAGACAAAAACAACGAGGCGGAGAACGAAAAAACGCAACCTAGTGATTCGCAAGCTAAACAAGAAGAAACGAATTGGGATGAGCATCAGCGTATAGATGAGGAAGGAAACGAACTGGATGCAGAAGATATTAAATAAAGAGAGATGAAAAATATATTGATGATACTGACCTCTCACAGCGAGATGGAAAATACCGATGGCAAGACAGGCGTGTGGTTGGGTGAATTTACAGATCCATATTACGAATTTATTGATGCTGGATTTAATGTTACCCTTGCGAGTGTAAAAGGCGGAAGACCACCGGTTGACCCAATGAGTGAGCTCGCCGAAAATATTACGGGTGCAAACAGGAGGTTTCAAGAGGATGAGGATGCAAAAGCTGCATTCTCGCATACGCAGCTGCTAAATCAGATGAATGCTTCGGATTTTGATGCCGTGTTTTATCCTGGCGGCCATGGCCCGATTTGGGATTTAGCTAAAGATAACAACAGCGGAATTTTGATCCTTGATTTTATCGATGCAGGTAAACCTGTTGCTGCTGTTTGCCATGGTCCGGCTGCTTTAATTAGCGCAGAAAACCAACGCCCAGGCTTTTTGAAAGGGAAAACTATTTCTGCTTTTAGCAATACAGAAGAAACGATGGTGGGTCGAAGTGGAAATGTTCCTTTTTTATTGCAAACAAAACTCGAGGAACTAGGTGCGGAAGTTAAAACGGCATTGGTTCCATTTTTATCGCATGTGGAAACGGATGGTTTGCTCATTACAGGTCAAAATCCGTTATCCGCTGGCCCGACCGCAAAAGCACTTATTGAGTTCCTTAACCAAAATAACACAACGGCAAATCAGCAGATTAAAGATGATGAAACTCCGTTAGCTGAGCAAAAGCAATGGCAAGAAAATGCTGAACAATATATCGCGGCGAAACCTGATGATTTAATTTAAATAAACGAGATTTTGTAATAAATAAAGGGATTATTGATGAAATAACCCCTTTATTTATTGGATCAGGAAAAGGATTTCGATTGTTCTCCGTTACCTTATTTCTTGAAGTGGTTGATCTCCAAATAAAAAAGCAATCCTTTTGAAGTAAGGTTTTGTTGGTAACAAACTAAACCACACTTTTTCAACTGTTATACCTTTAGTAACCCATATCTATATGCAAACGACACCAGGGAAGCGGTATTTCTCGTTCTTGTTTTGCTGATCAGAAGCTTTCTTAGGGTTTCAACTTTGCTTGGCTTTACTTTAAGTTCCTCGCTTATTTCACTATAAGTTCGTCCTTCAGCAATTAATTCAATCATTTTAATATCCTGGGTATCAATACCCATAATACTTGGTACAACGTCTTTTTCTCGGTTCATGTCTCAAACTTAAAAAAAATTAAACGTTTAGTAGCTAAAATGACTGTTTACAACTACAAAACAGGCGTTTTTTTGACATTTATCATCATTATTCGTATGGATTTGTAATATTTAACATTCAAAATAAGATCGAAAAAGTAGACAAATGATCATATTTTGAGACGATTTTGACCGTAGACACTGTACTAGCTGAGCAAATGTTATGCACCTTTTTCTAATTTATGGACTGACAAGGAATATCTATCATCTGAAAACGATCAATAAATCACCCCTGAAAACTCTTTCTTAGCTTGTTGCAATTGGAGTTCATATTCCATTGGCCAGCCAAAAGCTTTTTCAGCGGTTTTCTTTAAATCCACGCCCGCAGCCCCACTCCAAAAATGAACAAATTCTCCATAGTTTAAATCACGTTGAAAGCGGTTACCCCTACCTTTTGGAAAATACTGTGCCAGCAACGCGAAATATTTGTTTAAAACTTTGCCCTTTCCATAACCGCTATAGATCGGATAAAACCAATTTTTAAACCATTGCGTTCTGGCTCTTGGAAAATCATCATACTGTGATTGCATCTGTGTAAACACTCTTTCCGCTTCTGCTTTCATTCCAATATTTAACAGTACATCATAATTGAAAATTTCCATAAATTTACTGTCACCCCAAAGCGCATCAGAAGGCGAGCCTTTTGCACCATGACTAGCACTGGTTACGATGTGGCCCATTTCGTGAATAGGCATACCAATTTGCTCGCCTACGGGATTAGTCCAGTTTCCAAGCCCACAATCGATTACGTTTTTATAATCGTGGCTTCGATCAAAAAATGGCGAAGGATGCCCACCACCATAATCTTTTCCATTTACCTGGTGGAGGATGACGTATAATTTTGGATCAGCGCCAAAAGCACCATAATTTTGTTTTACATAGGCCCAGCACTTACCCATCACCCCTATTGGCCAGCGTACGGAGTTTGGCATCTGGTCGTCATAGTAAACCGCAACATCATCATTGCTTCCTACTAACTTGAGTTGTTTTTTGTGCTCAAACCAATGTTCTTGCCATAGGCTATCGAGGGGCTTTTGACTGGTAGAAGAACCATCAGCAGCGAGCTGTTGAGCATGTATTTCGTTTGAAGAAAAAAATAAAGTAAGGAGCAGCACGAAGTAGAAATGATTTCCGCTAGAAAAAATGTTCATGTATAAATAGGTGTTTAAAGAATGACAGAGATTAGGATTAATTGGTGAAAAGACCAACAATAATCCGTTGAAAAATAAAGGTGGGCAAGATCATTCAGATCAATATGCCCACCCTTTATTTTATTTGTTCCAGAAAGAAACTTCGCTAATGTTGCTATAGTAAGCATCGCCACTGGCAACAGAAATTACCCTGATTCGAATATATCTAACCGTTGGTAATCCATCAGGAAATGCCACTTTGAAAGGCGCAGATCCGTCATCGCTTCGTTCAACCGTTTTAAGTAATTTCCAGCCACGACCATTAGATTCGGCGGTCCAGCCCGGAGAATCTGCCGGCGATTGCGTTTGAGCACCTGTTAAATCGGCAATCCCCCAGATTTCGAATTTGGTTGGGTTGTTACAGCAATCGCGACCAATGATTTCAAACTGGGCAAGGTTTGCCACCTGTTTTCCCATATCAAAAGTGAAGTGGTGAGGCAATGGTGTGCTATCATCACTATGAAAAATATCAGGGTAACCTGTTGGCGCCTTATTCCCATTCCATAATTTCGATAATGAAGTTTCACTGCTATACGTACCTACATCATTAGTCAGTTTTAAGGGTTTAAATAACGATTTATCTACCGGGACCATGATATTACTCAAGGAGTCGAAACCTGCGGTATAAAAGGTATCAATAGCAGATTGAACAGGAACATAGGACGACCTGAAATACACTTTAGTTCCAACCTTGTAATCTGCTAAACGTATCGAATTTGCATCAGGCCCAAGTTTTGCCTGGCGAACGGTTCCATCTTTGTAAGTATATCGGATTTCGGTGCTGATGTTGATCGTATCGGGGCGTTCAAACTGCAAAGTGATGCCATTGTCATCAAGCTGGTAAGGCGCACTAGCCACCAGGAAACGATTGGTTAAACTCGTTTTATAGCTATCTCCGTATACTTTAACATTGTTAATTTGAACCGGAACGGATTTATTTCCAGCTTTATCAAATGAGTAAATGGTAAATGAATAATTGTATTCTACCAGATTCGAAATGATTACTGAAACGTTAGCCACCGACCGGTCTGGCGCCTGTAATGCCAGTGAATCTTGTGCATTGTTCCAATAAATCATATAGCGGCTTACACTTGGATCAGGACTGGCCTTCCAGGTAAGCTTAATACGGTAGTTTCCGGGAGAGGCGGTTACCTTTTCAGGGAAACCAGGATAAATCTTTTCCTTGCCGTCTAAATAGTCTTTATAATCAAGCGCATCTTTACTACATCCGTAAAAAAATGCGATAGCCACCAAGGCTAATAAAATCCGCGTTATATTTTTAGTTGCCATGTTTTCCTTTTAATTGGTGTTTCCCCAAAATGATAGTTCCATTACGTGAGCAAAATCTGCGTTGCCCCAGGTACTGTTTACAGCCAGCCTGATAAATCTCACTTTCGGCGCATCAATGCCGATATTAAATTCGAAACCAGCTTTTACGGCTGCTAAATCTGCAGGGGTGGTTTGCCCTGGTGCATTGCCCGAAGGCGGCGGTGGACAAGTGAAGTTGCCAAGATTTACCCAGTCACCCACTACGGTACCTTTTGCAGAGGTAGTCGGCAAATTTGTATCAACAGGGGCCGTTTTAGATGAACCCCAGAGTGTCCACGTTTTTGGGTTACCATGATTATAAGAATAATCATTTCCATAGGCTTCGCCCCGCTCCCATAACTTATACCGGCTCAACTTAGCTAAAACACCCATATCGAAAGTACAAAGCTGTAAAGGCTTACCAAATCCAGCTTCGGTATGCCAGCCAGGATCGTTGGTATTGGTATCCCATAACCTGGTGGTATTCCAACCCAAACTAGTTGCACCTAAAGGAGAATCTGAAGCCAGGCGATACTCGCTAAACCTTGTTTTAGGAACCAGAGTTTCGAAAATAGGATTGATAGACTTGTACAGCGTATCAGAAATATTTCCCCATCTATCTGTAACGTACACACCGAAATCTCTCTTTAACGTATCAAAACCGCGTACACTGAAATTTATGGTTTCGGCTTCTGTGTAAAACTGTTCTACAGGCAATAATTTTCCAGTAGTTTTATCATTAGAAATGACAATAACCCCAATGGCTTTTTTTGATGGATTAGTAGCCGAGATATTTACACCACCAAAATCGGCCTGAAGTTGGATAGTGGGATAAGCCATCAGGTAAGCTGGGGTGGTTGGCCTTACATTAACTTTAATAGGATCGCTTTTAACATTCGCACGTGATACTGCGTAAAGCGTTACTTCATAATCACCAGCTTTTTCAAAACCCTCTACCCTTAAGGTATCGCTGTAATAAGAGGCTTTAGATTGGCGCACTGTACGCGAATTGATCCTGTATTCTGCCTGTACATAAAGTAGGTTTTCAGAATTGGGCAGCTGATAAGAAAGCACTGCCGCTCCTGCCTGGTTATCTACCCGCACACCTGTAATGATGCCCGGTTTCGCCATATCCTGAGATACCACATCGTTAAAACCTTCTGTTTCTTTACACGCATTAAGCGAGCATAGAAGAAGCAGGGCAGCCATAAGCTGCACCATGCTCCAACCAATATATCTTATTGAATTCGTTTTCATCATCTTAGTTTTTAAATTACCAGTAAGGGTTTTGAACAAGATTTGGATTGACAATTAAGTCGTTATATTTTATTGGCCATAAATAATCTTTAAGGCCGAAGGATGGGATCACGAGATTTCGCTGTCTGTAATAACCTTCAGGCGTAGCATCCTGAATGTTCCAGCCTTGCAATGGTTTACTTAAAACATCCTGTATAATTTTCCAGCGGCGAAGATCCCAGCCTATACGTCCTTCAAAACAAAGCTCAATTCTTCTCTCCTGTTGGATGATAGCTCTTAAACCATCTTTAGAAGCTGCCTTACCCGGATTTGATGAATATAACGACCACGATTCCTGAACACCTTTTAAACCAGCACGGGCACGAACTTTATCAATGTAACTATAGGCTTCTGCCGATGGTCCGTTTACTTCATTAAGCGTTTCTGCGTAAAGTAGATACAGGCCAGCTAAGCGCATCAGCGGCAGTTTAAAACGTGCCTGAGTAACTTCAGTTCCGAAAACGGATTGATAGTTTACCAGTTTGCTTGGCCAGTAACCCGATACATTTACTCGAATGTTATCCTTAGGACCAGCGATAGAAGTTGCGCCACGGGCTTGAACAAATAACATATTTTCAGGATCGGTTTGACCGTTTCCAAAGAAACAGCTTCCATCAAAAGATAAATCTGCATAAAATCTCGGCTCTCTATCCATGTGCATTTTAATGGTTTGATAACCGCTTTTCATATAATACTTATGATCTGCTGCAACTGTTGCAACGGCATACCTGCCGCGATAATCATAATTTGGATCTTCGTTAATTGGAACGCCATTTTTTGAATAGAAAAGTTCGGCCATCCCGATAGGTACGGCAAAGTTTCCAGGCGCTCCGCCCATATTCTGTACCATCGCAGCGGTTAATCTTGGCATTGCCATAGATTGCAAATTGAAAGTTGAATTTAACGCCCAGATCACCTCCGAATTTTTTTCCAAGTTTTCGGTTATACTCTGCCTGATATCCATAACCGTTTTTAGCGGCGCAGGGATAGTTGGAAGATTACCCGGAGATACGAAGTGGTAAAGCGACATATTGCTTTGTTCACATGCTTTTACAGCTTCCTGGCAAGCTAACATCGCTTTCGACCATTTTTCTGCCTGAAAAGCTGCAGGGAAAAGATTTACGCCGTCTTTATCCTTGAAACTGGCATAATCACGGTTGCCATTAAAAAGCGGACTGGCCTGTGTGGTCAGTATCTCGGCTTTTAAAGTAAGAGATATCAGTTGTGTAATTCTGCCTAAACTTTGTGCCGGATCCTGTATTGTTCTTGGCAAATCTGGCGTGGCCTCATCCAATAGCGAGGTGATGTATTGAAAACAAGCATCAACTGGTTCACGCTTTACCCTCACCTCTTCCGTTCCTGCATCAATAGCCAAATTATCTTTTATCAAAGGAATAGGACCATACATTCTCAACAGATAGAAATGATAATAGGCTTTTAAAAATTTCACTTCAGCAATCCATCTGTTTCGCTCAAACTGCGGCAAATCTTTTGGTTTGCTAATATTTTCTAAAAATATATTGCACCTTCTGATGGCTTTAAAAATGGGTTGGCCAAGTTGCTCCCCATCCCAGTAATTCAGCGATGGATTGTCGGTATTTTGTACCCCTCTAATTAAATGGAAACCTTGTTCTGCTTCCCTGTTCCCTAAAGTAGCTTCGGTAAGCGTATTAGGAAAATAAATTTCGCCAGAAGTGGTAAAGGCCGCATCATTGTTAGATGGCACCATATTTTGCAAGGTAGAATAGCAGGTGAAGAGATAATTCTCTGCCTCATTTCTATTTCTGAAAGCGTAATCGATGGTGGCCACATTATCCGGCGTAACATCGAGGTATTTTTTGCAGGATTGCACCATACCCGAAACAATTGCGATAAGTATGATTATTTTATAATTGAGTTTCATGTGATCTGCTTAAAGATTTACGTTGATTCCAATGTTATATACTTTCTGGATAGGATAGCTAAAGCCGTTCGAAGCCAACTCCGGATCCCAATCTTTAAACCTGCTCCATGTAAATGGATTCAAGGCATTAAGGTAAATTCTGCAGTTAGAAAGGAAAGCCTTTTTCGCCAGTTTATCAGGGAAGGTATAACCAATTTCCACCGATTTTAAACGGATAAAAGCACCGTCTCTCATCCACCACGAGCTCGTTTGCAAATTGTTGCTAATCTCTGGTGCAGTTGTACCCAAACGTGGATATTTTGCGTACAAATCCTGGTTTTCTTCTGTCCAATGGCTATCGGCAAAAACCTGTAGCACCTGGCGGTTCTGTAAAAACGGACTCACATCAGATGGATTAATGAAAAAGCTGGTTCTGCCTACACCCTGAAAAAACATCGATAAATCGATCTTTTTGAAACCCATGGATAAACCTGCACCATACACAATTTCTGGTGTAGACGGCAAACCAAGAAAAACCTGATCGGCCTCGGTAATTTTGCCATCATTGTTTAGGTCGGTGTATTTAATATCTCCTCCTTTTGGTGCAGAAGCACCTGAACCGAAAAGCTGTGCCGGCGATGCCGCTGCCTCCTGATCATCCACAAATAAACGTTCGGCTATATAGCCCCAGCGTACACCGATTTTTTGACCCGAAAGTATTCTCCAAGGTTCACGGTAAGCCGGTTGTTCGTATTGGCCATATTTGTTTTGCGAGAATGTAAAGTTCATTCTGCCTGACATCCAAAAGCCACCGCGGAAGGTTTTGCTGTAATCGGCAGAGAAATCTATCCCTCTCGAATCGGCTGTACCCAAATTTGCACTCACTGCTGATTCTAAACCCATACTGGTCGGAATCGAAGCTCTTTCCATTAAAATATTATAACGATGTTGTTTGTAAACCTCCGCGATAATGTTCAGGCTGTTAAAAAAGCTCATCTCTAAACCAATGTTCGTTTGGCGAGAAGTTTCCCAGGTTACCGCATCGTTTGCATAATTTGTAATGCTTACACCCGGACGGGTAACGCCATTATTTTGACCAAAGAAAGCTGGATTGCCGCCATTTAAATTCACATTCGAGAGATAGAAAAAGCGTTGCGCACCAATGGCATCATTACCCACCAAGCCATAACTGGCCCTAACCTTTAACTTATTCATCACCTTTTTAACACCTGCATTCCAGAATGCTTCGTTTGATACTACCCATGAGCCGCCAATGGTCGGAAAGAAACCAAACCTGTTCTTCTCGGCAAAACGCTCTGAACCATTGTATCCAAAATTGAATTCGGCAAAATAACGGCTGTCATAAGAATAGCCTAAACGACCAGATAGGCCCACGTTTCGGTAAGGAAGTGAATATTGTAAACTGGGTAAATTAGTTTGCGGATCGGTTGCATTCGCATATAACCGTTGTTGCCTGGTGGCAATAATGGTGCTGCTGATATTGTGTTTGTTACCAAATTGTCGCGAATAATCAATCACCCCCTGCATGTAAACAAAGGTGTTCACATCCTTAAAGCCTGGCTCGAAACTTAAATATTCTGAGGCCTGGCCTGGTTGATTATTGATCCAGTTTAATGAATATTGATTGCTGATTCTATCGTAAGAGGCAACATTGTAAAAGAACGGAGAATATTGTCTTGTTAAATCAAAATAGGAATACCTGTTGGTATTAAACATACCCTTAAACGAAAGGCCTTTTGTTAAAAATCCTAAGTCTTGATTAAGCTCAAGCTGTGCAGACATTCTCGATCTTGAAAACGACTTATAGCCTTTCATCATGTCTGCATAAGGATTTGAATAACCCACGGTATTACCAGTGCCTTCTGTTGAGCTGTTTCCAAACAAGATGTGCGTATCGATATCGGTTGAAGGATCAGCAGGGTAAAATGCAGGAAAAAGCACCGGACTGGTATGCAACGCTTTTTTGTACAGATCGGCAGAGAATGAGCCATCATCTGTAATTGGTCCGTTATATTCATCAAAAGTACCCGAAAGCCTAAGCACAATTTCGGTAGTTTTTGTTACGTTGATGTTCACATTAGAGCGCAGCTGATAATTTTCCAGCTTCACATTGTTATTGAAATTGTTAACTGGACTCACCTTTAAAATTCCATTATCACGGCTATAAGATGTTCCGATATAATATCTGGCTACCTTTCCACCACCGCTCACACTTCCGTTTAAACGCTGGTTATTTGTACTTTCTTTAAATAATTCATCAATCCAGTTTACGGCCGGATAAACATATTTATTGCTTCCCGGAGCATTGTTAATGGTTTGCTCACGGTTAAAGATATCATTTTGGGTAAAACGAGGAACGCCCAGCGGATTACGGGTGGTAATCGCTTCATTATACATCTGCATAAATGTAATCGGATCAGCAATATCCAGATTTTGGGTGGATTGGGAAATAGAATTCTCAAACCTCACATTTACCTTTGCATTACCTTCAACACCTTCTTTGGTGGTGACCAATATTACTCCGTTTGCACCCCTGGCGCCATAAAGTGCAGTTGCACTGGCATCTTTTAAAATGGAGAAACTAGCAATATCATCAACCTGTAAACGGGCAAGATCGTTGGCAGTGAGCTCTACGTTATCTACCAAAATCAAGGGGTCTTGTTTATATCCAAAAGTAGTTACCCCTCTGATGAAAAACGTCGAATTATCAAGGCCGGGCTGTCCGCTGCGCTGATAAGCCACTACACCCGCAATTTGTCCGGCCATAGCATTGGTTAAATTACTTGATGGAATTTTGAGTTTAGATGGCGTGATACTGGTTACCGATCCGACCATTGCTTCCCTGCGTTCTTTCTTGCCGAAAGCAGTGACCACAACATCGCTCAGGTTATTATCATCACTGCTTAAAATCAGGTCTACCCTTGTTTTATCCAGGCTGGCGATAAATGTTTTGGTTTTAAAACCTACTGAAGACACCACGACTGTTGCATTGGCAATTGCATTCAAGGTAAATTTTCCATCGCCATCGGTAACGCTACCCATATTGCTTTGTCCTTTTACCTGCAAGCTTACGCCTGGTATACCCAATCCAAGAGAATCTTTAACGGTTCCCGTGATTTTAAATGTGGTGCCCTGTTGCGCCATCGCAGGGTTTATAAGTTGTAGAATTCCGATTCCGAGAATGGCAAATAGTATCCACAGATTTCCTGAATAAGGCCTGCGCCTTACCCGAATAGTAAAATTTTGGTTCATAAGTTTGGTTGGTTATAGTTTATTTTTACTGAATCATCAGCACAGTTAATTGGTTACTTGTAATGGTTACATCATAGGCTGCAATTAGGAGTGGGTTTTAAATTTATATTGATAAATGAAAGCTGCAATTTTATAAGAAGGCATGATCAATGTGGAAGTCCGGCTAAATCTGGCGATATTAATTCCCACAAAATTCCCTTCTAAATCGTAAACAGAAGTTCCTATTTGTTGGGGCAACAACGCTAAGTCATGGGTATAAACGGCATCAAAACCATCTCTCCTTTTTGATTTCCCGCCGGCAAACCGATCTACCGGATGCTTTGAAACACTTTGTGCCTGCCATGCAAAAGTTACGGCTCCTTTGTAGAGCTTTTCTTTTCTTTTCCAGCTTATTAGCACTTCATCGGCAGGCCAGTACTGAGAAACCGCAGCTACAAATTCCTTGCTGCTTTTTAGTTCATGCCCACCGAAGCTCACCAGCTCATCACCTACCTCTAGTCCAAGCGCTTCTGCAGGGCTTTTTTGTTTAATCAATGAAAAAACTGCCGGACTAGATTCATACACCACCATTGCACCCAAAAGTGGCTGACTCATTATTTTGGGCAAAGTGATCTCCTCGCTTCCGATGATGCTCGCCACCACTTTACCATCTGCCTGCTTTGTAAAAACAAATTTGCCCTTCAACTTCGGGGTATCAACGTGGTAGTTACTGTCCAACTTTACTCCATGCTTAAAGTGTTTGGTAGTCGCTAGCATGACCAGATCATTGGTTTGATCACGGGCTAAAATGTTTAGGTTGTAAAGTTTGCCCTCGTAAACAAGATGGGCAGAATCGCCAATCATACTGCTCTTGCTCACCAAAACCTGCACCGGTTTACCAAGATTTTTTCTTAGATTAAATACACTTGCTGATACCTCCACCTTCTCCCCGTCTATAAAACTATTAACCACCAGGAATGCTCGTTTAGCATTTTGCTCAGTACTTAACTCGTTAAAAGCGTACTTTTCATTTGGGCTGAGGTGAGGAGATTTTTCGGTGCTGCTATCAATATCAACAATAGCTGGCAATGCAGTGTAATTTTTTTCTAACTGCAAGGCCGACCAATATTTCCGGTAAATATCTACCGGTATCTCAAAATTCATATCTTCCGAAACGTCAATGGCACTATGAATCGCAACTACTTTTCCATCAAGGTCAAATAATGGTCCGCCAGAGTCGCCAGGTTCCATTTTGCAAGACGACTGTACAAATCCATACTGGTTTTTTACATCTAAAATCTTCCCGAAACGAATAGTAGGCAATTCCTGATTAAGACTCTCGGGATAAGAAATGCTGAGGCAAGCTTCACCATTCTTCAACGATGACGAAAATCCCATTGCAGCGTATGGCCATTTTCCATTACCTTTAATCTTCATCATACCAACATCTGGTATGCCTGGAGTTTCTTTCACATCTATTCTGCCGAGTGCCACAGCGATAACATTTTTTCCATCAGGAAAGAAAACTTTGTAGCTTTTACCTGGCTGAATAACATGTGCGGCGGTTAGAATATAGCCTTCGCTAGTTACCACAACCCCGCTAAACTGTGCGGAAGTACGTTCATTTCTTACCGTATCGAAACCCCAAATCCGCACACTTGCCTGATAAGCTTTGTCCACTGCTGATGCAACATGCTGCTCCAATACTTTTGCGCCATTCTTTTGTGCATAGCTTGTTAGGGTACTCAGGATGCAGCATAAAGCGACACGACCAAAGATCGAAAACCAATGAAGAAGCATAACACTCTTGAATCGCATAATGAATTGACTATCAGTTATTAATTAAATAGTGAAGCTAATTTTTTATTCAAATCTTCGCCCCTCAAATTGCTGGCGATCACTTTTCCATCCTTATCTAAAAGGAAATTGGCTGGTACTGCCCGTATTCCGTATAATCGGCCAACTTCATTGTTCCAGCCTTTTAAATCGGAAACATGAAGCCATGGTAACCCATCCTGTTCAATGGCTTTTAACCAGTTTTCTTTTGATTGATCTAACGATACCGCAAGAATTTCGAAACCTTTTTCTTTATATCTACTGTAGTCTTTCACCAGGTTGGGATTTTCTGCTCTGCATGGACCACACCAGCTTGCCCAAAACTCTAAAAGGACAACTTTTCCTCTTAACTGCTCAAGCGATACGGGTTTGCCAATCACATTATTTTGAGAAAATAAGGGTGCAGAAGAACCAATTGCGGTGGCACTATTTGCTGCAATTCGCTGGGCCAATTCTTTTCCCATATCCGTATCTCGCAGGTTTTGCGCAAGTGCCTGATAAACCGGCGAAACTTTGGCAACATCTACACTCGTTCCAGCAGATTCGGACAAAGCGACTAAACCGAAATATGAATTTGGATGTGTTTTGGCAAATAAAAATTGTTTTGCTTCTCTCGCTTTAATATTGTTCCTGAAACGGGCATCTACCGCTTTAATGTAAGCAGCGTCTCGCTGTTGTTCTGGCGTACCACTGTTAAAGTCTGCATTTACAGCTTTTGTTAGCGCCATGATGGTCCCGCCGATTTGTTTGTTGTACGCTACAAATTCATCGTAAACTTTCGAACCACTCACAACAGCATTTTGTAAAGAGTCTTTCGAAGTAAAAACAATTTTTTCCTTACTGAAATAGATATAAACCACGTCGCCGGTATAGATTGCTTTTTGCTTTCCTCCACCATGATGATCCAACGCCAGTCTGGCATTTGCCACTCCTGAAAGCGGCCCTGTAAACTGGAAGGATCCATCCACCACTTCGGTCGAATCTTCGCGGCTCACGCCATTATCCATATAATCCAAATAGGCTTTTGCAGGCTTACTAAGGTTTCCAATTTTGCCGGATAGCGTGAAGTCGTTTGCTTGCCCAAGTGCAAAAAAGGGCAAGAATCCTGACAGTAATAAAAGCGTTTTAAATTTCATGAGTACAGCGTATTAAGCGTAATTTAATATTGAGGTAAATGGAGGGTCGGCACTTAATTGCGTTCATCAAATACGGCGAACTCTGCTATTGCCGGCGCATGTTTGAAACCAGAAAGGTTCACCCTGATTTTCTCACACCAGATTCTCTCAAATCTGAAAATGCTCACCTTTTTCTCTCCGGCTGCTTGTGCTTTTAGTGGTAGCCATTTTCCATCTGCAAAGTATTCCAGATCATATCTGGCACCTGAAGAATTACCAGCGGTAATCACGATCATGTTGCAAGGCATTGATTTCTCAAATTTTACCTCGTACCATGGTGCTTTAACAGTAGGATTAGAAGACCAGCTCGACCTGAAATTGTCGTCGTTTGCAAAATCCATGATATTCATGTCATCGCTCCAGGTACTGTTACTGATTACGCCTTTTGCAATGTTGCTTGAAATAATTGGAGCCGGATGTTGTGGCAATTTTGGTGGATTAGCCGAAGGCTTATAAAGTTTCCCCATTTCTTTTAATGCGGTAAGGGCATTATCATCAATCAGACCATTTTTATTAGGAGCAACATTTAAAATGAAATTGCAATAGGCACCATTGTATGGGATAATGAATTTGTTCACCAACTCATTTACATCTTTAACAGGCGTAGTTGGAAATGATGTTTTCCAAAACCAATTTTGTTGCAAGGGAAGGCAGGCTAAAGCAGGTAATTTGTTGCTTTCTTTAGAGATAAACTGTCCGGCTCCCTGCTCATAAGATTTGATATCCGTATAAAATAGTGCTTCCGTTGGGTATTTAGCTGCATTTAAATCCATTACCAAACAGTTTGGCTGTAGAGATTTAATCAGATAGTAGATATCTTCAAAAGGAACATCATCATAAGAAATTCTCGACCATGGAGCATCCCAACCATCAATAACCAGTGCGGTAATTTCTCCATAGTTGGTTAACAACTCCGTAATCTGCTCTTTAATTAATTTGATATGGGCTGGCGTAATTTGGTTTGGGCGAATACCATTATGAGTATCCAGAATAGAATAGTACAACATCACTTTTAAGCCATTCTTCCGAAATGCATCAGCATATTCCTTAACCACATCGCGTTTAAGTGGCGTATTCATTACATTGTAACTGGTTGTTTTGGTATTCCAGATCGGGAAACCGCTATGATGTTTGGTAGTTAAGCAACCGTAAGTCATATTTGCCGACTTTGCCGCTTTCGCCCATTGATCGGCATCAAGCTTTGGCGATTGAAACAAATTAAGCGCTGCATCTGGATCAGACCAATCCTGATCCATAAAAGTTGGCATACCGTAGTGGATGAACATGCCTAAACCCAGATCAACAAAATCTTGTTGTAAATCGGTTAAGTTTTTCTTTTTTGCATTTTGTTGGGCAGAAACCTGCTCAACAGAAGTCAGTGCTGAAACGAAAAGGAGAAGCGCTATGATTTTTTTAATAGTCATCTTTACTGGAAATTTAGGTTTGTAGGGTTTTTAAAGGTTCATTTAAGAAACAACTGATCGGTTACAATTCACTGTAAATCAACGCACAGGAGCAATCGATGTTTCTATAATCCAAAGCTAGTGTGGCTAAGGCAATAATTTATCTAACGGAAACCTAACAAAAGCCTAACAAAAACTTAACAGCATAATATTTCGGAATAATAGACCTATTTTTAGGCATAAAATGAAAGATCGCATCTATAAATCCGTCGTATTGGTTAGTTTTCTCATCCTGCTTTTGGTTCAGCTGAGATTAACCTACAATACTTACATGCTTCGCGATAGAGAATACAGCATCAAGGATAAAACTTTGATTAATGATGAATATGGGCGGAGTATTTCTGATGATAAGTTGTATCCTGGCGGCGGAAAGATCATCGATACCATTTTATCCAGGAATATGTCGCGGCTTAAAGCTGCCTACTATGCCAATAAAAATGAATTTAAAGCCTTATCACAAAAAGTGAGTGATACGTTATTGCTTAATCTGAAAGCAAATAGCTCGATGGATAGTATTTTTAAATCAATTGTTAAGCGTAACGGCTTAGATGCTAACCTTCAGTATCTGCTTACTTTCGAATCCATTGAACTTACTTTTACCAAGAAAATGGGAAACGTGTTCATCTTTAAACAGAAAAGCAACAATGAAACCTTACTTCCAGCCGTAAATCCTTTTGGGGTAATTATTGATGGCACGCTCGGTAGCCCGAATAGCCAAAATCGCGTAACTAACCTCTCTGTAAGCGGAACATTGGTTTACGATTATCGCATTACCTTTAATTTGTTTGTTGATGCTCCGGGCAGACCATTAAAAGTGGCGATGGAAATGCTTCCAACGTTTCTTCTGGTGGCCTTGTGCATTGTAATAATTGTAGGCATAAACTATTACACCTACATCAATTGGATGCGCCAGAAGAAAGAGGCTGAGGTAAAATCAGACTTTTTAAACAGCATCAAACATGAGTTTAATACCCCAATTACGACCATTTTAGTAGCCAGCAAAAGCCTGGATGAAGAAGAAGTGCTAAACGACAGGAGCCGGGTAAAAGCTTTGGTTCATATTGTGGAACGACAAGCAATGCGGTTGCATTCTCACATCAACCAAATGCTCGAAATTTCTGAGATAAACAACAACATCAACCTGGAAGAGACTGATCTTAATTATATGGTACTCACTATTGTTAACGATTTTAGCATTAAAGTTGAAGAACCACATTCCCTTACTTTTGATCCCTATCACCACGAAATTTTGCTAGTAATCGACCCATTTGTTTTTACAACCATGCTGCAAAACATGCTCGATAACTCTTTCAAACACAATCAAAGTACCGTTAAAAAAACTTCCATTTTTATTACTGAAAACGATAATGACTATGTCCTTCACATCGCGGATAATGGCAAAGGCATAGAAGAAAGTAGTAAGCCAAAGCTATTTGATAAATTTTTTAGAGCAGACCGTGAAAAAACTGTTTCTGGCTTGGGCTTGGGACTATATTATGTTAAACAATGCCTTGATTTGCATGGCTGGAATATTGAAGTAAATTCACATCTCGGTTCAGGCACCGAATTTATGGTACACATCCCTAAAAATCCTGTTAACACAAATGAGCACGTAAACTAAAGTTGAACATGAAATATGATATCATAATTATTGAAGATGAGGTTGACTTGGGAAATGTGATTTCGGAGTATTTAAAACTTCGGGGTTTTAGCGTACTCTGGTTTAAAACGGCTACCGAAGCACTTGAACATTACCGCCAGCATCAACTCGATAATAAACTCATGATTGTGGATATTCAACTTCCTGATATGAACGGCTTCGATTTGAGTACAGAAATTATGAAGCTTAACCCCAACCAGGCATTTTTCTTTTTAACGGCACATAATGAAAAGCAAGATCGTTTACGCGGATTGAAAATTGGCGCCATTGATTACATTTCCAAACCATTCGAAATTGAGGAACTGGTGCTTAGGATTGGAAACATCGTGAATAAGTTCTCAGATACCACGATTATCTCCAAAACGCAGGTGGCCGGCATCATTAAAATTGGTGATATCAGCTATCAAAAAGATCAGCTTTTTGTGCTTTTACCTGATGAGAAAGAAATCTCTTTGACAGTGAGGGAAGCCGAAGTTCTGGATCATCTATCAGCAAACATCAATCAGGTTGTAAAGAAAAAAGACTTGCTTTTGGCTTTATGGGGCAATGATGATTACTTCAATGGCAAAAGTCTGGAGGTTTTTATTTCCCGGCTGAGGAGGCTTTTTAAAGCTTCTGCCCAGGTGAGTATAGAAAATGTTTATGGACTCGGTTATATCTTAAAGGTGAAATAAGATCTCAAGGTCGATGCTTCTAAAATATTCAAGTTGCTATAATTTTATCTTTTGCGCCTCATCAAGATTGCTTTGTAACGAAGAAATCTTTTCTCTTGCCCAAAGCCGCAGTCGTTCATCCTGCACACCCTGGTTGGATGAAGCTTTTACATGGAGTCCGATCAGGGTTTGATCAGAATCGATAAGCATTGACAAGAGCGTACGCAAATGCTCCGCTCCCATCTTTTTATCAGCATTCTCCAGGTTAAAGACATGACTCTCTGAGAGATTGAAGCTATCCGTATCCTTTAAAAAATCAAAGCTAGCCAGATCGTTATGATAAGCAACGGACGATAATCTTCTTTTATTCGCAAGGTCAGCAAGTGCAGGATTTCCCTGGCCTTTTTCCAACTTAGCCAACATCTCGTTTTGATAAAGGTGCTCCTGCTTCACAGAGATGGCAAATTGTTTGGCATCCATCACATAGCCTTTTTCATCTTCTTTATGGCAGGCACTGATGAACATTCCAATCAACAAAAGAAGTCCAAAAACACCTGTTCTTTTTTTTAGAGAAATTTGTTTACTGATCAATCTGCGCATTAAATATGTTTTGTGATGGTTTAATATTTTCTTAAAATCTTCAAGGATAATTGTGTTCGTCATCGCCCAAAATGATGATCAAATCTGTTAGTAGTAAACATGTCCAGACTTTTTAAAGTTTAAAATTTTTATTTTTTTTCCTGCAGGGATGAAGCATGTTGTTTTGACAATCCTCAAAATGCAAACAAGAAAGCAAATACATTGATTCATTATATGATGTCAGAAAATTTCCAACTCTAATCAGAATTTATATATTTGCTGCTGTTGCACGGGGTGCTTTTAACAAAATGTTAAAGGCTGAGATGAATACCCGCGAACCTGACACGGATAATACCGGCGTAGGGATGCACCTGCTCAAATAGATTGCGGCCACCTGGCTGTTTGAATTTAAGCGCTGTTCACTATCCGAATTCCGGTAAACAGTAAGGCGTTTAAAATTTTCAAGCATATGCAATTAGAACAAAAAAGTTTCAATGTACTTTCCGAAAAGCTCAGCAACTGGCAGGGCCGAAAGGAATGGTTTTTCAACCGTGAACATACCGACACTTATGAACAGTGGTATGAAGGACGGTACAAACGTGCCGAAGTTTGGCAAAAAAAGGTGATGGCTGAACTTGTGGGGAAGGATAAAAACATTAGCGAGTTATTGGAATTTGGCTGTGGCACAACCCGCTTCACCAGATGGTGGAAAGAAATAGGGATTGAAGCTACTGGCGGCGATCTTTCGCCATTTATGCTGGGTCAGGCAGTTCATCTTTTTGATGGCGATCTGGTCAATGCCGATTCACACTTTATGCCCTTCAAAAACAACAGCTTTGATGCCGTGGCCTTCATTACCACATTCGAATACTATCGCGATCCCATACAGGTGATCAGGGAGGCTGCTCGGGTAGGCAAAAAAGGAATTGCATTCGGAATGATGAATAGAAACTCACCAAAAGTGTTGAGAAGACGAGTTCAGGAAATCTTTGGCCAAAACCCCTTTTATCTTACTGCAACATTTTACACCCCAAAGCTGCTCAGCCAAAAAATTCATGAAGCGTTAAAAGGGCGTGAATATACCATAGAATGGACCTGTACAGGACTTCCGAAATGGTTTCCTATGCAGCAGTGGAGCTTACCGATTGGTGATTTTTTCGGTTTATATGTTCGATTTAATGACTGATAAAAGATGAGTTCAGGAAAAATCAACAATACTGAATTTGAGGATATCATTTTGAAAAAAACCGGAAAAGCCCGTAGCGAAATACACTGTGGACCTGCTTTCGGAGTAGATGTATCTGTTGTGAATCTGCCGAATGGCCTGGCATTGGCCATGACCAGTGACCCACTTACGCTTATTCCATCCCTCGGTTTGCAAGAGTCGGCCTGGCTATCGGTGCATCTCATGGCTAACGACATGGCTACCACCAGCTTTGCACCCATGTACGCACAGATGGTTTTAAATCTGCCCACTTCACTCAGCGAACAGGATTTTAATACCTATTGGACCTTTGTGCATCAATATTGCAGCTCGATTGGCGTAGCCATTACGGGCGGGCATACCGGAAGAATTGAAGGACAGAACTCTACGATTTCCGGAGGTGGTACCATGATGCTTTACGCCCCTCGCGAAAGCATTTTGTTAAGCCGATATGCGCAACAAGACGACCTGATCCTCGTAACCAAAGCCTGTGCGTTATCTTCATCAGCAATTTTGGCGATGAGTTTCCCCGAAACGGTGAAGAATGCCATCGGAAAAGAACATTATGATCTGGCTTGTAGCTTGTTTTATCAAACATCCAGTTTGGCTGAGGCTTTAATAGCAAAAGAATTTGGGAACAATGCTGTTAGGGCCATGCATGATGTAACGGAAGGTGGAGTTTTAGGAGCGGTTTATGAAATGGCCATTGCTTCCGGTAACGGGGTCGAAATTGAAAACAGTGTAATTCCCGTAAGCGAGACCGTACAGGAAATTTCTGATCTGTTCGGGCTTGATCCAAGATTTACTGTAGGTGCCGGCAGCATGGTTATGGCAGTAGATAAATTTCAGGCAAATGCACTTATAAAAAAATTAGCAGACCAGCATATTCAGGCCACCATCATCGGAAAGTTTACGGCCAGAGAGCGTGGATACAAGCTCATCAGCAATGGAGAGGCTAGTGATTTACCCTACTTTTCTACTGACCCTTATTGGAATGCATTTTTTACTTCAAAACAAAAAGGATGGAAATAGTTAAAAAAACAATAGATGGCGGCGTTTATTTGGTGGTTGATCCCGCTATGGAAAGGGAAACATTACTCAAAAGCATTGAATCGGCATTGGCTGGAGGAATAAACATCGTACAAATATGGAACAACTGGCCTGCGCAAGTTGATAAGTTGTCGCTCATTAGCGAAATCGCCAGTCTTTGCGCCCCCTATTCCATTCCGGTACTGATTAATGAAGATTGGAAATTGCTACTTGAAACCGATCACCTCGACGGTGTACATTTTGATCAACTACCAGATAACCTGCTGAACATTAGACAGGCTGTAGGAAGAAAAATTATTATCGGAGTAACCTGCTCGGGCCATCTGGATACCGTCCATAGCGCAAACCAGTACAACATTGACTACATTTCCTTTTGCGCCATGTTTCCATCAAGCTCAGCTGGGAGCTGTGATATCGTTTCGCCAGAAACGGTCCGGCAAGCCAGAGCGATTACCAATATTCCATTCTTCGTTTCAGGTGGAATGACTCCAGACAACACCGCCATGTTAAAACTGAAAATACCATTTGATGGTGTTGCTGTAATTTCAGGAATACTGGGAGCGAGCAATCCCGAAAAGGAAGCAAAGGCCTTTCAACTTGCACTAAATGACCAAAAGAATAAGATATGAGAATGAAAACCATAAATAAGTTATGCTGTCCTTTTGATAAGGCGGATCTTCAATTGAAAATTTTTGTAAAAGACACCAACTTGAATGTACTGGAAGGCATTTTATCCTGCTCAGCATGCCAAAGAAACTATCCCATTGTACATGGTGTGCCCATTATGTCGCCTGATGAATATCGGCAGATTGAGCTCGAACAGCCCATTATAGAAAACTGGAAAATTGAACACGGACTGGAAGAAATCCGCCTTATTCCCGGCCAAATCGATCAAAGTTAAAACCATTTTCATTTTGCCTACATCTTGTTCAACTATTCAAAAATGAGCTTGATGTAGGCAATTTCACCTGCAACAAGCTTCGTTATCATGATAAAATTGAATGGCAGTCAAGGAAAATTGTGGCTGACCGCAGAACGAAATTAGAACGTGTAGTAAATCAGTTCACCACCTTTAATCAAATCTGCGTGATTTAATCTATAGCCTTTTATAGTTTTCCCGTTGAATACTATTTTTTCAATGTAGCCTTTACTTTTCTGTCCTGATATCTTTTTTATTTTTAAGGTTTTACCATTTGGGAAGCGCACCAATACTTCATTAAATGCGGGTGTAGTTGCTTCATAAAATGTTGAAACCGGATCTACCGGATAAAATCCGAGTGAGGCAAAAACGTACCAGGCCGACATTTGGCCAGCATCATCGTTTCCGCTTAAGCCACCTGCTCCCTCATCGTATTCTTCATTCAGGATTTTGTTAACCTGCAGCTGGGTTTTCCATGGCGAAGCGGTAAAATTGTACAGAAAAGGTATTTGATGACCAGGCTCATTTCCATGCCAATATTCCTGTTTGTTAAACAAAGAATCTAATTCATTCTCTAGTTTTTTAGGTCCACCCATTAACTTAACCAAACCTGGTACATCTTGAGGCACATAAAAACTATACTGTCTCGGCGTCCCTTCTGTGATATAAGGTTCACGGTGATCGGCAAGAAACGGTTCGAACCAAGTTCCATTCTTGTAGCGCCCTCTAACCATCCCGACACTGGTATCGAAAACATTTTTATAGTTTAATGCCCTTTTATCTAACATCTTAAAATCTTCTGTTTTAGCCAAATCTTTCGCGATTGTACTTAATGCATAGTCATCAAATGCATATTCCAGCGTTCGGCTAACCTGCTCCTTTTTATGAAACGCATTCGGAATGCTATCTTCCATCGGAATATAGCCATATTTTAGATAGCTGTTTATTCCCCGTCTGCCTTTTCCATTTAGATAATCTGCAGAGTCTGGCATCTCGAAAGCATTTTTCCTCATGAGTTGATAAGCTTTCTGGATATCATAATCCCGAATCCCTTTATTGTAAGCAGAAGCAATAAAGGCCGTTGAATGATCGCCAATCATCGCAGCAGTATAGCTATTCCAGCATGGAAAAATAGGTAACCATCCACCCTGCTCACCTTTTGATATTAACGATTGAACAAAGGCATTGGCCAGCTTTGGCTGCAACAATTCCACCAAAGGGAGCTGAGCCCGGTAAATATCCCACATGGAGAAATCATCGTAATAATTTCCCTTAGCTATTTCGCGTTGATAGTTTCCTGCAAAACGAGGGTAACCGCCATCAACATCATTAAAAAGCCTTGGATGTTGCTGGGCATGATAAAGTGCTGTGTAGAATATTTTTTTTTTTTTCTCATCGCCACCTACAATTTTAATTTGTGAAAGCGATTCAGACCAGCTTTTTCTGATCTGGCTTCTCACCTCCTCGAAACTTAAGGAGCCAATTTCTTCTTCCAGATTGGCTTTTGCAGCTGCTATACTGGTAAAAGATGTTCCGGAAGATATGACGATTTGCTCGCCATTTTCCAGTTTGAACCCAGCATAAACGCCAATATTTTTCTTATTGATTATGGATGTTGCAGTGTCCGTTCTGCCTTCGCTAAAAGCACCACTTCTAGTAAATTTCCTATTAATTTTGATGAAGAAGTAGCCGCTAAAACCAGCAGGCTCTCCCCAGCCCTGATAAATACGATGAACAGGATTGTAGCCAGAAATTTCACCCTTTGATTGATCAATTTTAATGAAACCCTTTTCCTGATCGCTATTTGGGCTAATTAACAGATAAATACTGTCTGCTTTTAGTGCCTTTACCCGAAGCATACCACTGCGGAGCGTAGCCGTGATTTCTGTTTCCAACTGATATTTCTGAAACACTGCTTTATAATAATCCGGCTGCGAAATTTCCCCTTGATGACTATAATTTTCGGCATAATCATTGGAAGCAGTTTTCAGTTTTCCGGAAATTGGCATGATGGTGAAACTGCCATAATCTTGCGTACAAGAACCACTGATCCAGTGACTGGCTCTAAAACCAAAAATTTTATCGTTATTGTAATAATATGGCGCCAGACATTTCTTCTCGCTAAGCTGTGTTTGCGGTGTCCACTGCGTCATTGCAAAAGGCGGTGCAACTGCCGGAATGGTATTGGCCAAGCGCTCCGTTTTATCCTCAATATGTTGGCTTGCTTTCGTGGTACTGCCAGAAGTTCCAGAAAATGGCTGGACATATCGAATCAAATCCTTTTGTTGCGCAAAAGAAGAACTAGAAAACAGGCAAATGATCAACGTAATCTTCACGGAGAATGCACATGCATGTTTAAAAAAACCAATAACCGCTTTTTCGGCCAAATCTGTCGAGTAATTAGTGCTAATCGATTGAGTCATTATTTTTTCTGATGGGTTCCTCCAACTTCTTTTCTGTATTTCGCATACATCTCAACGGAAAGGGTTACCGGATTTCCAACTGTTTTTGTAGGATAATCCTGGCGTTTGTTCACCCACTTCCATTCCCAGTCGGCTAATTCACTTTGAATGGTTGCAATATCCAGCTTCTTATTTTGGATGATCGCATTACCGGCTTTAGCAATAAACATTTCCCAGCGTGGTTTATAAAAATCACTTAATAATCCACTCCATTGGCGGCAAGCGTATTCATTCAGGGGACTTTTAGCATCGCCCCAAAGGGTGATTAAATCTTTCGCATTCATTTCGTAAAGCGCCTTTTCTTTTTCGGTTTTCCCCCATCTTCTCGCATCACTTACCCATGGACCAATTAAAAAGTCTTGTCTTGAGGCTAATAGTTTGTCCATGTCATCAATCAAATTTAAAAATCTTTTGCTCTCGATCTGGAATGCCTGAAGATCCTTTCTTTCATATGCAGCAACAAATTTTCTTTGAATCGGCAAGGCATAATTGGCGAGTACTTGGCGGGTTAAATCAACAATATCGTATTGATAACCATCACTGGCTTCACAATTTTCACTGGCTTTTATCAACGCATCCCATGCTGGAAGTAAATCCTCCTCATGATAGTTCAGTGTAGTTTTCGCCCATCGTGAAAGGGAATCTAAAGTTGGTCTGGCCTGAATTATAGATTCTGCACCATCTCTGATATATTTGTCAGCAGGTACATTGTAAACCGTTTTTCTTAAAATCTTCCAGGCATCTTGTGCATGCTGATCATTGGTTCCATAACGGTTGGTAACAAACTTAGGAAGCCATTTATTTAAATCGATTGGTGTTTTTTGCCAGGTATTGGCCATCATCAACTCATATAAAACCGGATTTTGTTCTATCCCTTCCATACTCAAACCGATACCTTTCATTTTACCACTTTTTGGATTTGCCAGCGCTTCGGCGGGTGCGGTTGCCACCACATCCATGCGACCAAACAGATTAGTGTTGCCACCGAAATTGTGAAGCATATTCCAAATCCAGGGTTTACCATAAAAGCCTTCCGTTCGTTTCCAAACGGGTTCAATTTCTGTAGCCAGATCCAATAAAATCATTTTATCATCCGGAACTGCTTTCAACAAAGCTTCGGTTTGCGGCTCTTTCCAAAATTTTCTGTCACTATAAAAAAGCCATCCCTGCATCACCCAAACGGCTTTTGGATCGGCCTGAGACATTCCATCATAAATTCTTGCGCTCAGTTTACCTAAATAATCAGGTGCTGATGATGGTGGCTCATTTTCATTAAAGGTATCTGCAGAATAGAGATGATCCGTTCCTAAAAGTTCCGTTTGCTTCTCCAGGAACTTTTTACCTATTTGGGCAAACATCGGATCTTCAGAATCCAGAATATAAGTATCTGCAAAACCATTGGTCCAGTTGGTTGCTTTTAATTTTGCATTCGGGTATTTTGCCTTAAAGGCGGCAGGAACGTGACCAGTAAATGCCGGAAGCACAGGTTTCATACCAAGTGCCCGCTCCCTTTGTAAAATTTTCTTTTGCAAATCGAAGTGTTCTTTCATCCATGAAACGGGTAAAGGACCACCCCATCCATCGATGTTGCCCATCCAAAACCATGAGAAATATGCCGGACCAGTAAAAAAGCCACTTAATTCTTCATCAGAAAAACCCATTTCTTTATACAAAAGATACCAGGTATACTCTTCGCCCGTAATGGCCAGCGGCATATTGATTCCGTGTAAAGCCATCCAATCAATCTCTTTTTCCCATCTTGCCCAGTCCCACCAACTCATACTGTAGTTAAATGTACAGTAGTTCAAGTAGTAACGATATTCGTAAGGCGTTTCTTTTCTCACTTTGGCTGGTACCTTTGGAAGCGTAGCAGGCAGTTTTAAATTAGTGCCGTTCCAGGTGATTTGACAGTGTGCATACTCCGTTAAATAGTGATAAAATGCCGAAGCGATGGCCACGCCGCTTGAACCTCTTAATAGGATTTTGTTGCCCTTGCTTTCAATTTCGAAGATATCTTTTCCATCTTTGGCGTTCAGTTTTTCTGTCAGAAAATATGATTGGTGCTTTGGAACCACCCTTGCAATAAGTTCGTTTGATGTTTTTAAATAATCTTGCGACCACGATTTGCCGTAGCCCAATAAACAGATTGCAAGAACAAAAAGGAATTTCAATTTCATATCAAATTTTTAAGAACCACTTCTTATCGTAAAGAAATTTAAGGATAAATAATTGGATGCCGAGGATTGCAGTCCATAAAAGTGCCGATTGCCAGATTGCCGGAATCTTTTGAACTAAGCCACCGAAAATAAAAACCGCCGTAGATTCAAAATTAATAAGGCCATGGGCACAAACGTATATGAGGATGGAGTTGCTGCCAATCCAAAGAAATGGAACACACCATTTTTTAATCGACTGCACATCAATAACATAATAAAATAGGGTAAATAACAAAATGCTACATCCGCCAGCAAATAATACGAAAGTACTGGTCCACATGGTTTTGTTAATGGGAAAAATGATCGACCAAAGTAAACCTAAAGCGATACATGCAAGACCTGCAAGAAATAATTTGAGTACTTTTTGATTGGGTGAGCTTGATTCGGATTTAATAAAAGTACCAGTAAATATGCCAATCATCGCAGAACAAATTGCAGGAATAGTGCTTAAAATCCCTTCCGGATCGTATACAATGCGATGGAGTTTCCCTGGCAAAAGTAAGCGATCTATATAGGCTGATAAATTGCCTTCAGGTGTTAGCACACCAGCACCAAAATGAGGAACCGGAACATACATCATGATAAAATAATAACCGAAAAGGATGGCTAAAAACCAAATGATTTGTTTTGGTAGCGAGAAGTTAAGATAAATCAGCGCAGCGAAAAAAGTAGAAAAAGCAATTCGTCCGAGTACACTGGCAAAGCGGGTATTTTCAAAACCATTCCACTGCAATAATCCATTCACAATAAAACCCAGTACAATTAAAATCAAGGTTCGTTTGATCAACGAATAATAAACCTGATTAGAAAGGCTTTTGTCGTTCGCCCTATTTTCAAAATATTTTTGGTACGAATAAGGCATTGATACGCCAGAAATAAAAATAAACAAGGGAAAGATCAAATCGTAGAAAGTGAACCCGTTCCATGGAGAATGGTGCAGCTGATTGCTGATACCAACCATCATTCGCTCTAAAAGCGACAAATTTTCTGTACCTATAATCTGCCAGTCTTGATGGTTTTGAGCAAGGCCATGCTTTTGCTTTACGGCGTTAGCTAAACCATGGAAAATCCCTTCGCCGCTAATAATCCAAAACATGTCGAAACCACGCAAGGCATCCAAAGAAATTAATCTTTTTGGTTTACTTACTGGCAAATCGACCCTGGCGGTTAATTTCATTTATATGTTGGTGGTGAAGATTATTGATTAATTTTTGCTTCCGCAGGAACTATTTCTTTATTGCAGTTTGATAAATCACGTAGCCTTCATCGTTAATCACCTGAACATTTAGGCTGTTATTGCTTACAGAAAACAGCATAAAGCCATACTCTGATGCGACCATCTGGGCATCAGGAATCAGTTTAACCGGCGTTTTCTCTGAAGCTGCGCCAGAAATGAAATGATGCGTTTTGCCTTCAGGTTTAATATACTGCAAACTATGCTCGTGCCCGGTTAAATATACATCAACCCCGTTGCGATCTAGCAATGGCTTCAATGAATTTCTAATGGCTTTGGTATCATAACCTTCCGTTCGGCTACCTCCGGTAAACATAGGATGATGGCCTACCACAATTTTCCACTTTATGGAGGGATCTTTTTCGGCAAGTGTTTTTTCGAGCCATTTTTTTTGAGCAGTAGTATCCTGACCTTTCACATTTGGTCCGTATTCTGCGTTTTTGTAAAACTCAGGAATCAATGGATTGGTATCTATAAAAGCAATTAAAACCTGATTATTCAGATCTCCATTGATGGGGAATTTCTTTGAAAAGTATCTTGCAGGCATTTTCCAGCGTCTGCTGATTTTTGAGTATTCAACCTGCGCATCAGGATTTGACTTATAATCGTGGTTACCTAGAATAACATACCAGTCCCATTGCAATGAAAAATCAGTGTAGATATCTTCAAACGAATATTTAAACAGCGGATCTCTTTCGCTGATGACACCGCTAGGGTAAAAATTATCACCTGTAGAGATTATAAATTGAGCCTTAACATCTGCAGCAGTAATTCCCATTTGTTTCGCTACCTGTTTCTGGTGATCGGCACCATTTCTGCCCCAATCGCCCATGGCAATAAAATTTAAAGTACCCATTTCTTTTTTGAGGGTTTTTGTTGCAGCAACCGTTTCTGAAGGATTTTTTGTGATGATTTGCGCAAATAAAGATCCTGCAGAAATAAGTGGAAGAAGAAATAGTAGTCGTTTATTCATGAAAATGAATGGGGTCTTTTTAATGAAATGGATAAAATTTTAAAAAAGAAATTTCTCTAAAGATAAGCTAGAGAAATTTCTTTTCATGTTATCCCAATTAATTGTAACCAGGATTCTGTTTTAATTTCGGGTTTAAGATCATTGCCGAATTAGGAATTGGCATCAGGCGGTGGAAAGTTTGTGCATCGGTTTTGAAACCCCACGACCCTTCGTACTTACCAAAACGAATCATATCGTTGCGGTGCCAGCATTCCCACGAAAGCTCTCTGCAACGCTCTTTGTATATATCTTCCAAGGTTACAGAAGTCCACGCTGGTGAAGTGGTTCGCACTGCTCTTAACTGATTTACCAAAGATAATGCAGTTTGACCTTGTGTTGGAGTAGCGCCTCTTAATATCGCTTCTGCTTTCATCAACAAAATATCTGATAACCTGAAAATGGGCACATCATTATTTTGATTTCTGTTTGAGGAAGTACTATCGCAATAGAATTTATTGTTGCGGTAACCCATGTTCCAGGCCACTTCATCATTTCCAACGTCGAATGGTCTCGATGCATCTCTCAAGGTTAAATTAGGTGTAATATCGACCTGATAAGTAATTGGAGCGGAAGCATCTGCACCAGTGTAAAACTGGTCGTAACCTTTTTTGGTTGTAGCTACAGTAACCGGGCGGCCATCATAAAAAGTTTGTAAACCTCTAATCCATTGCGCATTTCTTTTATCATTAGGATCGTTGAAGTTTGCATAAAATTCTGGCAAAGTACTCATTGGTGCACTTGGCGTATGTTTAAGACTATATTTCGCCTGCAATGATCGTGGTAAAGAATACCTCGAATAAATCATAAAACCATTGCTATATCCCGGATCGTAAGGGATAGCAAAAATAAATTCTTTTGTTTGAGGTCCGTTATCAATAAAAAACATCTTTCTGAAATCAGATTCTAAACTATAAGGTGATCCTGTTGCCGTTGTAATCAAATCACACATGGCTACGGCTTCATTATAACGGGCGGTTCCGGTATACACTTCAGAGTTAAGATACATCTTCGCCAAAATTGCATAAGCGGTGTACTTGTTCGGTCTGCCGTAATTTGCTGCACCAGTGGCTATGCTTAGGCTTGGTAATATATCTTTAAGTTCTGCCTCTATGAAAGTAAATACTTCTGCTCTCGGTTTGGTTTCTGGAGAAGTTGTTTCGCCGAATGAAGTTACAATAGGGATATTGCCCCACAAATCCATCATCATAAAAAGTGCTAAAGCTCTTGTTGCACGAAGCTCGGCTATTGAGGTAACTTTCGCAGGTGATTCTGGGGCATCTTTTAGTAGAAACAAGCTCTGGTTTGCTTTACTAATCACACCCGAAAGCCATCCCCAACCACTACTCACATGTCCGTTATCTTTAGTCCAGGTATGTTTGTGGTGCATTTCATAAGTTCCGCCATCATACCAGTTACCACCTCTTGCAGGCATAATCGCCTCATCGGTACTTAGTGTTTGCATGAAGAAATAATCGGTACTCCAACCCTGACGAAGCTGTACGTACACCTGGCCAGTAAGCTGAACAAAGTGTTGTGCCGTTTGCGGAAATGTTTCTGGGGTTAACTGAGTTTCAACTTTTAAATCCAGTTTATGGCAAGAGCTTAACACACCTAATGTTAAAGCTGCACCTGCGATATATTTAATAGGACTTTTCATCTTTTTTGATTTTAATTAAATGATACGTTTAAGCCGAACAAGAATGTTCTGGTTTTAGGATAAAAGTTATTGGTATCTACACCTGGAGCAATACCGCCCTGGTTAATTTCCGGATCGATGCCTTTGTAACCAGTGATCACAAAAAGATTGTTAGCAGTAGTATACAACCTCAACGAGTTTACACCCGGGATCAGTCCTTTTTTGAATGTGTAACCCAGGGTGGCGTTATCTAACCTCAAGTAACTACCGTTTTCTAAGAAGCGGCTTGAATATTTGTAGGAGTTAAAATCTGATGCTGATTCGTTTTCTACCTCAACCGGTATATTGGTGAACTGTGCTGTGCTTGGGCGGAACAAATCGGCACGGGTTACGTTCATGATTTTGTTACCCAAAACGGCTCTCATAAAAATACTTAAATCGAAGTTTTTGTAACGAACATTGTTGCTCCAACCGATTAATGCTTTTGGCTGTGCATTTCCTAAAATATAATAGTCAGTTCTATTTAGTAAACCCTGCGTTTTAATATTGCCTGCCGCATCGTAGTATTGCGAAACACCGTTGGCATCTTTCCCTGCATATTTAAAAGTGTAGAATGTTCCAATCGCCTGGCCTGGTGCTAAAATCTGTAATGATGCTCCACTTTGACCAGCGCCATCAGGAGTTACCGTCAACCTGTTATCGATATTGAAACGAGTATCAGATAAGGTAATGATTTTATTTACGTTTCTGGCAAGATTGATGGCTGTTGTCCAACTGAAATTATCGCTAATCACTGGCGTACCATTTAAAACCACCTCTATACCTTTATTACTTAGTTTGCCCACATTTGCGGTAAGCTGACCAGAAGGATAAAGGTTTTGATCAACATCGAAGGTTAAAATTAAATCAGTAGTTTTTTTGTTATACCAATCTACCGAACCACCTACTCTACCACCGAATAAACCAAAATCTACACCTAAATTTGTGGTTGCTGTTCTTTCCCAGCGTAGATCTTTGTTTTCATTTTGGATGGCGCCATATGCACCCTCTCTCGGTGAACCGTTGTAATAAAACTGCCCTACCTGACCATAAATCAATTTGGTTGTTAGTGGCGCAAAACCCAATGAATTTCCGGCAATACCATAACTTCCACGTAATTTCAATGACCTAACCACGTTTTGATTTTTCATGAAATTTTCCTGGTCAAGGTTCCATGCTGCACCAACTGATGGATAGTAACCCCAGGTTTCATTTATACCGAATACGTTAGATCCATCCCTTCTAATCGATCCTTGAAGTAAATACTTGTTTTTATAATTATAGTTTACTCTGGCAAAATCAGAAATCAACAGAATTTCCTGATAGGTAACACCAGGGTTAAAATCTACCCTGAAATCGGTTACCGCGTAAGGATTACCTAAACTTAAGTTGTTATAACCCACCTCATTTACAGGAAAATTAGTAGAAGTTGATTGGAAACCATCATTATTTAAAGATTGTTGATAAGAATAACCAACAACCGCATTAATATCATGATCGCCAAACTTTTTGTTCCATGTAAGATAGGTTTCTATAATCTTATTTGTATTTTGATAAGCATTTCTTACTGCCACACCATTCTGCCCCACTAAAGAGACGAAAGTTGGGTTTGCTGGCGGATCTGGCGTGTTTCTTACGTTGTTATAACGAGAAGTATAAATGCTATTGTAAAACGCACCATACACATTTTGGGTATTTTGATAAGATACGTTTACATCATATGTAAAACCAAAAGGAAGTTTTAAGTTAGCACTCAAGTTCCCTAAAATATTTTTAGTTTTTAAATTTTCTTTTGCATTCTCCAACATCGAAACCGGGTTATAATAACTGGTTTGAACCAAGTTATCAAAATAACTACCGTCGGCATTTCTTACCGGTGCAGTTGGCAAATAAGTAAGCATTTGCGATAATATCGTGTTTCTGTAAGGAACCAGATCTGCATTACTTACAGAGTTGCTTAAGTTGAAAGAGATTTTCAATTTATCATTGAAAGCCTTTTGCTCAACGCCAATACGACCAATAAACCGATCTAATCCGCTTGTTTTAATTATCCCCTGCTGATTGAAATAGTTAACACTTGCATTATAGGTTGTTTTTTCGGTACCACCACTTAATGAAACGTTATGGTTTTGAGACATGGCATCGCTTCTTTGCACTTCATCCTGCCAGTTTGTATTTGCACCTTTATCATTTGCTGGTGTTAGAGCAGAGTTTGTTTTCGCTAAAAAAGCCCGCAACTGGTCTGCATTCATCATGTCATAGCGATTGGAAACATTTTCAATTCCAAAATAGCCGTTATATGAAATTTGTGTTTGCCCACTCACGCCTTTTTTAGTAGTCACCATAATTACACCGTTTGCCGCCCGGTTACCATAAATAGCCGCTGCAGCCGCATCTTTTAATACATCAATAGAAGCCACATCATCTGGTGCAATAATTGAAATATCTGCGCCAACTACACCGTCGATAACGAATAAAGGAGATTGAGCGCCTTCACGAAGTGTAGATGCACCTCTCATGATAATCGCGGCGTTACGGTTTGGATCTCCACTACGGCTAATATTTAGTCCCGGAACTTTACCCTGTAACATCTGGCCAACATCACTAATGGCGCCTTTATTTAAATCTTCGCCTTTAACGGTTGATATTGAACTTGTTAACGCTTTTCGGGTGCTTTTACCATAACCCACCACTACAACATCAGTTAGTGATGCCGTTGCTTCTGAAATGGTTACCTGATAAGTTGAAGCGGCCTCTACCGTTAGCTCTTTGGTTTGATAACCTAAAAAGCTAAAAAGGATTTTGTCGCCAGTTTTTGCAGAGATCGTAAAAGATCCTTCTGCACCTGTTGAGGTAACTTTGCTGGTTCCCTTTACAGAAACCGAAGCACCTATGATAGGCTGTTTGGTATTATCTATTAAGTTACCGGAGATTTTTCTTTCTGTTTGGGCAAATGCCATATTGAAAGACTGGCCGATAAGTAAGAACAGCAAAAGAAAGCCGCCATACTTTATGCTCGTAAAATTAAACCTCATGATTTTTGTAGATTTAGGTTCATAAATGGTTAGTTAAATTTGTTTAATGTATATGTTTTGTTTTTGTGTTAAAATTTAATGGTTGCTGGAAGGTATTTACTAACAAGCGCCTCGTAATAAGGCTTTAATTCTTCCCAGCTTTTTTGATTAGGATTTTTAGAGTATAAATCATAAGGGTTGAATAATCTTACCCATTTAAACATTTCGTGGTCTTTCTCACTCATTAAATGATCGTAAGCATTTTCTTTATGCTGCGAGTAAAATGAGTGGTAACGCAGCATGTATAATCCTGGTTCAGGGATATAGGGTTTCATCATGTGATAAACATACTCATCGTGCCCCCAAGACATGTGAACGTTATCGAGGCCGCAGTTTTGACTGTAAACACCCAGTTTAGTTTGGTACTCTGGATTCTTGAAATCAGGATTCAGTTCAAAAAACTCCGGATAAACAATTTTATCTGAATAAGCACAACCAACCGGAAATGTATCGCCCACAACTGCCCATTGCGGCTCACCGTAAAGACAAAGCACTTTTCCCATATCATGGATTAAACCCACAAGCACCATCCAGTCCGGGTGGCCATCATTTCTAATCGCTTCTGATGTTTGAAGCAGGTGTTGCATTTGATCTAAATCTGTATCCGGATCAGAATCATCAACTAGTTTATTCAGAAAATCAAAAGCACTCCACACAGGCATTTCTTCCTTATCAAACTTCAAATAATCAGCTTTTTTCTGCTGAACAAAATCATAAGTTTGGTAAGTGTGGTTCAGTTTATAAAACTCTTTTACACCATCTTTTTCGGTTTCGTCGTAGTTTCTAAATTGTTCTTCTTTTTTGTCTGAATTGATATTGGACGGGTCTGGATAACGGATTAATAAATCCTCTTCCCATTGATCAATATTCTTCAATGGATTCTGATCTTCCTTCGAAAATATTTCTTCGTTTCTCATAAGGCTAGAAATAATTTGGTTAAAATATGCTTTGTTTGATGATCTAAAGTTGAGTTTTTGAAACCTTAGATTTTTATGATTTGGGATTTTTATTTACGTAAACGATTAAGTAAATCAAGATAATTTAATATAACTAACTGACTTATAATCTCTTGTACTTTGACTCTATACAGATTGATGCAGCGTTGGGTTTTATTAAGCAACCAAGAATGCTGGCACCTAAATAACTAAAGCAGGTAGGCAAATTGTTATTATAATTCCTTAGTTTAGTAGCAACGAATTTGTTACGTTGCATGCAACTTTCAAATTCGTTTTTGATAACCAGACAATCATCCCTGTAAGTGAGTCGTGGAGAAACAAGGCATATTAGCATTGGATATATATCTTCCAATTTTGGTTTGTAAATCCAGCTGAAATGATCATCATTACGAGATGAAAAATGTTTTTGGTTATCCTGATTAACTAACAAAACGAGTAACCAAATGTCGGGAGAGGTAAATATCAAAAGACTTGCGCAGGAGTTAAACCTGTCGATAGCAACTGTCTCAAAAGCACTTAATGATAGCTACGAAATTAGCTTAAAAACAAAAACCAGGGTATTAACACTGGCAAAAGAACTTAACTACACTCCAAACCCTGCGGCCAGTAATCTACGTAGCAACAAAACTAAAACCATTGCGGTAATTATACCGAACATTGCTAACAACTTCTTTTCCCTGGCCATCAAAGGGATCGAAGAAATTGCCAGGCAATATGGTTATCATGTCCTCATTTATCAAACACATGAAGATATTGAGATGGAAATGTTATTTACCAATAGTTTACTAAACGGCCGGGTAGATGGCATTTTGACTTCTGTATCGAGCAACGAATACAATAATGATTATTACCGCGATCTGGTTAAAAAAATTCCGCTGGTTTTTTTCGATCGGGTGTACGAATCTTTAGATGCCTTTAAAATTACCACTGATGATTACCAGATTTCCTTTAATGCCACCGAACATTTAATTGAGTGTGGCTGTACTCAAATTTCCTATTTATACGGTTTGGAAAAACTACCTGCCGGCCGAACGCGATTTGCCGGATATAAAGATGCACTTGCAGCACATGGCATCAGCATCGATGAAAACCTAATTTTACATTATCAGCCAGAAGAAAATGAGAATGTGGCCAACATTATCAATTTGTTCCAATCGCATAAGCCAGATGCAATTTTCTCCTCAATAGAAGAATTTGCAATTCCGGCATACCTTGCTTGCAGGGAATTAAAACTTAAAATTCCAGATGATGTAAAAATTATCAGCTTTTCTAACCTGAGTTCTGCAAAGTTGCTCAATCCTTCTTTGACAACAATTACGCAACCTGCATTTGAAATCGGGATTGAGGCTGCTAAATGCCTGTTTAAAATCTTAACTAAACGTGGTATTGGAGATGATCAAAATATTGTGCTCAAATCAGTGCTCATCAAAAGAGAATCAACTGGTTGCTAAGAAAAACCTGCTTAAAATCGGTTAAAACCCGAAAACGTTTACGTAATTAAATACCTTCTTTCATCCGCTTTGATTCGGATTTTTTCTGACTTTTAAAAAAACCAAATATATTACAACGCTATGAATCACCTTTCAGCGCTTGACTGTGCCGTTTTCTTTTTGTACTTCGTTATCGTTTCGGCCTACGGTTATTATGTTTATAGATCTAAGAAACAAAAGAAAACAGATACTAAAGACTATTTTCTGGCTGAAGGATCTTTGACATGGTGGGCTATTGGCGCATCCATCATTGCTTCAAATATTTCTGCAGAACATTTTATCGGTATGTCTGGCTCTGGCTTTGCCATGGGACTGGCCATCGCCAGTTACGAATGGATGGCTGCAGCAACGCTGATTATTGTAGCGGTTTTCTTCCTACCAATTTACCTTAAAAATAAAATTTATACCATGCCACAGTTTTTATCTACCCGGTATAACAATACCGTGAGTACTTTAATGGCTGTTTTTTGGTTACTGGTTTATGTGTTTGTTAACCTTACCTCTATCTTTTTTTTAGGTGCTATCGCCATAGAAACCATTACAGGAATTCCTTTTAGTACCTGTATCATTTTTCTGGCCATATTCTCTGCATTAATTACCCTTGGGGGGATGAAAGTGATTGGCTATACAGATGTCATCCAGGTTTTTGTTTTAGTTATCGGCGGATTAATCACTTGCTACATGGCGCTAAAACTCGTGTCGGAAAAACTGAATGTAGATACCGTTTTAGGTGCGCTGCCGATGTTACGCACCGAGGCTGCTGATCATTTTCACATGATATTTTCAAAGGGCGATAAGTTTTACAACGAACTTCCAGGTGTGGCTGTATTGGTTGGCGGTTTGTGGATTAACAACCTCAATTATTGGGGTTGCAATCAATACATCGTTCAAAGGGCTTTGGGGGCAGATTTAAAAACCGGAAGAAGCGGATTGATTTTCGCTGCCTTTTTAAAATTGCTAATTCCGGTTATCGTAGTGATTCCGGGTATTGCTGCTTTTGTGCTTTACCAGCGTGGCTATTTTCAGGCAGAAATGTTAGACAGTTCAGGCGTACTCAAACCAGATCATGCCTATCCGGTCTTAATGAACTTATTACCTATTGGCGTAAAAGGAATGGCTTTTGCAGCATTAACGGCAGCTATTGTGGCTTCGCTAGCAGGAAAATCAAACAGTATTGCCACCATTTTCACCTTAGATATTTATAAAAAATATATTAATCCTACTGCAAGCGAAACACGGATGGTTGCCGTTGGGCGATGGTCAGTGGTCATCGCATCGGTAATTGCCATTATTGTTGCTCCGGCGTTAAGAAGCTTTGATCAGGTATATCAGTTTATCCAGGAATATGTCGGTTTTATTTCGCCGGGTGTATTTGCCATTTTTTTACTTGGCTTTTTCTGGAAACGAACAACATCAAGGGCAGCACTTTGTGCCGCACTGCTAACCATTCCTCTTTCCATCTTCTTCAAATTCCTGCCCTCAATAAGTCAGGGTTTAATTGATGATATTCCTTTTCTAAATAGAATGTCGTGGGTTTTTGTGACTATTATCGTGGTGATGGTGGTAATCACACTTACCGATCCTAAAAGTAAGAACAATCCGCAGGGCTTAGAGATTGACAAAACGATGTTTAAAGTTACGCCTGCATTTATGGTTGCATCTGTAATTATTGTAGGCATTATGGCCGCCCTTTATACAGTTTTTTGGTAAAAATTAAATAGTACGCTAAATATAACATAGATGAAGTTAAAATTAATTCTAGCAATCTTCCTTCTTTCGGGCTTTTTTGCCAATGCGCAATCAAAATTTAATATTAAAACCTATGGTGCGGTTGGCAACGGCAAAACCAATGATGCAGTGGCGATTCAAAAAGCTATCGATGCGTGTTCAAAAGCTGGCGGTGGCCAGGTAGTTGTTCCCGCCGGGCATGTTTATCTTTCGGGGCCCTTCAACTTAAAATCATTTGTAGAGTTAAGAGTAGAAGGCGGAGCCAAAATTTTAGCAAGTCCGGATGAAAAACTTTATACGGAAAGTGCCTTTGGCGATAACAAAGGGGAAGGAACCGTATGGATTGGTGGAAAAGATTTGCAGCAGGTAAGCATTACGGGTAGCGGTGAAATTGACGGAAATGGCATTTCATTTATGGGAGAAGAACTAGACGATTCTTATGTGCTCAAGCCTTTTAATGTTGTAGATCCGCGGCCACATTTACTCACTTTAATTGGTTGTAAAAAATTAAATATCGACGGCGTTACTTTTAAAAACTCTGCTTACTGGACGGTTCATTTAATAGGTTGTGACGATGTTGCGATTTCAAATATCACGTTGCTCAATAGTATCAAAATTAGAAATAGCGATGGTATCGATATCGATCATAGTAAAAATGTAAGGATTACCAATTGTTATATCGAATCGGGTGATGATTGTATCTGCTTAAAAAACAGACGTGAATTTGAAAAATATGGTCCATGCGAAAATATTGTCATTAGCAATTGTACTATGACTTCCAGCTCTTGTGCCATCAAAATCGGCTCTGAAAATATGGACCGCATTAGTAAAGTACTGATCAACAATTGTAATATCGTTAATAGTAATCGAGGCATAGGCATTCAAAACAGAGATGAAGGAACGGTAAGTGATGTAATTTTTTCAAATCTGGTTATCGAATCCAAATTATTCTCAGATGTATGGTGGGGCAAAGCCGAGCCTATTTACATTACCGCGTACCCACGAGCAACAAGCAATAACAAAGATGCGGGCTGGCGGTTACCGAAAGGTGAGACAAAAGGCCGCGTGGGTGCTGTAACAAATATTTATTTCTCCAATATTCGATGCACTGGAGAAGGTGGAGTTTACATTAGCGGCGAAAATCCTGAGAAGATTTCGAACATTTATTTTGATCAGGTAACTGTTGCAATGGAGAAAACAACTAAGCAGCCTGGCGGAGTTTATGACCGCAGGCCGAGCAATGTAGAGGGGATGGTAAAAAGTGATATTGCTGGTTTTTATTTCGAAAATACAGGCTACATCAGTTTACAAAACAGCGAAGTAATTTGGGGTAAAGCCAAACCTTCTTATGCAGGTAAAGCATTGGAAACAAAGGATGTAACTAAAATTAAATCAGTTAATTTTACAGAAAGAGATGCGGATAAATAGAAACAACAAAAATATTGGCAGTTTTTCAGCATTGCTGATGCTGATGCTTATTTCGCTATCATCGATGGCGCAGCAGGTAAGTAATCCTATTATCCCCGGGTATTTTGCCGATCCAACGGTTGTAAAGCAAAATGGCACCTATTATATTTATGCCACTATTGATCCATGGGGCGGAGATGAACTGGGTGTTTTTGAAACGAAAGACTTTGTTAACTTCACACGCCACCATTTAAATTGGCCAACCAAAAAAGCCTGTAACAGCCCAACCTCCAATAATTCGATGGTTTGGGCACCTTCTGTTGTCAGAGGTAAAGATAAGAAGTTTTACATGTACGTATCTGTCGGGAGCGAGGTTTGGGCTGGAGTAAGTGATCAACCTTTGGGGCCATGGAAAAACCTCAAAAAAGATAACACGCCGCTAATTGCTGCGAAGTATTTTCCTGCCGTTCATAACATTGATGCTGATTGTTTTGTCGATGATAACGGCAATGCCTATCTCTACTGGGGTTCGGGATTTAACTGGATTAATGGAAAATGCATGGCTGTAAAGTTAAAGCCAGATATGTTCAGTTTTGTAAATAAGCCAGTGGAGGTAACACCATCCGGTTATTTCGAAGCACCACACCTGATTAAAAGAAATAACGAATACTTGCTGATGTTTTCTGAAGGAAAAGCAATTGATGAAACCTATCGAATAGGATATGCAGTAGGCAAAACGCCCTTTGGTCCTTTCCAAAAGGGAAAAAATAGTCCAATTCTTTCAACTATACCTGGTACAGCAACAATAGGCCCCGGTCATCATACCGTAGTCACTTTAGGAAAACAGGATTACGTTTTATACCATCGCATTGTTCCGCAAAAGGAAAAGTATGTGCTTAGGGAACTTTGTTTGGATAGCCTTAAATACGACAATAAAAACCAACTCATGAAGGTTGTTCCGGTGAAAACGAAGCATATTAATTGAGCTAAGCAAATGCGGTTTTTTACGTAAACGTTTACGCAAATAAAGTAGCTCAGATTTAGTAAACCGACGTCTTTTTTTTACAATTTACAATAGACATCAAGCCAGCCATAATTTAAATTTAATTGTGCTCAATATGCTTTAAGGGTACTTTTTAAATATGGAAACATGCTTACTGTAAACGTTAAATGGGAAAGAAGGTTAATATACTTTTTGATTCGACCAATGATGGAATACTAGATTTCCAGCTGACTTACCATGTAACAGCGTCTCGCCGGAAATGGAAAGTTGACTGTTCGATAGTCTTATTATCTGATCAGAATTTTGAATGGTTGGAAAATGATTCTTTTGCTTTCAATGTTCAATCATTATTGATTGAAAACACCCTTGTAATCAGCTTTGGGAAATTGCAACCGCAAATTAATGCAGAGTATTACAAGCTGATGAATATTATTGCAAACTACGTTCAACTTATTGACTGTGACATTAATTGGGTCCCAGACCAGGAACTGATCATCGGCCCGCAACCGGAACAACTGGTAGACAATTATTAGCGCAGTGTTATTTCTTATTATCAAGAAAATTCACAAGAGTCAGAGCAAATAGATCAAAACTTAAGGGTTAGCAACATTCTGAATTGCTAACCCTTCAAATTACTTTTATTTGTGCAGTCGAGATTGGCTAGCCTCGAATTAAAGCTTCATATTAATCAACTTTCCATTGTAGGTAATCGACTTCGAACGCCCAGCCGATTTACCATCAGCAATTAATACCACATTAAATTTCCTGGCACCTAACATCCCTTTGAAACTACCGGTTCTATCGCCTACACTTAATGTTTTTTCTTGATTATTCCACTTAAATGTGATGGTAGAGAACTTTCCTTTTTCATAATTATAGTTATCATTTTCATCTTCGTACAATACAAATTCACCGTCGGCCCCACCATAAACACGAACAGTTAAATTATCCCATTTTTTTTCTGTTGAGTATTGAACATCCGGTCCGATTGGAATAATTGATCCAGCCTTAACATAAAGTGGAACGATGTTTATTGGCGCATCAGTGTTTACCTCTCTCCCACCGTTGTAATATTGGTTGGTCCAGAAATTATACCAACCGCTTCCCTCTGGCAAATATACAGGCCATTTTTTAGTCTGATATTTTGTTACCGGAGCAACCAAAATCGATCGGCCAAACAGATATTGATGACCGATTTCATGTGTTTTTTTATCGGCAGCAAAATCCATCACCAGCGGACGCATAAAGGTTCCATCATTTTTACTAACATCCCACGAGGTGCTATAAATATAAGGTAACAAGCTGTAACGGAGCTTGATAAACTTTTCCTGTGCATCAAAACACCAGGTACCGCGGTCGCCAAAATTCCAGATTTCTCTTGGCAAGTCTGTTCCATGAGAACGCATCATAGGACTAAAAGTTCCAAACTGCATCCAACGAACGTAAAGTTCCTGAAATTCGGGATTTTTATTTCCATCTCCATTACGCCAGCGACCAGCAAAAAAGCCACCTATATCGCTGTTCCAGTTCGGAATGCCCATAAGCGTATAATTCAAAGCCGCAGGAATTTGTTTTTCGAGCATATCCCAGGTAGAACTTACGTCGCCACTCCAGGTGTTAGAACCATACAACTGTTGACCGATAAAGCCAGATCTGGTGAGAATGACGCCCCTTTTCTGGCTGTACGTTTCCCGCTGGTGGGTTGCGATGCCTTTATTATGCATCAGGCTGAAACCATTTTTTACACTTCGGTAACTGCCCAGGTAAGTGGGCAAATCGAAATCAGATTCTTTTTTATTGATGTGATCCGGCTCTGTAGAATCCAGCCACCAACCATCGTTTCCGATATAGCTAAAAATACCTTTATCCAGATATTTCCAATAAATATCTAAGGCCTTAGGATTGAAAACATCATAAGGCCTCGCCCCGCTGTTTGGTGGCCAGGTATCAAAATTAATGATCATCTTTTTACTATCGAACTCTTTGCGCTGATCCGTTTTTGGACCAAAGCCAGGCCACGTAACAATAAGCAGTTTAGCATTTAACTGATGAATCTGATCCACCCATTTTTTTGGATCTGGAAAGCGTTCTTTATCAAAACTTTGAGAGTTCCATGCACTATCACTTTTATTATATTCGGGCCAGTAACGCCAGTCTTGGATTACCACATCAAGCGGAACTTTTAAATCGCGATACTTTTTTAACACATTTAAACTTTCATCCTGACTATTATATCGCTCCTTACTCTGAAAAAAACCAAATGCCCACAATGGAAGCATGGGAGCTTTCCCCGTTAAAGTTCGCACTTTTGAAATTACGCCATCCGCATTTTTACCGTACATAAAATAGTAATCTGAACAGTGACCTAAACCTTCAAAAGAAAGTTCCTGAGGATTATCATTAAATTCTGAAATGGAATAGTTATCCCAAAAAACGCCATAACCTTTAACCGAATGAAAAAACGGCGAATAGGTTGACATATTTTCATTTTGCATGTGATGAGCAGAATTGCGGCGGTTAAACTTGTTATCCAAAACTTGTCCTACCCCATAAATGGCCTCATCTTTATCCAGCAAAAAACCGTTTCGAACTTTAAACGATGGTGTACCAGCATCATCTAGGGGAGAAAATTGTGTTCCATAATCTTTATCATTCAACAATTTATTTCCCGAACGATCTGAAAAATAAATACCACCTGTTTCTACGTTTACTTCTAGCTGAATTGAATCACTTTTAATCAGCGTATTTTTTCCCATCTGAGAAAATTCAACCGGGGTTTTCACCGCTTTACCAACCACAGAGAGGCTCTTTTTGTCGTATGGTTTTCCGCCAGGTGTTTTAAACACACGCACAATGCTCGGCGAATAATATTCAATTTTAATATCCATTCCCTGAGTGGAAAAGGAAATCCCCTGCGGAAGTTTTTGAACTGACTGTGCGTTTAAATCTCCCGAAAAAGTCAGCATTAGCACTGCCGTTATAAAATAAAGCCTTCGATAAATTCTCATATTATAGGTTTATATTTGGTATTTGATGACAGCAAAAATAGATTCAACAACCTCAATAGAGACAACACCAATGTTGATTTTTTTGATATTTACGTTGATTTTTTCGCATTTTGAGCATATTCAGAAGGTTTACAGCCATAACGTTCCTGAAAGCATTTGCTCAAATAGCTCGAACTGCTGAAGCCTACACGATCGGCAATTTCAGAAATATTAAGGGTTTCTTCAAGAAGTAATTCTGCAGCTTTTTCCAACCTGATGTTACGGATAAATAGCGAGGGAGATTTATCAAGTAAGGTAATCAATTTGCGATACAACCCGGTACGGTCCATATTCAAATCGCTGCTAAGCTGCTCAACAGAATAGTCGCTTACATTTAAATTATTCTCGACCAGCAACATTGCTTTCTTTAAAAACGTAGCTTCCATCGGGTTCATGTTTTCCGTGTACTGAGGAATTTCTGTTCTTGGCGGGGAAGAAGGATTTGCAAATTCGAGTTTCCCACTTAATAAATTTTGCTGATCAATTAAGCTCCTAATTCTGAGCAGGAGAAGATCTTCCCTCCGATTTCGTTCTGCATTTTTTCTGGCGTTACGCAAATAAAACCTAATGCTAAGCCAAATGGCTACAACCATTAAACCAAAATAGCAAAAATATGCCACCGTAGTTCGCCACCATGGAGGATTAATGGTTAGGTTGATTGTGGTGATTTCTCCTGGCCATTCCAAATTGGTAGTAGAAGCCATTACCTGAAGTTCATATTTTCCTGGCGGGAGATTGGTGTAAGCTATTGTGAGCACTCCATCCCTTCCAGAAAAATCGTTTCCCTGTGCACTTCGGTTTTCTCTCCACTCCTGGTCTATAGCGATCAGTTTGTAACTATAGTAAGTTTGGGCGGGATTTTGATAGTTAAGTGCCGAAAAACGGAAGGTGAGAAAATTTTGGTCGTATAGTAAAACTAAGCCGCTAGTATAAGGCACCGTTTTGTCCAAGATATTATTATCCCCTTCAACATCTATCTTCTTTCCATGCACCAAAAAATCAGTAAAAACCGGTTTAAATGGTAATTTATCATTCTGTGCAATATTTTGGTTTAAAACCGAAAAGCCATTTACGCCACCAAAGTAAAGTGTTCCATTTTTGCTTTCAAATACAGCATTCCGCAAATATTCGCCTTCCAAGGCACCTGTCGAAGCATCGTAGTTGATAAATGTGACATCCTTTGCGGCTTTACTAAGTTGCACCCGGTTAATTCCATAACTTGTGGCAATCCAAATATTTTTACGGCTATCTTCAAAAATCGATTGTATGAAGTTGTTGGAGAGCCCGTTTTGAGTATAGAAAAATTGTTCCTTACCAGTAACAGGATTTAATACACTCAAACCATCTGTGGTGCCCGTCCAAATCCAACCCTTACTATCTTTAAATTTGGCTGTTTGGTTGCCAGGCAAGTTTAATACCTCCGTTTTCAATCCTTTAAGTACTCCAGAGGGAATTAACTTTGGGGGCAGAGGTCGTAGCGAATCTTCGTTTCCAACTCCGGGCTTGTACAAATATACTCCAGACTGCGTTTTAACATAGATGTTGCTGAGATCATCTTCGGCAAATGACTGAACCATCACCTCTTTAAAAGTACTACCAGGAAACGAAGATTTTTTTACGGTGTTAAATAAATACCGATGCGGATGATGGTATAATAATCCTTGATTAGCGGTTCCGAGCCATAAACCACCTTGTTTATCGTATAATAGCGTACTTATTTCTGTATTGAGTTTAGTTCCATCTGCCTGCTCAATAACTGGAATATACTGGCTGTTGTTATGCTTTACATCCACAATCCAAATTCCATTCGCACAGCTGATGGTTGCTTTTCCATCCCAATCTACCACCAGAGTATTGAGATGATATGGCGTTTCCAATACTTTTTTCCAATCGCGTTTACGGGTATCAAAAAAGAAGCAGCCACCATTACTCCCATTCCGAAGTTGATAAAATCCATTTTTCGCCTTCACCACAAGTGATGTACTTTGAAATTTAGACTGTTGAGCAGCAGGATATGCAGCCAGTTTAAATTGCTGACGCTTTGCTTTCAAATTGTAGCAAATTACTTCGCCGGTGCTGTAAAAAAGAAATAAATCGTCTCTTTCATTACTCACATCTTGCAGTAGCCCAACATTATGATTTAGATCTATTGAATATTGATGATTTTTCGACTGTAACTTTTGGTTGTTAAGAAGCCACATTCTACTATCTGAATCTAGAAAAAAATCATCAATCGGGCCGTTAAAACCAGCAGTTTCGAAATAGCGGTTAAGGTTTGATTGATATTTTCCTTCATACAAATCAACCCGCATTAATTTATGATGATCTTTTATCCAGAGAATGGAATCCCCACTCTGGTAAATCCGATAGAAACCATCGTAACTTTTCAACGCATAGCCTTGCTTACTTTTATCATGAATATAGGTAAAACGCGAACCATCAAAAATATTGAGGTTCCCACTGGTTTTAAAAACCATTCGGCCGTCTGGAAGCTGGATGATGTACCGTATTTGGTTATCACTTAGTCCCTGTGAAACGGTTAAAGGTGAAAAAACGAAATCCTGAGCAAATAGCTTTGGCATTAAATTCAGCAGCAATATAATGGTCAGTAAAATCGGCTTCATTTATAGGATTTAAGTTTTGTTGCCTTTAAAGATTTCGTTTTAAATGCTGAAATTAAGTCGCAGCTATGAGTCAATAGGTTTAGCAATTATTTAAACATCAATGCGGTTTCCGTTTGCAGTATTATTTATTTGGATTTAACTCAAAAACCTGTTTCATTAATTGCCATTTTTCTCCTGGCACCGACCCGGGCAAAGGCTGTTGAAATTTCCACATCAACGCTTCCCATTCCAATACCTTCTCATTTGCTTCGTCCATCATCTTCTTATTTTCAAACGTAAAGTCATCTGTTGTTTCCATCACCATAAATAAACGGTTCGAAATGCGATAGATTTCCATTGAGGTAATGCCAGAATCTACTATACTTTTGGTGATTTCCGGCCAACCATTTTTGTGGTATTCCTCATATTCACTGATCAGTTTTTCATCGTTTACCAGATCAAGCGCAAGTGCATATTTTTTCATAGCTATAAATTGTGATGTCATCAATAACCCAATGGTTATCTGCCTCTTGGCTTAATTAAACAATTTTCAAAGCAAAGGTGTAAGCAAGTTTAGGTTTATAATCTTTAATGTCGATCTCCAGATAATTTTCATTCTGTTTAAAAGAAAGATTTTGCCCCGTACCTAATAAGCCAATGCTGCTAATCGCTTTTTCCAAATAACTGCTCCCTTGTTTCATCGATTTTATCTGTACGATACCATTTTCTGGCCAGGCCATCACCACGGCGTAAATTGCATTTCCCTTGGTGGTGAAGCGAATATCTTCCGGTGTAAAAGGCTTACTTTTACCTTCATTAAAACCCTGATCTTTTAAAGCCTGATTATTTTCAGTTGAAGGACCCTCACCAAAAACTTTCCATGGCCGGGTATCATAAATCGCATCACTATTGGCCTGCATCCATTCTCCAACCTCCTCTACAATGGCTCGTTCCAATTCATCAATACTGCCGTTGCCACGCACAGGGATGCTCAGCAGAAAGTTACCGTTTTTACTCACTACATCGGCCATAATCTGCACTACGGTTTTTGCACTTTTATAGCTTTTTTTATTGTAAATGGTTCTGTCGTAATGCCAGGAACCGATGCAAGTATCGGCCTGCCATGGCAAAGGTTCTATTTCATTGCTATGGCCGCGTTCAATATCCCAAACCATACATTTACGCTGCTGCTTATCCAGTATCTTCCCGAAAATGACCGCTTCAAGTTCGTTGTTTTTCTGAATACTTTTATTGTACATGTAAGATGCTAAACGCAATCCGACGTCGCTCACTGGCCAGAGTGGTAAGGCTGTATCATCGAAATAAATAAGATCAGGACCATAATTATCAATCAGTTCGACAGTACGATTGTAAAACTTTTCGCAGTAGGCTTTAGAAGGGATAGCGGCTCCGTTTCCCCAATCCCACTGTTTGCCAGAAGCATCGTTATCCTGACTATCTTCGCTAAGCGGATGATTTTGAGCATACAAATCCTGCGGATTTAGACCATCCCACCATTTTCCTTTTCCATCGGCAGCTGTTAGCTTTCCATCATAAGGAACGCCCGCTAAATCACCTTTCAAATCAGCACGTTGGGCAGTTTCTAACCAGGTCCAGGCATGTGCCGCATGAACGCTTACGCCGAAATACATTCCATTTGCCCGGGCTGCTTTTTCCCAACCTTTTATAATATCCTTCTTTGGGCCAATTTGGGTGGAGTTCCATTTTTTCTGATAAGTACTTTTATACAGATCAAAATTATCGTGGTGATTGGCGAGCGCCATAAAATATTTTGCTCCTGCTTTTTTATACAAGCTTAGCAGCTCCTCCGGATTCCATTGGTCGGCTTTCCATTCATTGATTACGTCTTTAAAACCAAATTTAGAAGGATGTCCATATTTTTCGAGGTGGTATTTATACTTCTTGCTGCCTTCCATATACATCTCCTGGGCATACCAATCTCCATACTCAGGTTCGCATTGCGGACCCCAATGAGCCCAGATTCCAAACTTTGCATTGCGGAACCAATCTGGTGTTTTGTAAGCAGAAAGCGATTCCCAGGTCGGCTTGAACGGACCCGGCAGGTATCCTATCCCTGGTGCATTGAAAATGTTTTGGGCTGCATTAAGATTTTTTCCCAGTGCTAAAGCCGGCACTCCAATGGCAAGCTGCTTAATTAAATCTCTTCTATTCATTGTGGTTTATGGGTTTAAGATAATATTTGATTGGCGTCTTCGATATTATTCCTTGTTTACACTTTATTTTTTTGATACTCGGAAGGAAGCTGACCGAACTCCTCTTTGAAACACTGCCTGAAATAAATGGAACTGTTTATTCCCACCATGAACGATACTTCGTTGATGTTGTATTTCCCCGAATCAAGCAATTGGGCAGCCTTTTGCATTCTCACTTTTCTTACCAGCTGATTAATATTTTTTCCTGTTAACGCTTTCAATTTCCGGTATAAAGTAGATTGGCTCATATTCATATTTTCGGCCAATGTAGCAGCGTCCAAAACTTCCTGGTGCATTAATTTTTCTACTAAATTTGCAAACTCCTTAACAAAATCATTTTCACGCCAGGGGTCGGCTTCCACTTCAGCAGCTATAACTTCTGTAGTTTTTATTTGATTAGATAACTGAGACAGCACTTCTTCATATAAACTTTTCCGTTTGGAAAGCAAATTATCTATCCTTCCATAAAGCAATTGTGTGCTAATCGGTTTGGTGAGATAAGAATCCAAACCCAGCTCGTAGCCACGGTGTTTATCCGTTTCAGAACTTTTCGCAGTGAGTAAAATCGTTGGAATATGGCTGGTTTCGCGTTCCAGTTTCAAAGCCTGGAGCATGGCAAACCCGTCCATTTCAGGCATCATTAAATCGCTCACAATGATATCCGGAACATGGCTTTTTGCAAGTTGAAAGCCTTGCTTACCATTCTCTGCAGTAATCACATTGTATTTTGATGCTAACAAAGTAGATAAATAAGCCCGCAAATCAACATCGTCTTCTACCAGCAAAACCATTGGCAACGATTCTACCTGTGGTTTCTTTTGTTCATCAAGCACTGCATCGTGTTCGGATAGATAAGGAATTTGGGGCGATACCGGATTAGCCAATAACCTGACACAGAATTCGCTTCCCCAATCCAATTCACTTTTTACACTCACCTGCCCGTGATGGATGGCGGCCAATTGTTTCACCAGTGATAAGCCGACACCAGCGCCATCGCCTGTATTTTGAGGAACCTGATAAAACTTTTCAAATATTTTTTCCAGATGTGCTGACGCTATTCCACTACCTGTATCTTTCACTTTTATAACTGCCCAGTTTCCCTGGCTATTTTGCTCATAAGCTAAAGAAACCATTACGCTGCCAGCTTTTGTGTGTTTGCAAGCGTTTGATAAGAGATTGTCGACAATGAGTTGTACAATTTCTCGATCGAAAATGGTTTCAAAATCTTCAGTGTTGGCCGTTAAACTGATGTTGATATTTTTGCTTTGACTAGCCTCAACATATTTTTGAACAATGTCTTCTAAAAGTTGCCTTAAAAATCCAGGCTGCAAAGCAAGTGGTTTATGCTGAGATTCAACTTTTCTAAATTCCAACAGTTGATTAACCATCGAAAAAAGCCTGGTGGCACTTTTTTGAACAATTGAAAGCCGTTCCCGGTGTTTAGGCGACAGTTGGTTTTCATGCAAAAGATCTTCCAGCGGACCTAAAATCAATGTTAGCGGTGTACGTAGTTCATGCGTAACATTGGTGTAGAAATTCATCCTTTCGGTATGCAAATTTCCTTCTTGTTCCAGTTGCTGCTTTTTTAAACTGAGTTGCGCTTCTGCATTTATTCGTTTAATGTAAAAGAAAAAGAATGCGATTACGGTGGCCAAAACCACAACGATATAAAATGCAATGGCCAATATGCTTAGGTAAAAAGGCGGCTTGATCGTGATGTGGAGGCTTTCATAATCTTCAGACCACTGCTCATTTTTTTGTCTGGTTCTAATTTTAAGTTCGTAACTGCCGTAGGGAATACTGCGGAAATCTATATTTTTTTCATCACCGAGAGAAATCCATTTGTTATCAAAGCCCTGCAACTTATAACTGAATTCCAGAAGATCATTCATGGCATAATCCATCACAGCCAATTCTATGCGGAAGCTGTTTTCGCCGTGCTTCAGATGAATTCTTTTTTCAGCATCTGGAAATTTTTCAGTTTGTGCCCTGCGTTCATCCGTGTTGAAAACCATCAGTCGGCTGATGTTAATTGGTGATGAAGGAAGTTTTAACGGGATGTTTACCGGATCAAAATAACAAGCGCCACTCGGCATTCCGAAAAAGAGTCGTCCGTTTTTATCTTTGGATACGCTGTTGTTGATGAAGCCGCCGAGTGGCAATCCAAAGGCCTGATCGTAACTTAAAAGCCTTTTTTGAGCCGGAAGGTAACGGATTAACCCCAATTTCGTTGCACACCAAATATTTCCTTTCGGGCTTTCCGTGATGGAATTGATCGTTAGCCAGGCATCTCCGAGATGAAGTGGAAGAGTTTCAATTTTCCCCAGTTGATTACCCGATGATTGATAAGACAAACCTTCATTTGTCGCAATCCAAATCGTATTTTCCGAATCGCGATACACATGGTTAATGGTATTACTGACCAGTCCTTCCGCTTTGCTGACGCGTTTGATTAGTTTCCAGTTTCGATCGTAAATATAAATCCCCTGACCGTAAGTGCCCACCCACATATTACCAAGATGGTCTTCTACCAAAGTTCGTGGAGAAAAATCGCCCATCATCGGCGTGGTGATGGTGATTTTCCGCAGCGTGTCTATTTCCTGAGCGAGAATAAATAGGCCTTCCTGTGCGGCAAAACAGATATTTTTTCGGCTATCCTGCATAATTGCCCTAACTTCCGACATGCGTTTTCCGCCATCAATTTTCTTCCAGCTATTGCTAGCTGGTTGATAACAGGAAACGCCTCCCTTTTGTAAACCAAACCATTTATTGCCGCTTTCATCTTCAAAACCCGACAAAAGGAAATCATCTCCCAGCAAGCTGTTATTGGCATTGATATGATCAACACGGCCATTATTGTCTATCTGTAGAATACCTTCACCGGTAGTAGCCAGCAAGGTTTTGTTTTGCTGATCGTTAATGACGGCCGTAACGGTAGCCGTTTTATTTCTTTCGCTCGAAGATTCTTGCTGTGGAAGAATAGAAAAAAACGGTTTTAAGTGAGAGGAAAAGGCCAAACCACCACTATAAATGGCTAACCAAACATTCCCAAACTGATCCTGATCGATGTTCTGGACGGAGGTATTGCTTCCATGGGTAAGCGCCAATGGCAGCGACACGCTGTAAGAAATTTCGTCATTATTAATATTGAAATTGGGCGTTAAAGCAAATAACTGAGAAGACTCTGCCCCCACCCAAATTTGATGTTGTACCTCTTTGATGGAAAAGATAAACGGTTCATTACGTTTAATCGACTTACTCCTGAGTTTAACTTGATTCAGTTTTTTTGAAACCGGGTTATAAACAGCGAGCCCTTTTCTCGTGCCAATCCAGATGTTATTTTTGCTATCACAAAAGAGCGATTTCACTTCATTATCTGGCAGAATTCCACCCGTAGTTTTTACATCCAGCAGTTGAAGTTCTTTGGTTGCCGGATTTAATATCGAAACCCCTTTATTTACATGGCCAATATACAAAAGACCGTTTTTATCTTCAGCAAGCGACCATACACTATTCTCTGGCATTGCCAGAACACTCTTCTGGTTAAAATGGAGGAACTTTTTTGAAGCCGTATTAAATTGTTGAACCCCCTGGTGAAATGTAGCCAACCAAAGTTTTCCATTTTTACTTTTAATGATATCAGTAATGTCGTTCGTCGAAATTGAACCTTCATCCTTGGGGTGATGTACGAAATAGGAAAAGGTGTTCGTTTTTAAATCCAGTACGTTTAAACCATCAGATCGGGTGCCGATATAAAGCTTTTGGTTATCGTACAAAAGCGTATTTATTTCACTGCTATTTACTGATTTACCATCCGGCTTTTCCGCTTTGTAAAAGTGTTTAAACGAATTGCTCGAGAAACGATTCAATCCTAATTCAGTTGCTACCCAAATAAACCCGTCGTGATCATGAACGACATCTAAAACCTGCTGATTTGATAATCCATCTTGTAAAGAAAGGTATTTCGTTTTTCCTTCCTGAGCAAACGAGAGAGCGGACAAGTGTAATAGCAACACCAAAATAAGACCACTTAAAAAGCCACAATCTTTCAGTCTGTTAATAAAACTTTTGTGGATTTTCTTATTCATAGCATTTGTGTTGAGACTATCTTGCTTCCATGCGAAAAACTGGAAAAATAGTATCAGCGATATATTTGGTCTTTTCAAATATAGCAATAACCGTTAAAATAACATTTATAAATGGACTGATTTTAGTCTTTTAATTTAAGGAATTATTTTCGGCCTATTCCCTTATTTTATTTTAGCAAATACCCAACTATCATTTCAAATTCATGCAGCCAGCAATTACTTATTTCATGTAAATTACTGTTCCACCATTTGGCGCCAAATCGAATTCAAACATCGTATTCTGATCAAACTTTTTAGTATCTAATTTAGCGTCCTTTCCAATACCATCGCTGATAATTATTGCATTTTGACCAGCTAGCATTGGAAATGTCACTTTCACTTTTTTTGCAGTATTTTCTCCGTTAATAGCGGCGATATACCATTTCACACCTTTCCGTCTGGCCAGAATGCAAAACTTGCCCGGGTAACCGTCAATCAGTTTTGTTTCATCCCAAACGGTTGGAACAACTTTTAAAAAATCGAACAGGAAAGATGGCTTTTCTTTTAGATTTTCTGGTGTAATTCCCCAATGCTGTATTGCAGAAAAGAACAAGACGCCAGTCGCAATTTCAAAGGCATCGGTCGTTTTGCGTATGGTACCCTTTTTAGGGTCTCGGTTTAACCTATCATTTAAGAAAACAGGACCGAAATCCATAGATGCAACCGCATTCCGGGTAAACGGGTAGATGGTTGCCGTTTGTGCATAACGGTCGGCAAAACTTTGTTCAAAAACTAAATTTTCTGATGCCATCACCGATTCACTGGTAGCAAATGCGGGATACATGCGTTCCCATCCCCTCGGTAAGGTTGTGCCATGGAAGTTAACGCTTAACCCAAATTTCGCGGCATCCATTAAAATATCGTGGTAAAGCTTCATCGTCACCTGCTTATCGCCACCAAAGAAATCCACTTTCATGCCTTTAACACCTATCTTTTGCAACCAGGCCATTTCATTTTGTCTGGATTCAGCAGTGTTCATTAAATTTTTTGGTGTTTGTGGTGCACTATTCCAACTGCCGTTAGAGTTATACCAAAGCAGTACGCCTACATTTTTCTTACTGGCATACTTTACCAGTTCAGCCATTTTATCCCTACCAATTTGGGTATCCCACAAAGCATCTATTAGAATGTATTCGCAATTTAAAGTAGCCGCAAGGTCGATAAATGTCACCTGATCGTCGTAGTTGCAGCTGGCATCCTGCCAAACAATCCAGCTCCAGGTTGCTCTGCCAGGGTTAAAGATTTTTGTTTGTGCCGACAATGGTTTAACCACATCCGTAGCTGCTGTAGATTCAACAATCGCACTCAAATTTGTACCAAGGGTAATTGTTTTCCAGGAGGTTTGAAAAGGCAATTTGGCCGTAACTGTGTTTGCACCAACACCTTTATTTTCGCCTGACTGAGGAAATGAAACTTTGTAAAGTCCATCCTTCGAATCGCTTAAACGAGTTCCGACATAATTTTGATCCACTCCGGTTTCAGAAATCATCATCCAGCCTAAGTTGCCCAGATGGAAAAGCGCCGGATAAGTGTAACCTAATCCGTATTTAGATTTGGTGTTAATCGGCTCTTCAATGGTGTAAGCTTCTTCGTAAGAGGGTTTGGTATTTTCCCAACCGCTTCCAGCTGGTGCCTGCGGACTGATAAAAGCTGTACTTCCATTTGGTAAATGAAAACCTGTGGCTTCTAATTCAATTGTTGCATCCGTTCCGCCATTTTTCCTTTTCGGAAGATGATAGCTGAAAGCCACGTCTCGGTTAGTGATTCTAAAAATAATCTGAATAGCATCGTCTTTCGAATTTACCAGCCAACAACTTAATTCATTTGCGTTATAATTTACATTGCTTACTTTGGAATGTGATAAATTGTAGCGCTCTTTAATTGGCTTCACCTGATGACTTTTGAGTTTTAAACCCCGGGTAAAATCTCCCACAGAAGTGATTAATCCGAGCGGAGATTTACCCATAAAAACTTTATTGTTGTAGGTAATTTGATAGGTAGGTTTTCCTTCTTTTATCTCCAACTCAAGGCTGAGTTTCTGATCGGGGCTTCGCTGAACAATTTTATTCTGCGCATGAATACATGTTAGTCCCAATAAAAAATTTAACATCAATAACGCAAAAAACCTAAGATTGAAGATGTACACTTTACTTTTATATAAATTCATTTAAAATTTTGATTTTTGGCGGTTTATATCTGATCATCTACAATTAAATTATAGTTATTCTAAAATACTTTAACTTTAACGTCGGCTTTATTAAGCCATGGAGAACTAAACCTCACCAATACCTCATCATCAGCTTTTGCAGTCACTTGTACATAAATAACCATTTTACCATGAAAAACCCGTTGGCGGTTGTCGGTATAGTCACCCATATCGCTATTGTTTCCAGATTCCATGCCTAATAACCTTGCATTGCCCACAATTTGACAGGTAATTTCATTATCAGACAGTTCTACGCCGACGCCGTTTTCATCAACAATTTGAATTTCTATTTGCGCAATGCCTTTATTTCCTTTGACCTTCATTTCTGAACCTTGCAGGATTTTGATAGCGTATGGGTTTTTGCTTGTTTGTAATTCGTGACGGGTGATTTCTTTATCATTCTCATCAAGCCCTACCGCTTCTAAACGACCAGCTGTATAAGGTATATCCCAATAAATGATACCATATTTATCATCGTATGGCTTGGTTTCTCCAATCTGTTTGCCGTTGAGTTCTAGTTTTGCTTTTTTAGCATTGGTATAACAAACCACCCGAATTTGCTGCCCTTCCTGGTAGTTCCAGATTGGCCAGGCATCCATTGATGGTGTAATATCTTTTTTCGCTCCCTGGCCAGACTCCAAAAGCGACCAGGCATCTTGAGCATTTCCACCATCTTTAAGCGGATAAGTACCCAGGTAAGCCATTGGCTTGTTAGACCAAAGCGCCTGGCGGAAATATCCGCGTGGCTTAACGAAACCGGCAAAATCAACTAAACCCGAATAAAAACCACGGGCAGGCCAGCGGCCAGATTCGCCAAGGTAATCAATACCTGTCCATAAAAACTGACCGAAAATATGTTCATTATCACGTACGGCTTTCCAGGCTTCAAAATCATGACGGTTTTCGCTACCAAAAAGAACACGTTTTGTATAGCGTTGGTGATCGGTTTGGTAACGGCTTTCGGTATAATTGTAACCTGCAATATCAAGCGCTCCAGGATATTCGGTTTCGTTAGACATTGCTACACCAGCCAAACCTGCCGTAACCGGACGATATGGATCGTATTTTTTAACCACCGCAACAAGCTTTTTAGCGATATCACCCAGATGCATCGCATTAGGGGCGTCTTTTTTGTAGCCTCCAAAAATAGGCTGTGTAAATCCACCTTCTTTTGCACCAGCCAAAATTGGATGAGAATATGGATCGTTCGGATAATCAACCTCGTTACCGATGCTCCAGGCGAAGATAGAAAGGTGATTACGATCGCGTTTTACCATATCTGCTAAATCTCTTTCGCCCCATTCTTTAAAATAATCAAAAGAACCCTGGAAACCTGGAGTACCGACATTCCAACCCTGCAACCATTTTCTCTTGGCGAATTCCCACTCATCAAAAGCTTCGTTCAAAACCAGAATACCTAGCTCATCACATAATGCGTAAAGCGATGAAGCCTGCGGATTGTGACTGGTACGAATGGCGTTTACACCGAGACCTTTTAAAGTTTGCAACCTGCGTCGCCAAACTTCGGGGTAAACTTCTGAACCTAAAACACCTGAATCGTGATGCAGACAAACACCTTTTACCTTAAGTGCCTTACCATTTAGCGTCATGCCATGATCAGGAGTAAAACGAATATCTCTAAAGCCAGTGATAGTACTGGTTTGGTCTACTGTTTTACCATCCTGAACTACAGTAGTTCGAAGGGTGTACAGGTTTGGCTCATCAATACTCCATAATTTTGGCTGATTAACTTTCAAATCAACCGACAGTTCTAGGTTGGATTGTCCCGTTAAATTTCCCTTTGCTTCTTTTTTAGCCACCACTGCACCATTCTGGTTAAGCAACTCATTAATCACGGTAACTTGGGCCGCTGTTGGCATTTCGTTGTTCAACGTGGTTTGCACTTTTAAATTTCCGTTAGCGCCTTGCACCGTGGCGAAGGCATAGACGCCCCATTGCTCCAAATGAACCGGATTCGCCTTTACCAACCATACATCGCGATAAATTCCAGAGCCGGTGTACCAGCGAGAGTCGGCATCTTGTGTATGATCTACTTTAACCTGAATTATATTTTCCTGGCCGAATTTTAAAAACGGCGTTATTTCGTATGCGAATGAAATATAGCCGTTAGGACGTTTACCAACTGATTGTCCGTTGATAAAAACTTCGCTTCGATTATAAACCCCTTCAAAATAGATGAAAAACTTTTCCCCCTGATCTTCTTTGGCAATGGTAACTTGTTTCTGATACCAGCCCAAGCCTCCCGGGAGATAACCGGTAGCACTGGCCAACGTTGGGCTTAATGGTTGTTTAATGCTCCAATCGTGAGGCAGCTGTACATTTTTCCAGGATTTGCCATTGTCTTGCAAGGCTGCTTTGTCATCAATGTTTCCAAGATGAAACCGCCAGTTATCATTTATTTTTTCGGCTTTTCCGAAACCTGGCTGGGCAAAAGTATTCAGGCTCAACAGGATTGCAGCCAGAAAAAACATGGTATATTTTCTCATTTGTATCATTCTTAATTATAGTGTAGGCTTCACTGGTATAATATTTCCTTCTCCATCAAAATACATCTGATCGATGCAAACTTCGCGGTTAAAACCTGCTGCATCACCCATTGTGATCCCATTTGGATAATTAAATCGATGGTAAACGATATACCATTCATCTTTCCCGGGCACATGGAGCACCGAGTTATGGCCCGTACCGTAAATGCCCTTTGATGGATCTTTTTGTAAAATTAGATTGTTTTCTTTGATCTCGATAGGTCCAAGTGGAGACTTAGATGTTCCGTAACGAACACGGTAATTTTCACTTCGCGTATCATCTTCCGACCACATAAAATAGTATGTTCCTTTTCTAAAAAACACATAACAACCTTCCCTAAAAGTCTTATCAGTGTTTAAGGTTTTAATGCTGTTGGGCTTCAACGAAATCATGTCATCGTTAAGTTCTGCTACAGCCAGGTAGCCATTTCCCCAGTACAAATAACTTTGTTTTGTTTTTGGATCGGTAAATACCGCGGGATCGATCTCCTGACCACGTTTAATGCCATCCGGCTTGAAGTTTACCAATGGTTTTCCAGAATCATTAAACGGCCCTGCAGGGTGATCGGCAACGGCAACACCAATTTTTTGCGCAGCGGTAAAGTAATAGTAATATTTATATTTTCCTTTTACTTTTTTCTCGGCTATTGTTGGTGCCCAGGCATTTCGGTCTGCCCAACTCACATCTTTCTTCAAATCTAAAATAACGCCTTCATCTGTCCAGGTTTTTAAATCAGGAGAAGAAAAAGTTTTGAAATAAGAACCGCCCCATCCATCAAAACCATCGCTGGTTGGATAGATGTAATACTTTTTTGTCTGGTTAGAATAAATTACATCTGGATCAGCATAGAAACCATCTAATACCGGATTTTTACGGAAAGCCAATTCCATTCCTTTAGGTGTTCCCCAACGGGCAGTAACATTGAGCATTTCCTGACGTGAAAGTGGAATAATGGTACCATGTCTTGGATGGAAATCCATCGTTACTTCATGATCGATTACTTTAAACTTATCCAAATCTAAACTTTCGCAAAACTGATATTTCCCTTTTCCATAAACATCATACATCAAAATATATTTATCAGAATTGTTTAGTTTAAAAACGCCCGAACCTTCCACAGCATCTCTGGTTTGCTGTTTGTATCCATCCTGCTCAATCCATTTCCCGCTCGTTAACGAATCGGTGATGGCCAATTTTATCCCGTTTCCATTCCCTTCAGTTTTGTAAAAGAGATAAAATAACCCATTTTTATTGGTGATGTCTCCATCGATACAAGACTTACCATTTTTCGGCGTGAAGAGTACTTTTGGTTCTGAAGTGAAGCCATTAAAATCATCATTTGCATAGGCATAGTAAATGATATCAGGTCCTTGATCATGTTTCATAGACCAGTAAACCATATATTTTTCTTTTGCTGGATCGTAAATGGTTTGTGGAGCCCAAACCCGTTTTAAATTTTCCTGTCCTTTATAAAGTTGCTGAATATTAACAATGGAATGTTTCCAGTTCACCAAATCAGTTGATTTGAGCATCACCATTGCCCGGTTAGAATCCCAACCTTTTGAAGAAGTCATATCGGTAAGCACCATATAAAAGGTTTTACCATCTACGCCGCGAAGAATATGAGGATCTCGGATTCCACCAGTAGAACTGATTTTATCAGACGCTAGTACCGGTTGATTATTGTTTAAAGCTTTATAGTTATATCCATCGGTACTGATGGCATAACAAAGTGCTTCATCATTTACGGCGTTGCCTTTAAAATACACAAACAAATAACCTGCATAATCTTTATCGGCAGGCCCTGCCTTGTACTGTTGACTAAAAAGATTGAATGGTGAAAAAAGCTGCAGCAACGCAATAAGGAAGATTCGGAATTGTAGTTTGTGGGATATCATCAATTTTTCAATAGAAAGAGCTGAAAATACAAGGAGGAGTATTTCCAGCTCTTAATTTAATTTATTTTAAGCTAATTTTTTGTACCGGCGAATAAATATATTCTCCAGCCGAGGTAGATTTAACCCCTACTCTGGCATAAACAAAGTCGAGATTTTTTAAATTATCAGGCAAAGCGCCTGAAGAAATTTGCAATTGCTGCCCTAGAACTACATTGCCTAAACTGGCATCTACCCTTACTTCCCGTTGTACCTGATCGGTTAAAATCGACTTGCCAAGATATAAGCGTACAAATTCGAGGTTAGCAGTAGACACCACTTTATTTACGACCAACTTGGCTATAATGCTCGTTCCAGATTTCTCGAAAGATTCTCCTGTTATGGTGAAATATGGTGTTACCGGAACATCAAGATTCATATTAGCAGTCAGGTTAACGCGAATAGTATCTGTTGCCTGTTGCACCCATGGCGCATCTGCCCGGCGTACCAACTTGTATTGCCCTGCAAAAAGTTTGGCAGAAAAGCTTCCATCCTGTTGCATGTAAACCGTAATGGGAGAACGCAGCGGAAAGCCATCTTGCCAAAGCTCAAGCTGTGGTCCATTATTTCTTACACTTAGTGCACTGCCTTGATAAACTACACGACCAGATAAGGTAAGCTCTGGTGCATCGAAATTATCGTATCCACAGCCGGCCAGAAACAGGCTGGCAGCTGCAGTAAGTATGATTAAAAATTTTAGTTTCATAATTTGTGTTATTGGAAAGGGTTTCTAACAATTTTTGGATTGTTGTTTAAAACATCTTGCGCAATTGATGAGTAATAATTGGTCATTCGGAAAAACCTTGCCCTTCTGAAACGTGTTGGCCTCACTCTCGCGTAGATGTATTTGCCATTATCTGGATGCCCAGGACGTATAACCCGGTAAGAATACAAGCCCATAACCACTGCATTTGGATCAGTTTCTGAGCCATCCCAAACCAGGTGGGCAATACGCCATCTTTTCAAATCAAAATAACGGTGATCTTCAAAAGCAAGCTCTACACGGCGTTCGTTACGGATGATGTTATTGGTTAATGCGCTAAGGCTATTTGCTGGAAAACCAGCTCTTGCCCTGATGGAGTTTACATATCCTAGGGCTTCTGGTCTGCCTAATTCAAAAGCAGCTTCTGCAGCGTTCAAGTAAATTTCGCCCAGGCGAAACCATGGCCACCAATTTGCCGCAGATGTACCTCTGGTACTTGCAGCTGGCGCATCGCTAACCATTTTGCGAATATAAAATCCTGTATTACTTACATCAACAGCATCATCTTTCGGCCCGTCAAACCCTGTCCAGGTTTGGCCATCGGTATAATTTTTACCCAGCTCGGCCGAAGTAGATAGTTGATAGGAAGTGTTATTCCAAACAGCAACACCTGCCTGTAACCTTACCGGACTGCTTTTAAATGTAGTACCCGGGTAAATTACTGTTCCAAATAAACGGGCATCTTTTCCAGCAAAAATTTCCATCGGGTTACTGTAAGCGATATAGTTTCCACTCGCATCTTTATCACGCAAGGTTCCTCTGGTTCCGTCTAGATAATCAAAACTTTCTACCAAACTCAGAGAAGGCGATATTGCAGATGAAGCCTCATTATCCTCCGTCATGCTTTTCACAATATTATCGTAGGTAAAACGATGCACTTTTAAACCAACGGCAAAGTCTTTAGCAAAAATTACCTCACTACCGGTTTTTTTATTCAGCATGTCATAAAAATTGCCGCCCTTATCTGGGTTTTCATTAAATAAAGCAAAAGGACCGCTCATGATCTCTTTCGAGGCAGTTAACGATTTATTGTAATAATCTGTAGCCATAGCAGCTGGAATTCCAACTTCGCCACCAGGAGTACTAATTGGCGCAGCCATTAAGCTATTGTACTTTGCAATCGACGCCGCATATAACATCGCTCTGCTTTCAAGTGCCAACGCAGTATATTTGTTTGCCCGAGTTTTGATCCCATTATTCGTGGCCAGATCATTTTTAATCGCTTCCATTTCGCTGTAAATGAAATCGTAAACTTCATGTTCTTTAGCTCTTGGTGTTTGTAAAGGCGTCGGGTCACCACTAAAATCGTAAATCAGCTGTCTGGTAACCAAAGGCACTCCACCCATCCGCTTCACCATCTCGAAATAAACAAAAGCCCGCATAAACCGCATTTCTGCTTTGAAAAGGTTTTTCTGCTCAGGAGTAAGTTTGATACTGAACTGCTCGATACTTTCAAGCGAAAGGTTCAAATCCCGAATTAACCCATAATCCCAGTAGCGGCCATAATCGCTTCCGTACTGAAAATCATTTTTCCCATTCTGATCTCGTGTGCCAGACCACATAGCATCGTCAATTTCGGTCATGCCACCAGTGTTAAATACTCCATGTAATGATGGTAGACGATCGTAATAATTGGCTAATTGCGAAGTAACGAGTTTAGGGTCGTTCCACAATTGTTCATCGGTGATGGTTGTTTTAGATTCGCGTTGAAACCATTCATCGTGTTTGCAGCTACTAAGCCATAAGCAGGAAACCACAATACCTATATATAATTTTTTCATCTTTTTGCTTTGTTAAAAGGTTACATTAAAACCAGCCATAAATACTCTTTGCTGAGGATAAACTACCGCTGCTGCTGCTTCAATTTCCGGATCAATCTGGTAATCTTTCACATTATCGAAAGAGATTAGGTTTGAGCCATTTACATAAACGCGGATTTTTTGCGCTTTAATTTTCTGCGAAATTGTTTGAGGCAGTGTGTAAGCCAATTCTAAATTCCGCACCCGTAAATACCGTACATTAGTTAACCAGAAATCGCTATTTCTACCATTCGGACCACTATTTCCGTTACGTATTGCAGGATAGTATCCCGGAATCCATTTACTGTTTCTGTCGTAAGGATCTTCGCGGTGCCATCTATCTTCTAATAAATAGGCAGGTGAGTTACCTCCACCATGGAAAGCGTTTCTTAATTCATAATCCTGGTTCCACGACTGCATGCTGCCCCCAGCAAAATCAACATTCAAATCAATTCCTTTGTAGTTTAAGCCGATTCTTCCACCAAAGGTGATCATTGGTGCCCATCCTGTTGGATAACCAATCGGACGTTCATCCATATCGTTGATTATTCCATCACCGTTAACATCTTTGTAAATAAGATCGCCCGGTAATTGGTTTCTATTGTTATTACCATCATTATTAACCGGATAGTTGCGAATTTCTTCTTCTGATTGGAAACGACCAATTACCTGGTAGCCCCACCATACACCACCCCAACGATCTTCAGCAGAGTTTCTATATTCATTTAACGAGTTACTAAAACGTGGTTTGTACGATTCAAGGTTTTTGAACCGCGAGAAAGTAACATTACCACTCACAACATAATTTAAATCGCCAACTTTACTGCTGTAGGTAATGATACCCTCTGCACCGTAGTAGCCATTTTTACCTAAATTTTCGTTTGGCAACTCATAACCTACTTCACTTGGCAATAAAACATCATATTTTTTTCCAGGAAATCCGGTACGGATAATTTTAAACGCATCAGCAGTTATGGTTAACTTGTTATCGAACATCCCTACATCGATACCGATATTATAGTTGGTGTTCTTAACCCATGATAAATTTCTTATTGGAAGCGATTTTGGGCGGATACCTGGATAAAAAGTACCATTCAAAATAGCGCTTCCCGAACCGAAGTTGTAACCAGACAAATAATCAAGCATTCCAACACCCTCTTCTAAACCTGTCTGACCAACAGATGCTCTCAATTTTAAATCGTTAACTACATTTTTTATTGATTTGAAAAACGGCTCATCAGAAATTCTCCATCCTAAACTGGCGCCAGGAAAAAGACCCCATTCTTTACCTTCATAGTACAAATAAGATCCATCATAACGACCCAAAACCTCAACAAGGTACTTGCCTTTGTAGTTGTAATTGAAACGACCAATGAAACCTGCTCTCGCCTCGTATGACCATCCATCCGCAATGCTGTTTAATTCTGCAACCTGATTAACCAAAGGAATGTAGTTGTTGGTTGGATTTGAACCAATCGCATTGTAAGTTCTGTCCCAGTCAGAACGTTCGTAACCCGCCATTACCGAGAAATTATGATCTCCAATTTGTTTGGTATAATCTAACTGAAATTGGGCGAAACGTGATACTGCAACGCGGTCAGTTTTATATCTCCAACCAGAGTTGGTTCCATTACTTCGAACATAGTTGTTGTTTTCGTAGCGATATACATCATAAGTATACTGAAAGCCATCAAACTTATTGTTGGTATAATTGTAGGATACCGTTCCTTTAGCAGATAAACCAAACTTAGTTTTGTAAGATGTAGTTAAATTCACGTTTCCACTTAAGTACTTATTGTCTTTATAACCTGCAATATCTCTACTGAAAATGGCCGGGTTATAGGCGAATTCATTTGTTTGATTAGGATAAAGTGGGTTATCGTTTGCATACGGACCAACAGTTGGTCTGTTTTTGAAGATCGCAAGTATTGATGAAAAGTATCCATCGCCGCCAGGCAAACCAACATCTTGGGTATTTTCTTGTCTGCCAGAAATTTGTGCTCCAACAGTTAGACCTTCTAAAATGGTCGCCTCCATGTTGGCTTGCAGATTGGTACGTTTGTAGTTAAAATCTTTAATTACGGCATCCTGCGTTAAGTGACCAACAGAAAGAAAATAATTTGATTTTTTGGCTCCGCCAGAAACGTTTGCATTGATGTAGCGTTGAGGGATATTTTTACGAAGTACAATGTCTTCATAATTATAACCTTGATAACCTGGTAAGGTTCCGGCTTGCCATTTCGCCAACTCTTCACGTGTATATACTTGCGTAGGGTTGCCGTTCGGATCATTCTGAGCCGCCTCAACTAATCCTCGTGTATATTGCGCTGCGTTGGCCATGGTAGGAAAACGCGTTAGGTTTTGCCAGCCTTGGTAGCCGTTAATGTTAATTTTGGCTACTTCATCTCTCGAGCCTTTTTTTGTAGTGATTAAAACTACACCTTTTGCTGCACGAAAGCCATAAACAGCTGCTGCAGCATCTTTTAAAATAGAAATACTTTCAATATCTTCCAGGTTTAAAGCGTTAAAAATATCGGCACCAGATGCATTCTGGGTACCAACCCAATCCGTACCACCTTCACCGCCATAAGCTACCCCATCAATTACATACAATGGGTTACCCATATTCCGTATTTCGATACTTGCGCCTCTGCCCGGACGAGCATCTTTTGCCCGGACCGATACACCTTGTACTTTTCCGGCAAGCGCACCAGCAGCAGTGGTAGAAGAAGTACGCACAATATCTTCAGCTTTAATATTACTTACCGCACCTGTAATGTTCCGTTTAGATTGTTTACCGTAACCCACTACAACAACCTCATCCAAACCCTGATCATCGCTTTGCAAAACAATATTTAATTGCATTTTGTCGGTTAGCGTGATGCGTTGATTTTTGTACCCGATGTATGTTACCAGTAAGGTACCTTTGGTTGCCGTAAGCTGGAACCGGCCATCGGCATCTGTAGTTGTGATTTCTCTCGGAACAGAACCTTCTACCAAAATAGTTACTCCCGGAAGAGGCTCATTTTGTTCGGTTAGTACTTGTCCGGAAATCTTACGTTGTGCAAATGAATATGTGGGAATACCCCATAACATTACGCAGAAAAAGAAAATTTTCAGGATTCTCATATTATATTTGGTTTAAAGTATAAGCGTTTCGAATAGCGATTATTCGTCCGATTACAGTTGATGACATTCGAATTCGTTTCGAGAAACGATCAAATTAATTTCTTTCGTTTTGATAATCCCTTGGGAAATATCAACTCAAAAAAGGTGAGTTAGCCTCGTAAGTTGTGGAGGGTAGCTGCTCATCAATGAAAGGATTTATAATTGGTTTTCGAAATCAAACTTAACTGATTTAATCAGGCACGGACATACACATATCCGTCAATTAACATTTAATTTTTCGTCAAAAGGAGTCAAAATGCGCCGTATAGGCTGTTTTAGCAATATTTATAAATAAAGTTTGCTTTAGATTCTCGGATTAGTTTTTATAGTGAAGCAAATGTGATAAAAGGGTTTTATCACATTTGATGACAGATCGATTTCTGGAGTTTACTTACGTATTGACCTGTCGTTAATACATTTTTGGTTACAAGATCAGTTAATTGTATAGCTGCGTAATATTCCTTTGCGAAGCATCCTCTCAAACCAAAGCTCGTTTACAAAAAAAAGGCAGGTTATTTTTGTAGATAACCTGCCTTGTTCTTAATAGAAACGGTACTTTAAAAATTCTATCGCCTTATCTTTTTCACTTTCTGAAATTCGATGATCCCAATATAAGATAGTGAATAAGAGTATTTATGGATTTACATCCAATTTTTTTCCTGCAAGGTCTTCCCATCGGTAAAAATGGAAGGTTTTATCATCGCTCATTGCCACCAAAAGCCCATGTTTAAAATCGGCATTCAATGGTACTGAAACTATATCAATTCCATCAGTTTGATTTGCAGCATATTTAATGGTGGCTATTAGCGGATGTTTATTCACAGCGCCAGCCTGACCGGTCCTGTCGTACACTTTTAATTGTCTGACACCTTGATCTGAAACTAAAATATAGCCATTGTTCCCTTTGGTTTTATAAATCGCAATCCCTTCATTGTCCACAGCAAAATCGCCCTGTCCAAATAGGGAAAGCTCCTGATTTCCTTTGGCTGGATCAGCATAATACTTACGCACACCAAACTGCTCATCGCAATAATAAATATATCCAAGTTCGTTATCTACCGCAATGGCCTCAATTTCTTTCTTACCACTGTACTTTCCAAACTTTCTTACCAAGCTTGCTTTTACTATTCCTTTACCATTATCTGATAACAAATACTGCCACAAATAACCGCCCTCTTTTGGCCCTGATTTGCGGCCAACAACAGCATAAATTTTCCCGTCAGCGCTAGTATACATTGCAATACCCATTAAATCCCTGAACTCAGCCTGGGTTTCTCCTTCGAAAACAGGTATTCCTCCACCATCAACCGGTTTCATATCTGGAAGACTGTAAATTCTCAGCTTATGTGTATAACGCTCTGTAGTTATCGCGATATCAGTTTTTTTCCCACCGAGATCAAGTCCGTAAGCAATATCTACATTATCAGGTCTTTTTAACCCTTTAACAGTTTTTGCAGGGATAATTTTTCCCTTGAGGTCAAAAACGTATAAGCCCCCTTTGGTATCTTTATCTGTTCCAATAACTAACGATTGCGCCGGGTCTTTCGCATTCACCCAGATCGCAGGATCGTCGGTATCAAAATCAACAGGATCGGATATATATAGCGGCTTTACTGCATCCTGATCTACCTGTTGGGCGGTTCCGTTACAAGAAAGGATCAGGCATAAAAGGCCTGCTGTAGCAACATTTATGATATTCGTTTTCTTCATATTAATTTTTAGTTCCATATGCGCCAACAAAGGTAGATGGTGCTGGTGAAATGTAAGTGATACCGTTTTTCATTACGATACCTGCCGCATGATGACGGGTGAAATTGGTAATGCCTTTAGCCAATGCCGGCGAATTACCTTGCAGGTGAAAATCCCATGAGGTATTGAAATCAGCATTGTTCACCGCCGTATTTAGCGGATAGTTTACAAATTTGGGATCATTTTCTCCCGCCACTTTACTAATTACATCATTTTTTCCGCCTATCACATCATTACTCCCAGGCTGAAACTGATTAACCGTTACCTGATCAAAACCATAATACCAGTTATTGCTGTAAGCAGAGCGGGCATCCTCAGGTTTTTTAGGATCTCTTTTTATCCCAAAACGGGTATTGGCAAAAAGGTTATTGTACAAATCAGCACGAACGGTGCTTTCCACCCAAACAGAACCGCCTTTGGCTGTTGGTCTTCTCCAGCCTGTATTTACCAAAGTATTATTGTAAATGATAATATAGGTTTGTGGCGTCTTATCTCCGGTATTCGAAAGTTTCAGTGCATTGGTATTTGTACTATAAACCAGATTATAAGCGATATCGGCTAAACAACCAGATTTGAAATTCATCGCTTCGCCACCGGTAACACCTGTGGTGTAGAATACGTTATTCGCGAAAATGATTTTGCCGCCCTCGATGTAAGTGCAATCTTCCTGAAGATTTCTGAACACCGTATTTTGCACCACTAGCTTTCCTTTTGCATTCGAGAACCATAATGCTGGTAAATTTTCTCCGGCAACTGCCTTGTATAATCCCATTTTTACTGATGTTGATGCATCAGAAGTGGTTGAACCTGCATATTCAATAACGGCGTGATCCAACACCAGCTCCTCGCAGGTTGGGCCTGCCAAAATACCTCCCCATAGTTTACCAAATTTCTTCTGTGCAGTTTTGTAAAATTCATTCACAGTAAACTTAATTGGATTTTCGGCAGTGCCTAAGGCGTACAAATTACCTTTCACTATAATTTCCGGCTTAGCAAGGGTATCCATTAATACCGTTACCCCCTCTTCAATGGTGAGCGATTTGCCTTCCGGGATAACGATATCACCCTTAATTACCTGGGTACTTCCTTTTGCCCATACACCTGAAACTTCTCCAATCGCCGAACCATCTACAACTGTAGTATCCACATCGATATTTGCTTTTTCGCAGCCGGCAAGTGCCAGCAGGGCAAGCATTAGCAATTTAAAAATCTGATTTGATTTCATGTTTTTATTTTTAAAAATTTAGCTTAATTAAACTTGTATCTAAAGCCGATCAGATAATTCTGTCCGTAATAATCACTTCTCACCAAAGTGTTTCCATTCTTTACCAAATTTTCATTGATCTTGTTATTCTCAGGATTGGTTCCTTTGATAAATAGCTTCGTTGGTGTATTTAAGATATTGTTTGCCTTTACGAAAACACTAATGCCGCTTTTAAATCTTTTCTCGGCCGAAGCATCCATCTGAATGAAGCCTTTTTGCCATAAATCATTGTTTAAAAATTGAGAAACCGTGTTAATCCGCGGACCTGTGTAAGCTCCGGCAATCTGCGCATCCCAGCCTTTTTTGGTATCCTTAAATAGTAAAGAAGCATTGGCAATATGTTCAGATTGCCCATATAGTGGACGTTTCTGGTCAACCGAAAGTGCCTGTATATCGCCAGTAGTAGGGTTGATGGTTCTGGTTGTTTTTGGTGTGGTAATGCTTGAATGGGTATAAGTGTAATTTGCCTTTACCCCTATTTTACTGAAGTATTTGATATAATCTACCTCTGCTCCATAGTTTTTAGCGGTTCCAAAATTGCCAGGAGTGTAATAAATGTCCTGTCCACGAACAGCATCTGCCCGGAAGGTATATTCAATCGGGTTTTTTATCCGTTTGTAGAATGCTCCTACAAGTAATTGTTCTGATGCACCCGGAAAAAGTTCGTAACGTAAGTCAAAGTTATCGGCAAGCGCACGTTGTAAATCAGGGTTTCCACGTTCCTGAAATTCCTCGTTTACTACTTTGCCTGGCACAATTTCGTAAAAGCCTGGGCGATTAAGCGCTTTATAATATGAAGCATGCAACTGTGCCTTATCTGTTAAGAAATATTTAGCTGTTAAGCTAGGCAACACATCTGTATAAACCTGTTGCCCTTTTGGAAAAGTCTCGCCGGCAGGGAAAAGCAGATTATAGCCTTGATTAGTGTGTTCTACCCTTGCACCTCCAGTAACTTCTAACTTAGCGGCTGTATACTTAAACATGCCATAACCTGCTGAGATTTTTTCGGTTGCATCATAAGTAAGTGGATTGGCCACAGCACCTGTTGGGTTGCTGACCACTAAATTAAGCTCGGTGTAGTTTTGATAATCAACACCGTAAACCTTACTTGCATCGGCAGCATTTGGGGCCAAAGTGTAATTATTGAAAAAGCTACTTCTCTGTTTGTCCCGGTATAAACCACCAGCCATAACTTCTAATTTGTCAGCACCGATATTAAAACGGTAGCCTAAGTCCAGGTATCCTGCTAAATCCTCGTCGGTATTGCGTTCCCATCTGCGATTTACAGGCGAGGTATTCACCAAACTCAAACGGCGGCTCTGGAAATTTTGCTGTATGCCGTTTAAACTGATACTGGTATTTTCCGGTACATCATTTTTTGCAGACGAATAAACCGCTGACCATTGCACTTTAAATTTCTCATCAAAAAATTTATGGTCGCCGTGAAGTGTACTGTTATAAATTTGTTGCTCGGTTAAACGGCTACGGGTATTGTAAACCAGTTCGGCATTTCCTACAGTTGGATTGTAAACACCATTATAGGTTGTGGTCACTGCATCTCTAAGCTGCTGGTTTTTCAAATTAACGTACACATTGTAAAGACTTAACTGGTGATTTTTGTTGAAAACATAGTCGACTTTTCCATGTAAACCGGTGCGTTGCTGCTGTTCTGAGAATTCTCTGTAGCTTTTATTGGTAATCACTGCAAAGGCGTCGGTCCCGTTTACGGCTGTATTATAAAAAGTGCTGTTGCTTCCGCGGTAGGTATTTTGATAACTTCCAGCCAGTACCACACCCAGCTTATTGTCTAAAAATCTCTGGCTTAACGATAGGCTACCAATTAAATTAGGTGCCGGGTTTTTGTATTTATAATCCAGTGTAGCCTTTGTAAAATCGTTTTGGGTAGCGTTATAATTTTTTCCGTTCAATTCATATGGAGATTTATAATTGATATCTGATGAATTAAAGCTGGCAAATTTTCTGTCGATAAATAGTTGGCTATAGCCAGATGAAACGTTGGCATTCAATTGAAATTTACCAGGTGCGTTTTTCATCACCATGTTAATACCGCCACCAATTGCATCTCCTTCTAGGTTTGGGGTTAAGGTTTTGTAAATCTCCAAACGATCAAGCAAATCTGAAGAAAACAAATCAAGAGGCACATAACGGTATTTATTGTCCGGACTTGGAATCTTCACGCCATTTACCAAAGTGTAGTTATACCGCTTGTCCATCCCGCGAAGGATGGCATACTGCCCATCTCCATTACTGTTCCGTTCAATGGAAACGCCAGAAACCCGTTGCATCACATTCGCCACTGTTAAATCAGGCGAGATCTCAATTGCTCTACCAGAAACAATATTCATGATCTGAGTTGCGTTCTTTTCTAATCTACGGGCGCCCTGATCGGTAGAACTAACTACATTGGATTTGATGGTCACATCGTCAAGGGCTTTTGAATCGCTTTCCATATAGAACTTCAAATGCTCATTATCTTCTTTCTCCACCATAATTGTTTTCGTGATGGTTTGATAGGTGATGTAACTGACGCTAATTTTAGCCGAACCCGTTACCATGCCTTTAAACTCAAATGTTCCATCCAAACCGGTGTTGGTTACTCGTCTCGGGTTTTCAAGCACTACGGTGGCACCAACTATCGCTTCTCCGGTTTGCTTATCATAAACGTGCCCTTTTATTTTAGTTGCCTGAGCGGTGCCGGCACAAATAAGGAGTAAAAACAGAATTCGTAAAAGTTTATTCATTTGTTTGGTCAAGTGTTTTTTATTCTTGACGGAGCAAAGGTGTGTACACACTTCGATACCGAAAAACTTTCGGGGTTACATAAAGGCAACACCGTTAACAAGAGCGTATATAAAAAAGCAACACCATAATACAAATAACTGTTAATCAGATATATAACACTAACCCAAAACGCCGTTATGCTTTTATTACCGTTACATTAACAAATTGTTAAGCAGAAAAAATAAGCTCAAAACAAAATTTTCAGACCATTGATGTAACGATTAAAGTGCCTGGATAAATGCGGATAAATTATCGCCCTGCGCCAGATTTAGTTTTTTTCTCAACCGATATCTCGAAACTCTTAAGCTATCGGTGGAAATACCCAGTAAGCTGGCTACATCAGTCGAATCCAGATTCATTCTCAGCAAGGCAATTAAACGCATATCTGCTGAAGTAAGTTCATTGCTAAACTTTTTTAAGTTGTCCAGAAACTGATGATGAACCTGCTCAAAAGCTACCGTAAATTCCTTCCAGTTTCTTTCATGATTGAAGCTTTGGTTAATTTCAGTCAAGATCTGATTCATCTGTTTTTTCTGATCTCGTTTATCGTCTTTTACCATCGCCTGCAAGGTATTGCGAAGGTTATCGAGGAACTGGTTATTTTTAATCAGGTTTAGGGTATGCGTAGAAAGCTCCCTGCTTTTCACTTCCAGTTGCTGTTTTAAATTTTGCTCTTCCAACTGAAGATTTTTAAGTTCAAGGCTAGTCAAATCGTGCTCAATTTGATTTTGCCTGGCTAGCATTTTCTGATCTTTTAATTTAAAGCGTTGCCTGCTAAAAACAACAAATCCAAGTACAACAAGTAACAGTATGACTACCGTTGCAGAAAAAGCAAGGATACGGTTGATCTTTTTATCAGCCTGCAATTGATTAATCTTATCCGATTTTTTATTGATATCATAAAGCACCTGTAAAAAAGCAACTTGTTTGGCACCATCTTCTGAATATAGGTCCAAAGTGTGCTTATAACCTAACTGAATGTAGTGGTAAGCGCTGTCCATTTGGTTTAACAGCTCATATGCTTTGCCCATATCCCTGCAGCAAGAAGCCAGCTGATAAGCATTCCGCAATTTGCCGGCAAGTTGCATCGCCAACCTGGTTTCCACAATACTTTCCTTATATCGCCCGGTTTTGCGCAGGATATCTCCTAAGTTGTTAATCACTTCAATACTGCCCAGTTCATTTCGATCCTGCTGATACAAACTGAGCGATTTTTTAAAGTGGCTATCAGCCAGATCATATTTTTCGAGATCTTCATAAATGCTACCCAGATTTTCGTAAATCTTCGCCGCTCCGCTGATGTCATTTGTCTTTTCAATGATTTTTAGTGCCAGTTTCTGGTAAATAAATGCGCTATCAAAGTTCCTACGTTTTTCATAAAGCTGGCCAATATGGCCATATACCGTTGCCTGACCTTTAGCGTAATGCTGCTTTCTATAAATATTCAGCGCCAAGGTGTAATTCTTCATGGCTTTTTCTGGCTGCTTAAGATAATAATACAAAATACCCATATCACTCAGGTTATCTGCAAGTGATAAAGGTTTATTATTGGTATTAAAGATTTTCTCTGCTTTTAAAAAGAAGTCCAATGCTTGCCGAAAATGCCCTTGTCGATAACATATCCTGCCCATTTGTTGTAAGCACTCTCCTTCCAAGATTACATCATGCTGCTCGATGGATTCAGCATATCTCTTTTTCAGTTCGGTAAGCGATTCAATTGGTTTTTGAGGAATGGTATCTCGGATGCTGTCGAATTCTACATCTTGCCCAAAAGCACCCAGCGAAAAATAGAGTAACAGGAGGCAGGTAGCAAAATAAATTTTCATGCTGATTGATTTTTCGACAAAGAACGATCAGCTGTGTTAAATTAAGATTAATAATGAAAAGAAAATATGGTTGAATGGAGCGATATTCGCCGTGAATATTGGAATCTGGTATCCAATCTACGAAATATTGTTTTTGCCTGATATAGATAGTCTAAAATGATGGAATCGCCGTAAAATTATTTTTTTTTAATGATTTATTGGCGCACTGCAGGTTAGTATCAAAGCAGCCAATAAATCATCATGTGCTTTTACTAATTTCGTCGTGCCTGCGCAACGATATCTTGTGCTATTTTAGTTCCATATTGCTCAAACTTCACTTTATCTTCAGCATTCATTTTGATTTTTAAAGCCGCTATTTTCTCTTTCCATGGTGCAAATTTCTCAGCCATTTCTTTCCCTATCTGTTTCATTTTAGCTTGATCTCCATTAGCCAGCTTTGCTTTCTGCTGTGCTTCTTTCATGCCCTCTTTGAAATAAGTAAACCATTCTTGTGCTTCCTTTTGAATTTCAGGTGAAGAAAATGTTGGCATGCCTTTCATCGCTTGATCTACATCTACTTTATTCGCCTCCAGTTCGGTGTTTGGGTTTTTTGGAGCCTTTTCCGGAGCGGTTTTATCATTATTACAAGCGCTTAATGCAACTACAGTGGCGAGCGAAAGAAAAATTTTGTTTACTGTTTTCATAATAAATAATCGATTAAAAGTTAGTATTTATGTTGATGAGTTGTGTGTGCTCAAGCTAAATTTGCGGCTAAAATCTACTTCTTTGAATTAAACTTCTCGTATTTCGCAATGCATTGTTCCTGATAGTCGAAATTAATGGCGTCGCCGAACGTCTCTAAATAAGTTTTCGGATAGGTAATTTCAGAATTTATCAATGTCGTTAATGTTTTACCTTTTACCTCTCTTTTAATCACTCCAACATATTTATTGGTTAACAAATTGATGCTAGACTCAAAAAGCCCTTCATTGGGATGATCTCTGCCGAGCACATCATCCGTTCTACGCATTTGCACCAGCTGCATTTTTTTAGCCGTTTTGCTATATAAAAAAACGCTGATGAAACCTGAACGGTCATAGTTGTTCCAAAATTCAAATCCATTTCTGGTAGCCACCAAGGTATTACCAAAATTTAGGTAGTCAATAGGTTTGCTGATTACTATTTTATATTTCTGAGTGGATAACCGCAAAACCAATGCTTTCCGGTCTCCATCAATACGGATAGTGTCCTTCTTTAAGTCACCATCAAAATCCTTCACAATTTTCCGGGTGCTTTGCGCAAAAACGGTCAATGTTAAAAACGTCGACAAAAACAAAAGAGCGTATTTGAATTTTTTCATTAGCTACATAGATCTTGATTAAAGATGGAGATTATTATTTTCCATTTACGGAATGATTGGTATTTGACGTGTTTGGTTTATCATTCGCTGGATATTGTATAATATTCGCGTCCAACTTTCTTCTTCGAGCGTACGAACCATACCCATGATTCCATTAATCAACCTAATCGTTAATGGGATTTTTATCCCCCATTGATTTTCCTTTTAAAATGATCTACATACATCAATTGACCGTAAATCCTTATCTTCATCCCAAATGATTATTACAATATGAAACACATTAAATGGGGCATTATTGGTTGTGGCGATGTAACAGAAGTAAAAAGCGGACCTGCTTTTAATAAAGTTCCGAACTCATCGCTGGTTGCGGTAATGCGAAGAGATGCCTTAAAGGCTGCAGATTACGCCATGCGTCATGGTGTAGCCAAATGGTACGACAATGCAACGGATTTAATTAACGACCCCGAAGTAGATGCCGTATATATTGCTACTCCCCCACTTCAACATGAGGAATACACCATTCAGGCGCTTGCAGCTGGAAAACCTGTTTATGTAGAAAAACCAATGGCTATAAATGCCGAGGCCGCTAAAAGAATGGCTGCTGCTGCTAATCAATATGGCGTAAAATTAACCGTAGCACATTACCGTAGAGAACAGCCGCTCTTCTTAAAAATTAGATCTTTGTTGGCAGAGCATTCCATTGGCGATATCCGCTTTGTTAATTTGAAAATGTTACAACCTAAAAACAACGATTTAATTGCAAAGGCAGAAGACAATTGGCGCCTGAATCCTGCTGTTGCAGGAGGTGGATTATTCCATGATTTAGCGCCGCACCAACTCGACTTAATGCTTTACTATTTTGGCAACACCAAAAGTTTTCATGGCATTTCAGTTAACCAGTCTGGAGATGAAAACGTAGATGATTTGGTTACAGGGCATATTTTATTTGAAAACGACATTGTATTTACCGGCGTTTGGTGTTTTACGGTTGCCAACGGAGCGAATGAAGACATCTGCGAAATTTATGGATCAAAAGGAAAGATAAGCTTCCCAATGTTTGGGCATGAGATAAATTTGACCATCAACGAAAAAACAGAAACACTGAAATTCGAAGCGCTTCAACATGTAGAGCAACCCATGATCGAAAAAGTCGTATCCTATTTTCTCGATCAAGCAGAAAACCCATGCAGTGCCCAAGAAGCCATCAAAACCATGGAACTATTAGATGGATTTACATCGAAATAAAAATGAGCCATCGCCATATCGATAGTATATCGCGGTATTTACACAAACACATTGTTTTATAAGCGGCCGATATTTAACTTTGTGCTACCAAACAGCTGCTAAAAGCTTGTTGCCACCCAATCATCCATCTATTATGAAAAAGTTATCTCTTATTTTATTCGTCTGCATCACTGCTTACAAAGCAAAAAGCCAAACCTTAATTTTAGCTAAAGATGCAGCACAATATGTGGGTAAAAGTGTCAGCGTGTGTGATTCTGTGTACGGAACAAAAGCATTGGAAAAGTTAAGCTTGATAAATCTTGGCGGTGCTTATCCTAAAGAGCTGTTAACTATCGTAGTTAATAAAGAAGACCAAGCCAAATTTACTTCTGAACCGGCTTCGATGTTTATGGGCAACAATATCTGTGTTACGGGTGTAGTTACCGAATTTAAGGGCAAGTATCAAATCGTTGTTACTGAACCTAAGCAAATTGTTGTCAAGTAATTAATCACTGATAATGGGAATCACACCCAATTTTGCAGCTTCAATAAATAAGGCGATTTGATTAACGCAAAGCGATAACTTTTCTTTAACCTCATGCTCCCAAAAGCGCATTACTGTATAACCTTTTGCGCTGAGTAGTTCGTTTACTTCTTGATCCCGTTGTATATTCGTTCGATTTTTGGAATCCAAAACCCCTTATTGGTTTTAATTACAGCTTTTCTATTCTCCCAATCGAAGCCATGCCAAAAATCACCATCAACAAAAATGGCCAATCGATATTTATTAATCACTATATCGGGCTTACCAGGATAACTTTTGGGATGAATGCGAAAGCGGATGTGTTTTGCCCAAAGCGCTTTACGTAACAACAATTCGGGCAGGCTGTTTTTCGCACCAATTTTCGCCATGTTTTTGCTTCTGCCCGGCGTGGTGTAAAAACCTGCACTTTCTTCAAAGCGAGGAACTTTTATCGCTTCTTTGTTGTTGTATGGCTTCCTATCCATAACTAATAAACTCATTTTTATAGCGTATTGTTTACTACAGCCGCTGCAAACAATCTCTTTACAGCATGTGTTTCTAATAAAATTCAGTTCCATGAAAAAGTTTATCTATTCATTCTTATCACTTATACTTGCAATAAGTACAAGCACTTTCGCTCAAAAACCGCAACAGGATACTACAAAGCGATATATTAAAACTCCTACAGGATTTTTTATGGTGCTGCGCCAGGGTGATGATGTATTGGCACAACTTGAAAATTTTGCCCTCAAAGAAAACATCCCAAGTGCAAGTTATTCGGGAATGGGTTTCGTAAATGCGAAATTTGGTTTCTTCAACTTCAAAACGAAGGAATATGAGCCTAAAGAATTTGAGGGTGTAGAACTGGCAAGCATGAGTGGCTCCATAGCCTGGCAAAATGGTAAACCTTCACTACATACTCATGGAACGGTAACTGGAAAAGATTTTAAAGCCTATGGCGGGCATTTGCTTTCTGCCATAGTAGGAACCGGATCGGTAGAAATATCTATCACTGTACATCAACAGAAATTAGAAAGAGTAAAAGAAAAACCCCTGGGTGCTAATGTTTTAAACCTGGGTAATTAACTTTTTGCATAAAAAGTGTTTGGCAATCATTGGAAAATGATAGTTTTGAAACATTCAACCAATCTTAAATGCAATTAAAACGTAATACAGGTCTTATCATCTTATTTCTATTGATTCTGGCTTTCACCATTTTAAGTATTTTTATTGATCATAACCCCATATTGCCATTTGATACCCGGGCTTCTTTATTTATACAGCAATACCAAGCAGATTGGCTGGATAAAGTAATGCTCGCTATCAGTTTTTTTGGCGAGTTGCCCTGGTCGTTGTTATCTGTTCTGGTAGTTGCAGCTATTTTTTATTTGCAAAAATATAAACGTGAAGGCTTGTACATCGCCTCTATTTTAGTGTCGGGGTTGATTATCCTGGGGATCAAAAACCTGATCAACCGCCCAAGGCCTACCGCATTCTATGTTCGTTTAGTGGAGGTAAATAGATTTCAAAGTTACCCGAGTGGGCATGTGCTGTCTTACGTACTGTTTTTTGGTTTTCTGATTTTTTTGATGGACCGCCTGACCACCATTCCGAAAACTACCCGGAACGTTGTCACTTATCTTTCTGCATTTCTGATGATTTTTATTGCACCCTCGAGGATATATTTAGGTGCACACTGGTTTACAGATACATTAGGTGGATTTTTACTAGGCTTAATATGCCTGTTCCCATTGTGCTACTTCTATCTTAAAAAGGAAAACACAAATATAGACTCGAACTAGGCCGCTGATTCCAATTTTTCTTTTTTCCTTATCCTACTTAATGTTTCTATTCGCATCCCTAAATAAGTAGCTAAAAATTTGACTGGCACGCGGTTTTTCAGTTTGGGATTACCGAGCCTAAACTTATTGTATCTTACTTCTGCCGACGGTATTCTGCACAAAATAGAGCGCTCTTGCGACATGTTGAAATGAAGCGCAAGTAGCTTTCTTGCCAAAATATTCATTTCTGGATATTTCTTGTAAAGTGCATCGATAAAAGAATATTCTAAAACTAATAATTCAGAATTTTCTAGTGCTTGAAACTGTTCCTCATAGACGGATTGAGCCACTCCAGGATTACGAACGTGGCCTACTATGTTATTTTCATCAGTTATTACAGTAGTAATATCTTTTCCATTATCTAAAATAAATCCTCTAACAATACCTTTTAGGACCATAAAAATGCATTCCTCACCAGTATTATTTATACTCGGAATCAGCTCATTTTTTTTGACAATAATTTGAAAGGTTTTTTTTCGAGCCAATGCAATTACCTTCTTACTAAGGGGATGAAGGCTATTTAAAAATTCAATCAAGCGCTCGCCGTCATCTTTAATGTGGCTCATAAAAACAAAATTTAGAGTTAGGGGTAATTCTACTGCAATGTATTATTTGTAAGTAGATTTTCCAAACAAAATATGATGGCTTAAACTATTTTTAAGTAGATATTCTTGAAGATGAACATTTTGGAAAATTTCAATTCTTCCGTCAAAATCCAATGATTAAATTAATTTAACATATTCCTTAAAATTTCTGATAATTTTGCGGCATGATGAATCAAAAACCAAAGGCTTTTCTTTTCGACTTAAATGGCACTATGATAAATGACATGGAATTTCATAACCATGCATGGCATTCCATCCTAACAAAAGATTTGGGAGCGAGTATTACTTTCGAGGCTGTTAAGAAAGAGATGTATGGCAAAAATCAAGATCTTTTGGAGCGGGTTTTTGGGGTTGGTCACTTTTCGCAAGAACAAATCGACCAAATATCAATCGAAAAAGAACACCGTTATCAAGCCGCATACAAAAAACATTTAACGTTGATTTCTGGCTTAGATCAGTTTTTAGAAAAGGCAAAAGAATCAGGAATATTGATGGCCATTGGCTCGGCAGCAATACCCTTTAACATTAATTTTGTGTTGGATAATTTGAATGTTCGATCGTATTTCTCAGCCATTGTGAGTGCAGAAGATGTTGAAAATAGCAAACCAGACCCGGAAACGTTTAGCAAAGGCGCTGCGCTTTTAGGCATCGCTGCTGAAGATTGTGTAGTTTTTGAAGATGCCCCAAAAGGTGTAGAAGCTGCACAAAATGCAGGAATGAGCTGTGTGGTTTTGACCACAATGCATACCGCCGATGAATTTTCGGCATACAACAACATCATCGCGTATATAGAAGATTATAACGATCCTGCTTTGCAAGATTTATTTTAAACAAAAAGAACTGCTTAATGGCAGTTCTTTTTGTTTGGTCTAATCACATTAATTTGAAAATTTATAAATAGAACTCGTTTTGTAAACTTGCCCAGGTTTTAATACCGTTGAGGGAAAGCCAGGCTGATTTGGAGAATCAGGAAAATGTTGCGTTTCCATACAAAAGGCGGTTCTAAAATCGTCTTTACTTCCTCCTTTAAATATATTTTTGCTTTGCATAAAATTGCCACTGTAAAATTGTAACCCAGGTTCTTGCGTGTAAACATCCATTACAATTCCAGATTTATCGCCTTTTACACTTGCAGCCTGGAACATATTCATAGCCTTTGTTTTGTTGAGTACATAATTGTGGTCATATCCTTTGCCAAAAGTTAACTGCTCATTATTATCCTTAATTCTTGCACCAATGTTAGTGGCCGTAATAAAATCAAATGGAGTGTTTTTAACTTTTTCAATCTTCCCGGTCGGAATTAGTGTAGAATCAACAGGTGTATATTCATCGGCAAATATCTTAACCTCATGATTTAAAATATCACCACTCCCCTCACCATTTAAATTAAAAAATGCATGATTAGTTAAATTTAATACGGTAGTTTTATCAGTACTAGCCTGATAGTCCATCTTCAGTTCATTATCATCCGTTAAGGTATAAGTTACCGTTACTTTTAGGTTTCCAGGGAAATTTTCCTCACCATCTTTTGATAAATAATCGAACTGAATGGTGTGTTGGTTAATTTGCTTAGCGTCCCAAACTACATCCTGGTAACCCTTTTTACCGCCGTGCAAAGTGTTTTCCCCGTTGTTCGTAAATAACTGATATTGTTTCCCATCCAAAGTAAATTTCCCTTTGGCTATTCTATTGCCAAATCGACCGATAGTGGCACCAAAATAGGGTTCGGTGGAGTTTTGATAGTCCGAAACACTCTTAAATCCTACTACTACGTCGACCATTTTTTTATCCTTATCAGGCATTAATAAACTCACTAGCCGCCCGCCATAATTGGTAAAAATAGCTTCTGCTTGGTTTTTATTTTTTAAGGTATAAAGGCCAGTCTTTTTGCCGTCAATTTCTTTTTGAAAAGAATCTGCAACTAATTTGACAACTGTTATTGAATCATTAGTTTGTGTATTTTCTTTGCTGGATTTTCCGCTTTCAGACTGGCAGGAAGTTAAACCTAGTATAGCAAGAAAACACAGACCTGTAAAAGATTTTATTTTCATCATTTAATAATATTGGGTTAGATAATGGGCTAATAGAAGCTTAATTAATATTTCTTTTATTACAAATAAAACGATTTAGATCCATATAGTGTGATCGTTTTTTGTATCTATTGTGATATAGAAAGAAGAAACATAATTCCCCTTTTAATGAAACCTGGTTTGTTTGCGAAACTTAATTATAAATTAAACTTAGATTCTGTTTATTATTGCCAATAACTTCAAAAATGATGAACAATATTGTATCAGATAATCGCTACGACAAAATGTTATATAATCGTTGCGGTAATAGCGGATTGAAACTGCCGGCAATTTCCTTAGGGTTATGGCACAACTTTGGACATGTTAATGTTTTCGAAAACAGCAAAGAACTTATTTACACCGCTTTCAACAACGGCATTACACATTTTGACCTTGCGAACAATTACGGACCGCCGCCGGGATCAGCTGAAGAGGTTTTTGGTAAAATTCTTCATCAACACCTTAAAGGTTATCGCGATGAAATGGTAATCTCGAATAAAGCCGGTTATCATATGTGGAATGGCCCTTATGGTGAATGGGGATCGAAAAAATACCTGGTTTCCAGCCTGGATCAAAGTTTAAAAAGAATGAAACTGGATTATGTTGATATTTTTTATCACCATCGCCCAGATCCTGAAACGCCATTACAGGAAACTATGGACACTTTAAGTCTGATGGTAAAACAAGGGAAGGCTTTATATGTTGGCATCTCCAACTACAGTGCCGAAGAAGCTGCTGCCGCAATTAAAATTCTGAAAGAAAACGGAACACCTTGCCTCATTCATCAGCCGAAATATTCCATGTTTGAGCGCTGGGTAGAAAATGGCCTATTGGACGTATTGGAGGAAAATGGTGTAGGCTGTATTCCTTTTTCACCGCTAGCACAAGGTTTATTAACCGATAAATATTTGGATGGTATTCCAGCCGATTCAAGGGTGGCCACAAGTGGGATTTTCTTAAAAGAAACCAATATTACTCCAGAAAAACTAGCAGTAGTCACTCAATTGAATGACTTGGCAAAATCCCGTGGTCAGAAACTTTCGCACATGGCGCTTTCATGGATCTTAAAAGATAAGCGGATTACCAGCGTTTTGATTGGCGCCAGCAAACCAGAACAAATAACAGATTCAATTAGAGCTTTGGACAACACTACATTTAGTGCTGAAGAGATTAAATTAATTGATGAGATTTTAAGATAACTTTAACGAAAAAGCACCAAATGATTGAATCAATTTGGTGCTTTTTTATGTTTAGGTTTTTTATTTTAAATCACCTGCAAAACTATTTTACCTCTCGTATGCCCATTTTCACTTTCGATATGTGCTTTTCTAGCATCGGTTAGCGTATAAATGGTTTCCACAATTGGCTTCACTTTTCCATTGTCTATCATTTCACCAATCTCCTTCAATTGATTGGCCTTAGATTGAGCAGTAAAACCAATGAGGTGCACTTTTTTTGCCTTGGCTTCAGCCACGTATTCGGGCGCCAAAACAGTAATTAATCTGCCACCTTCTTTTAAGATATCGAGAGATTTCAGTTGCGTTTCTCCGCCAATTGTATCGAAAACAAGATCGATATCGCTTAACACATTTTCAAAGTCGTCCATGTTATAATCGATCACCTCATCGGCGCTCAAACGTTTTAAAAAATCGATATTATAATCAGAAGATGTCCCAATAACGTACGCCCCTATCGCTTTAGCAAATTGAACCGCATAGGTTCCAACACCGCCAGCGGCTGCATGAATTAAAACTTTTTGTCCTTCTTTTAATAAACCGTGATCAAACAGGCCTTGCCAGGCAGTTAAACCAGCCAGCGGAACTGCTGCTGCCTCGGTGTGGCCAATACTTATGGGTTTTATGCAAATAGTATTGGCTTTGACAACAGCATATTCTGCGTAGGTTCCATTTTTTGTTAAATCTGGCCGACCATAAACCTCATCTCCTTTTCTAAATGTTCCCACTTTTTCGCCTAACTCTTCTACTACTCCAGAAAAATCCCAACCAATGGTTAGTGGAAATGTAGAAGGGAATTTTTCTTTCCTCAAACCGGCCCTGATTTTCCAGTCAACAGGATTAACACTCGTAGCATGAATTTTAACTAGTACTTCGTCTTTACCTGGCTTTGGTATTTCAACATCATCAATAGATAAAACTTCCGGACCACCAAATTCATGGATTCTAATCGCTTTCATAGGTTGCTATTTAATATGAATATTTGATTGCAATTCTGCAGGTTTTAAACTGCTGTAACATCAGGCAAAAAAACTAATACGATTTCAGCCCTTATAATTCTAACAACCAAGTACGAAAAATTGTGTTCGATAATTTTTCTTTATCGTTTGGAAAGATCCTTTTTATCGAGACAAAGATTATTGCATGTCTTTAATTTTCGCCTTCAAAACTGCTGCAGCTTTGGTGTAACCACCTTCTGCGCCATCAACAAAGTGGATATGATCATCTTCTAAATCGCGGACGTAGCATGACATTACCGATTCGCCGCTAACATAAATTCCGTATAGAATTTCGCCATTTTTCTCCAGGAGGTCTAATGCCTTTTCAAGCTTGGTCCGTTGCAGCTTAGTACCTGTAATCACTGTATTTAGCCTTCCGTCGATCACCAACGTATCCGACATTTCGACCATTTGATTTAAATACTTTTTGCCGCTTTCCGTTCGAAAATAAATGTATCCATATGCATTGATGAACCAGGTTTTAATAAGTTCGAAAAACTTTATTTTACCCAGCCGATGCCGCATTTCTCTACCCAGATTGTTGAAACTCGTTCTAAAAATCAGCTTAGGAATAGAAATGGGTTGGCGCTTTTCCGGAGTACCATAAATGATATCCAGCTGTCTTATCACATGGCTTAACACTTCCGCTTGCCGGTTAAAGTTTCGTGCAATGGCGATCAAAGTAACTACCTCCTCACTATTTTCTGGTGGTTGAATTTTATCCCAGCGACATTGCATCCCACTCAAATCCAATTCTTCATCGAAAGCATCATCTTTGGCAAATAAGTAGTTTTCTCCTTTGATAATTTTTTCTGCATAATCCAATCCGTTTCCCAGAATGATGGGAATGGAGAAAACTTTTGAGATGCTGTATCGGCTAATATTTAATAGATGGCCTAACTGGTATATTTCTTTAACCGGAACTATCCCCGCACGAAGATCTAAATTGAAATTTTGCAAGGTATTTCTTCTGTAAACCTGCAAGGCGCTCATCGCTTTATCTACAATAAGTGCAGGAACAATAAAAGTTGCGCCATCTCCACCAAAGAAAAATGGTATGGCAATATTTGCCTTAAAAGCGATATTGAGCACAGTAACAATGCTTCCGGTTGCAATAAGGTTTACATTTTCGTGCAAGCCAGCATTAACTGCTTGCGTGGAACTTTTAATATCAGTAATGATAATGTGCCAGTCAATTGGAACTTCTTTAAATAAATCTTTTCTCAACAGAAGTTGATGCAGAGGCGTTTTATGAATTTGAAGATTGGAATAAAAATGATCCTGATCGGTTGTTATCATAAAAACCAATATAGTGAGATAATTTACGAAACTGATGCAAAAGGATTTGAATATTTTACGGGTTACACAATCATCAAAATAGTATGTTGTTTGTGAAGATAAAAATAGTAGTGAAACTGCTTATTACAACTAATCTTTTCTATCTCTATAACCTTTCCGCTATGACCAAATTCATCAGCAATAAGATCACCTATCTTAATATTTTCAAGCTGCAAAATGTTTATTGAAGCTCTTTTTAGGAGTTTTAATTTATCCATGATTGCCCTTTTTCATATTTACGTTGAGCGAAGTAATATGGATTTGCGGAATTAAGGTTTACCTATTATTGAGTAGAGCTAATTTTACAAAGATTAATATTTATGTAAAAAGAATTGTTGTGATTATAACTTCGGGGGATAAGAAGCTAAAAATGAAGTTGGCTCAAAATTGAAGTAAGTAAAATTCAATTTTTGAGTTCAAAAAGATAAAATGATATCTGAAAACACGTCCTTCCCGCGAAAGCGGGAATCTTAATGCATCATGAAAAATGAAAAATCCTTTTTAATGCATTAGGATGCCCAGTCAAGCTGGGCATGACGGAATTGCGAATTAAATGTTGAGTAAATACTGAATTGGTAATTGCAATCCAACTTTTTTAAATCTTAATGTGCGTCGTAAATGATCACTTTATCGAAGAAGATTTTGAACTCATCTAGAAACGCTTTATGCAACGGGTGAACCTGGTAAACATCATGTGCGGCTAAATCTTCGAAAAACAAAATCAAACTGAATGTATAAGTAGTATCTACAACAGCCCTTTCGATAGGTGCAGGCGTACCTACGTGGAAGTTTTTAACCACTTCAATATTCTCTAATGTTTGTAAACTTTTACGGAATGCAGCTTTCTGTTCTTCGGTGGTATCGGCTTTAAGCCAAAATAAAACGTGGTGGGATATCATTATTTTCTATTTTTTTCCCAAATATAATAAATTGCAGAATGATCAATACACTTAGCCAAAAACACTTTTAGCCTTGCTAATGGCTTTCTTTAAATCAATTCCTTTTCCTAAAACGCCTTTAAAAAGATCGCCTTCTACTTTCAACCGATCTATTGCATTAAAAATATTGAAATCTTGCATCTTCAATCCTGGCTTAACCTCATCCCAATGCAAGGGCATAGAAACGGTTGCCCCAACTTTTGGTCGGAGGGAATATGGCCCCGCAATGGTAGCACCTGGCCTGTTTTGCAAAAAATCTAAGTACATTTTACCTTTTCTGGCCGAGATCATGCGCTCTAAAGAAGTATATTCCGGTATTTGATCATGCACCAGGTTAACAATAATTTTAGCAAACATCTGGCTCTGATCGTAACTGTACTTTGCGTTTAGCGGAATGTAGATATGCATACCCGTTGAGCCTGAGGTTTTGCAAAAACTTGGTACATCTATCGCATCCAATACCTTTTTTGTTTCTAATGCAGCTTCTACCACCTGATCAAAAGAATGCTTATCCGGATCAAGATCAATTACGCAATAATCTGGATTATCGGGGCTTTGAATGCGGCTAAACCATGGATTCATTTCAATGCAGCCTAAACTGGCCATCCAAAGCAAGGAAGCTTCATCAGTGCCCACCAAATATTCTTTCTTCTCTCCTTCGCCGTTTTCATAAGGAAAAGTTTTTGCCCAATCAGGCGCTTTTCCCTTAACATCTTTTTGGTAGAAACTTTTGCCATGAATACCCCCTGGGAAACGATTTAGCGATTGTGGCCGATCTTTCAAGTATGGAAGAATATATTCGGCAACCTGGTAATAGTAGTTAAACATGTCCCTTTTGGTCACCTTATCTTCGGGCCAGTAAATTTTACTTAAGTTGGTAAATTTAAGCTCGTGCCCTTTAATCTTCCGCACTTGTGTTTCATCTTTCGGATTAAGCAGCGTTTTTTTATCTTTTCCTTTTGGTGGATTGATGGCTTCCGAATGTGTTTCTTTTTGATCTGATGCTTGATCTATGATCGCTTCAGTAGGAACTTCTGTTTCCCTAACCACATCCGCCGCTTTTTTATCTTCACGCATGCCTTGAAAAGACGGATGACGAAAAACACCATCATCCGTAATTTCGGTAAATGCCACTTCGCAAACAAGTTCTGGTTTTAGCCAGGTAGCTTTTGCTTTTGGAGGATTTGGGCGAAACCTTGATGGTTTGTTTACATCAGGCAATTCATCAAAAGGGCTTTTATCAATAATTAGTTTGTCGAACTGCTTCACCAACTCCTTTTGCAGTTTATCCGAAAAACCTGTCCCAACTTTACCTACATATTGAAGCTTTTTATTTTCATAAACACCGAGGAGCAAAGAACTAAAAGATTTAGAGGTGTCTTCATTTTTGGTGTAGCCTGCAATAATTACTTCCTGGCGTTTATGCACTTTGATTTTCAACCAATCTTTTGATCGGCGATCGGCTACATAAGTACTTTCAATTTTCTTTGCAATGATACCTTCCAAACCCATTTTCTCAGCAGCAGCGAAAAAATCTATTCCGCTGCCCTTAAAAACCTTACCAAGGCGAACCCGATCATCGTCTGTTGGCAAAACTTCGTTTAAAATAGCCTGCCTTTGATAAAGTGGTAACTCCATTAAATTTTTACCCTCATACCAAAGCAAGTCGAATACGTAAAATACAAGCTCCCCGTCAGCCTCGCTTCTCCAGTTTTGTAAAGATCCGAAGTTCGAAATTCCTTTTTCATTCAATACTAAAATTTCGCCATCCAAAACCGCATTGATGCTCCATTCCTGAAGCAGATCGTATATTGGGTAAAATTTTTCGTTGAACGATTTGTTATTTCGGGAAAGAAGATTCACCTGCTTTTTATTGATAAAAGCTAAAGCACGATAACCATCCCATTTTACTTCGTATTGCCAGTCCTCATCATCAAAAGGTTCATCAACCAGTGTAGCCAACATAGGCTTTATATTTTTGGGGATTGCTGTTTTTGGTGCCATTTTTAAGATTGCCTTCGGATCTAGCGCTACATTTTCACCGACTTCTTTAGTCTCCTTTTTTTTAGATTTTACAGGATTTTTTTTCTCAGGCTTTAGTGTCTGTTCCTTCCCATCTTTCCAAACCTTTTCAGAAGATTTTTCCATTCCTTCAATGGTTTTACCAGATAAAACCGATTTGTCTTGTTTTGTAATGTCTTTGGTTGAAGCAAAATCGTCTTTATGTTTAATCAATAACCAACCGTTTTCGCCCATTCCATGGGTTTTAACTAAGGCAAATTCACCCTTCAACTTTTCGCCGTTCAATTTTATTTTAACCGAACCAGCCTCCAATTGCTTGAGTAAATGTTTCTCTTGTGCTTTTTTGCCTTTGATATCTTCGATAGGCTCGTAGGTTCCTTCATCCCAAACAATTACTGTTCCGCCCCCATATTCTCCCTGTGGAATAATACCCTCGAAATTTCTATAATCAAAGGGATGATCTTCAACCATCATCGCCAATCGTTTATTTTTTGGATCTGTTGAAGGACCTTTTGGGACTGCCCAACTCTTTAATACACCATCCATTTCCAACCTAAAATCATAGTGTAAACGAGATGCATCGTGTTTTTGGATCACAAACATCAATTTGGTTTTACTCTTACTCCTACCCGATTTCGGTTCGGTTGTTTTTGAGAAATCTCGTTTAGCTACATACTTTTCCAGGCTCATAATTATTATTTTACTTTTTCAAAAAATTTTCAACAGCGGTAACTGATGTGCCAACCGTTTCTACCGCAGCCTTAAGTTTATCTTTGCTCACTGCAAATTTGTTAGACCAATAATCTAGCTCATAACCTTCGTTGATGTTGATTCTGCTGCGATCAGCACCACCTGTTTTAGTTTTATCATCCATAATAATTTTGATTAGATAACAATTAAACAGTGCTTTAAACCAAAAAGTTTTAAACGTACATAGCCGGCTTTCTATCTCAATTAGACATTTATATCACCTAAAAAACATAAATAATCACTTCTCAAATAAAAAATTCATTTCTCAAAACTAAAGCGACAGAGATAGTGTTTTTAATATATTATCACTAACCAATTTATAAACCTATGATATACCAAAACATTTCGACAACAGCGAGGAAAGAAGTGGTTGAAATTGCCGATGAGCAAGATCGCAACTACTGGGCAACAAGACTAGGCGTAAGCAGCGAGAAATTAAAGTCTGCCGTTAAAGCGGTACAAAGCATGGAATTTTCTAAATTAAAGGATTATTTAAGCTTAGAAAAAATTAAATCTGCAAGCACTTATCAACGTTTCGTTAACCATTAAAATTTTGAAATGGATAACAAATTTGAAGCTAGAAAACATCAGGTTGAACCTGATGCCCTAATAACAGATTGTGCTCATTTGATTGATTTACCCCCTCAAGCCAGCGTTTTCTCTAAGAAAATTACTGATAATGCTGTTCGCAACCCAAAAGCAACAATTAAAATATTAACTGTTTTTAATCCTAAAAACGGTTTATCAAATTTACTGTAAATGCTAAGCAGGTTCCTTAAAAC
>NZ_JAPIVT010000024.1 GCF_026239735.1 Pedobacter sp. MC2016-05
CACTTCGGGGAGGATATAGGAGATGGCCAGGTCTGAACAGTATTTAAAGCCGATAAATACCGCGATTTCAAGGGCGATAAACAAGGGCAGTTTCCATAGCAGGTGTTTTCTGTGCCTTAGGGCTGCAGGAAGGACGATCCTGGCGTGTGCATAGAAGAGCAGAATGTTCACCGCGTAGTGCAGAAGGTAAAAGATGATTTTACTAAATGTGCCTGTCGCAAATGCGATGGAGAGGGATTCATAGATAATATAGATGCTCCAGCATCCGGCATGCAAAGCGACATTTTTGAGATTATTCTTTAAGTTGGATATTGTTCCTGCGTAAGTCAGCATAAGCCTTGCGTAATAAGTTCTTGAATGGTTTTTTAGGGGGCTAAGTTTCCTTCATGAAACACAACAACCACCACAGATTGAGCAAGAAAACAGTATTTGTTTTCCGCTCCAGAGACCAGAAAAAGGGGATCAGTACTGACCCAACCGAAACCAGTATCACCATTATTGTTACCGGTACCGGGGTAAACTTTGGCGCTCAGCCATCCCCAAAGAAGAGCTAAATTCTCCTGGAGACCCAGATTTTTTGGGCAATTAAATCCCGGAATCTGCTGTCATAGGGTTTGCTCATCGGAATGGGATGTTTCCCGAGATAAACGACGTTCCCTACAATACGCGTTACGTAGGAACCGTTTATCAGATAGGATTTATGAACCCTGAAAAACTGATCATGTACGCAGAGCATGTCGGTCAGTTCGCTGATGGTCATGTAGCTGTTATGCCGCTCGCTTTCGGTGAAAACGTCTACGTAGTTACCCGCTGCCCTGATGTGGGTAATACTGGATAAATCTATTTTATCAATTCTTCCGCGCTCCCCCGGCCTGAAAAATGCCAGGTCTTCATAACTGAATTTTCTGATTTTCTCTACAAAACATTCTTTTAGTACCCTGTTGACCACTTTGGCGAATGTTTCCAGTTCGATGGGCTTGAGCAGAAAGTCCCGTGCCCGTACGTCGAATGCTTTAAGGGCGTATCCGTCATGTGCGGTGGTGAAAATGATGTTGGGAGATTGTGTCTGGAGGTTTTCGGCAAGTTGTATGCCGGAGAGCCCTGGCATGTCAATGTCGAGAAAGATCAGGTCGATGTCCTGGGTCTGGCTGAGTTCGCTCAGGGCGTGAAGGGGTTTGGTAAAGGTTTTGTGTACTTGCAGGTTTGGGAATTCTTCGATGTGGTGAGTCAGGATGTTTATGGCTGACCGGTCGTCGTCAATGATGACGCAATTGTAGGTTTTTTTCATAAAAAATAGGTTGATTAGTGCAATTTAATATTTTTTATTCTGAATAGGAATACGTAATTATCACTTACTGATCATCTTAGCGCGCTATGCGCTTGATTTTTTAAGTTTTGTTGTGAAGTGAAATGAATGGGTAGTTAAGTTTTTAGCAGCATAAAGGGATGGAAAGTGTCCCTTTTTTCAGTTGAAATCTTAATTGCTTGAGCTTTTTAGGTTTTTGGGGTAGTTGCCTTGAATAAGACGTACGGTATGATGGTACCAGGGCAGTTAGTGATACAGGACAAAGTCGGTAATCAGTTGTAGTCAGTTGATATTGAAAATTCAGTGATTTTTGGATAATGTACCGGTTTGCAAGCCTGCGGTTGAATAGCGGCGTATTCTATTGATTTATCCACGCTAACTTTCCTGGTAAATATTTGTATTGTCATGAATAGAAGGGTTTCGCGATAGTGAAACTGTCTTTTAAAGCTTACTAAGAGTGAATTGCTACTTCCCATGGTTTCACCTTCATCATCGTCCAAAAAATATTGCTTGCAACAATCTTATCTTTGAATGATGAAAAAGGACTATTTTTAAAATCGGAGAATAAACAATCTATAGTGACCACTGCTTTTCTACAAAAACACTGAATAATTTTAGCATCAGTTATCTTTATCGAATCTGCGGACTGTTCCAAAATTCAAGTTTAGGCTTTTCAGGTGCACTGACCAATTCAGATCTTTTTGAGCTGAAAATGTTTTCGTTTTTGCAACCGGGTAATAAAATAAAAATCGAAATAAGTAGAAAGTCACTTTAATAAATAAAATTTTAAAAACTGAAATAAGTTATGTTTGTAAAAAAGAAATGTGAAAGTTGAAAGTTTTTGATAAACAGCCGATTAGAGTATTGGAATACCTCATGGATCCTCGATGTCTGGAGGAGAAATCAGGTAATTCACTTTACGACCCACAGTTTACATTTGGTTATCAAAATATCGAATCTGTAGATGTTGTTACGACTTTGTTTAACATGAGGTACTGTGTCGGACTCCATGATGAGCAACTTTTCCAATACTGTAGTTATTCACAGTTTGGATTTATTCCTGAAGGTTTTTTGGAAGATCTCAAATCCGTAGAGAATTATCTGGAGCAATATTATCTACATACAGAGAAATTTATGAGTTTATTTGGATGTAAACCCATGAAAGAAATTGAAAAAGATTATGATAGAAGATTGTATTTTAATGCTGTCGGATTATTAGAAATGATTAAAAGTAATGGGAAATACCCATTTCAAATTGCTTTTTCTTAAAACTAAGAATGAGTAAATGATATCTGCAATCCTTTCAATTTTGATTCGAATGCCCTGACTTTAGCATTGTGTTCTGCAGATGCATTTGTTAAACCGAGGGGTCACTTTCACCGAAATATACAACTACATAACATAAAGTTGATACTTGCCTAAGATTGTACAATATTCGGATTTATAAAAGAGCATTGAGATATTCCCCAGTCGGAATGTGGTGTAGAAATAGCTATTGTTGATAATAGTTAAACCATGCATTTAGCCGCTCTGTTTCAACAGGGAACTGAACACTGGATAAGTTATTGTTGCTTTTATTTCTTATTTAAAATATCGGGCATGTTTATTGAGACGGCCACGCCGGTTGAGGATAATTTCGAGTTTCCGTAACCAATATTGGTCAACGGAATTTTAACGAAAGGGGAGATCGCAATCTTCAAACGTCCGTTGATTTTCCTTTGAAACGTGGCAGCAATATTGGCAACACCTAAAAAATGCTGGTTCTGATTGCTCACCTCATAGCTTGATGGTCCCCCAGCATACGGGTTCTGGTAAGAATAGTTATACTTCTCTTTAAGCATCAGATAGCTGGACAGTCCGGTTGTAAGGATCATGGTATTTCTGCCATTCTCCATCAATTTATAATTTACATTCAGCGGTATATCCAGGACATCACAGTTCGCGTGTACATTATTAGGCTCGTTTTTAAAAACATAAGTGCTCTGGGGATTGTAAAGGCTGAAATCTGAATCATAGATTTTTTTGGCGTAGGTAGCCCCTGTTGTAATGCTCAACCGCTTGGTAATGGCAAGGGTAGCTTCCAGTCCCATGCCCCCGCTTAGACTGCTCCGGCCTGTCCGCTGCACGCTGGTCAAATCCGGCGCTGCAATGATGCTCAGCGATAATTGCGGACGCTTGTTTTTTATTAATCTTTCTTTAGTGTTTGCAGCTGAAACCTGAAGGTTTGCATCGACCGGCGATATCTTGAGTAATACGGAAGCATACTCTGCCGGGAGATTCATTTTTCCGAGATCTATACTTGCCAATTTTCCGGTATCCGGTAGGAGCTTTTCATCATCTTTCCCTGGATCTGACCATCCATTGCCTTTTTTAATATGGCCCTTTAATTCGCTCAAAGAGCTTGCATGGCTCAAGGTTTCTTTAGGCCTTATTCTATTTTCGGTTTCCAATACTTTGGCTTTGGGTGAATCATGCGAGCTGCTATTAGTCCTGTTAATTTCAGGTTTGTTTTTCTTTGCCAGAAATGGATGTCCTGAATTTTCTTCAGGTTTCCAGATAAATAAACAAATCAACAGCATTGCTGCAACTGCACCGACACCCGCCAGCCAAAAGAAAGGAACGATGCGTCGAGGCTTATCATCCAGTTTTTTTTCCATGGCAAGCCAGTCCAGTTCATTGTATTCCAGATCCGGGTTTTCTAAACCCTCTTTGAATAATTTATCAATATTTTGCTGCTCTTTCATTACCTATTCGTATCTAACTTCAACTCTATATTATTCTTTTCTTCACTGTAAGATTGAATTTTGTAACTCAACTGATCATGTTTTAAAAGCATTCCTTGTAATTTTTGTCTTGCCTTGAAAAGATTTGATTTTGATGTTCCCGTGGATATTTTTAAAATATCTGCAATTTCCTCATGGCTGTAGCCGTCAATTGCAAACATGTTGAAAACCGTGCGGTATGCCGGGCTTAAGTTCTGGATCAACTTCAGTAAATCGGCGTAGGCCAGGTTATCATAATCTGTGACAGGGGGAGGAGGGTGATCCATGGTATCGACATCCAGGTGATGGGCAAACTTTAAATTCGCCCGGTAAAAATCAATGGCCGTATTGGTCACAATTTTTCCAAGCCAGGGCTGAAAGTCTTTTTCCGAGTCATATTTCGCAATATTTCTGAAAACCTTAAAAAAACTCTCATTCAGTATTCCTGACGCGTCCAGCCGGTTATTGGCATAACGCAGACATATGCCCATAGCAAAGCTATAGAAATGTTTGTACAGTGCCTGCTGGCTCTGCCTGTCATTTCTAACGCACCCTCTTATATGATCTTTCAGCTGTTTTTCACTGCCGGGATTGGTTGTCACTTAATTCTCCTTTCGGCAATGATACGTGAAGGATATCGAAAAGGTTGCCTGCCTCATTAAATTTTTTATTTTTTTTTCGGATCAATTATCCGGTTCGTTTTTTTTCATGGAAAAGGGTTTATCCTTTTAATCTGGTTACAATAGGAAGCACCGGCTCAGGTACTTCCCACTTCTTTCTTATATTATTTTTTATGTTTATTGAAGGAAAATCTTCTGCTGATGCTAAACCCCCAGCGATATTGACCTTTGGTCCAGCTTGTCGTGGTCTCGGGGATAAACTGCATCTCCTGAATCGCGGTTGCGTTCGTAAAGTTCAGATGAAATACATGTCCCCCGGTTTCCATTTCAAGACCTACGCCCAGGGTGTTGTAAAATTTTTTAAGATTGATGTCTTCCAGATATGACTTCTGCTGTGAATTTCTGAAAGGAACAGTGTAGTCTACAACAAAAGAAATCCTTTTATTTAATTTCAGCCTGCCACCGCCTCCCAGAGCAAACAGTTCGTTTTGGTCATTGAACTGGGTATAGTTTCTGTGGATATAGGTTGGTATGAGAACCAGTGAAAATCCGGGACTGAACTTCCTTGCAATGATCAACTGGCTGACATAACTCATCCGATCGGTGAACTTCTGGTACGAAGTAGCTGCGGTCGGATCTTCCCGGTTAGCTTTGACTGCTGCTGTGGTATGGCTTAAAAAACCGGTGATCGATACCGGCACCTGGTCATCAATAGTTTGTTCTACCAGTCTCAGTTTCAGGCTAAGTTCAATTAACTGCTGCACGGCTGTTGCCCCTTTTGCCCTGGCTAACCCTACTGTTAACCGGTCAGTGATTCCATAGTCAAAGCCTATTCTGATATCCGTTGAATTATCCAGCCCGAAAAACTGGCTGATTCCTCCGTTACTTCCCGCAATGTCGCCGAAACGGTGATCCACTTTGAAATCAAGTTCGTTTTTATGGATCGTTTCGTTGGTGTGCAGATTGATCAGTTTTCCGGATTTGAAAGTCGCCATCACCTTTTCACCCTTTGAGGACATTCCGCCAAGTTCTTTCTCCAGGTCATCCTGCGCCCTGGTCATAAAAGGTAAGCCCAGCAGACTTGATAGAAGCATCGCAATAAAACGGTGCTGAAATTGTTTGGTATTTGTTTTTTTCATTTTTATTGTTTTGGGAGATAGCTTGCCTGGATTTTTACATCAATGGTTTCGGCGATGTTTTTAAATACTAAAGAAGGGACTTTGATACCATGGTCTGCTATCCTGATTTTAAAAGCTGTCTTTGCCGAAAGTGTTCCTTTGGCTACCGAAATCGTAGCAGGGACCGAATAGGCCTTTGTTATACCATGGATACTTAAATTTCCCGACACGGTCACCTGATAATTTCCGTCTTTTTCGGTATTAAAAGCCCCTGAAATTTTTCCTTTGAATTCTGAGTAGGGAAATTTATCAGATTCCATATAATTTTCATTGAAGTGTTCTTCCATCAGCTTTTTCGGAAACCGGAAAGAGGTGTTGCTGACCTTAAAGATCATCTCGCTATTTTTAGCATTTATTACAGAAGCCCCCGTATTACTTTTGGCTTCGATGTCTTCCACGACAGTACTGCTGAAGAAGTTCACCGTAGCATTTTTGCTTATCCATATGTCCTGTGCAAAGCCGATATGGACGGTCAGGCTGAGGATGATTAAAAAAATCAGTTTTCTCATCGTTAATTGTTTGGTAGTCCGTTGTCGAACCAGGTTTGAAGGGAGGTGAGTTCAGCGGCAGATAACGTACCGCCTCTTGGCATCGTTTTATTGACAAGCACCGAGGAACGAATCCGGGCTGCGCTGGATACAACAGAGGCATGGCCGTTAAAGGTCCATATGCCTGCAGCAGACCTGCCTGCACCATGACACCCTGCGCATCTGCTTTGTAAAAGAGGTGCCACAAAAGTTGCATATGAAACTGTGCTTACTGGCGGTCCCGGAACAGGTATATCGGGCTGAATTTCTTCGGCCTGACGTTTTGAGCAACTTGCCATGATCAAATAAAACATGGAAACCACTGCTATGATGATCAACTTTCGCATATTGTTAAGGGTTTAGAGGTGAGCTTAAGTTTAATACAGGCCACACTCCGGGAGCAGGAACGCTTACACCTTTTGTTTCCCCCCTTTTTGCATCAGGACCAAAATAGTATAGGGGATGTCCTTTGAAGGTGAGCTGTTTTTTGCCGACAGCAGTAATTTGCATAACCAGGTCTTTGCTGATCATGGAGGGAAGATTAAGAATCTCGGATTCAAATATCGGCCAGGTGGCATTGTTTGACAGATCAGCTCTGGTGTAGGTGTTGACATTATAAGTATCGGGGGTAAATGCATACAAAGTTCTACCGGCAGCATCAGTAAGGTATTCGCTGATTCCGTTGCCTTCTTTGCTGTCAGCGGTATAATTTCTTCCGTTTGCACCAACCAGTTGCGTTTTAGCCAGCATGATAGAGTAATCAGGTTTTCCAACAGACCAATTTCCACCTATGCCGTCACCCTTTACTTCCCCGCTTTTTGTATCGCCAGCATAGTAGTATAGGGGCCAGCCCTTGAAGGCAGTTTGTTTTTTTCCGTCCGATCTGGTAATGGTTGTGATGTCTGCGATGTTAAGATTGGAGGGAAGGGTAGCGTCTTCGGCATAGAATACCGGCCAAACCGTTTCACAGCTTCCTGTGCAGGTAGCAGTTCCGTTTGCATCTGGAGCGAAAAAGTAAAGCGCAAAGCCTCTCTGATCGGTGAGGATATTGCCGAAGCCCGCACCTGCAGAGATTTTCAAAGCAGTCTTTGTGTTCACCGGAGCCTCAGGATCCGGGCTTAGCCCGCTTTTTGAACAGGAACCAAGAAATAATGCAAGGCCAATCATGGCCACATTTAAGTTTTTAAAGGAATAGGACATTGGATAAATGATTAGGTTTTTAAAGTAATTTTTAATCATTACGGCAGGTTTTATATTTTGGTTGCCTATTCGATTATGTTATGGGGTGGTTTTTTATAAGATAATTAATATCAGTCGATGAAGCGCATAGAGGCGTGGCTTTAAGTGCATGTTCGGTGATAGGGATTGATGAACCCAACCATTTTGCGGAAGTTGAAGGTTTGTTTTTGTGTTATCTAATTCAAGTATGAAGTGTATTTTGATACTTGCAACACATAGCATAAAAGCTAAGCTTTATGGAAGGGATACAGCAGGTAAACTTGATTACAGTGGATTAGTTGTGCCGAAAGTTTTTTTGTGCAGATTATCCCCTTATGCTTCCAACTACCAAATGATATTAAACCAGATGCAAGTCCAATTGATAATAAGGGGGGCAGACGTTGATTTGAGCTCTTATCCTGAAAAACAAACGGGGAGTTATCCTTAGTGTCCTGCTATTCCCGTTTAGAGCATGTATTCAAAGCCGTTATTTTCGGCAATAGTAATTAACGGCGTGATGGTGCTTTTGAATTTTAATTTGTTTTCTTCTGTTAATTCGCTAATGTTTTCCAGATCGGGAAATATGGAGAGGTAGTCTTCGAGCAGTTTTTCTCTGGGTAACTTATATTTGATAATTTCAATGGCGCTTTTTTGCAGGCTATAAAAAGTGTCAAAATATATTTCCATTCTTGGCAGCTTATCGGATTTTGAACTATTAAAAGATGAATTGGCCGGTATCAGGTTCCATAACAGGTCGTGTGATACGAATGCATAGGGAATGAAATGTTCTATCGCGAATGCATTTTTATAAAGACGGGTATTGGTGTAAATGCAGTCTACGCCACCTAGTTCTTCAATTACGGTATCCCAGACTTTCCGCTGTTTGGTGAGGCTGTTTCTCCTAGCGGGCTTTATTAACTTATTGGGAATGTCCGGTACATTGGGATTGTGCTTTTGAAGGTAAAGGCTCAGTTTCCAGTAGCAAAAGCTTTTTAGTATGCCTGCGTTTTTGCTGAGGTAATCTGTCCAGACCGGATTGATGGTGAGGTGTGTCTGGTCCAGTGCATATAGGCAGTTATTTTCAAATTGCCCAGAGGCCTTGTGTACTTCGCTTTTGTTTTCGGCAATTGAAGGGAACCAGGGACTTAGGAAGCGATGGGGTACCTGTTTGTCAAAGTGCCACAATAGCTTTTGGGTTATTAGTCGGCTACTGTTGTTTAATTTTTTCTTGATGGTGTTTCGGTCCTCGTCGATGCTGATACTTTCAACAACTGCGATCTCTTTCACTTTTTCATGCAGCTGGTCCTGCTTTCCGAAACTGACATGGAAATAATTGATCGTGTACCAGCTGGCGGCAACCATTCCGGTGAACAGTTTTTGCTTGGGGATATAATGCTGGCCGTTTTCTACTTCCTCCAGGATGGAAAGAAACCAGTAGAATTTATAGGTGGCTGCCGTGTTGTTAAAGCTGGCGGTTAACAGGTTGATGGGTAAGTGTGCGTGGGGTGGGATCATTACAGTGCAAGATAAGCATAGGCAGGCAGGGATCGAAATCCTTTATAAATTATCAAATGGGCCAAGAACTTTGGCCTGCCTATAAGTCAAACTAGGAAACAATTAGATTGGCAAAGCGGCCTTCTCTTTTCTTAATTAGTATCCATTACGAGTGTTTCACAATTAAAATAAAATCACTAATTTGCTTGTTGAAATCTAAATTATGTCTCGATTAAGTTTGCATCTTGCTATTTGTTTTATCCTCTGGCATGGTAATGTTCTTTTAACCGCATCGGTAGCCAAAAAAATTGGTATTTCCCAAACACCATGTTAAGTTAAAAACGCTATCATAAAATGAGGGAGGACTCTATATTTCTGAAGTATGATTTACTGTTGCCGTCAAAGTTTGATGGCGGTTATCTTATTTTATCGCTGTACGAAAAGATCAAGAATGAAGAAATTGAACAATACTTCACTAATAAGGAGATTACAGAAATTCTACAACAGATAGCACACAGTTATGGAGAGGGTTCTGTTAGACAATGGAGCAAGATCAAGGGATCTTTATTTCATTATTATATCAGGAACCACCCTGATGAACCATGGAAATATTATCTTACTGACTATGCAAAAAATGTAGTTGAGCTGATGCTAAATAAACTCAATAATCCCTACAGGGAGCACTCATTGCGCAAAAGCTTCGAAGAATCGTTTAATATTACACATGGAGAAATTAAAAATGTACTCGAATTAGATCGAAAATTTGGCCGAATATTTATTCAGGGGCCGAAAAGCGTTGTCTCCGATCACTTGGAGTCATTGGAAGAAGAGTTGAAGGCGGCGTATGAGCAGCTAAACGAAATCCTAAGGAACGAGGAACTAAATGACGCGGCGAATATGGTCAGGAACTTTACTAAGATCTTCAGCAAATTTGGAGATCGTGCGCTGGATATCACAAATGCAATTTTATCGAAGGATAAATTTCTTAGAGACCTGCAGTTTATTGTTGATGATTTTTATGGGGCTGCGGTTGATCAAAGTATATCAGAAGAGACCGAAAAGTTGAAAACGCGGGCAGACTGGGAACGGGCGAGAGAGATTTATCTGGACATCACGACATTTTTTAATACCATAGATCAGAAGATAGATCTGATCAGGCGTCAGATTAGGAACGCCAGCTCCAAGCTTACCGAGCTTCAGGAACAGTTTTCCGCAAGAGCCCATCTTAGGATGCTGCTCAAAAAATTTTTCCATCTCGCACTTGATTGTGCACATTTTGCAGATGACAAAATTGGTTTAAAAGGAAATTTTCCCTTAAAAAAACTTGTACATGAGAAGACAATGATACTTTATCCCAAGTACTATGAATTTGGGCTTAAATATCAAAATATATTGCTCAGGCAGGAAGATGACAACGACTATCATAAAGCGGAGCGGGAAAGGATTGAAAAAGAAATCAGACGCCAGCAGGTTATATACGATTGGTCAGAAAAAATAAAACGTGATATAAAGCGGGGGACAACTATCGAGATAAGCGAACTTATGGAAACTGTTTCTTTGGCCGAAGGTGATATCTCGCTTGCCTATCAGGTTGCCGCCAATATCATTTCTTTTGCATCTGCTGATATTCAGATAGAAGTAAAAGTCAGCCAAAAATTAATTACGCTGTCCAATCAACATTTTTCATTATGGAAGACCAGAATTTCAAAGGCCTAGATTACTCATTTTTAATGGAGAAGGAGGTCGAAAAAATTTTCGCCAATCTTAATATCACCCTGTTACAGGGCAGACATATAGACCAATCCGATTATACTATATTTTCGGTAATACAGAAATTCGAGCAGGAGTGGAAACTTTTTTACGAGAAGTTATACAAGATCAATCTTGTTGCGGATGTTTTTGATGGCAGTGCCTATTATTATCTTGATTTTTTTGAAAATGGAAAGGGTGGTTTAAGTGACCAGAGCAGGTACAGGGAATTAAGTGAAACACAGACAATCATAGGACTTATTTTGCTCGATCTTTATTATACCCGTTATTTTGAAGAAAGGAAAATGATCAGCTGGTCGGAAATCAAAGATCAGATAATGGAAAGTGACCATCAGGAGGCTTATAAGCGGATCCTCTTTGGGGATATAAGGGGAGATTATGATGAGAAGGAATGGTCCAGTGCCGAGAATAAATTTAGATCAGCAATTGTGAGCTTTGATAAACTGGGTTGGGTTTCAAAACACTCTTTGCAACAGGATGAGCTTTTATTTGAGATCCATCCTGCCATACACCGGCTTGCAAAATTATATAGTGCAGAGCTTGAAGATTTTGACGCATTCTCAGAAATGATAAAAAGCAGGAGAGAACAGCCATGAATTACCCCAGCATTTATTCGCTCTCTACGGTTGGTGTCATTAAGCATTATATCCATGATTACCTTTTTCATCACAAGAGAACAGACTTTATTGGTTCAAACGGTGTGGGTAAATCCATTATCGCAGATATCCTGCAGATGATGTTCATATTTGATAAAGATTTAATCAGGTTTGGTACCGATGGTCTGAAGAAAGAAGAAAGGAATATCAATACACTTCCCTACAAAATGAAATTTGCCTACTGTTTTTTAAACGTGGAGGTTGATCAGGGAAAGTTTATTTTGATGGGCATTCAGATCCAGAATCAAAAAAATAAAAGGATTACGCCATTTTTGGTGACTAAGTCTGCAGATATCAGCCGAGCGATAGAGCACCTCACGCTCGCTAGGGAGGAAATGCTACTCGCCAGGGATTTTATGGACCAGGACACTTTACCTGATCTTCCTGAGCTGTCTAAACATTTCCACAATAAGATGGATCTCAGATTGAATTTCTTCCGGAACAAGGATGATATTGGGGATTTCGCTAAAAGTGTGCACCAGTTTTCATTCCAAAATGTGCACCACGCTTTTTACCATCCGGTCTTGATGGAATCGTAAAGACTGAGCCAAATATATCCAATCTTCCCAGATTCCTCCCCTTCATTTTCCAATCTATCTTTCCTGTATTTGATCTGTCAATCCTCCACGGAAGATGGTTTTGCAAGAAAAACGGCCTTCCTGGACATGATTTATAGCAAATCAGCCCAATTTTAAAAACACATCAGAATAAGAAATATAATTTTTGATTTTAAGGCCGTTAGAACATCTCCACTTCGGTTTCTCTAGACGAAACAACCAATGAATCCAATCCTGCTTTTCAGAAGCTTAAAACCGCTTAAAATGAGCCGAGTGGCCACTTTCAAGCGTAATCTAGTGACCAATATAGGCCGAAAAAGATGGCCACGATGGATGAAAACCAGTGGCCACTTTTAGCGGAACCCCCAGTCTAACCCTTTATGATGCTGCGGCTGGGAGTATGATTATTGATGAAACCAGAAATTTATATTTTGTGAAAGACTATGAACTAATTGCTAAAGTGATAATTCAAATGCTTTATGAATTAAGATGTAAACTTTTTCATGGAGAACTTGATCCTATTGCTGCTAATTTAGGGATTTACCAGCATGCATTCCACATTCAAAAGACGTTAATCAAAGAATTAATATGAAATTTTTAGAAGCAAAAGACCGTGCATTAGCAGATATCTTAAGCCGTAGTCGTTTCAGAATAGATGCATTCCAAAGAGAATATCGTTGGCAGCGTAAACATATTGAAGCCCTTATTAGTGATCTTGCTACCTCGTTCGATAAAAATTATACATACGGGGACACAATAAGCACATACAATAATTATGATAGCTATTATATGGGCCCTATTGTTTTATGTGACGACGGAAAAGAGTTGTCAGTAGTTGATGGTCAGCAACGGCTTACATCTTTTACCTTGCTGCTAATTTTCTTACATCATGCTCAAAATAATCTACTAGATCAAACGCTTAGTATCGATCTCAGGGAGCACCTCTATGTAAAAAGAGGTGGAAAAGATACATTGATACTAAATGTAGATTCTCGAAAACGAGCTATTGAGCATTTAATTAATAATCCTAATGACATCTTCAGAGATATCGATGATATAGAAAATGGTGAAGCGCAAAAGAATATGCACGATCGAGATGAATCCATATTGAACATTATAGGTCGATACGAGGATATTACAAAGCTTTTTCCTGAGCATTTGATGAATGAAGATCGACTACCGATATTTATAGAGTGGTTATTACATAGCGTTATTCTTGTGGAAATAAAGGCATTCAGTATGGAAAGTGCTTACACAATTTTCGAAACTATGAATGACAGAGGCTTGAGCCTGAACCCTACAGAAATTTTGAAGGGTTATCTGTTGTCAATGATTGATGATGACGAGAAAGGAGAGGAAATGAATGTTTTCTGGCGGGACCGTATTTTTGAAATTAAGACACAAATCGGAGTAGATAGTGATTTGGATTTTTTCCGAAATTGGTTGCGATCTAAATATGCTGAAACTAAAAGATCGACAGCTAAGGGGTCGGAAAACTTGGATTTTGAGCAAATTGGAACTCAATTTAATTCTTGGGTTAAGAATAACTCATCAAAAATGTTTTTGAAGCGTTCTGATGACTTTTACTATTTTATTAAGTCTGATTTTGACTTTTATTCTTCAGTATACGTCGAATTATTTAAGCGTAAAGGCAAAGTTCAGGAGCGATTTGAAAACCTCTATGTCACGAGTTTTTACACCATCGCTGACTCACTATCATATCCCTTATATTTATCCCCCATATCCAAGGTAGATGATGAAGATGCGGTTGCAAGAAAGATTTATATCGTGGATAAGTTTATTGATAATTATGCCGTCGGCCGAACTTTTCAAGGTAAATCGATAACCCAAAGCTCTATCCGAAACTATATATACGATTTGGTGAAAGACATTAGGAACTTGGAGGTAGAAGATCTTCAATATACTTTAAAGAATCGACTCAACGAAGGCTGGGGTGATACTCCATTTTTTCATATGCAACAAATGAATAATTGGGGGTTTTATCATTATTTTTTTGCTAGAATGCTCTATCATATTAGAGACAGCGAACTTGACTTTCAAAGTTTAATGCGGAGCAAAAAGCAAACTTCGTACGTACTTATACCCATATTTACTGCTGAGGAGATTCCAAAAGTATTACAGGATTCATTATTTTACTCTTATGAGTATGCTGTAGCTAATTTTGTTTTGATTCGACGGTATGATCTAGATGCTTATAATTCATTAAGCATTCCTGATAAATCTCGCTTTCTTTTGATTAACGGGTATCTACCTGAAATGCAAGATTACCAAAATTTTGATGACATATTAGGATTACTTGCTCATAGAGATCGAATTATAACAGAATTAGTAATGCAAATTTGGAACTTTTAAGAAAGAGAATTGATATAGTTGAGTGTTGTAGAGCCTTTTAAAGGTTTATTCATATGGTTGTATTTAATACTGTAGAATTTAAAAACACAATTTATTGCTCAAATTGCAAGTTATTTGCTTTCAATAATGTTTAATCTTCATTTACGAAAATCATAATTATTCATAATTTTTAGATATAGGTATTATTTGAATTATCTTTTCCTCGAACTGCTTGCTCTCACTACCATCTTTATTTAGTTTTGCCACTTTTTCATATGTTATTTCAATGATATTATTGACAGGTATCTTCGGAAAAAGTTGGCCTATTGATTTTAGATCCAAAGCTTTCACTAAGAGAGGAAGGTGCCTAATGCTATATTTATCTCTTTGGCTTAGGTCCTCAACTTTACCAATAAAACTGCTAGCTAATTTTAGTTTTGAACTAAGCTGTGCTTTTGAAATACCCTTTTTTATTCTTAGTGCTTTAACTTCTTTTATTAAGAGGTAATCTATTTCAGAGATTACTTTTTTATCCATAATTTTTCAATTAAATCAACCAACATGTTGGTTGATAAATAAATTATACTTATCTTCGTTATTAGATATTTATAGCGACAAATAGAGTTGGGGAAATCCTCGCTTTAACGATGTCTCTCATGATAGAAAACCGTCAAACTTTCGCATGAGCTGATATGAGTTCGCCATTTCTATTGGATATTTATATCTTTGATATAATATTCAATAGGGCGAATTTCATGTAAGTCTTTTGCGAAACTCAAGTTTAACTTGAGTGGTTCTTGACGGTACCTCTATCAAAAGCTTTGAAATTCGCCCTATTGGTTTTAGCCAATTTGGTTTTCTTCCTATGCTTTTAGGGTACACATCGTTTTACATAAAACAACCGTTTATGAAAACGAAAGAATTAACCGCCATCAAGATGTATCCCTCTGAGGACGTTTTACATCATTATTCCCTTAAATTCTTTTTAAAGAACATTATTTGTTCCCCTTCGTAATGATGGGCTAAGAAATTCCGGGACAAAAAATAGCCGAAGAGAGTTGAGGCTGTTGTGTGGTTGAGAGCACGCTTCAGATTCGCTTGGTTATATTTTGCCCGGGACCAGCCTTTATGGCTTTTTAGTCCTGGTTCATTACTATGGTTATCGCAATTGCCAAGTTAAGCAACTTTTTCTAATTACCAATACGGTTTACTGTATCTGCATGTTTTTTCATGCGGTAAGGGCTGGTTTTTGCTTTGTTTTTTCTCTTTTTTCCTGGTTTTTTCTGTTTTAATTTTTTTTTTTTTTCTGTTTAATTTTTAACATCTAATGGCATGGGCAAATTTGCGTGTTATCCTTTTGATCGGCTTTTTGCTTTGAAGCCTAAGAATCCAGTTTGAGTGGCTTGGGGGTGCAGGGGGTCTTTTTTATAAAATAGGTTCTTTAATGATTGATTTAGTTTTGGCTTCCTGCATTCTTTTTTTGGTGTTTTTCTTTCTTTTCCTTTAATCAACTAAACCAAACTTTTTATGAAACAAACAACGATTTCTATCGTAAGGGGAGGGCTATGCCTTTTATTTTATGGTAGGTCAATGAAGATATTTACTTTTTTTTTGCTGGTTCTGGCCTTTTCCGCAAATAGGGCCTCAGCGCAGGCTCCTCGTTCGGCCGATGAGTTGGTTGTCGGCCAGAGGATTCCTGATGATTTGTGGGATGTGCCTTTCAGGTCGCTGAGGGTGAAGGCTGGGCATTCAGATATCGGGGGTAGTGGCGGGGTGAAGGGACGGGCTTTTGAACCGGCGGTGTTCAGGCTGCGGGAGCTGAAGGGGCGGCTGATTATTCTTGATTTCTGGGCGACCTGGTGCGGGGGCTGTATTGCGGGATTTCCGAAGGCGAAAAAGCTGGAGGAGCGTTTTGGTGGCAAGGTTTCTTTTGTAATGGTGAACAATGAGGTGCGCGAGAAGGCGGAGGCTTTGCTCGGCAGGCGTTTGAGGGAGTATGGGGAGGTTTTTCATTATGTGAATTCGGATACGCTGCTGAACAGGCTTTTTTATAAGCGGTTGATTCCGCATTATGTGTGGATTGATGGTGGGGGTAAGGTGGTGGCGGTGACCACGCCGGATGAGGTGACGGAAGGAAATATTTCTCGGGTTTTGGCGGATGGCGGGGATGGGATCCGGAATGTACTGGATGTTGACAGGGCATTGCCGCTTTTTAGTTCGGCCAGTCTTCCGGTAAAGGATCTGCTGAAATATAGCCTGCTGACCAGGGGCAAGGTTTATGGTCTTCCTTCGGGGTTCCATTCCCGTAAGGAGGCAGCTGGAGACCGCAGTTCCGGAAGGGTGATCACGAACATGAGTTTTCATTATATTTTTAATAAGCTGTTTCTGGAGCACCGTCTTAAAACCGGGGCACAATACGGGCAAGAAAGGCTGGTCTATGAGGGAAGGAACCTCCGCTTGCTCAGGGATACATTTTTTAATTATGAGTTTTCGGTTTCTGGCCACTTGATTTCGAGCTTGGATTCGCTGATGCTGGCGGACCTGAATACTTTTTCCCCTTTTCGGTTTGGTCTGGAAAGGCGGAAAGTGAAATGTTTGGTGATGCGGGTGGTGGACAGCCTGAAATTGCCACGGGTGAAGGCTGGGAATGGCCGAAAAATGGCCTTTGTCAGGGGCAATGGGGGTAAGGAGGGTACGCTGGTGGTGGAAAATATGGAGGTGAACAGGTTGGTTTTTAGGATCAAGCAGGAGGGGGAGCTGGCTGGACCAGTTACGGATCTGACACATTCGGAGGCATTGGTCTCGCTGAGCCTAAAGCTGCCCTGTTCGCTTACGGAGCTCAACAGTCAGCTGGGGAAATACGGATTGAAGGTGACGGAGTCAGAAGAGGAACTGGAATTTGGGATTATCCGGGATCAGCCGGTTCATTAAATTTTTATAAGGATGAAATATATTTATATATCAATAGTGATTGTGATGCTGCTTGTGGGGCATGCTTTTGCGCAGCAAATGGTTATGGGTAGGATCTTGAATGCCGGGGACAGTGCAGCTGTGGGGAATGCTTCGGTAAGGGTTTCCGGGGCGGACGGGTTCAGCCGTTCGGTGATGGCGGGGGAAGATGGTAGCTTTTCGCTTTCGCTTGGTGAGGGAAGCTATAAGGTGATGGTGTCTTCGGTCGGTTATGCTGCTTTTGAGAGAAGCATTTCGGTTCCTTTATCGGGAACGTTGATCATAACGCTGAGCCGGGCGGAGAATCAGCTGGAGAACATGACGGTGAGTACGGGCTATCAGGTTCTGGACAGGACGCGGTCAACGGGTTCTTTTTCGAAAGTGAGCAGTGCGCAGCTCAACCAGCAGGTGGGCAGGAATGTGCTGGACAGGCTGGAGGCGATAGGCAATGGGCTTTCTGTTGACCGGGCTACGAGTTCGGGCGGAAGGATTATGATACGTGGGCTCAGTACGATCCGCGGTCCGAAGGAGCCTTTGGTGATTGTGGATGATGTGGCCTATGCGGGGGATCTGGGGAATATCAATCCGGATGATGTGGAAAGTATTACGGTGCTGAAGGATGCTTCGGCGGCTTCGATCTGGGGCGCCAGGGCCGGGAACGGGGTGATTGTGATTACGACCAAAAAAGCTGGCTGGAATGCGCCGTTGGGCATTGATTTCAATGCTACGGTGAGCCTGGTCGGAAAGCCTGACCTGGGTTATGAGCAGCGGATGGGTTCTGCTGATTTTTTGGGGGTGGAGGAGTTTTTGTTTGCAAAGGGCTTTTACAATAGCCAGATCAGTTCGGTTCAGAAGCCGCCGTTGACGCCTTATGTGGAATCATTGGTTTTGAATGCGGCGGGGCAGCTTTCTGCTGCTGAACTGGCGGAGGTGAGGGCGAGGTATTCGGGCTTTGATGTCTATGATGATTTCGACAGGTATGTATACCGGAATGGGGTGAACCAGCAGTATTCCCTTCGCCTCTCTGGTGGTGGTGAAAGAAATATGTGGTCGCTTTCTTCGGGTTTTAACCGCAATAAGGATAATTTAGGGATGGCCGATGAGCGTTCGACGCTGAGGTTCTCCAATACTTTTAAGCTCACCCGGATTCTGCAGCTCAGCAGTATTTTGACTTATTCTGGTGCGAAGGTGAAGCGCGGCCGGCAGGGGATCGGTGAAATTGTGAGTTATTCAGGGCTTTATCCTTACGCGAGGTTTGCAGATGAGGCGGGGAATCCCTTGTCGATCACCAAGATGTACCGGCAGACTTTTTTATCGTCTCCTGCGACCTCCAGGCTGCTGGACTGGTCTTACTTTCCATTATCGGATTATTTACATACGGATAATACCACTAAGCTGACGGATTTGAATGCAAACCTGGAGCTGAGTTACCGGCTGCCTTTTGGCCTGAAAGCAAGCCTGCGCTATAATGTTGAGCAGCAGCGGTCTTCTTCTCAGGTGCTCCAGGGACAGGAATCTTTTTATACCCGGGACTATATCAATTCCTTTACGCAGGTTCCCGCCTCGGGGACTACAGTGGTTTATCCGGTTCCGATGGGTGCGATACTGGACAGCGATGAAGGGGTACTGAATTCGCAGCAGTACCGCGGACAACTGGATTATAACAGGAGCTGGAAAAATCACCAGATTTCAGCCCTTGTGGGTTATGAATGGAGAAGGGCGGTGAGTGAAAGTGCTTCTTCCAGGGTTTATGGGCTGGATACGGATAAACTGAATACCGGTCTGGTGGATTATACCCGGACGTATCCAAATTTTGTGAATGGGTCGAACAGCTTTATCCTGAATGGGGATGGATTTGACCTGAAGCGGAACAATTTTGTTTCCCAGTTTGCCAATGTATCCTACACCTTTAGGGATGCCTACACGGTTTCGGCGAGTGCGAGGGCGGATGCATCCAATGTTTTTGGCATTTCCACCAATAACAGGTGGAAGCCGCTGTCCTCTGTTGGTCTGGCCTGGGAGCTGACCAGGATGCCTTTTTTTAAAGCGGGTTTCGTTGATTTTTTAAAACTGAGGTCAACTTACGGGTTGAGCGGCAATGTGGACCCGAGTATGGTGGGCGTGAATACGATCCGTTTTCCGGGGAGTAATGCATTTACGCAGTCTCCTTATGCGGTTTTTGATAAGTTCAGCAATCCTGACCTTCGCTGGGAGACGGTGAGGATGTTTAACCTCGCTACGGATTTTACTTTGTTTGGATCAAGGCTTTCGGGCAGTGTGGAGTATTATGCAAAACGGGCGGATGATCTTTTTGGTTTGTATCCCGTGGATTACACGACCGGGATCGGGGCTACGGTGATCAAGAATGTGGCCAAGATCAAAGGGTCGGGATTAGATGTGCAGCTCAACAGCAAGAATATCTCCGGGAGTTTCAACTGGCAGTCGACGCTTAATTTTTCAACCAACCGGGATGAGGTGGTGACTTATTATTTGCTGACCAGGAGTGCCAATAGTTTCGTGCAGTCGGGTGCTGCTGTGTCGGGAATTGAGGGTTTGCCGGTTTATTCTGTTTTTTCCTATAAATGGGGCGGGCTTGATCCGCTTACCGGAGATCCTTTGGGGATCGTCAATGGCGGGTTGAGCAAGGATTATAACCTGATCACCGGTTCGGGGACGACAGTGGAAGATTTAAAATTCCATGGGTCTGCTTTGCCCAGGTACTTTGGTAACCTGGTCAATAATTTCAGCTTTCGGGGGCTGACGCTTTCGTTGAGTCTGAGTTTTAAGTTTGATTATTATTTCAGGAGAAAAAGCATTGAATACGGTACTATGTTCAGTTCCTGGCAGGGGCATGCTGATTTTCAGCAGCGCTGGCAGTCGCCTGGTGATGAGTTGGTGACCAGCGTGCCTTCCATGGTTTTCCCGAACAGTTCTTCCCGGGAAGCTTTTTACAAATTTTCTGAGGTCCTGGTGGAAAGGGGTGACCACATCCGGATACAATACATCAACCTGGACTATGCGTTTGGGAAAAGTTTGACTGCTAAGCTCAGGATAAAGTCTTTGAACCTATTTGCCAATGCATCAAACCTGGGCATTATTTACCGGGCCAATAAAAGTGGGCTGGACCCGGAATATGTCACCAATAGTTTTAACCTTCCCCCGGGCAGGCTCTTTTCTTTTGGTTTGAGAACTTCACTTTAATTCCTTTATTATGAAAAAACTACATGTGCTTTTATTGCTGATATCGTTGATTGGGTTATCTGGCTGTAAGAAAATCTTGGAGGAGAAATCCGACCAGAAACTGGCCATTCCATCCACTTTAGCTGACTTTCAGGCTTTGATGGACAATTTTACTTTACTCAATGGCGTGGACCACACTTCACTGGAAGTGAGTGCCGATGATTACAGTCTGTCTGATGCTGATTTCACAGCAATCTCCAGCGAAGCTTACCGCCGGATGTACCGGTGGGAAAAGGGTTATCTCTTTAATCCTTCCTTTAACGAATGGCAGACGGCTTATAGGGCGGTCTACCACTGCGGAAGTGTGGTGGAAGGGCTTGAGCAGTCGGAGCTGAACAGGGATGCTGCTTTTAATAATGTAATGGGACAGGCCCTGGTCTTCCGCTCCAAGTTCCTGATGCAGGCGATGGCGGTTTGGGGGAAATCCTTTTTAATCTCGTCGGGCAATGACATCGGGGTTCCCTTGAGGCCAAGCCTGAATTTCAATGAACCTACGGTACGTGCAAGTTTGAAGGAGGGCTACGACAAGGTGATTACAGACCTGAAACATGGGGCATCCCTTTTGCCTGCAAGGTCTTTACACCCTTACCGGCCTTCCAAAGCGGCTGCCTTTGGGCTGCTCGCAAGGGCAATGTTGTATACCGGGAATTACCGGGAAGGGGCACTGTATGCGGATTCCTGTATCAAAATGGCTGATCCGCTCCTTGATTATAATAAGCTGAACAGCGCTGACCGCTATCCCTTTGCCCTGTTTAATCCCGAGGTGATATTTGATATCTACGTGGCCCCGGGAACCCCGGTCGCCAGTTCAAGGGCGCGGATCGACCCGCAACTTATCGGCCTATACAAGACGAATGATCTGAGGAAGGGCTTGTTTTTTACGCAGACCGGAAGTTATTATTTTTTCAAGGGGACTTATCACCAGCCTTCGCATTTCTTTGGCATAGCCACGGATGAGATGTATCTGATTTTATCGGAGTGCCTGATCAGGACAGGGCAGGTGCAGGCCGGTCTTGCGGCGCTGGATAAATTGCTGGTGAACCGCTTTCGGACGGGGACTTACATTCCGGTAGTGTTGAATGATGCAAAAGCGGCGCTGGACCTTGTTTTGCAGGAGCGTAGAAAGGAACTGGTGATGAGGGGTTTGAGGTGGATGGATCTGAAAAGGCTGAATGCGGAGGGTGCTGGTATTGAGATCTCAAGGACCATCAACGGAGAACGGGTAGTTCTTGCGCCGAATGATCCCAGGTATGCCTTGCCGATTCCCGAGGATATTATTGAGCTAACGGGGATTCCCCAAAATGAACGCTAAGGCATTAAACTTTACAGCAGGGAAATTTCCTGCTGTAAAGTTTTGGAATTTATTGTGCCGCTCTGCGGGCTGCTGCTGCAGCGTCAATGGCCGGGGCAGAATCTCCATAAGTGGAAACAAAATAGTCATGTAGCTCTGCCTGGGTATCTACACTTTCCGGGGTGAGGATATAACATGGCAACTGATCATCCGAGCCACATTCGGTGGGGCTTGGTGCAGACATGGAATATTTTGTTTGATCGTTTGCCTGTCCTGTGGAAGTTCCCAGAAAGTTCCATTGAACATCTGCTCTGTTTTTTGGTGCATTTTTAAATGCACTGGTGGTAATGGTTAAGCCGAACCCCAGTACCAGGGCTGCAAGGCCAATGTTGATGTTTTTTAACATGGTGTTTGCTGCTTTGTTTCGTGAAAAAGCAACTGAAAAATTTTTAGTTAAGGATCTGGATGCACCGCCCCTGTTTATCCAGATAGGTTGATTTTTTATCATCGGGCGGATATGATTGGTGGCTTGCGGGAAAACCTGGTTTTACGGCAGGCAGGAGGGGTCTTAAGGGGTCACAGCTACCTCCTTTCCTTTTTTGCGGGTGAACAATAGGTAAATCACTAAAAATAAAAACAATATGTTTATGACTAGGTGCGCTTTCCAGCTCAGTGCGGATATGATACCCCCACAGCTACATGGTGCTTTACTGAGGTATCCGGCCACAACGATATATACATAGATGGTGAAGATCGCCATCAGCAGCAGGGATAAGTAAAGCCCGGGCGTTCTGAAAGATTTAAAGGCGAGCGAAACTGCGGCCGCTATTTCCAATATAGGGATACCTATAGCTATGGCTATTGCCGATGGGCTGGGAAAGATTCTTTCCAGCTGGTTTTGAAAATCAGTGTGATCAATGATCTTGGACAGTCCGGTATAGCTCCAAAGCAGGATCAGCAGGGCATATCCCAGGGTGATCAGGTTTCTTCGTAGATTTAAGATGGCTGGCTTCATATCTGAAATTTTAGATGAAGTTCCGCCAATTGGTGCTGGTTATTTCTACCCAATGGTGACTTAATGACTGCCGGATTTGTTTTTGAGGGTGATTTAAATTACTTTCTTCTGGGTCTGCCGCGTAGCCTGCTGAGCGTTTTAGGATCGATGCCTAAATAACTGGCTATTTTTTTCTGCTCACAAACCAGTGAGATATGTGCATATTCCTTCAGGAACTTTTCATATCGTTCGTAGGAGTCGTAGAGGGATAGCTGGAGCTGATGATTCAGTAAGGTTTGGTTGAGTGTCCGGTTCAGGTCATTCTGGATATTGGGAAATTCAGGAAATAATCTAAAAAGATTGGCGATATGGTCATCGGGCAGCATCATGATCTCGCTTTCCTCCAGAAATTCAAGATATAGTGTACTTTCCGCTAAGAGATGTAAGTTTCGCTCCAGGCCCGGGAAACTGTTTTCCTGAAAGAAGAGTAAGGTCTGTTCCTGGTATTCCTCACCTTTCAGGAATAGCCTTGCGCTGCCTTGGGAGATTAGGCTGGTGATATTGAGCCCGCTCTGATTTAGGGGCAGGATCTGTTTTGCGGGGAAAGGCTGTGCGGTGATCACATAGTTGATATAGGCGGCCAGGCCCGCTGATATGGCGGTATCTTTTCCGAGCTGGTGGAGGTAGTTTTCTTTTTCCATAATCTTTTTGGGTCAAAGAAAGCTTCTTTTTCGATCTTGTCAAGTTGCTGATCTGGCCACCGCTTGCAACCCCCGATGCTTTGTTGTTTTTGGTTAAAAAAAGATTGGTAAAAGGTATATATTTGCCTCATGATGTAAGAATAGAAGTAATAAATAAAATATTGTAGCAATAGCTATTTGACTGTTTCAGAAAACCGCAAAATTTCAAACAACACAGGAAGAATAGATTGGTTGCCTACGCTATGCGTGGGTGCCTTTCTGCCTTGTGTTGTGGGTCTTTGCGGTCCCTCTGAAGCGGGCGATAGGTCAACCCGCGCTTTTTTTATGGAAGAAAATCTGCAAGATCCGGTTTCGGAGTTTTTAAATATGGCCATTACGGACCTGGCGGTCAGTGAGGGTTTTATGCTGCGCAGCAAGCTCATGGGATTCAGCACTATCGGAGAGATTGTGAAGGCGAATTTAGTTGAGGTTTCAGCTAAGGAGGATTATTCCCAGAGATGGTATTTTGAATTGGTCAGTATTCTGGACCGTCGCGGACTCCTTCATCTCATCAGCCGTTAGCCTGGATTTTTTGCTGTGCCCGGGCCAGCATTTCTGCGAGCTTTGCGGTCACTTTTGCCATATCTTCGCGTGAGTTCGCATAGTAGGCGTTTTTAAAGCTTTTCTCTGAAATGTGGCTGGTCTCTTTGGTGCTGTAATGCCCCACAACATACTCATGTACTTTTTTTGGTTTGTCTTCCAGGATGATCCCGCATTCAACCTGAAGGTGGATGAATAGGGCCAGCTCTTTAACTGACAATGATGTTTTGAACGAAGACTGTAGATTTCCTGGGTCACTGAGTTCGCTGGCCATCTTTTGCAGCTTTTCCATATGGGTAATTTCGGCCTGTAGAAAATCAATAAGGGATTGTTTCAGTGGCGGAAGTGTTGGGTAGAATGAGTTACCGCTATGACAGATGAGCTGCTTGATTCTTTTTTCCATCCACAACAGTTCTGCATAGCTTGATGAAAGGTCTGGCAGGCGGTCCCGTTCCCTGATAATGGAGATGCAGCAATAGCTAAACAATCGGGGACAATTGTAGTCATGTCTGATCAGCACGTGAAGGTATTGTTCTTCAATGTACTGTGGCTGAGATTTACTGTGTTCCAGCAGTTCACCTGTCAGGCGATGCAGGTGGAGAAGCTGCATATGACTGGTCTTTATCTCAGATAAATGTTGATGGGAGAGGCCGGATCTGAGCAGTTCAAACACATCATTTCCCGTTTCTCTGTTTAGATTGGCCTGGATCTCGCTAAGCGTGGACCTGACTTTGTCGCCTTCTGTCTTCAATTCAAACTGACATAGGGGATGGCTGGTATCGAAATAACCGGGAAAATATTTTTTTATCGATACGCCAAGTGTGTAAAGGTGGATTTCAAATTCTTTTAACAGTGCTGTTTTTTTTAAGGCATTTGGTTCAGTTTTGATACCGCTTTTTGCTAGTCGTTGATGGATGCTGTTCTGAAGTATGGTCAGGGAGTACTGATGGCGGGTGATCATGGATCGGAGCGCATCATCGGATAGTTTGGAGTGTTGCAATAGCGTGAGCACACGCTCGCATTCCATCCGCACTTCCTCAAGAACTTTGGTACTTATTTCTTCAGGATCGGCGGCCGAGTGTTCAGTGGTATGATAAAGTTCGTATAAAGGATCAAGTGCATAATCCATAAGTTCAGGGGTTGCGTTGACACTGAATTTAGTATTTAATCCTTTTATCTGTTCCGAAATTACGTGATTTGGGTTTTGACTTACGCAAGAAGACTGTTGAGTTAGACACAATCTGAACTAGTCTATGGTTTGGTTGATGCTTTCCGCAATAGCTTCCGGTTTTAACCTCGCTGTCGGATCTTTACGCAGGTGGGTTTTCTATCCAAATAATATATGTTGTTGTGATTAAACAGTTGATATATAGGTATATTTTGCTGTTCTTTTCTGGGTTGAAGGTCTGGCGTTCGATTGCTGATTGGATTTCAGCCCATCAGCATTTAAAGGTTGCTTCACCTGGCAACCTTGTAGCAACTTGACGGGCGTTTCTGTTTCTTTTTTATTTGTGGTAAAATTTTGCTGTCGTGTTTTGGTGAATGTTTCATCATCCTGATCCGGAATTTGCCGTTCAAACTGCTGCAAAAAGAAACTGAGTTCAAGGATTAACTTTTAAATCTTGTTGTTTCATGAATAAGATAGATGCGCTTTTGGATATCCTGTCCAAGATATACCACCTTCTGGTGCTGGTTTACAATAGTAAATACCATGGAGAACTGAAGTTTGATGAGGATCCACAGATGAACCGTCAGGAAGTAAAGGACTATTTGGGAATCAGTGAAAGTACCTATAAACGTATGGTAAAACAGGGGAGGCTAAAGCCGATGAAACTTCCTGGTGGGGATAAGTTTTATAAGAGCAAATTATTGTCTGAATATAAAGAAAGCAAAAGAAGGGGAAGGATTTAATTAAGCTATTAGAATATCTCTGAACAATGTGTGGGTATGGCAGGAACGGCCAGTCATTCCATATTTAACTGTCATCCTATTTGGCTTTAGAGTGACAGTAACGGATTAAATTGGCCGTTTTGGTCTTTCGGACTTTTTCCTGACGGACTTATGGAAATAAATTGCTCAATTTGATGCAAAGATCAAAGCTTCTGGAGCATAGACTTGGGATGCAAATATTTTTCGATCCCTTATTTCGGGGGATTACGGTTTTAAGCCTACCAACGCATATGGATAATGTTTGATCTTCCGGAAGCTTTGAATTGAGGATAAACTTCACAATGCACAATAGATATGGAATATTTTTCCAACGCTACGCCTATAAAATGATATCGTCTTCTATTTCCAGCATCCGTGTTAGACCAGTCCCATCCAGATTACAGGTGTAGATGTAATGTATGCTACGGTTGTTCTGGTTTTCTGCTCCAAAAATAATTTTAGTTGCAGTGCGCTTTAATCCAACATCGAAGGGCTCTATTGATATCCCGCCTGGCAGGGCGATAGGGATAGGTCTGTTTGCGCTGCCATCCATATTCATGATCCAGATCTCGGGTTTGTCATTTGTACCATGTTCCTTGCAGTAAATAAAGTTTGTAAAATCCGGAGCTGTGATTTTACCGTCTTTGTCGATGACTATGGTTTTTCCGTCTACCATCACATAACCTAAACCTGTAGTCGATGCGATTGGTGATTGTGGTGCGAAAATAGTAGGGGTGGATGAAATTTTTCCTTCTTTATCAATTGTTATACTTGTTCCATCTACCATCACTCCCCCCAGTGTAGTTTTTGAGGCAACCGGCAATATATAGTTGGCAATTTGTGCAACAACATCTTTCCGGCAGCTCAGCTGAACAAGGAGTAAGGAGAAGGCGAATGCCGTTAGCACCACTGTACTTCGTAGGATTTTTTTCATGACATTTGTTTTTAGTGATTTGCTGTTGAGGTTTAAAGATTACAAAGTGAAGCTTAATTTGAATTGTAAATTGCTGGTTTTAATTTTTTCTTTACCGAAGGTAGTGCCCGTCTCGCTGTCATAGGCTTCAAAGTTACTTTTCACTTTTCCCGAAATGTAGTCAATTGATAGTCCAATTGCTTTCCGGCGTAGAGTGATTCCAATGCTGGTTTCCAAACCATAAGCCAGTCGGTTTTTTATGCTTTCAGCGTCATAGTCCTCATCAGAGGATGTCCCGGACTCATTTATAAAATAGAAGCTTCGTCCATTTCCGCTCATTTCATTTTCTGAATATCCAAAATCAAAGAAACGAACCGTTGGAGCTAACTGAAGGCGAACGTCAATTAAAAACTTTTCGACCAGATTGAAAGAAATAGTCGGTCCGAGTTTAGTTGAGACAGCAGCAGCGGTCATCGAATCTTCGACATAGGCTTCTGGTGTTCCGGATGCGGCCGCATAAGCTTCCCACTTTTCCATTTTATTATAGTTCAGCGATAGAATAGTCCAGTCCAGTCCGTAATTTATTAGACCGTTTTTTTTTCTGTCTTTGAAATAATAGATGTGGCCGAATTCCAGCACGTATCCAGGTCCTGCTCCATATCGGCCATCAAATATGTTTTCTTTCGGTGTTAAGGAATAGTCAAGTTTATTGCCCAGTTTATTTGTTCCCATTCTAAAATACCCCTTGCGAAACGGAGATCGCTCCTGAGCGGATACATTGAGGGTAAAGCCTATGGAGAGAGCAATAAAAAGAATTGTGATTTTCATGATTTTGATTACGTTAATTGATTTATAGATGAGATCTTATGGTTTCAAATCTATCAACTACTAGATGGATTACCTATACCCATCAATGGGTATTTTTTACGACATACGTCTAATGGAAAAGTTGGTTCAAACATTTTTCTGTACCAAGTTCATGACCTTAAAGTGCCACGCAATAGGAATGTATTTATGGAATAGAACGAGAGTAAGTATGCTAGAGAACTTTAATTGCAAAATCATTCACAGTTGTAGGTATTGTTTGTTTCGATGGGCTAGGAAATTTGCCTAGATATCTCGGGGAAGATAAACTGAATGAAAAAGAGGACATGATAAAATACTTGGTGCCCGTAGGAATATAGTAATATCCTTACTTTCCAATACAATTTCCATCTCGTGGCTATTAAGAGCAAAAATATGTTCGAGAATACGGCAGCAATTATGGCAAAAGTATTTGTGGGAACCCCAATGATGATCTCATGTCCTACTTTAACAGGGTCTGCGATTTTTGCGCTGGACAAAGCATCAAATGAAAATTTCTATTAGAATGAACTTCGGAGTTAAAGATCGGTACTATTTATTTGTTGCCATATTGTTGTATAAGCATAATTCTGTTTAGCTATTTCTTCTTTCTATTGTGAATAGGATGTTGGCTTGAAAGCTTTGCCTAACCAATGATTTTTCATTGGGGATATTGTTGATTTTTTCGACTTGATAGCTGGTGATGGCTTGGATATTTGTTCTCTTTACTGACAACTTCATTCAGGACTAAGACCTGTTGTCGTTACTGCTTTCAAGATCAGACGATAATGATTTGATATTGGTCCAGCTTGCTTTTTTTTCGGCTGTAGAAAAAGCGAATTAAATATGCTCCAGGAGTATCTTATTGTCTTGGTGTTTTTTAATATTAATATTGTCAGCAACCAAGGAAAGGTTTACCGAGAATAAAGTAAGAATATGAGCTCGGTCGCCTATCTGTTCTCTCTTAAGCACTTCAGAGCAAGTTCATTCATGTTACGGCTATTGGTCTTTGCCAGAATGTTTCTTCTGTGTGTATCTACAGTTAGTTTACTGATGAATAAATATTCAGCAATTTCATTGCTGGTTTTCCCCTCTAATATTGAAGAAAGCACTTCACTTTCACGCTTTGTGAGTTCCGGGATATTGTAGTCAGCTTCATATGTACGATGTGAAGTCAGGATATTCTTATAGCTAGGCTCTCCTTCCAAACCAATAAACGAAAGAGAAGATCCATTTTCTCTCTTAAGGTTACTGATATCTGTGTGAACACCCAATACTCGTATTACTCCACCTACTTCATTTGTCTGAACAGTAGTGACCTGATGCAATAGGCGAACATAATCTCCCATTTTATTTCTTACGCGAAAGTCATAGTTCACCTTGTATTTCATTGTTTTTTCTGCCGGTAGCCTGCTGAAAAAATCCTGTACCTTTTTTTCAAATTCACAGAAATAAATCAAATCATTGGGATGCATACTCCTAAACATCAATTCAACACTAAACTCGTTCTGCATATAGCCCAAGACTGATGTCATCCGGTCACTCACATACTCCATTTGTGCGCTTGGTATATGTAGTATGTAATAGTAAAAGTCACCTGGATGAAAAATATCGATCAATCTACGATGGATTTCCATTTCCAGATTGACATGATCGGGGGTAGGGTTTTTCGAAAGCTGATGCCAGATCTTTTTGATTTCTGTAAGGCGTACTTTAGCCATTTTAAACTGAGTAATTTACTAAATATAATGTTTTTTAAGACACCTCGTTGTCTTTCTGTAATTTAAAACTTTTTCAGCAGAACATTATACAATACCTCGAAGTATGATCTGGGGCTGAAACTAAAAAATTAACGATTGGGCGCGATATTTTCTCTCTTTATCGTAGCTGATGAATCTATGAAAGTGGATAAACCAGAGTAGATTAAAACCACCTCAACGGTACTAAAATCTTGTTAAGTTTTGCTTGTTTGTATGTGAGCAAAGCAGCAGAAGGGGTCAGCCCAATTGGTTGTCTACTCTGGGATAAAAATATCTCTCTTGTAAACTATAAAAGGACAAGGGTGATATCTGGAGATTAACATTCCTGTATAACTATCAGTTGATAATAGGAAAAAATCCGTTTTTTAAATATTTATTTGTCCATTTTAATTGATAATAATTTGTATTTAATCGGAAAAAATCCGATTTTAGATGTAAATATTAACACTTATGAATTTTAGAAATTCAGTAAAGGCTTTTACAAACGCGCCTTTGAATAGATTAGTTATATTGGATATGCTCAAGGATTACAAAAGACCTAATGACAAAATTAGTGAATTGATAAAACATGGTGATCTGATTCAGCTAAAAAAAGGTTTATATGTTCCTGGGGTCAGCTTAGATGTGGCGGGCCCGGAACTTTTCGTGATCGCAAACCATTTGTGGGGACCCAGTTACGTATCGCTTGAGTCTGCGATGTCATACTGGGGGCTGATCCCTGAGCGGGTTTATCAGGTTAGCTCTATTACACTCAAGCTTTCAAAGAAGTACAAAACGCCAAAAGGAACATTTAGCTATCGCGCTATGCCCTTCCCATACTATAGTTTCGGAACCTTAAGTATAGAACTGTCTCCTGGACAGGTGGCGGTTATCGCAACACCGGAAAAAGCTTTGTGTGATAAAATAATCACTACCTCAGGACTTATTTTAAGAAGTAGGGCCCAAACGCTCAGTTTTTTACTGGATGATCTGCGAATGGATCGGGCATTGCTTGAGAAGTTTGATCTTAAAGCGCTCAGTTTATGGATTAAGGATGCGCCTAAGAATGAGAGTTTAAGAATACTGGTTAAAACACTTGAGAAGATATGATCAAAGAATGGATTGCAGAGTACAATCCGCAAAATACGGAGGAAGTACTTTCAGCACTACGGGAAATTATGCAGGATGTTGCCTTGGCGGGTCTCTCACGAACAAATTTTTTCGAGAATGCAGCTTTTTATGGCGGAACGGCGCTTCGTATATTTTACGGGCTGGACCGATTTTCTGAAGATCTGGATTTTTCATTATTGGAAGCGGATCCGGATTTTTCTCTTGAACCCTTCTTTAATGCTATTGTAACTGAATTCGAATCCATCGGCATGAAAGTTAGTATCCGGGAAAAGGACAAAAAGCAAAAAACAAATATTGATTCGGCTTTTCTGAAATCTGAAACAGAATGGAAAGAACTGGTACTGGAGGATATTGTAAAACAGGCCGGTATAAAATCTACGAATAGATCTATGAAGATTAAAATTGAAGTGGATCGTCAACCGCCTCTGGGATTTACGACGGAAATGAAATTGCTAACACGCCCGTTCTCTTTTTATGTGAGGTGTTTTGACAGACCAAGTTTATTCGCCGGGAAAATGCATGCACTTTTGTTCCGTAAATGGATAAACAGAGTTAAAGGCAGAGACTGGTATGATCTGGAGTGGTATATAAAAAAAGGAATTCCGCTCGACCTAAATCATTTTGCAAAGCGTGCTAAAGATACTGGCGACTGGAAGGAGGATGAACTAAAGGAAAAAGATGTGTTGCACATGTTGAAAGAGAAGTTTAGCACTGTCTCATTTGAAAATGTAAAGGAAGATGTCAGACCATTTATTAAAGATGACAGAATACTGGAAATCTGGAGTGCGCAATACTTCATGGATCTGTTGGACAGGATGAAATTTCAATAGCTGGCGATGAATCTGTATTTAAATTTTTGGCAAGGGCAATTTGGACAAAAAATGGTCGTCGTTCCGCATTTAAACTGTCACCCCGTTTCGCCGAAATGCCCAGCCCATCACGTTGATAGGTTTGTATAGCCTGAATATGAACAGACAACCTGGGCAGCAATGAAAGGCAAGACGGCACCTAACCGTATCTATGCAGTGGCATGGGGTATTGTTGAGTTGATGCCAGATGTGGCTAAAACGAAAGCCAATTTGATTTTGCTTAGGTAAGATTGTTTTGTTAATTGTTTTAAGCTCATTGAAAAGCGCCCCATCTATTTCATCAATCCTCCAAATAAAGGATCACTCAGATCTACGAAATCCAGCTCTTATCATTTTCCAAATGGTACACTCCATTTATCGTAAAAAGATATAGATTTCAGAGTATTGGCAGGATTTGTCTGGTTTGAAACTTTACATATCCCGGTCATAAATTTGACCAGAATATACCAACTCCAGGCATCAACCCAAAAAACGCCCAGCCTTCTCAAACTGGACGCCAATTAACCACGGAAAAATGGTTATTGTTTGTTTTCTGTGCCAGCATCGGCCGGTGCGTTGGTGGTTTTATCATGAGTAGTGTCGGCACTCAATGAATCTTGACCTGTTGTACTATCAGTATATTGGTTCATTTCGTCAGCATTCTTCTCATCCGCCTGTTTACCATTGCATGCACTTAGTGCCAGACCTAGTGCAACAGTTAATATAAAAAGTTTCGTTTTCATAGTGTAAGGAGTTGTTGTAAGAATACAATCCGTTTAAAACAATAATGTTTTGATTGCTTATCACCTTAGCCAAATAAATTGAAGCAATTATCGCCCGAGGTGTTTAGGCTATTCTTGTTTGGTGGAATTACTACACTTACGGATCTTCTTTCGACACCTGCTGATTAATAGAAATGATTCAAGCTGATCCATATAGGGAAATTATGGTAGATACCGACATTATTGATTCAACTAGGAATGAGGAGGTAATGGTAACCGATTTGAGAAGTCACCCGCATCACTTCAACCATTGAAAAGAATATTATAGATCGGGCTGCTCAAATGGCTGCTGGTGTATGGGTGGATGACCATGCTTTTGCAGAAATGGCAATTGAGCCAACGCTTTATGATATGTTTAAGTTGCATACGGTTAAATCCAATAAGCTGGAATAAATATTTTTATGTTCTTCATCTATTCACTTACAATCGGGGTTCCTATCCACACACTTTATCTACCGTATATCTACGAAAGGTAAAACCAATTGCGCACAACACTGGTTAGAATATAGTAATACAACTGATCACGCATTTGCACATGGAAAACTATAGAATAGGAATAATTGGTTACGGTGGATTCGGAAAGTTTCTTCACCATTGGTTTGATAAGATGGAAAATACAAAGGTTGTTGCCATCGCTGAAACCGGTCAGCGCACCCACGATATTCCTGGCTGCAAGGTTTACTATGATTGGAAAGAGCTGCTCGGCGATCCGAACATCGATATTGTTAGTATTGTTACTCCACCGGGCTTACATGCGGAGATGGCATGCGAAGCAATGAAGGCAGGCAAACATGTATTACTCGAAAAACCAGTAGCCATAACAGAAGAGACGGCAGAGGAAATTCTTAAAGTACAGAAAGAAACCGGCAAAATCATCACTGTAAATCACATGATCCGGTATAATAGCATCATGCAAAAAGTTAAAGAACTGGGTGAAAGTGGTGCCTTTGGAGAATTGAGGCATGTTGTGGTGAATAATTATGCCCAGGATGAGGCCTTGCCGATAGAACACTGGTTCTGGGATGAAGAGATGTCCGGTGGCATCTTGGTGGAACATGGTGTACATTTTTTTGATATTGTCAATTCACTGACCAAACAGAATTTTCAGCAGGTATTTGGGGCTTCACATCACCGGAACAGTAAGCAGCGCGACCGGGTAGCGGCTATGGTTGTATATGATGATGGGTTGATGGGCAGTTATTATCATGCTTTCTCGGGACCGGGAATGTTTGAACAGACCACTATACAACTTGCATATGACCTGGCGAGAATAGAAATTGAAGGCTGGATGCCCCTGAAAGGAAAAATACACGCAATGGTGAACAATAAGACCAAGGCAGAAATCAGTGAGCTACCGGGTTGGACAATCCAAAAAAGTGAGTCATTGGAATCATCAGAAGACATGTCGAGACCTGAGGGATGGGGTAGCGTTGAGAACAGCAATGATACAGCCACCAGACTTTTTGGTGGAATTGCTTATCCCATAGATGAAGTGATTAGGGGTACTTTTGAAATTAATCAATCTAAAGGCGAGGTGTATGGGAAGTGTGTGCAATCTATATTGAGTGATCTGATACAAAGAATAGAGAATAAGGACCATAAACTTAAGGTAACCATAGAAGATGGTGTTTTAGCCTTGAAAATTGCACTTTTAGCCTCTGGATAAGTTCAGGTTCTCTTTTTAGTGGTTGAGCTGATCTAAGCTGTATCTACCCTTTATATCCATGTTAATATGTTGTTTTGAACAGGGACTAGAAGAAACAGGTTCGTATTGAACGCGGTAGTAAATTACAGGCTATCTTATTTTTATGGAATTAATCTGGAGGTTTAGCTAGCGTGAACAAACTCATATGGGAGTTTAGGGTCGGGGTGTTTCTGTCTAGAATGACGACTTCACCAATATTTTCCACATCTTAATATAAGTTCATATTCTTAGGATACACGCTTCTGATTGTTTTAACCGTTTTAATGGGAAATGTTATATTAAAAAATGAAGTTAAAGGATTTCGGAGAGCGGGTTATAGATTTCAATTGTCAGTTGCATTATTCGGGTGAACTTCCTGAAGGTTTCCATGTGCTTAATCCTTATTTCGATAATGCAGAAACGATAGAGGTCATGAAGAAATTTTATCGTAGGTTTTATGGGGATTTTAATACCCGAAAATTTATTGTCGGAATAAATCCGAGTCGAAAGGGGGCTGGTGTAACCGGCGTCCCTTTTACGGATACCAAAAGATTGGATAGCGTTTGTGGCATCGGGATGCATTCCGCTCATACTCACGAAATATCTTCCGTATTTATGTATGACATGATTGCGCAGTTTGGCGGGGCTGATCAGTTTTACAGTCAGTTTTATATCAATTCCCCCTTTCCCTTAGCTATTGTTAAGCTAACCAAAGAAAAGAGATGGGTTAATGCCAACTATTATGATGAGCCTGCATTGTTTGAGCAGCTCAAAGGATTTATGATTTCCAGTTTGAAGCAACACATCGATATGGGCTTAGATGTGTCCGAGGTTTTTGTGCTTGGCAAGAAAAACGCTTTCTTTATAGAAAAGCTGAACAGAGAAGCAAAACTATTCGAGCGCTTAACGGTATTGGAACATCCAAGATTTATTCAGCAGTACAAATCAAAAGAAAAGCAGCTATATATCGATAAATATATCCTTAGTTTATTGGGGAATGGTGAGGATAACTAATAAAGCTAACATATAGTGGTGAGTATGAAAGAGAGATGAGCCTATTTAATGGTTAACCTTGTCTTTGTGCGAGATTATCCTGTGCTGATTTGCTGTAAGAGTAGACGAGAGCCAGCCGTTAGGCTAGGCAATGATTTAGTGGCCCGGAAAGTGAGGATCATCTCGCTTGCGCTTAAGTCTCAATCCTAATTTAGATGATTTTATTTTAATGCACATGACTCACGAATGTTTTGATATTCGGAAATCAGGACCCAATATCCTGTTTCAAGAATCAATGGATTTGGCAAGTCTTTTCAGTAGAACAAGGGAAAGCCCGGTCGGCGAAATCCTAAATCTGATAAACCGGATTGATGAATGCTTAAGCGCTAAATTTCAGATTTTACGGAAAAGAAGATGGAATGCTAATGTGTGGATATACCAATACCTTTGACCCCTTCTCGCCAATTTAAAAATATGCATTCAGTCAAAAGCTTACAACAAATCTATTCCTGGTGAGACGGGGTCAATCTACTCCGGTTTATCCACTTTTATCATAGCTGCTAAGGGTGTGGCCAACAGTGCACCGATCAGACCGAATGCTGCCGCTCCGGCAAGAAGCATATACAGATTCGACATAGGATGGATGTTCATTGTGGAAGATGTTAATTTGGCCATTAAAAAGTCTGATATAAGTTCATTAAGTATTAAAAAAAAAATCATACACAATAGTGCTGTCATTCCACTGACTGATAATGCAACAAGCGTAGGAGGAATGGCCATAATATAGAATCCTTGTGATCGGTAATTAAAAATACAGGATTTTTCGTAACCGAGAATACAGAGAAATTGGCAAGAATGATGTCGAGAAATTGGCAAGAATAAATACATAGTTCACCTTTTGGGGCAAAGCCCCAAAAGATTAGAACACCCTTGTGCTTCACCACAAAATACAAGGGATTCAATGAACTATTATTTAAACAAACTTATGATCTATCATGAAGTTCACCAAATGGAAAGAGCAGGTTTTTCCATTCAGAAGATTGCCGAGCACCTGGTAATGGACTGGCGTACCGTAAAACGTCTATTACTCCTGAGCGAGGAAGCTTACCTTCAACAATTAGAAGTGCCACTGGGCAGAAAAAGTTCCCTTGATGCCTATGAAGAGTTCGTTCGGGAAAAGCTTATCCTCTATCCGGCTACCTCTGCAGCCCAGATGCACGACTGGCTGAAGGAGCACAATGTTAATTTCCCAATTGTTAGCCCAAAGACCGCTTTCAACTTTGTGCGTTCTGTCAGGAACAAATTCAATATCCCAAAGACTGAGCCACAAAGAGATTATTTCGCTGTTCCGGAGCTGCCTTATGGTCAGCAGGCACAGGTCGATTTTGGTTTCTACAATATGTCAACCACTCAGGGCAGAACCAAAAAAGTCCAGTTCTTTACTTTTGTGCTGGCGCGGTCCCGTTACAAATATATCTATTTCAGTGATACTCCTTTCACTACTGAATCGGTTATAGATGCCCATGAAAAAGCTTTTCAGTTCATTGGAGGGCAACCACTGGAGATTGTTTATGATCAGGATAGGCTTTTTATGGTTTCAGAAAACCTGGGTGATATCGTTATGACCGCTGGTTTCCGTGCTTATGTCCGCTCATCCGGCTTTACCACCCACTTCTGCAGAAAGGCCGACCCGGAGAGTAAAGGCAAGGTAGAGAACGCGGTCAAGTATGTAAAACAGAACTTTCTCTATAACCGCTCTTTCAGGGATATGGAAACGCTGAACTCCGATGTATTGGCATGGCTATCCAGAACAGCAAACCTCATGCTACATGGTACAACCAAACTGATTCCACTTGAGGAATTTACCATTGAGCAGGCTTTTTTAATCCCCTGGCAGCCAACCCAGACCAAACCAGTAGAATACCCTGCCTATACCGTTCACAAGGACAATAAGATCTCTTACAAAAGCAATGTCTACAGTGTTCCATTGGGTACTTACAAAAAATCAAAAACCGTACTCCTCAAGGTCACCTATGAGCAGATCATTATCATGGACCACAGCAACACCGAAATATGCAGGCACGAGCTCTGCATGCTCAAAGGCCAGAAAATCCTTTCACGGGACCATGGCCGGGACAAGGAGACTGCTATTGTGGAAATGATGGAGGGCTTCTGCGATCTGATGGAGAACAAACTCAAGGCCATAAACTGGCTCAGTCAGATCAGAGACCATAAACCACGATATATACGTGATCAGATCCAGTCGTTAAGGTCCACGGTAGTTGGTCTGGATCCTGTGATTGCCTCACGTGCATTGGATTATGCATGTAGCCACAACATTGTAAGCGCAACAGACTTCAAGGCAGTTGTAAAGAGTATGCTCCGGGAGAATAAAACTGAAGATGCACCTGAGATAAAAATCATCCAGCTCAACCCATTGAGTGGGGAAAGCCGCAGAAATGCAGACACGGCTCCACAACAGAGTGATCTGGATAACTACGATGAAATATTTAATCAAAAATAACAAAAGTGGGGCCATTTGACATGGCCCCATAACTAAAAACAAAAATCATGGAAGTACAGAAACAAGAGATCAAACAGCTTTGCAGCAAGTTTATGCTTACCGGCATGGGCGCGAGTCTAGAGGGCATCGTGAATGATGCCGAAAAAAATCGGATTGGGTTTATGGAGTTCGCACTGCAGCTATTGAAGAGCGAGGTGGAACACCGTCAACAAAAAGATGAGGCCAAGCGGATGAAGGCAGCTGGCTTGCCCAGAAGCAGTGATCTTGAGCATTACGATCCGGAAAAAAATGGGCTTAGGACCGAAAGGCTGGCACAGCTCAGGGAGCTAAACTGGATGGATCAATTGTTTAATATGGTATTGATGGGGCCCTCGGGAACAGGGAAGACACATTTGGCAGCGGGATTGTGCCGTGATGCGGTCAAAGCTGGTTATAAGGCTTATTTAAGGTCAATGGATGAGATTATAAATACCCTCAGAACAAAGGACTTCGTAAAATCGCAAATGCTTGAATATAACAGGTTGGCAAAAGCTAATATGCTAGTGCTTGATGACATTATGCTTTTTCCATTGGAGAAGAACATGGCAGTGGCATTTTTCAACTTTATAAACCACATTTATGAGTCCACTTCAATCGTAGTTACCACCAATAAAAAACCAACCGAATGGGCAAAAATGCTGGAGGATGAAGTCATTGCAACGGCACTGCTCGACAGGTTACTTTTTAAGTGTGAAGTGGTTAATCTTACTGGAGATAGTTTCAGGCTACAGAACCGGCAAACTTTCTTTGAATCGTAGAAATATTAAACTACTTTTGAAACGGACTCTGTATTTATTAGTGCCATTTTCTCTGCACCATTCTTACCAAAAATACTGTATTCCTAATTACCAAAAACTCTGCATTCTTTATTACCGACTACAATCCTGTCTTTAAACTTCGAGGATGGACCCAAATACATATATGCAAACCTTTCACTGCAACCCGTTGGCCGGATGGGTGATGAGCCCGATAACATTATTTTTCTTCTCGATGATATTACCAGCCAGATTTTCTTAAAAAAAATAAGCGAACAGGCCAACGAAGTATTGCTCAATGCTATCGAAGATACCGGTCTGGGATATACGATTGTTGAGTTTGCCTCTGGTGAGATGGCGGCCAATGTACAGATGAAACAAAACTATGGTTACGGCGAATCCGAGCGGTTCAGTTATAAGGATCTTTTCGCAGCAATACTGCCCGAATTCCGGGAAAAGATAAAGCTTGCGGTTGACGAAGCTGTCCGTAGCCACGGAATTTATCAGGCCCAGTATCAGGTTAAATGGCGTGATGGTTCCATCCACTGGTTAAAAGCATATGGGAAACCTGTATATGATGCGAATGGTATAGCTTCTCATATCATCGGGTTCAATAAAATAATCTCAGTAGATTAAATGCATCAGTAACATTGATACGCTTTCCATGAACGCAGTTAGGTAAGATATTTTAGTTCATGATGGAGTAGACTTACTTTGGAGGCATGGGTACTATTTGAGTAACCTGCATAGAACGTATTTTCCAATTGTTCTCTTGCTTGACAAAGACTGCCGTAATCATCTTATGATCTGTGTTTCCTTTTCTAACTGTCTTTCCAGGCACCTGGTAATCCTGTTTTGCGATCAGAGTTTCTTTGATGTATACAATTGCTGCCTTGTCGCTCAGGAAGTGTGTCTTTGAAATATCGAACTTGACCTGAGTGGGTTTTATACAACAATCATTGATCAGCTTAAACTGGTTTATAATCTCGCTTTTTCCTTTCCAGAACAAACCCAGAAAGTTTATGAGCGTTCCATCCTCAGTAAAGGAATCTGCATAGGATAACATATCATTTTTGTTCCAGTCCGTTTCTTGCTTGATTATGACTTTATTTATTTGTTCTTGTGGCGTTTGTGCCCAGCAATGAGCATTTAGGATAAAAAGGAATAAAAGTATCATTCTATTCATCATGTCTTTTTTGTGTATAAAATGCTGATTTTAAGTGAAATAAATGCAAATGATTGAATTAAATGCATCGTATGACTTCTTTGCTAAGGGATAGGATATTTGATTTTTGAAAGTCCTCATTGACGCCGTTATTTTAAATGGGCTCAATCGATACCTTTTAAGAACTTCTTCTTGATCTAGTGTACGCTGGCCAGGTTAATTTCGCTAGCTCGATATTTAAAACTATCTTAAACGATATTAAAATATATCAGCACATGGCACAGGGAAAAGTTAAAATGTACAATGGAGAAAAAGGTTATGGATTCATCACTCCGGATGAAACATCAGAAGATTTATTTGTCCACGTTACCGGACTTCTGGTACGCGATCTCAAACCGGGAGACGTTGTTGAATACGATACCGAAGAAGGGAAAAAGGGTTTGATGGCTGTAAATGTTAAAAAACTCTGATTGATGAAGGGCTGATTTTCAGGCAAAAGTTATCGTTTGAAAATATGTCTTTGATAGTTTGCTTTAATAATTTGGCGTTTGTGATTGTTTCCCCTTCACATAAAATTGGGATTGTTGCTCAATTTACGCACCCCAGACGATGAACTCATCACTCATTTGTAAAGGGGGCTAGAAGTTTTTGAAAGTGAAAATACGGTACCTGTATTGGGAGTATATTTTATGGTCTGTACATGGTAAGATATTTTTTTAATCCCAATCTCGCCTGATTGATGTGTGTCTTGACGGTTCCTACAGGAATATCCAGCTGTTCGGCAATTTCTTCATATTTATACCCTTCGAAGTGCAACTGAAATGGAATGCTATATTCCGGTTTTATCGAGTCCATGGCTTTTGATATATCTTCCATGGCAAATGTGGTGGTTGAAGTATTCACTGTGGCACTCGTTTTCAGCTGGGCACTACTGATTTCATCATCAGTGGTAATCAACTCTTTCTTTTTGGTGTTTTTCCGGAAATCATTGATAAATGTATTTTTCATGATCACATAAAGCCATCCTTTGAGGTTTGTTCCTTCATCAAACTTTTCAGCAAACCTCATGCCCTTGATCAGGGTTTCCTGCATCAAATCTTTCGCATCGTCTTCATCATTTGTAAACTTAAGGGCGTGGGAAAGCAGGAATTCAGAGTGTTCACTAAGTATTAAGGTAAATTCAGTCTGGTTCATAGGTATAGATTGATTTTTATTCCCCAACGATCAATGATAGAAAAGGTTTTAAATCAGGCGAAAAATATTCAGCTTGGTGGGTATACCCGTTGAATATAAGCCCGGCCGTCATTATCGCTATTCCGTCTGGTTGTATTTTTTGCTAATAAAATTTGATCCCTCTTGTTTGATTACTAAAAATATTAGCATAAATTTGTGTTGTATAAAGGCAAGGATATTTATGATCAGGGCATTTGAGAAAAGAGCAGAGCAGAAGATTTCGGGGTTTCAGTCTCCGGCGGCAGATTATTTGGAAGGCAGACTTGATATTGCCGGCAGGCTGGTTGTTGATCCCCATTCTACCTTTTATTTTCAGATGAAAGGAGAGGCCATGTCCTCGGTGAGCATTCATGATGGAGATATTCTGATCATTGATCGAAGCCTGTCCCCGAAAAATGGTACTACTGTTATCGCTTTTATAGACGGGAATTTTTCCTGCCGGATCTATCAGGTGATAAACAGTATCCCCCAACTTAAAAACGATACCGGAACAATCTACCAGACCGAAATGGATACCCTTCAGATATGGGGAGTGGTGACCTCGGTCTGCCGGAATGTATTGCCCAAATCTTTAAAAACCGGAAAGTGCCGCCATGTTTGCGCTCTGTGACTGCAATAACTTTTATGCCTCGGCAGAACGGCTGTTTCGTCCGGAACTTACAGGCAAACCCATTGTTGTATTGAGCAACAATGATGGATGTGTCATTGCCAGGAGCGAGGAAGCAAAAGCATTTGGCATTAAGATGGGGGATCCGGAGTTTCTGGTCAGGGACCTGATCAAAAAATACCACATACACGTTTTTTCCAGCAATTATGTGCTTTACGGGGATATGAGCGAACGTGTGATGAATCAGCTTGGCCGCTGGTTTCCCCGGCTGGATGTTTACAGCATTGATGAGGCCTTTGGCTGGCTGGGTGGTATCAGGAACCTTGAAAGCTATGCGCCAAAAATCAGAAATGCGGTGATCCAGAATACCGGTATCCCGGTTTCAATTGGCGTTGCGCCTACAAAGACGCTTGCCAAGCTGGCCAATAAGCTTGCTAAAAAACACAATGGGGTACTGGTACTTGATACTGATGAGAAGATTTCGGACGCGGTCAGGGATTTTCCTGTGCACGATCTCTGGGGCGTTGGCAGGCAATACTATAAAAAGTTCGAAGCACTGAAGATAGAAACGGTGGCCCAGCTGAGGGAGATGCCCGAAATGTGGTTCAAGCAGAATATGACCATCATGGGCCAGCGCATGTACAATGAGCTATGGGGGAGACCTGCCATTCCGCTGGACGAAATCCGCGAAACCACCAAAGGCATTACCGTAAGCCGCTCTTTCCGGAACTATATCGAAAGCCCGGAGATTCTGGCTGAGGCGCTTGCGCTATATGCGAGCAGACTGGCTGAGAAGCTTCGTGCCCAAAAGCTGCGCTGCGTGTACCTTCAGGTGTTTTTATATACCAATAAAAACCGGGAGGACCATCCACAGCATTTTCCCAGTCATACCCACAAGCTGCTGATCGCCAGTAACAGTACCACTGATCTGGTGGGTATTGCGGTGAAAGTGTCCCAAAAACTTTTCAGATATGGGATCAAGTACAGAAAGGCCGGGGTCATTGCTACAGGACTCATTCCTGAAAGCGAACTGCAGCTTAATATGTTTTCTGATCATGATGGAGGAAAGAAAGATACGGTATCTGCTGTGCTTGACCGGCTGAACCTGGCCTATGGAAGGGGAACGCTGAGAATGGCGACTGAAGGGTATGAAAAAAAGTGGCGGCTTAAACATGAATACCTATCCAAGGGTTACACCACCCGATGGAGTGATATTATACAAGTTATTTAAGATAAGAAGACAAGTTATGTGCGGAAGAACACTGATAGGGGAGAGTAAGGCCATGGCGGCAAAGGCAGGTCTTATCCTTGGCGAGGAAGCTAAAGAAAAGGACACCAACCGGCCTCCGGGCACGGATATGCCTGTAATATTGGATGCCCGTTCGGGCAAACTTCATTATGTCAAATGGGGGCTTATTCCCTCATTTTCGGTTGAAACGCCCAAATTTGCTACCACTTATTGCCGTATTGAAACCATGCACGCTTTACCGACCTATAAAAACCTGATCGGACGGCGTCATTGTGTTTTTGTGGTGGAAGGGTTTTATGAATGGGACAGGAGCAGTACCCAGAAGCAGCCCTATTTTTTTGAACGCAGAGACGAGGCACTCATGCTGATTGCGGGTTTTTGGGACAGTTGGAAAGATCCAAAGACTGGTATCGTGATCCCGTCCTGTACCATGATCATGCAACCGGCCAATGAATTTATGTCCAAGATTCATGACGGCATGCCCTGCATCCTTTCCCAGGCAGAAAGCGCGATCTGGCTGGACCGTGAGCTGCCTTCCAGGGAACGGTTAACTGTACTGCATCCGGTTAATAATGATTTGCTGAAAGGCTGGCAGGTGGATAAAAAGATCAATAACGCCCGCAATAAAGATGAGGACAACAATAAGCCTTCGGGTCCTGACCTGACGCTTTTCAATTAACTTGAATGGCTGGACGTCTGGATAGTCTTTATGATATGCTGGAAGTCTGAAATAACAGCTTAGCGATCAGCTGTTTTAGAATGTATTAATCATCTTTTGAAGTATGTTGTTAACTATATTTGATTGATTCTTACGCTTCACCTGCTTCTGTTTTCGCTATGGCAGTTCTGATTCTGCTCAGGGTCTCGAGTCTCATCCCCAAAAAGGATGCAATGTATTTTAGTGGTACCCTATTGAGCAGGTGAGGGTAAATATGCCGAAACCGATCGTAGCGCTTGGCCGCTGTGGGCAGCTTGGCTATATATGCCCGCTCAGAAGCGCCCCTGAAATAGATTTCGGTCATCTTCCTTCCTACATAGTTGGCGATCGGGAAATGATTGTACAAATACCTGGACATGGAATGCGGCACCGCTATGGCGAGCACAGGTTTAATGCTTTCAATGTATTCCTCGGAATCCACTTCTTGCCATAGGTTTCGGATACTGCCGGCCAGTTCGAAATCTGCAGCAATCCAGGTAGTGATTTTATGATTCCCTGCTTTAATATATCCATGTACAGCGCCTCTGATGATCGGAAATATGTACCGATTGCGTTTAAGCGGAGAGGCAATGTGTTTGCCCTTTGGAAAGGATACCGGGAATGTCTCTTTGTTGATTATCTGCTCAATCTCCGGATTGAGCTCATGATAAGACTGAAAGACTGCAATCAGTGGTGATCTGCCCCCGAAGTCGTTCCATTTTGCTTCTCCGTATTCGTTCTGTAAATTCATCTGCGTTTACTTATAGGATTTCTGCTATACCTTAGATCTGAATTTTATACACAATTCCAGCGGGAGTTTTGTTTGACCAGGATATAATGTTGTGGATTAGCTACACTTATACTGCATTTTAAATACCAATATGTTGCTGACATTCCGGATTTTTAGGGTTTCTGGAAATCTTAACTTGAGCAAGTTAACATGCATTAATTGGCCTGCAGGGGCAAAGTAAAACGGAAAGTGCTTCCTTCGCCTAATTTGCTTTCTACCCAGATCTTTCCGCCATGGCGTTGTATGATTTCGCTACAGAGAAATAGACCAAGCCCGAGACCTTGCGTACCGCTTTCCTGCATGCGGTAGAACCGGGAAAAAATCAGCTCAAATTTATCCTCTGGTATACCTGGTCCCTGGTCACGGACACTGATGATGACCTGGTTATCATTCACTTCGAGAGAGATCTCCACAAGCTTTGATGAAGGTGAGTACCGGATCGCGTTGGTCAACAGATTTACAAGTACCTGTTCGATCCTTTGCGCATCGAGCATGATGCTTAACGCATCAATATCGGTGCGGAATTTAAACTCATGCTCGGGATGGACATGTACCATGAGCTCAATACTGTCTTCGATGATGCGTTTGATATTGTTGGCTTCGGTCGTCAGCAGTAGCTTTCCGGCTTGTATCTTTGTGATATCCAATAAGTCATCGATCAGGGCCGTTATTTTTTTTACCTGCTGGGCAGCTCTGCTAATGATGTGCTTAGACTTCTGGTCTCCGCTTGTTTTTTCAAGGATTTGTAGATAGCCGTTTAAACTGGTCAGCGGCGTTTTCAGTTCATGGCTTGCCAATCCTATGAATTCATTTTGTCTCTCACTGAGCGTTTTCACCTGCTCATAAAGCCGTGCTTTTTCCTGCTGTAACAAGATCTGCTCGCTGATATTCCTTGCAATCTTTGATGCGCCGATGATTTTTCCATCTTCAGCAACGACCGGGGAAACGGTCACTGAAATCGGAATCAGTGTGCCGAATTTGGTTAATCTGACCGTTTCGAAATGAGCTACTTTTTGACCTGCCTTGATCTGTGAAATGATAAAGGTTTCTTCCTCAAGGCGATCGGGTGGAATGATTAGCGAAATATGCTTGCCAATAGCTTCAGTTTCCAGGTAGCCGAACATTTTTTCGGCGGCAGGATTCCAGCTCATAATGATGCCATCGAGCGTTTTACTGATAATCGTATCATCAGAATTCGCTACAATTGCCGCTAATATGGCATTTCTTTCGTTCAATAAAGCTTTTATCATAGGTTGATGGGCCCCAAAGTTAAAAAGAATATTCATAATAGTTGTAAAGCATTTGTGCGCTATAAAGTCATCATCTTATAGAGTATCACAACGGATTTGCCTGACGTGACCTTTTATTAGGTGTAACACACTTTTTGCCATACAGCTACAGTGAACAAGCGAGAGAGAAATACTATAATTTTGCCAAAACGTAAAATGATGAAATAGATGTGTTTGTCAAAATCTGATATAGGTATCTTTTTGATAAGAGAACAATGCTTGATTTCAAATTCATATCCAGGAATATCAGTATGGCGCTATTATTGATTGAAAAGCCAATCAATTATTCAGCGAACGTATATAGGAGAAATATTGATGATAAATGTCAAATAAACGATTTTATGTAGTTTTAATCAGTCATATTTTAATAGTAAGTGTAAATTTTACACTATATTTGATCCATGAATCTGAATAAAAACGTCTCACTAAACATCATGGGTATTAGTGCCCTGGATATCAGAATGATAGAATTGATCGCCCAGGGATTAACCTATAACGAAATTAGTGCTGAATTGAATGTTATTCCATCCAAGGCGGAGGGCATACGTAAAAAGCTGATCGCAAAAACCCATACCAAAAATGCAGCTTCGTTGATATCCTTCGCTTACAGGTTTGGATTGCTGAAAACATAAAAAAGCTTTTATCCCTGGAACAAGAAAACGCTATTCGTTTTTATTTCTCCAAAGTCACCTGGATCTTAACTTAAATTAGCAAAAATTAAGTTATCATTTTCTCCTATAGACTTTGATTTCAGAATCCGGTTATTCAGCTCCTAATCGCAATGTCTCGATGACTCGCTGTTTAATTGAATATCCCTTCTGCTCGTCGCCTCATCTCATATTGCTGAACTTTCCTGTAACAAATTTTAATTGCCAAAACAAAACCTCATGAAAATTGATTCTATTTTCATAGCTGGAGGTAATGAGAAAAAAAATAGATTTATTGGAAGATGACGAGGGGATCAGGGATGTTATAACCATGATCCTTTCTGACGAAAATTATGAGGTGCGTAGTTTCAGTAACATCACAGAGTTTATGAACAGGGATACCTTTCATTATCCTGATCTTTTTTTATTGGATGTTATGCTCCCAGATGGCAACGGAATGGAGGTATGTGCGATGCTGAAAACAAATGATAATACCAGATCGACGCCAATAGTCATGATGAGTGCCAAGTATGATGAGCTGCAGATCAAACGATCATGTGAAGCAAGTGCTTTTGTATCCAAACCTTTCGAGATAGACTTCCTGCTGAAGAAAATCGGCGCTATTATCCAAAACTAAACTTAGATAATTATTTTGTTTCCAATAAACACATGATTGCAGATATTGATTACCAGAATTTATTTCTTAAAGATCTCGACTTAAGCCTTGCACTAGAAATCGGCCTTCGAACGATCATCATGTTTACTTTTGTTCTTGTCTTTCTTCGCTCTTCTGGCAAGAAGGGGGTAAGGCAGTTGAGTATTTTTGAAGTAGCAATTATTATCTCACTGGGTTCTGCTGCAGGGGATCCTATGCTGAGCAGTGAATCAGCCATATTTCCATCCCTCCTGGTTTTTCTCATTATATTGGTCATTTATCGCCTGATCACCTATCTGGCAGCGAAGAACCAGGGAATTGAAGATATACTGGAAGGGAAGGCCACCTATATCATTGAAGACGGTATGTTCACCTTGCAGGAAGAAGGAGATGCAAATTTTGCGCAAGATGAATTTTTTGCCGAAATGAGAACCCAAAGTATCGAACATGTAGGTCAGGTACGCACTGCTGTATTAGAGTCGAATGGTCAGGTCAGTTTTCTGTTTTATGCCAAAGAAGAAAAAAAGAAAGGTATGCCCGTTTTTCCAAAGCCATTTTCGAAACGTTCTGTTGTTGTATCTGAAAACGGAGATTATGCCTGTACGCACTGCGCAAATGTTGAACAATTATCGGCACCGGCGAAATGTACAAGATGCGGTAAAGAGGAATGGGTGCTGGCAATTGATACTTTGAGGACAGCATAACTAAAATGATATATTTAAATGGCTGTAAGCGGGCCAGGATTGCTTTTTTTAAGCATTCCAAAAACAGCATATTGGATTGGATTTCTGTGAAACCGTGCTATATCTAAATATTGGAGGAAAGTAAGCTTTGAAAAAATTCAGCTTCTGGCAGTTCTTTTTTAATTTTTGTTAGCTGTAAAGATTACCCAATGACATTGTTTTCCCTTCGCTATCTGGTATTTTGATTATTTCTTGGGCCACCAGGCGATTATTTACCATTCCAATACAAAACTGAACGACTTCAAATCTGTTATAGACAATTCTGTTATCCTCATGATGAAAGCGGATTTTTTGACCATTATTGTCTTTAATTATCCCGCAGCCTGACAGGCTATTGTAGGATAAAATGATTCCCAAACGCTTCATATCAGCATGCAGATTTATATTTTAAGTGAGAATACCTAACCTGAATGAGCAGGCTATTAAGGCAGCAGTGTTTCTACTCTTTGACTTTCGAAGCATACTTATTCGTATTGAATCCACTGTTCGCTTACTGGAAAATACTATTTCTCCTATTTCCTTATTTGTTAATCCTTCAGCAATCATGTTCAAGATCATTAGTTCCCTGTGATTAAAAACAATTGCTGGACTTGCGGAAACAGGAATGTAATGCATGGTTAAATATACCCAATATCTTCCGGTATACATTTTTTAAAACAAAAGATAGTATAAATACCAGAATGTTGTTTTAAAGTGGCTCTAGCATCAGTTGATAGTACAAGCTATCAGAACCCTAAGCAAGTAAATATAAGGCGAGATCCTGAGAGGATATGAGAGGCATTTAATCATATTATTATTGAATATTATGACTCAATAGCTTGAATAAATTGTTTAACTTTATAGAAGTTCAGCAGAATATTATTTTATCTTCCTGCTTCATGAGAAGACCTGCATGTTCCTTACCTATCATGGCAAAGCAGTGTCATTGTTTTAGAACTGACTGATGATGATCAAGAAAGAGTTTGAGTGGGATGGAGAGGTTGATACCAGGGATCTTTTTGACCGATCAGAAAAGCTTATACAATCCTCCAATCGGATCATTTCCGATATGGAAATTCAGGTTCAGCAGTGTAGATTTCTGATTGAAGCACTTACTTCAAAAATAAAGCGCAACCAAGGTTTATAAGCTAAACTGGAGCAAGGATTTTTCTTTTGTCATCTTAAGGATTCCAGTGGAAATACCTTTGATGTTCATTAATCGTCCGGCTGTCTGAAAATAAGATCTCACACCAATATTGTTATCACATTCGGCCAAGAAAAATGTTACTGGATTCCTGATTTGGTCAACCTGAGCTTGGGGATCAGTGATCTGTCATGATCATTCAGTTAATCCCGGGAATATAATAGTGATAGAAGTCTATTATTTACGCCGGTTTTTAAATCGTTAAGATGCCAGTCGAAATCTACACACTGATATATAAAACGGTTATATTTCCGGTCGATGATGCATATCAACTTCTAGGTGGTTTGGGAATGAATGCGTTGCTTGATCCCATCTGAAATATTAATGAATTCCCGCTTGAACTATCCACAGGAAGACTGGTAAATAAAAAAGGGCATCTGCAATATTAAAAAATTGCAGGCAGGAAAGATGCATATTTTACGCGCTCATGTATGGTTTTTTATTTCTGAAAATACGTGTTAGATTATTTTTTTTGTAAAAAAAAAGGTTTTTACTTTGGCAGCTCAAACCAAAAATTTGTCCCGGTGAGGGGATCACTGCTAACGCCGATTTTTCCAAGATGCTTGCGGACAATGTTTGCACTGATGAACAACCCTAGGCCTAAACCTGAAGCGCTGTTCTTGTTATCTGTTGCCTGATAATATCGGTCAAAAAGAAGTGGTATCTTATCTTGGGGTATTCCGGGGCCTTTATCAATAATCGAAACCCGGATGCTATCCTGCTGATTTTCAATGTTGACTTTGATCTTGCTGGATTTAGGGGCGTATTTGATGGCATTGCCGATCAGGTTGGTTAATACACGCCCTATTCTTTCCGAGTCTGCCGTAAGCATACTATTTTTGTGTCCCAGTAGCTCAATGGATTGAGTTGGCAACGTTTCAAACTGATCTATCACTTCCTCCGCCAAAAAGTAGATGTCAAAATCTTCTTTTCTTAGCGAGAGCTGCTCTTCATAATTTTTCCCGGCATTCAACAGGTCGTCAATAATTGCAGTGATCCTGTTGATTCCCTTATTGGCCTGAAGGATCAGCGATTTAACACGCTCTGAAGCACCGTCCTGACTACGGTCGAGAAGTTGTAGTGAAGCTTTAAGACTGGTAACGGGCGTTTTCAGCTCGTGACTGGCAATACTGATGAAGTCATCTTTATGCCGCTCTATCAATTTGTCTTTGGTGATATCATTGATTACGCCAATCACCCTGACGACCTGACCGGAATCATCCTTTTCGGGCGTACCTTTAATGTTCAGCCATTGAAGTTGTCCGTCCTTTCGCAGTACCCGGGCCTGTACATCCAGACCATCCGTTTGGGCGATTTTTTGTAAAGCGCCTTTAAAGCTTTCCAGATCACGCTCTGACAGATGAGGGTAGTAATCTTCCAAAAACCATTTTTTACTATTGGAATCATAACCAAAGAGCTGGTCGTGATCAGGTGAGCGGAATACTTCACCCGATTTGATATCAAGCTCCCATATGGCCGTTCCTGAATATTTTAATGCAACATTTAACCGCTTTTGGCTATTTTCAAAATGTTTCAGTCCGGTGATGTCGTCGAGCACCGTAAAACCGAATGTTTCACCCTGGTCGGTATATAAAATTGTTGTCACATCTACCCATACAATTTCCCGGTCTTTGCGGTAGAGGCATGCTTTTAGCTTAAAGTTCGATACCTGTTTAGCCCACAGTTCTTCCTGGAGATGATGCCAGTGGTCTATATGTTCTTCGCAGGCATGATCCAAAATTTTTGTGCCCAGAATTTCTTCGGCTGTATAACCGAGCAGCTTACAAAGTGCTTTATTAACCTTTAAAATGGTGAGATCTGAATTTATGATTTTTGTGGCGACGCTGCTGAGTTCAAATATACTATTGAACTTTGCATCACACTCCCTAAAACGTTGCTCGAAGCCATGCTTTTCACTATCTTTTTTCATATTTTACGCTACTGTATTCTTAACATTTTTTATGCATAAGTGTTTGAGCTGAGATCGAGCCAAAACAAAAATACATCGCGATTGATTTAGTATACATATCAGCATTTATTGTTATTGCAATCGGCTCAGCAGCAGGGGGCCTTGAGCCACTACAAAATATACTAAGTCAGTTAGCTCATCCCTTTAATGCTGCAATCGTTTTGATCCATCATATTCCAAAAGGCAATAACAGTAACCTTGCATTGATTCTTAAAAGGGTAACAGATATACCGGTTATAAAAGTTGTTGAGGATACAAAAGTAGAAAAGAGAAAATCTATGCACTGGGTATAGGCAAAATCATGATAGTTATAAACGGTACGCTGATGTTAAGATAGGTCAGAAGAGGAAAACATCAATAGGGGAATCGATGAGTTTTTTATAAGTCTTGCCAGGGACGTAGGGCATCTTGCGATAGGAGTGGTCCTTTCCGGAGCAGGGCTGGATGGATTGCAAAGTGCGATGGCCATAGAAGATCAGCAAGGCCTGATTATTGTGCAGGATCCGGATACCGCCCAGTTCGGATTAATGCCGGGATCCCTTGTTGCAAACGACCATCCTGACTATGTACTGTCCCCAAAAGGCATCGCAACAAAACTTCGGGAAAAAACTGCTTTGGTGAATGAGTAGTTCATTTTGTATGTCTCGGGGATGCGCTCCTTTAATCATATAGCTAAGACCTGATATTCTTTTGATGATATTTTACAGCTTCACGTGCAAGCGAAATACTGTTCCTTCGCCTAAGCTGCTTTCTACTTCGATCTTGCCTCCCGATGCTTCGATAATTTCTTTGACCAGGTACAGTCCGATACCGGAGCCCTCTCCGGACCTTGATATCCTTTCATATTTTTTGAAAATATTGCCCAGTTTAGCCTCAGGAATTCCCATGCCGTTATCTGAAACCTGTATCACCATATAATCATCCTTTTGATAGGTTTTAATGTGGATTTCAGGTGTTCGTGCTTTTGAACGGTATTTAATGGAATTGTTTACCAGGTTATATACTGCGCTTCTCAGCTTTCGGCGGACAAACTTGATTTCTGAATGTGCTATTTCGCTTTTGATGACTGCTTTGGACTCTTTGATCTGTGGGGCCAGGGTTAGCCTTACATCCTCAATAATATGCTCGAAATCCAACAGTTCGTCAACAGCTTTGTACCGGTGTTCGTTTTCACGGGCATCGGTGAGATCATGGATAATGTGCTGCATCTTGATCAGACTGTTCTCCACTTTTTCAAGCAATACAGGGAATCGCTGCATGCCTTTTTCAGGCAACTGCTTGAGCATTTCAATGGTTAACCCCAGGCTGGTCAATGGCGTCTTGATATCATGGGAGATGGTATCGAGCAAAAGTTCATGCTCTGCAATGAGTTTCTCCTGCTCCTTCAGGTCACGTATCCGCATGGTGATTTCGACGAAAGTGACGATTACCCCGTTGGTTTTTTTATTCTTTTGGACGATATAAGGCAGAATATTCATCTGGTACCACCTTAAATCGGTGGTTTGTATTTCTTTTTCAAGCACCTCTCCGGAATCAATAACGTGCTGAATATTTTCCATAATGGTAGGAAAACGGAAGTTTTCGTGGATTTCGGTGAGTGGTCTGCCCACATCGGTAAGCTGAAGACTGAATTGACGCATCGCCGGTGGCGTGAACTTTCGCAGAATCAGGTGTGCATCGATAAAAAGCTGGGGAATAATGGTGTTCCGAAAATAGTTTTCCAGTTCCTCATTGAGCTCAATTAATGAACTGATCTGTTCGTTTTTATTATTCATCGATTTCCGCCGCGTGGGTCAGGTATTAGGGCCACGCAAGATATGGAATATCTTCAGCTATTTCATTATAAGTTACAACTGCTGTGAGTAAACCACATTGGAATACCACGATGGCAAGACATATCTAAAGCGTGAGAGTAAAGACCAGCTTTTTCAAATAATTGGTCCAGAATGGTTCGAATGAGTTTTCTAACTGAGCAGTAAGCGCGTCAAGAGATTTCAAAAGGCATTTCGTGCTTAGTTTTTTTTTATGGGTCCAATGGTCTGGTGCAAGCGGATTCTTGATTAGAGCTCTGCATGGACAACACGAACATTTTCGTATCAATGTTTTATCGCTAATTAACGTTTGGTTAGCATACATTCAGTTTAATTAAAGATTGCGGTTTCGATATAATTAAGTTTGGATGTATACGGTTTTCCAGGCTGAAAATCTTTTGAGTTTGAAGCCAGAGAGCCCTATGAAATCAGCCAGAGCTAATATCACGTCCAATTCTTTTAAAGAAATTATCCTTGTAGGTATCGGTTATAGGTATTAATTTTTCTTTGATGCTAATCCTGTTTCTTTCAATGAATTTAATTTTGTCGAACGCAACGATATATGATTTATGCACCCGAATAAATTGATATGCAGGTAAAAGTTGCTGGATGCTTTTCATGCTTTGAAGTGTCAAGATCACCTCTGCTTCGGTATGGATCACGATATAATCCCTAGCGCCCTCAAAATAGTAAATATCGGAGAGGTTCATCTTGATGATCCTGTTCTCAGTCTTAATGAAAATATGGTTTACCGCATTTGTATTTAGCGAAATAGAGGTGTCTGCTAATGCCTTGTTCATCTTAAATCGGTCTGTTGCTTTTTCAGTAGCAACCATGAAACGAGCCATCGTGATCGGTTTTAGCAGATAATCAATCACCTCAAAATTATAGCCATCCAATGCATATTCGCTATAGGCGGTAGTTACAATGACCATACATTTTTTTTGCAGCAGGTTTAAAAATTCAATCCCATTTAATTCGGGCATCTGCATATCGAGAAAAATCAGGTCGATTTCTTCAATTTTCAGATAACTGATTGCGGCTAATGGATTAGAGACGGCCCGCACCAGGTTTAAACCTGGCATCTTCGAAATGTAATCAGACAAAAGTGATAAGGCCAAGGGCTCATCATCAACTACCATGCAATTTAAATTTTCAGCCATTAATTACCATTTTAAGTTCAATATGAAAGTAAGTTGCAGTTTCATCTATGATCAGGTTATATTTTGCAGGGTTCAATAACTCTAATCTTTTTTTGATGTTCTCTAAACCAATTCCCCCCGTTGCATCTTTCCTGTTTTCGTTTTTTTGATTACCCACCTTGAAAATAAGCGTATTTTCCTTAATTTTCAGGCTAATAGTCAGCGGATGCTCAGGGTCTTTCAGGTTCCCATGCTTAAAGGAATTCTCTACAAATGGAATGAGTGATAGGGGAATAATTTTTATTGCTGGGTCAATATCAGCTTGAATATTTATCGCTCTTTCGGGGATGTAATCATACCTCATCAATTGCAAATCTATAAAGTTGTGCAAATATTCAACTTCCCTAACCAAGGGTACAAAATCATCTTTTTGATACAACATGTACCGTAATAAATCAGAGAGTTTGCTGATCGCTGGAAGTGCATTCGCCGAATGCTGATAAACTAATGTATAAATATTGTTGAGATTGTTAAACAAGAAGTGAGGATTAATCTGAGATTTAAGGAATGACAGTTCTGCATTACGGGCCTGAAGCTTTAACTCTTTTTCTTTTAACTTCTTAAATCGTTCGTACTGTACGCCAAAAAAAGCAATTGACACAAAATTATAATAGATGGTAAAGTATAGGTTGTCGAAAACATAATACTTTAACGTAAGATATTTCGGGTTATAATTATGATGGCCAGTTATATAAAATAAGATCACCTCTTCTACAACAAAGCGCAATCCAATCATAATGGGTAGGCCGATTAATAGGTACAGGCTAAGGGTAACAATAATTCCCTTGTTTGGGTATAGGAAATAGAATAGCAAATAGGTTAATATGTTATCTAACAGAAACACCAAAAAAGAAGGGCTTATAAAAACCTTAGTGATATCACTAATAAATACAGCAAAACCCCAGGTTTTATCTGTACGATTCAACCACCCTGCACTATGGCTAAGGAAATAAAATGTACAAAAGCAGGCAATAAGAATAGGTATTTTAAGGCGCATTATTCAAATCTACAGTATTCAAAACAGCTAATCCAAGCATTTCTTCAATTATTTTTAGGATCTTATTTGATACAAAATTTTGCAGATGATATCCTTCATCTTGCAGTTTGAATTGCGCCTTTCAAAGAATTCATTCTTTGATCAGGATGAGGGTCTTCAACTTTATAAAAAAAGAGAATGAAGAAGATCTATTTGTTAATTGTTATTAGTCTATGCTGCTTACCAGCACTATCCCAGCAAAATATAACTATAAAAGGCAAGGTGTTAGATGAAAACCGGGCGCCCATTGCTAACGCTACGGTGTCCTTATTTTCGGCAACAGATCAACCTATACTCAAATTACTTACCAATGAAAGTGGTTTGTTCTCTTTTGTGAAACCCTTCCAAAAATTTTATGTCAGCATCAATTATTTAGGGTATATTCCATTTAGAGTAGATGAGTTTAATGGTGACAGTATCATCATCACCCTAAAAAATAAAAATGTGCAACTTAATGAAGTTGGTATTAGTACAACAAGGCCATTTATTGAACAACAACTAGACAAAATGGTTGTTAATGTTAACGGCGATGCAAAAGCTGGCGTAAATGCGATAGACATTTTAAAGAAAATACCTGGTGTTGTGCTCAAAAATAATGAAGAGCTAATGGTAGAAGGGAAAGGGGTTGCTGTAATGATGGATGGTAAACTAACCCGATTATCAGGAGCTAATCTAATGTCGTTATTAGAAGGTACTGCTTCTGCCAACATCAGTCAGTTCGAAATCATCTATAATCCTTCTGCAAAATATGATGCTGCCGGCTCTGGTGGTTTAATTAACATTAAAACGATTAAACGGGATAAACCTGGTTATGATGCCAACATCAGCATAACTGGTGGTCATGGCTGGAAATTTCCAAACACCAGTAATTCAGTTGGGCTCAATTATAAAACGGGAAATACCAATTTTTATGGTTCATATAGTTTTGGTTTGGGCAAACAATACCAAGAAATACAAGCGAATACGTATCAAAGTGATCTTAACCAAAGATTACAGGACTCTTCTACTTATAGGAGTAGGTACGAATCTAATAATATCCGTTTAGGTTTTGACCATTCTTTAAATAAAACCGATGTATTTGGTGTGCTGATCACTGGATCTCACAATCTTCGTAATCCCAATTATTTTTCTGACACAGAAACCTATGGCGTAAACCAATTTAGCCCTACAGCACTTACACGGTCTAACAACAAAAACTCAACCACTGGAAGAGGGATAAATGTAAACTTGAACTATAAACATGTAATTGATGCTAAAAATCAACAAGAGCTTAGTTTTGATGCCGATGCAGGTACTTTCGATTACCACAATCAAAATACGAACAACATTGCCATCATCAATCTCTTAACTACAAATCAAAACCAAGCGTACATGCAAAATGGGCTTACAAAATCTGAAATCTATAGTTTTAAAAGTGATTATACCAAAAAGTTAAGCAAAGGTGTTTTCGAAACTGGTCTCAAAATCAGTAATGTAAAGATCGAAAATAATTTTATTTCCTTGTTTAGCAATGATATGCAACAACCCAGTGATATGGGAAGCAATGATTTTTTATATCGAGAAACCATCTTGGCGGCTTATGCAAATCAAAGGTTGGCTTTAGGGAAGTTTTCGATGCTGCTGGGGCTGAGGGGGGAGCAGACCTTTACCAATGGTAATTCCATTACCTTAAACAAGGAAGTAAAAAAACAATATCTTAATCTTTTTCCAAATGCTACGCTTGGCTTAAAGCTAAATAACAGTTCTATTTCTTTGGGCTATTCAAAAAGGATTGGACGACCCTTGTATAATGAGTTGAACCCATTTGTAATGGTTACAAGTGCTTTTACTACCAGGAGTGGTAATCCGAACCTTAGTCCATCTTATACAGATAATCTCAGGTTAGCTTTCACACTACAAAGCAAATTCACCATTGCAACTTCTTATAGTTTTGCTAAAAATGTAATCACAGATCTGCGAACACGGGATCCTCAAACCCAGATCACCAATAGTTTTAAAACCAATTTAAGTGCCTATCGTAACGTAGGTTTTAACACTTCTTACAGCAATAAACTCTTTAAAATTCTGCAGCTTAATTATAGTTTAGGCATTTCGAACAGTAACTACGATTTTTTGTATAATGCTGCTCGTGAAAACATTAATCAGACTACCGGATATCTTTCATTGGGGAATAACATCGAAATTTCGCCGACGTTATGGACCGAAGTATTTTTTTATGGTCAATCTAGGGTAACTTATGGCAACACTGTGAACCTGCCATTTAGCACAACCAGTTTGAGCTTCGGAAAAAAAATATTTCAGGGAAAGGGAAGTCTCAACTTAAATATCAATGATATTTTTTATACAGGGATTACCAGAAGTGAAGCTAATTATGGCAATATTGTTTATGATTTAAAAAGTAAATACGATAGTAGGAATGTACGTTTAAATTTTTCATACCGATTTGGAAATTCGAAAATTGAAACCAGAAAAAGGAGTGCTGGATCTGAGGAAGAGCAGCGGAGAAACCAATAATAATTGGCTTAAATGGTAAATTCATCAGGGCTATCACAATTCGACAGAAAACATGAAAAGAGATTTATGAAAACTCTGTTTATAATTAATCTAAATAAGCTATATTTGTCGAAATTCCTTAAAATTGTCGGCCGAAGCAACAAACCATATCATTTCTATTAACAGGAAAACATTTGAAGATGTTTATAACCGATACTGGGAAAAAGTTTATGCAGTATGCTACAATAACATCAGAGATGTAGAGATTGCCAAGGAAATGGTACAGGACATCTTCAGGTCTTTATGGGAAAGAAGAGCAGAACTCGAACTTGATAATGTTGAACGCTACCTCGTCCGATCTGCGAAGTACAAAGCTTTTGAATTTATCAGAAATAAAACAAGCAGGCAGAAGATAGATGAATTTAACTATCAGGGCTGCATAAACTCGAGTAATTGTACTGAAGAGCAGGTATTCTTCAATAATTTGAAAGAAAATGTAGATTTACTGGTAGATACCTTGCCCTGTCAATGTAAAAAGGTCTACAAAATGAGTAGGGAAGATGGTTTGAGTAACAAAGAAATCTCTGAAATGCTCATGATTTCTGAAAGGGCGGTAGAATATCACATTACCAGAGCGATGACTACTTTAAAAATGAAGCTTGCTGTTTTCAATAAAAAATAAGCTTCACCTACGGAAATTTTATGTTAGCGCTACTATTCTTGAAAAGCATCAGAAATATTAGTTTTGTTTTATAAATTAGGTTGATGAAAGTAAATGCCGATCTTTTAGCGAAATATCACGAAAATCGCTGCACGCCTGAAGAGCGTACAGCGCTTGAAGCTTGGTTGCTAAGTAGTGATGTTGATGATCTGGAGTTTCACAGTGAAAAAGACAAACAGATTGCCAAAGCTGATATTTGGGAGGAATTGGATGCGATTTTACCTAAAGAAGAAGTTGTTAAAGTAGCACCAAATTTTGCATCATTTTATATGTGGAAAGGCGCAATTGCAGCAAGTTTAGTGATCGGGTTATTTGGTCTCTCTTTTTACTATTTTAATCAAAGCAGACAGACAGCTGTCGAATTCGTTGCATTTCACAACAAATCAAGCTTAAAGGTTAATCACATCAGTTCTAAAGAATACAACCTGACGATTGCACCGGAAACTTTTGCTGAGGTGAACCGACATAGCGGCATTATTGAATTGAGTGGCAGTATCTTGATTTCACCCAAAAAGGACATCGAGTTAAGTTTTGATGGTGAAAAAGAAAAAGTGAAGCTGAAGGGGGGACAGACCTATATCATCCTAAATAGTAAAACTGGAAATCATGGTTTAATTATCGTAAACGAAAAAAATCTGATCAGTTTGCCTCCCGTTATTCAGAAAAAGTTAATTCAGGAGTTTGATATCTAGTATCCATTTAATCCTCATTACTGCCTTATCCAATATGAAACCAAGCATTGTCAGACTGTTAAACTTTATTTTTGTATTCTTTGGCATCGTTTGTTTCATCGCCTGTAGAAGCTCTTGTTCTACAAATCACAGGGAGAAATATAGTATTCATATTATGGATATGGATGCCAAAGAATATGTTGTAACTACCAACAATTTGGATGCAGGTTTACTTAAGCCAGAAGAAATAACTGAGGCACTGCCCGATTCTATCTTCAGAAATATTATTGTGAAAGATGGCTTTTATTACTCATTACAGCGGAAATCAGATATTTTAACCAAGTATACTTTAAAAGATAGAAAGCTTTTTGCTGTTGCCCATTTGCAGTTGCAAGATTACAATGAAGAGAATTTTTTATGGATGGGAAAAGACTCCCTATTGTTGAGCGGTCTGAATAATCAGGCCAACGAAGCGAAATATTATTTGGTTGATACCAAGGGTATGAAAACACTCGCTGCTGGACTATTGGATATTAATAAGCCACAAGGGAAATTTAAAACTACTTCTATTGGTTTTGTACATAAGAGAAAAGACACACTGTTTATTGGCTACACTTTTCATCCTATAATCCACGGTGCCAATTATACAACCAGCGATACCATGTACATCTCCCGGTTAACCTACCCGCAAATGAAGCGTGTTGGTATTCAAAAGGAAATCAGGTCAACTTATCCGGCAGGGATCAATACGGTGCAGCACAATGAGTTTACAGACGAGTATGGTAATTTCTATTTTATGTCCTGTCCGGGCATTGCTATGGGTAACCGAGCCGATTTACCAACGGCTATTTTTAAGATCAATGCCAACAGTTCATTAGTAGACTCAACGTATTTTTTCAATCTTTCCTCGTCAACGATCAAAAACCACGCTTACGGCTTATGGTATGTTGGAAATGGAAAAGCAATTGTTCGTTCGGAGCGAAAGGATTTGTATAAAGGCCTTTCTGACCATTACAGCACTTCACATTTCGAATTTTACCTACTGGATATCGTTCATCAGAAAGTAATTAAAAAATTGGATTTGCCTTTGGATAAAGGAACCCGCAAGGAATGTGTTTTGGTAAATGGCGATACAGTTCATATTGCCGTAAATTCTACTACCGATGGCAACTTCATCTGGCAATATAACCTCAAAACTGATGAACTAAGAAAGGGCCTGCAGTTGGGAGGGGTATCTGCCTTCATCGTTCGTATAGATCGGTTATTAAATTAATTTAGACTAATTTTAGATATTTTCATTTTCCACCTTCGGGTAAGGGGAAGTTAGGCTACTATGTTTAAAAAACCATAAAAATGTTTCGTTTTAAACTTCTTCTAATTATCATTTTCTCCTTTCATTTATCAATTGCGCAAGCGCAACAAAACAGTAGCCTAAGTGGTATAATCACAGATAGCTCGGGGCCACTTAGTGGCGCATCTGTAATATTTAAAGGCACTAAAATGGGCACAACAACTAATAGTAGCGGTTATTTTGAGTTTACTGGAGTTGCTCCCGGTACTTATACAGTTGTCATATCAATAATGGGTTTCGAAACCCAACAAAAACAGGTAAGCCTAAAAGCAGGCGAGAAACTAAATGTTAACTTCTCACTTAAAAGTACATCACAACAAATGCATGATGTGAATGTAACTGGTAAAACCGCTACACAAAAGATTAAAGAGTCTGGATTTGCAGTAAACGCCATCGACACTAAAAAGTTGGCAAACACCACCGCCGATTTAAGTCAGATTTTAAACCGCAGTACCGGCGTTCGTGTTCGCGAGCAGGGTGGTTTAGGATCCGATTTTAAATTCTCAATTAATGGTTTATCTGGTAAGCAGGTTAAATTCTTTATTGATGGGATACCAATGGATGTAATGGGAAGTGCAATTACCTTGAACAACATTCCTGTAAACCTTGCTGATCGTCTGGAAGTTTACAAAGGTGTTGTGCCTGTAACTTTGGGAGCCGATGCAATGGGGGGTGCGGTAAACGTAATTACCAACCAAAACGTTAATAACTATTTAGATGTAAGCCACAGTTATGGTTCTTTTGCAACCAACAGATCAGCTTTGCTTGGTCAATTTGTTGATAAAAAAACAGGGATCGTAGTTAAGGCATCAGGATTCTTTAACTACTCTAAAAACAACTATCTGATGAAAGACGTAGATGTTGTAGTCGGTGGTGTCAGAAACGGGAAAGAAATTACCGATTTAAACGGTGCTGATTATGTAAAAGCAGATGTAAGGCGTTTCCACGACGATTATAGGTCGGTATCAGGTCAGTTAGAAGCTGGAGTAACCAACAAGAGCTGGGCCGATGTTTTATTTGTAGGTGCGGGTTATAACAGAGTTGACCAGGAATTACAGACCGGTTTTGAGCAGGATATTGTTTACGGAATGGTTACCAGAGCAAGCAATGCCAAAAATTTAACCTTGCGCTACAAGAAAGATAACCTGTTTACCAAGGGTTTAAGCTTAACAGCCTTTGCGGCAAAATCAAAAGATACCTACATTACTACAGATACTGCAACCAGATTGTATTTCTGGGATGGTTCCTATTCTCCTGATAGAGGCACTACCGAGATGAATAATATTAAGAATATTACGCACATGGTTAGACCAAGAACCTATGCCATGGCTAACGCAAGCTATACAATCAACAGCGAGCATTCTTTCAATTTAAACTACACTTTAGATCATTTAAAGAATAGAAATTTCAACGCTTTAGTTACAGATCATGATGATATGCCAGGTTTGCTCAGGAAACAGATTGCTGGTTTTGCCTATCAACAAGACCTTTTAGATAAGAGATTGGTGAATACGGCATTCGTAAAATATTATCATTTGGGCTTAGAACGTAATAAGTATATCAACGCTGTTTTAACTAAGTTAGATACTACTTTTAGCAATTTAGGTTACGGTATTGCAACCAGATACAAAATTTTACCTGATTTAGGAATTAAGGCTTCCTTCGAGCATGCTTATCGGTTACAAGAAGCAGAAGAAATGTTCGGCGATGGCTTAAATGTACAGGGTAATCCAGATTTGAGGCCCGAAAACAGCGACAACGTAAATTTGGGGGCGTATTATGGCTTAACAATTGGAAAGAGCAGGTTTTTTATAGAGGCTTCTGGTTTTTATCGTAATGCGCAAGATTTTATTGCTCCACTGCCAGATCAACGCACAAAGGTCATCAAAAATCAAAACGTATCGGCAGTTAGAATTACAGGTTTCGAAAGCGAATTAAGATACGCCTATGATCAGTTAATTACGGTAAACTTAAACTTAACTTACCAAAACGCAATTAGTACAACACAATATGGTAGAACCGAATCTATCAACTATGAAAGCACTTACCTAAATAAACTGCCAAACCAACCTTTCTTATTCGGTAATGCAGATTTCACCATTGGTAAAGACAACCTGTTAGGTAAAAACACACGTATACAATTTAACTGGCTTACACAATATGTAAACTGGTTCTATTTAACCTGGGAAGGTAGTGGCAGTTTAAACGGAAAACAATTTGTACCTACCCAGTTTATACACAACGCATCTGTAAATTATGCGCTTCAAAATGGCAAATACAACCTATCTGCCGAGTGCAGAAACTTAACTGATGTAGTAGCTTTTGATAACTATAGTGTACAAAAACCAGGCAGATCATTTGCCGTGAAATTGAGGTATTTCATTCATTAGTAAATAAATTTTTAAAAGATGAAAAAATATATAAGTAGTGCCATAAAGGCTATTGCGCTAGTATTATTGATTGTTGTTATCAACAGCTGTAAAAAGCCAGCAGGGGGTTCAGACCAAGGCGAAACTAAATATTCGGCAGTACTATGCATTGGTAGCTGGCCAAATACCGCTTATTACATTGCCGGCATAGGGTCGTTAACCAGCGGTACCATTAGTTTGGCTAATAACGGCGCCGAAATGACGGGTAAAGTTTATGCGCAAGATATTATCCAAAGGGATGGTTTTTATTATCACGCCAACGCATCCAGCGGAAAATTAGGCAAATATCACGTTGAAAATGGGGTGTTGGTAACCGATAAAGAAATTCCTTTTTCGTGGTTAGAGTGGAGCTCGTATGCTTGGGAAGATGCAAGTACTTTGGTCATCTTCGGGGTTGGCAATAATGAGGGGCGTTACGCTGTTGTTAACGTAGACAGAATGGCGATTAAAACGGGTAAACTAAGCCTCAAAAGCATTCCAACGGGTTTCGATGGTTACAACATCGGTTTCGCACAATACAGCGCTAACAAACTATATTTAGGTTATGGGTTTTCTTCGACAGATTTTACCAAATATCCCAACATGCCGGTATACCAGGAGTCGTTAGTAGCGATAATAGACTATGCAACCATGACGGTAGAAAAATCTCTGTCTGATACTCGTACTACTGGTTTAGGCGGTCCAAATGTATATGCGCCATCTTCATTTGTAGATGAGTTGGGCGATCTTTATTTTATCAGTGATCCGGTAAATAATTACGATTACAATTCTCCATCGGTAATGTACCGTATCAAAAGTGGAACCACAGTGATCGATCCAACTTACTTCTTCAATTTTTCTGCAGTTACTAATAACGAAATGGTGCCGGCAATGTGGTACATCGGTAATGGAAAAGCCATTGTGCGTTCAAGAATTGCAGGTCAATCTATCGATACCGACCATTATTTCTGTATAGTAGATGCTAGAAACGGGTCGTTTATTAAAAAACTAAACTTACCTGTGGATAAAGGAGAACGGATGGTAAATGCCGTAATTGTTGAAGATGGAAAAGTTTTTATTGCAGTAAATTCTGCGGATAAAGATTACATCTGGCAGTACAATCCCGCAACCGATGAGCTTACCAAAGGGGTTGAGTTTATAGGAGGTATCGATTACATCCTGAGAATAGAAAAACTAAAATAATACCAGCAGCTTACAATGACATTTAAGAAGATTAATGCGTGGCTGCATTTATGGCTAGGGTTAGCATCTGGTATTGTTGTGTTTATACTCGGAATTACGGGCTGCATACTTGTTTTTAAGGTAGAAATTAACAAATATGCCTCACCTTGGACACGGGTAGAAATTCCTGAAGGCGGTAAAATGTTGCCACCTTCAGTACTTTACAAGGCGGTAGAAAAAGCGGTGCCCAATAGAGAAATAGAATCAGTTTGGTACCATGGCCAAGGAATGACCTCAAGGTTCAGGATTCATGAAATGGATTCTACCGTTTTTGTTAATCCATACAATGCAGAAGTTGTAGCTATTGGCCAGTTAAATGATTTTTTTCACTTTTTTGAAGACGGCCATTATTATTTGTGGTTGCCACAAAAAATTGGTCGTCAAGTAACAGGCTGGGGCACGTTTATATTTTTTCTACTGCTCATTAGCGGATTGATTTTATGGTGGCCCAAAAACCTGAAAAAAGCTAATGTTAATAAGAGCTTTAAAATTAAATGGAGCGGTAAGTTTAAGCGTGTAAATTACGATTTACACAACGTTTTAGGTTTCTACTCCATTATTGTTGCACTTATTTTAGCTTTTACCGGTTTAATTATGAGTTTTGCCTGGGTTAATGCTGGTGTATATTGGTTGGCTGGAGGAGATAGCACAGAGAAAAAAAGAATTGAAGCTGTTTCTGACACCACCACAAATCTTAAAACAAATATGTTAGAGCAGGTAAACAAGGCCTTTTACTTAGGAGTTTCCAAAATTGGCGAACATAATACAGATCAAATTATTGTCAACTTCCCCGAGAGCGCATCTGATGCACTTTACATCTGTGTTGATATGTATAAAGGTACCTGGCGTGATGTTTACCTAGATCAATATACCTTAAAAGAACTTCCAGCATCGAGAAATAGACTTAGAAATGAAGACCTCGCCGCTTGGATTAGACGCTCTAATTATGGCTTACACGTTGGCGAAATTGGCGGAACTACGACTAAAATAATCTACTTCATAGTTAGCTTAATTTGCGCCAGTTTGCCCGTTACCGGCTTTTACGTTTGGTGGGGCAAAAGGAAAAAATCAAAAAAGAAATTCAGCAGCTTAAGCGAACCCAATTAAGCGCTTATCAATTAAAATCATACAGAATGAAATGTACGTGTACTACAGCTAAATTGGCTGTCAAGGATATCTTTTTGCGCAAAATTTTAGGGTTTATTGCTTTATTGCTGTGGACACAAATTGCTGTTGCACAACAAGAGGGGCGTATTTTGGGAGTAGTAAAAACTACTTTGGGCAAACCCATAGAATATGCCTCGGTAGCCTTAAAGCAAAGCGATGATAAAATTTTTAAGGGCGTATTAACAGATTCTGTTGGTAAATTTTCGTTTGCAAATTTGCCAAACGGAACTTATAAATTGGTAATTTCTAGCATGGGTCATATCAACCAAACCTTACCTAACTTCCAGGTTAATGCTTCAAATAAGGTCTTTAATTTCTCAGATATTCAACTGGCGGATGATGCGAAACAATTAGCAGCGGTACAGGTTACTGGGCAAAGGAAAGTGATAGAGCAAAGTATGGATAAAATGACTTTAAACGTAGAGCATAGCATTTTAGCCGAAGGCAGTACAGCCTTAGAATTGTTGGAAAGAGCGCCAGGGGTGAAGGTAGATGGTGATGGTAACATTTCCCTAAAAGGAAGAAGTGGTGTAAACGTAATGATCAATGGCAAGCTGACCTATTTAAATGCAGCAGAACTGGCAATACTATTAAAAGCAACCAATTCTTCATCCATCTCTAAAATTGAAATCATCAACAGTCCGTCTGCTAAATTTGATGCTGCGGGTAATGTTGGGATGATCAACATTGTGATTAAGAAAAACCAAGCAAGAGGGTTTAACGGTTCCATCAATACAAATGCTGGCGCTGGTCGTAATGCAAGGTATGGCGGTGGATTTAACCTGAATTATCGTTCTGCAAAATTTAACATTTATGGTAATTATAACTACGCTTATCGTGGCGAAACCGAATACCTGGATTTTATCAGGCGTTTTGCCGATGGACAAGTTTCAAATTTTCGAACATCTACCCAGCGTACCGAAACCAATGAGCCACTAAATACCCATAATTTTCGTGCTGGTATCGATTATGAAATTGATAGCAGTCATGTTATTGGGCTTTTGGTGAACGGAAATTTAGGGAGCTATATCCACGATAGTGAAACCAGCAACCTGATTAGAAATAATCAGGGAACTTTGTTAAGTGATATGTTTACCCAAAACTACGATAAACAAAGCTGGGAGAGTTTAACCTACAACTTAAACTACTTGCATCGTTTTGGAAAAAAAGGTAGAGCGCTCTCTGCAGATTTAGACTTTGCGCCTAATCGTTTCAACTCTAATTTAAATTTGGATACCCGTTCCAAACCTAATACTGATTTTCCTGATGGAAATTTAGCCAGAAGACGCGGAACTGTGCCTGCTAAAACCGATGTTTATGTAGCTAAGTTTGATTACACCGACGTATTTAGCGAAGCTATAAAATGGGAAACTGGAGCAAAGAGTTCGTTCATCCAAGCGGATAATAATTTGGTATATCATCGGTTCATCAATAACAATTGGGAGTATGATGCAACGTCAAGTAATCATTTTAAATACAAAGAGCAAATTCATGCGGCTTACTTAAATGTGATGGCGGAGTTTGGAAAAACCTCAATACAAGCGGGTTTACGTGGCGAGTACACCAATACCAACGGAAATCAAATCACTGCCAATCAGGTTTTTGCAAGAGATTACTTTCAATTGTTTCCCAATGTGGCGGTAAACCAAAATATCAATGCCAACAACCAGGTTCAACTTTCTTATAGTCGTAGAATTGAAAGGCCAAATTATAGTTCCTTAAACCCTTTTCGTATGTTCAGAGACCCATCTTTATACTATGAAGGAAATCCATATCTAAAACCAGAACTAACACAAAACATTGTATTTAATTATGTATTCAAGAACAAGTTTACTACGTCTTTAAACTACAGCAGAACCAGTGATGTAATTACTTGGGTAACGGGACAGAATGATGCTGCAAATACGACTTTCGAAGCGCCAAAAAACCTCCCAAGTTTAGTGAATATGGGTGTGAGTTTTACCGCCCAGGTTGACTATTTCAAGTGGTGGTCGGCAACAAATTTTGTAAATGTTTTTCGTAACGAATACGATCTGCAAAATAGCAAGAACAAACAAACCAGCTTTAGTGCAAATACCCAGAATTCGTTTAAATTAGCTAAAGGTTTCGGCGCAGAGCTGAATGCTTTTTATAACTCAAAATCAGCTTATGGTATGATGATCGAGCAATCTTACTGGGCAGTTTCTGCCGCCTTGCAAAAAAGCATACTCAATGATAAAGGCAGTATCAAGTTAGCAGTGAATGATATTTTTCAGACCAATAACTTTAGAAATGATACCCGCTATGAAAATATCAATATGTACAGCAGAATTTGGATTGATAGCCGAAGAGCAATCCTTTCATTTACCTACAGGTTTGGAAAGCAGTTTGAAAATGGTGCCCGTAAAACAGCTAGCGATGACATTCAAGACAGGATAAAATAATCACAAAGGCTATGGGTATGAAGATCTTTTATTCGGGAAGCCAGTACATGGTGTAATCATCCGGGAATAGAGATAAAGAAAATTTCTGAAAAAAAATGCTGCTGATCTCTAAAAATCTAGCTTTAAATTTTGGTATTATGACCTTGATAAATTGATTTTTCTCAAAAAGGTATTAAGATATCGAAGAAGATAGTTGACAGAAAATTAGAAATTATTCCACTTTAATAATACTTGTTACTCTTATCCCGGGCATCCGGTCGAAAATATCCTGCATTTATTTTCTATGGTTTGCCCAGCAAATAACACTACTTTGTTGATGCCAAATGCCTTTGAGCGCTTTACCACGTTGTTGTACATTCCCTGATTTCTCATCAGCCGCCAGAGGAGTTTGGAAATCCAGTTTCTCTTTCGGAAAGCCTTTCATTTCATACATTCCAGGGGATTGAAATCTCCTGTTTCTCCTTTCATTTCCGGCTTTGTGAAGATCAGCTTTACTGCCGTTTTCCTGGCCGCTCATATTTTTTTACAGTCGAAGGCTTCAGTCTTTTCCGCTTTAAGCAGGCTACGGGCTTTCAGGACTATTCGCATTGGAAAAGGCCTGTGGGTGCGGGCAGTTTCCTGGATCAACTGCGTTTTGGTCGCTGAATATAATAACAATATATAAGTCTTTAATCTATGAATGAAGAGAATGTTGGGTATTTGCAGAATAATCTAAAATACCTGGGTTTTGGGGAGCAGCTGAATGCGGCGCTAAAAGAATCCATCGGAAAGGCTTTGCCTGAATTTAAATTTAAATTGGAGACGTCCGTTGTGATGGCCGATCCTGTTAATAAGGATAAGCCGGAATTAGCTGATAAGATATCTTATGCGCTGAACTTTTCAAAAAGTAAGGTGACTGATGTGTATTTCTTTAACAACTTTGAAGCGACTTTGCAAAAAGGAGGCGCTGTTGATGCGCTTTCGCAGGTCTTCTATATCAATAAGGGTAAGGGAGTAACCGCCAAGGAATCATTTAATCTCATTTCTGACCGTGCGGTCAATAAGGACGTAGTAAAGTGGGGAGAAAGCGAACCTGTGGCTAAAGCTGGACTTTGCTGAAAAAGTGGATGGGGGATATGTCATGAAGAACTTTGGCGAAAGTGCGGATTTGATCTTTCTGCACATAACCATTGACAGTTTTATGATCTCTGATCTTGAAAAGCTAGGTTTTAAGTATCAGTTAATGAAGTCATTGCAGCGTGGTAATGTGCATGAGGTTTCTTTTTTCAAGGTTGGCAGGGAAACAAAGGGATTTGTTGCTGCCTACCCACAGTATAAGACTTTGGACTTTTCTGACGCGGGTATGAAGTCGGTGTACAGCAAGGCTGTGGACCAGAAGGCAATGGCCAGTGAGGCAGTTGTCCAGGAGCCTGAAGTTGCTATGGAGACAAAAAGGGCAGGGGCAGATTGTCTTTGTATTAAGTTTTAGTTTTGTTGAGGCTTAGCAGGGGGCAAATGCCCCTGCTACTTGAGTTTGGCTAATTTTTTTGTGATTTAAGGGATTCTGATATATTTGCCGCTTAAATATCACTTATCATAGAAAAATATGCAAAAATTAGCGAGCTTGTAGCATCGGTTGAAGCTGATGCTGAAAAGTTCTACAACGCAGGTATCGCTGCTGTCGGAACGCGTGTTCGTAAAGGTATGCAGGATCTGAAAAACCTTGCTCAGGAAATCAGAGCTGAGGTCACAGAAAAGAAAAATACCAAGTAATCAATTAAGATTACTGTTTTGGGAATTATGCCCCAGTCCGGATTCGGATTGAGGCATAATTATTACGGTGGAAATTATATGGATTAAATCAATAAAAAAACCAAGATTGCCACAGAATTTTCATAAATTTTATTTTTGATTTTCACTTATTCCTTAACAATTTCCGCTGATCGTATTTAATAGGGGCATAGTGTCAGATATAAGATTGATGCTCAAGGAATCAATTAGATCAGCGTCAACTTTCATGTTTGACTATTAGCATCTTTCCATTTTCCAACCCCGTCCGACCGTAATCTAAACAATATCTTCAAATATATTTAGAGCTATTCAGTATCCAGCTAACATCCTCAAAATTAAAGCCGATGTCAGTAGAAACTACCAGCTAATACATTAGTCGGATTGTATTTAAGTAGTAAAAAATAGAGATATTTTTTGTATTATGCTCACATTTGTAATTGATCTGTCAAGAGGTGTTCTTAATTATTAGCAGATAATAAGTTTGTGCAAATCTAGCTAGGTTCGTTCTGTGCGCTATGAAATGCGCATGCTACAGGTACTTGTCATGACTATATTTTGAGCAGAAATCCATAAAAAAAAACTTCCTTATAATAACAAAAGATAGTTATTTTTGGTTTTTGCTTGACCTTTTCATCCTTTTGAAAAAAGGCAATTTCTATCCCAAATCACTAACCAAATGATATGCATCTTAAGCTGAAAAGGTACTTTTTGATTGTTTTGTTTTTCTTGATCGGCATACGGCTTTATGGCACAGAAAATCTACCGTTCTCTACCTTAGGCATCGAGAAGGGACTGTCTAATAATGCGGTAAGGGCAATTTTTAAAGATTCAAAAGGCTTTATGTGGTTTGGTACCCACGATGGTTTAAATAGGTATGATGGTTACGAGTTCAAAATTTTCAGGAATATTTTAGGAGATAAAAAATCTCTCCCACATAATTACATTTATAGCATTAGCGAAGACAGGGCGCATAACTTATGGATTGGCACTGGACAGGGAATTGGAATTTACAATCCATTGAATAATCATTTCACTGCTGCTTATTTTAAAAGACATTCCGATCGAGCCAGATTGGCAATAACTTCTCAGATCAATGAAATCATAGCAACTGGTAGTGGTGAAATGATTGTGGCTACGAACGGACTAGGGTTAATTGTAAAACCTGCCGCTCAAAACGAAGGGATACAAATTATGCTCAAATTAAAAGATGGGATGAGCACTGCAAATTATAATGTTCTTGATATTAAAATTGCCGGAAATAAAACAATTTACTTACTAATAGAGGGTGTTGGATTATGCGTTTACAAACAAAAAGCTAAACAGGTAGAAGTTTTAGAAACACTTTCGGTAATTACCCAGTGCATGGAAGTTGAAGACAACGAAAATTTGTTAATCAGTTCCAGCAAAGGCATTATTCGTTTAAATATTCTGTCACATCAGCAGCAGGCTTTAGGTGAAAACTTCGTTATTCCATCGAATGCAGAACTCATTTCGACCATGCATCTTGATAAACAGAAACAGCTGTGGCTAGGAACAAATGCTGATGGTTTGAAAGTTAAAACACAGGTAACTGGAGGTAAATATATATGGCCTTTAAGTGGCGCTATTCAAAATCAACTCATTCTAACAATTTATGAAGACGAGGTCGGTAGAAAATGGATCGGTACCTCGAAAGAAGGCGTAATTATTTTGGACTCGAAGAGCGCGAAATTTAAAACAATTTCTAGCAATCCACAGCTAAAAACAAGCTTAGTGAGCAATTTTGTTTCTGCTTTTTACGAAGAGAGAAATGGAAAGCTTTGGATTGGAACAGATGCAGGCGGTATCAGCATATGGAATCGTACTCAAAATACCTTCGGCAATCTCAAGTCTGTTCCACAAAATCCTTCATCGTTAAGTAGCAACGCAATTAGTGCTATTAAAGAAGATTACCTGGGAAATATTTGGGTGGCTACTTATGGTGGCGGTATTAATAAAGCTATTGGGGATACTCGTTATTTTAAACACTATAAATGCATCAACCAGTTTACAGGAAAGGAAAATGAAAATGTTTGGCAATTGTTAGAGGGGCATAATAAAGTGTTTTGGGCTACAACTTTTTCTCACGGAACACTGTATTTTTTAAATAGGAATAAAGATCGTTTTGAAGTCTTTGATCGAAATCTAAACGAAAATCTGCTATCACTTAAAGAAGATCGCAACTATAATCTTTGGGGTGGCAACGCATCAGCGCTTATTAAAATTGATAGTACCAAAAAGAAACATGAATATTATGATATTGGCAAACCGGTTCGGGTGATTTTTGAAGATCGCTTTGGCAATTTCTGGATTGGTTCTGAAGGGGGCGGGCTCTTGCTCTTCGACCGGAAAAAGAAAAAAATAGTGAAACGATTTTCTACCTCGGATGGGCTTTCCAATAATTCTGTGATCGGCATCGTAGAAACCGAGGGCAGTTTGTGGTTAAGCACCTTTAGCGGGCTTTCCAAATTCGACATCAAAAAGCAAACATTTTCGAATTTTTATCAGGACGACGGACTTCAGAGTAATCAGTTTCTTGATAATTCCTCCTTAAAATTGCGATCTGGAGAATTGGTGTTTGGAGGCTTGCGGGGCTTTAGTATTTTTCATCCCGATAGTAACAAAGTTACTGCCACAGCTGCTCCAATCGTTATCACAGCCATCCGGATTAACAATACGGCGGTTTCACCAGGGAATGCTATAGTAGCCGGAATGAGAGATGGTGAGATAGAAAAGCTCGAAATTCCCTACAACGAAGGGTTGGCTGTTGATTTTGCGGCGCTTGAATACAGTGTTCCAGGGAAAATATCTTACGCTTATTTTATGGAAGGTTGGGATAGAGGATGGAGTACTGCAGGCAAATTGAGAACAGCAACCTACACTAAACTGGCAGATGGAGATTATCGTTTGAGAATCAAATCGACCAATGCTGACGGCGCCTGGTCCCCCACAGAAAAAGTAATTCTTGTTACCATTTTACCGCCCTGGTACCGCTCATGGTGGGCGTTTTCATTTTATGTAATTCTTGCTGTTGTTACAGGATATTTATTTTTACGTTATCAAAAGCATCAGTCATTTTTGCGGTATCAGGTGGAGCTTGCTAACTTAAGGGTAGAGCAGGAAAAGGAGCTTAGTGAAAATAAACTTACTTTCTTTACCAATATTTCACATGAGTTTAGAACTCCTTTAACGCTCATTATTAACCCTATAAAGGAATTTTTAAATAGTAAAGATAGTTATGTAGACCCTAAAGAACTGATTATAGTTTACAGAAATGCCCGAAGACTTTTATCATTGGTTGATCAACTATTGTCTTTCAGGAAATCGGAAACTCAAAATATTAAAGTGTCGCAGTTTGATATTGTTGCTTTTAGCAGAGAAATTTTTACTTCTTTTAGCCAACAAGCAAAATCTAAACGAATAGCCTATTCATTTATTGCCGCTGAAGAGGAGGTTTATATTTTTGGAGATCGGGAGAAATTGGAAATTGTGTTGTTTAACCTCCTTGCTAACGCTTTTAAATTTACACCAAATGGCGGCAGTATCACTTTATCAGCCCTTTTGGAACATGATTATGTAGTTGTAAAAGTGATTGATACGGGTACAGGTATTTCAAAAGAAGCGGGGGCAAAAATTTTTGAAAGATTTTATCAAGACTCAAAACAACATGCCAGCAGTGGTTTTGGCATTGGACTTTTTTTAGTTAAAAAATTAATAGATGCCCATCACGGAACAGTTACTTACCAAAGTACGCCTGGCGAAGGAACCGAATTAATATTTAGCTTGTTGTTGGGATCTTCACATTTTACACCCGAAGAAATTGTAGAAATTGCTCCACCGCCTGTTACTAACAATACAACTTTTAATAGTTACAGTTTAACGTTAACAGAAAATGATCAACCAAATGAGGATCATTTACCAGCGAAGGCTGGTACATTTGATCCCACTACCGAAAAGAAAGCGATCCTGATTGTGGAAGACAGTGCCGATATCAGAAATTATGTGAAAAAGATTTTTACGAATGACTATTTGGTTTATGAGGCGGAAAATGGAACCGAAGGCTTTACTCTAGTGAAAAAATATGTGCCCGATATTGTAATTACCGATGTGGTAATGAATGGGGGGAATGGCCTGGATTTATGTACAAACATTAAATCAAACCCTGAACTAAGCCATATTCCAGTAATCATATTAACATCCAGTTCATCATCAGAAATTAAACTTAAAGGAATTGAACAGGGGGCTGATGATTTTATTACCAAGCCTTTTGATCAGGACATTTTGATTGCCCGTGTAGTAAACTTATTAAAAAGTAGAAATGCGCTTCAACAATATTTTTTGAATGAAATCACCCTTAAAGCGGATGATTTTAAGATCTCCACTGAATATAAGGAGTTTTTAGAACGATGTATTTCCATTACAGAAAAACATTTAGATAACCCTGGTTTTAGTGTGAAAACCCTAGCGGATGAGCTTGCAACTTCTCCATCTCTACTTTATAAGAAAGTTAAGGCCATCTCTGGGAAAACAACGAACGAATTTATCAGATATATCAGGTTAAGAAAAGCTGCCCAACTGTTAATTAATTCTGATTATAATATCAATCAAACTGCCATTCATTGTGGTTTTAACGATATAAAATATTTTAGGGAGCAGTTTAACAAGGTTTTCGGAATGCGGCCATCGGATTATATTAAAAAGTATAGAACCAACCTTTCATCAAAGCATAGGGTAATCCGGAATTTTTAAATCTAACTAAGTAAAAAGGGCGAATCTAATTGGATTCGCCCTTTTTTGTGCGCCGGGCATGGCTATCTGCTATAGGGTTCAAGTCCCGAACACGCTTTGCAGTAGGAAGTGTAGCTTAAGACAAGGGTGTCGTGGGCGACTGCGAATCTAAAGGAAGTCGGCGGCAAATATGGGGGCTCACGAACAGAAACTGTATATAAGGCGGCATCAGTCTGGGTGATGTTGCAAAACAAACAAAAGCCCAATACTGCATGGAAACTATGACGTAAATACAGGAGCTGGATCCATAGGAAGTAGATAGCCTTACCCCGGGAGATCTGGTTAAAATCCGTCGAGGGCATGCGCGAATGCCGTAGAGGAAACACTGCTCAGAATAATAATGAGCAGCTGGTCTAACCAGAAGTCAGCAGCGGCCATATTGCTGCAGGTAAATTACAGGAAGGGCCAAATGTTAGGATGGCAAAGGAAACAGAAAGTTTATGGCAAAGCGTCTACAGCTGAAACACTTAAGAGAACTGCTTATATGAGGGTAGGACGGAATCCGAGATTAAATTATAAGAGGAGCCGAGCCGAGCCGTGCAACCAATGTGCACAATGCCTGGGAAGGAGTTTTTTTTTAGTATTATGCTTGAAGAAATATTAGACATCCGAAATGTACAAAAAGCCTTTAGGCGGGTTACTGCCAATAAGGGTGCTGGAGGTATTGATGGTATGCAGACCGATGAACTTCGCGACTACCTGAATGCTAACTGGCAGACATTACGGTCAAATATTTTAACAGGTAATTTTCGGCCAAATGCTGTTCGAAAGGTAGAAATACCCAAAAGCGGAGGAGGAATGAGGATGCTTTGCATCCCAACGGTCATTGATCGCCTAATCCAACAGTCTATCGCTCAATGGCTGATCCCCAAGTATGAGGGTGACTTTTCTGCTAAAAGTTATGGTTTTCGGCCAAAGCGCAATGCCCATCAGGCAGTGCTAAAAGCTCAGGAATATCTTAACACAGGTTACACCTGGATTGTGGAACTTGATCTGGACAAATTTTTTGACCGGGTAAACCATGACAAACTTATGCATCTGCTGTCAGTAAAGATAAAAGATAAGCGTACATTGAAGCTTATTCGTCTTTATCTGAGTGTGGGAATCATGGAGAATGGATTGGTAAGCCCAAGAAGAGAAGGAACGCCACAAGGCAGTCCATTGAGTCCATTATTGTCAAATGTTATCCTGGATGAACTTGATGTTAAGCTCGAAGAGCGTGGCCACAGTTTTGTGCGATATGCTGATGATTGCAGTATTTATTTGCGAAGCAAGAAGTCTGCTGAACGTGTGATGTCGAACATTTCTAGCTATCTTGAGAAGTCCTTAAAACTTAAGGTTAACAGGGAGAAGAGTAAGGTCAGCAAACCAACGGATAGTTCTTTGTTGGGCTTTTCCTTTTATAAGAGAAAAGGATGGCAGTTACGTTTGTCTTCAGGTTCTGTTAAGAAAGTTAAAGAAAAGATACGGTTCTATACCCAACGCAAACACTCTGTCTCACTAAGTAATCGGCTGAGAAAATTGGACGAAGTAATTAGGGGATGGGTTAACTATTTCTCTATCGCTACTGGCAAGAGGGTGTTTGGAGAGCTGGATAGGATGGTTCGTAGAAGACTCAGGGTTATCCTCTGGAAAGAATGGAAGAATGCGTCAAACCGGATGCGTAACCTAATAAAGCTGGGGATATCCAAAAGCCAATCCTATCAATGGCCTCAAAGTAGAAAATCATATTGCAGAACAGCTAATAGCAAGATACTGATGATAAGTTTGAACAATGCTTACTTCTCCAAAATGAAGTATGTCGGCTTTGAAAAATACTACTATTGGAAAACGAAACACCAAATGAAATTATTCTAGCAAACCGCCGTATGCCGAACGGCACGTACGGTGGTGAAGGGGGATAGGTAGCCAGCTAATGGCTACCTTCCTACCTAATTGCTAGTTTTTGTCTTCGTCTGCAACGGCGTCCTGCCAGGTCTGCCACAGCTCTATGCCTACATTGTAACCGCTGTAGCCTGGATTTTGGCTTAATCTTGCCCCTCCGTTTGAGTTTATTGCACTCTGTGGAATTGGCCAGTTAATGTTTTTTGGTGCCATCGTGTATGAGCGACTTCTTACCGTAACTTTTCCTTTGTTGTAGAAATCACTGTAGCGTTCAATTCTTTGAAACCAGTAACTGTTTTGTGCCAGGTTTGCCACAGTATAGGTAGTTCCGCGTTCATCCGGTTTTCCGCTCATGGCCAAACAATATGAAACCCTGCTCATTTCGGTAAACCTCCATTCTTCCATGTTGAGTTCGCGGGCACGTTCATCCATGATGTCTCCAATATTCACAGTGGTATACAATTGCGTACATTGAGCACGTCGGCGAATAGTATTTACATCAGCAGTTGCACCGGCAATGTCACCAGCATAAAATTTAGCTTCGGCCCGCAAAAGGTACGTTTCTGCCAGGCGATAGCAATACCAATCGCCTGCACCACCCCTGTGGTTGGCCTCATTTGCATTTTGTGTTTCCAGCGGATCTTCAACATAGTATTTATAATGTGGCCATTCGAAGTAGGTTCTGATCGTATCGTTTGATAATAAGGTCCCTGTTGTACTACGCAAACGCACATTCTGACCAAACCATGTCGCGTTAGTAGGGTCATTATATTTTAATGATTCTGGCGAAACCCAATTGCCTACAGCAGTATTGTGCCTCAAATCTCCCGCATCATTTACACCGTTTACATACCAAACCGCTTTTTGAGCATAATATGTTGGTCTGATATGACCAATCCCTCTTCCATGTGCATGTGTATAATCATATTGCGCCCGGTAGTTAGCGTTCGATGTAGCAAAATATCGAAGTGCTTGCCTGCCATCTGGCGAGGTAACTCCCGTACCATCCATTAACGGCAACCAGTTTCTCATGGTATTCATTTTAATACCCATATCGGTAGCATTACGATTAAGCATCACCAAAATGTTTTCTTTGTTAGCATTAATGGCTTTGTTTTCTGGTCGGTGTAAATCCCAAACCACATTTCTGGTTACTGGCCATGTAGCCGAATATGGACTAACAAAGTTTCCGAAGGTATTTGTCATCAATGAATAACCAGAGCTGTTTATTAAAATATCTGCCTGTTGAATCGCTTTATCATATTGACCGGTAGCCAGGTAACATTTAATTAGCAACTGGCGGCATGCACCTTTATTAACTAAACCAATTAAATTTGTTTGTGCCTGATCTGGAACCCATGCGACCGCCTGCTCCATATCTGCAGTAATCATTTGCAAAATCGCTTCTCTTTTTGTAGAACGATAGTTTATTTTTGGAATTTGAAGAATCTTTGTTACCAGCGGAACATCCTTGAATTCGAAACATAATGCCAGATATCGGAATGAGCGATGAAAAAGCGCTCTTCCACGATACTGATTTTTAGTGTTTTCATCCAAACCCTCCACATTTCCTATAAAACTAAGGATGGTATTGGCATATTTGATTCCGTTGTAACTCTCATTCCAGAAATATGGAACTCGTTCGGGTAAGTCTGTTGGCGTTAACCTGGTTGCGATATCGGCAAAAATATTTCCATCATCAGTCTTCGCCGCTACGGCCACATCAGAGAACATATATTCAGTGCTAATCGGGAGACTTAAATCAGTGTATTCAAAGTAGGTCCAGTATGATCTTAAATGCCTGTCGCAAATGGCCATTGCCGCATCCAGACCACTTTTGGTAGAAAATGTTTTTCCTGGCTCGTACAGAGAAAGTGGATCAGGGTCCAAATAAGAGCGTTTACATGCTGGAAAAACCGTCACGCCTATCGTAAGCAACAAAGACAATTTAGTAATGTTGCGAGCTATTTTTGATTGTAATATATTCTTTTTCATCGGTTTCATCTAAAAAGTAACGTTTAATCCGAATGTGTAAATTCTTGGCGCGATGCCTCTATTTGCTTCACTTGCGCTAAAAGTTTCAATATCCCAGTAATCCCAGTCTTTATCTTTAGCCCATACAGCTACGTTCCTTACAGTAGCGTAAAGTTTAACTTTCTCCAGCGCCAGTTGCGATGCCCATTTTTGAGGAACAGTGTAACCCAGGGTAACATTTTCCAACCTGATGAAAGATCTGTCGAAAAGTCGACCAGGTGAATTGACACCGCTTGGCCCCTTTGCATCTAAACGGGCAAACTCTGTTGAAGGATTTTCTAAAGTCCAGTATTCTTTCTGATAAGCATTGGCCAGGTTGGTCACCAGAGAGCTTCCGTTATCTTGATTTAAATAAGCACCACTTAAGCTTTTATGTCCCCAATACGAATACATATTAAAGGAGAAGTTAAAATTTTTATAAGTAAAATCGTTACGCATTGACCACATAATTGGTGGCGCCGTTTGACCCAAAAATTCTTTGTCATTATCATTGTACACCGGAGTGGTGGTGCCATTGGCGTTTACAATATCATCGCCGGTGAAATTATTGGCCACTTTTGGATCACCGGGGCGTTGGTTGTAACGTGCGGCCTCGGTTGCTTCGTTTGCTTGCCAGATTCCGGTAACGCGGTAGTTCCAGATTGCGCTGATCGGCTGCCCGATGAACCAACCATTACCAATATCATCACGTTCTTTTGTGCCGGTTACGTTACCTTGGGCATCGAGGATATTGTCGTAAACGTAATATAAGTGTTTAATGGTGTTTTTATATTTAGAAAAACCAAGAGTAGTGCTCCAGCTAAAATTGCTGTTTTTAATGTTTAAGGAGTTAAGACTGATCTCAAAACCTCTGTTCTCTACCTTACCCAGGTTGGTGGTAATGCTTCCAAAACCTGTAAAACCAGGCAAACTTCGGTTCATAATCATATCCACTGTAGGGGTAATATAGTAATCCATCGAAGCTGTTAACCTGTCTTCAAAGAAGCCCAGGTCTAAACCAACGTTAAAAGATTCTGTTTTTTCCCAATGTAGATCAGGGTTAGCCAAGCGGCCAACGGTTAAATAGCGGTATTGAATTAAGTTCCCGTTATTATCTAAATATCCGGTCGTAGCACCAACGCCAGCACCTAAATTTGCCAAAGCAAGGTAGGGGTCGTCAAGCTGACGGTTTCCGTTTTGACCCCACGAAAGTCTTAATTTCCCGTTATTTAAGGGTTTCCAGTTAAAAAACTTTTCGTTGGTGAACGTCCAGGCGAATGCTGTAGAAAAGAAATTTGCTCTTGGGTTTGAAGTTCCAAATGCAGAATACCCATCTCTTCTGATTGAAGTGGTGAGCATGTATCGGTCATCGTAAGAATAAAATAGACGTCCAAGTAAGCCATCAGCGGTTTCTTTTACGTCGTTAGAATCGTAGCTACTTCTATTCTTATCTCCATAAAATGTTTCATGAAATCCCAAAGCATCACTAGGAAGGATATTTCTTGCTTCGATTCTATCCAGCCACGATTGTTTTTTTTCAGCTTCCTGAACCAGTGTTACGCTAAAACGATGTTTTTGACCGAAAGTATGTTCCCAGCTTAAGGTGTTATTTAACGACCAATCGTAACGTTGAGTTTGCTCACGATTTACTAAACCATTCGTTGTTCTCCAATCGGGATGGCTGGCAGATTCCCAGTAGCGATCGTGAAAAAATTGATAGCGAGGTGAGCCATTGAAGGAGTAATTGATATTAAATGGAAGCTTAACCTTGGCTGTTAAAATGGTATTGAACACGGTATAACCTTTATCTAAATCCCTAAAATCCCGATCAAAATCATAATTATATCCATAATTGTTAACCATATTATCACCCATAGGATGTACCAAAAGATTTCCGTTGGCATCTTGATAACTGGCATAAGGGGCATTATTGATGATTTGTCTTCCCCAATCAACTGCTAAATCTCCATCAGTACGGTTTTGAAAGTTGACGTTGGCACCAATTTCCAGCCAATCTGTAATCTTACCTTCAACTTTTAAGTTGGAGCGGATAGCTCTATAATTATTGCCAACAACCACACCCTCATTTTGCAGGTAACCCATAGAAAGGTAATAGTTCATTTTTTCGCTGGCGCCTGAAACACTTAGGTTGTAGTCCTGGTTTTTCCCAGTTCTGAAACTATGGTCGTACCAATCGAATGTTTGTCCGCCAAGAAAATTATTTAAAGCGGTGCCTTGCAACAATAGTCGTTTGGCCCATATCTCATTGTCTGATGCGGATCCATTTCCATTAGCAGTATATGCTTTCCATTGAGCCAGGTTAATGCCATATCTGCTTAGGTTTTCTTGAGTTGGATTATCATAATATCCAGGCTGTGTTCTAAAAGTAGATTGATAAGCTTCATAATTTCCTGTAGTTGGGTTTACGCCATAAGTTGGGGAGGTATACCAATCTTCACGGTATTTCATGTAACCATCACCATCAAAAACATCGCGGTTGGCGCCCATAGTTGCCAAAGCGAAGTTGGTAGAAAATGTTATTCTTGGTTTACCAGTTTTACCTTTTTTCGTGGTAATGATTAATACACCGTTAGCTGATTTAGCCCCGTAAACCGCAGCAGCCGAAGCATCTTTTAAAACGTCAATGGCTTCAATGTCATCGGGGTTAATTTCAGAAAGTTCACCATAGAATAATGCGCCATCTAAAACCAACAATGGATCGTTATGCCCACCAGCGGTATAAACAGATCTTTGCCCTCTAATTTGAATAGAACCTCCGCCTTTGGCAGATGCATCAAAACCTACAGTGACACCTGGCGTACCACGAAGAATATCCTGTGTAGTATTTGGGTTTTGGTCGGCAATTTTATCAGGCCTAATTTGCGTGATTGCCCCCGTTAGATCTTTCTTTTTCATCGTACCGTAGCCAATTACTACCACATCGTTTAAGCTTTGGGTGTCTTCGCTAATGCTAACTTCTAAGCTGTTTGTAGCTGGGACCGGAACTGTTTTGGTTACATAACCAACAAAAGAAATTACGATCACATCTGTACTGCGCACCTGTATTTGAAATTTTCCCTGCGCATCGGTACTGGTTCCCGCAGTTCCGTTTTGAACTTTAACAACTACACCCGGTAGTAATTCGCCGTTCTTGGCATCTTTTATAGTTCCGGTGAGTGTTTTGTTTTGAGCGAGGCCAATACCTGGAAAGGAAGTGAGCAACACAAAACATAGAAACAAATTAAACAGGATTTTAAACTCCCGCTTCTCTCTAAATTTTAAGTAATAATTAGTCATATTTATTTGGTTAGGATCTACTTTAAGGGAATAGATTCCGGTAAATAATGGATTGAAAAGTTGAATCACCTGTTATACTAGTCCTGGATAACAAGCATCAGATTATTTTTAACTATCATCCGTAATAGGGGTCTGTGGCATGTTGATTCTGTTATATCTGGTTAGGATAAAGTAAGTGGTATTTTATATCAGATAGGAGGGACATATCCGCATAAATGAGGGGATAAATTGCCAGAAGCGCCATTGAACGAAACTAATAAAATACGAACTTTCTGCTACTGGTAAAAAGAGACATTTAAAGATATTGACATACTTACGTCATAAAATCATACATCTAATAAGGTACTGAGAGCTTAAAAATCCCTCGTGTGTTCGGAAATGTTCAGGAACACTAGCTATCAATCGCTAAAGCAAAAGTGCTATGTTCGCTTATTTATAAATTGTCCATTCAAAAAATCAAATTTACCCCCTTTTTTTAAGTAAATTATTTCTCTATTTTGACATATGCAAAGAACTTCCGATCTGATGGGGCTCTAATGATTTA
>NZ_JAPIVT010000025.1 GCF_026239735.1 Pedobacter sp. MC2016-05
TTACTTCCTATGGATGTGGCCTCTGTATCTACGTAATAGTCCCCGTGCAGTATCGGGCTTCTGTTTGTCGTGCAACATCACCCGGACTAAATCCGCCTCGTATACAGTTTCTGTTCGTAAGCCCCCATATTTGCCGCGGACTTCCTTCAGATTCGCAGTCACCCACGACCCCCTTGTCTCTAGCTAACACTTCCTACTGCTAAGCGTGTTCGGGACTTGAACCCTATAGTCGATTGCCATGCCCGGCGCACGATATGAAAAACGGGATGGCTTTGGCTATCCCGTTCTTTTTTATCGGACACTAGTGATTAAAATTTAAAGATTTAAATTTTAATCAATAAAAATGTTTACATATACTTAACTTTGAAGATCAGAAAAAATTATCGATCTGATATAGCATTACGATTTAAAAATAATGAAAGAAGATACACTCTTAAAGATCAGCAATAAGATTAAGGAAAAAAGAAGGGAGCAAAATATCACTGTTCAGGAATTAGCAGATAGAGCGGATGTAAGCAAAGGCTTAATTTCTCAAATCGAAAATTCACGAACCATACCATCTCTTATTGTACTCATCGATATTATAAAAGCGCTGAATATCGATCTAAATGTTTTTTTTAGAGATTTTACCAACAGCGATAATCAGGAAATGGTGCTTGTTAAAAAAGCGGCAGATTATGAAAGCTTCGAAAAGGAAGATGCCAATGGGTTTTTATACAAGCGTATATTTACACCTTCCGTAAGCAAAGGAACTGTGGATATAATCTTACTTGAATTGGAGCCAAAAGCAAATCGTCCGATGGTTGAAACAGAGGCATTTGAATACAAATATATTATTAGCGGAAAAGTATCTTACAATATTGACAATAAAATCTATGAGTTAAGCGCCGGAGATTCACTTCTTTTTGATGGCAGAATTCCCCATACACCAACTAATATTGGAAAAAGCAAGGCGGTAATGCTGGTAATCTATTTCTTTGAGGAGAAAAGTTAAGCCACCAGAATTCAAAAATTAACCCCTTGGAATCCGAATTGAAATTTTGGATTCAGGGGGTTAAAAATTGTTAACCAAATATTGCTTTGATGCTTTCACCTGCATAACCAGCGCTGGCAGTCATCCCTTTACCACCTATTGCTGTGCGAATGTGAATACGATTGTCAATATCATATTCCACAATGTGCTTTGTGGGGTGCTGGGGATAAAATCCAGCCCAATAATGCTGAATTTGCCTTACATCAAAGTTTACAATTTTTTGGGCTTCGGTAAGCATGAGCTCATTTACATACTGTTTAAGGTTAAAACCCAAATCGTCAAATTGATCAACATTTGCATATTCATGGCTATCGCCTATGATGAAGCTGCCATCAACAGCTTTCTTAAATAAAATATGTATTCCCCATTTTATTAGTTCTTCATAATACGCGGGCGTCGAAATGTTTTTGAAAGAAGGGCAGTGATGCTCAAAGCTTTCATATCGGCGAGTAGTTAACCCAGTCAAAATATTTCCTTCCAAATTTACCTCTGGCATCGATACCGTTCTCATCATTTGCAATTTGCTAATTACGATTCCGCTTGACAGGAAAAGATCGGGAAATAGTAGCTTAAATTCGTAGCCATTGCAGATAATGGCTTTATCTGAAGTAAATTTTTCTCCTTTATTGGTTGAAGTCAGTACTTCGCCATCAACACTTTCGCAAGAAATAACAAGTGTGTTATAGATGATATTATACTGAGGAAATTTTTCGACCATGTAACGCTGTAATCGATGAATCATCAAATCAGGCTCTACACTAACCTCTTGGGGAAAGAAAAGCGCCTCCTTTACATATTCACCTTTTAGTGTAGGATGCTTTGCGAGTGTTGATTCTTTAGTTAATAGCGAAGAGTCATAATCCAAGCCATCATAATGTTTTTTGAGTTCATGTAAAAGCTGCACCTCATCATCATCACTAGCAAGGTATAAACTTCCATTTTGCCTTACTGAAATATCAAAATCAGCTTGAATCTCTTTGTAGATGTTTGTTGCAGTTCGTCCATATTCAAACCATTTATCTTCCATACCCGATGGTACTACCTGCCCAAAATTTCTGACCGTTGAACCGACAGCGTAATTGTCTTTTTCTAGCTGAAGCACTGATTTGTTTTCCTTTAAAGCGTGGTAAGCGTGAAAAGTGCCCAATATTCCACCACCAATGATGATCAGATCATATTTTTGTTTCATACGAGTTGTATTTGATTATTATCTTGATTGTTGATTGAATCAATCGTTGTAGTTTCAATCGGTTGATTTTGTTTTTTTAGACTAAAATAAATCATGGAAAAGATGGTTAACACCAATCCACAGATGGATACGAGCCAAAGCGATCCTTTAAAAAATTCGATCCAACTTATCTGGGGATTACCTATTTCTTTTACGCCAAGAATTGTAATACTGGCTAGATATCCAAAAGCATCAGCTATGTAAATAAGAAAGCCAATATTGCCCTTTTGATGGTAAGTTGCGATTAGCCTTTCGAAGAAAACCGCATTATATGGAAGGTAGGCCATAAACAGACCTATTCCGATACTAGTCATCCAAACAATAGGATTTATGTAACCCCATTGAAAAAATAATGACGCTAAAAGAATAACGAGGCAACCCATAATAATCATTAAATGAATAAGCATAAAAGCTCTTAAGTTATTTCGAACCATGATTAATAAGCTAAGCAGCACCAGAATAACCAAACTGATAATGGTATCAATTTGGGCATATATTTTATTGTTTGATATGCCCAGGCCTTTCCATATTTCTACTTCAAAATTATCCCTCATATCCCTTAATGCTGTAAAAAGAACATAAATAATTACTGTTACGATTATGCCCGGAAAAAATCGTTTCAAAAAAGCGATTCGCTCTGCACCGTTCATGGCTACCCGTTTGGTTCGCAAAAGAATATCTTCGGGCGTTGGCTGGGGCATGGCTTCCAGCATTAAAACAAAACCAATTAAAGGTAGTATGAAAAGAAGTCCTATTGCAAAAGGCATCCATATTTCGGTAAGCCCGGTAATTTCCATGAGCATCCGTCCTACCGTTTTAACAAATCCTGAGGCAAATATCAGCGTAGTGGCCAAAACAGCACCCATAAATTCAGTGGTTTTACGTCCTTCAAGGTAACTGCAAACCAGCCCCCATATCATGCCTAAAGGAAATCCATTGAGAACCATAAAGACAATATTGTACGGAGCAGGGATTATTGCTAAGCCTAAAAGTGCGCCCCAGCTTATTAAAATAAGCAAAAGGATATTTTTTGCTCTACTCCTCCCTTTGCGTTCTGAAATAAATTTAATACCGTAAAATTTACTTGCCGTGTAACCGATCATCTGTGCAATTACCAACCAGATTTTATAATCAATGCCCAGTAAATCTTCATGCCCAGAAAATGTAGCTGCAGCAAACGCTTTTCGAAAAACATACATTGATGTGTAGCAACCGAAGGCAGCTACAGCACCCCATAAAGTGATGGCTGTGATGCCCATTGCTTCAAGTTTAGCAATTAATTTTTCCTTGGAAAACATTTGCGTTTCGGCTTGATTTTAGAAAGCTATTCCAGTTTGTATCTTAAAGTAAATACAAAATTTCACAAGAGCAGGAATCTACACGTTAAGGACATTTTTAATGATTGAAAAAAATTCAAGTATGTTAACTATCCTTATGGGTAAACACCTAATAATCCAGAAAAAAGAGGCGTTTCTGTCTTATTTGAATAAACCTTTAGGTAGCTGTCCTGTCCAAGAGTTCGGCAATTTTTTCGCCCCAAAAATATCAGCGATAACTAATGATGTATTCTTGTTGCTATTATATTCGGTAAATAATCCAATCTTCTTAACTTTAGGTCCGGTGATTGCCCAAGGCACTTCCATTTCTACCATTGAAACGCCTCCATGCCCCTTATTTTTCCCACCATGATCGGTAATTAATAGGAAATGGGTCGAATCATACAAACCCGCTTTTTTCAACTTTTCTAACAGCTCGCCAATGGCCATATCTGCTTGCTCAATGGCAGTAATATATTCTGGGCCCATCCAGCCAAAACCGTGTCCGGCGTGATCAGTATGTACACTATATAAAAAAGCAAGTGTTGGATAATTTTGGTTTTTCACAAGGAAATCGAATGCCTTATTGTAATTCTCCAGGTAAGTATCATTTTCCCCAAAAGATATTTCATCCAAATAGTTTTTATTGATGGGATATATCAACTCTTTCCAATTATAATAGTAGGCTGTTTTTACATCTTTTATTTGCTCCTTCAAAACTTTAAAAATAGATGGGTAATAACCGTCCTTATCCGTTTCAACACTCAATAATTCATGTGTAGCTAAAGTCCATGCATTATTGGTTATTCCATGTTCTTCAGGCCCAGAACCTGTAAAATGACTGGTCCAGTTGGGCAAAGTAACAGATGGCATTACTGGTCTGGTGGTGAGTGATAAAGCTCCATCAGCAATCATTCGATCCAAATTGGGATGTTTAGCCTTTTTAAAACCTTCGGCACTAAATCCATCTAAGCCGAATACCAGCACACGTGTGCTTTTGTTCTGAGCTTGGGCGACAGTGCAAAGGAATATTAAAGTAAGGGATAAAATTATTTTCATTTCCTGCTCTTTTTTATTTGTTAATCAATTGCTTTTTATATTTAAGTAAAGTATGTTTGGTATTTATTTTTGTTTCTACTGCTCTTTTTTAATTCTTGCAATTTTTGAGAAATTAAAGAACACTTTCCTTTAAAAAAATTAATACTATTTTACATGTGAAAACTTTTATCGCTGTAATTGATTAGTAATCAATAAATCACCAGAATAATTATAGCTAAAATTAAATATTATTTAGTATTTATAAACATCGTATTTTACCTGGCTTCAGTTAATTTTTAACTTATAACTACTAAATTCAATACATACAAGGATTATAGCGCTTTTTGTTTTGATGATTTTCTAATTGTTGAGATCAGTACTACCGACAGCAAACACATGATACAAATGAGTACAAATACACTTGAAGTATTTTTTGTTAAATCGATCACCCAGCCGAAAATGGGCTCTCCAAGTGCTGCAAATAAGTAGCCAATCATATTCATGCAACCAATGCCAGTTGCAGTTACTTTTGCAGGCAACATTTGTGGACTCAATGGCCAAAAGTTAGCCTGTGGACCATACACAAAAAAGCCTGATAAAAACATTAAGAGCCCACCTAATAGAAGATTTGAAGAGGGTGATATATAAACCAGCATCACCAAAACTGCACTTATTGCCATTCCTAATCGAATTGATGCAATGCGGTTTCCTTTAAAAATGGAATCAGATAATGTACCGAAAGAAATTGCACCGGCAGCCATACCAATCGGTAATAGCAATGTTGCCCATAAATATTGTGGGTTGTCTTTCCAACCTTTTCCAAGGTAGTGAACAGGTACCCAAAATATTAAACCATATCGAGCCATGCTTTCGAAACCGAAAGATAGTGTAGCCATTACAAAATTTCGGTTTGATAAAACAGTTTTATATCGCGATAGCCAATTATCATTATCTTCTAAATGCTGAACTGGTGGTTCTATTTTTGAGGCTTGCTTAGCTGATGGCCTATCTCGAATTAATATTAGAAACACAATAGCTACAAATGCAAGTGGAATAATTGGTAAACGAAACAACATTCGCCAATCCAGATTCATTTGTAGCAATATTATTGAAAATAAATAGGTAACTACCGATGATAAGCCTGCAGCCATGGTATAAAACCCAAAAGCTTTTCCATGCTCCTCTTTTGCCCACCAATTGGCAATAACCTTGCTTCCAGGTGCCCAAGCCATTGATTGAAAATAACCATTAAGTGCCCACAACACTAATATCATGCTTGAAGAATGTGAGAAACTGATGGCGATATTGGCTCCTATGGATAGAAAAGCACCAGTAGGCACCATAAACCTGGCACTTAAACGATCTGCTAAATTTCCATTGATGAGTTGCCCAAAAGAATAACCAATTAACATGGAAAAGCTAATCCAACCAATTCTTGTGTAAGAAATATCAAGATCTTTAGCCATTTCTGTCACAGCCCATCCAAAATTATGTCGCCCGGTGTAAAAGAAAAGGTAACAGAGCATGGTCACCAGCAGCATTTTCCACTGCTGTTTTCTAAACGAATTACTTTCCATCACTTTCGTTTTTTTCCATATTGATCCCAACACGGAAAGGTTTTTTTTCTACAGCATATTTCATCGCTACTTCCGAATTTTCTAAATCGAATTCTTTGGATACGATACTATCAAAAGGATAGGTTTCGTGGTGTGCTGTTATAAAATCTACAGCTGCAACAAAATCCTCGTAGTTATAATTGTGGAGGCCTTTAATTGATATAATTCTCCTAACAATCTGCTCTGCATCAATTTGAACCGGGCGTGATTTGAATACGGCTCCAATCCAAACAGCAGTATTACCTACACCTAATGAAGCTAGTCCCTGTTCCATCGCATCAGTAGATCCGCTCATATCAAAAGCAATATCTATAGCCGCGGGTAATTCATGTTGATCTGTTAAAAGATAAGTCGCATCCACACCAAAATCCAGTGATTTCTTTAACCTTTCGGGATTAATATCACCCATCAGCACTGATGCTGCACCATTTGAACGACACATTGCCGCACAAACAATTCCCAGTAATCCGCTTCCGGTGATGAAAACTCTTTTATTATTGACGTTACCTGCAAGCCTAAGTGCTCCAGCAACCGTAGCTATAGAACAATTAATCGTTGCCGCTACTTTTAATGGAATTTTTTCACTTAACTTAATTATTGCAGTTCCATTTTTGATCACGCAATGAGTGGCTAATCCTCCATGAAGCGCATCACCATCAGTAATTTGTGTGTGCCCATATTTAAAAAGTCCTGAAGCCTTCTGCGGCATACCAAACATAGACATGAGTGAGGAAGCGTCTGAAGCAAAAATACTCCAAGTTACTCTATCTCCAATTTTCAGCGGATTTCCTAGGTGGTCAAACTTTCCATGGGTTTCGGAGAAAGCGACAATTTCACCAACAATTTCATGCCCTAACACGGTTGGTACTTTTTCCGATCTCAGGCCACAAAAGGTATGTAAATCACTACCACAAATGGTGGTATAGAGATTTCTAACCAATATTTCATCTCTTTTTAATTCGGGAATTTCAATCTGTAGCATTTCAATTGGTTGTCCTGCTCCGTGAAATACTGAAATTTGTGCCTGGTTCATCGCTGTTGGTTCAATTTATTATTTGAGAAACCTCCATTAAATCATTGATAATAAAATCAGGGTTTGCAGTTTGCAATTGATTAAGGGTATGTGCACCTGTGGTGATACCAATACTTAAGCCGCAGCCTGCATTTTTACCTTCCATAATATCGATGGTAGAATCGCCTATTTTAACTACATTTTTGCTATTGGTAATGTTAAATTGCTTCATCGCAAACTCAATCATATCAGGTTCAGGACGATTTCTAGGCACATCCGAAGCTGTTACCAATGCGTCAAACTCTACACCAATTTTCCAGCCTAGTTTTTCCACAATGGAAGTTGCAGTTGTGCGATCATAACCAGTGTTTAAAACGGTGAGAATATTTTTCTGTTTCAAATGAGAAAAAAGTTGAAGTACATTGGGCTGTGGAAGAATCTGAGCCTCTGCGTATGCATTTGTTAAGGATATAATGAAGTCATCATAAATCTGATTTACCAGATTCTCATCTTCTACGCCATCAAAAGTTTTCAAAACCGACCTAATGGCTTGTTTTTTTTCTTTTCCTGCTCCCTGTTCCAAAACATTATCTAATGTAAAATTATAACCTGCTTGGTTGATAGATTTATGAAGTGTTTTGTACACCAAATTATCTTCATTTATTGTAGTGCCAGCCATATCAAAGATGACCATTTCTATATTTTTGTATTCCATTTTTATAATCTTCGGGCAAATTGGCCAAGCAATTTTTTTGTTTAGCAAAACAAAACAAAGTTTATGTAATAACATTTGATCTGTGTTAATAATATATTAATAATTTGTTACTAATAATCTGAACATTGCTAATTTGAAATTATGAGACTGACCTTTATATATATATTTACTATTGCAACAAGGCCTGGTTCAACAACGAATTATGCTTTGAGTATTAATGAATGATGATACCTTTCATAATTGGGTGTAAACAATAAGGAGTTGATGATATATTGTTATGAGCTGCGGAGATATGACTTTGCTAAACTTTTTCGGAGAAAAAATTCGAGCTTAAACAATACATGAATAATAACTAGAAAATTTTGCCTGTCGATAGGTCTACGAGTTTCGGAGAAACCGCCCGGCCAATGCCATTGAAGAGTATTTTAATACCCATCACTTTTCCTATAGCAGTTTTGTAACTGGTATTGAGTACGTTTTTTCCATTGATGAATATCGAAGCTTTTTTGTTTTGCACTTTGATGGTAACATTTCCTCCATTTATTGGATTAAACGCTAACGCACTTAGATTATCTTCTGTTCCCAACACACGCAACTCAGAAAACTTATAATCGCAAAATACCGCACAGGCCTTACGGAACAAATTAATCACATGTTTGTCTTTTTCTCCCAATATAATGAGTGCAGTTCCTACACATTGTGTACCAGGGCGGTTTCGTTCTGAATATACCCTACAGGAAAAAGAGAAGTTATCGCCACTAATAAGTGAGGGCTTAATATTACTATAACCAATCAGGAATGGTTTTCGAGTATCTAAACCGGCAGAATCTAACTGATGTTCAGAGACATAAATATTTTCTGGATCAAGTGATTTCAGCCCAATAATTGGAAAGGAACGAGAGGTATCGTTACCAGAATTGGCCACCCAACCTTTGGTTTGCATAAAAACGCTGGTGGTATCAGTAGGTTTTCCATTGTAAAATAACTTAGCGTAAACAACGCCGGGATTTTTGAAAAATTTGGCCACTTTTCTGTTGCCACTGATGGTTGATCGGGTAGCTTCTTCCAGAAAATCAATCTCGTATTTTTCATCCTTATCAAAATTATTTTTATGTTCAAGTTTAAAGACTGCAGAGTGAGGAACGTTTCCATAAGGATTGCTACATATTAATTTCACATCTGGCGGCTCCTGATATCCATACCAAATTATACTTCCTACAGCCAATATTGACACTGCTGCAAAAACTAATAAAATCCGCCTTATAGTTTTATTTTTTACTTGTGGCTCCTCTACCTTATATTGGTAGATGGAATTACTTCTGTACGCTGCTTAGAAAGTTTGTAAAATATGCCCAGCTCATTCCAGTTACGATGCCCAATAAATTGCGCTAATGCATCTCTGGTGGCTTGTTGTGGATTATAGTTTTTGGAGGTTTGTAATTTACCTAGAATCCTTCTTAACGTGTTTTCACTTAAATATACCTTCGTTTGTTTTCCCAAACGGCTGGAAAGCGAACTATAATCAGCTGAACGCCATTCGGAAACAGGCTTACCTCCCATTTTTTTTTCGATTTCAGAAACACAATATTCTGATAACTCATAAAAAAACTGACTTTCCTTGTTTCCAAAATCTGAATGCATACTTTATAATTATTTGAATAACAGACGATTACCGTGACAGAAAATTTCAAAGACTTTGTAATGGCATTTACTAAGGACGGCCCTCCATTTCACTTAGTTTTACAATAACCAAAAAATCATGATTACAAACATAATAAAGAAATAACATTAATGTTAACCACATTTTGACAATTTCTTATGAGAAAATGCTCTTAAAATCATAGAGATACAAGATTTAAACCAAAAAATAAAACCATTCTAAACAAAAAATAACTATGTCCTTATTTGAATCACATCACTTATCAAATACCATTAGCGTTTCTTGGTTTCTTTGCCGCCTGAAAAAGCTCCGAGATTCGATTCTAACAATTGTAATGGTATTCGCAACATTTCAGGCCAATGCTAGAGTATTAGCGCCTTCAAGTTCGAAAATTAATGAAGAAAAAAAACATTTTTATGGCACACTTCCTGAGCATTTATTGAATATCGGTGCTATCGATGTGAGTGGCAAAGTACTCGATGAAAATGGGCAACCTATTCCATCTGCCAGCATACTTATAAAAGGAACAAAAATAGCCACCCAAACAGATGTAAATGGCCAGTTCCAACTAAAAGACATTGCCGATGATGCAGTTTTGGTAATCTCTTATGTGGGCTATAAAACTCAAGAGGTTAAAGCGAGTTCCGGAATGACGATCAAGCTGATTCCACAATCTGATCTTGATGAAGTGGTTATTGTAGGTTATGGCAGTCAGAAGAAATCTACATTGACGGGCTCGGTTTCATCGATTAAAATGGATAAAGTAAATGATATCCCTGTATCCAATTTATCAAATGCGATGGCTGGGCGTGCTCCGGGAATCACAGTAACCAATACATCAGGTTTAGCAGGTGCTACATCTTCAATTCGTATAAGGGGTAGTTTTAGAGAACCTTTATATGTCATCAATGGAGTGATTAAAAACAAAGCTTCTTTTGATGCTTTGGATCCGAATGAAATCGATCAGATGAGTATTTTAAAAGATGCTGCCTCTGCATCAATTTACGGTGCACAGGCGGGAAATGGTGTTGTGGTGGTGACCACAAAAACAGGAAAAGTACAGGCACCACAATTTAATTTTCAAGTATCAAATACTTTATCAAAATCTACACAGCGGCTTTTAGGAGATATTACTACCGCAGCGGACGAACTCACCTATCAAAACAGGGTAACCAGATTTGAATGGGAACAAGGTGCCAGAACAACACCTTATGTGCAACCAAATAATGAAAGGGAATTCAGCTATTTTAATGATAAAATTTATAATGTAAATGATTATGTATGGCGTAACCCGAATTCTCAAAAATACTTGTTCAGTGTAAATGGTGGCAGTGAAAAAATCACCTATTACACCATGGCCAGTTATACGAATGAGCAGGGTACTTATAAAAACGTCGACTTCGGTAAATTCAACCTTCGATCTGATGTTACCGCTCAATTAAACAAAACCCTTTCCCTAAACTTAAATTTAAGTGCTTCACAACAAAACAATAATAGGTTTTTTTGGCAGGGTGATGGCGCTGATGATTTCAATGTGGGAGATTTTTACCGTGTAACTTTCAATTGGACAAAATTGTACCCGTTTTATACACAGGCAGATGGTACACCAGCTGATGGAGTAACCAATTTCCCTGTTCAAACTCCGCTGGGAAGTTTTCAGGCTTGGAGCGTAATTGATCAGGTTAATGGTGATCGTTATATTGATACCAAAAACAGACAGTTTAATCCAATCTTGAGTTTAAATGCGAATTTGGATGCCATTACAAAGGGATTATCTGCCAAGATTGTAGGAAATTACGAAGCCGTGGATTATATGAGAAAAACATTTATTACCTATCAGAAGAATTTTGTTTTTATCCCTAAGGAACCCACAGGCAACCGTTTCATCCCTGCTGCACCCGATCCACAACGTACGAATACATATACTTTTGGACAAACACAACCGAGCCTGAGTTACCAAATGAATAATGCATGGAGATACCAGATTAATGGTTTTTTGAACTACAACAGGTCATTTGGAAAACACCAGGTAAATGCACAGGCCATATTCGAGCAGTCGGAATTTAAAACAACTTTCATCACCACTACGGGTTTTGCACCTACTGCCAGCATTGATCAAATGTTTGCCTATTCAAATTCTGCCGGAAATAGAACTGGTAATGCAACCGAGAACATTGGCATTAATGGTGGAAATGCATTTAATTCATGGGTTTCTAACATTGCTTATATTGGTAAAGCGGGATATAACTACGACGAAAAATATTTGCTTGATTTTTCATTTCGTTATGATGGAACGCCATTGGTTGCTGAAGATAAGAGATGGGGATTTTTCCCTTCGGTTTCAGCAGGCTGGAGAATATCTCAAGAAAGCTTTGTTCGCGACAATGTAAAGTGGCTTAGTGATTTAAAGTTACGTGCTTCTTATGGTACAACAGGTAACTTAGTTAACACAGGGAACGAAGTGATAGCACCGTTTGGTTTTGAACAAACCTATGGTAATGGAAACCAATACATTTTTGGCAACACACTTTTACGTGGAATTGCCCCAGGCAATATCCCTAATCCAAACCAAACCTGGGCAACAATTTATAACTATAACGCTGGTTTAGATTTTGGATTTTTAAACCAAAAGCTAACGGGCTCTGCTGATTTTTTCCTCAACAATATGAAAAACATATTGGGCACTCGTGTAATTACTTTACCTGCTAGCTATGGTCAGAGCATTGCTCCTGAAAACTATGCAGCCAGAAGTTTCAGGGGTATAGACTTTAATTTGCAATGGCAGGATAAGATTGGCGAAGTTTCCTATTCAATATTTGGAAATGTAGGTTATGCCAAAGATCGCTGGGATATTTTGGATCAAAGCGCAGACTATCGTCCTGGTGGAGTTAACGAGTGGCGATCTGCAATTGGCCAGCCTTCCAATAGAATCATCGGACTAAAGGCGATTGACCTCATCAGAACTCAAGAGCAATTGGACGCTTTAAATGCTCAGGGATTTTTACAATACGGCAGAAAGCCATATTTGGGAGCCATTCTCTTCGAAGATATACGTGGAGATTCATTTGCGCCTGGAGCAAATAATAAAATTGACGATAATGACCTGCAAGTATTAAGTACCAACGGCGCACCACGAATCAACTTTGGTTTTGGTTTCAGAGTAAACTGGAGAGGCATTACCGTTGATGCCTTGATGCAGGGTGTTGGCGCTTATGATCGGATGATTAGTAACCAAGAAGGTGGCGGTATGCGTCAGCATGGCGGTAATTTCAGAACTTACTATCCAATATGGGCTGGTGACGTTTGGACAGCGGAAAACCCAAATGCTAAATATCCGAGACCAGTAGGGCAAAATTGGGCTGAATCTGGTGCATCAACATCTAGTTTTTGGTTAGTTAATGGCGCATACTTACGCCTTCGTAATATCAATATTGATTATGATCTTCCTCAAAAATGGATCAGTAAAGTCGGCCTGTCAGGTACGCAACTATTTTTCAACGGCACCAACCTGTTAACCTTTTCTGCCATGAAAGAGTTTCAAGATCCTGAGCAAAACAACTACGATTCATTCCCTATCATGAAGACATTTACCCTTGGTTTAAATGTTAAATTTTAATTCCCTAAATAAGATGAAAAAAATATTTATATTCTTTATGGCCGTAACCATGTTATCGGCATGTAAAAAAGCACTTGATGTCGATAATCTATTGGCGTACGATCCTGAACAAATATGGAATGACCCACTTTTGGCAGATGCTTATTTAACCAACATCTATCCTTCCGCATTTGGAAATCACAATGTATCAGCTGATCGAAACAGCGATCAATTGTCTGGAATTGCTTTCCCGCAGGACGCCGTTACCATCACCAATGGTGGTTTGGGCAACTGGAATTATAATCCGATCAGGTTGGTCAATCAGGCACTTTTAGATATCCCAAAAGGCACTCTTCCAGACGCTACAAAGAACAGAATTTTAGGAGAGGCGTATTTTTTAAGGGCATACTTTTATTTTGGAATGGTTCGGACCTACGGAGGAGTTCCTTATATTAAAATTCCTCAAGATCGATTTACTGATGAACTTAATGTACCCAGAAACTCGACAAAGGAGTGTTTTGATTTCATGTATGAGGATTTGGATAAGGCAATTAGCTTACTTCCTAAAAGAAATTTGCCTGCCTCATCTAGCTGGGGTAAAATTGACGGTAATTTCGCCTTGGCTTTCAAGGGAAGAATGTCGCTTTACAAGGCCTCGCCACAATTTAACCCCAATAATCCATGGGACAATACTTATTGGGCAGATGCCTATACAGTAAACAAAAAAGCTTACGACGACCTAAAAGCTCAAGGCTACCAATTGGTGGCTGATTATGCGAATACATCGTTAACGGAACGTAATACTGAAGTTGTTTTTTCGGTAATCAATCAATTTCCTGATAAAACTGCTAGTTGGGATAATGGCATTAGGCCATTATCATTTTCCAGAGGAAATGTAGCTGCAGCACCAACATTGGAGTTTGTAAAAGCATTCCCGATGTTAGATGGAAAATTGTACAGTGATCCTACTAGTCCTTATTTTGTTTCAGAGGCTGATTTCTTGAAATCGTACTGGAAAAATAGAGATCCAAGATTTAATAAATCAATTGTATGGAATGCGAAAGTTTATCCGGTATCTGGTACCATTACCGGTTACAGGCAATATACCGCTTTAGGTATTGCAAATGCACTTGATAACAACGGAATTAACCCAAACTCACCAGAGCGCTCTACAAACAACAATGTTCATACGGGTTTCTTTATTCTTAAAAATAGCGATTTAACGCTTACTCAGGCTAATGTTTTACAATACGGTATTGATTATGTGCTGATGAGATACGCTGAGGTGATGTTGAATTATGCAGAGGCAGCAAATGAAACCAATCATCCAACTGAAGCTTTGGATATTCTAAAACAGATCAGAATTAGGGCTGGAATTGAAGCTGGCACAAGTGGCAATTACGGTATTACAGCGACCACACGTACTCAAATACGCCAAGCCATTATGGATGAGCGAAATATTGAGCTTTGTTTTGAGGGATTTCGATTCAATGACTTGAGAAGGTGGAGAATGTTCAGTTTGCTGGATAATAAAGGAAAAACTGGTTTGGAAGCGATTGCTATTGAACCAAACGGAACTGAAATGTCGCTCTCTAAGGCAAGACCATTGGGTCAATCTAATCAATTGTTGGAAGAAAATTTCAAATATGTTCCATTATCTGTACCGCAAACTGGTAACAAACTTAATATCCTGCCAGAGAAATACTACTTCGCTCCCATCCAGCAAAGCATAAGTGCCAATGCAAGCAAACTTCAACAAAATAAAGATTGGGGTGGCTCATTTGACCCTACACTACAATAACTATTTAAACCAAATGTACATCGCAACCATTTATTTATCGCGTTAAAAAAACCACATGATAAGATTCACGTATACCAAGATTTGTTTGGTATTTATTATTCTATGCACAACATTCCTCACCAGTTCGGCTAGCCCCATTGAAGATTTGGCTAAAAGGATTGCTAAACCTTATTCAAAAAATATCAAATTTGAGCAGTCACAGGTCAGCAACGCAAAAGACTTTTTTGAACTGGAGAGCAAAGATGGGAAACTGATTATTAAAGGAAATAGCTATAATTCAATGGCTTATGGACTTAATCATTATTTAAAATATTATTGCAATACTTCGGTTTCTTGGTATAAAGATGATGTTATCGACTTGCCGAAGCAAATGCCAGTCTTGAGTTTAAAGATTAATCAAGAGGCACGTGTTAAAAACCGCTTTTTCCTTAATTATTGCACCTTTGGATACACCATGCCTTGGTGGGATTGGCAAGATTGGGAACACCTGATTGACTGGATGGCTTTGAACGGTATCAATATGCCGCTTTCCATTACCGGACAGGAAGCCATTTGGTATAAGGTATGGTCAAAAATGGGCTTAAGTGATCAAGAGATTCGCAGTTATTTTACCGGGCCTGCATTTCTGCCTTGGCACAGAATGTCGAATATAGATCATTGGGATGGACCACTTCCAAAGTCATGGCTGGATAATCAACTGGAATTACAAAAAAAGATTGTGAAGAGAGAGCGGGAACTGAATATGAAACCTATTCTGCCTGCATTTGCCGGCCATGTTCCAGAAATCCTCAAATCTAAATATCCAAATGCTAAAATTAATGATTTAGGAACATGGGGTGGATTTAGCAAAGAATATTATAGCAACTTTCTCGATCCGCTAGATCCACTTTTCAAACAAATACAAACGGCCTTTCTCGAAGAGCAAACAAAGGAATTTGGAACCGATCATATTTACGGAGCAGATCCTTTTAATGAAGTTACTCCACCAAGCTGGGATCCAAAATATTTGGCCAGTGCATCTGATGTAATTTACAGTTCTATGAAAGCAGTAGATCCTGCTGCTGAGTGGCTTCAAATGACCTGGGTATTTTACTACATGCGAAAAGAATGGACAAATGAACGCATAAAAGCATATTTGAAAGCGGTTCCACAAGGAAAGATGACCTTGCTTGATTACTATGGCGAAAAAACGGAGGTATGGAAGCTAACTGAATCTTATTTTAACCAACCCTATATCTGGTGTTATCTGGGCAATTTTGGTGGTAACTCTATGATGGTTGGAAATTTACAAACTGTAGAAGAAAGAATGGAAAATGCCTTTATGAATGGTGGTGCCAACTTAACAGGTATTGGTTCTACTTTAGAAGGTTTTGATGTTAACCCAATGATGTATGATTATGTTTTTGAAAAAGCTTGGAGCAATGGAAAAACGGATGTAGCGCAATGGACAGATAAATGGGCAGATAGAAGGCTTGGCACAACAGATAATAGCAACATGAATGCATGGAAATCATTGGTTAATGATGTTTACAATAAACCTACGCAATTGGGTCAAGGTATTTTAATCAATGCGAAACCGTCACTTAAAGGTACCGCTCACTGGACCCCCAATCCTAATTATAGCTATTCGAACAAAACGCTTTTACAGATTTGGGAGCAATTATTGGATTCAAAATCTAAACGAAACCAGTCTTCGAACTATGATGCGGTAAACGTAGGATGGCAATTACTCGGAAATCATTTTAAATCGCTTAGGGATGATTTTAATGCTACTTACGAAAAGCGAGATACAGTTAATATGAAAATCAAGCAAGACCAAATGTTAACGGTTATTGATGATGTAGACAGATTATTAGCCACCCAACCTTCTATGTTGTTAGGGAAATGGATTGAAAACGCCCGAAAACTAGGCAAAAACGAAGCGGAAAGGGCCTATTACGAAAAAGATGCTAAACTGCTAATCACTGTATGGGGAGGAAATCAACGATCGCTTAATGATTATGCAAACCGCAGTTGGGCTGGCCTCACAGGTGATTTTTATAAAAAAAGATGGCAGATGTTTTTCGACGAAATATTCTTGTCGGTAAGAAACGGTTCAAAATTCGATGACAAACAATTTAAGAAAAAAACACACCAATTCGAAGATAAATGGGTATTGGAAAGAAAGAAATTTCCCACAAAAACGGAAGGGAACAGCTTTGAAGTTTGTATGGAGCTACTGAATAAATATGCCTCCGCAATTAAATAATTATTTAATCAAATTTTTAAAAAATTAACACCCAACTTTAGCAATTATGTAGAAAATGACAATACGGCAAATGCAGTTTTCGGGCGAACGTCTACAATGCTAAAAATGGAAGTTTTTACAACAGTAAGTTTTAAAGTAAACTAAAATTTAGAACAAGAAATAAAGTGAATACATTAAACCTAATATAAAGATCAATCATCAATCCCAATATGAATACATCTAAAACAATATTTCTGATTTTAATCTTATCGTGTTTTTTTATTCAATACGACTATGCCCAGAAAAAACCAAATGTAATTTACGTTTTGACAGATGACATGGGTTATAGCGATATTTCTGCCTTTGGCAATCCACTTATCCAAACAAAATTTCTTGATGAAATGGCACATAAAGGTGTGATGGCGACAAATTACGTAGTAACCTCTCCTACCTGCTCTCCTTCTCGTGTATCATTGCTCACGGGAAGGTATTGCAGTAGATCGAACCTGAATTATGTGCTGAGTCCTGGAGATAAAACTGCCATACCAGATGAAGAGGTTACCATTGCAGAAATGCTTAAAACATCAGGCTACAAAACCGCTTGTGTAGGTAAATGGCATATTGGCGATTATGGAACTGGTCTTCCAAACAAGCAAGGTTTTGATCTTTTTTATGGGATGTTATATAGCCATGATTTTCGATCTCCTTACGTGAAAACGGATACCGCAATCAAAATTTTCAGAAATCAGAAACCAGAAATATTTCAGCCTCACGATAGCATTTTAACAACCAATTACGCTAAAGAAAGCATTAAGTTTATTCACCAATCTACCAAAGAAAAAAAACCGTTTTTTTTATATCTAGCGCAGAACATGCCGCATTTACCAGTGGCTTGGGGAGCAATGAAAACCAGGAAAGACCAAAGTGCTGGTGGTGAACTGGGAGATGTAATTGAGGATATGGACCGCAGTTTGGCAGAGATTTGGAAAGCGGTAGTAAAAGCAGGACAAGAAGATAACACTATCTTCATTTTTAGCAGTGATAATGGCCCCTGGATCAATGCCCCAAAAAGAATGTATGAAGACGGATTGACAAGAGCCTATCATGTGGGTTCTGCAGGAATATTCAAAGGTTGGAAAAGTTTATCTTACGAAGGAGGCTGCAGAGTTCCTTTCATTGCATATTGGAAAGGCCATACTTCATCGGGAAAAGTGCTCAAAACACTCATTTCAAATATTGATATCCTGCCGACTCTAGCTGATTGGACCCATACAAAACTTCCGAATAGGGTTTTGGATGGTCAATCCATTAAGGGAGAATTAACTGACAAGAACTATAACAAGCCCCACAAACCTATCTATTATTTTGCTTATGTGTTGGAAGGTGTAAAAGATGGGGATTGGAAACTTAGGATCACCAAAAACAAAGAGAAAAACAATAACTACGAGTTGTTTAACCTAAGTTGGGATCCTTCAGAACGGGTCAATTTGTATGGCAATGAAAAATATGCTTCGATTCAAAACCATCTTCAACAACTTTTTGATGATTACCCTGATAAAAGATGACTTGGCAGGAGAACAAGAAATTTATAACATACGACCAAAACCATTCATGGAATCCTCGAAAAATCTAAATCTCTTAGTGAAATAAGATAAAAGATTATCATCAGATCGATCGTTTATAATGATAATAGGTTAAATATTAATTATAGTAAGTCAATATCCTTTGTTTAGTTAAACTAAAAAAAGTTTAAATTAGCCTCCCGTATGGTAGTAGGAAAATTGGAGTGATAGGTAACTGCAAGATGTTTGTGATTTTAATGTAGCTGTTATTTTTCTTGTCAAAACTTCGAGTGAATTTTCACCTTGAATCGAGGAGAAACTATCGTTAGGAATACATTTTGAAATAATGATTATACATGTTACACCTTTACCCTGAATTGCCACAACGTTTTACTAGCCAATTTTTCAGGGCAAGTTTTAACGTCAATAACTGATTAAATAAATATTTAGAGAAATGAAAATTAAGTTAATTGTAGTATTGTTGCTCACTTTTCAAATCGTTCAGGCACAATATAATAAATTGACAACACAGACTGGCACATCCAACCTTAAGCTATGGTACAAGAAGCCTGCAGAGAAGTGGATGAGCCAAGCGCTACCAATTGGGAATGGACTTATTGGTGCAATGATTTTTGGAGGCGTTGACAAAGATCAGATTCAGTACAACGACAAAACATTATGGACCGGTAGCACCACTAAGCGCGGTTCTTACCAAAACTTTGGCGATCTTTTGTTAGAGTTTGAAGGTTTAAGCAACTATAGCAACTATAAAAGGGAGTTGGATTTGGAGACGGGGATATCACGAGTTTCCTTCGATGCCCAGGGAAACAGTTTCCTTAGAGAATATTTCGCAAGTTATGTTGATCAAGTGATCACAGTAAGATTAACGAGCAGTGGAAAAAAAAGAATTTCTTTTTCAGCGCAGATCAGTGATCCACGTGAAGCTTCAAAAATGGCTGAAATAAATGCCGGTAACAATGAAATCCATCAATATGGAAAGCTTGATATATTGAACTACGCTGCAATACTCTCGGTTAAAAATTCTGGCGGAAAAATAGCAGTAGAAGAGAACAAACTGGTTGTAAAAGAAGCTGACGCTGTGACATTAATTCTCTCATTGGGCACAAATTACGACCCCGTTGCTCCCGGCTATGTGGGTTTCGATAAAGAAAAATTAAATAGTAATGTTACACATCGAAACCATACAGCTTCAAAAAAACCTTACAAGGAGCTATTGGCTTCACACATAAAAGATTACCAGTCGCTCTTCAAACGCGTATCACTTGAGATTGGTGGATCTGATCAAGGTTTGCCGACTGATGAATTGCAAGCTGCGTACAACAAAGGAAACAAAAACCCTTACTTGGAGAGTCTGTATTATCAGTATGGAAGATATTTAATGATTTCTTCCGCTCGCGGAATGGCGCTGCCTTCCAATTTACAGGGCTTGTGGAACAATTCCAACAATCCGGCGTGGCAAGCAGATTTGCATAGTGATATTAATGTACAAATGAATTATTGGCCTGCAGAAATCACCAATCTGTCGGAGCTACACGGCACCCTCTTGAATTACCTTTATAATGAAGCCATGGTACAACCTTCATGGAGAAAAGCGGCAAAGGATGATGGTACCGAAGGTTGGTCGCAATGGGTACAAAACAACATTTTTGGCTATGGCGATTGGGCAAAAACCAGGCCTGCAAACGCTTGGTACAGTATGCATCTGTGGCAACACTACGCATTTACGCTCAACAAAGCCTATCTTAAGAAAACTGCCTATCCGGTAATGAAAGGTGCTTGTGATTTTTGGCTGGGCAGGCTTGTTCAATCAGAATCAGGACTAGTGGCGCCAAAAGAATGGTCGCCGGAGATTGGCCCATGGAATGTTGAAGGTGGTGTCGCTTACGCTCAACAACTAATTTTCGACCTGTTTTCCAACACCATTAAGGCCACGGAAGAACTTGGTATAGATCCTGATTATCGTAATAAATTAAAAAGTACGCTAGCAAAATTAGATAAAGGAACCAAAATTGGCAATTGGGGGCAACTGATGGAGTGGAACAATGAAGCGATTGAAAAAAAGCATTCTGGCCCAAAAAATACGCACCGACATCTATCCCATCTGATCGCCTTGTATCCGGGATCGCAGATTTCGCCGCTCATAGATACAGTCTACAGCAACGCAGCCAAAACATCGTTAATTGGAAGAGGAGATTTTTCTACAGGATGGGCTTTAGCTTGGCGATTGGCTTGCTGGGCAAGGTTGTTGGATGGAGATCATGCACACCAACTACTCAAAAACAGCCTCGTGCATATTAAATCAACCGAAATTACCTATAACGAAGGAGGTGTATACGAAAACCTGTTAAATGGTCCTCCATTTCAAATAGATGGAAATTTTGGAATCACCGCAGGCATAACAGAAATGCTGTTGCAAAGCCACCTCGGTATGCTGCAAATCTTACCGGCGTTACCTTCTGCATGGCCAAAAGGAGCAGTTTCCGGATTAAAGGCCAAAGGAAATTTCACGGTCGATATTTCTTGGTCAAAAGGAGAAACGATTAACACAAGAATCACATCCGGATCAGGAAGTAAATGTACAATTTACTTAAAAAACATTAAGGGGAGCTCGGTTAAGGATAAAAACGGAAAGATTATAAATGTGAAAGTAATTAATAATGATCGAATAGAATTTGACACCATTAAAGGCATGCAGTATGTCATTGATGGAATTCCTTTCAATCGCTGAGCATTAATGAAATGAATTTCCGTTTGAAATAAAACTGATTCGAACATAAAACCTGTATAGGTTTATCATTAAAACAATAAATGGTGATTAGCCAAAAAATAAAACGCATTGCATGTTGGTACGCTATACAGATACATTACCGATATCATTCTAACATTATAATATAAATCAACTTTAATATTCCGGCCGATAAATATTGGTCATTTAAACGCTTAAGGCAATTAAAATCATGATGAAAAACCTTTTATACACTTTAATAATTATTTTTTGTATTCAAAATCGTAGCATGGCACAAAAGCAGATATTTATAGAAACCAAAAATAACGTATTGCTTCTTTCTACTGACACCAAAAATTCATTGGTTTCGAATTATTTTGGAGAAAAAATAATAAACAGTAATGAATATGCTTCTGTAGCTGGTCTAGATAAATTTAAGCCCGGCTCGGATGATCTATATAATAAAAGGGAAGCTTATGTTGCTTCGGGAAGCATCAATCTATTGGAGCCAGCACTAAGCGTTACCCATGCCGACGGCAACAAATCTACGGTGCTGACTTTTAAATCAGTAACGGAAACAAAAATCGACGACAATAGAAAACTTACTTCAATACGTTTAGAGGATGCCAAGTACAAATTCGTTGTAACATTAAATTACTTAACATATTACAATGAAGATGTAATTGAACAATGGGCAGAATTTCGCCATAATGAAAGTGGAAATGTAATTTTAAATAAATACGCATCTGCCAATCTAACGCTAGCCGGAAAGAAATTTTTTCTGAAAAATCAATACAGTAGTGCTATGCGGGAGATGAGATCAGAGGAGCAGCAACTTTTGCACGGTATCCGAACATTAGATTCAAAGTTAGGTACTCGAAACAATCTCTTACATTCCAGCTCATTTATGATTTCGATAAATGAGCGCTCTTCGGAAGATACGGGTGAGGTGATTGCAGGGTCGTTAGCCTGGACCGGAAACTTTAAACTGGATTTTGAAACATTTGACGATTATTATCTTCGAATAACAGCTGGCATCAATAATTTCTCCTCTAACTACACCTTGAAACCTAAAGAGCAGTTTGTGACGCCAAAATTTATATACACCTATTCGAAAAGCGGCAAAGGTTTAGCCAGTAGAAATTTACATAATTGGGCGAGAACCTATCAGATATTGGACGGTAAAGGACAAAGATCTACATTACTTAACAATTGGGAAACAACGTATTTTGATTTTAATGACGAGAAATTAAACGCATTAATACAGGACACAAAAAACCTGGGTGTTGATGTTTTCTTATTGGATGATGGTTGGTTTGGAAACAAATATCCAAGAAATGGTGCAACATCAGGGTTGGGAGATTGGGATTTTAACAAACAAAAACTTAAAGGAGGCATTAGTGCTTTGGGAAAAGAAGCAACAAAGAATGGCGTTAAATTTGGTATTTGGTTAGAGCCTGAGATGGTTAATCCAAAAAGTGAATTATACGAAAAGCATCCTGATTGGATTGTGAGGCAACCAGGCCGTGAAGAATATTATATGCGCAATCAACTCGTGCTGGATTTAACCAACAAGGCTGTTCAGGATTTTATTTTCAACGTGGTTGATCAAACTTTTCAGCAGGTTCCCGAACTAGCTTTTATAAAATGGGATTGCAATTCTTTGATATACAATGCCCACTCACCTACTTTAAAAAATCAGGATCACTTTTATATTGAATATGTAAATGGCCTTAACAAAGTTTTAGAAAGAATTAGAAAAAAATACCCGAAAACACCAATGATGTTATGTGCTGGAGGTGGTTCGAGAGTGGATTATGGGGCCTTAAAATATTTTACTGAGTTTTGGCCGAGTGATAACACAAATCCATTTGATAGAATTTTCATTCAATGGGAGTATTCGTACTATTTTCCATCAATTGCTGTTGATAATCACGTAACAGATATGGGGAGACAGTCTATAAAATTCAAAACCGATGTAGCCATGATGGGCAAATTGGGTTACGATGTGAGGGTAAATGAATTATCGAAAGATGATTTAGCCTTTAGCAAAAATGCCATTCGAGATTATAACGAATTTAAACAAACGGTTTGGCATGGCCAGCAATTCAGACTTCAGAATCCTTATGAGAACGATGTAGCATCTATTTCTTATGTTGATTCGAGCAAAAATGAGTGTGTGGTATTTAGCTATTATATGGCGACCAGAAATGCAACCAGGCAAGCAATACCAATTAAAATGAAAGGGTTAAATCCTCAGGTACTCTACAAAATTCAAGAAGTAAGCCTGTATCCAAATATGCGTTCACCTATCGATAGTACCAAAACTTACTCAGGCGATTTCCTGATGAAAGTAGGGTTTAATCCTGAAGTAAACGACAGGAGAACTAGCGTAGTGCTTAAAGTTACGGCTACCAAATAAACCCTTATTTTTTGCTGCTAAATTTTATAATAATCATAATACAACATCATCAATTTTTTTAAAATGAAATTTAAAATTCTATTGGTATTTCTAGTACAGTTATCCTTCCACACCTTTGCAGATCCAAAATCAGTTAAGCAAGTTTACCTGCCGGATAGAATATCGACCGTACCAGAGAACAATGACTTCGCAGATAATAACAGTGAGTACAGTGACAAAAGAAGTGCAGAATCAGAAAATTTCAAAATTTTTTGGTCAAAGGAATATGGAGATAATCCATTGATTAACGAGGTTCAAAATAAAAGATTCGATATCAATAATGCTATAAAAGAACTTGAACGGTATTATAACTACTATGTAGATGAATTAAAACTGGTAAAAAAAGGCAGTTCTATTAGCGATAAATACAAAATACTGGTTTTTATTACCGGAGGGAAGAATTCAACTGCCTATGGAGGCGGAGAAGAAAAAAAAGTTGGCATTTTGTGGTGCCCGGCAGTTCGTTTAAATCCACAGCCTTATGGGGTGCTTGCCCACGAACTGGGTCATGTTTTTCAATTTTTGGCCAGATGCGACAACGGACAGGTTACTTATGACGGGCCTATTAATGAAATGGGTGCACAATATGTTTTATGGCAGGTTTATCCCGAATGGCTTACCTTCGAAAATTTTCATTTAAAAGCATTTTTAAATAACACTTATCATGCATTTCTACATCCGGAGAACGCTTATCATTCTCCATTTATATTGGAATATTGGGCAGAGAAACACGGGAAAGATTTTTATGGCAAGCTTTTGCGAGAAGTACAAAAAGATGAAGATCCCGTACAAACTTATAAAAGAATAAATAAGATTGATCAAGATCAATTTAATGAAGAGATTTTTGATGCCTCAAGTAAATTTATCACTTGGGATATAAAGCGAGTTAAATCAATAGCAGCCAAATACGCAAACCAACACCATAGCAAGGTTGAAAAAATTGGCGAAGGCTGGCTAAAAATTAACGTATCTGAAATCCCGGAAGATTATGGATACAATGCAATACAATTACAGGTTCCAAAAATAAACCATGTTATTTCATTGGAATTTGAAGGATTAGTGGATACTACAGATCAAAGTAAGCAAGAAACAGCAAGAGCAGGCTGGAGATATGGTTTTATTGCGTATAAGAAAAATGGAAAAAGAGTTTATGGCAAAATAAACAGCGATTCCAAAGGAAATACATCCTATAAGGTGTCAAAAGATTCGAAATATCTATGGCTGATAGTTACAGGCGCACCGACCATCCACACCACCATTAAAAGAAAACAGGCTCATTTTGATCAGTATCCATATCGATTTAAAATAACAGGAACTGATATTAAATAAAATCTGAATTATACATTTCATTATTCCTGCATCCCAATAACTAAAAACACCTATAATGAAAGCAGGCATCATGTTTATAATTTTGCTGTAAATTGATCACCATTTGCTTTGCACCAGCTTTCTAAATAGGTGCGTAAAGCGATTAATTTGTTTTTATATTTTTTATTTATTGCCAAATTGGTAATTTCTCCTGGGTCATCAGTCAGATTGAACAATTGCTCCTTGATCTCACCTTTATTATATATTATGTATTTAAAATCTTTGGTAATCACCGCCCTGCCACTAATACCCAGCAATAGCTCATTATCTGCAAAATCTGTTTCAATAACCAACGTATCACGCAAGTTCTTAGTCGGCTCTGCCAAACGCATAGCTAAATCCACGCCTTTTAAATAACCTGGTTTCGAAATACCAGTAAGCCCACAAATGGTTGGAATGATATCTATCCCATTGCAAACCAGCATGTCATCTGTACGTGGTTTGATAGTGCCATCCATTTTTGCAATGATAAATGGGACTTTAGCTGCCTCTTCGTACAAAATTTGTTTTTGATTCCAGCTGTGACCAGCATAACCATCGCCATGATCTGCTGTAAAAATAATGATGGTATTTTTTTCAACCTCATATTTTTTGAGAGTATAGAGTACCTGCTCGATGTATTTATCTACTTTTTCCACTAAGCGATTATAAGCCCAACGGTACTGACGCCATTTTTCAGGAGTATAATTCACTGATGGATAGGTACGCAGGCCAACGCTTTTTTGTTGGTCGCGAACAATCTCGGGTTCATTTGCCGGAATTTCCCAGTTAGCGGGCAATGCTGGACATTGATCTGCTGGTGGGGCATCGGCCAGAACGTCCATTTTCATTTCTTCGCCCCTCGCCCATTCGCAAATATCGTGTGGATTAAGGAACGATGCCACCAATAAAAATGGCTTTTTAGTATTTTCCTTAATAAATCTGGCACAGTATGATGGTGTTGCACCATCGTTGTAATCCAGAAAATCAGTATTTTCGACATAACCAAATCCATGTTGACTTACTTTAGTGGTTGGAACAGGCAGGTGCCACTTGCCCACGTAACCAGTTTGATACCCACCTTGCTGGAATATTTTGCCCATCATCAGTAAACTATCTGGCCATTGTCCATCTTTTTCTGGTGAATTACCAATAAAACGTGTTTCAAATGGCATTTTACCACTAAAAATTGCCGTACGTGATGGTGTACACAAAGGTTGGGCACAGTAAGCCTTGGTGAAGCGAACCCCGTTTTTTGCTAACTTATCCATCGCCGGAGTGCTTAGATCCATATTCCCAGCAATGCTCATAGCGCTTGCAGTTTGCTGATCGGTCATAATAATGAGAATATTGGGACGAGTTAGTTTTTGAGCTTTTAAAGCAAATACCGGTAAAATAGCCCATACAACAACTAATAAGCTGAATCTATTTATCATGGAAAAGAAAAACTTCATAGATTATGTTTTTAAAATTAAAATTTAGCTATCAAACTTCAGAATAACCTCCGAATCAGTTCGAAAGACTCAAAACTGGTCGCAGCGCATTAAATTATTTAGCTTTCCGCAGCTTCTTGAAATCCAAATCAAGAACCATTCTACTCTTGCTACATTTAGTTGTTAGAGACACATCTAAAACCAGTATTCTCTAATGCCGTATCTTTTGATGATTTCATTCTTCCACTAGAACGGTAACCAGTACAATAACTATCGATACACATGAATGACCCACCTTTAGTTATTTTTTTAGGAACATGTGGTTCAACCGGATCAAAACTAATGGCAGCACCCTTAGGATTTTTGAGGATCCGATTTCCAATTGATTGATAATAGTCAGCATTGTACCAATCCTCTACCCATTCCCATACGTTTCCTGCCATATCATATAGCCCATAAGCATTCGCCTTAAACTGTTTTACCGGCGATGTTCGCTCGAAACCATCCCATTTAGTATTAGTAATAGGGAAATTTCCCTGCCAGGTATTGGCTTTGGGTTTACCTCTGGATATAGGTTCATTCCCCCACGGATATATGGCTACGTTATCACCTCCTTTAGCAGCATATTCCCATTCTGCTTCGGTTGGCAGCCGTTTTCCAGCCCATGTCGCGTACGCAACAGCATCATCCCAACAAACTTGGGTAACAGGAAAATTACCTTTATTTTCAATTGTGCTGCTTGGGCTCTGTGGATGTTTCCAATTAGCCCCTGCCGTCCATTGCCACCATTGACCTGGATTTTGCAAATCAGCAACATGTGTTGGTGCCTTGAATGTTAACGCCGATGGTTCTAACAGTTCTTCAGCAGGTTTAGCGGTTCCCGGAGGCAGCTGTTTTTTTAAAAGTTCCCAATCTACTTTACGTTCGGCAATAGTAATGTATCCTGTGGCTTTAACAAATGCAGCAAACTGAGAATTGGTAACTTCAGTTTCATCCATCCAAAACCCGTTTAAGTCAACCCTATGGTTAGGATACTCATCATCTCTTCCATTCTTATCCATTGCGCCCATGGTAAACTTACCTGAAGGAATCCACTTCATGCCAATGTGAGTTGGGCTTGACGTGAATTTAGTTGTTCTATCGGTTACAGGAGTAGCTGCCGCGAACCGTGCAGGAAGATCTGAGGAACAGGTATGCTCAACAGCAACCTTCTTTTCTGTTAATACCGAATTAGCTTTAGGTTTGCAGGATACAATCAGTAATATTATATTCAAAACTGGAATCATACCTTTAATCACAAAATCTTTATACATTGGTATACTCAATATCTATTTTTATAAATGATATGACTGCGATATATTTTTCAGTCATTTACTTTTTACGAGCTTTTTTAATCAGATAATTTGCTACGTCATTAGCCGCTAGATTATTCTGAAATGTTGCAGGTAGCCTCCCATTTGTATATTCATTGTATAACCATGGGTCACCTACTGCCAGTACCGTTCCTTTTCCATATGTGGCAACTACAATTACATTTTCTCCTTTCGGAGTTTTTAATACAGGTGCAGCGATATTGATTATCTTGATTGATGATGCATCTTTGATAAAGATTTTTCTGGAAGTAGAGAATACTTCGTTTTTTCCAGTGTTCAATCCACCGTCCGCGAAATGCTCATCATTAGTTACATGGAGGATTAAATCATTATTAAACATAAACCCAAATTTTTTGGCCAAAATGTTGAAATGTATTAAATCAGCATTGGCTTCATCATTTGCGAGCAGGAACAATACTCCCCCAGCCTTAACCCACTTGGCTATGGCATCAGCATCTGTATCGTTCATAAAATTCGGGTTTGGATTATCTTTTAAGTTATCGGGGTCGACAATTATATAAATATCGCTTTCATTTAAATTTGATGCGGTCGGACCCTCAGCGAGAACGTTTAAGACTTTTGCCCCACCAGCTCTAAATGAATTTCCAAATATTGAAAATCCAGTCATACTTTCATCATTCCAGAGATAATGAAAACTGGCTTTCTTTCCAGCCAACGCCGGTTTGGTTTCTTGATTAAAATAGTTATCAACAGTTACTACTTGAGCACTGGCAACATAAAATGTCCCTATCAAAAGAATAAGGGTTGAAAAAAGTCTGGTAATAAAACGGTTCTTCATTTAATTAAAAATTTGGATATATAAATGTAGACTGTAATCCATTGCCCGAGTTTTGAAATTGTCTAATTATCTTTAAGATAGGTTTAAATCTAACCTATTAATCATTTTCACGCCGTTGCTCAGTCGTTTTTGACAGATATACAGTTGGCATACACCCGAAATGTTGCTTGAAGGCCGTGGAAAAATAGGAAGGTGAGTTGAAACCACACATATAGGCCACCTGGGCGATAGTATAACGTTTGGACTTCATCAATTCAACAGCCTTGTTAAACCGGATTCTTTTTAGAAAATCAGTAGCAGACTCCCCGGTTATTGCCTTGAGTTTGAGATATAGATTTGATCTGCTCATTCCTATTTCCCTACTAAATTTATCAACTGAGAAATCGGAATCAGAAAGGTGCGCCTCTATTATGGAACTAGCCTGTTTCAAAAACTCCTCATCAATAGTGTTAAAGGCGATGTTTTCAGGAACAATTTCCTTATTAGACAGGTAATACTCTTTCAATCTTCTTCGAGATCGCAATAGGTTATTAATCTTGGCTGCCAGTAAAGTTATGGAAAAAGGTTTGGTTACATAGTCGTCCGCTCCCATCTCCAGCCCCTTAATTTGTTGTTCTGTCTCCGTCTTTGCTGTTAACAGTATAACCGGGATATGAGAGGTATTAATATTTTGCTTGACCTTCCTACAAAAATGAAGCCCGTCCAATACTGGCATCATCACATCGCTGATAATTAAATCAAACTGGAAATTATCCAATAATGATAGTGCCATCTTTCCATCAAAAGCAGTGTGTACCTCAAAATTTTTTCCAAAATATTCATTGAGGTAACTCACAATTTCTTCATTGTCATCTACAATCAACACCTTCAATCCCTGCATTTCGCTTAATTCCGAATTAACATTTTCTGATGGCGAAGGCGGTATTTCCTCTACATTGGATATAACTGGCATTTCTGTGGATTTAGAAACAAGATATAAATCGTCTTGGTAAATCGCCTCGTCAATTGGCAGTTCAACAGTAAATACACTACCCTTTTGAGGCCGACTTTCTACGTTGATTTGGCCATGATGTAGGGCAACTAAACTTTTAGTGAAGGCTAATCCCACTCCAGAACCCAGATTCATTTCTTTTCCACTTACCTGGTAAAATCGATCAAATATTTTAGGCAGATCTATCTCACTGATACCGATTCCCGTATCAATAATTTTTATTATCACGTTGTCCTTTACCCTTGATAAATTGACATCCACAGATTGAGCAGGCCCAGTATACTTGAATGCATTTGAAAGCAAATTGAACAATATTTTTTCCATTGCATCATGATCGAAATAGATTTCCAATACTGCCTCTGTTGAGGAATAAGTATAATTAATGTTATTTTTATCGGCCAATGGTCTAAAAGATTGGTAGATTTCCTGAACAAAACCCACCAGATCATTTTTGCTTACTTTCAGCCTGCGGGTACCAACCTCTGTTTTTCTAAACTCAAATAACTGATCCACCAAATTATACAATCTCCTGGCGTTAGTCAGCATGAGCTCGTGCTTTTTTTGAACGGGTTTATCTATGGATTTACTCTTAACCAGTTCCTCCAATGGCGCAAGTATCAATGTTAGAGGCGTCCGTAGCTCGTGTGAGACATTCGTAAAAAACTCGGTTTTGATTTTGTTGATGTAATTTACTTTTTCTTTGTCAACACGTTCCAGCTTTAGTTGATGGAGTGTTCTTATTCTTTCTCGAACAAAGGTATAGATGAAATAGCTAGCAGAGACTAAGATAACTGTCATCAAAAGATAAAACCAGCCAGTATTATACCAGGGTGGTAATATCGCTATATTAAGTTTTCGTTCTAAACCAGCTTTCCCGTCGGGTCCTTCTGCTTTAACCAGTAATGTATAGTTGCCAGAGGGGAGATTGCTATAGCTAATCCTAAAATCTTCACTACGCTGCCAATATTTATCAAATCCGTCCAACTTGTAGTAATAATGTGTACGATTTGCTGATATGAAATTGAAGGAATTTACAAAAACACTAAACTGCCTGTACTCTGGAGGGATTTCTATACCTCTTACCTGATCAATATGATTATCAAGGATACCGGTTGGGTCATCAACAGTTATGTTTTTATTGAAAACCTCAAGGCCGGTAAAACTAATGCCCAAAGGAATGGATTGCTGTTTAACATCGGATGGATAAAAATAAGTAAGCCCCTTAATGCCCCCAAAAAGCATCATCCCATCTCGGGCCTTGCAAAAAGAGTATTCATTAAACTGGTTGTCTTGCAAGCCGTCATTTTCGTAAAAGGACTGACTGAATTTTGTATCAGGATTAAATTTCATCAATCCTTTATTGGTTGATATCCAAAGGTTATTTTCATCATCAGGCAATATGCCGTAAATGGTTCCCTTCATAAAGTCTTTCCTATCCCTGAATGTAATAAAGACATGGTTAACCTCATCATATAGGCCTAATCCTCCTCGAGTGCCAATCCAAATCCGCTTTTTACTGTCTTCTACGATGCAGTTGATTACCTCTTCTTTCAATGCATCATCTTTTATGTTACCAAAAAGCAAGTTATCCGCATAGAATTGTGCAACGCCATTAGTTGTTCCAACCCATATACGATGCTTGCTATCCTCAAAAAGAAAGGTTATGTCATTAGACAATAAACGTTCACCAGCCCTATCTGCAAACAGGTGCATAAAACTTTGCGTTGCTGGAATAAAACGATCTAAACCAGTCCTTGTACCAACCCAAATCCGCCCTTTCGAGTCTTTTAGGATACTATAAACTAAATCGCCAGCAATACTATTTTGGTTATTGGGATTGTTCAGATAGCGTTTAACGTTTCCTGTTTTTGGGTTTAAAAGATTTAACCCACCATTATGTGTTCCAATCAGAACATTTCCATCATCATCAAATTCGATCGCTTTTATGTTATTGGAGCTTAGACTATTCGGATTATCTTCCTTATGAGCGTAATAACGAATATTCTTTTTGGTTACATCCCAATAATTGAGTCCTTTATCATTGCTTCCTATCCAAAAATTCCCAAGCTTATCTTGCTTAATTACACTAATAACTTCATCATTTAGGGCAAGTGTGCCAGTGTTTGGTTTTAGCGAATTGAATTTTATATCATCTTTATGATAATAACTTATTCCGCCATAATAGGTACCCATCCACATTCCGTTTTGCTTATCACGGAAGATATACCGTACTGAGTTCTGACCAATGGTGTAGCGTTGCCCTATTTGGTGCCGGTAGTTTTCAAAAGTTGCTTTTTTTGGATTGAGAATAGACAACCCCCCGAATGTACCTAACCAAATATTTCCCTCATAATCTTTTTCAATAGTCCTTATATTGTTATCGGACAGACTGTTACTGTTGGGGCTATGTATAAATAATTTTACCTCTTTAGTTACCTGATTAAACCTTAACAGCCCACTACCTTCAGTGCCTATCCATAAAAAATCTTTGTCAACGTAGATATCGTTTACTACCGGTTTATCAACGCTCAGTTTAATTTGCTGAAGCAGGTAATCTTTTTCCTGCATAACAAAAGCGCCAGCATCAGTACCCAATAATATTCTACCTTGCCAAAAACCGATATAAGATATTTTCTTTATCCCATGGGCAAGCTTATTATACGGCACAGATTCAAACTGCTTGGCTCCTGGCTTTAATATAAATAGATCTCCAGAAATAGATGTAGCCCATATTTGATTTTTGGCATCGGCTGTGATGGAAGAAATACTCCATTCTCCTAAACTTCGAGGAATTTTGTAGTTGGTAAAACTATCGGTTTTATAATTGTATCGGCTGATACCCTGATTGCCACCTACCCATAATTCTCCCTTAGAATCTACAAATAAACTGCGTACATAATAGGATTGTAGGCTATTTTTATTCTCCTTCGTTGGTGAATAAACCTTAAAATCTTTACCGTCATATCTGTTGAGTCCATCTTGGGTACCCACCCAAATAAAGCCAAGCGTATCTTGGATAATCGTAAATCCTGTGCTTTGAGACAGACCTTTTTCCACAGAGATATTCCTGAATTTTTTTTCCTGCGCAAAAGCAACTTGATTTATGCTGCTCAAAAGCAATAAAACAATAATTTTCTGTTGGATAAATTTTGATAGACTCATTATTTATAAATGATTCAGTATAAGGATTTTTTTAACTTTTTATTTATTGAAGTAACTGATGACCCATTGAAGTGTTAAATCAAATGTATAATTTTAGCATTCTTTTAATTCACATTCTAGTGATCTACAAAATCAGGTCTGGTAAAAATGTCTGGCTTTAAAAAAAGCATTTCTACAAATTATCAAAATTTTTGGCTTGCAGCAGTTACCATTGCAATTTAACCATTTCTATGTATGAGTTTCTTCAATTACGTTGATTTATGTTTTAAAATTGATGAATTTAGGTACAAAAACACTTGCATCCATGGAATTGTTCCTTTAAAGCCGTTAGCAACTGTAATTTGCAAATTCAACTAAATTGTAAGGCAAATACCCATTTTTTAAATAGCTTGTTCAACTCAACGCTTATCTTCGACTAAAAAACCATCAGGATATTAAATCATGAGAACAATCATTGCAGCCTTAATCGGATTGCTATTTTACAGCAGCAGTATCAATTCGCAACCACTAGCAATCAAACATAACCTCAACTGGGAAAAAGAAATAAGTAAACATAACCTTGTTTGGGAAGATTTGCCTTTGCAATGGAACGAAGGTGCGTTTACCGGCAACGGACAGCTGGGCATGATGGTTTATATCTCCGAAAAAGATAGTGCCGTAGTTTTCAGCATTGGCCGTAGCGATGTTACCGACCACCGCAAAGATCCCAACCGTAAAACCTCTATTGGCACACCAGGCGCTACCGTAGTTTTTGATTACTGCAGATTGCCCATTGGAAAGCTATTGTTAAAACCTGGCGCCAAAATTCTATCAGGAACCATTACACAGGACATATGGAATGCCGAACTTCGTGGAAAACTGCTTACCGAAGCGGGCAATATTAGTTTTAGAGCTTTTACACCACGAGATGCCGATGTGCAACTCATCGAGGTAACACAGGATGGAAATTTCACTAATAAACACCAATGGAAGTTTGCTCCAGGCAGAGCTTGGTCGCCAAGGGCACTTACACGCCCGGATGACATACAAAGCAAAACTTACGTAGGCAATGACTTGCCAGAACTAAGCGAAAAAGACGGATACAACATTTGCAAGCAGACCCTAACCGCCGGTGGCGATTATGCAACGGTGTACAAAGAAGTAAAAACAGCAGCTAATAGCAGTTTACTATATATCGCAACGGCTAATGAGGTGCCAAAAGCGGGTTTATCGGTGCCGCTGGCCATTAAAACCATTTCCGAAACAGAAAAACGCACCTTGCCAGCGGTGTTAAAAGCACATTGCAACTGGTGGCACAACTTCTACACAAAATCATACATAGGTCTTCCTAATGCGCAGGTAGAAGATTTTTATTGGATACAATTGTATAAAATGGCCACAGCATCAAGAGCAGGTGGGCCAGCAGTAGATTTATTTGGCCCTTATTACAAAACTTCACAATGGCCAGGTATGTGGTGGAACCTTAATATTCAACTTACCTATTTTCCTGTTTACACTAGCAACCATTTAGAACTTGGTGAAAATATGATGGATATTGTTGATGAAAACTTTCCTTTCTTATTAAAAACTTTCGGCGGCGAGAAACTTGGAGATATGTGCTGGACCATGCATAATTACTGGCGACAACTGGCATATGCCAATGATCAAAAAGGATTGCAACAACGCTGGTTGCCAAAAGCGATTGCCATTTATCAAGAGTACAAAAAAATGATGATTGCCGAAAATGGCAAAATTGGCTTGAATCCAATGCGCTCACCAGAATATAAAGGCACAGCTAGTTTTCCAAATACCAACTACAACCTGGCCAACCTAAGATGGCTGTTAAGCACGCTCACAAGCGTTAGCGAAACAGCCAAAGTAAATTCTTCGGCAGTTGCCGAATGGAAAAAAACATTGAGCCAGTTGATGGATTATCCTAATGACGAAAATGGCTTGATGATTAGCAGTAACCAAAGCGTTGCGATATCTCACCGCCATTATTCGCATTTGTTAGGTTTGTATCCACTATTTGTAATGCAACCCGACAATCTGAAGGATAGTATGCTGATTGATAAAACGGTAGAACATTGGTTAAATATTGAAGGTGGGAAAGCTTTGGCCGGATACTCTTTTACCGGTGCATCTTCATTAAACTCGGCATTGGGCCGTGGAGATGACGCGTTGAAACAATTATTGAAATTGTTGAACGGACCATCCAATCTTGGTCAATTTTACCGAAACACTTTTTATGCAGAGAGCGGCGGGAAAAACGAAGTGATCGAAACACCGCTGAGCGGAGCTGCATCGGTAAACGAAATGCTGTTGCAAAGCTGGGGCGGTAAAATCCGTGTTTTTCCGGCGCTACCCAGCACCTGGAAAAATGCCTCATTTCACAATTTATTGGCAGAAGGTGCTTACGAAGTGAGTGCCGTAACCCAAAACGGACAGGTGCAATGGATAGCGGTAAAAAGCACCAGCGGTAAGCCGTTTAACCTTAAAAACAGCCAATTGGCTAATTGTAAAGTGATAGAAGCCACTGGAAAATACAGCAGCAAAAGCATTTCGGCAACCGAAACCGCTATAACCTTAGCAGCAGGCGAAACTATCTTTTTAAAGCGTAACAAAAATACCGAAACCACTATTGTACCTTCCAATAATCCAATGTCAGCACATCAATCATTTGGTGTAAAAAAAGGACAGCAACTAAAGAGAAATCAAGATTTTCAGGTATTCGATTTTTACGAAGCCAAATAATATTTTATTTTAAAAGCAGGGATTGCTACGCTTTGGCAACGGTAGTCCCTCTTTTCGCTAATAGTTATTCGCTTTGCTCTGGGCTAGCCACTACGATAGGGTTTATTTCACAGCGTTGTGGCTTTCAGCTAAATTGATACCCTACGCCAATGAATAAATCTTCTTGCCCCGAATCTTCATTAAAATAAATCGCTCAGCTTTTATATTTCGTTAGTTTAAAAATCGTGTTCTTTCCGGCAGATTTAAATTCTACGAAATAGGCGAAATTTATGGTTTTACTCTTCAGCTTTATCTCTCCGTTGCAAGCTCCGAGTTTTCCGTGGCTCAAAATTTCGCATATCACTAGCTCTTCAATTTCGGGCATTTTAGCAAAATGTGCTTTCAATTGGTCGAATGCTTCGACTGGATTGTTACCAAAGCTCACCAAACTGAACTTATCGTCTAAAATTTTTTCAACTTCTTGCCACTCTTTTTATAGATAGCAAGCACAAAATCTCTGATTATTCTTCGCTTTGGTGCATTATCACAATCGTTTGGAATTGTAATTTTCATAGATATAATTTTTGATTAATATTTAGTTTTAGCTTACAATAATAGCGACACTAGCGCATCGACCCATAAGACCATTTATATAACGTGAGGTCGGGTTATGCGCTTTCTTAAAATATTATTTAATTGGCAGTTACCTCTGTTTTCTTAGCTCGCCGCCGCTGGGCCCCTACTTTTTGACCGCAAAAAGTAGCAAAACCGGAGTTTACGGAGCTCATCAGCTTTGCTGATAAACTCTAAGTTGCCTATTTTTCTTTAAAAGTAAGTACTTTGGCTTATTGATGCTAACAGAAAAATAGGAGACCGAAAATTAGCGGAGCGGAGATTTGAAGGCTATCGCCAGCAAATGGGAGATTTTATTTTCCTGAACTCACGTTATTTAGCTATTCATCTCTAAGTAGAAAAATTTTTACCTTTTTGAAAGAAAAACCCACCTCCTACGCTTTAATCTATTGAACCGCTATTCATTTTTCTTTGCAGGCCAAAGCTTTTCTTTTTGGCAAAACCCTTTAACTTCACCTCTATTACGCTGGCAATATCATCTGGCGCAGCTAATGGCAAACCTGTAATTTCTAAACTTCCATCATCACTTTGTGTAAGTTTTAATTTGCTCTTTCCGCCAACTAACGTAGCGCTAAGGGCTTTGTGAGGTATGCCTGCTAACTTGAGTGCGCCATCGGCTGGCCAATCAAACACCGAAAGGTAAAGTGTGGTGGCTTTTTTTTCGTCTTTGGCTGTAATCCGTCCCCATTTTTGTGCTTCAATTGGGTTAGCATGCGAACCGTAAACAGCGGCTCCGTATTTTTTCATCCAATTGCCCACGGTAGCCAAACGCTCTACACTTTCTGGTGGAAACGTTCCATCGGGCTGTGGCCCTACGTTAAGCAAAAAATTGCCACCTTTTGAAGTGATATCAATTAATTTCCTGACCAGGTCTTGCGCAGATTTCCAGTTTTTATCATCCTTCCTGTATCCCCAAGTATCGTTCATCGTCATACAGGTTTCCCAATCTTGCCCATCCAGTTCTTCCCAATTTGGTATTTTTTGTTCAGGAGTTTTAAAATCTCCAGAAACACCCGGCACACCGAGTCTGTCATTCTGAATAATATTTGGAGCCAAATTCTTCACTAACTCATACATTTCGCGGGTTTCTGGTGTTTCTCGATACATTGGTGTGTCCCACCAAATTACAGCGATATCGCCATAATTGGTTAGCAATTCTTTCACCTGTGGTAAAGCTACTTTCCTGAAATACTCGGCATAAGGTTTAGCGGTTTGTATTGGATCCCAGCTTCCACTGTTTGCTTTGGCATAGGCGTCAATTCGTGTACTATCCGGATTTGGCCAACCTTGTCTCATTGGCCTTAAGGCAGTAGCACCACCAGCATTGCCCCAATCTTGCGCCTGTGAATAGTAAAAACAAAGCTTAACGCCATATTTTCTGCAAGCTTCGGCTAGTGGCTTTAACATATCTTTACCGTATGGGGATGCTTTGGTGATGCTCCAATCGCTTACCTTGGTATCAAAAAGTGCAAAACCATCATGATGCTTGGCAGTAACTACAATATATTTCATACCGGCCTCTTTCGCTGTCTTTACCCATTTCTCTGCATCGTAGTTTTTCGGATTGAATTTTTGCGCCATCGCTTTGTATTCAGCAACTGGTACTTTCATTCGGTTGAAAAGCCACTCCCCATTCTTCGCTTTTTGGAAATGGCCTTTATACTCGCCACCAAACTGTGCGTATATACCAAAGTGGATAAACATGCCGAACCTAGCCTCACGCCACCACGCCATTCGCTGGTCTCTTTCTTTGGCGTTTTGTATATCTAAAGCCTTTTGTGCAGAAGTAACATTGCAAAGGAATATAAATGATAAACAGATAAAAATTTTTTTAATCATATTGATATTTTTATAAAAAAACCAGTGTTTCCACTGGTTTCATTTTTTGCGGAAACTAATTGAATTTAATCTTTCTTCCTGTATTGTAGCTGTTAACAAACTCACCACATTGCGCCAATTGCTCAGGTAAAAACGACGCTTTTTTCTTTAATGCTCATTTCTCTTCTAAAGGCGGTAAGCTGGAAATTGGCTATTATTGTAATGTATTCACTGTCATCATTATTTCTTGTTTTTTATGCTTATGTGTGTTTATAGTTTGATATTCCACTTGATTAAAGTATAATTAATCAATGGATATCGCTTAATCCCAAAAATTTAATTCAATTGCGGTTAACAAGTTGTAAGTTTTAGTGAGATAAGCACTTAAAGTATTCAATCAACAAACCTATTTCAGGTAATCGTAAGCACTATCCAAATTAAAGCGTTTCTGCATGGCCTTGCTCGGTTTTGGTTTTTTATCTACTTCGCTAAAATACGGTGCGTTATCCCAAACCTTGGTATCTCCGCCAGTTTCCCGGGGATCGTTTGTTGCTTTTAGATAAGCAACCATTTTACCTGATAACTCCTTTTTAATTTTTGCGTATGCCGGAAGCGAGGCCAGGTTGTGTAGTTCGTCTGGGTCTTTGGTGATATCAAATAACTCTTCGGCGGGACGTTTCCCCATTCCCAACTCAAAAAATGGTTTAACTGCTGGTTTATCTTTATTTTCAATGAGATAATACTTGGTTTCACCAGGCCAGTTAAACATGTAAGGGTCTATATCGCCATAAAATTGCGGATCGCCTGCAGGCCAGCGGGCTGGCTCATAATTTTTAATATACAGATATTGTTTAGTGCGAATCGCCCTGCCTGGGTAGCCTAAACCATGCTGACGTACAAAGGCATGGCGCTCACGACCGAGTACAACGAATTCTCTTTTTAAAGTATCCTTTGCATTATCAGATAAAATAGAAAGTAGGCTTTTACCCGTCATTTGTTTAGGAATTTCTACCTTTCCAAGTGATAAAAAAGTTGGTGCTAAATCATTTAATGTTACCAGATTATCAACCACAGCCCCTTTTTTGAATTTACCAGGCCAGGAAATCATCATTGGCACATGGGTACCAAAATCGTACAAATTAGCTAACCCTCTAGGCATTTGCCAACCATTATCACTACAGACCACAATAACTGTATTTTCCAACTCCCCACTTTTTTCCAACGCCTTCAGCGCTTCACCAAGTTCTTTATCAAAAGTTTCTACCGCTGCATAATAATCAGCAATATCTTTTCTAATGCTAATGTGATCTGGAAGATAACCTGGAACAGGAACTTTTTTAGGATCGATGCCGGCCTTTTCGCCAGACCCTTCCACATACGGACGATGTGGTTCATGACTGTTTACCCAGTAACACCAAGGCTCGTCAGCATTTTTCTTACCTAAAAATTCCTGAAAATCCTTAAAGGGATTTCCTCCGGGATTTCGCTTACGTCCGTTAGCCTCGAAACTTCCAGGACCCCAACCTTTGCGGTCGAAACCAACCTGATAACCCCCTTTTTCGAGCAAATCTGTGTAAATAGGGAACTCTGTAGGCAATACACTCCATAAGTCTGAGCCTTCCTTTAGTCGCCAGGTATCTTGACCTGTTAACATAGCTGCCCTGGCTGGCGTACAGGAGGGCGAGCTGCAAAACGCATTATTAAAGCGAACACCGGCTTTAGCTACTTTGTCCATGTTTGGTGTGCGCACAATAGGGTCGCCGTAAACGCCAACATGGTTCCATGATTGGTTATCAGACATAACCATTAATATATTGGGGCGTTTGCCTTCTCCGCCATCGCTTTGAGCATTCTTTTTCTGTTTACATGAAGACATTATCAGGCTGGTTGCGACCAACATTGCTAAACATAAAATAGAGAAGTTTTTGGTTTTCATTTTTTTTTGTTTTATAAATTAAGTATTCTTCAAGAGATCGCGAAATGCTACAGTTTTGTTATTTACAAGTGGTTTGGCTTTGAAGGCAATAAAAAAAATATAGCCTAAGGTTACGTATAAAAACATCATGGCATATTTAAGGCCGATGACATCACCTAAAGCACCTACAATAAAAGGCACTAATGCACCTCCAAATATTCCCGAGCAGAGGATACCGGAAAATGATCCGTGGTTTTTGGTAACAGAATTTAATGCTAAAGAAAAAATTACCGAGAACATGACTGATATCGTAAAGCCCGCAAACGGAAACGCCATTATTGCCAATTCCCTATTACCAAGCAGTGCCACGGTAATTGTTAACAATGACAATACAGTAGCTACTTTTAACACGAGTTTACCATCCCACAGTTTTAGCACCAACAAGCCGAGCAAACATCCGATAGTCATTAATCCCCAAAACCATGCAATAATATTAGCGCCCTCTGTTGCCGGGTTTACCTGATGATATCGTTTTAAAAATTCAGTCATCCAATTGCCTAGCGATTGTTCAGTACCCACGTAAGCGACTATCCCCAGAAAAAACAACCAAACTTCTTTTTTTTGAAGCAACTCGAGATAAACCTTAAATGCACCTGACTTTTCATCTTCTTTCAACTCCACCCGTGGCATTTTAATGATGGAAAGCGTTAAAATCATCAAAATAAAAATGAATGCAAATAGCCAATAGAGTGATGTCCAGTGAATCCCATCCCTGATTAAACCACCTAATATATGTACCAGTGGATTAGCGGAAGTGGGATTGGTGCCCAAGGCTTCCATCAAATAAGCAAATACGAATGGACTAAGGAATGACGCTCCTCCAAAAACCAGCTGTGCCATAACCGAATAAAAAGCAAAGTTTTCTTCACATCCGGCAATTCGCATTAGCGGATTAATGATTACCTGTAACATCGCCATCCCAATGCCGATGACAAACAATGATGCCAAAGCCATAGAATATTGAGGATTAAATGCAAAGGCTAAAGCTCCCAAAAGATTCAATGAAAATGCAATCAACATCGAATATTTTTCGCCAATTCGCTCAATCATTATCCCAGCCGGGATTGAAGTTACTCCGTAAGCCAAAAAGAATGAAAACGGCAGAAATGCGGCCATCGTCAAACTGAGATTGTAGGTATCGATAATGATGGGCATAAGCGGTCCTAGTATATTGGTCACAAAAGAAATGACAAACCATACCACCAATATCACACCGACCAGAAAGTTACTTTTTTGTTTCATCTGCTATTAAAGAATAACGCTTCAAGAATCAACTTGAAGCGTTGTAAATCAATTACCATCCCGGATTTTGACGAGTTATACCTTTGGTATTGGCATCGGTTTCATTCAATGGGAATGGCATTAACCAATACTTAAATGGCTGGTTAGCTTGTGCAAATGCAGTACCCGCACCATAAGGATAGCTAGATCTTCTGGTTTTTAAGGCAGCCTCAGTTTCAGCTACCTTTGCTGAAAATATGTTCCACCTGATTAAATCAGCTTTACGTAAACCTTCAAAACATAATTCCCAAGCTCTTTCATCTTGTAGACGGTTTTTAAAATCTGTATAACTTAAGCCATTTGGTAAATCAGCATCTGTATTTGTCTTTTTCGGTAGCAAGGTTGCTGTTGCCAAAGCCCCTGTGCCACTGCCTGTGATACTTACAATTGGCGCCGATGTAAATCCGATTCCAGCATTTAACAATCTAACACCAGTTACTACACCATTTGTAACAATGGGCACCGCCTGAGCATCAAAACCACTACCTGTTACGGTGATACCAGTATTGGTTACTCCCGAACCTCCGGTGGTATTATTTCCATATCCACTACCACCAGCGGTTATTGCGATGCTAATACCACTGCCCGCTATGTTGGTACCGAATGCTCTTCTCCTAACCTGGTTAATGGCATCGTAAGCCAGTTGGTTAGGACCATTATTCAGTTCGTTTTCTACTTCTGCTCTCATCAGCAGCACGTCAGAATAGCGCATAATTACATAATTGATATAGGTTTGAGCAGGTTCTAAAGCACTACCTTTCTGGTACTCTCTACTCCATTTCTGAGGTGTCCAGGTATGTTCTTCCGTTGTTCCTGCTAAAAGCGGCACCCTTAATCCGTTGGCGCCAATCCGATAAGTTGCTACTGAGAAATCTTTTCTCAAATCACCATCGGTAAAAGAACTGTAAAAGGTGAATGGTATAAAATGCCTGGCAAGTCCATTCGCGTACACGCCGAGCGTGGTATTTGGAGTATTAAAACTTCCAAAATACGAGCTATTGCTGGTTGCAGCAGTTGGAGAAAAGAATGAAGCTTCAAATAAACTCTCTTTTGGCTCAAATATTTGTGACGACTGATTTTTGAAAACACGACTATAACTTGCATTCAACTGGTATAAGTTGGATGCAATTACATCATTAACATGGGTTTGTGCCAGGCGATAATATTTCAGATAATCTTCAGGTCTTTTAACGGTTCCATCAGCTCTTAACGAATAACCGCCGGCAGCCAGTGCAACTCTTGCCAGTATCGCCTTCGCACCAAATTTGTTGATTCTCTCGTTTACAGGAAGGGACGCCGGCAACACGGCAATCGCCTCTTCCATATCCTTAAAAAGTTGTTCATAAATAACATATCTATCAGTAAGTGGAGTCGCTAAATCATCGCCAGCAACTGAGTTTTTTGTTTTAAAAGGTACATCACCCCATAGTCTAACCAAATCGGAATAATAGAATGCCCGTAAAAATTTTGCCTCGCCCAGCAACCTATTGAGATCTGCTTTTTCTGTATCCGAACCCGATGTAAATTTTTCCATCTGAGGAATTGCAGCAATAACCAGATTTGCTCTATCAATACCTGCGTAAAGTTCTGTCCAGGTACTGTATAGAAAGGGATGCGATGCCTGATAGCGGTATTGTGTAATATCCCTAAAATCATTTGCCGTATTTCCAGGACTGATAAATTGCATATCATTTTCCAAATCGTATAATAAGGGAATGTGATACCCGTAAGTCCTGGCACTCTTCATCGTTTCGTAAACGCCCATTGTGGCAGCGTATGCTTCTGGAACAGTTTTAAAAAAATTAGCAGTGGTAAATCTGGAATAAGGCGTAACCTCCACCACTTTTTTACAAGAAACCAATATTACGGTAACCAATAACAATATGCTCGCTATTTTCGAATGATTTAATTTTAATTTCATTTCTATAATTTTTATAGTGATAGATTTAGGCCTGCAACAAAAGATTTCCCTCTTGGATAGGCATTGAAATCTAAGCCTCTGGTTAAAGCACTTGAACCAACATTCACTTCAGGGTCGTAGCCCGAATATTTGGTGAATACATGAAGGTTGTAAGCTGTGAAGTAAAATCTTGCTCTGGATATTTTTACTGCGGAAAGCCAATTTTTAGGTAAATTATAACCTAAACTGATGTTATTTACACGTAAAAATGAGCCATCTTCAATAACTAAATCATTCACCGGTCGGGTTGTGCCACCTGCAAGGGGAATTAGATTTTTGCCTTGATTAAAAGCTCCCAGCGCTGTAGGGCTAACCAATAAATTGCCCTGAGAGTCTACCTCAGTCCAACGATCCTTTTGAAAAGCTAAATTGCTGGCATAGTCATTAGCTGGGTTCCAGTTATTAGCAATATTGGCATTGTAAATGTTATTACCGTAAACAAAATCTAAAAAGATAGATAAATCTATACCTTTGTAGGTAAAGGTGTTGTTGATACCTCCAGTAAATTTAGGGTTGGCATTGCCGATGATAGTACGATCGAAATCGTTGATGATACCATCTGGTGCACCACCCGGACCGCTTAAATCTTTATATTTTCCAAACCCTGGCCTTACTGCGGTTCCGTTGTTCACCACGCCTGGCTTAAGGGTGTATGTTGCGGTTGTTGGGTTATAGTTAAAATCATTTACCTGATAAAGGCCATCTGTTAAATAACCATACATCATTCCTACAGGCGAACCCACTCTCAAGATATAATCGGTGTAGGTGCTGCTCCAACTGCTCACATTCAAAGAGGTTTCATCGCCGTTTAATTTTAATACTTTGGTTCTATTGAATGAAATATTAAAGTTGGTATTCCAGGTAAAATCTTTCTTTTGGAAGTTCACCGAATTGATTGACAACTCGAATCCCCGGCTGGATGTTTCGCCAATATTTTGTAGCTGTAAAGCAAAACCAGAACTTGCTGGAATTCTAGAATTATACAATAAATCTTTAGAACGGTTATCATATACCTCAGCTGTTAGCGTAAGCCTTTGTTTAAATAGGCCCAAGTCTAGTCCTAAATTACTTTGTACAACCGTTTCCCATTTCAAAAAAGGGTTTGATAAACTGGTTTGGTAAACTGAACTGTTCAATTGGTCGGCAAGCGGGTAACTGCTGCTTACAAAAGTGCCTAAAGCTGCATAATTTGGAATTCTGTTGTTTCCAGAACTACCATAACTTATGCGCAAACGTAAATCAGAAATCGCCTTCACATTTTTCATGAAAGACTCCTGGTTGATTTTCCAGGCAAATGCTCCGGCCGGAAAATATCCAAAAACATTTTCAGGACCAAATTTAGACGATCCATCTCGTCTTAAGGATGCACTAAAAAGATACCGGTCTTTATAACTGTAGTTCGCTCTGGTGAAAAGTGAGAAAAGTTTATCATCTTCAGCATAAGAAGAGGGAAAGCCAGCTACCGTTCCAGCACCCAGATCATTGTAGCCATTGTTAACTAAGGGAAAGTTAGCTGCATCTGCCGAAAAACTTTCGCTATAGTTATAGATATATTCCTGCCCTAAAGCAACGTCAAACTTATGGTTCTTTATCGTTCTGGCATAAGTTAACACATTATTAAATGAATACCGATTTCCATTTAATTCTGAGGTATTGCCAAATGGCCCACCCCGCCTTATCGACTGGATATTGGAGGCATCAGCAAAGAATTGCCTTTTGTCTCCCTTGGTACTAAAACTACCCAATCCATTATATGTTAAGTTTTTAACGATGTTATATCTTAATGTAACGTTTGCATTAAGATCATTAACCGTTCTTTTATCCTGACGACTTTCTAACGCAACTATTGGACTTTGAAAAGCTGGGTTGCTTTGATTATCGAACACATCAAGCTGATCATCTAAAAGATCTAAATCATTATCAAGCCTGCCGTTAATAGGCCTATATTGCAACAATGTTTGCAAAAAGCTCAGTCGCGGTGCACCTGCATTTCCGCCGGCATTTGTACCGCCGGTGCCAAAAATATTCTGTCTAGAATAATTAACAATTCCGGTTATCACTGCTTTTGTGCCGATATTGTTTGTTACGGTCAATTTTGCAATATCTTTAGTGGCACTACTGTTCAACAATAATCCATCGTTATCATTCCTTGAGTAGAAAAGATTATAGCGCATATCACTAGATCCGCCACTCACACCAATTTTATGGTATTGGCTCATCACTTGTTCTCCCAACACCTTATTTTGCCAATTTATGCCCGGTCTGTTCTCATACAAAGATTTCAATTCATTAAAATTGCCGAAAGTATTGGTAAACCTGGTTAATCCATCAGTATTTCCAACATTGTTCTCATAAGCATACAAGGCATATTCATACGGAGTTAAAACCGGTAAATAACGGGTGGTAATTCTAGCGCCTACATATCCATCGTAATTTATGGATACTTTTCCCACTTTAATTTTCTTTGTGGTTACTAAAATTACGCCATTTGCGCCACGAGCTCCGTACACAGAGGTGGCAGATGCATCTTTTAATACATCAATGGTTTCTATATCCGAAGGATCTAAAAAGTTTAATCCATCCGTTTGGGGAACTCCATCTACCACGTATAATGGTTCATTACTTTGTGTAATGGATGTTCCTCCTCTTATTGTTATCGAAGGTTGAGCTTCAGGATCGCCGCTTGGCATACTTACCTGCATACCCGCAATACGCCCCTGCAAGGCTTGTGCAACATTCGGAACAGGAGACTTTTCAAGTTCGGTGCCACTTACAGAAGAAATTGAACCTGTTAAATCGCTACGCTTAGCCACAGCGCCATATCCAACAACCACAACATCATTCAGTTTGTTGGCATCTTCTAAAAGCTTCGCATTAATGGTTGTCCTGTTCTGCACTGCTTCCTCCACAGATCTTGAGCCTATAAATGAGAAAACTAGAATGGCAGTAGGCTTAACTTTAATGCTATAAGCACCAACATTGCTGGCTACCACTGCATTTTTTGTTCCTTTCTCTAGCACGGTTGCACCCGGAACGGTCTGACCTGTTTGGTCTGTTACCACGCCTTTTACTGTGATAACATCCTGGGCGTTGGCCATAAAACAAGGAATAATGAGTAAAAGAAGTATAAATCTTTTCATATTGATGTTCTTTAGGTTCTTCATATACATCTTATTTAAATTTTAAACCCCGTCTTTAGATAATAGTTGATTTGTTGCTTAGCGGTAACATCCGAAAAATACTCATCAAAAGATGCAGATGAAATTGCCCTGGCTTCAAATAGGTCATTTCCAGCGAGTGGCAGTGTTTTTCCAGCAGTAAAATGAGAAAAATTTGAAGTTTCAATACCTGCTTGTACTGATTTAACTTCTCTGTTTGCTGCGGTAACATCAACATCGTAAACCGCAGATGCATTATTTAGAAAAGTATCATTCGTCACGATATCTGTTCCGGCTGTTATTAAGCTCAATGTTCCCGAATCTAACCTTCTGGCGCTTACCCATGGCCTTAGATTTTTTAAATTCGCCGCTTGTGTATTTTGAAGCAGTTCCCTAACCTGTGCAGAATGTCTTGCCTGTGCAGTATGGATTCTTACTGTTGCCATTAATGCCGGTTTGCTATCCAATAAATTACTAAGCTGTCCTTTGTAAATCCTCACCGTCAGATCCTCCAGAACAACAGCTGCAGTTAAAAAATTCTGATAATTTGTGTTTACCGAAGTAAAAGTTACCGTTGTGCCAACAGTCCTGGAAAAATCAAAAGCCGAACTATCAAGAGCTGCACGAGCTGTGCCTCCAATGTTGGCAATTACAGTCCTCAAATAATCAATATGCGCTTTTTCCTGCTCACGGATTATTGTAAAAAGTGGCTTATCACCTGCTGGTATCAAATTCGGAAAATTCACCAGGGCATTGTTGTAAAAATGATATTGTAAGTACTCCAATACGATTAAGGTATTTAACGCATCAGCAGCAGAATTGCCACTCGATGTTTGCGCTTTCGCGGTCTGAATTAAATTTCCAAAAAATAATGGTGTAGCTGCAACTGAAACCTTTTTACTAAAATTAAGTAACGCTTTTAAGCTCCCGCGTCTATTTTCTGTAAATCCACTATCGCCTCCGATCTTGGACAACTCATCTAAAACATTTAAAATTCTCATCATTATTATTTTTAAGCATTTAAGATTTCCAATTTCGTTTTTATGTACTTCATCACTTGCTGCAGCACCATTGCCGGTGGCAATGATACATCTGTGGCCTGCGTAGCATTCGCCCCTAAACTGGTAAGCTGATCTAAACTAACCGAACTTCTAGTAACCACTTGATTGCGTACCCACCCAGCATGCCTTGCTTCTACAGTAGCAATTTGCGAAAATGTAATGATGCTGGAAACAAGGTTCGTCTTTTCCAAAGCTCCATTGTAGGCCGCCACACCTAAATCCTCAAATGATTGTGCAGTAGCTAAAACTGATATTTTAGATGAAAAATTGACGCTTGATAGATCAAAGTCCAGTTGTCCAATTGCGGCTTGGTTGCCAATAATGCTCGCGAAATAAGCTACATGAGTTTGCTCATGAAGTTTAAGCTCATTAAAATAGGTTTTCTGAAGATCAGTAAAATCGGCAGGGAAGCTTTCGCAAACTTTGAGGTAAAAAGCCGCTTCCAATTGCTCCAGAGCGTAAAGATAATTGAGCAGGCCAATATCATTCGGGGCAGCAAAATCAATCCTGTTTCCTGGATTATTTTCTGTCTGTGCGGCATCGCTGATCACATATTTTTTACAGCCTAGCGCTGTTATTGCCAGTGCCCCTGCTGCACCGAACTTAATTAAGTCCCTCCGGTTTAAAGCAAAAGCTTTGCTTCCACCTGAGGTGTTGAGGAGATTTGGTTCAGTAAATTTCATAAAGTTGTATTTAGTTGTTATTAGGTTGTAAAGCTTGGCAACTAAAGTTAGGTCATCTCTTTAGTCAGCATCTATATATTTGGTTGTGGCATTACACCATATTTATTGAATACGAAACTACTTACTTCAGCAGTATACGACTTTCGAAATGGTGTAATTTTATATTAAAATTGTCTAATCACTTATCAAATATCACTTTATCCACACTTTCATGTAATGGAAAGGCACTCAGTGACATCTCTTATCTTACACTAACCTGCTGAGCCATTAGACTTTCATTTCATTGCTAAATCTTCAAAGATTATTGCTGCACAGCCAAGCATTCCAGCCTTGTTTCCAAGTTCTGCTACTGCAAAACTGGTGTTCGCAACGGCAATAGGTATTGCTAATGATCTTACACGCATTTCTATTTCATTAATATAAAATGGTCCGGCCTCACTTATACCACCACCGACTACAACTTTTTGAGGACTAAAAATATTAACCAGACCCACGATTCCACTAGCCAGGTAATCGAAATGCCTTTTCATTGCCTGTTTAGCTAAGTGATCACCCTGTAAATAGTGCTTTATGATATATTCGCCGTCAACATCAGCACTAGCCTGACTATTTTGCTTAAAATAGTTCACCAATGATGTTACCGATGCGTAAGCCTCCAAACAACCTTTTCCTCCACAGGCACAAGGTAATCCATCCTGTTGGACAACAATATGCCCTATTTCAGATCCTCTATTCCTAAAACCCCCATACAATTGGTTGGCGATCATGATTGCGCCACCAATACCAGTTCCAACAGTTAGAAAGAGTACATCGCTTGCCTGCATTGCAGCGCCAAATTTTTGTTCACCAAGGCCCATTAAATTAGCGTCATTTGCAATCTTGATATTTCTGAAACCGGTTGCATCAGATAGAATAGAACCCAGAGGTAAGTTATTGAAACCAGGCAAATTATCTGCTCCTCCAATCACACAATTGTTTTCTATAATACCCGGGAATCCGATTCCAACACCTAAAATACTTGGTACTTTAGCTGCGCAATCCAATATGGATTGTGCGATCTTGATGATAACGCCTTGCTCAGTATTTACTTCCCGCAAAGAAACAAGCGTAGAATAATGAATTTTACCAACACTATCAATTAACCCGCATTTTAGCGAGCTACCTCCCACATCAATACCAACAGCATATTGTTCATTATCTAAGGCAATCATAACGTGTTTTAAAATTTAATTGTAAATACTTGTTTGGTTACTGATGTATAAAATTTTATGAAGTTTTAATAAAATCAATAGGTTTAAATTTTCACTAGACCTGATGATTTTATTACCCCAAAGTGCTCGCCAATAAAAATACAAAACGAACTTATAGTGCGTATTTGACAATTCCAGTTTTCAACCATATTTAAACTTATTTAGTGATTTGCTAAATATTTTACTAAGCCAGTGCGAGTAAAACAACACTTTAAAATGCATGTCTTTTTGCGATAGAAACGCAGCTATGATGAAATCCATTTTTATAATGGCGATAAGCTGCTAATTGCTAAAAAGCTTTGATCATTCTAATATCCTTGGGTTGATGGTTTTAACCAATATCAAAAGTATTATGGGTGAAATTGAAAGTCTGCTGAAATCAAAAGGATTAATTTTACGATAGTTACAATCAAGAATTCAAACCCTTTTATAATTATATGGAAAACATGATCAAGTCAATCTTAGTTGGTGTTGCAATCGTATTTAGCCTGCAGGCTAATGCCCAGCTGAAGAATGAACACACTGAAGGTTGGCTAGCAAATGCCACCTCGACAATAAATCAACAATTAATTAAAGCGTCCCAAACCTACCTGCCAGGACAAAACCCAAGATCAGTAACATGTGGCACTGTTAGGTTAGCCAATTATAAGGATTGGACTACCGGATTTTTCCCTGGCACCTTATGGTATGGATACGAACTTACCGGTAACAAGGCTTTGGCAGCTGATGCAAAAAGATTTACGCTTGGCCTGGATTCAATGAGATATATTACCGACACGCACGATTTGGGATTCATGATTTACTGCTCCTATGGTAACGCCTACCGGATCACCAAAGACAAATCTTACCTGCCTGTACTATCAGATGGAATAAAAAACCTTGCTGCAAGATTTAATCCAAAGATTGGTGTGATACGCTCTTGGGATTTTGGAGAATGGAAATATCCGGTAATTATTGATAATATGATGAATCTGGAATACCTGTTTTGGGGATCATCAGAATTTGATAAATCAGCTTATGCTCAGATTGGCACCACACACGCATTAACCACGATGAAAAATCATTTCAGACCAGATTTTAGTTCTTATCATGTAGTGGATTACGACCCTTCGACGGGAAAGGTTTTTCGCAAAGCGACTCATCAGGGCTTAACCGATAGTTCTGCATGGTCTCGAGGTCAGGCCTGGGGATTGTACGGTTATGCGATGTGCTACGAAAACACTAAAGATTTAAGATTTTTAACACAGGCAGAGCACATTGCAAAATTTCTGATGAATCATCCAAAAACTCCTGCAGATAAAATTCCTGTTTGGGACTACGATGTGCACAATGCACTGCAAGCAGATGAGCGTGCCCCGAGAGATGCATCTGCTGCAGCGGTGATCGCCTGTGGTTTATTAAAGCTGAGTACAAAAGTTAAGAACGGACAACAATATTTCAAATATGCAGAGGATATTTTAAAATCACTCTCATCAGATAAATATCTGGCTAAACCTGGCGAGAACAATTATTTTATTTTAAAGCATAGCGTAGGTGCATTTTTATATAATTCTGAGATTGACACCCCGTTAGATTATGCTGATTATTATTATTTGGAGGCCCTTAATCAATACAAAAAGCTTAAAAAAACTTAATTCTCATTATCGACAAAATTTATTAACGGATATGAACTCTAGACCATTCTTAATACTTGCAAGTTTCGCCTTATTCTTTACAGCCTGCAAAAAGAGCACCTCTCAGGAGCTAATTATCGAAGAAAAGCAACCATCTGCCCAAGTTTTGGCTGTTGCTGAACCAACTAACAGCAATGTACTTTTAGACTTGACCTATGAAAACGGGAAAAAAAATAGCGGGGTGGCTAATTTGGATACCAGTAAGGCCGCCGCTTCTGATGCTTCTTATATAGTGCAACCGGGCTCAACTGGTAATTGGGCAGTGGCTCACAAAGTAGTGCAAGGTGACCCAAACTATTACTCAAACGAGAATTATAGAAGCGAATCAAGCACAGTAAATTATACACCGGGTCGTTTTTTCCCAGGAGATGTACGTCGATATGAATTTAGTGTACTGCTAAAAGATTGGCAATTTATTGGAACCGACCCTACGGAAAGCAATATTTTTCAATTGAAGCTATCCGCTGGAGAAGTACCATTGCAAATTAGAACGACCAGAAATGCGATGGTGTTGCGTTTTGCTAAAATAAATGCGGTACCAAACGTTACCGCTATTGCCGATGCACGCCCTTACGTTAACCAATGGATTCATTTCCGCATTGATGTGGATTGGCAAGATACTGCTACAGGCTACATGAAAACTTATATGAAATTGCCCAATCAAACGGAATATCTCCTGATAGATGATAAAAATAGCTATTTAACTTACCCACCAAATGGAAGTTCAGGGCAAATTGGTTATATTAAATGGGGGGTCTATATCGCACCAGTTGGGCAAACACGCATCGCCTACCATGATAATATTAGAATCATAAAGCTGAATTAATCGCAAACATGTTGGTAAATACACTATCTGTTTCAATTTACGTTGTTACTATAACCCACAGACCACGTCTTTTAACCGCACTGTTCATCCGATGAGCAATAATGACCAATTTGATAAATTGATAAAATAAGTTACAAACCTTTTAAGGTTAGCAAAGTCAAAACAATATGCTTAAAAAATCACTGCTTTATATTGCGCTTATTTTTACAATTGGCAACGTTGATGGGCAAACACCACTAAACAAGGTTAGTTTTGCACCTTTCAATCTATCTGGAAAAGGATTAGAAAAGGTGGGCAAAGCCGAAAGTGCTGGCAAATTTGCCGAGGCTGCTATGGAATTGCTTGCTTACTATCGCAACCGGCCAGGCGCTTTAACACCAAAAGTCGGCAAAAGAATTAATCCTGCCTTACAGCAACTGGCGGATGATATTCTGAAGCATAAGTTTAAGCCCCACAAAGGTTATCCTACTTTTGAATATGGTGAAAATATCAACTGGCAATTCCGACCGGTGCAAGACCAGTTATTAACCACTTTTTTACACCGCACCACTTTCTGGGAAAGTTTGGGCAATGCTTATTTGGCCACGGGTAATGAGAAATATGCAAAAGAATGGATTTTTCAGGTAAGAGACTGGTTGAAGAAAAACAAACAGGGCGCTTATGCGGATGATAAGGAATTTGCCTGGAAAGCTTTCGTAGTATCCTTCAGGCTAAACAATTGGGCTACCTTTTTCAACCAGTTCATCAACTCACCTCACTTTACTCCACAATTTTTGATGGAGTTTTTAAATGCCTATAATGAACAAGCCAACTATGTGATGGCTAACTATACTGATATTGGCAACCACCGTTTATATGAAGCCGAACATTTGCTGTTGGCGGGAACTAGTTTTCCAGAATTTAAAGATGCAGCCATTTGGCGAAAAAGTGGTATTGATGTGCTCAACTCAGAAATTGGAAAGCAGGTTTATGATGATGGAATGCAATTTGAATTGTCTACATCATATCATATCGGCACCATCGGCACCTTTTTAAGGGCACTAAAAATGGCCAAAATTGCTGGAATTGAAAATGAATTTCCACAAAAATATCGCGATTTGGTAGAGAAAATGACCACAGCAGTGCCAAAGTTCTCTTTTCCAGATTATACCTTTCCCTTGTACGGCAATTCATTTTTAACAGATAAAGCCACCATGTTAAAAAATTATGCTGCGTGGGCTGATGTTTTTCCAAAAAATAAAATGTTGGCCTATTTTGCTAGCGATGGCGCTAAGGGTGAAAAACCTGGCTACCTTTCGAGCGCCTTGCCCCAGGCAGGGTTTTATGCATTTAGAAATGGTTGGGACATGAAATCGACGGTTTTACAGCTGAAGGCCGGACCACCTGCAGAGTTTCATGCACATCCGGATAACGGCAATTTTGTACTGTGGGTAAAAGGTAGGGATTTTACCCCCGATGCCGGAAGCTTTATCTATGCCAACATAGGTGTAAAGGAAAATGCAAAACGAGATTGGTACCGATCTACCATGGCGCATCAAACGCTCACGTTAAATAATCAGAATATCGAGATTAATAAGGCTTCAGCGATAAAATGGGAAACAGGTAGTGATATAGAACGACTTACCTATACCAACCCAAGTTATAAAAGCCTCAACCACCAGCGAACATTCTTATTTATCGATCAAACATATTTTCTGATCATTGATCGTGCTATAGGTGATGCCACCGGTAAATTGGATGTCCGGTATGTATTGAAGGAGGATGCAAAACCTGAAGTAGATCAGAAAAACCTACAACTATCAACCACCTACAACGATGGCAATAATCTTTTCATTAAACTACTCAACAGCGAAAATGCAATACTAAAACCAGAGGAAAGCTTTGTGTCGTATGTGTATCAAAAAGAACAGCCACGGCCAGCTTTCGCTTTCGAAAAACAAAAAAACACCATTAAAACAGTATCCTTTATCAGCTTGCTGTATCCTTTTCAGGAAAAAAAAGCCCCAAATGTAAAATTAAGCGAAAATGCAAGCCATGATCTAGAAAATGGAATGTTAGATATTTCACTTGAGGTAAATGGCAAAGTGAAACTAATTAAGATGGATTTGAAAATAGAATAATTGCGGCAAAGGATTGACAATATAACGAACTATTTTCAAAGGCATAATTTTGGAAAAATGTTACTTAATAAATAAAAAAGAAATTTAAACTTATCACACGTGAAAAATATCATTTCATTTTGTTTTTTTCTATTGATCGCAGTCACCTTAACTGCCCAGGAGAAACCAATATCTGCAGCGCAGTTTAACATTATTAACCTTGATTACAAAGGTTTGGAGAGTGTAAAAAATCTAGTTAACAGTAAAAAATACGAAGAGGCTGGCAAGGAATTATTAAAGTATTACCGAACACGCACCAATGTAAAACTAGGTGAGTTTAAAATGGGCGATAGTGAGCGTTTTAGGGGTAAATCATTAAGCATAGATGATCAGGAAAAAGCCGACAATGCCCTTTTGCACAATTTCAAACCGCATAAAGGCTATGGTTTTTTTAACTATGGAGAGGATATCAACTGGCAAAATTGGCCGGTGAAGGATAATGAAGTGCGGTGGCAGTTGCATCGCCTGGGATGGTTTACACCAATGGGCTTAGCTTATCGTGCTTCTGGCGATGAAAAGTATGCAAAGGAATGGGTTCATCAATACCGCGATTGGGTGAAAAAAAATCCAAAAGGTCTATCAGCTGATAATGACAAATATGTTTGGCGTCCATTAGAAGTATCAGAACGCATCAATATGCTGCGTGGAGTCTTTAATCTTATGGGAACTTCGAAGGCATTTACACCATCGTTTTTACTGGAATTTTTGCAAAGCTACGGCGAACAAACCGATTACCTTATTAAAAATTACGCCGATAAAGGTAACCACCGACTGTTTGAGGCACAACGTGCCTTAGCTGCCGGGTGTTTCTTCCCTGAATTAAAAAATGCAGAAAGCTGGCGAAAAAGTGGCGCCCAGGTTTTAGTTGTAGAGATAAAAAAACAGGTTCTGGATGATGGAATGCAGTTTGAGCTTTCTCCAAACTATCACAATACCATGATCAATATTTTCTTGGAAGGCTTAAAATCAGCCAAAGATGCGGGGTTGGAAAGTGAGTTTCCTACTAGCTACAAAGAAACAGTAGAAAAAATGGCAATGGCAACAGTCAATTTCTCTTTCCCTGATTATAATTTTCCAATGTTTGGCGATGCGTGGCCAGTAGGAAAACCAACCATGTTAAAGCAGTATAAAACATGGGCCAATGCTTTCCCGGATAATTCAACACTGCAATACTTCGCTACTGATGGTGTTGAGGGTAAAGTGCCAGGGTATCTTTCTAAAGGCCTAAATTCCGCAGGTTTTTACACATTCAGAAACGGTTGGGATATGAAATCAACGGTAATGGTATTAAAGGCAAGTCCTCCGGGAGAGTTTCACGCACAGCCAGACAATGGTACATTTGAACTTTGGGTTAAAGGGCGTGACTTTACGCCAGATGCTGGTGTATTTGTATACAGTGGTGATGAAGAAGTGAACAAAATGCGGGAGGAGTTTCGCCAAACGAAATTCCACAGTACGCTAACTTTAGATGATCAAAATATGGTAATTACAAAGGCCAAACAAAATAAATGGGTAACCGATAAAATGATGGATATTTTAACCTACACCAACCCCAGCTACGCAGATTTAAATCATCAGCGCAGTATATTATTCATCGATCAGAAATACTTTTTGATAATTGATAACGCAATTGGAAAGGCTACCGGGAAATTAGATGTGCGTTTTCACCTTAAAGAAGATGCAGAGCCGGTTTATGATGTAACTAAAAACTTGGTTTACACCACTTATGCGGATGGTAACAATTTATTGATTCAATCCTTGAATAAGGATAAAGTTAAGCTCATAAAAGAACAAAGCAAGGTATCCTATTTTTATCGTAAAGAGCAGAAACGCCCCGCAGTGGCTTTTGAAAAACAGAAAAACGATGGTCAAACTCAAAGTTTCATCCATATTTTATATCCATTTAATGATAAAAAAGCTCCGCAGATTAGTGTGAAAGAAAATCCTGGTAATAACTATGCCTCCGGCACCATTAACCTTACCTTAACAATTGATGGTAAGGTAAAAAATGTTGTCTCGAATTTGGTAAACTAGTCGGCTTAACCACACAAAAAGTCGACAAATGTTGAAACTATGTCTGGTATGGGAAATAAAAATGGAAAGCATTGAAAAATAAAAAATTTAAACTTCTGATTGTTTTGCTGGCTTTATGCAGTGGCCTGGCAAACGCACAAGCTACAAGCCCAAACAGCACAGCGATGCAGTGGTGGAAGGACGGAAAATTTGGACTTTTTTTGCATTGGGGATTATATTCGCAAACGGCTGGTTATTGGAAAGGCCAAAAAGCTCGGGCCAACGAACATTTCATGTTGGGTGAAAAAATTCCCTTGAAAGAATATGCAACGATTGCTAATGACTTTAATCCTGTCAAGTTTAATGCAGAAGAATGGGTAAAAAGTGCGAAGAATGCAGGCATGAAATATATTGTCATCACCGCCAAGCACCACGATGGTTTTTCGATGTATGATTCTCCTTCCCAACCCTATAATATTGTTAAAACAAGCCCTTGGGGCAAAGACCCAATGAAGGATTTGGCAGTGGCTTGCAAAAAATATAACTTAAAATTATGTTTCTATTATTCTTTGGGCAGAGATTGGCAAGATCCCGATGTGCCCACCCGAGATGGGTACCGAAGCAACACCTGGGATTATCCCAACGAGGAAATGAAGGATTTTGCCAAGTATTTTGAGCGAAAGGTAAAACCTCAAATCCGTGAATTACTCACACAGTATGGACCTATTGGTTTACTTTGGTTTGATACACCAGAACAAATCAGCAAGGCGCAGAGTACAGCGTTGCGAGAAATGATCAAATCAATACAACCAAACTGTATCATCAATGATCGCATTGGAAACGGCATGGGTGACTATAGTGTTGCAGAGCAAAAAATTGAAGATAAGACAGTAATTAAACCTTGGGAAGCCTGCGTGACGATGAGTGCGAAATGGGGATATGTTAAATACGACACCGTTTGGAAATCGCCAGAATTATTAGTGCGTCAATTGGTGGAAGTTGTGTGTAAAGGTGGGAATTTTTTGCTAAACGTTGCACCAAAAGGTGATGGTAACTTTCCTGCAGAGGCCACCGATCGGTTAAAAGCACTCGGAAATTGGATGCGCATCAATCACGATGCCATTTATGGCGTCAGCCCTTTCAAGATATTAAATGAAGGTGCGCAAAGCGAGGTAGGCCGAGCAGATGCGATGGGAAAATCGGACAACGATTTTACTTCTAAAAATACCCGGCCCGACGCTTACTTCGCTAAAAAAGGCAAGGTGATTTATGCATATGCTCGCAGCTGGAAGATGAAGCAACTGAACTTAAAAAGTTTAACAAAGGCTATCGCAAGCATTAAAAGCGTATCGATGTTGGGCAGCGGTGAAAAAATAAAATGGGTACAAAGTTCCCAAGGCTTAAATATAGAATTACCAAATAAATTGCCTTCTGGATTACCAGTGTATGTGTTTGAAATCGGAATTTAATTACAGAAATTGTAAACAAGGGCTAAAATAATTAACGGTGATCATGGCGAAAAATTCAGATGATCACATTAGATTAAAAGATAAAATGCAAATAAACCTTAAATCATACCTCATCACTTCATTATTCATTTTGCTGTTCAGTGGCGCCATGGCACAAACTGGCTTGCATGAAGAAAGTTTTAAGCATATTAACCTTGACTATCCCGGTTTGGAAAAGGTAAAAACCGCATTTAATAATAGAAAATATGAAGATGCAGGCAAAGCCTTATTAACTTATTACCGAAAAAAACTAGCAGGCAAACCTGATTTAAGCAACCTCGAAATACCTGTTGATACCAACGGAGCATTAGCGATAAAAACCCAAGAAATTGCCGACAAAGCGCTACTACACCAATTCAAAACACAAGAGGCTTATGGTTATTTCGATTTTGGGAAAGATATTGACTGGCAACTTTGGCCGATAAAGGACAATGAGGTTCGTTGGCAATTGCATCGCGTTAAATGGTGGTTGCCAATGGCCCTCGCCTACCGGGGCACTAAAGATGAAAAATATGCCAAAGAATGGATCTTGCAGTTAGAAGGATGGATCAAAAAAAATCCTTTGGGGCTTTCTGCTGATAACGATAATTTCGCCTGGAGGCCTCTGGAAGTTTCTGATAGAATACAAAGTTTAGTACCGATAATAAGTATTTTCATCACCTCATCTAATGTCACCCCTGAATTTCTAATCAACTTTTTAAACAGCTACCATCAGCAGGCGAATTATCTACTCAGCAACTATGCCGATCAGGGCAACCATCGCTTATTTGAGGCGCAGCGAACATTATTTGCAGGAGCCTCATTTCCAGAATTCAAAAATGCCTCTAAATGGAGAAAAAGCGGGATAACAATATTGAACACTGAGATAGTAAAACAGGTTTATCCTGATGGCTTACAATATGAGCTTTCCCCGGTTTACCATGCCGGAGCAATCGATATTTTTGTGAACGCATTTAAAGGAGCGCAGAAAGCCAATTTAGATAGCGAATTTCCTCCAAGCTACAAACAGACCATAGAAAAAATGGTCATGGCTTTCATTAACATTACCTTCCCAAACTATAATCAACCAATGTTTGGCGACTCTTGGTGGAAAGAAAAAGAATTCCGTTTGAGACAATTCCAGTCTTGGTCGGCAATGTTCCCCGATAATCCATTCATTAATTACTTCGCAAGTGAAGGCAAGACCGGACAAAAGCCGAACTGGCTTTCCAGGGGATTAACCACCGCAGGATTTTATACCTTTCGAAATGGGTGGGAAACTGGCTCAACAATATTAATGTTGAAAGCTAGTCCTCCCGGAGAATTTCATGCTCAGCCCGATAACGGTACTTTTGAGCTTTGGGTGAAGGGTCGGAACTTTACCCCAGACGCGGGTTGTTTTGTTTACAGCGGGAATGATGAGATCATGAAAAAGCGCAATTGGTTTCGCCAGACAACCGTACACAGCACATTAACTCTTGATAATCAAAATATGGTGATTACCCAAGCCGCTTTGCAAAAATGGGAAACCAGTAAGACCCTAGATGTGCTTACCTACACCAATCCCAGCTACAAGGATTTGAACCATTGCCGTAGTGTTCTATTTATTGATCAAAAGTATTTTTTGATCGTTGATCAGGCCATTGGAAGAGCCGCTGGAAATATTGGAATCCATTATCAGCTGAAGGAAGATAGCCAACCCAGATTTGATCAGGGTAACCGCCTTGTCACCACAAATTATCCTGACGGAAATAATTTATTAATTCAATGCCTCTCACCCAAAATAAATTTAAAACAAGAAGAAGGAAAAGTTTCTTACGAATATGGAAAAGAATTGAGTAGACCAGCTTTCGCGTTCGAAGCACCCAAATCTAGCAATGAAACTTCCATCTTTTTAACCATAGTTTATCCCTATTCGGATTCCAGGGCACCCAAGATTAACGTGATAGAAAACAATGGCAACAATTACCAAACTGGTCAGATCAACCTGACTATTTCGGTTAATGGTGAAAAGAGGAATATATCAGTGATGCTTAAAAATAAAGCACGCTAATGCTAAAAATTATAAACGGAAAGACTTTTTATGCTTACATTTTATCTTCAGCCCAGGTATGCATTTTTAAGACCTCAATGACATTTTTTTCTGATGGGAGACTGCTGGAATTTATTAAAAACACTTGCAGCACCACCTAATATACAGGCATCAATGCCGAGCGTGCCGGAAATAACCCTGGCACTGTCAGCATCTGGTGGTACAGCTATAGCAATTAATCTCCGCTCGATCTCTTTGATATAATAAGTTCCGGCTAATTTCACCTCACCACCTATAACAATTCGTTGTGGGTTAAAAATATTGATCAAGCTTACAATACCGGTAGCCATGTATTCGAAATGACATTCTACTACCCTAAAAGCAGCTGGATCTCCAGACCTGTATTTATCCAATAAGTAAAGGAAATCCACATCTTTTGATTTGTCAGCGGATTGGGAGAGGTACTTTTTTTTCATTGCACCAACTGATGCATATACCTCTAAACATCCGCGGGCACCACAACCGCATACTTCCCCCTTATGCTCGACAATGATGTGCCCTAGCTCGACACCTCTATTTTTAAATCCAGGAAAAATTTTGGAGTTAATCATAACGGCCCCACCAATGCCTGATCCTATATCTAAAAAAACTGCATCTGAAATATCATCTAAATTACCATATGTTTTCTCACCCAGTGCCATAAGATTGGCGTCATTATCTATGGTGATATTCAATCGGGTGACCAGGCGAAGCACATTTCCCAGCTCGATGTTTCTGAATCCAGGAAGATTTATACCACCTCCAACAATTACGTTATTTTCAACTATCCCGGGAAATCCCAATCCGACACCTAATATAGAGTGTCTGTACTGGTGGGCACACTCATTGATAGCGTCGATCAGCAATCCAATAATCTCTGTATGGGATTTTGCCTTTTTTAATGATACTTCGGATTTATAGAGTATTTCCCCGTTTTGGCTTACTACACCATAACGGATTAAATTATTGTCTATTCTTATACCTATGGCATGCAGTATGCTCTCTTCCATTAAATTTAGTGCCAGAGTTTAAATATCAGACTATCTTAACACACCCAAATATAGAAACGCCTGAAATATTCCTCTTTAAACTGTAGACTAAATCATTTAAATTTTAGAGAATGTGTTGCGCATTTACAATGACCCACAACTTTATAGCCTATCAAAAACGAGATCTTTGAACACTTCCTTATTTTATAACCTTATAGATTTGCTACTAGTTGCTGCAGTCCAGGCTTTTTTGTTTGCATGCTTTAGCATATCCGATATGTATCAGGATCTGTGTGCACAGGTCAGAGGATTACTGATGCTTATCTCATATCAGCTTATTTTTGACGTATCTTTTTCTCAATAAAAACAATTACCAGAACATAGTCATCATCAGAATATTTAAAGAGTTTAATCTTTTTTTATCTGGATAATTAATATGCCAGAAATTTGTTATTAGGTGATGCGGAAATCTGTGAGGAAGTATTTAATGCAGAGAGAAAAAAACGGTCTATATAATTAAATCTCAAACTTTCTTATACGTACCAGCTATGGTAGCGCCTCCCGAACAAGGAAAAGCAAGGCCTGCTTCATCTTTTGTACTTTCGGGGCGGATATTTATACTATTATTGCCAAGACTTAATATAGCGGTTCCATATTGAAGCTTGATTCGATAACTACCTTCGCCAGTTTTGTCAGCCTTGGCATCCAAAGTACAAGTTGGCTTTTTCATATCATCCCGCGAGCGGACCTGAATGGCCAGGCTGTCTTGGCTAATTACAGTTATCCTGACAGATACCCAGTCATAACCTTCCGCACTTTTCTCATAATCTTTGCTCACATATAATCCTAAGTGATCCTGAATTTTTCGCTTTTCATCCGGCTGCTCTTGTCGCACCGATAGAGAGTCGGTAGTTGCATGCGTTCTGCCATCCCACCGGCAGGAAGCTGTTATAAGTGCGATACTAAAAATCAAAAAGCAATTCGAAATAATTTTCATAAGAACTAGGTTAAGATATCTACTATAATAATATTGATCTGGTAAAAAAAATTTAAGTTACCGCAATGTTCTCACATTTTGGGGGCATCAGAATCCACTTTCGAATCCCGCAGATAGCTATTAGAACAAAACTACTATTTTACCTATAGAGGTTCCGCTTTCCAGCAATTCGTGCGCAGCTTTAACGTTTTCTACGGTAAAGCCATTAAATCTTTTATTAATGGTGGATTTCAATATCCCCTTTTCAAATAATTTCTTTGCCTTTTCCAGGATATTGCTTTGTTGTTCCATATCTTCAGTTTGAAACATCGACCTGGTAAACATCAGCTCCCAATGAAAACTTATACTTTTACTCTTCATACCTCTTAGGTTGACATCCGCAGTCGGATCACTGATTGAACCAATACTGCCTTGGGGTTTGATGAGTTCAATAAGGGCATCCCAATACTGGTTGAGATTCACAAAATCCAGGATATAGTCCACATTCTCAAATCCGGCCTCTCTAACGTTGCCGATGAGACTGTTGTGATCAACGACAAAATCTGCCCCATGCAGCAAGCACCAATCTCTGCTTTCTTTGCGAGATGCCGTAGCGATAACTTTCAGACCCAGTACCTTCTTTGCTAACTGTATTGCTATTGACCCTACTCCTCCGGCACCGCCAATAATCAAAACAGATTTTCCGGAATCTCTGTCATTTATCCTCATGCGCTCAAAGATGATCTCCCAGGCGGTGAGCAAGGTTAGGGGCACTGCTGCCGCTTCTGGGAAAGATTGATTAACGGGTTTCTTCCCAACAATGCGTTCATCGACAAGCTGATATTCTGCATAACAACCTTGTCGGTTTAAGTCTCCTGAATAGTAGATCTCATCTCCTGCCTTGAAGTGTTTAACTTCAGTTCCTACCGCTTCTATGACTCCGGAGGCATCCCATCCTATTATTTTAGGAACATCAAGCGATTTATTCTTGGCGCTTCCCTGCCTAACTTTATAATCCACAGGATTAACGCTGATTGCCATTATCTTAACTAAAATATCCCTACCAGAAGGAACGGGCTTTTCTGTTTCAAACTCAATAAAACTTTCCTGCTCAGAAATCGGTAAGGACGTTTTAAAACCTATAGCTTTCATATATCTATTTTAAAAAATTGGTTATTATTTATAAGTCGTCTGGTATTCTGAATAAAATGCAATAAGGATCTTCACGATAGAAAATGTTAAGGCCGCCTGTAATTAGAATATTCAGACGTGACCACGCTATCACTGGTTAAAAGAAGAAGTTGAATGATAAAGTTGGTTACTTCTTTCGATGTAACATAGCATCTTAAATTCTTATCAAATGTGAAGGATGAAACCGTCAAAAGCTTTACAAGCTTAATACCTTTTATTTTTAAGGGCGTAAGGTTTTCTATTTCCTGCTTTTCCAAAAGCTTGGATTTAATGTTGATAAACAATTTGCCCTTGCAATCTTTGAGGAAACTGTTCTCCAAAGTAAGTTTATCTGCCAGATACGAAAATTCAATAATCAGCATACTATCCTGTTTGGATACCACCTTATAGGTATCCTCATTTATTACAGGGATAGGAGGATTATCGGGATGCGCTTTAAGAAAACTTTTAATCTGTCCTGTATTTGGAAGCTTTCCGTTAACAGACTTTAATTCCCACCGGCTCCCTTCAGCTTTTGAACCGTCATAGGAAGCGAGCTCTATCTTTTCACTGGATGAAGCACTTGTAATTTGCTTAAGATCATAAGCCGTTGTTTTGATATTTTCTTTGGGATTACTTTTAAGAACAACATCGCTTATCCCGTAGCTTGAGAGCACTCTTTCGACCTCCGAACGCTGCGCAAATGCATTTAAGTACAACAGAGAAAGTGAGGCAATCAGTAGGGGTGTTTTAAGGCTAAAAAATCTTTCAAGAAAACTACACATACAGAAAAAGTTTGTTTAAACAATTGAAAGATTAGGGGAATACGTGGGGCATCCCCCCTGGGTTAATTTTGGGATAAAGTTATTTAGCGCCAAGACAATCGGTTACCTGGACACTTCTGGCAATCATGGGCTCGGCGGCAGACTGCGTGATTTCCATACAGGAAAGTTCATTTCCGCTGTTAATCATAAAATAATTACTTTTCCCCGAAATCACAGTAAATTTGACTGGTATTTTATTTCGGTTATCAGGGAGACCTCCAGCAACAACACTAATGGTGTGTTCGCCTGCCGTAATATCATGCATGGAATAGCTTTTATTTTTCATCTTGCAGATGAGTTCACCATCAAGGTAAAGTCTGAAATTTACCGCCGAACCATTTATTCCGGTTCTGCGGATGACATATATTTTGCCAGTTTTGTCCTGCGCCAAAGTGGTGCCAGCGATACAGAGCATGAAGAGTATGGATGCAATTATTCTGAAGTTTTTCATGTAGAGAAAGTAAGGTTAAAGTGAGAAATTATACGCTAAGCGAACCGCTACGAACCTGATTACCTGTGTATCGGAACCGGATTCTGAATTCTGATACCGGACATCAAGCTCTACTGCCCTGAAGATGTAGCCCGCAGACAATGCCCAACCGAAAGCAGTTTGATTACTGCCCACTGTACCTGAGGGTCCTGAACCTTCAATGTGATTGAAAGCAAGTCCGGACTGACCTTCAATAATAATGTTTCCCAGGTTGGCACGATATCCTAAATACAAGGGGATGGTGGAATAATTTGCCTTGACAGAACTTGGCAAGTTTTTTACCGAAAAACGGTTATAACCTGCCTCTAATGTTATTTGTTGGGCTTGCTGTCCTACTCCATACAATCCCTTTATGGCACCACCATAGCCAACATCAGCAACCTTTGAGAGTTCCCCTGTAGGAATCGCAACTGAGCCGGAAATCTGAAGGAGATTACTGCCCTTTTGAGCGCTGGCTGCGTATGAAGCCAGCAGGAATGCCATCAAGACCAAAATGGAATATCTTAAGTTCATAATGATAATGTTTAGTTATTTTCTGTAAAGCGGACACCGTTTGAGCAAATATTCTAGCGGTCCACTATAAGACCCATCTGTATTGCTTAAAAATGCCTTATGATTTTCATTGTAGATGCTGGCATTGTTATCCATATATATCTGCAAACTTACGCTTACATCAAAACGCTGAACGGCACTGCTGCTGGACGACCCATAACTGGAAATACCTTTAACTTTCTCCGCATCGTCACGTTTTACCTTTGTGTCATCACTACCAGAGGTATAACTGGTCTGGTATCCCTTATTCTGGGTAACTGTTCCATCAATTACGTATTCCACTCCTAAGATATCGCAAAGATTTTTCATGGTAAAACCAATCATTTTATCCCTTGTTGCACCTGCCTTAACCAGCATTGCATTAGTGGTACGGGGATCCAGGATGGTATAGCCGGCTGAGTGCTGGCTAAGCAAAGCAAAAGCATCCTGCTGTGCTTTCAAACCGATTGCATCTGCGCCGGGCTGATTATCCATCAAGAATGTAAATGGAAGTATAGCAATCTTGTTATGATGATCTGCCGGGGTCGCGGTCATGGCGACCTGGTCTTTTTGCCTGGTTTCAGCTGGTGCAGTGGCCTGAGTGATGGTTTCCACGCGACCACTGGAGTGAACAATTTGTGAAATATCCTCTTTTTTGATGACGTACTCAGCAGTTTCCCCTGCATAGACAAAAGACACATCGGAATCGGTGATCCTGATAATTTTACCTTTAAGCTCCTCACCGTTGGTTTTTCTGATTATGTCTGTTTTCTGATTGCCCTGATTTTGAGCAAATGTGCCGACAGCCATAATCAGACACAATAATAGTAAATAGATTTTTTTCATGTTTTCCTTTCTGTACAATAAAATTAATAAAAAAATCAATTTTTATCTGAATTTTAATTAAAAAAGTAGCCGAAGCTAAGACGACCTCGTCTATTCCAATAGACACCACTCAAAACTTAAAATCAATAACACTGATTGCTATTTTAAGTCAACATAATCAAATTGTCATTGCATCCTAATCCATAACTTTAAGGATAAATGCTGTTTTGACAACTGGACAAGGATAATATTTGGATCTTTTTTGATTTTTATCTATTATTGATAAACACTGCCTTGTTATGAGATTTAGATTTGCCTGGGTTATCCCTATCATATTAAGTTTTGGTTTTTGCGCAACGAAAATCCATGGGCAGACCAAATCTGAAACCAGTATTCCATTAGACTCAGTAAAAACAGAGACCAATAGTTTTATGTCCAGAATGCAGGACTTTGCAAAAAAATCTGCAAAAGAAAGTATTGAGGATTTCAAGTCTGATAAAGTATCCATGGTACAGCTCGAGGTCATCAACCAGATCAGACTTACCATTCAGGATGCCAAAGGTTATCTAAAAACTAAAACAGATACGGCTGGGTTAAAGACAAGGCTCAGCAGGTTGAAGGAGGATTACCATATCGCTTCCGATGGGGTACTTAACAATCGTGGTACAACACAGACTTATAGAAATCTTGCATCTACAAAACGCATTCTAAATGAGCTTTTTTTGGATGCAAAAAAAAGTAAATCCTTATTAGAAACCAGGCAGAGAGAATTAGCCTCTTATCATTATAGGATAGATTCACTTTCCACAGCGCCTGAACTATTCATTTTTCCGAAAGATTCCGCCCAGACGATGGATTATGTCCGCACGCTGGCATCGGTTGCGGTTGATGCGGCACCGGTTGACTCAGTATTGAAAATCTCTAACACCAGGGTACAAAAACTTTTGTACAGTTACAACCTGATCATGAGCGAATTGCAAAATGAAGTTGAGCAGGTGGAAGGGTATGAGCGGCAAATGGCAGAGGAAACATTCACTCGCGAGCTGCCAAACATCTGGCAGAAGCAACTTCACTTCAGACCATTTAAGGATATTGTCCGTTTTTCACTAAACAAAAACGTCCTTACCTTGAAGTTTTATATTATCAATAATGCAGGCAAACTTTCCCTGATTGTCTTCCTTATCCTGGGCTCTTTCATTTATTTAAATGCACTTCGGTCGATTTACCTTGAAAAGGGTCTACTGAGTAAAGATATGAACGGGCAGCTATCGATAAGATATCCGGCGTTATCAGCTGTATTAGTCGTACTAAGCCTATTTCAGTTTCTTCTTGTATCCCCTCCCTTTATCCTGAATTTTATCATCTGGATAATTTCATGCATCTCTCTGACAATTGTTTTTAAAAACTTTATCACGCCCTACTGGATGAAGGTTTGGTTGTCAATGGTCGTATTTTTTATCTTCGCATCGGCAGGCAACCTACTCTTACAGGCTTCTCGTCCGGAGCGATGGTATATGCTAGCATTATCGGTAATTGGGGCTGTGGCAGGAATTCTAATCCTGAGACAAAAAAGAGATGTGGAACTACGCGAAAAATGGATAGCCCATTCCATTTTTGTCATGGTATGTATTGAACTCATTTCAATTATCTTAAATATTTATGGCAGGTTCAACCTTGCGAAAACCCTGTTTTTAGTGGGTTTTTTAAATGTGATTATTGCGATATTGTTTCTCTGGGTTGTGCGTCTCATTAACGAAGGGCTACTATTAGCATTTGAAGTTTACACGGTGCAGGACAAAAAACTATTTTACCTTAATTTCGGTAAGGTCGGCAGTAAGGCGCCTTCGCTATTATATGTACTGCTTGTACTGGGATGGGTAATTTTATTAGGACATAACTTTCCATTGTTCGAATTTCTTTCTAAACCCGTCCTTGAATTTATGAGCACCAAGCGATCATTGGGAAATTATAGCTTTAGTATAAATGGAATACTTCTATTTTTTATCATTATGACCATATCGGTTATTCTATCCAAGATCGTCTCCTTTTTTACTTCGGATGATCACTTAAATGGCAGCAAGGGCAATAATGAGAATAATCGTGGGTTAGGCAGCTGGGTATTACTGTTGCGGATTAGCATACTCTCAATAGGACTTTTTCTTGCCGTGGCTGCTGCAGGCATACCAATGGAGCGCATTACCATTATCATCGGTGCACTCGGCGTTGGAATTGGTTTTGGCCTGCAGACATTGGTAAACAATCTGGTCAGCGGACTGATCATTGCCTTTGAAAAGCCTGTAAACGTTGGTGATATTGTGGATGTTGACGGTCAGGGCGGCACCATGAAATCCATCGGATTTCGAAGCAGCGTGATCAGCACCTGGGAAGGCGGAGACCTGGTAATGCCCAACGGTGATCTACTCAATTCGCATTTGATGAACTGGACACTTTCGGGAAACCGCAGACGTCTTTCAATGGAGATTGGCATTGCTTATGATAGCGATCTGCAAAAGTGCAGGGAGATTATCAATAAAATCCTGGAAGAAGAAGATAGGGTACTGAAAAACCCAAAGCCAGCAGTCAATTTTGAATTGTTCGGCAGTAGTTCCATTGAGCTAAAAATTCAGCTATGGACCCGACATCTCAGGGAAAACAACCCGACCAGAAATGATCTGATCATGGCTATAAATGATGCTTTCAGTAAAAACGGTATTAAAATTCCTATTAATCAGCAGGATATTTATCTTCACCAAGCAGTTGAGCAGCGCAGCCTGGATAAGGAAAAATAAATATCTTCACAGTTGGACAGTTCAACAAATTCAAATTAGAATTGATAGGATATCCCTAGCGTTGCGAATATATTATACATATTAAAGGAAATGCCTGTAAATGAATCTGGAAAAACTGGTCTCAATCCCCACTGAAGGTCTGCCTTAACCGAAAAATCCTTATACACCATTTTTTCACCACCTGCAAAAAGCCCAAAATCGGTTTTCCGTTGTTTTTCATCAAAGTTAAAGGTAGCACTTGTGATTGTGATCTTCTCGCCCAGCGAATCCCCTTTTCTTAAATAACCATCCGAAACACTTCCTGAAAATGAGGGTCTGATCAATCTGGATGCATAAAATCCTAACTTAATTGTCCAGTGGTTATCAGTCTGGTAAACCGCATATACTGGAAGCGAAAGATATAAGTTTTTAACATTTGTGGTGTTGGTGCCGCTGAAATCTCCTTCCACAGACGCATCATCTACGGAAACCTGCGTATGAAAATACTGTACACTATCCCTTACACTCATCCCTTTATAGTCCAAACGCATGCCGCTTCCAATTCCCCAATGCTCATCTAGCCTAAAGATGACCTCATAACCAATAGCGGGTGAAAAGCCCGGGGAGTAGCTATTTATTGCCCTAATGTTTTCCGGGAAAGATACAGGCGCTAACCCGCCAAAATTATACCCAATGAAGAGACTGTGTTCAAGCTTCTTAGAAATTACCTCATTGCTTTCTTGAGCAGAAGCCATATTTGCCCGCAAAAGGATAATCAACACGATTAAGATTTTATGTATATTCATACTATTTTGGAATTACCGCTAAATTATCGACAAGGAGCCTGCTTCCTAATGCGCCCCTATAACGGTCGCCTTCCTTACTTGATGATGCTACAATGGTCATCATTAATTTACTTCCAGGCTGTGGAGTCCAGCCCTGTCTATAAGTGAAAGGAATATCAAACCTAGTAAAGTCTGATTTTCGGGAGCCATCACTCAGTACCGCCCGGGCGACAACACGGTCTGAAGTCAGTATATTGGTACCATCAAGGCGTTGAGTTCCTTCAAACAAAACGGCATATATCGAACACTCATCCGTTTTACCCTGAACAATATTCTGATTTTCATCCTGAAAGCTGGCGCCCGGGCTGTACTTGTAATACCCTGTAAAACGATCAGGGAGCCCAACGTAAGGCTCACCAAACTGTGTTGCGGCAAGTGGCTGAATCAATACCGAGGAGGGATCAAAGTTACCTATGAATAATGACCCGGCATAAAGATATATTCCAACAAATGCCGAAAGTGGAGTCCCTTTTATGGTCACCATTTCCGCGGCCCGGCTTCCTTGATAACCATCATTGGTAGATCTGGTCGGATACGCCAGTGGATCCTTCGCCACCCCTGAAATCGCAACTCCTTGATTACCGGAACTCCAGATAGCAGTATTATTGTCCTCTAAAGGACATTCCCATTTATCGTCACTGTTCTGTCCCCACTTTTCGAACTCAAAATTCCAGTCGCCTACGTTGATCACCTGAACAACATAGGTTTTCTTGTTTTCTGATCTTTCGGCAGTAACCGTGTATGTTACCTGCCCTGAGGCAGAGAAATTTATTTTCGTTCCTGATACTGGACTAACAGTTGCATTATTGGACACAGTGATGGTAGGCATTACGCCTTGATCATACGCTTCCTTTGTCAGAAAGAGCAGAATTTTCCTATTCGCCTGATCAATGAAAGTGTTTCCTGTAAGCTCTTTCGGATCGAGATTGAACGATACGATATCAGCTTCAGGGTTTTTAGGTGAATCCTTGATACAGGAGCTTAGGAACATTATCCCAAATAAAATGGATATAAATAATCTCATGCGTGTAGAAATGTCAATATGGCCAGTTAGATTATTATTTAAAAAAGTGAGCTTAGCTTATTCAGTTAAGTGATTGTACACAGTCTAAGAAAGAGATTTTAATATTCATCAGCTGTATATCAATACCTTATATTTAGATCTAACAAAATATTTAATAGTTGAGTTTATATAAACTCAAAAAAAGTATTCCTAAATGTTGTGTTTAAATCTTGATCAATTATGTCTTTCCCAAGCTGGGATTTCCATTTTATAAACATTTGGTTCAATATAATTACCAAAGGAATGCTGTTAACCCTAAACCTAGAGTGATGTTGTCAAACCTGACTTTCTCTGAACCAACATTCTTGAATGCATAAGTCCCATCCGGATTGATCTGATCGATAACATCCATTTGAAAATCATTATCCGAATTGAAATAGCTTACAAAAGCCTTGATACCAACGTTTCGCTTAATCTGCTTTTGTACCCCAAAGCCTGCTGACCAGCTAAAGGCACGCTGAGGCTTATAGCGGTAATACGGCAATTCATTGGTACGGAAAAGTTCCTGATAGTTTTCTTTGATTCGCAAAATAATTTCCCCTTGCGCACCTGAGGCTGTTCCTGCACCTAGCTTTCCGGTGATAAACCAGTTTTTTGGTAAAGGGAGACTAAAATACGGACCTGCATGAATGTACCGTATACCCATTGGCTGTGTATAGTGTCCATCACTAACCAGCGGCACATCGGCATCATTGAAAGATAAATTATCATCGTTCATGGGAAAACTGGAAAATGCAAATTCTCCGCCCAGCCCTATATATCTGCTAAAAAAATAGGCTCCTTCCAATCCGAAATTAAATCCGCTTTTAGCAAACAAATCTTCAGACCTTTGAGTAAGGTCTTTACTCAATCCTTTGGCATAACCTAGTCTAAGCTCAAGAAAACTGGGATGCAATGTTACTGGCAGGGGATTATTACGCAACTTAATATGCTCACCATGGTCTTTAAAAATTTTATCAGCCACCACATAACCCAGTTCCGTAGATAGTATGCCTATGCCTGCACCCGCGAGAACGTCCGAAATCCAGTGCCGATTGTTGAGTTCCCGTCCTACAGCTGTAGCGGTTGCAGCGGTAAATGCACCCACGCTGTATAATGGAGACTGGAACTGTCCATATTCTTTATGCAAAAAAGTAGCATTCATAAAAGAATTTGCCGTATGCCCAGAAGGAAATGAATTACGGGTACTTCCATCCGGCCGTTCTACTTTGGCGGTATATTTTACAGTGTTAACCACAGCAGCCATTATTGCGGCAGAAAACGCATAAGATACGAGGGCCCGCCCCATTTTGTGCTTACCCTTTACTCCGGCAGCATTTAACCCAAGAACAGTAGCCACAGGTGCATACTGAAGATAATCATCATAGTGATAACGAAAAGTTGGAAGGTAACGGTTCCTGAATGCCCTGACATCTTTTCGTATTCCCCAGGAACCCCCACCAGCAGCAATTAGCAATACTGGTACCGTTGAAATCCTGACAGATTTTGAATTCCAGAATGTATTCTCGATAATGGTGCTGTCCAAAACTTCGATTTCTTGGGTCATCAGTTTAGCAGTAAAACACAGATTCAGGAAAGCAAGGATAATTAAGGTATAAATGATTTTCATAGGTTAGATGTAGTTTAGCGAATCAACAATCGATCATGAGTGATTAATTTGTATTTAGAGTGGAAAGCATCTTCCTTCTTTTTAAGCGTCCGTTCCCCTTTGAGTCCTATGCTAGAGGCAAATCCGGTCAGAAGCGTTTTAATCCAGTAATTGAAGACAAATTTATTCCGGTTCCTTTCAAAAAACATAAAAGATGGTTTGTAATTTTTCTTGCGCAAGATCATATTGACCAAATCGTTTTCTGCACTAAGCAGAAAACTTTTGCGGTTTAAATTTTTTCTGGCCATCACATTAATCCTTAGGTTTTTGTAGGGCAGCAAGATTTCGCCGCTCGCGAAATACTTATTACCTTCCCATTCTGCATTAACCCCATCAGCATTACCCCTATTAATTTTCAATGCGGCCAGGGGGATACTCACCTGATTTAGCTCCGTCAGATCCATGGCGGAAAGGCTTAGTCCCATCTTGAAACCTGAGAGCGAATCCTGATAGGATTCCCTGTAATTAAGCTTGATGCGGGTTTTTCCGAAAAGACTGGCCTGGCCGATGAGTTTGAGGCTATCTGCTGAAGCTTGAAAGTTGGTGAGAATAGAAATATGTGCATTAATGTCATTCAATGCAATTACGCCTTCTTTGCCGGTAGCCAGCGAAGTCTCTCTGATATTCACCTGGCTATTTGTGACATTGATTTCCTGTATGGAAAGCGGAGTTTTTAAATTTGCAATTAATTTAGAAGGCATCGGTTTTTCCATAAATAAACGTTCCTTCATACGCTTATCCCGGCTGGAGTTAAGCTTGAAACTATCAAGGGAAATTGTTGAAATATTCAGCCCATGCTGGCCAGCAGCTGCAGAAAAATTTATCCCTTCAGCCGTTAAAGTTCCGGCAGCTGCCTCTATATAATCGGTTTGCCAGGGATTTTTAATTTTGAACTCTTCTTTTGACAGAAAGTGGTTCGTACCTGATACCTTTTGCCACCAAAAACCTCTTCTGGGGCAAACCAGGATAAATTATTTACGGTAATTCTTGAATCAGCATTCTGAAAATTAATACCGCCATGTTTAATAGTCAGCTTATCGATGAATTGCTGCCAGTTCAGCTTCTGTCCTATAGCAAGGCTGAAAGCCGGATCTTTAAAAGACATGGACATCTTATTAACCTGAATTCGATTAATTAAAATGCAAAAATCTGGTTTGATGATGATGTTTGATAGTTGATC
>NZ_JAPIVT010000026.1 GCF_026239735.1 Pedobacter sp. MC2016-05
ACGAGAACCCCATCAGCAACAGCTGATGGGGTTTCCTCGTTTATAACCGTTTCTGTAATCCATGGGGAGAAAAGAATAATGAATAAGGAACAGAGAGCAACTGTCTTTAAAGAATGCTACTATCGTTTTATTGGTTTAATGGCTACATAATCACAGGTCTGCCTGGAGTTGTTGAGCCATAGGAGGGCATATAGGTGATATAGCTGGGTGGACTAATTTGAATACCTGCGGGAAATCAGGCCCGACAGATGAAACACCCACCCTAAGTTTGATAAACCTAATGGTGCGAAAATCCTCTTTATACCGCTACCGCTCAAAGCCAATATACCCTAAAACAAAAAGATTGAAGGAACAGTGGGGATGAAGAACAAATGAAACTGCCCTGTTCTTTTCCAAAAACAACTTATAGACACCTTTTTCCAATGATTTTGAAACTGAATCGTTGTAAATGTGTTATTAACCTGTAGTTTGCCATAATATTTGGTTATCTTTGACACAACAATATATAAACACGTATAATGAGTTTTTTTGCAGATAAAAGAAGGGAAGTAATGGTGCATATTGAAAAATATATGCTTGATATGATGGAAACCTATCTTAAACCAATTGACACCAATTGGCAACCATCAGATTTTCTTCCTGATTCTACGAGTGAAAACTTTTATCAGGACATAAGGATTTTAAGGGAGAATGCCAAAGATTTATCTTACGATTTAGTAGCAGTTTTAGTTGGTGATACCATCACCGAAGAAGCTTTACCTACCTATGAATCGTGGTTAGCCATGGTTCAGGGGCCAAGTATGAAAGAAGATGGCGGATGGATGAAATGGAACAGACACTGGACCGCTGAAGAAAATCGTCATGGTGACTTGTTAAATAAGTATTTGTATTTGTCGGGCAGGGTGGATATGCGCCAGATGGAGATTTCTACTCAATATCTGATTGCAGATGGTTTTGATATCGGTACAGGACATGACCCTTATCGTAATTTTATTTATACTTCTTTTCAGGAGTTGGCTACTAATATTTCACATAGACGTGTGGCATCTTTGGCTAAAAAAGATGGCGATACTTTGCTATCTAAAATGTGTGGAACCATTGCCTCTGACGAGGCGAGACATGCTAAGGCTTATAAAGACTTCATGAATCGTATTTTTGAGGTTGATCCGAATGAAGCTATGATTGCCTTTGAAGACATGATGCGTAAGAAGATTGTAATGCCCGCTCACTTTTTACGTGAGGTTGGTTTAAAAATTGGACAAACCTTCGGTCATTTTACTGATGCGGCACAACGTTTAGGTGTTTATACGGCTGTTGATTACGTTGAAATCATGCAATCGCTGATTGAAGATTGGAAAATAGAGGGGATGCGTGATTTAAATGATGCGGGTGAAAAGGCTCGTGATTATATTATGGCTCTACCTTCTCGTTTGTTACGTGTTGCTGAGCGTATGAAAAATCCAACTATGGATTATAAGTTTACCTGGATTGCAGGCTAAATGATATAAATATATTTTTAAAAGGGTTCTTCCTAAAGAAGAACCCTTTTTTGTTTTACATGTTTCTGCGGTATTGGCCGCCTACTTCATAAAGGGCATTGCTAATTTGACCTAGCGAACAAACCTTACATACTTCCATCAGCTGCTCAAAAATATTCTCTCCTGAAATTGCTGATTTTTGTAACTGTCTAAGCAGCGACGAAGATTTATTCTCGTTTCGATCCTGAAATTTTTGAAGTGCCGAAATTTGATACTGCTTTTCTTCTTCAGTAGCTCTAATTACTTCGCCAGGAACAATAGTAGGAGAACCATTTTTATTTAAGAAAGTATTTACCCCAACTATTGGAAACTCTCCAGTGTGTTTCAAGGTTTCATAGTACAAGCTTTCTTCCTGGATTTTACCACGTTGATACATGGTTTCCATGGCTCCTAAAACGCCGCCACGATCATTTATTCTCTTAAATTCCTGAAGCACGGCATCTTCTACCAGATCGGTTAATTCTTCAATAATAAAAGCGCCCTGCAATGGGTTTTCATTTTTTGCCAAGCCCAGTTCTCGGTTGATGATGAGTTGGATTGCCATCGCTCGGCGTACCGATTCTTCGGTAGGGGTAGTGATGGCTTCATCATAAGCATTAGTGTGGAGCGAATTGCAGTTATCGTAAATCGCATAGAGTGCTTGCAGAGTAGTTCTGATATCATTAAAATCAATCTCCTGTGCGTGTAATGATCTGCCTGATGTTTGAATATGGTATTTCAGTTTCTGTGAACGATCGTTTCCTTTATATTTGTTTTTAATGGCTTTTGCCCAGACTCGTCTGGCTACCCTACCAATCACCGCATACTCCGGATCGATTCCATTAGAGAAAAAGAAAGATAAGTTCGGCGCAAATTCATCGATATGCATGCCTCTACTCAAATAATATTCAACAAATGTAAAACCATTACTTAAGGTGAAAGCAAGTTGTGAAATTGGATTTGCTCCAGCCTCGGCAATATGATAACCTGAAATTGACACGGAATAAAAATTCCTTACCTTTTCATCGATAAAATATTTTTGGATGTCGCCCATCATCCTCAAAGCAAACTCGGTAGAAAATATGCAAGTGTTTTGAGCCTGGTCTTCTTTAAGGATATCTGCCTGTACAGTTCCACGGACTGAGCTGATGGCCTTTGCCTTAATTTTTGAATAAACGTCTGCTGGCAATACTTCATCACCCGTTACACCGAGTAGCATTAAGCCAAGACCATTGTTACCCGTTGGTAAGTCGCTGTTATACATCGGTCTTTCCGCATTCCGATTTTTATAAATCTCCTGGATTTTTTGTTCTATTTGAGCTTCCAAACCGTTTTCAATAATGTATTTTTCACATTGCTGATCTATCGCAGCGTTCATGAAAAATCCTAACAACATGGGCGCTGGGCCATTGATTGTCATCGAAACCGATGTAGAAGGTGCACAAAGGTCGAAACCTGAATACAGTTTTTTAGCATCATCTATGGTTGCGATACTTACGCCTGAGTTACCAATTTTACCATAAATATCTGGCCGAATGTGAGGGTCTTCACCATATAAAGTTACGGAATCGAATGCTGTAGACAGGCGATGAGCTGGTTGTCCAAGTGATACATAGTGAAAACGTTTGTTGGTCCGTTCGGGGCCACCCTCGCCGGCGAACATTCTTGTCGGGTCTTCGCCTTCACGTTTAAGCGGAAATACGCCTGCCGCATAAGGAAATTCTCCCGGAAGATTTTCTGTTAACAACCATCTTAACACATCCCCCCAATCTTCATAACGCGGAAGTGAAACCTTTGGGATTTGTAATTTAGATAGTGACTCGTAAAATAACGGTTGCCTAATTTCTTTATCACGAACTTTATAAATAAAATACTCTTCTTTATAAGCTCGTTTTGTATCGGGCCATTGGCGCAATAAGCGTTTACAATCACCGTTTAACTGTTCTTCAAAAAAAGAGTAAGCATTTGCTAAACCGCTGCCCAGTCCTAAAGACTCATTTTCACCAGCCAAATCGATTACGCCTTTAAGCTGATACATCTTTCTCGCTGTACCAACCTGTTTATCAACCCACTCATTATACATTTGGCTTGCTTCTGCTATTTCAGCCAAATAGCGGATCCTATCAGGTGGAATGATGTAGATTTTCTCCGACTGATCTGAAGTGAGTTCCATTTTTGCCTTGAAATCTGTACCTGTTTTGACTCTGATTTTGTCCATCAATGCCACAAATAGATTGTTCATCCCAGGGTCGTTGAATTGCGAAGCCATGGTTCCGTAAACGGGAATCTCTTCATCCTTCGCATCAAAAATGTTGTGATTGCGCTTATATTGTTTTCTTACATCGCGAAGTGCATCTAAAGCGCCACGCTTATCGAATTTATTGATAGCCACGAGGTCAGCAAAATCGAGCATGTCGATTTTTTCGAGCTGTGTAGCTGCACCAAATTCAGGTGTCATCACATATAGAGAAACATCACAGTGTTCGGTAATTTCCGTATCAGACTGGCCAATTCCAGAAGTCTCTACAATAATAAGGTCGTAACCAGCAGCTCTGCAAATGTCTATACTTTCCTGTACATTTTTTGATAATGCAAGGTTTGCTTGTCGAGTTGCAAGCGACCTCATATAAACTCTCGGATTATTGATTGCATTCATGCGGATACGATCTCCAAGAAGGGCACCACCAGTTTTCCTTTTCGAGGGATCGACAGAAATAATGGCAAGGGTTTTCTCAGGCACTTCAACCAAAAACCTGCGCACCAATTCATCTACCAGCGAAGATTTTCCAGCACCACCCGTTCCCGTTATACCGAGAATAGGAGCATTGTTGTTTAGCGATAATTTTTTTAACTCGTTAACAAATTCCTGAGCCCCTTCGGGATCATTTTCGGCTACTGTTATTGCTCCAGCAATTGCCGTGATTTCTTTATTCGGAATTGTTGTTAGTTCATCTGTGATTTCTGCCTTGGTTACAAAGTCCGTTTTGATCAACATATCATTGATCATTCCCTGCAATCCCATCTTTCTTCCATCGTCGGGTGAATAGATTTTGGAGATTCCATAGGATTGCAGTTCTTCGATTTCTGTTGGTAAGATTACCCCACCTCCGCCTGCAAATATCTTGATATGACCAGATCCACGTTCCTGCAACAAATCATACATATATTTAAAATATTCGATATGCCCGCCTTGATACGATGTCATTGCAATTCCCTGAACGTCCTCTTGAATAGCACAATTTACCACTTCATCAACAGAGCGATTATGACCAAGATGAATTACTTCAGCTCCGGATGATTGCAAAATTCGACGCATAATATTTATGGTTGCATCATGACCATCAAAAAGGGAAGCGGCAGTGACAAAACGAATTTTATTTTTTGGCTTGTATATTTCTACTTGTTGCATACTATAGGATTTAAGATCTCACAAAATGAAATTCTGCAATGCTTATTGAGACTATATTTGGATGAACAAATGTAGCAAATCCTTGCAATTTGGTGCTTTTATAATGGTATTGATACTCTTTATAAACAACGAAGCCAACTAAATCTAGTTGGCTTCGTTGTTTATTTATTGGTAATTTCTGTGATGGGTTCACCTACGGTGCCATTTGGCATTTGGATATGTAGCAACGCAGCTAAGGTCGGTGCTATATCTGTCATGTAATGTGTTTTATTCGTTGCCCCAGGTTTAATTCCCCAGCCCATAAACACTAATGGAATATGCGCATCATAAGGGTTCCAATTGCCGTGAGTAGTACCTGTGCTGCTGCCATTAAACCAGTTTGGATTTAAAATATAGTATAAATCGCCACTTCTGCGAGCATTATAGCCATTTGTGATCATTCTTTTTTGAACTTCAGGTAGCGTTGCTAGGGAAACTCTCGACACATCAACTACGTTTGCAAATCCCTCTAATCTTTTCAGGAATTCGATTGAAGCAGCTTTAATCACATCGAAACTTACATTTCCGTTATCAGTTTTATCGTGATCGAAATGAATTTGATTATTCATTGATTTTAAAACCACATTGTTAACCTTGAATTTTTCATTTAAAAAAGCATTCAATTTAAAAACAATATCTCTATCACTTACAATACCTGCCGGCAGTTTATTTTCTTTCATAAAGGCAGGAACATGTGCAACCGCATGATCGGCACTTAAAAATAGGGTATAATTTCCTTTACCCACTTTTTTATCTAAATAATTGAAGAAATCTTCAAAATCTTTGTCTAAACGTAAATAGGTATCTTCAAGCTCCACAGAATTTGGTCCGTAAGCATGACCGACATAATCTGTTGAAGAACAGCTTACTGCAAGAAAATCAGTAATATTATCTTGTCCCAGATCTTCTGATAAAATTGCAAGTTTTGCTAGGTCTAACGTGATGGTGTTACCGTATGGCGTACTTCTAATAGCATCAAAGTTTTTATCGATGTTTTGTGTTAAGAGATGAGGAAACACATTGTTTTTGCCTTCGTAAGCTTTTTCATCAGCTGTGCTGTTTGTGTAGGTGTTAATTGGATATAGTGTTTCCCAATTTTTTGCATAGAACTTATTTGCAAGCTTCATTTTATTATAGTCAGCAATCCACATCGGAACCTCCTTCATATAATAACTGCTTGTAATCCAGTTGCCAGTGCTTCCCTGATACCAATAAGCTGCATTTGCTGCATGACCAGCTGGTAGGATTGAACCTCTATCTTTTAAAGAAATCCCTATAACTTTTCCTTTAAAGTTTGTTGCTAATCTTAATTCATCAGTTATGGTTGTGGTAAGCATGTTTTTAGGTGACATGTTACCTTCAGAAGAAGGGTTGCTTCCAACGGTTACAACTGTAGAATCTTCTGTACAATACACGTTTTTCTTAGTTTCTGAATCGTACCAATCATTACCGATAATGCCATGAACTGCTGGAACTGAACCAGTGTAAATGGTGGTATGACCAACAGCTGTGTAAGTTGGCGTGTATGGAATCAGCGTATTTTCAACCGAAAAACCTTCGTTTATTAGTCTCTTAAATCCGCCATTTGAATAGCGATTATAAAAGCGATATAAATAATCCCATCTCATTTGATCGACAACTAAACCCACCACTAATTTTGGGCGAGCAACTTCGCTTGGGAAAGCTTTAGCTGTATTGGGCGTGGCTTTTTTTGCCTGAGCATTTGCGGATGTAATGGAAAAAATAGATAGGGAAATAAGTAAATAAGAAATTTTCTTCATTCTGTTTTTAGTTAAAAGACTAAAGTAACACTTTTCAAATGAAGAAATTTTGAAGATTATGTAAAGATTTTATAACGCTTCGGCAACAACGAATGTGCTACCGCCAATAAAAACCAAATCGTTTTTTTTAGCATTTTTGACAGCTGTTTCCTTAGCCAGAACAACCGATGGATAATTATTTCCAATTAGTGAATAAGTTAGTGCCTGCGCTTTAAGTTCAGCAGCATTCATCGCTCTTTCCAGATCCGGTTTGCAAAAGTAATAGGTTGCATTTTTTGGCATCATGGATAGTACCTTTGAAATATCCTTGTCTTTTACCATGCCGAAAACAATATGTAAATTTTCGAATAATGTTTGGTTAATGTTCTTTATCACTTCAGCAATTCCAGCTTCGTTGTGGCCGGTATCGCAAATAACCAATGGATTTTTAGATAGAGTTTGCCAACGGCCCTGTAATGCGGTTAATTTCTTAACTTGCTTTAATCCATTATAAATACTCTTATCTGATACCCTGAAAGTAGATAACACATTCAGAATTTCAACGGCTTTTAAAACAGTTAAAATATTCTTTTGTTGATAAGTGCCCGTTAAATCTGTTATCAAATTCTTAAATCTGATCTGATGATTTTGATCAATATTTAACGATAATTTCGTGTTAACGATCTTAAAATCCTTAACTTTTATTTGTGCATCGGCGAAAACAATTGATGCATTCATTTCTTTTGCTTTCTTTTGGAAAACCGAAGCCGACTTAGCTTGCGTTTCACCGATAATTACCGGTGTATTCTTTTTAATGATGCCAGCTTTTTCTCCAGCAATTTCTTCTATGGTATTGCCCAGCATATTGGTGTGGTCCATGCTGATGTTGGTAATAACCGAAAGTTCGGGTTGAATGATGTTGGTTGAGTCTAGCCTGCCCCCCAAACCAACTTCAATAACCGCAATATCTACTTTATGTTTTGCAAAATGATCAAAAGCCAGTGCAACAGTGACTTCGAAAAAAGATGGTTCTACTTCGTTTATCAACTTTTGTTGATTTTTTACGAAGGAAACCACTTCCGTTTTACTAATCATTTCTCCGTTAATGCGGATACGCTCGCGAAAGTCTTTTAAATGAGGAGAAGTATACAGACCAGTTTTATAACCTTCGGCTTGTAAAATTGCCGCAAGCATATGCGAGGTGGAACCTTTTCCATTTGTACCGGCAACATGTATACTATTGAATTTATCCTGGGGATTATCAAGAGCATTACAGAATATAATGGTATTAGTGAGGTCTTTTTTAAAAGCAGAAGCCCCCACACGTGTAAACATTGGGAGTTTGCGATATAAATAGTCAAGCGTTTGCTGGTAATTCACCTCAGATGCTGAATTATAATAATAGATGTTTTAGTTAACCTTAAAGTTGAAAACTACCACTCCGGTTTGGTTATCTCCACCCACCCCAGAGCTTGTTAAAGAAGAGTTTTTTACCGCTTGAACACATTTCTCAACCAATTCTCTATCAGTTATAGTAGAGCCTTTCAGTTCTTGCCTGGCATCAGTAATTCTTCCAGATTTATTAAAATATATTCTAATGGCAATTCGCCCTCTAACTTGTCCATCATCTTTCGGAATTACCAGGTTAGAAAAACGTCGAAGCTCAATGGGCTTATTTCCATAACCAGATCCTCCTTCACCATAATTCGGTGCTAAGGGATCACCGTTAACCGATCCCTGGTTACCAGCTGTACTGCCCGTTCCATCTCCCTGACCCTGGCCGGTATTTTTTTTGCCCTTATAAAGTGCATTTTGATTGATTACAGGTTTCGAAGGTTTATCTTCCGTAACGGTGGTCGGTGCGGTATTTGTGGCTTTTGTAGGTTTTGTATTTACCGCAATCGCATCTTCCGTATTCTGAGTCTGAACTTCCTTGTCAGAATTTTCTGTAGTTGTTGTAGGAGTAACTTTTTCTTCGGGGGTTACCTTATCAGGTGCTTTTCCATTTGCATTTGGATCTGCAGAAGGCTCCTCTATGCTGGTATAGTCATCGCCCATCCCCTCGGCAGAGGTACCATAGTTAACCACCATACCACCCATGCCTAAATCTTCAGGCGGTTGAAAAGAATTGATTACAATAAAAAAACTAATCAATAATAAAAAGCCCATTATCCCGCTCGAAATGGCAATCGCCTTCGGATAATTGTTTTCTTCGTTATTTATATTTTGTGCTTTGTAATCCATTATTTTTTCGGCTCAACAGCCACAACAAGCTTCAATTTTAACTTATTTGCGATATCATTAACAACAAAACCATCTTGATAAGTAACATTACGAGATACATACAAAAGGATGGTCATATCTGGAGCCAGTTTTTGGTAAGCGGCTAAAGTTGGCTCCAATTGCTCCATTGTCACTGGTTTCTTATCAACGGAATATTTTAAATTTTCGTCTATAGTAACTGTAACTGCTTTTTTAGCAGTAGATTGCTGCCCGCTTGACGATTGCGGCAACAACAGTTTTACTACAGTTGGATTAACCACTGCAGATGCCAATAAGAAGAACAGCATCAGGAAGAACATAATATCGTTCAACGCTGAAGTGTGTACTTCTACTGACCCTTTTGTTCTTTTACGTAAGTTCATTATTTACCTGGCTCTTCTAATAAATCAATAAAGTCAATTGCATCCGTTTCCATTTTTAGGATGATTTTTTCTACCATGATATTTAGAATATGGTAAAGTACGTATGCGATAATACCAATGATTAAACCTGTTGCTGAAGTGATCATTTTGGTATATAAACCACCAGAAATAGTCCCAATTTCAATAGCACCTTTAATGGATACCTGATGGAAAATTGTAATTACCCCAACGATGGTACCTACGAAACCCAACATTGGAGCGATACCTGCAACAATACCTAGAATACTGATATTTTTCTCCAGTTTAGCAACCTCTAGTTTACCAACATTTTCAATAGCACCTTCAATTTCTTTAATGGGGCGGCCAATGCGTTTTAAGCCTTTTTGCAACATGCGACTAAGAGGGGAGTTGTTATTTCTTAACAGTGACATTGCTCCATCTAAATTTCCAGATTGAATATATGATCTGATTTGTCCCATCAAATTCGACTCATCTTTCGTGGCCTTTTTGATGGTTAAATAACGTTCAACGAATATGATTAAGGCTAAAAAGGCTAATAATGCCAAAGGTAGCATCACCCATCCACCTTTAAAAAGCAGATCAATGAAATGTAATTCTGGCTCTGGTTGAGTTAGTGCCTGGTTAACTGCATTCGCTGTATCTTGAAGTGCTTGTGTGGTGTCTTGAATTAATAAAGTTATCATTATGGTTGTGTGTTGTTTTTTATTTCTTTAACGTAAAATCCTGTTCCTTTTAATCGTTTTTGTAGAATTTCTTTTTGCTTTTCTGCCTCTTCTTTAGTGGGGAAACTTGCAATACTCACCTTTTTTCTCCTGCCTTCCATTTTTGCAATAGTCGCATTCAGACCAATTTTTTTTACTTTTTCAATGTATCTTAATGCTGCTGCTTCTGTTTCGTAAGAAACTGCTATTACATGAAACATTGATTTCTCTGTACCCAAAGGAGCATTAGATGGAGTTGGACTAACTTTTTTCAGCCTTGCAGAATCAACTTTTGGCGTAGCAATTTGATTCGCTTTTAAAGTACTATCTGTTTTAGCTATCGAATCTTGTTTTGCCTTTGCAGTATCTATTTCTGTTTTTGGAGAATCTGGCAAAACTGCAGGTGTGGTAGTTTGTAACGCAGCCTGCTGCTTAAACAAATCTGGTTTGATAAAATAAATGATCACTCCAATCAAAAGAATTCCCAGAATGATGAGGAGTATTTTTGGCCAAATAGGTCTTTTTTCTTCCTCGAAGGTTTCTTGAACAATCGGATCGTGGCCAAATCGGTTTGGATGCTCGGCATGTTGCTCTTTAATAAACTCAGGCGCTGCAATTACAGGTTCATCTTCTGGAGTTTCATCTTCCAGATTAATATAAGTTTTTTCCGCTTCGCTTTCTGGCGTGTGCCCGAAACGGTTTGGATGTTCTTCATGTTGTTGAACAATACTTTCTGGCACCTCGATTTCCTCGTGTGTCAAAGCCCTTACTGCCTCCTCATCTTCCGGAGTATGGCCAAATCTGTTTGGATGTTCAGTATGTTGTTCTTTTATAAAATCTGGCGCATCAGTAACTTCTTCGCCTGATTTTGTAGTGTGTTTTAAAGTATTGCGCAAATCATCTTCTACTTCATCCAATTTTACATTTTCAATAATAGGATGTATATGCGCTGTTTCTTTAGGCTGAATAGGTGCGTTTGGTGCTTCAGCTATTTCATCATATACCTCATCATCTTTGTCAGTGGCATCTGTTTGCTGCTGATCTGAAATGATTTCAGGCAATGCGGGTAGACCATAAAATTCTGATCCGTAGTTTATATTTTTAGCCGCATCGAAGCTCAAGCCTTCGTGCTCAGTGAAATATAATCGACCCAAATTTTGAAGATCAGCCTCATGTTCCACTTCTAGTTTTTGGTTCACTTCATCTATAAACTGTGAAATGTAATAAGATGAACTTTCGACAGAAATATTTCTTTCAGAAGCAATAAAATTGGTTAGGGCGTCATCATTTTCTACATCAGACGTAAACGCCAGGGCATAACTGGGTGGCAAAAACGATTGTTTTTCCTTATCGTACCTGCCTGGAAACTTCTTTTTATAGAAGGTGCCCAAGCCGGTAATGCCAACTTCTTTGCGCTGTTGCAAAAGTTCCAAAAGGTATGATAAGATATCCATTCCGGTAAAATTAAGCGTTTTTTCTAAACCTACGCAATAATTAATTTAATGTATTTAAAATGAATAGGTTAGTCCGCCGAAAACATTTAACCCGTTAACCTGATAATATAAAAAGCGGTTATATTTAGAATTTAACAGGTTATTGGCTTTTGCAAAAACAGAAAATTTGTTGTTGATGCGATAATCTGCGCCGATGCCCAAATCTACAAATCCTTTAACTGTTTCTATCCGTTCGATGCTGGTGTTTGGCACCAAATACTGTAGTGGATTTACCGGTTGTTGAACATTAACTTTCGCTTTTACATCATCTTGCATTACCACAGCTGCATTAAAGCTCAGCTTTTTATTATAAGTATAAACGAAGTTTGAGCTAACCTTTAATCCTGGTTTAAACCACGAATAAGTTTCTTGAGCAGGCTTCCAATCATCAATATTCAACTTCCCAGTCCACTTTAATGCATCACTTACCTGTATTGAGATTTCACCTTCTAAGCCAGTCAGTTTGGATTTGCCAAAATCATAAATCACATCAAACTTGTTAAAATTATCGAAGTTATTAATGAATAAAGGAAGATCGTCAAACTGCTTCATGTAAAAACGGGCTTTGTAGCCAAAGCCTGGTCCACCAGTTCCTTTAATACCCGCACTAATACTTAACTTTTCAACCGTATTTTTAATCAAGATATTGCTATTTAGCCACGGATTTTCATCTGTTAAGCCCTTCATTGAGTTTCTGTTTACATCACCCTTAACTTCTCCAAAAACCTGCAGATAATCAGGTATGAGGATGAAATCAGCAGTTACTGCTGGGAAAATTCTTGAACTGCTGAATGCACCGAATTCCTGAACGAAATTTATTCCTGCCGTAACTTTTGCTCCTTTAACCTGCAAACGGATATATGGATTTAAGCGAAGTAAGTTATTTCCCACGCTTGTTAGCGCATCTTTGATGTTCCCAAACTCTGTAGATGCTGCCAAACCTAAATTAAATGAACTGATTCTTTTGTTTAGGTATCCATTTAATGAAAGATAACTTTCTTTAGCGTTAAAACGGTCATTCCATAAATAAGCATTAGCTTTCACCGCATAACTCAATGCGTCCTCATCTTCGGTGAAGTTTTTAACCAACTCACCCTCTAATTCTAAAAGCGTCAAAGCTTGTTTCTCAGGGTTTGGATTTAAGGTTGGGTTTGCATTATCCAAGCCGTAAAAGTAGGTGCCATTTCTTTCAAAATTTAAACGTCCACTTACTGTATTTTCCTCTAAAATACTACGGCCAAAAATGCTTAATTGTTGTTGACTACTGTTTTGTTTATTTATTTTACCTTCCTGGCTAAAATGTTTAAAATAACCGCCAAGCTGTAAACCTTCATCTTTTCCCGTATTAAAGTAAGCTTCACCTAATAATGTAGAAAGTGAACCAAATGCGCCTTTCACATAATTATTTACTAAGATACTTGCTTTCTCTTCTGCAAGCTGCTGCGCTTGTAATTTTTGAATATCACTGTTTAGCTCTAACTTTTTGTCTGTTACGCTGTAATTTAATTTCGCTTTATAAGTTTTTACGTCATCCAAATTCGGACTTCTTCTCAGTTTAACGGCTTCAGCCAAAATAGGTTTGTAAGGGCGAACAACTTCAATCTCCTCACTCACTACGGCCTTTTCTTCAGCTTTCTTCTCCTGTGCCTGGGCAGTTGTTAAACCAGCAGCAGCAAAAAACAGCAAACTATATATATATTTAATCGACTTCATAATTCTACTTCTTCTGGTTTAGTTTTTCTAGTTTCTCTTTGGCTGTCGGAATGATATCATCCTTTCCTTCGTAATTATCAATTATACTTAGAAGTGTACTTTTTGCTTGCAAGTTGTCTTTCAGGGCAACATAATTGTCAGATAACAAGATAAAGGCTTTAGCTACCCAATAATCATGTGAAGCCATGTTGTTCACAATATCAAAACATGTTTTAGTTGATGTTTTGAAATCGCCTTTGTTGTATTCGATAAGTGCAAGGTTGTATTTTGCCTCGGCAGCAGCAGCCGTCTTGGTTTTAGCCACAACGTTTTTGAATTCTTTAACCGCCGTTGTAGTATCTCCTTTTAGCATATAAGCTTTACCAGAAAACAATCCAGAACTATTCTTTTCTTCTTCCGAAGCTTTTTCAGATTCGTTGGTCAGCTTAGCGTATTTCAACATATCATCAGGCATATTTAAAGCTGTATATGCTTTTAATAAGTTGTTGATGGCAAAACTGTAATGTGCTTTGTAATCTGTTGTAGTTTCTAATCGTTTCAAATAAACAATTGCTTCATTATATTTTTTCTGGTTGAGGAACAATTGAGAAATACTCACTAGTGATCTTTCGGTATAGTCGCTTGTCCAATCATTTAATATAAATTCATAATCAGGTATTGCTTCATCAGGGCGGCCTAGTTTAACTAAAGATTCAGCTCTGATAAATTTCGCTTCTTTTTCGTGGTTAGCTTTAGGGAATTTATCAAAATAAGCATTGACCGCCTGGAAAGCGCCGTTGGCATCGCCCTTTAAGTAAAGGTTATTCGCCGCCGCAAATATGATATTGTCTTGCTCATTATTTGAATAGTTGCCTAGTGGAGTGGTGTTGGCATATTGGATAAATCCATTTGCATCACCTTTATCTACATAAATGTTTTTAATAGATTCCATCGATTGTTTAGCCTCTTCAGACGTGGGATAATCGCGGATTACTTTTTTGAAGGATTCTAAAGCTACATCATCCTGATCCTGGTTGTATTGAACCAATCCAATAGTCACTAATGCTTTTGGGACATAACTGCTACGTGGGTATTTTGCCACCAAAGCAACCAGATCAGATTTTGACTTATCAAAATCGCCTTTGTTAAAATAAGTGTAAGCTGTTTCAAAACCTGCATCATCTGCGTAATTAGAGTTGGGGAATTTTGACAACAAGGTTTGCATGGTCGCAATTTTCGCATCGTATTGGTTTTCCAAACCCTGGATCATTCCTTTTTGAAAAGTGGCGTAATCTTCAGATGTAGTATGCCTGTCAATGATTCTGTTATAATTGGTCATCGCGTTTCCGTAAGTTTTATTTACGAAATAAGAATCGGCCAAACGAATAGTTGCATCATCAATGGTCTTTTGATCTTTATCATTTCCCTGAAGAAATTTCTCGAAATAGGTTGCTGCCTTGGCATATTTCTCATCCTCAAATGCAGAATAGGCGAGGGCATAATTGGCAAAATTATAAACGCCGGTTTTATCGGCATCAGGCATTTTCAAAAACTTTTCGAACGTAGAAACGGCTTCGCCATATTTCCGCAATTCGTACATGGCTTCGGCTTTCCAATAAGTATTTAAAGCGTGGATCTCATTGTCTTCCGCAAATTTATCAGAACGTAAAAACATTGATAAGGCATTCGGAAATGCTCTTTCATTATAAAATTCTAAACCACGGAAATAAGTAACCTTTTGATAGGCTTCTTTAGCCTCAAGGGTTTTATCCGGAATCGGTTCCAAAATATCAACTGCCGCCTGATAGTTTTTAGTGGTTAAAAGTACTTCTCCTAATAGCGTTTTGGCTTCGTTAATTTTACGAGATTTTGGAAAAGTTTTCAAAAATCCTTGTGTTGCTTCTAAAGCTTGTTGATGGAAATCTAACTCGTAGCTTAACTTGGCATAACTTAACCAGGCTTCTTCTTGAATGGTTTTATCAAAATCTAAACGTGAAGCTCTGAAAAATGCACTTTGCGCTTTTTGTTTGTTGCCCAATTGGATAAATGCCTTACCCAAAGTATGCATTCCATTTTGGAGATAAATGTCATCGTTGTTTAGTTTTTCTAAAATGGCAACAGATTCTTTATACTTATTATTCTGGAACAACGAATATCCATATTGGTAAATGAATAAGTTGTTTTTGGTTTCGCTTTTATCTTTAGCATAAAACTCTAAAAAATACTTTTCAGCGTTCTTAAATTCCGATTTCGCAAAGTAAGAAGCGGCAACTAAACTCAACATTTCAGGTTCGAACTGTTGTTTGGTTTTTTGAATAGATTCTAGTGCATAGCTAATTACATCATCGTAGCGTTCGTCCAGGTAATACATCGAAGTGATGTAATATGGATAACTTGCTTCATAGGTTGGGGATCCTTTTAGCTTTTCAAAATTAGCTAATGCCGTTTTGTATTCTTTATTTAGGTAGTTGATATAAGCAAAATAATAAGTTGCACTTTCTTGGAAATCGCCTTCCTCTTTCTTTACTTTCTCAAATAGTGGTTCTGCTTTTTCATAGTCTTGCAACTCAAAATATGCGTAACCCTGTTTAAATTGATATTCGTTACGTTGTTTGGCTGATAGGGTAGACGGATCAGTTTTTTCGAACCATTCTAGTGCCTTTTTATAATTTTTTTGACCAAAATAAGTTTTTCCTACATAAAAATAGGCCAGTTTGGTATTTGGATTTAAAGGATAATCACGGATAAAAGCCTGGAATAAACTTTCTGCATCACTGTTAGTTAGTTCTAATGCACAAACTGCTGCATAAAACTTTGCATTCTCTTTAAGTAGAGATAGTTCGGCATTGCTTTCGGTTTGTGTAGACGGTTTATAGCTTTTTTGTTCAACAAGTTTAAACTGCTGTGCAGCAGCGGTATATTTTTCTTTGTCTAATAATTCTAAGCCAGTCTGGTAGTTTTTATTGAGGTTTTGCACTGCACTAACTTGCGCATAAGTGATAAAACTTCCTGCCATGAATAGCGGAATTAGTAAGTATTTTTTCTGCATCGGTTTCAAATATGGTTGGTACTAAATTAGAAATAGTATCATGGTTTATCAACATAAGTAATTAACATCTGTTAATAACACAAGTAAACGAAGGGTTTTCAAAATTGGTATAGAAGAAAGTTGAATGTTGAAAATTAGAGTGGTTGAGTAGTTCAATAGTCATTAGTTCATTGGTGAAATGAGCCAAAATTATCTAAGCAATTGATTGGGTAATAGGTTAACTATTAGTCAAAGTTTAACTTGCCAGAATGTGTCGCCCGCTAGTAACCAATGGCTAACGAACCAATGACTAGTAAACTAATTTACCCTTGGCTTGCCAGTAAATAAAGTACAGCCATTCTAACGGCCACACCATTTTCTACCTGCTCTAAAATGATAGATTGCTTGCTGTCGGCAACATCACTTGTAATCTCCACACCACGATTAATCGGACCTGGGTGCATGATAATGATTTCCCTATCGAGGTTATCGAGAATCTGTTTATTAAGGCCATACATCATGGCGTATTCTCTTAAAGACGGAAAATATTTAATATCCTGACGCTCCAATTGAATGCGAAGCATATTTGCTACATCGCACCAATTCAGCGCTTTAATTAAGTTATGTTCAACTTTCACTCCAAGTTGATGAATGTGTTTTGGAATTAACGTGGTTGGTCCGCAAACCATCACTTCTGCACCTAAACGCTGTAGGCAGAGAATATTTGAGATTGCTACCCGAGAGTGCAAAATATCCCCAACAATAACCACTTTCTTTCCAGTCACATCGCCTAATTTCTGGCGGATGGAGAAAGCGTCGAGTAAAGCTTGGGTTGGGTGTTCGTGAGCACCGTCTCCGGCATTTACAATTTGCGCTTTAACGTGTTTGCTCAAAAACTGACCTGCTCCTGCATAGGGATGACGCATTACCACCATGTCGACCTTCATGGATAAAATGTTGTTCACCGTATCAATTAAGGTTTCTCCTTTGCTCACCGATGAAGACGATGCGGCGAAATTAACCACATCTGCTGATAACCTTTTTTCAGCTAATTCGAAAGAAAGTTTGGTACGGGTTGAGTTTTCAAAGAAAATATTGGCGATGGTAATATCACGAAGTGAAGGAACCTTTTTGATTGGCCTATTAATTACATCTTTAAAATTATCTGCAGTTTCGAAAATCAATTCGATATCATTCCGGTTAATATCTTTAATGCCTAAAAGATGTCGGGTTGATAGTTTGTCGGCTGCCATTTTTATATTATTGTTTTTCGGATAATAAAATCACTTTATCTTCACTTCCTTCACTTGCCCAAGTTACCTTCACTTGCTGCGAGTTTAAGCTATCTACCTGATGGCCAATATAATCAGGTTCGATAGGTAAATGTCTGCTAAACCTACGATCAATAAGTACCAATAGTTCTACTTTCTCCGGGCGTCCATAAGCGAGCAAGGCATCAAGCGCAGCTCTAATGGTTCTGCCAGTCCAAAGAACATCATCAATAAGGATAACTTTTTTCCCTTCAATAATGAAATCAATGGAATTGCTACTTGCAGTTACCAATCCGTCTTTGCGCCTAAAATCATCCCTAAAGAAAGTGATGTCGAGGTTTCCCTTTAAAATTTTCTTGTTCTTTAAGATGGTCTCGAGATCTTGATGAATGCGATCGGCAAGAAAAATCCCGCGCGGCTGGATGCCAATCAAAACGGTATTTGCGAAATCGTCATGGTTTTCAATTAATTGATGGCAAAGCCTCTTAATTGTAATCTGAATTTTTTGTCCGTCAAGAATTGTTTTCTTTTGCATTGAAGAAGGATTGGGCAAATATAGGGAAAAAGTAGAAAGTTGAAAGCAGAAAATTGAAAGTTCCCCCTGCAAATTATTAAAGTATTTGATTGTTAATTTGTTGGATTTTGATTTTATATGGAAAATTGGAATCTTATTAGCACAACTGATCTACTATTCAAGTAAATAGGCTGTGATTTGAATTCCCTAACCTTAAATTACATTTGCAAGTGTTTATTCGAAATATAATAAGCGCTGAAGTTTTTATATTTGTGAATGGAGAGGATAATTTTTTTCGATGGTGTTTGTAACCTCTGTAATGCTTCTGTCCAGTTTGCGATTGAACGTGACAAGAAAAATCTGTTTAAGTTTACCGCTTTGCAGGGTGAATACGCCAAGGCTTTCTTGCCCAAATTAAATGTCGATCTAAGTCAACTTAATTCTATTATTCTACTTGAAGATGGTCAGCTTTATACAAAATCAACAGCTGCGTTAAAGATAGCCAGAAAATTGAACGGCTTATGGCCAATACTCTATGTGTTTATCCTGGTTCCAAAATTCATTCGTGATTGGTTTTACGACATTATCGCCAAAAACCGCTATAAATGGTGGGGCAGGCAGGAGAGTTGCTGGCTACCCACAGCAGAACTAAGGCAGAAGTTTATCGATTAATCCTGTTTCTGATTATTTTTAGGTTTCCAAAGCCAAAATGTTAAAATCACCATAGGGATTGAAATACTCAAGGAAATTACGATAAATATGCTTCGCTGTTTAACAATATCTGTCTCATCGGTAATGAAAATATTTATCGTTTCTTTAAGTACAAATAGAGTAATCAAGGTGCAAATGACTGCAAAGACTTTACGCATAGTTTAATTTTGAGGCAAAGATTGGAATAATTATTAGAAGGAACTCTATTGAAGTTAAAAACAGTTATTTATGGAGTGTAATGTTAGATAATCAATTTTCAAGATACTTTTTTGAATATTTTATTCCCATCAAATCGTATCGTTTAAATTGTGTTTTCAAACGTTTTTTAAAATCAGCGTAATTCTTCTTCTCTTTTGGGCTCCATAAGATTTCGCTCAAAGCATCTAATCTGGGAAATAACTGATACTGAACTTTTCCCGGACTAGTAATGTACTCAGTCCATAAACAGCCTTGGCCACCCCAGATGTATTTCGCCTGCTCTGCATCAAGTTCTGCAGGAATAGGCTCATAGTGGTAGACGTCAGCCAAAAGTGAAGGTTTACCAGCTGTTAAGCTATCTTCTTTAACAAACTGCGCATGGTTAAAATACATTTTATTTTCTGGGGTCATGATGGCTTTGTGGTTTTGTTTCGCTGCTTCAATGCCGCCTTTTTCACCTTGCCAACTCATTACTACTGCATTTGGTGCTAAGCCACCTTGCAAAATTTCATTCCAGCCAATGATGGTTTTGCCTTTGCTATTTAAAAATTTCTCAATCCTGCGGATGAAGTAACTTTGTAATTCACTTTCCGTCTTTAAAATATTTGCTTTCATAATTTGTTGAGAAACAAGAGATTGTTTCCACCAAACTTTAGAGGCTTCATCGCCACCAATGTGAATGTATTGCGATGGGAATAAATCCATTACCTCTGCTAACACATTTTCAAAAAACTTGAATGTTGTATCTGAAGCTTGCAAAACGTTATTGTATTTATTCATCATTCCCCATGTTTCGGCAACGGTATATTTTTTATCCGGTTCGGTTCCTAATTCGGGGTATGCGGCAAGAACTGCCATACTGTGTGCTGGCATTTCGATTTCAGGGATGATAGTGATGTAGCGTTTCGCCGCGTATTCAACTACGTCTTTTATTTGTTCTTGTGTGTAAAAGCCACCATGTTTAATTCCATCAGTGTTGATCAGGGCATCTTTCGGAGTGATATTAATTGCTGTTGGCAAAACCTGATATTTAATGTTTTCATTACCTTTTCCTGGCCATAAGCCAATAATGCTGCCTTTTCGCCAGGCACCAATTTCGGTGAGCTTCGAGTACTTTTTAATCTCGATTCTCCAGCCGTGGTCATCTGTCAAGTGCCAATGGAAATAATTCATTTTGTGCAATGCTAAGTAATCGATGTATTGTTTTACAAAGTCTACATCAAAAAAATGGCGACTAACATCCAAATGCATTCCGCGGTAATCGAAACGTGGATGGTCAATTATATTGATTAATGGTATAGTTAAGGTTTCGGCGCTCTGTGTTGGTAGCAATTGAATGAATGACTGTATGCCGTAAAAAACGCCAGGTTCTGAAGTACCAGCAATAGAAACCCCATTAGCAGTAGTACTTAGAACATAAGAATCATCGAAGTCGCTTATTCTTGTGTTTAAGATTAAGCTAATAAAATTTTTTGTAGGGATGACTTTGGTGATATTTAACGTAAGGTTATAATAATTTTGAAGATAATCATTTAGAAAATTTGCAGAATTGACCATAGCAGAATCAAGTACAACGATTTGTGTATTTGCATTTATTGTAATTGATTTTTCTGTGCTTAAGCCAGTTTTAATACTTACAGGCTGTGGAATGATGTTTACTTCCTGGGCAGAAAGATTGTGGCAAAAAGCAAATGATAAAAACAAAAAGATGATCTTCTTCATAATAGAATGGTTTCCTTTTTCAAAAGTAATAATTCTAAATGGATGAAAGTAAAGGTTTGGGATAACGAAGTACCGGTTTTACCTAAACCCGATGGGAGTGAAATCCTTTTTATTAAACCTATAAGGTCTCAAAGACCTTATAGGTTTGGAAAAGATTAAGCGAACAGCGGGGCAGGAGTTACCGATATAGTACTTGCTTTCGGTTTCAAAAACCTTACCCTATTAAAGTTAGAAGTAGAATTCCTGTCTACTACCCCTATCCTTAAAGGAAGTGATTTCTGAGCATTGGAAAGCAAAATTGGTTAAAACCATTTTCCACCGTTTTCCTCTCTTCCAGGAAAGGGACTACCGCTAAATAGCAAAAACTACTGACTTAAATAGGGTGAGGCTTTTCATAGAGTAAGGCTTGAAACAAAAAAAACTCCCGATTTTCATCGAGAGCTTTTGAATTTATGAGTTAAAGAGAGCTAGCCTTTTTTAGCTTTGCTTTCTTCGCCTTCTAATTGCGATTTCAATTGAGCCAATACGTCTAAATCTCCTAAAGTAGATTTCTCCACAGAATCTTTAACTTTCTTAACTGCAGTTACAGCAGCTTTAGCTTCTTTTTTCTTAGCATTTCTTTCTTCTGCTACAGCTTCAGCTTTAACTTCTTCCCAAATACGAGCGTGAGAAACAACGATGCGTTTAGCTTCTTTGTTAAACTCGATGATTTTGAAATCGTTAGTTTCTTCTGCTTTAACCGAAGTACCGTCTTCTTTAACCATGTGTTTAGTTGGTACGAAACCTTCTACACCATATGGTAAAGCAATAACAGCACCTTTATCAGTTACTTTAACAACTGTTCCTTGGTGAACCGAATCTAAAGTGAAGATCGTTTCGAAAGTATCCCAAGGGTTTTCTTCTAATTGTTTGTGACCTAAGCTTAATTTACGGTTATCAACATCAAGTTCTAAAACAACAACGTCTAATACATCACCAACTTTAGTGAATTCGTTAGGGTGGTTTACTTTTTTAGACCAAGATAAATCAGAGATGTGGATTAAGCCATCAATACCTTCTTCGATTTCCACAAAAACACCGAAGTTAGTCATGTTTTTAACAGTTGCTTTGTGCTTGCTTCCAACTGGGAATTTAGCAGCAACTTCTTGCCATGGATCGTTAGATAATTGTTTAATACCTAAGCTCATTTTGCGCTCGTCTCTGTCTAAAGTTAAAACTTCAGCTTCGATCTCATCACCAACTTTTAAGAATTCTTGTGGGTTTCTTAAGTTTTGTGACCAGCTCATTTCAGAAACGTGGATTAAACCTTCAACACCTGGGATGATTTCTAAGAAAGCACCGTAATCTGCAACAGTTACGATTTTCCCTTTTACTTTAGAACCAACTTGAATGTCAGCACTTAAGTTTTCCCAAGGGTGTGGAGTTAATTGTTTTAAGCCTAAAGCGATACGTTTTTTCTCATCATCAAAGTCTAAAACAACCACGTTGATTTTTTCATCTAATGATAATACTTCTTTTGGATGCTCTATGCGGCCCCAAGAAATATCAGTAATGTGAAGTAAACCATCAACACCACCTAAATCGATGAACACACCGAAATCAGTAATATTTTTAACAGTACCTTCTAATACCTGTCCTTTTTCTAATTTAGAAACGATTTCTACTTTTTGCGATTCTAAATCATCTTCAATTAACACTTTATGAGAAACTACTACGTTTTTAAACTCATGGTTAATTTTAACAACTTTGAATTCCATTGTTTTACCAACGTAAACATCGTAATCGCGGATAGGTTTAATATCAATTTGAGAACCTGGTAAGAAAGCTTCAACGCCCATAATATCAACAATTAAACCACCTTTAGTACGGCTCTTAACGAAACCGTTGATGATTCTATCATTTTCAAGAGCCTCGTTAATAGCTTCCCAAGATCTTTGAGTTTTTGCTCTTTTGCGAGAAAGGATCAGTTGACCGTTAGCATCTTCTGGTGCTTCAACGAAAACGTCAACTGAATCGCCGATTTTAAGATCTGGTGTATCACGGAATTCTGAAGTAGAAACTAAACCGTCTGATTTAAAACCAACGTTTAATACTACGTCTTTGTTGTTAATTGAAACAACGATACCGCTGATGATTTCACCTTTAGTGATCTGATTGAATGTTCCAGCATACATATCTTCAAACTTTTTACGGTCTGCATCATTGTAATTACCGAAAACTTTTTCATCTGCATCCCAATCGAAATCTTCGGTTGGTGTTGCTAATGATGATTTGATCGATTCGATCGAAACTGAATCAGCTTCTGATTCAATAGTTTCTTTTTCAGTCAGGCGTCCGCCTTCTCCCTGAAGTTCAGCTGTTTTAGCTGCTAATTCTTTTTCTGCTACTTGTTTTTTAGCCATTAATTAATTGTCTCCTTTTTTCCCTATTTAGGGAGAGCAAAGGTAAAAATATTTTAATTAATAGAAAAGATTTTTTTAATAAATGTTGCTGATTTTTAGGTTATTATAATTCTACCAATCGTCATGCTAAATTTATTTCAGCATCTAGATCGTAAAATTCGAATAATATTGATATGATTTATATAATGATTTGAAAATGAGCATTCAGCATTTCTCCCTCACTAAGGTCCCGTTATTCGCTGTAGCCCCGAAGAAAAATGTTGGGCTGCCGCTGCTACCGGGTTTAGAAACAAAAGATTGTGAAAGAAACTCATAAGTAAATTACTTCTTCGTAAAGGTTCCCCTGGTAAATCCTTCTCCAATCAATGTGTTCTCATCTCTGATTAACAGGAGAATCATGTTTTGTTGGTCATATAACTTTATCATATCACCTTCGATAACATATTTGGTAGTGAAGGTAGAATCTGTATAAGTATCTTTAACAATAACGGAGTCTTTTGTACCGAAATCGAATGTTTTATATTGGGTTTCGCTATCGCTTATAAATGTGCCTGAAACTTTTTTAGGTTGGATAAAAGTAACGAAGCAAAAATAAATCACTACCAAAACTACAATGGCTGAAATACCAATCAGAATTTTATTTTGGTTGGAATATTTGAAAATGAAATACAAAATAGTGCCCATTACCAAAGCAACAAGCACGAAAAAGATAATATTAGAATAATCCTTATCAATGGAAGGGATTTCGATGGAAGTAGTGTTCTTTTTAATTGGAGCCTTAACTGGCGAAACCCTCACTAAAAATTCTTTACTTACCCAGCCTTCGCCATTGGTAACCTTAATTTTGAAATAACTGGCATCAGCTGAATCAATAACAGCAACATTTTCATTTTCGGGTAGATAACCAATTACTTTACTTTTTGGATCCGCTTTTTGTCTAACTCTTAAGTTATCAGTAGTTACGCGATAAATAACATCGGCTGTGCTATCAGCTGAACTATTTTGCACCGTTGTGGTTTGTGGAGTTGTTGCCGGAGACGTTGAAGCCGGAGTAGTGGAAGGAACTTTTTCGATGAAATCTTTACTTACCCAACCTTCACCACTTTTGATTTTTATTTTATAAAATTTTGCATCGCTTGCATCTAAAATAGTAACACTTTCGTTTTGCAGTAGGTTAGCTACCACTTTGCTTTTAGGATCACTGCTCGCCCTCACTCGCAATTTGTCTGCTTTCACCCGATAAGTTTCTTGGGCCTGAACAAAGTTGGAAGTCAAAAAAAGAGCAGTTATCAAAAAGAAAATTCTAATCATGTTTCTGGGATTTTAGCAATAGCAATTAATAAAAATATGGAAACTCGAATGAGCAAACATCGTGCTAACCAAGGCAAAATTAAAAAATACTTTCATAAGCCTTACATTATCTTGCCATAATACGTTTACCAACTGCCCCCCGAACCACCGCCGCTACTGCTGCCACCGCCCCAACTGCTTGATGAAGATGACGAGCTGCTGCTGTCTGATGACGAGCTGGAAGAAGATTTGGATTCTACCAACATTGGCAATACAATCCATTTTAGAAATTCGACATTTTTACAGCAACTACATTCATTAATCAGCTTAGCCTGCCCATCATGACTGTATGTTGCAGCTGTTACCGTAACTTTTTTATTTAGTTTATACGTTCTGAAACTACATTTCGGACATTCTGTAGAAGCATTGTATTCTTCAGCAGGCCACTGTTTAATCACGTGTTCTTTATGATCAGCACTTTGCCAGATATCGTAATCATAAGATTTTGCTATTTCTTCCGCCCGCTGTCCACTAGTTAAAAAAGGTTTGCCCTCAATGTTAATGTCTCTATCTAAACGAGTCATTTCTCGTTTTTGGCTATCAAGAACAGGCTTAAATCTATCGATGTTTTTTGTACGTTTAAAAAGATAATTTATCAATGCAAATAATATCAGCGGAGAAAAAATAACCATCCAAAAATTCTTTTTATTGAAATCGGTTACCGCGTTAAAGAAATTCTTATCATCATAATATGTTTTTCTCAATGTAGAGATATGATATAGATACCTGAAAAATAGGCCTATCGCTAAAACACCGTATAAAATAAAAGGTATATGGGATAATTTGATCTTCGAAAATAAACCAAACCCATCAAAAAATACGAGTGCAAAAATACTGATGAAAACAAACATGAAAAGTACGGCACAGCCATTGGTAATTGATTTTTCTAGATCAGAGTTGCCTTTAGCTTGTATGGTACCTGCTTTTTTAGTTTGTCTGTTTACCAATTTAAACACTCCGAAGAAGGCTACTATTATAACAACAATAGGTATCCAAAATTTTTCCAGGTTGTTGTTATCTTCTTGTTGAGTAAAGAATTGATTAAGCTCCGATTTGTTGTCTGGGTTTAGGATGATCACACCAATTGCATTGATGGTATTGATTATCCCTGTTCCGAAATCATTTTCTCTAAAAGCAGGAATTAGGTTTTGTTCTGCAATGTGTTTCAGTTTTACATCGGGTAGAACCCCTTCGGTTCCTGTGCCAGTAATAAAACGATACTTCCTCCGATCTTTGGCAATAAATAAAAGCAAGCCATTGTTACTGCTTTTTTGCCCGATTCCCCAAGTGTTAAAAAGCTCATAAGCAAAATCAAAGTCTTCCTGATCAGTATCGAAATTATTTACAATTACAACCGCAACTTGAACATTGGTTTCTTTTTCGAACTGCGAAATTGAGCTGTTAACATTGGCAACATCATCAGCGGTAAGAATTCCATCCGGATTACTTACCCAACCGCCACCATTATTTTTAGGGTCTGGAATTTCATTAACCTTGTACGCTTTCTTTGCAAATGTTAATGTTGTGCAAAAGAAAAATAGTAGAAAAGTAAGCTTCTTAATTGAATGAGTTTTGAGCATCAGATTATTTAGTAACGGTTAGCAATAGCATTTCAATCATTCATAACAATAGGGGATAAATATTGTCAATCCTTAAGAATTTTATCAATTACTTGATCAAGTTTTGCTTGATTTTTAGCGTATGGAGCTAAATCGAAAAGTTTCACTGTTTTAAATTCAATCGGATGGCTTTCGCTTTGAAGGGAAATGTAACCAGATTTTAATGGTGTGCCATCTATCTTAACTTTAGGATCGAAGTTAGTTACACTTCCGCCACCCACTTGTGGTTTTGTATATTCCAATACAACTTCTCCAGCTATAATATGTTTAACTACTGAATCGCCAAGCACTAAAAAATCTGCGGTTACCCATTGATCGCCAGCATAAGTTTTTGATTTCGAATCCATGCAATGGCCTGTAAACAATTTGCCATCGTAATTTATGAGCGTTCCGGGTGTGCACACATTGCTGGTGTGGCGTGTATGTTCTCCGTCACCACCTAAAATCTGTGCTTCTATAGAAATAGGAAAATCCTGATCTTTTAACATTGTAGCTGGATCCTGACAATGTAGCATGGCGCCGCTGTTTCTGGTTGCCCAGCCCTCACCACCTGTGGCTTGATCGCCAACAAAACGGTAAGTAACCCTTAACAAGTAGTAGGAAAATGGTTTTTTGTAAAAAATGTGGCCGTACTGTTTGTCAAATTCTTTGTAGCCTTCATAACCAACAGTCATTAAGCCATTTTTTACCCTAAATGTATTTGCGTAATTATCCTTATAATCGTGTTTGGCAATTTTAACGTTCCAATCTTTTAAATCTTTGCCATTGAAAAGGTTAATCCACACCTTTTGTGCAGAAGCATTAAAAGAGATGATAGCAAACAGGAAAAATAGTACAGAAGAATATTGTTTTAATTTCATAGTAGCTTAATGGTTAGCAGCTAAAAATATGAAATTTAAACCAACTGAATAAATTTAATATCAATTAGGAAGCAATGGCTCCACTTTTTCGAGGGCAAAAGCCAATTGTTCTTCTTGTGTTAAATTGGTATTGTCTAAAATTATAGCGTCATCGGCCCTAACTAGGGGGCTTTCTTTGCGTGTGGTATCCGCATAATCGCGATGAGCGAGGTTTTCAAACACTTCTTCAAGAGTGGTTCGGTTATTGCCCTTGCTTTCCAATTCTTTAAACCTGCGCTCTGCTCTAATTTTCGGATCAGCTGTCATAAAGAACTTCAAGGGTGCGTTTGGAAAAACAGTGGTACCGATGTCACGCCCGTCCATTACAATATTTTTCGATTTGCCCATGCGTTGTTGTTGCTTAACCATTTCATGGCGAACAATTTTATGAGCAGAAACTTCGCTTACATTTTCAGAAACAGGCATCAAACGAATCTCATCGGAAACTTCTTCTCCGTTTAAAGTGATGTGTGACTCATAATCACGAGAATGGAAATTTAATTCGATGTGTTGTAGCGCATCAGTAACGGCTTCATCATTAGAAATATCAATCTCATTCCTTAAGAAATACAGCGTTACCGCCCGATACATCGCACCACTATCTACATAAATAAAACCTAATTTTTTAGCCAATGCTTTTGCTAAAGTGCTTTTTCCGCAAGACGAGTAGCCATCAATAGCTATAACCAAGTTCTTTTTCATTGTGTTGCAAAGGTAAAAAAAGCGGTGAATTTAGTTGCTTTTTTTAGATTACTATTCTTTATACTTTTGCATGATGTTACCCACACGAGAAGAAATTTTAAAGTCAGTTACCTTCAAAACCTCCAGAAGTGGGGGCAAGGGTGGGCAAAACGTTAACAAAGTTTCCAGTAAAGTCGAATTAATCTTTGATTTGGAAAATGCCACTTTTTTTAATGAAGAGGAAAAGGTGCTTTTGAAATCGCGACTTGAAAACCGAATGGACAATGATGGCTTATTGCATATTGTTTCGCAAGAAGACCGAAGTCAGCTGCTCAACAAGGAGAAAACCATTGCTAAATTGATCGATCTGCTTAAACGATCTCTTCAAATTCAGAAAAAACGAAAGCCTACGAAAATTCCACAGGCAGTTATCCAAAAGCGATTAAAAAATAAATCGGTAAATGGTGATAAAAAACAATCAAGAAAAAAGCCAAATTTTGAGTAATTATGTCTTCCCAAATCTATAATATAAACTTAAGCCGCCATAATTTTGTGCTTTAGCTATACTTTTAACTTCTTTGGTTTTAAAGATGATGTTAAAATCAATGGTGAATCTTTTTGAACTATAATTTACGCCAAATTGTTGTTCAAAAACTATTGGTTTTACTCCAAATGTTAAAGGACTATCGTCATTAAATAAACTTCCTTGTATGGTTGCATCGTAAGCAACTACATTTAACTGTGGCTTTAAGTAGAAGAAAAATTCTGATTTATTTAAAGCTGCAGTTTTTGAATTTCCAATTACTGCATTGTGGTAAGCACTGTTATATAGCTGGTTTAATCTGCCTGCTCTAAATAAAACTGAAGCACCCAGGCCAGAAAAAGTTGTTCCCAGATTGGCATAGCCAGCTCCACTTAGATCTACCACATTGTCATTAGATCGAATTAAAAGTTTACTGTAGCTGGCAGCTAAATTAATAGCTAATTCATTTTTAATTTGATATTCCCATCCAGCCGGAGTATAAAAGCCTACTGTTTTATGCAAGAATTCTTGTGCGTCTTGAGCTAGAGAGTTTGGTCCAACTGTACCTAGTTCAATGCTGGTTTTCAATACACTTTCATTTTTATAAAAGATTGAATAAGCGCCTCCAGCGTACAAATAGCCAGCAAAAGGTCTATCTTGATCTTCCTTTTTAGCTACCTGACCCCAGTAAGGGGTATACATTTTTTGTCCGGCTGAAATTTCATAGGTTTTCTTCTCCACTTTTTCAGAAAACTTAGCAGGATCTATCGCTCTGCGAAAATAGATGAACAGGCCGTTGGTATAGTAACGATCATTTAAAGTGGCTAAATAAGCATCGTTTTCAGTTTTAAAACCAAACTCATTTTTAAATGATTGTGCAAAACAGCCTAAAGAAATTAAACCAAGAAGTAGGGTGGTGAAAAGTGATTTCATAAAAAAGCCCCGATACTTTATCGGGGCTATAAATGTATTTATAGTTATTGGATTATTGATCAATCAGCTAAAAGATTACAATTTAGTTGACTATTGGAGCTACTTTAATGCTCAAATCCAATGGCTTTTTAACTTTGTTTTTTGTTAACGCCAATTCAATCACCTCACTCATTTCTGTTACGTAATGAAATTTAAGGTCTTTAATATAGCTTTCCCTAATTTCTAAAATATCTTTACGGTTGCTTTTACAAAGAATAATTTCTTTGATATTCGCCCTTTTCGCCGCAAGGATTTTCTCTTTAATTCCGCCAACCGGAAGTACTTTACCACGTAGGGTAATCTCTCCGGTCATGGCTAAATGTTGCTTAACCTTTCGTTGTGTAAATGCCGATGTTAAAGCAGTGAGCATGGTAATACCAGCTGATGGGCCATCTTTTGGAGTAGCACCAGCAGGTACGTGAACGTGAACATCCCAATTGTCAAATAAAGTGTAATCGATGCCAAATTCTGCAGCATGAGCACGTAAATAGGCTAGTGCAATCACGGCTGATTCTTTCATCACATCGCCTAAATTACCGGTTAAAGTTAACTTGCCTTTGCCCGGGCTCAAGCTCGATTCGATAAATAAAATATCGCCACCAACACTTGTCCAGGCCAAGCCTGTAACCACACCAGCAACTTCATTGCCTTCGTATAAATCTTTATCGTAAATAGGTGCGCCTAAAATACGTTCAACGTCTTCATTGGTTAGCGTAACATTATACTCTTCTTCCATTGCAAGCTTGGTAGCTACACCACGAACCAGAGAACCAATTTTTTTCTCCAAACCACGTACGCCAGATTCACGAGTATAATCTTCAATCACTTTTTCAATCAAGGCCGGTTTTAGATTAATATCCTTGTTTTGCAAACCGTGATTTTCCTTTTGCTTGGGCAATAAATATTTTTTAGCGATTTCGATTTTTTCTTCAATCGTGTAGCCATTCACCTCGATAATCTCCATACGATCTAGCAAAGCTGGCTGTATAGTACTTAGTGAGTTTGCGGTTGCAATGAATAGAATATTTGATAAATCGTAATCCACCTCAACGTAGTGGTCATAAAAAGCGTTGTTCTGTTCCGGATCCAATACTTCTAGCAAAGCTGATGACGGATCGCCACGATGGTCAGTTCCAACCTTATCAATCTCATCCAAAACAAACACAGGATTATCTGCGCCCGCTTTTTTGATTGATGAAATAATACGCCCTGGCATGGCACCGATGTAAGTTTTGCGGTGACCGCGAATTTCAGCTTCATCGCGAATACCGCCCAGAGCCATACGAACATATTTACGCCCCAATGCCTTGGCAATTGATTTTCCCAAAGATGTTTTACCAACTCCTGGAGGGCCAACTAAACAAAGGATCGGCGCTTTCATATCGCGTTTTAGCTTCAAAACCGCTAAATATTCAACGATACGTTGCTTCACTTTTTCCAGACCAAAATGATCTTTATCTAGAATCCGTTGGGCACGTTTTAAATCGAAATTGTCTTTGGTAAATTCACTCCAAGGTAAATCTAAAAGCAATTCCAGGTAATTGAGCTGAACAGAATAATCTGGCGCTGCCGGATTCATTCTTCCCAGTTTATCTAATTCTTTATCAAAATGATCAGCAACAGGTTGTCCCCATTTTTTCTTTTTGGCTTTTTCCTGAAGGGCATCAAATTCTAAATCGGCAGAGTTTCCACCTAATTCTTCCTGAATTGTTTTTAGCTGTTGATTTAAGAAATAATCGCGTTGTTGCTTATCAAGATCAGTACGGACTTTGGATTGGATTTGATTTCTCAATTCCAACATCTGTAGTTCTACCATCAAAAGCTCCATTACTTTCTGTGCCCGTTCCTGCAATTTGTCCATTTCAAGGATTTTTTGCTTATCGGCCATTTCGGCATTCATATTTGAAGAAATGAAATTGATCAAAAATGAATTGCTTTCGATGTTTTTAAGTGCAATACTGGCTTCACTCGGTATATTCGGCGACAGCTGGATAATTTGAGCTGACATTTCGCGAATAGATGCAATTAAGGTTTTAAACTCCTTATCGGCTTTGTGTTTTTGCTCTTCGAATTTTTTAACTACAGCCTTAATATAAGGTTCGTTTTGCACCTCTTCAATTAGGCTAAAACGCTGCTTACCCTGGATAATTACGGTGGTATTGCCATCAGGCATTTGCAGTAACTTTATGATATTTGCTACTGTACCAACGGTGTTAAGTTGCTCAAAAGTAGGGTCTTCTATCGAAACATCTTTTTGAGAAACTACTCCAATAATCTTGTTTCCTTTGTAAGCTTCTTTAATTAATTTTATTGATTTGTCCCTTCCAACGGTAATTGGAATTACTACTCCAGGGAATAAGACAGTATTTCTCAATGGCAAAATCGCCAGGGTTTCAGGTGTTTCCTCGTTGTTCATTTCCTCCTCGTCTTGTTGAGACATTAAGGGAAAAAACTCTGTATCCTCATTTATTATCGGCATGGCATTATGGAAATCAAATATATCTTCTTTACTCATTATCACTTTTTCCTCTAACGACAAACTGGCAGGTCAATCGTCTTCACTTTGTTTATTTATGTTATTCAACTAATATTTCCAACTCTTGTGCCAAAGTAGAAATACCATTAATCTTATGTTAAAAAGGCAGAGTAAGATATTGTTTCGGCGAATATCATATAATGAAGTTTTTAACGTTTAAGCTATTGTTTAATATAGAACTTTTTTATTTCCAGAAATTAAAAAACTTTTAAATTATCAGAATAGGATTATATTGCAACAAATTTCGTCTTTTTTGGCGGTAGAATTACAAAAACATATTATTCGTTACATGAACTATTTTAGACACGCAATTTTAGGATTAATCATATTATCATCTACCAGCAGTTTTGCACAAAACAATTACGAGCGGAGCATGCAGGCAATGATTAAGGGAGATTATAAAACTGCCGTTACGCAACTGGAAAAAGCTGATGCTAAAACGCCAGAGAATGCTAAAATTTTGCAGATGTTAGGCTATTCTTATTTTCAAAATGCCCAATATGAAAAATGTATTGAAACATACAGTCGTTTAATTACAGTAAAACCATCAGAAGTTTCTGCATATTACTATCGTGGAAAAGCAAGGTTAAATATAGCGAACGACCCAAAGGAATCATTAAACACCATGCGTGAAAATTTTTATACCGCTGCGATTAAAGATTTTACCAAGGCCATTGAAATTAATGGCGATGAGGATACACAAATGTTTCAAAATCGTGCTTTAGCTTATAAAGACTATGCAATTTTTAGATCGTATAAGGCAAAACGGAAAGATGAGAAAACCGCATGTGTTGCGCTGTTTAACAATTCAATTGCAGATTTTCAAAAAGTGCTAACTATGCAGCCACTCCGGAAGGATATTATTGATTGGGTTGCCTATGATAAAGCGCAAATTGCTTCATTAAAATAAAGACAAAAAAACATGCTTTGAAATTTCAAAGCCTGTTTTTTTTATTTCAATTTCCCAATAATTTGATAACTCTTAGTGTTCAACAGCTTTATTTTTTGCTGTTTTTTGATTGCGTACAAGCTATCAGGATAATAGCGTAAAGTATCGTTAGATTGAAAAAGGATGTTTTTATTGGCGATGATAACCTCTATTAGACCTGCTCTCTCACCGTTCCATTTAATAGAAACCCTCTTGATCGGTATTTTCTTACTATCTGAAGTATAATAATCTACACGATTTTGCTCCCAAATATCAAAACTTCCACTCCAAGAAGCTTTGTTAATATCAGCATTAATAAACACAGCAAATTCTTTCTTCCAGTCTGCTATCTTAACTTTTTTACTTTCTTGCTTGCCGTTAACCGATACTGTTTTGTTTACTACCGGATTAAGTTTCTGCAAACGAACAGCCTCTTTTTCAAAATATCCTTTCAAATCAAAGTACAGCAACTTTGTATTTGCTGTAGATTTTTTATCTTCATTACAAGAAACAAAGGCAACAGCAAGGAGTAAGATATAAATTCTTCTATTCATTACACCAACACATTTCCTGTCATTTCTTCAGGAATTGGAACACCTAAAATTTTCAAAACAGTAGGAGCAATATCGCCTAATTTACCATCAGCAATGGTTTTATAGTCGCTGTCAATTAAAATACAAGGAACAAGATTGGTGGTGTGGGCAGTATTAATAGAACCGTCGCCGTTGACCATATATTCTGAATTTCCATGATCTGCTAACAAAATAAAAGAGTAACCATTTTCCATTCCTTTGCGCACTACTATTTCTGCGCACTTGTCGGCAGTTTCAACAGCTTTAACTACGGCATCGAAAACACCGGTATGGCCTACCATATCAGGGTTGGCAAAGTTTAAGCAAATAAAGTCTGGCCAACCTGTTTCCATTTCTGCAGTAATGGCTTCGGTAATTCCTGCAGCACTCATTTCCGGTTGTAAATCGTAAGTAGCTACTTTTGGAGAAGGGATCAAAATACGTTTCTCATTAGCGAATTCAGCTTCTCTTCCTCCAGAGAAAAAGAAAGTTACGTGAGGATATTTTTCAGTTTCTGCAATGCGAATTTGATTTTTATTATTTTCGGCTAAGACCTCACCGATCGTTTTAGTCAAATCGCCTTTTGTAAAAATTACGTTTACTTTTTCAAAGCTTTCATCATAGGTGGTCATCGTAACATAATACAGTGGCAATTTATGCATGTGTTGCTCCGGAAAATCTTTTTGCGTTAGCGCCGTTGTAATTTCTCTTCCTCTATCTGTACGGAAATTGAAGCAGATTACCACATCATCATTCTTAATGGTGGCCACTGGCTCGCCATTATCCTGGCTGAGTACAACTGGTTGCAAAAACTCATCTGTTACGCCGTTCTGATAAGATTTTTTAATCGTAGCCAAAGCATCTTGTGTTCTTTCGCCAACACCATTGACCATTACATCATAAGCTTTTTTCACACGTTCCCAACGATTATCGCGGTCCATTGCGTAGTAGCGACCAACTATTGTAGCTAATTTAGCCGATGTGTTTTCGATGTGATTTTGAAGATCGCTAATAAAACCTAAACCAGAATTTGGGTCTGTATCCCTTCCGTCTAAGAAAGCATGAACGAAAGTTTTTTCGACATGTGCTTCATTTGCGGCATCACATAATGCTTTTAGGTGTTCGATATGGGCATGAACTCCGCCATTTGAAACCAGTCCAATGAAATGCACAGCTTTATTATTTTGCTTTGCATAATCAAAGGCAGCTAATAAAATCGGGTTAACATGTAATTCCCTATCTGCGATGGATTTATTAATTCTTCCTAGTTCTTGATAAACTACTCTACCTGCACCTAAATTCATATGGCCTACTTCCGAATTTCCCATTTGTCCGGCTGGCAAACCCACCGCTTCACCAGAAGCTTCAAGTTTTGAATTGGGATAATTTTTAATTAATGAATCGAAAAATGGAGTATTGGCAGCATAGGCAGCATCCGAATTATCTTTTCTTCCGTAACCCCAGCCATCTAAAATTATAAGCGCAAGTTTTTTATTAGTTATCATATTAATTTTAAAATTTAATTGAACACTGATAAAACATTTTCATTTAAAACATGTTTTAGTGTTTTGATATCAGGGCAAATATAACTTTATTGAAGCTTATACAAATGATGTAATCCATTTTTTGATAAGCTAATGGCATAATTTTAGCTATACCGAGATTATAAAATACAGAAATGATCCGGAGCTTGTTTTTACTAATTATTAGTTTATCATCATTATTTAGTCCTAAAGCCTTTCAGGCTGATATTATTGATGATTTGTCTTCGTATTTTAAATCGAGTAACGCTAAAGAAATTGCAAAAAATTTCGCATCAACTATTGAACTTATCATTATTGATGATGAAGATGTATACTCAAAAGCACAGGGAGAACAAATATTACGAGATTTTTTCATCAAACATCCGCCAGTAAAAACAAGTATTTTCCACAAAATTAATACTAATCCTAACTACCGTTTCGGTGTGATTCTTTTAAGCACTTCAAAAGAGACTTTTAGAGTTTCAGTAACCATGAAGAAATTGAATAGTAATTTTTTAATTACCGAATTGCGAATCGAACCTGCAAAGGATTAACCAATTCTTAGTCTTCCTATGCCCCTTAGAGGAGGAAAGGGCAATCACAAAATTTTTTTCTTCAGACAAGAGTCAACAAAATTATAGCCAATGAAGAGCTAACGATGATTTTCGATGGCCAAATAATAGGTTAAGCGTCAGTTTTAAATCTGTCAGTAAATTGTCTGCTAACAATTAATTCTTATTTTTGCCCCTTAAAATCTATATTTTGGATATTCAACTTATACATCAGTTCATAAAAAATGCATTAATCGAAGATGTTGGCGATGGCGATCATACTTCATTATCAACTATTCCAGCCGGAACTTTAGGGAAGGCCAAATTGATTATCAAAGAAGATGGCATTTTAGCGGGTATGGAACTAGCAGTAGAAATTTTTAAGGAGGTAGATGCCGATTTAAAAGTTGATGTATTGATCAATGATGGCGCTAGTGTTAAATTCGGAGATATTGGTTTAACGGTATCAGGAAGTACACATTCCATTCTTATAGCAGAACGCCTGGTATTAAATTGCATGCAAAGAATGAGCGGAATAGCAACTAAAACCAATCGCATTGTTTCGCTTTTAAAAGGGACGAAAACCAAAATTTTAGATACTCGTAAAACTACCCCGGGTTTGCGCTATCTGGAAAAATGGGCGGTAAGGATTGGTGGAGGTGTAAATCATAGAATTGGTTTATACGACATGATTTTGATTAAAGATAACCATGTGGATTATGCTGGCGGTATTTCAAATGCAATTGGAGCCGCTCAAAAATATCTTAAAGACAACCAAAAATCGCTACAAATTGAGATTGAAGTGAGGAATATTGAGGAGTTAACTGCAGTATTAGCAATTGGTGGTGTTGATCGCATCATGTTGGATAATTTTAGCTTCGATCATTTAAGAGCTGCCGTAAAACTCATAGATGGCAGGTTTATCACCGAAGCATCGGGTGGAATTACGGAAGAGAACGTTGCTGAATATGCAGCCTGTGGTGTAGATTTTATATCAATGGGCGCACTTACACATTCTGTTAAAAGTTTAGACATTAGTTTAAAGGCATACTAAATGATTTGCTATAAAATGGAAGGCTTATTTTTTGTATCATTGTAGGCTATGGTTACGGTTTATTCTCTCAGTGCATTATTAGTTGCCTATCTTTTTGGATCAATACCAACTGCTGTATGGCTCGGTCAGGCGTTTTATGGCGTTGATGTAAGGGAATATGGAAGTGGAAATGCAGGTGCTACCAACACATTCAGGGTGTTGGGTAAGAAAGCTGGTATAGCCGTAATGATTATTGATATTGCTAAAGGCTACACCGCTACGAATTTAGCTTATCTAATTGGCATGTCTGTTACTGGCCCTCAAAATTCAGTTGTTTTTGTAAATTACCAATTGGCGCTTGGCGTAACCGCAGTGATGGGCCACTTATTCCCTGTTTTCGCCGGTTTTCGTGGGGGAAAAGGCGTTGCCACTCTTTTTGGAATGATTTTGGCAGTTAACTTTGAGGCATCTATGCTTTGTGTTCTGGTTTTTGTGGTTGTGCTATTATTAACGAAATATGTATCCTTAAGCTCCATTTGTGCAGGTTTTACATTTCCATTAAGCGTCGTTTTTTTGTTTCAGGTTTCTATAAAATCTGAAGTGTTATATGGAATGGTTGTATGTATTTTGATTTTAGTTACCCACCAAAAAAATCTCGAGAGATTGCTTAAAGGCAAAGAGTCAAAAGTGTATTTGTTTAAGAAAAAAACTGGTTAATTAACAAAAACACATTCACTCAAAACATATTTGTTGTCTTGCTGTTTACTAATTCGGCTTGCAAAACAAGTATTACTGATCATTTAAATTCTCATTATGAAAAAGTTATTTTTAACAGCAAGTGTTGCTGGTACTCTATTATTTAATTCGTGTTCTACAGTTCCGTTAACTGGCAGAAGCAGACTTAGCTTGGTAGACGATAGTTCATTGCAACAACAAGCTGCAATAGGATATCAACAATTATTAAGTGATCCTCAAACTAAAGTAGTTGCATCTAACAACAGCAACGCCGCTATGGTAAAGCGTGTGGGGCAAAAAATTGCTGCTGCCGTAACTCAATATATGAACCAGAACGGGTTTGGTGAACAGATTAAAAATTATAAATGGGAATATAACTTAATTGATAGTAAGGAAATAAATGCCTGGTGCATGCCAGGGGGAAAAATTGCCGTTTATACCGGTATTTTACCTGTAACGAAAGATGAAGCAGGTTTGGCTACCGTAATGGGCCATGAAGTTGCACATGCCATTGCTCAACATTCGGCAGAGCGGGCTTCGCAAATGCAGGCGGCACAAGTTGGAGGAGCATTAGTTGGAGCAGCATCTTCTAATTCGAAATATGCAGACTATATCAACCAGGCTTATGGTATTGGCGGGCAACTAACTATTCTAAAATATGGTAGAAACCAAGAATTAGAAGCCGATAAAATGGGTTTATCATTTATGGCAATGGCTGGTTATAACCCTAGTACTGCTATCGGTTTCTGGCAAAGAATGGCACAGGCTAGTGCAGGTTCGCAAAAACCACCAGCATTTTTAAGTACTCACCCTACAGATCAATCGCGTATTGCACAAATACAAAGAGATTTGCCAGAAGCGATGAAGTATTACAAAAAATAGAGTAGAAAGTATAAAGTATAAAGTAAAAAGTTAAAGGTGGAAAGATTTGCTCAGCAAAATTTCCACCTTTTTTGTTGGACGGAAAACAAGTTATTTGGCCTGCTGTTTTTAACTAATGACTAATGACTAATGACTAATGACTAATGACTAATGACTAATGACTAATGACTAATGACTAATGACTACCTAGCACTTTCAAAATTGCACTCGCCTTAAGTAAACATTCTTCGTATTCTTTTTCTGGATCGCATTGGTAAGTTATTGCTCCGCCAACCTGAAATGATAAGTATTTATTAGCTGAATTGTATAGAATACTTCTAATCACTACATTGAAATCGAAATCTCCATTAGGGCTGATACAGCCAAATGAGCCTGAGTAAACTCCTCTCTTTGTTTCTTCAGATTGTTCGATCAACTGCATGGCTTTAATTTTTGGTGCACCAGTCATTGAACCCATTGGGAAAGTATTTCGGATGGCATCGATAAAATGAACCTCATGATCGAGCTGACAACTTATAGTCGAAATCATTTGATGTACCTGTGGGAAACTGTAGATGCCGAACAGCTCTTCCACTTTTACTGAACCTTTAACCGCTGATTTGGTCAAATCGTGACGAACCAAATCTACAATCATCACATTTTCTGACTGTTCCTTCACGTCGTGTCTGAGTCGGATTTTGATGTTCTCATCTTCACTTGGGTTTTCATTTCTCCTTGCCGTACCTTTAATAGGTTGCGAAATTAACTTCGGTCCCCGTTTGCAAAGAAAACGCTCTGGAGTAGCTGATAAGATATATTGATTGTAAACTTTGAAATATCCGGCAAATGGAGTAGGAGAAATCTTATTTAGTAGACTGAAAGTTTCCACAGGGTTAATTTCTGCATTCTCGGCAAAAAACTCCTGACAGAAATTGACTTCGTAGATGTCGCCACGAAGAATGTGGTCTTTGAGTTTTTCGACGCTTTCTATATATTGATTCCGGCTAATTCTTTGGTTAATGTTTACCTGCTGTTCTATAACCTTTTCTGGTGGATTAAAATTATCGATTTCGTCTAACAATGAATCTGATCCAATTAAAACATCCGCTTTGCCATCTTTAAAGGCAATCAAATACTTCGGAATGAAAAAGTATAAATCTGGAAAATTTAAGTGATCGATGTTATTCGATTCAAGATTTTCAATTTCATTTTTAAGGTCGTAGCTGAAGAAACCAAACATCCATTGTTTGTCTTTTTCATAAAACATTTTCAATGCTTCAAAAGCATTTTCGCTAGAATGTTGCAGCTCTTCTTGAACACCAGCAGCGATAATAAAATCGTATGCCGAATAAGTATCTATATATTGGTTTGAATCTAAAAAGCAGCAAACTTCGAATTGGTTTGCCCAATGCAAAGCTTTTTGTTTAAAAGCAGATTTGGTTTGTGAGGTTTTCAAGCTGCGGCAAAGGTAACTAAACCCGACATAAGTGGAAAGCTCCCGAAGCACATTCTTTCAATTTCAACTAAGCTTTCAAACGGGACTTGAAACATTGGCGGGAGTAACGTTGATAGTAGCGGTTGCTGAGCTTTCCAAATAAAAAAAGCAACCCAAAATGGATTGCTTTAACGTTTTTATGGTTAGCTAATGAAACGATCTCTCCGTTACAGTCGAGATGAGTAGCCTACTAGCGTAATTCTAAAGTTTGTGCTCTATCTGGTCCTACTGATAGGAACTTAATTGGCACTTCTAATTCTTTTTCCAAGAATGCGATGTAATCGTTCAATTTCGCTGGAATCTCTTCAACAGAAGTAATTTTGGTTACATCTGTAGCCCAACCTTCAATTGCTTTCAACACCGGTTTTGGTTCAATCGAAATGATATCGTAAGGCATGTAATCGATCGTTTCACCATTATATTCGTAATGAGTACAAGCGTAAATCGTATCGAAAGTGTCCAATACATCGGCTTTCATCATAATTAATTCGGTAACACCGTTCAGCATGATTGCATATTTTAATGCAGGAAGATCGATCCAGCCACAACGACGGGCACGGCCTGTAGTTGCGCCAAATTCGTGACCTAAAGCACGAAGGTTTTCACCCACTTCGTTATCTAATTCGGTTGGGAAAGGACCGCCGCCAACACGCGTACAATATGCTTTGAAAATACCATAAACTGCACCAACTTTGTTTGGCGCAATGCCTAAACCTGTACAAGCACCTGCAGTGGTAGTGTTGCTCGAAGTTACGAACGGATATGAACCGAAATCAACATCTAACAAGGTACCTTGCGCACCTTCTGCCAAAACCGCTTTCCCTTCTCTTAGATAGCCATTAACAAAATGCTCGCTATCTACATGAGGTATACTTTTCAGGAATTCAATTGCTTCAAAGAAAGAAGCTTCTTTTTCAGTCAAATCATATTCGAAACCTTCATAATGCGAAAGAATTTCAGTATGTTTTTCTACCAACTTGGCATAACGCTCTTTAAAATCAGGAAGTGTGGTATCACCAACGCGTAAACCATTACGGCCGGTTTTATCCATATAAGTTGGACCGATACCTTTTAATGTCGAGCCAATTTTATTCTTACCCATCCGAGCCTCGTTAGCGGCATCCAATAATTGGTGGGTTGGTAAAATTAAGTGTGCTTTACGGGCAATCACCAATTTGCCTTCGGCAACCGGATCATGACCAGCTTTTTTTAAATTATCTAGCTCTCTTTTTAAAATGATTGGATCGATAACTACTCCATTACCAATAAGGTTCATGGTTTTTTCGTTGAAAATTCCTGATGGGATAGTGTTTAAAACGAATTTTTTACCATCGAACTCTAAAGTATGTCCGGCATTTGGGCCACCCTGAAAACGGGCAATAAGATCATATTTTGGACTGAGTACATCAACGATTTTTCCCTTTCCTTCGTCGCCCCATTGTAGGCCGAGAAGTACATCTACTTGCGTCATTATTAAAAATTTAAGCTGGTTTTATTGTGGATTGATTTAATTTGCTTCAAGCTTTGCCGCTCCGGCAGTTTCATTTACTTTTCTGGCCATGCTGCAATCTGAGCAAAAACCATACAGGTTTAAAGAGTGGTGTTTTACGTCAAATTTTAAAAGGTCACCCACCATTGTTTGAATTTGGTGAATACGGGGATCGCAAAATTCTACAACCTTTCCGCACTCAATACAAATCACGTGATCGTGTTGACGATAGCCATAAGATTTTTCGAATTGCGCCATGTTTTTACCAAACTGGTGTTTGGTAACCAGATCACACGAAACCAATAATTCCAGCGTGTTATAAACCGTAGCACGGCTTACGCGATACTTCTGGTTTTTCATGTGGATGTAAAGGGTTTCAACATCAAAGTGATCATTTCGGGAATATATTTCTTCCAGGATAGCGAAACGCTCAGGTGTTTTCCGTAGATTTTTGTTCTCTAAATAAGCCTCAAAAATCTTGCGAACGAGCTCATTTGTATTTTGTTCAGACATAGTTTTTAAACTCCGTTCAAAGGTAGTTAAATTGTTTGACTGTTTAATTTTTAGATTGTTGAAATGTTGTAATAAGTCCGAAGGTATCAGCCCTTGGTCGACAGTCATGAATCAAAAAACATTTCGATTTGCGAACTAGACTTCGGACTTATTATGCATCAAACCGGGTTACTCCTGTAACGCCTTTCACTTTTAACAAATTCCTAATCAGGTTCTCCAAATGTTCGGTGTCATTTACAAAGATCATAATAGAACCGTCAAAAATCCCTTCGTTCGTATCAACCGTAATCGATCTCATGTTAACTTTAAAGTCTGTTGAAATTACCCTCGTGATGTTATTGATTAATCCCACATCATCGATTCCAACAATACGCAGCCCTGTTAAGAAGGTTAATTCTTGCTGTTTATTCCACTTCGCTTTTACTACACGGTAGCCGTAATTAGCCATCAGTTGTGCCGCATTAGGGCAATTTGTCCTGTGGATTTTTATGCCATCACTAACCGTAATAAAACCAAAAACGTCATCGCCAGGAATGGGATTACAGCATGCGGCAAGCGTATAATCAATACGCTGCATATCTTCGCCAATCAAAAGAATATCAGAATCACCGCCTTTTATTTTATTTTTGATCCCATCAACAGATAGGTTTTCAGGGCGTTCTGGCGCACGGCTCTCTACTTCTTTCTCCGTATTTAGATACTCCTTAATGTCTTTAAGCTCAATTTTCCCTAAAGCCACATTGACAAAAAGCTCTTGTGTTGATGGCAGTTTAAAGAAATAGCTCAGTTTCTGCAAGTTGTCAGTATTGTAAGTGATCTTCAAAGATTTAAGTTTACGTTCTAAAATCTCCTTGCCATTATCAGCAATTTTGCGTTTTTCTTCTTTTAAAGATGATTTAATTTTTGACTTTGCCTTCGCCGTAACCACAATATTCAGCCAGTCTTCTTTTGGAGTCTGCTTACTGGAAGTAATAATCTCTACCTGATCTCCATTTTGGAGCTTGTAAGAAATTGGAACTAATTTGTGGTTAACCTTTGCTCCAATGCAGGTAGCGCCCACGCCGGTATGAATTTCGAAGGCAAAATCTAAAGCGGTAGCACCTAAAGGCAATTGAATTAATGCTCCTTTTGGTGTAAAGATGAAAATCTCATCTGAAAACAGATTCATTTTAAAATCATCAAGAAAATCCAAAGCATTGGCTTCCGGATTATTAAGCATTTCTCTAACTTTTTGAATCCATTGATCCAAACCGTTATCATTGCTCGATTCCTTGTATTTCCAGTGGGCTGCAAAACCTTTTTCGGCAATTTCATTCATCCGTTGCGTACGGATTTGCACTTCTACCCATTGCCCACGAGGCCCCATTACCGTGGTATGCAAACTTTCGTAACCATTTCCTTTTGGCGAAGAAACCCAGTCGCGTAAACGGTCGGGGTTTGGGCGATAAAGGTCGGTTACGATAGAATAAGCTTTCCAGCAATCGGCTTTTTCGTTTTCGTAAGCGCTATCCAAAATAATCCTAATGGCAAAAAGATCATAAACTTCCTCGAAAGGAATGTTTTTCTTTTTCATCTTATTCCAGATCGAATGAATAGATTTTGGACGGCCATATACATCGGCTACTAAACCCTGCTCATGAACGATCTCGTCAATCGGCTCAACAAATTTTTTGATGAATAATGCCCTTTCTGCCTTTTTCTCGTTTAGTTTTTTTGCAATAAATTTATAGGTATCAGGATCAAGATATTTCATCGAAAGATCTTCCAATTCTGATTTTATAGCGTATAAACCTAGTCGATGGGCGAGTGGAGCATATAGGTATATCGTTTCCGATGCGATTTTAAGTTGCTTATGGCGAGGCATAAAATCCATAGTGCGCATGTTATGCAAACGATCTGCAAGTTTGATCAGAATTACCCGAACATCATCCGCCAGCGTAAGCAACATCTTACGGAAATTCTCTGCCTGTAAAGAACTATTGGTATCGAAAACGCCTGAAATTTTGGTTAATCCATCAATAATTTTCGCAGTTTTCTTGCCAAATTCACGCTCAATGTCTTCTAAAGTAATGTCAGTATCTTCCACCACATCGTGAAGCAGGGCACAAACAATTGAGGTAGTACCTAAGCCAATTTCTTCTGCAGCAATTTGAGCTACAGCAATTGGATGATAAATATAAGGTTCGCCAGATTTTCGACGCATGTCTTTATGGCTTTCCAATGCCATATCAAAAGCTTTTCGAATCTCTTTTTTATCTCCTTTTTGCAGGGTAGATTTGCTTGCCCTCAGTAATGCCCTATATCTTTTAAGAATCTCTTGCTTTTCCGCCTCTAAATCAATCACTAACTCTGTTTTCATTTGTTTTTTTTGCGTAAAAATTTTCGTCTTATCTATTAATAAAACTTATATTAGTTCTGTTGAACGACTAATATATGAAATAACACCTAACTTTGTGAAGGTATAAATTTATGAAATTTAAAGGGCTAATCATTCTGTTTATTGTCATGATTTTTAGTGAAAAGCTAAAAGCTCAAGACCCTGTCCAACCGGTTTTTCCAAAACTGGGAAAAGCAGATACCATTCGTGTAGCATCAACAAATGATAATGGTGTGATGATTCCCTGGATGCAGCTGTTGGATGTGAGTATTTACGCAAACAGAATCTGGAAATCGCCTGCAGAGAAAGCTGCCTATAATCGCTTGCGTTACAACGTTTTAAAAGTTATGCCTTATGCTAAATTCGCGAAACGGAGATATGAGCAATTAGAGGAGGAAATAGCAAGAACACCTGAAAAGAGAGAACAAAAAAAATTGGTTAAACAGTGTGATAAGGAAATTAAAGACATGTTTAACCGCGAAATAAAGGAGTTAACCATTACGCAGGGACAAATACTTACTAAGCTTATTGACAGGGAAGTGGGCCGAACCACTTATGATATTGTTAAGCAAACCAAGGGTGGGTTCGCTGCATTCTCTTATCAGATTGTGGCCAGAGTAGTGGGGCATAATTTAAAAAGCACCTATAATCCTAACGAAGATAGAGATATAGAATCGATCATTCGTACTTCTGGATTTTATCAATAATCTAATGCAAAAAAGCATTCCTAATATTTATTCCTTTAAAGTTAAAAAGATCAATGGTGAAGATCAGCCTTTATCGGCTTATCGAAATAAAGTTGTTTTGATTGTAAACACTGCGTCTGAGTGCGGCTTTACTCCGCAGTTGAAAGAGCTGCAGCAATTGAAGGACGAAATCGATCATCCTGACTTCGAGATTTTAGGTTTCCCTACGAATGATTTTGGCAAACAAGAACCGCTAGATGGATCAGATATAGTCAGTTTTTGCGAAGTTAATCATGGCGCAAAATTTCCGGTTTTCGATAAAATTATGGTTCGTGGCGCAAATGCACATCCGCTTTATCTCTTTTTAAGTGAGAAGAAGCAGAATGGTAAGCTAAACGCTAAACCCCGGTGGAATTTTCATAAATATCTTTTGAATAGAAAGGGAGAGTTGGTTGATTTCTATTTTCCATTCACTAAACCTTTGAGTTCGAAAATCAAAAAGAAAGTCCATCAACTATTGAATGAAAATTCCAATCATAAATAATGAAGTTAGATATTTTAGTGATAGCCGTTCATCCTGATGATGCAGAGCTTTGCTGCTCAGGAACTATTTTAAAGCACATTGCCTTAGGTAAAAAAGTTGGAATTGTAGATTTAACACGTGGTGAATTAGGAACCCGTGGAACCGCAGAAACCAGAGATGAAGAAGCCGCAGATTCTGCTAAAATTTTAGGACTGCACGCACGCGAAAATCTTTGGCTTCGCGACGGATTTTTTCAAAACGATGAGTTTCATAGGCTCGAAGTGATCAAAATGATCAGAAAGTACCAGCCTGAAATTATTTTAAGCAATGCACTCGAAGATCGTCATCCAGATCATGGTAGGGCAGGAGATTTGGTGTACGATTCTGTTTTTTTATCAGGACTCCCTAAAATAGAAACTGAATTAGATGGTGTAAACCAGGCGGCTCACCGACCAAGATTGCTATTGCAATATATTCAAGATCGTTATTTAAAGCCAGATATTATCGTTGATATTTCTGATCACATTGATAAAAAAATTGAATCCATTAAAGCTTTCAAAACGCAATTCTATAATCCTGATGTAGATGGATTACAAACTTATATTTCTTCGCCAGAGTTTTTTGAAACTGTAATTGGTCGGTCGAGGGAGTTTGGTAAAAGCATTGGCGCTACTTTTGGCGAGGGTTTTACTTCAAGGAAATTACTAGGCGTTGATAATTTATTTGACTTGAGGTAATGCTAAAATTATTTAACCGCAAAGAAAAGGAAGTATTCGCAAAGAACACTAAGGCAAACTTTTTATAAAGCATTTTTCTACTCTTCTTTGGATAGACTTTGCTCTGTTTGTGGTTAACTCGCAAGTTCCAACAAAACCGTCACTCATTTGTTATTCTCAAAACGAATAATAATGGCGAATATATTCTCTTCACTTAAAAATGCGTACAATCTCTTTAAACACGTAGATTTTGCTAAGTTAGATGCTTTATCGAAAAAAGTTGACTTGCCTAAAATGGTCGAAACCATTTCAAATCTTGATCATAAGCAAATATCGGGAATGATGAAAATGATGGGTGGAAGCTCTGGTAAAAAGAAAGAATTGCCACCAATTGAAGGTGATTTTTATCATTTGGGAGATGAAGCTCTGAAGGATGAAGACAGGGCTTTGCAATTAAAGGTGAGGGCTTTTTTAGAGAAAGAAGTCAAGCCAATTGTAAATCATTACTGGAATAAGGCAGAATTTCCTTTCGAAATTATCCCTAAACTCGCTGAGCTTAATATCTGTGGCTTAACTTATCAAGGTTATGGCTGTCCCGGAAAATCGAATTTGATGGAGGGGATTTTGGCAATGGAAATGGCCAGAATCGATACTTCGATATCTACCTTTTTTGGCGTTCAAAGTGGTTTAGCCATGGGTTCTATTTATTTATGCGGCTCGGAAGAACAAAAACAAAAATGGCTGCCGCTTATGCAGCAGTTCAAAATTATAGGCGCCTTTGGTTTAACAGAACCTGAAGTTGGCTCAGCTGCTGCAGGTGGTTTAACAACAACCTGCAGAAATGTGGGCGGTAAATGGATTTTAAACGGACAAAAGAAGTGGATCGGTAATGCAACTTTTGCCGATATTTTAATCATTTGGGCTCGTGATGAAGCCGACAATGAAGTAAAAGGCTTTATCGTAAAAAAGGACAATCCGGGTTTTGCAGTAGAAAAGATGCAGGACAAAATGGCCCTTCGCATCGTTCAAAATGGAATCATTACGTTAACCAACTGTGAAGTGATGGAGGTAGATCGCCTACAAAATGCCAATTCATTTAAAGATACAGCAAAGGTTTTGCAAATGACAAGAGCAGGTGTAGCCTGGCAGGCCGTTGGCTGTGCCCGTGGTGCTTACGAAAATGCGCTGGAATATACCAGAACCCGAAAACAATTCGGGAAACCCATTGCATCGTTTCAGTTAATCCAGAATCATTTGGTAGAAATGTTATCGAATTTGACTGCGATGCAAACGCTGTGTTTTCGGCTTTCGCAATTGCAAGACCAAGGCCTTTTGAAAGACGAACATGCCTCGCTAGCGAAGGTTTTCTGCTCCTTACGTACCCGTGACGTAGTAAGCAAAGCCCGGGAAGTAATGGGAGGGAATGGAATTTTATTGGAGTATAATGTGGCCCGCTTTGTGGCCGACGCAGAAGCCATTTACTCGTATGAAGGTACTAAAGAGATTAACACACTAATTGTAGGTAGAGCGATTACCGGGTTTTCGGCATTTGTATAAGCACGATGAATTTGTTGCTTGGTGTTTGATTTGGAAATGAAAGTCAGTCTTTCATAGGTCCTTTAGTCCCGCCATTCGCTGTAGTCCCGATGAAAAATCGGGAGCTGCCGCTACTGTCTGGTTTATTGAACTTTGTTCTGCTTTTCAAACGGTGGGTCTGTTTACCCAAAAAGCATCAAACTTTATTTATAAACCCGGGTGGACGGATGCCGGTTTTTCACCGGCAGGAGGGGAAACCGGGCTGAAAATGCCAAAAGTTTCAAACCGATTATTTCCAGATAATTAACCTATTATTTTTCTGTCTGTGAGGGCACATACCGAGGGAAAAAGCATTAGAATTCCCACCTGCCTGGGAAGAACGATTTTAAAATGGATACTTATTAAGTACCGCCTGGCTCATTGCACTTTTCTCGTATAAGGCGATGCATGATTTATTAAATTGGGGATCAAAGTTTACTTCTCCTGGCTGCAGTGTTTGAGGCACATTTGCGCTTTCCATAAAGAAGTAAACTTTGGTATTCCCATATTTGGTGTGTGGCATTAAATTACCATAATCTTCTATTTCTTTCCAAATGGAATCTTTAACAGTAACTACGTAAATACGCTGTATGGGGCCAGTATTATTTGCATTTCTATATTTCACTATTTCTTTAAATCCAGCATTCATATCTTCAATTCCAGGTTGGTTAAAAGTATCTTTAACCATAAGGAAAACTAAAATTACAACCGCTCCTGAAACCAAATAGATAAGTGATTTTCTGCTCATGGCTACAATAAAGGCAATATTTTTTCCATAACCGTCAGGCCTTCGTCAATATGTTTTTGTTCTATGCAAAGTGCTGGGCGGAAGCGAATTGTTTTCTCTCCACAACCCAAAAACATAACGTTTTGTGCTAGTCCTTTGCTAAGAAAATCATTCCGCATTTCTTTATTTGGAAAGTCGAAAGAGCAGAGTAATCCCCGGCCACGAACGTTGCTCATTTTATCGAATTTATGGGCAAACGTGGAGAGGTTATCCTTAAGGTATGCTCCAACCTGAGCCGAGTTCTCGCATAATTTATCTTCTTCAACTATCTGAAGAATTTGCGATGAGCGAACCATATCTACCAAATTTCCTCCCCATGTTGAATTGATTCTGCTTGGCACTTTAAATACGTTTGTTTCAATCTGATCTACCTTGTTCCCAACTAAAATACCGCAAACCTGCATTTTTTTCCCAAATGCAACAATATCTGGTTGAGCTTTTTCACTGAAGTGCTGGTGACACCAAAATTTTCCTGTTAAGCCAACTCCGGTTTGAACCTCATCAAAAATCAAGAAAGCATCATTTTCATCGGCCAGTGTTTTGAGTTGAATTAAAAATTCCTCACGTAAGTGATTATCGCCGCCTTCAGATTGAATGGGCTCGATGATAATAGCACATATATCGTCCTTATTTTCAGCGAAGGCTTTTTTAATTTGTGCAATAGAATCTTCTTCGGTTTGGATAGCACGATCTAAATTGCTGTCTGAAAGGGGAAATTTAACATCGGGAATAGAAACCCTGGGCCAGTCGAATTTGGCAAACCATTTCGTTTTATCTGGTAGTGTATTTGTTAAACTCAAAGTATAGCCAGACCTTCCATGAAAAGCTCTTTCGAAGTGCAAAACTTTAAAGCCTTTTTCTTCGGTATGACCCTTGGCAAAGTTTTTCTGCACTTTCCAGTCCATAGCTACCTTAATTGCATTTTCTACGGCCAATGCACCACCAGCAATAAAAAAGGCGTGGGGCAAATAATCCGGAATGCCAACCCTTGAAAAAGTTTCTAAAAACTGGGCGTATTGTTGTGTGTATACATCAGAATTTGAGGGGTTTGCCATGGCAGCCAACAACAAGTTTTTCTTAAAGCTTTCGTCGTTAACCATTTTTGGATGATTATATCCTAGTGGCACTGACGCAAAGCAGGTAAAAAAATCAAGTAGTGTTCTATTGTGTTTTGAGTCATATATATATGCACCCTGGCTTTTCTCCATATCATAGGTCAGGTCGAAACCATCGGCCAAAATGTGTTTACTAAGAGACTCGTTAACGCGATCCGCGGGTACTGTTAATTGATACATAAATTTGGTTTTGGTGTAAATCAAATTTAGTTAAATGTGCCTAAAATCAAAATTTAAGCACTTTTTGTACCATCAATGCAAAAAATAGGTTTAAACAGTTTAAAGTACGATTATAGACAAAAACATGTTTTAGACTTCTTTAATGTGGAAAACTTTTTTGGTAGAAACGGCATGATTCCGCTAAAATTTAGTGCTTTGAAATACAAAAATATCTTTTTCTGCAAAAGCATTTGCCTTCGCACAATGAACTAAAACTTATCTTTCATTCCCAGTATTCCCAGTAAACCGCCGGTATGAATGGCTAATATTTTATCCGTTGCTTTAATTGCACCTTTCTTCTGAAGATCAAGGATGGAATAAAACATTTTTGCCGTGTAAACTGGATCAATTAATATTCCGGTTTGAGCGGTAAAGCTTTTAATGAATGCTATTAATTCAGGTTGCGTTTTGGCATAACCACCAAAATGATATGTGGTATGCAGGTTGAGATTTTCGGAGATTTTAGTGTATTTAGAAATTTCTTCAAGAATAAATTCTCCACCTTTTAATACGGGTATCACATGGAGTTGAGTATTCAGGCTCTTATTTTGTATCGCTTTTAACAGGCCAGCAGCTGTCGTTCCTGTTCCTGCTGCAACAAAGATGTGGTCGTAAGTTTCTCTTAGTTCATCAACAATCTCTGCGCAACCCTTCACGGCTTCTGTCGATGCGCCACCTTCATCAAGAAAATAGGCATTATTATCCTGGCCGAATTTTTTTTCGAACAATAACGGTTTATCCTTGTAACCTTCCCGATCAGTAAAAATGAGTTGCATCCCATACAGCGAACAAAGTAAAAGCATTTCGTTTTTAACTTCTTCTCCGCGAACGAATGCTGTAGATTGAAATCCAAATTTGGCTGCTGCCGCTGCAGTGGCTACCAAATGATTAGAATATGCGCCTCCGAAGGTAACCAAGTGGTTTTTATTCTGCCGAATGGTACTTTCTAAAATATATTTTAGTTTACGCCATTTGTTCCCAGAAATGTAAGGATCAATTAAATCATCTCGTTTAACAAATAGATTGCTAAATGGATTAATTTTTAAGTTTTGGACCGGACTGTAGATATTTTGAAACACCTGTAAAAATAAAAAACACCTGTTGAATGCAAGTGTTTTTTTTGGCGTTTTTTTTAGATTTACTCTACTTAAAGTATATTTTCCTAACTAAATAAGGAAAAAAATTAAGCACAATCTTAACGTTTTGAGTAAAATTTTTCATAATTGTTATCGATTAGATCATCACAACTACAAAAAATAAGCCAATATTGTTTTGTTGACAAATAAATTAATTTCTTAACATGAATTTAACTTGTTGTCCATCAATAGGTATACATTTGTTTTTATTTATAGCAGTGGTTGTATACTTTATAAATCAACCGACCTAATTTTAGTAAAACTTAATTACGGTAAAAAATCTTGGGCTCAAAAACCTATTTTTGCACCATGGAAAATGAGGTAGAATTGCAGGAATCGGAAGAGCAGGAATTATATGAACATTTAAAAATCATTGTAGACAAAGGGCAGTCTTTGTTGCGCATTGATAAATTTTTAATGGTTCGTGTAGAGAATGCTTCTCGGAATCGGATTCAAAATGCAATTGATGCGGGCAATGTTTTGGTTAATCAAAAGCAGATAAAGGCAAGCTATAAGGTGAAGCCTTTTGATGAAATTTCGATTGTTCTACCTCATCCTCCTCGCGACACTGAAGTTTATCCTGAAGATATTCCACTTGATATTATCTATGAGGATAGCGATTTGTTGGTCGTCAACAAAGTGGCCGGAATGGTTGTTCATCCTGGTTTTAATAATTATACAGGAACTTTAGTAAACGCACTTGCTTTCCATTTTGAACAATTGCCTCAACTACCAGGCAACGACGGAAGACCTGGGCTGGTCCATCGAATTGATAAAGACACCTCGGGACTGCTTCTTATCAGTAAAAACGAGAAATCGATTACGCATTTAGCAAGGCAGTTTTTTGATCACAGCATAACCAGAAAATACATTGCCTTAGTGTGGGGCGATATAGAAAATGATGGAACGGTTACCGGTTACATCGGTAGAAGTGTGAAAGACAGACGGGTGATGGACATTTACGATGAGGAAGCAAAAGGTAAATGGTCGGTAACGCATTATAAAGTTTTGAAGCGTTTAGGCTATGTTACGCTCATCAGTTGCGAATTAGAAACTGGTCGTACCCATCAAATTAGAGCTCACATGCAGCACATCGGACATCCGCTATTTAGCGATGCAATGTATGGAGGCGATAAGATTTTGAAAGGAACTACGTTTAATAAATACAAGCAATTTGTAGACAACTGTTTTGAGTTGCTACCCAGGCAGGCTTTACATGCACAAAGTTTAGGTTTTATTCATCCAACAACAAAAGAATATATGCATTTTGAATCACCTCTACCTAGCGATTTTAAAGCTGCATTAAATAAATGGGAAAATTATATTGCTGTATCATAAAATATGTCTCAACAGTACCTTCTTTTTAACGATGAATTTCATGCGGTTGATGTTCCCATCCTGACAGCTTCTAACAGAAGTTTCAAATTTGGCGATGGGCTTTTTGAAAGCATGCGGATGATTGACAATAAATTGCAGTTTGCAGATTTTCATGCAGACCGTTTAGTTGGCGGAATGAAGGCACTGAAAATGGATGGACATGCTTTGATGGACGATTATTTTCTTCGCCAAAAAACAGCCGATCTAGCTAAAAAGAATAGATGGAATGGTAATGTTCGGTTCCGATTATCTGTTTATCGTCAGGGAGCTGGAGTTTACACACCCGAAATTAATAAGGCTGGATATGTTTTGGAAGGCATACCGCTGCAAAGCAGTCGATACGAACTGAATAGTAAAGGGTTAATTATTGATGTCTACGACGAAATTACGAAGCCAATAAACAAGCTGTCAAACTTCAAAACATCCAACGCATTGCCTTATGTGATGGCGGGAATTTTCAAGAGCCAAAACCGTTTGGATGAAGCCATGATTTTAAATCAGAATGGGTTTTTGTGCGAAAGCATTAGTGCAAATGTATTCATTGTTTATAACGATCAGATTTACACACCAGCTTTAACCGAAGGTTGTATTAGCGGAGTAATGCGTAGCGCTGTAATGCAGTTATGTAGAATGAATGATCTAACTCTGACTGAGGCCCAAATAAACCCTGAAATTTTGAAAGAAGCGGAAGAAGTTTTCATCACTAACGCAGCTCAAGGTATTCAATGGGTAATGGGCTACGGCAGGAAACGTTATTTTAACGAGGTTTCGAAGTTTTTAATTGATAAGCTGAATAGTCTTTAAAATTGAATTATTACTAATAAGAATTACAACCTCATTCCTCGGAGAAAATCTTCAATTAACATTCGTTTTTTACCTTCATATTGAATATCAATCAGTTTGATAAAGCCGTCTTTCGCAGCAAATTTCAGGTAAGTCTTTCCGTCCGTTAAAAAGCCACCTGCTGCAATTCCTGGCTCTTTACTTTCCAGTTCCGCTTTAAAGACTTTTAGGGTTTTATCATTTAAAAATGTGAATGCTGTTGGATAAGGGCTCAGGCCGCGAACGAGATTATAGACCTGTTGTGCAGGCTGATTCCAATCTATTTTGCAATCTTCCTTAAAAATTTTTGGCGCATGTTTCAATACCTCGCTCTGTGGTTGAGGCTGTTCCTGGTAATTATCCTCCTTAATCGCTTTAACCGTTTTAACCAATAGCTCTGCGCCAATCTGCATTAGTTTATCATGCAGTTCACCGGCAGTTTCATCATCAGCTATTTGGGTAGTGGAGCTTTGAATAATATCGCCCGTATCAATTTCATGGGTTAAGAAAAAAGTGGTTACTCCGCTTTCCTTTTCCCCATTAATAATAGCGTGGTTAATTGGAGCAGCCCCCCGATATTGTGGCAGAAGCGAGCCATGCAGATTTATAGTTCCCTTCTTTGGCATGTTCCACACCACCTCGGGTAACATCCTAAAAGCTACAACCACTTGTAAATCTGCATCAAATGATTTTAGTTGCTCTAAAAACTCGGGGTTTTTTAATTTTTCGGGCTGTAAAACCGGAATGTTGTGCTCAACGGCATATTTTTTTACTGCACTTTCATTTAGTTTTTGTCCGCGGCCAGCTGGTTTGTCAGGAGCAGTTATGACTGCTACAATATCAAAATCGGCTTTAACTAAAGCATCCAACGAAGCCACTGCAAAATCGGGCGTACCCATAAAAACTATTTTCATATGAAAGTGTTGTGTTTCTAAATCAACGTAAATATTTACATTAAGTTTTTTGCAAAATAACTAAAAATAAATCATCCTTATAGGTTAAAATGGTACAAGGGAAAGATGTGGTTAAAGCTAGCGGATTGGTCTACGTAACCGATTCCATGCCTGGTATTTATCGTAAAGGTAAACCCGGTAAATTTCATTATGAAGACAAAGATGGCCAACAAATAAAGGATGAAAAACATCTCGACCGAATCAAATCTTTGGTTATTCCGCCAGCCTGGCAAAAAGTGTGGATAGCCAACAAGCCAAATGCTTATCTACAAGTTACGGGAATTGACGCTGCGGGGAGAAAACAGTATAAATACCATCCAAAGTGGACAAGCCGTCGATCTGATGATAAATATTTTAGATTATATGAGTTCGGTAAAGCCTTACCCGAAGCAAGAAAAAAACTGGCTAAGGATTTAAAACGGAAAGAATTGGATGAGCGGAAAGTGCTTGCAATTTCTGTTGATGTTCTTCAAAAAACTTTAATTCGGGTTGGCAATGAAAGTTATAAGCAACTTTATGGCTCTTTCGGACTCACGACATTGAGAGACAAGCATGTTAAAATAAATGGAAGTAAGATTCATATCGATTTTATTGGTAAAAAAGGAGTTAAGCAAAACGTGGTACTCAACGACAGAAGCCTGGCTAAGCTTGTAAAGAAATGTCGCGATATTCCCGGACAGGACTTATTCCAATATTATACAAATGGTAAGGAGCATAGAGGGATCGACTCGGGAAAAATCAACAATTACATTAAAGAAATAACAGGTAATGATTTTACTGCAAAGGATTTTAGAACCTGGGGTGGAACGCTTGAAGCCTTACGCCAGTTTTCTAAATGTGCGGCAGATAAAGACTGGGAACTTAATACCAAGAAAACGGTAGTTAGTGTTTTAGATTGTGTGGCTAAAAAATTGGGCAATACCCGTGCCGTTTGTAAAAGTTCTTACGTGTATCCCATTTTGATTACTGCTTATGAGAACGATGAACTTGAAAAGTATCTGAAGAAAATGAATAACCACAGAGCCATCGGAAAAGTAGGTTTAGAGCATGACGAAAAAGTGCTTCTATCTTTTTTAAAAGCGACAGGTAGTAAGTAGATTGATCATTTTTGTTTAACAGTATGCGAATAAATTTACAAGACAAAGCTTCTTTATTTTCTATCATAACTGAAGAATCGGCGATGCCTATTGGTTTGTACGTAGGCGAACAACTCATCATCGAGATTGCCAATAAAGCGATTTTGAAAGCTTGGGGAAAAGATGAATCTGTAATTGGAATGCCTTTAGAAGTTGCTTTGCCTGAATTAAATGGTCAGCCATTTATCCAGATATTAAAAAATGTTTTTGAAACCGGTATTGCCTACGAAGCAAAGGAGGATAAAGTTGAATTAATTAATAATGGTATTCTTCAAACGTTTTACTTTGATTTTATTTACAAACCTTTTAAAGACGAAAATGGTAAAGTTTGGGCAATATTAAATAATGCTACAGATGTTACAGAATTGGTAAACGCTAAGTTGAAGTGTAAAGAAAGTGAAGAGCTTTTTAGGCAAATGATTTACGATGCACCGGTTGCCATTGGGATACTTCGAGGTAATGATTTTGTAGTTGAAGATGCGAATGATGAGCTTCTTAAAATTTGGGGCAAAGACAAAAGTATCTTGGGGCAAAAAATAATCGATGCCTTACCTGAAATCAAAAATCAGCCTTTTCCTAAATTATTGCAGGATGTTTATCAAAACGGCGTAGCACATTATGGTTATGAAACTTATGCAAAACTGGAATTCAATGGTTTACTAGAAGATTGCTATTTCAACTTTGTTTATGATCCCATTCGTGATAAAGATAACAATATAACAGGGGTAATGGTGGTTGCTAATGACGTAAGCATCCAGGTAAAATCTCGTCTGGCTTTTGAAGAAAGTGAGCGACGCTTTAAAAATTTGGTGCTTGATACTCCCATGGCCACAGCTTATTATGAAACAGAAGATATTATCGTATCTATCGTAAATGAAGAAATGCTCAAGTTTTGGGGCAAAGATAAAAGCATTATTGGTTTGCCGTTTGAAGAGGCAATTCCAGAACTTAAAGGCCAACCTTTTATCAACTTATTGAAAGAGGTCTATCGCACTGGTGTACCTTACCATGCAGATCAGCAGATGGCTTTTTTGCCTGTAGATGGAGAGATGAAGCCGCAGTGGTTTAACTTTACCTACAAGCCTTTGCGCAATGCCGAAGGAAAAGTTTACGCCATTTTGCATGGCGCTACTGATGTTACCAAGCTGGTTCAGCTTCAAAAACAGAAAGATGAGTTTTTAGGCATTGCCAGTCACGAATTGAAGACGCCTGTAACCAGTATTAAGGCTTACACACAAGTGTTGGAAAAGATGATTCGCAAAGAAGGCGATGAAAAGAAAGCCAATATGGTCCATAAGATGGACATACAACTTAACAGGTTAACTGGATTGATTGGCGATTTGCTCGACGTTACTAAAATTCAATCTGGAAAGATGACCTTCAACCCCGTTGATTTTAAGTTTGATGCGTTGGTAAATGAAATGGTCGATGAAATACAGCATACTACCTCACAGCATCGGATTGAATTAGATGTGAATAGCAACGCTTCAGTTTATGCCGATAAGGAGCGAATAGGGCAGGTAATTGTTAATTTTCTTTCAAACGCAATTAAATATTCCAATGATGCCGAAAGTATTTTTGTAGCGAGTTATTTGTATGATGATGAAGTAATTTTGAGTGTTCGAGATTACGGAATTGGGATTTCAAGAGACTTACAACATTTGGTTTTTGATCAGTTTTACCGCGTAGGTGGAAATCTTCAACATACTTACCCAGGCTTGGGGCTCGGGCTATACATCTCTTCAGAAATTGTCAAAAATGAAGGTGGCAGAATATGGGTTGAAAGTGAAGAAGGGGAAGGGTCGACTTTCTATTTCTCTTTGAAAGTAAAGTAGTTGTTAAAATGAAAGCCAAGTTCAAAAAAATTGGCTTTCATATAAATCTATTTAAATTATTCTTTGGGTGCCTTTTTAATTGGGTTTACCGGCTGTTCTTCATTTTCCCGCTGCTTAGCTGGATTTTCTGTTTTTGGCGGTTTATTTGGCAAGCTGTCATTCGGTTTTCTCACCGTTTTATGATCTTCCGGCTCCCTGCCTTTAGGTACTTCTTCCTGATAATTACTTCCTGGATTATTATTTTCTTCTTTTGGACCGCTCATAATGTAAATAATTGATTTTTGTGTTAGACTATGATGAATGCCATTATCTCTTTTTAAAACAACGTTTTCAGCAGTATTGTTTCAATTATTGGTTCTGTTCACTGAATCGCTCATTCATTCACTCACTCACTCATTCCATCTTCACTCATTCCCACATTATTTATAAAGCAAGTATTTTAATCTCATTTTTTTGTAGGCACTCAATCCCGGCTCCCAACTTGCTCTAATTTCTTGTTCGCTTTTTCCATCAATTACTTGTTGCCTAAAATCGCCAACGCCTACTAGTTTTTCAATCGTTCCCATTTCTTTACTCAGCTTGTTGTTAAAAAAATCTTCTTTCTTCGGCGACGCATTATATAATTCAATCAACCAGGAAATATTAACCTGTTTTGTTTTGCGGAGTTCAGCAGTATCATATTTCCTTAAATCCAAACCGTAGCAAACCTGATCTTGAAACAATGGCGTTTCTGACATGCCTTTGATACTTTTTGGTGTAAAACTGAAATCGAATTTCCCTTTCAGGTAAGGTGCACCAACAATGGTAAATGGAAACATTGTACCACGACCGTGGTTTAAATATGTTCCTTCGAATAAACAGGTAGATGGATATAGCAGTATAGATTGCGCAGTATTTAAATTAGGGGATGGTTTAACTGGCAACACGTATTCCATATCATGGTTGTAATTTGCATTTTTAATTACTGTGATTTTGCATTTTACCTTATCTTTTAGCCACCCTTCGCCGTTAAGCATTTGGGCATATTCGCCGACAGTTAGTCCGTGTGCAATTGGAATAGGTTGAATACCGATACCAGATTTAAATTTAGGATCAAGTAGTGGGCCATCAATTAAATAACCATTAGGATTTGGACGATCCAATATCAAGAGCTCTTTTTTATTGTTAGCACAAGCTTCCATAACATGTTGTAAAGTGTTAATGTAGGTGTAAAAACGTACTCCAACATCCTGAATATCAAATATCATCACGTCAATATCAGCCAAGTCTTCTGTAGTTGGGGTACTGTGCTTACCGTAAAGTGAAACAGCTTTAATTCCGGTTTTGGCATCAACGGCATCATCTATTTTGACCCCAGCACTTGCATCGCCTCTAAAACCATGCTCCGGGCCAAATATTTTTTGAATTTTAACACCGAGTTTCAATAAGCTATCAACCGATGTTTGTGTACCGATAATTGATGTCGGGTTAACAACCATCCCTACACGTTTTCCTTTTAAAAGCGGCAAGTATTTTTCGGTTTGTTCCGCTCCAGTTCTAATAGTTGTTTCTACAGGAGTATTAATTTTTCTAATAACTGTTTTTTTACTTGGAACGCCTTTTCCAACTTCTTGCTCTAAAGTTTTTGGTCCCTGCCCACAAGCAGAAAGGGCAATTAGTGAGGTTAGTGCAAAACTGATGTATTTTTTCATTTGGGATAAATTTTACGATTTGGTTTTGGATGTTAATCAACAAAACAATTTAGCAACTTATTTGATTATTGTTATTTGGATCTTGTTGTTTAAAGTTGACCAATATATTCCAAATATATACCATTTTTAAAAAGGATTTAAGCATTTTTGCTGTTACAAAATAATCAAATTGAATTTCGAATACTTTATAGCCGGCCGTATCGCTATTAAATCTGAGCGACCATTTTCCAAACTCATCGTCCGCATCGCCATTGCAGGTGTAATGCTTAGCCTTGCCGTAATGATTCTGACTATCGCCATTATTAAAGGCTTTAAAACCGAAATTCAAGATAAAGTCCGGGGCTATCTGGGCGACGTTCAAATTACCCGTTATGATTTAAACAACTCTTTTGAACATTCTCCATTTGTGCTGGATAGCGAAACCAGAAAGAAGCTAATCAACAATCCAGATGTAGAATATTTCTATCCCTTTGCTACCAAACCGGCCATTTTATCGGCTAATGATGAAATTGAAGGCATAAATTTTAAGGGTGTCGACAAAACCTACAACTGGGATTATATTAAACAGCACATTATAAGCGGAACTATTATCGATTTTTCGGATAGCACTGCTGCCATGCAAGAATTGCTGGTTTCTAATTATACAGCCAATCGCTTGAAGCTTAAAACTGGAGACGATTTCATCATGTATTTTGTTCAAAACCAGTTGCGCCCACGTAAATTTAAAATTGTGGGGATTTATGATATTGGGGTGGAAGATATCGACAAAAGCTTTGTGCTTGGGAACTTAAATATCATTAAACGCTTAAACAACTGGAAGCCAGATCAAATTGGTGGGATCGAAATCCGGATTAAAAACTTTAAAGCTATTAATAAAGTTTCGGCAGATATTTTTGAAAGTTTACCGCAAACTCTGCGTTCGTTTTCCATTATCGAAAATTTTCCAAATATATTTACCTGGTTGGGCTTACTGGATGTAAACACAAGGGTTTTATTAATCCTGATGCTGATTGTAGGTGTAATTAATATGGTTACTGCATTGTTAATTATGATTTTGGAGCGTACAAATATGATTGGAATGCTTAAGTCATTCGGGGCAAGCAACTGGAGCATTATGAGAATTTTCCTGTATAATGCCGCCTACCTTATTGGGATCGGCTTACTGCTTGGAAATATTTTAGGCCTCGGCTTAGGGTTCTTTCAACAGGCAACACATATTTTTAAACTGAACCAATCATCGTATTTTTTGGCTTATGCACCAATAGAATTTCATTTTTTAGATGTATTAGGTTTGAACGTTTTAACCGTATTGGTCTGTTTAATCGTATTAACTATTCCCTCTCTGCTTATCAGCAAAGTTTCGCCATTAAAAGCGATTAGGTTCAAATAAATTAAAAGAGGTTTTTAAACCTAGATATGCGCTTAGGTTTATTCCTCACTAGAGGAAAAAGCTTTGATTGTGTAGGTGTTATAGCTGGGAACAAAAATAAATAGGCTTTTCCCCATCCAGGGAAAAGACCTATCGTTTTTAACTAACCTATTCCAAACCTGGAACAGAACTAAGAATTAAGATTTTATAAGATGTAATATGAGCCTACCTGAGCCAATTCAGTTTGTGGCTTATCTTCCAGTATCTTGTTATCATCGATCATTTGGCAAAGATCACGCTCAATTGTTCTACAAATAGTAGTGGTCGGCGTATCGGTTGGCTTGTTTTCGAACGGATCTTGCAGATGAACAGCCATTTTCTCTACCAAAAGGAAAAACGCAGCAATTGCAACAACCAAGGGAACTTCCATGTAACCGAAATATTCAATCAAACCAAACGGCAATAAAACGATGAATAAATGAATCGACATATTAATATACTTGCTATAAGTTACCGGAAAAACGGTGTTTTTAATCCGTTCACAGCCTCCCATATGGTTACACAAAGAGGTAAGAGTTTTGTCGATTTCAATTTGTTGATATTTGTTAATCCAGCCTTTATTCAAAGCTTCCTTTAAATCCATCGCATGTAATTCCAACAAGGTGGCAGTAACATTTTTACGTCTTTTAATGAACTCCATTTCATCAGCAGATAAATATTGTTCTAAGCCTTTGCGTGGATTAAAGCCTCTTAAAGCCTGACTTAGTGCATAAGTCCAGGCAATTTGCCTTTTGATGAATTTCTCTTTGAATTTTTCAATCTCATCAGAACCATATGGGTTTTCTACAAAAGAAAGAATCTGTCTGGAAAGTGATCGGGAATCGTTAACAATGGCACCCCATAAAATCCTGGCTTCCCACCATCTATCATAAGCTTGGTTCGACCTGAACGCTAGCAAAAGAGAAATAATTGTACCCAGCAAAGCTGGCACTGTAATGGGAATTGAGATTCGGGTAACATGAAAGTTTTGATAAAGAATGACGATTCCAACTGAATAAGCAATTACAAAAAGCAATTCTTTTTTAATCTTTCCAAATATATAGGTGAGGGGAATATTATTTCGTAACAGCATGGTCTTAAGTTTGTTTCGTTAATAATTAAGCGTTTGCCGCTTTTAATTCGTTTTCATGAATTTTAGTTTCAATTAAATTTTCTTGATTATGAAGCGTCATGATATTTAATTCCAACACTTCGCGGCCACAACGAGCGGTTAGTACTTTTGGATCGATACTATATTTGTTGATTTGCTTAAAGTTATAATCTTTAGGATAGGCAATAAAGTCTATATCAAAAGCTTCGATGAAATTTTTGAAAGCAACCACGGTGCTGCCATAGAAATACTCTATGCTAATGGTATCTATCTGATTAGCAAACTTCGCTTTGTAATTATTCAAAGTCTGGTAAAACTCGTCGCTAATGTTTTCGTAATCTCTGCTTCTTCGGCTTAACATTAGCATATCAGTAATAGAATCTGATAACTTAAATGCGTGGACAAAAATTATATTAAAGGTTTCGTTGGGTTGAGTCTGCGTTAAACCATCAATGATTTTTGTACTCTCTAAATTGAAATCTGTTGGTACTAATACTGTTTTCATGGCTTTATCTTGTTAAATGAATAAATATTTATACAAGTTTACAGCGATAAGATTACAGCGAAATAAGAATGAGATTAGAACGGAATTAGAATTTATAAAATCTAGAGATGCAGGTTGTAGAAATTGCGATTTTCAAAGATTTATATACAAAATTAGAAATTTTAAGGAATTTCAGAAAGAAATTCAACCAATAACTTAGTAAATACTGGTAAGCGGCAGTAAAACTTTAATTTCTGTTCCTATTCCTTCCTGCGATTTAATAGCAATGCTGCCGCGATGTAATCTAATGATGTTCAATGATAGAGGTAGCCCTATTCCGTACCCTTTAAAATCATTTGTGTTTGAAGCCCTGTAAAATGGTTCAAAAATATGTTGAATATCTGTTTGAGGAATTCCAATACCCTGGTCGGTAACTGCGATTGAAAGCGAATTAGCACTTGTTTCGATGGCAACGTTTACCAATTTATCGTTCGAATATTTACATGCATTGCTTACAATATTGGTGAGGGCAAGTTTAATCAGGTTTTTATTGATTTTCAAACTCAATAATTCATCGTCATCAGGAAGTTTAGAAAAGTCTATTTCTATTTTACTTTCTGGATGAACCTGATTTACCGAAGCCTTGATTTCCCAGAGCAACTCATCCATCCTAACCAGTTCCCAAGGTTGGTTTTTTCCATTAAAGCCAGATTGTGCAAGACCTAACAAACTGGTTAAAATATGTTCCAATCTTTCGGCCTCACCTTTAATTTTTTCTAAAGCTAACTGCTGCTTCTGTGGGTCGGTATTAGCCCTCATGGCCAGTTCTACCTCTCCACTAATTACTGTTAATGGTGTTCGAAGTTCGTGGGAAGCATTACTGATAAAATTATTCTGCGTTTCAAAGGCGGTCTCTAACCGGTTTAGCATGTTGTTAAATGTTTGCGCCAATTGTGACATCTCATCACTACCGCTTTTAACCTCTAACCGCATATGCAGGTTTTCTGCTTTTATCTTTTTAACACTTTTTATGATGTTCCGCAAAGGCATCAACATATAATTAGAAAATTTCCATCCAACCACAAATGAGAGTAGAACAGAAAGAAAAAATCCAATAATAAGGATCCGCTGAAGATCTTTAAGTTCCCTAAAACCCACCGGATCATTTGCAGAAACAATAACCAGATAATCTTTATTGTTTATTTTGAAGGCTTTGCCTGCATAAAAGTGATTTTCTGAACGGTAACGCGACATAGAGCCCGCATTTATTTTCTTATAAAAGCTTTGTGGCAAAACACTGTCAATTCGATGTTTACTGATGTCTTTAGCTTCGAAAATGAATGCTTTTTCCGATGGTAAACGTTCCAGATACCGGTTGCGCATTTTGGCGTAGGCAGGGTTATTGGCATCTTCATAAAGCTTGATTTGCGCAGAAATATTTACCCTGGCTTCTAAACGTTTATAAAAATCTTCAAAAGCAAACTCATTAGAAAAATACCAAACAAATCCACTTAATAATGAAATAATTACTGCTGAAAGTATGGCAAATAATAAGGTGATTTTTTTGGCAATATTCATTTTTTAACCTTTTAAAACATAGCCTAAACCTACCGCTGTATGAATCAGTTTTTGATCAGCATGCTTATCTATTTTTTTACGGAGGTAGTTTACATATACATCAACCACGTTGGTGCCCAAATTAAAATCAATATCCCAAACGCTTTCCAAAATGTCTATTCGGGATAAAATTTTAGATTTATTTTTAGCCATAAACTCCAATAGACGGTATTCCGTAGCCGTTAATATGATTTCTTGATGATTGCGCTTAACCGTTTTTGCAGTCAGATTAATCTGCAGATCTGCAATGTTAATAATCTGATCCAAATTAGCAGCACCATTATATCTACGAAGCAGCATTCGAATACGGGCAAAAAGCTCAGCAAATTTAAATGGCTTTATGAGGTAATCATCAGCACCGTTATCTAAACCATTAACCACATTTTCTGTAGTGCCTAAAGCGGTGAGCATAATAACAGGAACGTTTGGCGTTTCTGATTTAATGATTTTGCAAAGCTCCAATCCATTTATGCCTGGAAGCATGATGTCAAGTATGATTAAATCGAATTGATTGTTTGCTGCAAGCTGCTTTCCGATCAATCCGTCGGGCGCTACACTCACCGTAAAACCTTCATCACTTAAACCTCTCGAAATTACAGAAACCACGTTTGGCTCGTCTTCTACTAATAATATATTCATTCGTTGGTTAATAATCTAAAATAAGGAAATAAGAAAATCTACTGGTCGTAAATTTTAAGATTATTGATTTTTAAACGCAATAACGGCATAAATGTTTGTTTGTCAAAAAATAACCAAAAACAAAGCCCCTTAAGCGTAAAGTTAAGAAGCTTTGCAAAGAAGTAAATGATATTAATTCCCTTTCTCTGATTTTCCTTTCAGGCTTGCTAATCCGCTTTCAAAATCTTTACCGATCATTTTATCCATTCCACCCATTACTAAACACATCCATTTGCTAATGATGTTGTTTTCTCCGCTCATTGTCCAGGTTACTTTGTTAGCTGTTCCTTCTGGCGTAATATCAAATTTTGTATCAGCCAAGCTTTCAAAAGGCTCAATAAACATTAAATCGATATTGACGTTTTTATTGAGATTTACTGAAGTGATTTTCATATAACCAGCGCCGGTTTCTTTGCCTTTCCAGTTGTATTGATGACCTGGATTGTTTGGCGTTCCTGTAAATGATACCTGAGCGCTCGGCTCCATTTTTGCCCATGGATTCCATTTGTAGAATTCCTTAAAATCAGCGATATTTTTATAAATAATGCTGTCTGGTGCATTAATTACTGTCGACCTGGAGACTGAGTAGTTCTTTGGCAGAAGTAAACCGCCAACTACAATAATGATTGCTAATACGACAATGATGCCTAGCAGTACTTTTAAAAATTTCATGTTTAATTTATTTGGTTATCTAAATTTAGTAAGAAACCATCAAAAATGAAACAATACTAAACGATATTGATTTTGGGTTTTGGTGAATTTAACTTAAAGTGCATTAAATCTGCTATAGATTGTGCTTTTTGCTTAATTACCGTAGCGTTTTCTCCGTCGAATAATTCATCAACGGTATTAAAAAAGATGTTTTTCCAGGTGTCAAATTCTTCGTTTTTTAAAGCTGCTTTTTTGTTAATATCGAAATGGGTGAGCATTGGATTTCCCTTGTATATTGCTTTTCCGAATAAGATGCTTTCCCAAAAGTCGTACATTTTCGGGAGGTGATGGCCCCAATCTACTTGCACTACCTGGTTAAATATCGGACCAATGCGCTCATTTTGCTGAACTTTTTGGTAAAATGAATCCACTAATAATACAATATCATTTCGATTAATAATATCTTTTTTCACTGGGATTATTTGTAAAGTCTAAGTGCCGATTTTTCGTAATTGATAACCGCTTTATATTGCATTAAAATATCACCACCAATAATTCCGATAATTGGTGGGTGGCCGAATTGCTGATAGGTATCAGTAACAGACTGCAAATCAAAAGCAACAGTTTCGTAGTTTTTAATCCTCAGCCTTCCTATCTTAACCTCAGGAATGGTAGCCTGAATGGTACTTGTTGTGGTAAATAATGTTGCCGCATTTATCTCTTCTGAAACTTGCAAAGTTTCAGCCAGATGTTGCTCAATTAATTTTTTATCGAATACACTTCTTGATGCACCAGTATCTAAAACGGCAAAATGCTTTTCCTTAAAAACAACAACTTCCACCAAAAGGTGGAAGCCATCGTCTTGTAAGTTTATTAATTTTAATGGGATGGAAATTGGACTCATTTACACCATTTTCATTTCAGCTAAAACGCTGTTCATGTTTCTAACCGCATCAGCACTTTTATTGAATGCCGCTTGTTCATCATCAGTTAATTTAAAATCGATGATCTTCTCCCAGCCACTGCGACCAATAATTACAGGGACGCCCAGGCATATATCTTCTTGTCCGTATTCTCCTTCGAGAGAAACACAGCAGGTAAATAATTTTTTTTCATCGCGAAGAATAGCTTCTACTAAAGCTGCTCCCGCTGCACCTGGTGCATACCAGGCAGAAGTTCCGATTAGTCCCGTTAAAGTTGCACCGCCAACCATCGTATCAGCAGCAACCTTATCAAGCGTAGCTTTATCTAACAAATTGCTTACCGGTAAACTTTGATAGGTAGCTAAACGAGTGAGCGGAATCATAGTGGTATCGCCATGGCCGCCAATAACAAAACCCTGCAAATCATTTGGATTGCAATCTAGTGCCTGCGATAAATAGAATTTAAAGCGAGAACTATCAAGCGTTCCACCCATACCAATGATGCGGTTTTTTGGTAAGCCTAAAGATTTTAAAGCCAAATAGGTCATGGTATCCATTGGGTTGCTAATTACTATAATGATCGCCTCAGGAGAAAACTTTAAAATATTCTCTGCAACACCTTTAACAATTCCAGCATTGATGCCAATAAGCTCTTCACGGGTCATGCCAGGTTTACGCGGTAAGCCTGAAGTAATTACAACAACATCAGATCCTGCTGTTTTACTATAATCGTTGGTTACACCAGTAATTTTTGTGTCGAAGCCCAAAAGCGTAGCAGTTTGCATCATATCAATGGCTTTACCTTCGGCAAAACCTTCTTTAATATCTAACAAAACGAGTTCATTCGCTAGTTCTTTTCTGGCAATATTATCTGCACAAGTAGCGCCAACTGCGCCCGCACCTACAACCGTTACTTTCATATATTTAATTTTAAAGGTTTGCTGTTAATTATCTATCGAAGATAAAAACAAATACGAGCTTATGAAACGCTTTTATCAACTTTATGTTTGCTGCTCTAATTTCGTCAATCCTGAGAAATTGATATCGTTTAAACACGATTTAGGTGAGCGTTGCGAACGGGATTTGTATTCCTTAATTATTGATGGTATGGATTTCAAACCCGCATCACATACAGCCGAGATTATAAATTTCGGTCGACAGCGCGCATCAACACTTTATTCTTTTGTTGATAAAATTTGACAAATCCGCTAGTCAAATTGCCTATTTTTGATGAACCGTTCATATTCTATAACGGCTAATTCTTTACAAATAATATGTACTTAATTTTTGATACTGAAACCACGGGTTTGCCACGTAATTACAATGCTCCAATTACCGATACGGATAATTGGCCGCGTTGCATTCAAATTGCCTGGCAATTGCATGATGAGATGGGGAGGATGGTTGAACATCAAGATTATTTAGTTAAACCAGAGGGATTTAATATCCCTTACGATGCGGAGCGAATTCATGGGATTTCTACTGAACTCGCAGCCGAGCAAGGCATATCATTAACTGAGGTTTTAGAAAAATTTAATGCTGTTTTATCAAAAGCGAAATTCATTGTAGGTCAAAATGTAGGCTTTGATGTAAACATTATGGGGTGTGAATTTCACCGTTTTGGCGTTGAAAACCGCATGGCAGAAATGCCTGTTTTAGATACCTGTACCGAAGTAACTGCAGAGCTTTTAAAACTTCCGGGAGGTAGAGGCGGTAGATTTAAATTGCCCACATTAACGGAATTACACTCTTACCTATTTGGCGTTCCGTTTAATGAAGCCCATAACGCCACTGCCGATGTGGAAGCCACAACGCGTTGTTTTCTGGAATTAATTAAAAAAGATGTCTTCAAAAAAGAAGAACTTTTAGTTGATGCAGAATATTTTCCGCGTTTTCGTGAATACAATTCCGGTTCCATTCCAGACTTCGGAATTCCACATGTTAACTTAAAGGCCGCTTCTGATGAGATTCGTAAACGCCTTCAAAAAGCTGAAGGTGGCGGGGTTTCTAAACAGGAGCTTGCAGAAAATAAACAGGAGCTTGCTGCGGCAACTTTTGTGCATTTACACAATCACACACAATTTTCGGTACTTCAAAGTACCATTAGCATCCCAGCACTTGTAAAAGCAGCGGCATCGCAGAAAATGCCTGCTGTCGCCATGACGGATCATGCCAATATGATGGGCGCTTTTCACTTTGTAAATGCGGTTTTAAATCATAATAAAGCAGCTGAAGCTAAGAACGCAGAAGCCATTGAAGCTGGAGAAAGACCAACTGAAGTGGTAATGACACCAATTATTGGAGTAGAGTTTTTTGTTTGTGATGATCACTTAAATAGAACGGTGAAGGATAATGGTTACCAAATGGTGCTGTTGGCGAAGAACAAAAAAGGCTATCACAATTTAGCCAAAATGTCGTCCATTGCCTACACAAAAGGCTTTTATTACGTTCCGCGTATTGATAGAAACGTAATTGAGCAATATAAAGATGATATTATTGTGTTATCTGGAAACCTTTCGGGAGAGATTTCGAATAAGCTTTTAAATATGGGTGAAAACCAGGCTGAAGAAGCTTTGGTTTGGTGGAAAGAAAAATTCGGCGAAGATTTCTATGTTGAAGTGATGCGCCACAATCAGGAGGATGAAGACCGCGTTAATGCTTCGCTTGTTGCGTTGGCACGGAAGCATGAAGTGAAGCTGATTGCGACCAATAACACCTATTACATCAATAAAAAGGATGCGAATGCGCATGATATTCTCCTTTGTGTAAAAGATGGTGAAAAGCAGGCCACTCCAATTGGTCGCGGCCGCGGTTACCGATATGGCTTGCCGAACCAGGAATACTATTTTAAATCGGGTGAGGAAATGAAAGCGCTTTTTGCTGATTTGCCCGAAGCAATTTTGAATATACAAGAGGTTGTAGATAAGATAGAAACCTATAAGCTTGCTCGTGAAGTGCTCTTGCCAAAATTCGATATTCCTGAAGAATTTTTGGTTGCTGAAGATGAGACTGATGGTGGAAAACGTGGGGAAAATAAATTTTTACGGCATTTAACCTATGAAGGAGCCAAAAAACGCTATGGCGTATTAACACCCGAGGTTACCGAACGATTAGATTTTGAGCTGGCTACCATCGAGAAAACGGGATACCCGGGTTACTTTTTGATTGTGCAGGATTTTATTGCCGAAGCCCGTCGCAGAGATGTGTCTGTTGGTCCGGGCCGTGGTTCAGCTGCAGGCTCTGTAGTAGCTTATTGCCTTTGGATTACCAACATCGACCCCATTAAATACGATCTCCTTTTTGAGCGTTTCTTGAATCCGGATCGTGTTTCCATGCCCGATATCGATATCGACTTTGACGATGAGGGTCGTGGTAGAGTAATGGAATACGTAATTAATAAATACGGCTCCAGTCAGGTCGCCCAAATTATTACCTATGGCACCATGGCAGCGAAATCTTCCATCCGTGATACTGCCCGGGTTTTAGATTTGCCTTTATTCGAGGCAGATAAAATAGCGAAGCTGATTCCAAATATGAAGCTCGCAAAAATTTTCAATCTGGATGAGAAAGCACTGAAAGATGCGCTTCGTCCGGATGAATACGAGCGTGTTCAGGAGTTAAAAGCGATGGGGCTTTTGAAAGACCTAAGTGCAGAAACCATTCAACAGGCACAGGTTTTAGAGGGTTCGTTAAGAAATACAGGTATTCATGCCTGCGGTGTAATTATCACGCCAAGCGATATCACCAACTTCGTTCCGGTAGCTACGGCAAAGGATTCTGATTTATATGTTACCCAGTTTGATAACTCCGTTGTAGAAAGTGCTGGTCTGTTAAAAATGGACTTTTTGGGTTTAAAAACCCTTACGTTAATAAAAGATACCGTTAAACTGGTAAAGAAAAGGCATGGCATTAATCTCGATCCGGATACGTTCCCAATTGATGATGTGATGACTTATGAGCTTTTCCAGCGTGGTGAAACGATTGGGATTTTCCAGTATGAGAGTCCGGGTATGCAAAAGTATATGAAGGAACTGAAGCCTACGGTTTTTGATGATTTAATTGCCATGAATGCACTTTATCGCCCAGGACCGATGGAATATATTCCAAGTTTTGTTAGGCGGAAAAATGGCGAAGAAGAAATACAATATGATTTAGATGCCTGCGAAGAATACCTGAAGGAAACTTACGGTATCACTGTTTATCAGGAGCAGGTGATGCTTTTATCCCAAAAATTAGCAGGTTTTACCAAAGGTGAGGCCGACGTTTTGCGGAAGGCGATGGGTAAAAAGCAGAAAGACGTTTTGGATAAAATGAAGCCTAAATTTGTAAAACAGGCAGCAGAAAAAGGTCATGATGCTACAACGCTTGAAAAAATCTGGAAAGATTGGGAAGCATTTGCCTCTTATGCGTTCAACAAATCGCACTCTACCTGTTACGCTTGGATTGCTTACCAAACGGCGTATTTGAAGGCGCATTACCCGGCAGAATATATGGCTGCGGTACTTTCCAATAATATGAGCGATATTAAACAGGTAGCTTTCTTTATGGAAGAATGTAGACAGATGGGTGTGACCGTTTTAGGTCCCGATGTTAACGAATCTGATTTAAAGTTCTCTGTAAATGTTAGGGGCGAGGTACGTTTCGGTATGTCGGCGGTTAAAGGAGTAGGCGAGAAAGCAGTAGAAAGTATTATCGAAGAACGATTGGGAAATGGTCCTTATGCTTCTGTTTACGATTTCGCAAAGCGATCTAATACCCGTATTGTAAATAAAAAGGCATATGAAAGTTTCGTTTATAGCGGTGCTTTTGATGCATTTGGTGGCCATCGGGCACAGTATTTTTATATAGGTCCGAATGATAAAATGAACGGGATCGAAAAAATCATCAAGTTTGCTAACGATTTCCAAAATAACGAAAGTACTTCGCAAGGGTCATTATTTGGTGGTTCAAAGGCCGATTTAATATTAGAGCCCACTTTACCGGTTTCTCCTGAATGGGCTTTGATGGATCGATTGAAGTATGAAAAAGATGCAATCGGGATTTTCCTTTCAGGCCATCCACTGGATAATTATAAATTGGAACTCGATAAGTTTTGTACCCATGGCGTAAGGCAGCTTAGCATCATCAATAAAGTAAGGATGGGCGATACCAACGAAGAAGTATTAGCTGAATTTGCTAAACTTCAAAACCGTGAACTTTGTGTGGGTGGTTTGGTCGTAGCGGCATCTCAAAGAATCACAAAGACAGGCAAACCTTTCGGGACATTTGTATTTGAAGATTATGAGGATGCTTGCGAAATGGCGCTATTTGGAGAAGATTTTCTGAAATTCAAATCTTTTTTAACCGAAGGTTACTTTTTACAAATCAGAGGTAGAGTAGGTGAACGCTTTGGTAAAGCAGGAGATTGGGAGTTTAAAATAACGGCCATCAATTTAATGTCTGAATTAAGGGATAAGCTAGCTAAGAGTTTAACCATACAAGTACCGATTGAACGTGTGAATGAAGAATTGATGCGAGAAATTGAACTCATTTTAGCAGACAATAAGGCAAATTCAGAGCAGCAAAACTGCCAACTTAACTTCGCTGTTTTCGATACCGAGAAGCAAATTATGTTGGATCTGCCTTCGAAGAATTTGAAAATCAATCCTAACAATAAGTTCTTAGAACAATTGGTCGGGCTCAATGTTGTAAACTATAAGTTAAACTAAGTTTCTTGAGATTAAGAGTAAAAATCTAGATTAGAAAGATTGTTTACTTGCTCTTAATAAGCGTTAAATGAAACAAACCACAACAATGTCAAATTGACATTACACTATAGTTGGCATTACAATTGAATACCTATATTTGAACATAAAAAAAATAATTATGGCATTAGAAATCACAGATGCAAACTTTGAGGAGCTTGTATTAAAATCAGATAAACCCGTATTAGTAGATTTTTGGGCAGAATGGTGTGGCCCTTGTCGCATGGTTGGTCCTGTAGTAGAAGAAATAGCGAAAGAATACGATGGTAAAGCAGTTGTTGGAAAAGTGAACGTTGATAATAACCCTCAAATTTCGACACAATTTGGTATCCGCAATATTCCAGCTTTATTATACTTTAAAGACGGTCAGGTTGTTGACAAGCAAGTTGGTGCAGTTCCAAAGTCAGTATTAGCTGAAAAATTAAACAAGCAATTAGCTTAAGAAAAAAGCTGAAGTTTTAAGCTAGGACAATTACCAGTCTGAGCATTTAGCTTAAGCTTGTAACATATTTAAAACCCGGGTTCTTTAAAAGGATACGGGTTTTTTTATGAAAAAATATTTTCGTTTCTTTAAATTAAAAATCCATATCCCCATGAAATTAATTAACAACAAGGTATTAGGTATATTCATCGCTGCAGTAGCTGTAAATTGTTTTAGCGTTACCGATGTAGCTGCCCAAAATCCTGTAGAGTCCGGCAAACCAACTGCCGATTATAAACCAGCTTTCACTGGGCAAACGCGTATTACCGGCGTAAAAACTTCCACTCCTTTAGAAATATCGATCATCAATGGAAAGCTTGAAAATCCATGGGCAATTTCGGTTTTACCCAATGGCGGATTTCTGATTACTCAAAAGCAAGGAACCATGGTGGTGCTTACTGCTGATGGAAAATTAAGCAAGAAAATCACAGGCCTGCCAAAGGTAGATGCCTCTGGTCAGGGTGGTTTGTTGGATGTTACGCTAGATCCTAATTTTGCAAAAAACAGAATGGTCTATTTTGCGTATTCAGAACCGCAAACTACAGGAGTTGTGCTTGCAATAGCAAAAGGAAAACTGTCTGCTGATGAAACGAAGATTGAAAATCAAAAAGTAATTTATCGTGCAACACCGGCCCATACGGGTAAATTGCAGTACGGGTCGAGAATTGTTTTCGATAAAAACGGAGATATGTTTGTGAGCACCGGTGAACGTTCGGATAAAGAAATAAGAATTCAGGCACAACATTTAAATTCTTCTTTAGGCAAAATTCTTCATTTAACAACAGAGGGTAAAGCTGTAGCCAATGGACCTTTTGCTGGCAAAGCAGATGCTAGGCCTGAAATTTATGCTTACGGACTTCGTAATCCAGACGGTTTGGCCATCAATCCACAAACTGGCGATTTATGGGAAGCGGAATTCGGTCCGCGTGGTGGCGATGAGCTAAACTTAATTAAACCCGGCAAGAATTATGGCTGGCCAATTATCACTTATGGTATTGAATATAGTGGAAAGGCAGTTGGAGAAGGCATTCAACAAAAGGAGGGAATGGAGCAACCGGTTTACTATTGGAACCCTGTAATTTCTCCAGGCTCGATTGCTTTTTACAATAGCAATGTAATACCAGAGTGGAAAGGGAATTTGTTTGTTGGCGGATTAAGTGGCTCACATATTATTCGGTTAGTAATCAAAGAAAATAAGGTTGTAGGCGAAGAGCGTTTATTGGAAGGTAAAGGCGAGCGCTTTAGAGATCTGGTAGAAAAGGATGGAGTACTTTACGCAGTGACTGATAATGGTAACTTATATAAGATAGCTAAAAAGTAGTTAGTTTCGGCGGGTGGA
>NZ_JAPIVT010000027.1 GCF_026239735.1 Pedobacter sp. MC2016-05
TCACCTAAAAACCATCAGGTGACTTCGCTAGACAAACAGGAGATCAAAATTATTTTGTTAAACCATTCTCAGGCTTCAGTTCTTCCAAAATTGGTGTTGTTAAAGATTTAACTGACTTCTGCATCACATCATTTTTCTGCTCGAAAATAACAATGTCATTTTTTCCAACTTTTAACCAACAACCGGGAACATATAGAGTTTGTTGAGGGCCAACGCTCCAATAACGGCCAATATTTATTCCATTAATAAACACAATGCCTTTGCCAAAAGTGCGCATATCTAAAAATGTGTCTCCCGCTTTAGCTAGCGTAAAATTCCCTTGGTAAATTGCTGGTTTGCCAGCAGTAGCCGTGTTTTTAGCCGATGTGATATTTGGTACCACATCCATAGGCAATTGATACATATCCCAGTTTCCGGTGATGGTTTGGCCATTGATGATTACGGGCGAAACAATTCCCTTAAAGCTGTTCACGATCTTAGCACCGTAGTTGATGCGTCCCATATTCTCCACAATAATATCCAACGTCGCATTAAATGGAATGTCAATTTCGCAGTCGTATTTTTTATAATAACTGTTCAATTCTGCCACTTTCGTCCCATTCACATAAACAATGGCATAATCGCGAAGGCCAGCCAATTCCAATTTGCCGCTAATAGGCTGATTGAATTTTTTACTGTACCAAACGTAACCATTTCCTTGGTTAAGTTCTTCAAATGTTAAGGGCTTATCATCATTAACTGGAGCAATTTTGCTTTTGATATCTTCTAAATCTACTGCCTTGGTTAATACGATATTTGGAATGGCAATAACCGGATTTTTTGCTGGTACCGCTGGAGTTGTTACGCTTTTAAGCATTGAGCGTAAAGTATCGTATTTTTTGGTTGCCCAGCCGGCTTCGCTAATAGGCGCATCATAATCGTAACTGGTTAAATCGGGTTGAATATCATGCTTATTATCATAATTGGCTCCTGAGGTGAAACCAAAATTTGTACCTCCATGAACCATATAATAATTAAAAGAAACACCAGCATCCAAATATTTCTGGGTCTGTTTGGCTGTGCTTTTATAAGAAACTTTTGGAAAAGGTTCTGCCCAATGGTCTAGCCAACCCGGATAAAATTCGGCAACCATGTAAGGGCCTTTGCCTCCATTATATTGATTAACAATTTCTTTCAGCTTAGTGACATCATCTTCACCATTTGCAGTTGGCAAAGCACCGGGTAATGCGCCGCCTTCAAAAAGCCAGCTGCCATCAGAAGTAAAGAAAGGGATATCAAAACCAACGTCTTTCAGTTGCTGAAACACTGCAGCGCTATATTTTTTATGATCCTCGAGACTAATATCTTTCCGTTGCGCTACGTACGATCCAAATTCATTCTCTCCCTGGACCATTACAATTGGTCCACCGTTGCTAACTAAAAGCGGTTTAACCTGACCATATAAGGCTGTAAAATATGCCTTTGTTGCTGCTAAATATTGAGGATTATTACCTCGAATTACCATTCCAGGAACTTTGGTTAGAAACCATGGAAAGCCGCCAAATTCCCATTCGGCACAAACATATGGCCCTGGGCGAAGGATTACAAACAACCCCTCTTCTTCAGCAATTTTGATGTATTCGGCAATGTCTTTGTTTCCCGACTTGAAATCCCAAACGCCAGGAGCAATTTCATGATAATTCCAGAAAACATAGGTTGCTACTGCATTTAAACCCATTGCTTTCATCATTTTCAAACGGTGGCGCCAATAAGGTTTCGGGATTCTAGAATAGTGCATCTCGCCACTATGAATTTGAATTGGCTTTCCATCTAAAAGAAAATTACCATCTGCAATAGCGAAAGTGTGTTTCACAGCTGCCTTTTTAAATTGGGCATTAACTGTTGCCGCAATGCTCAATAACAGTGCAAGCATAAAAATTTTGGATCTCATATGTTTATTAAAGGATTTATTTTACTCGGAATCATCCGAATAACAGGCATATATTTATTTAAAAAATAATTTACTTAGAATCTAAGTTCTCTCAAATAAAGCAATTTTTTGCTCGTTTTTAAAGATTTTTCCCATACAGAAGTCAAACGTTTGATTGCGTTCAACTTCACGGAAACGAATATTTTTTCTATAAATAAGATGCTCAAACCTTTAAATATAAGTGTTTAAGCCATAAAAAGCTAAATTCTAATATTTCGCTTGAAGCGAATTTTCAATCACCTCTTTATAATAATCAACATAATAAGGTAGGATTTTTTTTAAATCAAAATCCTGTGCTCTTGTAAATGCATTTTCCTTAAAATATTTCAGGGTTTCATCATTACTTAAAATGGTTATCGCTTTATTAGCCATATCTTCTACATCACCAACATCGCACATATAGCCACAATAATCATCAATATTTAATTCAGGCAAACCACCAGCATTTGAAGTAATTGCAGGCACTTTGCAAGCCATTGCTTCCAGGGCAGCCAAACCAAAGCTTTCTGATTCCGAAGGCATTAAAAACAAATCAGAAACTGATAGAATTTCTTCAACGGCATCTTGTTTACCCAAGAAACGCACATGATCATCAATACCTAATGATCGGCAAAGCTGTTCATCGTAAGACCTTTCCGGACCGTCGCCAACCATTAATAGTTTTGAAGGAATAACAGCCTGTACTTTTTCAAAAATTCGAATCACATCTGAAGTGCGCTTCACTTTCCGGAAATTTGAAGTATGAATTAAAATACGTTCATTATTGGGCGCAATTGCCTTTTTAAAGTGATCTTTTGCCTGCAGGCTAAAACGACTGAAGTCGATAAAATTCGGAATCACCTTAATTTCTTTTGTGATTTCAAAATGATTATAAGTATCATCTTTTAAATCCTGAGAAACGGTTGTTACACCATCGCTTTGATTGATTGAAAAGGTTACTACAGGCTTATAGGTTGGATCTTTACCTACCAAAGTGATATCAGTACCATGCAAAGTGGTCACAACCGGAATATGAATACCATAACTGGCTAGAATTTGCTTAGCCATAAAAGCTGCAGATGCATGCGGAATGGCGTAATGTACATGCAAGACATCCAACTGCTCAAAACGAACCACATCTACCAGTTTGCTTGCCAAAGCCGATTCATAGGGTGCATAGTCGAAGAGTGGATAATCCCTTACAGAAACCTCATGATAAAAAAGGTTTGCAGAAAAAAAGTCAAGCCTTGCAGGCTGGCTATAGGTAATAAAGTGAACCTGGTGACCCTCGTTGGCGAGTGCTTTTCCAAGCTCCGTTGCAACTACTCCACTACCACCAAAAGTGGGGTAGCAAACAATTCCTATCTTCATCTGTAAATGTGTTGTTAACAACACAAATGTAGCCCATTTTTAGCTGAAATGCATGTCGGGATATTGCAATAAAAATAGTGTTATAGTGATAAGTTTTTGGAGCTTTAGAGAAATAAGTGATAATGCAAGCTTGTTAAGGTGGGCCGCAGATTCGCAGATTTTTTTCATTAAATCTTGAAGGTTAAGAAAAATAGCCGAGTCTTAAAACGGTGGCAGCAAATTCGCAAATTTTGTTTTTAGATAAGAGTATCTCCAAAATCAGCAAGCTAAGACTACTATTTTAAGGTATGCCGTGGATTCGAGGAATATTTATGACTATTTACTACTGATTATTCTTTTGTGTTGAAGAGATTTTTCATTAAAATTAACAATTAAGCCAATCCGCAAATTCGAGATCGCTAGATAATTTAAAACTTCAGCATAATGTCCGTCAACTATTCCACTGCTGGATTTAACCTCAAGAATTATTTTATCATCAATCACAAAATCGGCATAAAATTTATGCTTAAGGATGAGCTCCTTATAATTAACCAAAAATTTTTTTTCCTCTCATAAGAAAATACATCTAGATACTAGCTCATATTCAAATGCATCTTTTATATACTCTTTCGAAAAACCCTTTTCCAAAGATCCGATGAATTTCCATACCAATCCCTATTATTAAATAACATTCTTCTTGAAAAGGATAATCATCTACATTGTAATAGGTGCTCATAATAAATATCCTAAAAAATCTGCGGGTTTTTATATCCTAGTTTGCGTTAATCGCCTTGTATTTGAGTACGAATGTCTTCTACTTTCGCAATTTGTTTATTGTATCGCTCCAAAGCCTTTTGTGCATCATCAGCATCTTCTTTGGCTTTTTTAGTCAATTTTTCAGCAGCTTTTTGATTAACCATCGTCCCAGATCTGTTAATATCTTCACTATGCTTTTCAGAAGAAGCTTTGGCATTTCCATTTGCTTCCAGAAGCTTCAATCGCAATTTCTCTACATCAGCCTCTTCTTCCGCTTCTTTAATTTTAAGCTCTAAAACCTTCATACTCATCTTCAATACCTCAACTCTGGTATTTAAAATCCCTAATGAGTCTTTTGAAAATTTTGCGTTATAGGTTTGCGCCATAGCCGGAATAGATGCAAATCCTAGCAAACCAGCAAATATTAATTTCGACATAACAATCATTTATCGATTGCATATTTCAATCAAAATGCCCAATGCAAAAAAACACCTTCAACCTATAGCTGTGGCATTAAATGAATTATGGAAAAGTTATAGATGCTGATTTTTGAAAAAATTTTTACCCGGAAATTATTTCAGGTTTCTCATTTCCTCTTTAATCACAAGGAAAAGTTCGTTTGGTCTTTGGGTGCCGATGAAATATTCCAGGCCATCCCGATCCGTTAAAACAACGGCATCTTTACCTGAAGAATAAAAGCGAATGGTGCCTTTAGTATGAAGATTATAAACCGGGTTATTAAAAAAATAGCGACTGTAAGTTGCCTTACGAACATCAACAATGCTATTTAAATCAATTTTAACGCGTTTTGTAGTCCAAAGGCCATCTAAGATCATACTGCCATTATCAACTATAATTTTATACTGGATTAAGAAAAGCAGTAACATGGAAACACCGATAATGCCGAAGCCAACCACCAAAAATAAGTCTTGGGTGTTATCGCGATCGCGTTCGTAAACATAAGCTGCAAAACAGAAAGCGGCCATTATTAACCTGATGAAAATGCGAACATAATCACGACCGATATATTGTTTTTCGATGTAGGCGTATTTGCTTTCCACTTATTTTTTTTTGAGTTCGAATATAGCAACTTTTTTTGTTGCTGCTGTTAATTTGTATCGATTATCCTGACGCATACCCACGATCCAAACGATATCGCCATTCCCGTTTATTAAAATCGGTGTGGTGGCTTTTAAATGTATTGGCACCTTTTCATCAATAAAATAATCGCTCACCTTTTTGGGCTGTCGCATACCCAAGGGGATAAACTTATCGCCATTCTGCCAATTTCTTACAATCAGTGGAAAAATTAGTTTATCCGCATTGACAAAGGCTTTGTAATGATCGACTTCGAATTTTATTTCAGAAGAAAACGAAAGTGCTATTTCATCCTTTCCAAATAGGATATTTTGTGTTGATGGGTGAATGAACTGATTGAAGATTGAGTCGACATTCTTTTCGGCGATTACCAGATAATCTCTATTGATAATAGCCTGATGGGTTGAGCTGAAAAAATGCGTACCACTCAATGAATTTAAATGACTTAAAATTTCCTGAACAACCGATTCTGTAAATCCATAAGGCTTTAACAATTCAAAAAATAGCAGCCGCTGCGGATTAAGCTTCACTATTTCATTCATTGCAATGTAAATGCCATCATCTTTCTTCTGAAGAATTTTTGTAGCTAATTTTTCCACCTCTGTATTTAGAAACGCTTCTACTTCGGCAAACCGAACGGCATTCTCTGTAAAGGTTTTTTCCAAATCTGGATTGATCTCTTTAAGTTTCGGAATTACGCCTAACCTAATTTTATTGCGGGTATAGTGTGTACTTTGATTCGAACTGTCCTCAACGAAGTCTAAATGATTTTTGTCGATTATTTCATCAATCTCATTTCGATTTAAAAATAATAAAGGCCTGATTAGATGTTGTCGCTTTGGTAAAATACCGTGCAAGCCACTTATTCCTGTACCACGAGTAAGGTTAATCAGCATGGTTTCTACCGTATCGTTTTGATGGTGTGCCGAAGCAACCAAATCGTAACTGTATTTTATCCTAATTTCTTCGAACCACTGGTAACGTAAATCTCGGGCGGCCATCTGGGTAGAAATTTTATTTTCTGCGGCATATTTTTTGGTATCAAAATGCGTTAGGTAAAAAGGAACATCAAGACTTGCACTAAGCATTTTAACAAAATTTTCATCACGTTGCGCTTCATCACCTCTTAAATTAAAATTACAATGCGCCACACCTATATTAACGCCTATTGCCTTAAACAAATGCAACATTAAAACCGAATCTTTCCCGCCGCTTATGGCTAAAAGAATCTTATCATCCCTGGCAAACAGCTCGTGCTGATTAATAAAATCCTGAAATGGCTTTAAGGGTAACATCCACCAAAAATATTTAATTTTAACTGGTATTCCGAACGTTCGGAACAAAAAACTAACTTTGTAAAGTGCAAAAACTATTTGTCTTTTTATTTTTAATATTCTTTCCGGTATATCTTTTTAGCCAACAAAAGGCAACGAAGATCAAAATTGTTTCGTTTGCGAAAATAAGCGGTGATACAAAAAATAAAATCAGCTACTTACGCTTTCCCATTTTTCAGCAAGATAACGCAACACTAACCTGCGACAGTGCTGTATTTTACAGTGAGAGAAATTATTTCGAAGCTTTTAAAAACGTTCACATTAATCAATTAACAACTGATATCTACTCCGATCAATTGGAATATGATGGAAATAAAAAACAGGCGCACCTAACCGGAAATGTGAGAATGGTTGATCCGACATCGGTTTTAACAACAAATGTTTTGGATTATAATACCTTAAGCAAAATCGGAACCTATACCAGTGGAGGAAAAATAGTGAACGAACAAGTTACCTTAACGAGTAAAAATGGCTACTATTTTAGTACTTCTAGCGATGCTTACTTTCGCTACAATGTAGTTGTAGTTACGCCTCAAGTAACCATTAAATCGGATACATTACGTTATAATACACAAACCAAATGGACATATTTTTACGGCCCTACTAACATTAAAGGAAAAGATGATAACCTTTACACAGAAAATGGCGCCTATAATACGACGACAGAAGATGCTTATTTCGGAAAGAAAAATTTATACACGCAAGGAACAAGATCTTTGAAGGGGGATAGTCTTTATTATTTTGGAAAGATAGGTTACGGGAAAGCTGTTAAAAATATCGTATTCTCTGATACCAAGGACAAAATGAAAATGTTTGGCGATTTAGGCTACTACTACAAAATTGATCAGCGGACACTGGTAACCCGAAATGCATATTTAGGTATTGGCACTGAAGATTCTGTTCTGGTAAAGGGAAAAAAACGCCCGGATAGTTTATGGATGGGTGCCGATACCCTGGAAACCCAAATGGTATTGCAGAAAACGTTAAAGTTGATTCCAAAAATTTCTATCAAAGCAGATAACGAAGTTGGAGAAGACGATGAAGAAGATGGCGCAACTAAAGAAAAGAAAGCAAGCCCTGATCAGCCAACACCAACAAGAAGCACTGATAAAGTAATTGGAGAAAAGGTTAAAAACGATAAAAAAGCCAAAAACAAATCAAAGAGTGAGCCTAGTCAAAATGATGAAAAGAATTTATCCCTCAGTAGATCCACAGACAGTTTAAATATTGATTCTTTAAGTAAAATTCCACCTAAAATAAAGGGGGATAGTACAATAAATCTGCTTAAGGCGAAGGCAGATTCTATTGTTAAAAATCTGCCGAAATTAAAGCAGGATAGCTTAACAAAAAAACTTACTGCAAAGGCTGGCGAGATAAAAAACATTAATCCATTAAAAGTGGATAGTTTATTAAAGCCTGCCTCGAAAGTAGTAACCAAAGATGGTTTAACTAAAAACTTAGCCAGTTTAAAAGGTGCCCTAAAAAACGATACCGCAAAATTCAATCCGGCAGATACCGTTCAGGCCAGGATAATTAAGGCTTATCACGGCGTGAAAATTTTCAAAACAAATATCCAGGCAAAAACGGATAGTTTATTTTATACCAGCGCCGACTCTACCCTTCGTTGTTTTCTAAATCCGATTATTTGGTCAGAAGGATCACAGCAAATTGCAGATACGATTTATGTTCAGTTTAAAAACAAGAAGTTAAACAACCTGCAAGCCATTAAAAATGCTTTCTTAGTAAACACACCAAAAGATTCTTTGCGTTTTAACCAGATAAAAGGCAGATTAATGACTGGCTTTTTTAGAAATGGCAAGCTCAAAACCATGTACGTTGATGGTAATGCTGAAAGTATTTACTACACGCAGGATGATAGCACAAAGGTTTACAAGGAAATGAATCAGACTTTGAGCAGTAGGATTAAATTTATTTTTCAGGATAATGAAAACGACATTGAAGACATTGTTTACATTAAAGGTGTTGAAGGTGCGCTAAACCCAGAAAATAAGGTTGCTAAAGATAACGTGTTAAAAGGCTTTTCATGGAAACCTAAAGAAAGACCAAAAGCTAAGAAAGATGCCGTTGGCTCATCGGGCAAAACGAAATCAAAAAGTAAAACACCTCCCGCTAAAACTAATTTGGCAAGCAAAGGTACCGTTCCAGCTCAAAAAAATATTAACAAGGTTCCTGCTAAAAAGTTAACACTACCCAATGGAAAAGTAAACTTTAATTTGAACAAAAATGTGCCTTTGGCTAACCCTTTAGATACAGTTAATTTCGGGATTAAACCTATTTTGCCGAAAGTCGATACTTTAAAGAAAGCGACAAAGAAGTTGTAAATTAATGCAAACGGCGTTTTACAAGCACCTGGAGCGTCCTTGCGAAAACATTCTCCGATTCTTCATCGGTAATGTTTGTGGCAATCTCTAACATAGCGTAACCTTCCAATCGTCATTGTAGTTCTCTTTTTTTGTTGTTATTTACCTCAATGAGATTGCCACGCCCGATTAAAAATCGGGACTCGCAATGACGTTTAGCTGGCTTTCAAAAACTCAATCATCTTTTTTAGCGCAATGGCTCTATGGCTAATCTTGTTTTTTTTAGCCATATCCATTTCAGCAAAAGTAATAGAATAACCATCAGGTTGAAAAATTGGGTCGTAGCCAAATCCATTTGATCCAGTTAAGTTTTGGGTTATCTTACCTTCAATCGTTCCTTCGAAAATATGATTGACACCATTCAGCATTAAGGAAATAACGGTTTTAAACCTTGCTTTACGATTGTGTTGTCCTTCGAGTTTTTGTAAAACCAGTTGCATATTTTCCAAGCTATCTCTACTCCCACCGTATCTGGCAGAAAAAACACCAGGCTCATTATTTAAAGCTTCAACTTCTAAACCACTGTCATCAGCAAAGCAATCTAAATTAAAATTCTCTACAACATATTTACTCTTTAAACTGGCATTCCCTTCAAATGTGTTAGCAGTTTCGGGTATATCTGTATCACAGCCAATATCATTCAGATTTAAAACCTCATATTCTCCAGCCAACGCCAGCCGGATTTCTTCTGTCTTATGTTGATTATTGGTGGCAAAAACAAGCTTCTTCATGATGTTAGATGGAAAATAGTAAATAAGGTAATGGAACAAACAGATTCTGATATTTAAAATCTATAACTTAATTTTCTGCAAATTTCCCCAAAGTAATTTCTTAGCGGTTAAATCGCTATCCAATTGATGAAGGTTGGGTGCGAAGATGATTTTTGTACTTTCATGCTGAATAATTTCATTCTGCCAAACCAGATTCAGTTTCAGATCAGAAATTTCTACCCCAAACGAAAGCATAATTGCAGGTTTAAAAAACTCATGGAAATCAACATATTCGGTTCCCATATATTGTGCATAATTCACTACCGCAAAGTCTGGCGTACCCAAATCAACTGCCTTAACAATTTTGCGCAGTAATTCCCTTCCTTCAGGAGTGCTTACATCATTCAGTTTATCATTCACCAAAATCAAAACTGACTTTTTGTTTCCGCCCAAAAATTTAAAGGTTTTTGGCGATTTTGGTTCAGCCAAAACACGAGGAATTTCTACTTGAGGGGTGTAGCTTTTGGCAGATTCTTCATTTGTTTCTACTAAAATTGCCTCACTTTTAGGTTGTAAAATTTTTTCTCCAGTTAAATCAGTCTCAGATACAATCGGGTTACTAACAGGCTTTTCGTTATCAACAAGTGCGATTTGAACAGACTCATCCTTCACTAAAAAAATATCTTCAGTAAAAAATAAACGTAAAGCATTCGCATTGTTGGTAAGCTGGTTTTCCATTCGTATTTTTGTAGGATAATAATTTCTGTTAAAATTAGTTAAATATCTTATAATAGCGCCGCTAATTGTTACTTTTATCCCTTAAAATTTATAGAGTGCTCTGCTCAAAAAAGGCTTGTTGCTTATTTATTTTTAGTATTATTTTCGGTTATTCGTTTGCACAAAACGTGGCTGCAATCAATGGTAAATCCATAAGTAGCAAAGAGTTTTTATGGGCTTATAAAAAGAGTCATAATGGTATTTCTAGCACTGATTATGCCAGTTTGGAAAACTATTTGAACTTGTATATAAATTTTAAATTGAAAGTTTTGGATGCCAGAGAAATGGGTTTGGATAAGAATTCCATTTATCAGGAAGAGATTAAAACTTACGAAATTGCACTGGTAGCACATAAAAAGGCTGATGCAAGACATAAGGATCAGGATTTTTTGCTCAATGAATACAAAGAAGGCGTTTTGATGTTTAACATCTCCGAAAAAAAGATATGGAACAAAGCGCAAGACGATGAGCAAGCATTACAGGAATTTTATAATAAAAACCAACAGAATTACAATAAGCCATTGAGTGATGTGAGAGGTCAGGTAATTGCCGACTATCAGCAAAGCCTTGAGGAAAACTGGCTGAAAGGGCTCAGACAAAAACACCAGATTAAGATTAATGAGCAAGAGTTAAGAAAACTCGCAAAACAGTAACTCTATTTTGGTAAAAGATTAGTATTAAATTTGCAAAATATAACACAAAGAATGAAGAAGTTTTTTTTAGTAGCAACAGCATTAATTTGCACACTGTTAAACAGTTATGCCCAACCAGGGAAACATAACATCGATAAAGTTGCTGCTGTGGTAGGTAATAATATTATTTTACTATCAGATTTGAATCAGGAGTATACGCAGTACCTATACCAGGGAAACCCTCCAAATGAAAGCATAAAGTGTAAAATTTTACAAAACACCTTGACTCAGAAACTGCTGAAACAACAGGCAGAAATCGATTCGGTTATGGTAGAAGATGGCCAGGTAGACGATGAGGTTGATAAGCGGATGCGTTCGATGATGCAACGTGCCGGTGGGCAGGAGCGTTTAGAACAATTCTTAAATAAGTCGGTTTTGCAATATAAGGATGAGATGAGACCAACGATTAAAGATGGTTTAATCGCTCAGAAAATGCAAGGTAAAATCACCGAAAATATTAATGTTACGCCAATGGAAGTTGAGAAATACTTCAAATCTTTGGGTGATAGCATTCCAGAATTTAACACGGAAGTTGAAGTTGGAGAGATTATTCTGGATCCAAAATTATCAAGAGCTGAAAAGCAAAGATTTCGGGATAAAATTGAAGCGTTACGTTTAAGAATTAAAGGCGGCGACGATTTTGGAGTTCTGGCTAAAACATATTCTGAAGATCCGGGATCATCTGCAGATGGTGGAGATTTAGGTTTCTTTGATAGAAGTATGATGGCAAAGGAATTTACAGCGTGGGCTTTTAAACTTAAAGCAGGAGAAATTTCTCCGGTATTTGAAACTGAATTTGGTTTCCACATCCTCCAGGTAATTGAGCGTCGTGGTGAGCAGGTTCACGCCCGTCACATCCTGGTAAGACCCGCAACAACACCAGAAAGTTTAACCCGTTTAAAACTTCATGCCGATAGTGTTTACAACAAAATCATCGCTAACAAACTATCATTCGCCGCTGCGGCAAACTTATATTCAGACAATAAAGAATCGAAATATAATGGCGGTATGATGCTGAACGCAGAAAATGTTCAAGCCAGAACTACTTTTATCCCTATTGATAAATTAGATCCATCTGTATTTTTGGTAATCGATACCATGAAAATTGGCGGCATTTCTAAGCCTGATTTATATACTGCAGCTGATGGCAAACAAGGCTATCGCTTACTTTATTTAAAATCTAAAATTCCGCCTCACAAAGCGAACATGGCACAAGATTTTCCAAAAATTAGAGACGCCGCTCAAAGTGATAAAATAAATCGTACTTTAAGCGAATGGTTTGAAAAACGTCGTGAAAGTACTTACATTAAAATCGACGACGAGTTTAATACCTGCGATGAACTAAAAATTTGGACTAAGACCACTACAGCCGCAAAATAACACGAATGCAGTACAAAAACGAAGTAGAAGCCGTTGACGCACTTCATCACACTTTCAACAAAATTAAAACCGAAATTAGTAAGGTTGTTGTTGGACAAGATGATATCATTAAATCAGTTTTAATCGCCATTTTTAGTAACGGACATTGTTTGTTGGTTGGCGTACCCGGATTGGCTAAAACTTTACTCGTTCAAACTGTTGCCTCGGTTTTAGATCTGGATTTCAATAGAATTCAATTCACCCCCGATTTAATGCCAAGTGATATCATTGGCGCAGAGATATTAGGAGAAGACAGGCACTTTAAGTTTATAAAAGGTCCTGTTTTTTCGAATATTATTTTGGCTGATGAGATTAACCGTACTCCGCCGAAAACGCAGGCCGCTCTACTAGAGGCCATGCAGGAGAAATCGGTTACAGCAGCTGGCTTAACCCATACCTTACCAAAGCCATTCTTTGTGTTGGCTACGCAAAACCCAATTGAACAAGAAGGGACTTATCCCCTACCCGAAGCGCAACTCGATCGTTTCATGTTCAATATCCAATTAAATTATCCGGCATTTGCCGATGAGCTTAATATTGTTAAAAATACTACAAGCAATAAAACCATAGCGCTCGAGAAAATTATTCAAGCTGATGATATTCTGTTTTTCCAAAAGCTGATTCGCGATATTCCGGTAACGGATAATGTTTTGGAATATGCGGTAAAGCTGGCTTCTAAAACCAGACCGACTAGTGAGTTTGCGACAGAAGCGGTAAACAAATATATTAGCTGGGGTGCCGGGCCAAGAGCATCACAGTTTTTGGTTTTAGGAGCAAAATGTCATGCGGCTATTTCAGGAAAATATGCTCCAGACATTGAAGATGTTCAAGCGGTAGCAGAACCTATTTTACGCCACCGTATTGTTAGAAATTACCGTGCTGAAGCAGAAGGATTATCAATAGAAAAGATCATAAAAGATTTGTTATAGAATTACAACCCAATTTAGAAACCGTAGCAATCATCATTGTTACGGTTTTTTTGTTTAAAAAATACAATCTCCATATCTAAATGGTATTTTAGTTTTGAATAATAGTACATTATAATGGAGAATTATATAGAATCAATTTGCCCTGCTAGCAGAAACGAATGGCGAGAGTGGTTAATAAAAAACCATCAAACGGCAACATCGATCTGGTTGATTCAATATAAAAAAAGTGCCGACAAACCCACCCTTTCTTGGGTGGAGGCGGTTGAAGAGGCGCTTTGTTTTGGTTGGATCGATAGCATCAGAAAATCAATTGACGAGGAAAGATTCATTCAATTTTTCACCAAGAGAAAACCTAAAAGCGCTTGGTCTAAAATTAATAAAGCAAAGGTTTTAGCATTGATAGATGATGGCTTGATGTCCAAAGCTGGCCATGAAAGTATTGCTCGGGCAAAAGAGAATGGCTCGTGGATAATTCTGGATGAAGTAGAAGAATTAACAATTCCCGAAGAACTGGAGCATGAATTTGAAAAGAAACCAGAGGCAAAAGAATTTTTTCTAGGTTTAAGCAAATCAGTGAGGAAAGCCATTTTACAGTGGATTGCTTTTGCAAAGAGACCTGAAACAAAAGCTAAAAGAATTGTAGAGGTTGTGGAGCTTGCGGAAAGAAAACAAAAACCGAAACAGTTTTAACAGTCGACAGGTCACGAGCTAATTTATATATGTTTGTTCTAAGACCTATATCTTACGCCTATAAATTAATAACAAGGCCTTCTAATATTGTTGTAGATCAATCATCGACTCCTCCTGTCACGATTTTATCTGAGAAAGATAGATTGGAAAAGCAATCAAATAATTTAGCCTACAGCCGATGGTTACTTTATAATTTAGGATAATTGTTCTTATCTTTATGCCAATTAGAAAGCAAAATTTTTCAAATCAAAAATATTTAACATGTCAGCTCACGATTCACACGCACCAGTTCATCAAACAAAAGGCATTTGGGCATTGCCATTAACAGCTTGGATTATTGTTTTAATCCTTCTTGTAGCCTTTACCAGACCAATTTTCGTTCACGCACCAGAAGGATCTGGTCACCATGAAACAGAGAAACCGCATTCAAAAGCAGAAGAGGCTGAATCATCACATCACTAGTATTAAGTTGAAGGTTAAAAGTTTATGCCAGCTAGTTCATATAGCCATAGAAAAAGCGTCCGAGGTTAAATCGAGACGCTTTTTTTGTAGTTCAAATTTTATTTCAACTGCCCCATTAAGTTTGGGAAATCGGTAATTACACCATCAACGCCCAGGCTGATAAAATATTTAATTTCCTTTAAATTATTCACCGTCCACGGAATAATTTTGATGCCCATGGCATGGCAGCGATCTACCAATCCTTTACCTACTAAAACCGAATATGGACTGTAAATGGTAGGCTTGAAGCCTAATTTTTCAATATAATCTTCGAAAGGTTCTTTTTCATCAATCAAAAGCGAAGTTTGTATTTTAGGATATTTCTCATGCAAATACTGGAGCGTTCGCATATCAAAAGACTGAATAATTACCCGTTTCGAAATCTTTTTTGCGTTGACCACTTCCATAATCAATTCTACAAACTCAGCAGGCTCAGGATGAAAATCGTTATCTCCACTTTTAATCGTTTTCGTTTCAATACTATAAACAGGCTTTTTTAACCTTTTTTCTTTCACATAAGTTTCTACCGCGTCAATCGTCTCACTAAGCAAAGGCTTATAGGCTTTAAACTTCACCTGACCGGGAAAACGAGCATGAACTTTACTTCCAACGTCAAACTTCTTCACCTCCTCGTAATCCATTTTGTAAATGTTGTATTTCTTTTGGTCTTTCAAAGAAATCGGTTTACCATTCGGCATTAAAGAAATTTCATTGTTAAAATAGGGTTCCTGAGATAGCACAACTTTTTTATCTTTCGAAATAACGGCATCCATCTCTAAAGTTGTTACCCCTAAATCGAGGGCTTTGAGCATGCCTTCAACTGTATTTTCGGGCATTATTCCACGTGCACCAGCTTTACCCTGCAAATCAAATTTTTGCTTTTGAGCTGAAACCTGTAAAAATGTAAGCGAGAGCAGAAGTATGATCTGTAATCTTTTATTCATGAACTTAAAACGTAAAATGATTTATTATTATATTTTCTGGAGCGCATAAACAGTACTATTTTTAATGTTGTTCCCGCTTTTCGCTTTACTCTCCCGAGAAAACCGGGATTCGTGCCCCCTTCAATCGGGGCTAAAAAGGAAACGAATGTGCAAAGAACAGCTTCAATAGTACATAAAAAAAGGGCTATCTTTTTATGACAGCCCTTGTAATTCACATTGTAAATTTATCGTTCCGCGGGTACAAAAGCCTGAACAATTAAGTTCCAGCTGGCATCTGCAGCTTTTTCATAAACAAAAACGTAGTTAAAACTTTCGCGTAAATCAGCTTTATAATCTATTGTGGCCACGCCGTAAGTATAGGCTAAATCACTTCCAATTGCTTTATCAACACCAGTTGTTTTTAAGTTAATTTTACTAATCATTCCGTTATAAAAAGAAATAATTTTGCCTTTTCCGTTAATGGCTTCGTTACCCGGAAATAACAGACGGGCATCTTCCGTTAAAAAGCCACTAAAAGCGGCAATACTATGTGTTTTCAAAAGGGTGTTCAAAGTTTTTTCAGTTGTAGAAATGATATCCTTTCCAGCCTTTAATTGTTTCTCATTCAAAAATTTTGGTGCTACATGGTCTTTTGGTTCAATAAATTTAGGAGCAGATTTATCTAAAGGTTTATTGCTCGATGTGCCTAAATCAATGGCTAATTTCCATTTGCCATTCTCCGATTTCCAAATGGATAGATACTGACCATATTTTTTCTCCGAACCACTCACCGCGTAAGGGCCGGTAGTAAAACCTAAATCGCCACTACGAGAAACCTTTGCTAAATTTGGTTCCCAGGTAACGGTATTTTCATCCGTTTTCTGTGCATTGTAAAACGTTCTAACATTTACCGGATTCGGTCTGAAAACCAACGCACTTGCTAATGAATACTCCAGATAAGCATCTTTATCTCCATTTTTTGCAATAGATTTTGCGAAATCTTTTTCTGCACTTACTAATGACTTCGTGGTTCCATCATTTTTTTGTGCCCATGCACCAATTGCCAAAAGTGATAATATTGCAGTTGAAAATAATTGTTTCATTATAAATTTTAGATATATGTTTGGCGAATATAGAATTTTTTAGATGCTGTCTTTTCAAAAGTAATTAACAATTACACATTTTATTTTTCACGATAAATCGTTTCCAGAACCGTTTGCCCGGTTGCTTTAAGGGTATTTTTGTCAATATTTGCGAGGTTATCCAATTGGGTGTGCCAATTGATGTAGAAACCACTGTTATCGTTATAGTGAATAATATCAATGGATGGCACTCCGGCTTTGTTCATCCAGAAATGATCATCAACAATTTTACCGCTCGGAATGCGAACAAAGTACGATGAATAACCAATTTCGTTACCAATATCCCAAACCCTGTTCACTACGTCCGGCGCCGCCTGCCTCGAAATTTCATCTTGCGTAAACTGGGCATTCCCACCACCAACCATGTCGAGATTAATCCCGTAACCAGCTTTATAGCCTGCAGCAATCGCATTTTTTGCCCAAAATTGTGAGCCTAAACACCAGGTTACCTCGTCGGGCGTTTCATCATTTGCTTTACCATAGTCTTCCAAATCCCATAATACAAAATCAATACCTACGTTTGGCGATTTTTTCTGAATTTGCCTTGCCATTTCAAGGATCACACCAACACCACTGCCCCCATCATTTGCCGCATCAAAAGGCTTATTGTGATTTGTAGGATTCGAATCCTGATCAGAAAACGGACGGGCATCCCAATGGGCCGTAATTAAAACCCTTGTTTTATTTTCCGGATTAAAACTGGCCAAAATGTTTTTTAACTGAAAGGTCTTGCCATCGTAAGTTTGCGTTTTCTCTCCTTGAATTTTGACCTCTGCGCCAAATGACTTCAATTTATTAACCAAATATTCAGCACATTTTTGGTGTGCCAAAGTACCCGGAATTCTTGGTCCAAAATCAACCTGTGCTTTCACATAAGCATAAGCACTATCTGCATTAAATTCTGGCGAAACTAAAGTTATAGCTGCATTTGTCTTTGAATTGCTAGCCTTATCTGATTTATTTCTACAGGCCTGAAAGCTCAGTAAAGCAATTAGAGGCCAAAATAAAAGTTTTTTATTCATTGTTAATGTTAATTATGAAGGAGATTGCCACGAATATTACCGATGAAAAATCGGAGAATATTCTCGCAAGGACGGAAGAGCGGGGCATCAAAAAAATCGAGTCCATCAATGAGTTCGTCATTGCGAGTCCGGATTTTTCATCTGAACGTGGCAATCTCATTGATGCTTCTGATTATTAAACCACAGGATCCTCACTAAACCTATACCTTACTCCAAGTCGTTCCTTCTTTGCTATCCTTTAGTTGAATCCCCAACTCCTGTAATCCAATTCTAATTTTATCTGAGGTAGCATAATCTTTATTGGCTTTCGCTTCAGTACGAAGATCGATCACCATTTCCAAAACACCATTTAAATCGTTGCTCCCTGCATCTTCGTCTTTTAAGCCTAAAATATCGAAAACAAAATTGTTCACTAATGCTTTCAGTTGCTCCAGAGATTCAGCTGAAATCTTCGCCTTTCCGTCATAAACTGTATTAATAATTCTTACCGCCTCAAACAGCTCTGCAATTAAAATCGGACTATTAAAATCATCATTCATTGCCGCAATGCATTTCTCTTTAAGAGCAACAATATCGAAATCATTTTGATCAGAAACGGCTAATTTATCCAACAAACTCACGGCAGCCATCAGCCTGCGGAAACCTTTTTCAGAAGCATCAAGCGCATCATTAGAAAAATCTAAAGTACTGCGATAGTGTGCCTGAAGCATAAAAAACTTAACCGTCATTGGGCTATAACCTTTTCGCAAAAGCGGATGGGCACCGGTAAATAATTCTAGCGGAAGGAAACCATTGCCAGCAGATTTAGACATTCGCGTTCCATTTACGGTAAGCATATTGGTGTGCATCCAATAACGGGCAGGTTGTTTGTGACTGCAAGCTTCAGATTGAGCAATTTCATTGGTGTGGTGCGTAGCGGCTAAATCCATCCCTCCTCCGTGAATATCAAATTCATCGCCCAGGTATTTTGCGCTCATGGCAGAACATTCGATATGCCAACCCGGAAAACCTAATCCCCAAGGCGATTGCCACTGCATTAAAGTTTCAGGCTTCGCTTTAATCCATAAGGCAAAATCCAAACGCCCACGTTTCTCATCTTGTCCGCCTAGCTCGCGGGTATTATTCAACATATCCTCTAAATTGCGATTGGTGAGGATAGTATAATTATATTCTTCGCTGTATTTTTCTACATCAAAATAAACATTTCCACCCACCTCATAACCATAGCCATTGGCGATAATTACTTTGATCATTTCAATTTGTTCGATAATGTGGCCAGTGGCTGTTGGTTCGATGCTCGGTGGCAAGGTATTAAACATCCGTAACACATCATGAAAGCCCAGAGTGTACTTTTGTACAATTTCCATAGGCTCTAACTGTTCCAGCTTTGCACGTTTTGCAAACTTATCATCTCCTTCATCCCTATCTCCCTCAAGGTGCCCTGCATCGGTTATATTACGCACATAACGAACCTTAAAACCTAAATATTTCAGGTATCTGAAAATCAAATCAAAGGAAATAAATGTACGGCAATTGCCCAAATGCACATCGCTGTATACGGTAGGTCCGCAAACATACATGCCCACATGAGCAGCGTTTAACGGTTGAAAAAGTTCTTTTTTACGCGAAAGGGTATTGTAAAGCTGTAAGCCAGTATTCATACTGCAAATGTAATATTTACCAGCGTAAAGTTTTAGGAATGCTTCATTGTTTAACTGACCAATGAGATAATTGACAATTCTTAAATCAAAAAGAGCATTTTTTTGGAAAGGTACTGTAGTGCTATTCGGGTAATGCAGTCCGCCTTTCCCTGCCCGACGGGCAGGCGGGAGCTAAATCCCCGATGAAGAAAGAATCGGGGGATACCGCGTCAATGCGGTTTAGAAACCAAGTTTTGAGCCATTACTCATTCTACTAAGTACAACTGCTGTGGCTATATCAATTTTTTTAGTCGATCGTCATTCCCTTGAAGTCAGGAATGACGATCGTTCTAATGATTAATTCTTCAACTTATCTTTAAATATTTTCTCCAGTTTTTGCATTTTTGGCAAAATTACCGCTCTGCAATATGGCTCGCTGCCATTTTTCAAATAATAATTTTGATGATAATTTTCAGCTACATAAAAAGGTTTTGCAGCCTCGATAGCAGTAACCACAGGTTTGCCAAAAGCGTTTTTCTTGTTCAATTCTGCCTTATACTTAGAAGCTAAATCTTTTTGTTCAGCGTTATGATAAAAAACTACCGATCGATACTGTGTACCCGAATCTGCACCCTGGCGGTTTAGTGTAGTTGGATCATGGCTTTTCCAAAAAACTTCCAACAACTCATCGTAAGTAATCACCATTGGGTTATAAGTAATCTCTAAAACCTCTGCGTGTCCTGTTGCACCTGTACAAACTTCTTCATAAGTTGGGTTTGCTAAGCGCCCTCCTTCATATCCAGATTTTACAGCGGTAACACCTTTAAGCCTTTGAAATATGGCCTCTGTACACCAAAAACAACCCATTCCAAATGTGGCCTTCTCAGTCTTTTTCCCCTGCGCCTGAACTTGGTTCAATGCCAGGATTGATAATAAAATTAAAATTATTTTTTTCATTTTGTGTGTTAGTTATTGAAGCAGCTTTCATTTGCATTCGTTAATAATATTACGAAAATAAAGTGCAACTAGTTTGTGTGGATACAATAATGGATTTTGAATGACAATCGCAACAAATTGTTAACTCATCTGTTAATGTTAATAACTTAAATTACTGTTAATTAAATTTTTATAGCCACAATACTAGCCACGCTCGCACTTATTAACAATTCTTTTTTAAATTCGTATCACATTAAAAATAAATTTATGTCTACACCGTATATTCCTTGTTTGGATTTAGGTTCTTATATCAACGGAACTGAAGAAGAACGTAAAAAATTTTCTGATGAGTTGGGCAGAGCCTTCAACGATTCGGGGTTTGTAACCATCACAAACCATGGTTTAAGTCAGGAATTGATTGATAAGCTTTATGACAATATTAAAGCTGCATTTCAACTTCCTGTAGAAACCAAAAGGAAATACGAGAAGCCAGAATTGGCCGGGCAACGCGGTTACACCAGTGCCGGTAAAGAAACAGCAAAGGGTGCTAAAACACCAGATTTGAAAGAGTTTTGGCAAATTGGGCAGGAAGTTACCGATGGCGACTCAGTGAAAGAGGAATATCCGGACAACGAAGTGTTAGAAGAGCTTCCAGAATTTAACAAAGTTACTAGCGATATCTACAAAAAACTCCAGGAAAATGGCACACACTTATTACGTGCCATTGCTACTTACCTGGAATTGCCAGTTGATTATTTTGATAAACATGTGCATAACGGAAATTCGATTTTAAGAGGCATCCACTACTTCCCTATTGAAAACCCGGAATTAATTCCTGATGATGCCGTTCGTGCCGGCGCACATGAAGACATCAATTTAATCACCCTTTTAATTGGAGCCAGCGCAGACGGCTTGGAAGTTTTAACCCGCAGCAATGAATGGTTGCCAATTAAAGCACACCACACCGATATCGTTGTAAATGTAGGCGACATGCTGCAACGTTTAACCAATAACAAATTAAAATCAACCACACATAGAGTGGTAAATCCACCTCGCGAATTGATGAAGACTTCTCGTTTTTCGGTTCCATTTTTCTTACATCCACGCAGTGATATGGATTTGACAAGTCTGCCTTCAACTATTGATGCCGAACATCCAAAAGCCTATAGCGATATGACAGCTGGCGAATATTTGGATGAAAGACTGAGAGAGATTGGATTGAAGAAATAGTTGGGCGTTTGGAGTCGGGAGTCGATAGTCCGGAGTCCAAGTTTCATCGTAGAAAAGCACCGTTTAATTCGGTGCTTTTTTTGTTACTTTAAAAATATGTATTCAATCAATTTAGAAATTTTTAAAGAAATACAAGGAATGGGTTCTGCTTCGGGTATCATCTCTAAAGCAGATTTGCTTTACATTATTGGCGATAACAGTGGTTACCTGAACGAGTTCAATATCAAAAGTGAAAAATTACGAAAAATCCAAGTCTTATCTGATAGTGAACTAAAGGGCCTGGAAAACATTCCTAAACCACAAAAGCCAGATTTTGAAGTGCTTTGTCAGTATGCTGACCGGTTTTACATTTTAGGGTCAGGATCTACCTCGAAAAGAAATTTGATGGTAGAATTTGATACAAAATCACAACAAGTCGGAACAAAAGATTTGACAAGTGTCTATCAAAAAATGAAGGTCCTTGCAAATATTAATGATGAAAATTTCAACATAGAAGGAGCAATTTTTAACGGTCGGTTTTGGTTGCTTTTTAACAGGGGAAATGGCAACGATGGCAAAAACGGAATATTCCGGATCCTTGAAAAAGATTTAGCAAAAGCTGAAAAAATATCATTTACCAGCTTGAAGCTCCCCAATATTAACCATGTAGAATCTTCGTTTACCGATGCAGTGCTTGTGAACAATGATGTCTATTTCATCTCTACGGCCGAAGATACCAAATCAACTTACACCGATGGAGATATTTTGGGCGGTTTTATCGGCAGTATAAATCCAGAAAGTTTGAAGCTCAACTTTTCCTACAGGATTCCTGGCTTACATAAGTTTGAAGGGATTTCATTATTCAGGAAAACGGCAAGTACACTTGAATTTTTACTCTGTGAAGATAGAGATACGGATGAACTGAAAACCACCGTTTATAAATTGCGATTATCCGTATAATTGATAAATTTTTATGGCTGATCAGGTATTTCTGGGAGAGTATCAAAATCTCTTCAACCTTTTTGATAATATTTATCCACTAAAGGATGAAATAAAATCGGCCATCATTGCCAACAGTGAGGTTATTGAAGTTGCAAAAAAAACAAAAATTTTAAGTGTTGGCGAGCGCAGCAATACCATTTACTTTATTGTAAAAGGAGCCGCTAGAATATTCTATCTCGATAAAGAAGGCAAAGAAACAAATACCTGGTTTTTATTCGAAAATCAACTCCTCATTTCTGTTTACAGCTTTTATACAGGCAATCCGAGTTTTGAATACATTGAAAGTTTAGAACACTCCAAACTAATTGCTGTAAAAAGAGAAAAACTGGATGAATTATACTTAAACTTTATGGAATTTAATTTTTCAGGCAGGAAGTTAACCGAATTTTACCACATGCAGAACGAGATACAAGCAAACGAACTGCGTATGTTGAGCGCAAAGGAACGGTATCAAAATTTACTGGAAAGAAATCCTCAACTCTTTCAAAGGGTATCTTTAGGACACCTTGCTTCATATTTGGGGATCTCTCAAGAAACCTTAAGCAGAATCCGAAAGCAAACATAATTTTTTGACTTTTGTCAAAAGCCAGCAGACTAGCACATCATAGATTTGATCAATAAATTTTAAATCTATGTTAATCATCATTTTTATCGTATTTGGTTTTTGCTTTCTACTCGAAAGAATTAAACCGGGCTGGAAATTGCCAAACGTGTCCACATGGACCATCAGGGTTTTAGGAGTTAACTTCATTCAGTTAAGTATAGTTGTCTTAGCTGGATTTACCTGGGAAAAATGGCTCTCATCTGTCTCCGTTTTTCAACTTTCTAATTTTGTTCCCAATTGGCTCGGCGGTATTATCGCCTATTTTATTGCAACGTTTATTTTTTACTGGTGGCATCGCTGGAGGCATACTGTTGATTTTTTATGGCTGGGTTTTCACCAAATTCACCACAGTCCGCAACGCTTAGAAGTGATTACCTCATTCTACAAACATCCCTTAGAAATGACAGTAAATTCGATTATTGGAAGTCTTTTGGTTTATACATTATTAGGGCTTAATCCTGAAGCCGGAGCCATTTATACTTTATGCACAGCACTTGGAGAATTTTTTTACCACACCAATGTGAAAACACCACAATGGATTGGCTACATTTTTCAGCGGCCAGAAATGCACCGCATTCATCATCAATATGAAAAACATAGCAATAATTATGGCGACATTGTATGGTGGGATATGCTATTTGGCACCTATGAAAATCCAAAGGAATTTAAAAGCACCTGCGGATTTGATGATGAAAAGGAGCAAAGACTATTGGAGATGATCAAATTTAAAGATGTGCATCAACATTAAGTCATTTTCGATTTTTTTATCGGCTGTTGCCTACACCAGCCGAATTTAAATTCTAGTAGCATAATGCTTATCTTCATCAAAATTTTAATCTATGAAAAAACGCTTCTTGACACTTTTACTTCTTTTATCCGCTACGCAGTTCGCTTTCTCACAAACTCAAGATATTAAAGATCTCTACTGGGATTTTTTGCAAATCAGATTGGAGGTCAGTGAAAAAAGCAAAGCCATTAATTTAGCAGAAGCATTAATTAAAAGATCCTCTGAATTAAACCAAAAACAAATGGGTAGTGTACCTATCACTTGGCAAGGCTTTATGAAGAAACCGATCAAATGAATCTTGCGATTCCATATTATGAAAAAAGTATCAAAATGACGCCTGGCTATTATGTGCCTTACCTTGCTTTAGGAAATCATTATTTTAAGGATTGCCAGGCGATGATTAAAAAGATGAATGCTGCCGTCGACTCAAAAAGCGTTGTCATTTATGGCAAATTGGTAGAAGATTATAAAAAACTATCGACGAAAACCGCAGCATATTTAGAAAAATCTTACGCTTGCGATCCAGATGATTCGACTAAAGGTATCATCACTTATCTGTATCAAACATCTAAAAACAATGTGGCACTTCAAACATTTGATACACGAATAAAGAAACTTTCTGATAATTGCATCACCTTATTGGATGATGAATAATTAAAATATTCGTCATTGCGAGGCACGAAGCAATCTATCAAGCTTCAATCGCTTTGTACCTTGCAATGATACTAAACTTAGCAGTAAAGAATATTATATCCTACTTCTTCGATTCGTCAATCGCTTTGTTAATTACATCTTGAATCCGCCCTCTGATTCTTAAGTTCCCAAGCTTATCGCTCACGCTTGGACTAACCCTATTGGAAAGGAAAACATATACCAAACCTCTTGATGGATCTACCCAAACACAAGTGCCGGTGTACCCGGTATGCCCATAAGTTTGTGGCGAAGCCAGGTTTGATGGATAGTGTTTTGTACTATCCGGGTCCCAACGATCGAAACCTAAACCACGACGACTCACGTTTGATTGTTTTGAAGTAAACATATCAACCGTTTCTGGTTTAAAATATTGCGTACCCCCGTAAGTACCACGATTTAAAAGCATCTGATAAATGATGGCCAAATCGTTGGCGCTGGAAAACAAACCGGCATGACCAGACACACCACCGGCAAGTGCTGCACCCTGATCGTGAACATAACCTACTAAAAGCGTTCTTCTGAAATAGGTATCTTGCTCCGTAGGGATAATTTGATCTCTACCGAAACGATTTCTAGGTAAAAATCCGGCCGTCTGCATCCCCAACGGTTTGTAGAAGTTTTCGTATGTATATTGGTTTAACGGCTCCTCACTAATGTGCTCTACAATATCCTTCATCACATACATACTAATGTCGCTGTAAACATATTGTCCTCTGGTTTTGATGGGCGAATTGAGCATTTTTGGCCACATGAAATTCTTAAAAAAGTCTTTTTTGATATAATAACCATCGGCAACCTTTGTTGGGAAAGCAGCAGAAGAATCTACACTATAATCTCCTGTTTTTACGTAATTGTGGAATGGAATGTATGGAATAAAACCGGCCTGGTGCAGCATCACTTCACGAACTTGAATGTTGTTCATGGGCGTAGTTCGGGCTTTCGGAATATAGGCGCCGATATTAGTATCCAATTTCAACTTTCCCTCCTCGAACAAACGCATTACCGAAGGTGTGGTGGCTGTAACTTTAGTTACCGAAGCCAAATCGAAAATATCGGTTACCTTATCAGGAAGATTCGTATCGTAAGTGTGCGTTCCGTAAGCCTTATTAAAAATCACTTTTCCATCCTTCGCCACCAAAATCACCAAACCTGGGGCTGCCTTTTCTCTAATGGTTTCCTCGGCAATCGCATCAATTTCTTTTAAATTATTAGAGTTTACACCAGCATCCTCGGGAACGGTATATTTCAACCGGGTTTTGTCAGTTGTAAAGCCAGAACCTACGGTATATTTTGCAGAATAGGCTTTAGTTAATTTATTTACCGCTGCAATGCCACCAAAAATATATTGCGGCACAATGGCCGCTGCGTCTGCACTGTTTTCTCCAGTCCAAATAATGGGCGACTGAAGTAAATCAAACGATTTTAATGCGGTTCCATTTCCAAAAAGGGAAATGATCACCTTTTTTGTTTTGCTTACACTGTTAATAAAATTGATGTATTTGGCATTGGTGGTTTGCTGATCATCAATGGCAATCAGCACAACGTTGAAATATTTAAGGTCGTCTTCCAGGTCATTCAGGTTTACGCTATCCTTATATTTATCTGCAGAAAACGATGTAATTTTATCGTATTTGTTAGCTAAACTATCAAAAACTAAGCTGTAAGAAAACCCCAGACTTACTGAGGCAATGTTTATTTTATCGAGAGATTTTAATGGTATAACAGCATCTTTATTGTTCAGCAAAATGGTTGAACTGGTAATATTATTGGCAACAGAAAGCTTTTTTTCGTTTGTAGCATGGTCTTGGGCACAAGCCATTAAACATAAAACATTAAAGAAACTCGCTACGCCCAGAATGACTAATCTATTTCGCTTCATATACTTTTTCTCCGTTCAAATAGGTTTTTAAAACTTTGGTTTTTAATCTGTTTTGTGGGGTTGATTTTAAAATATCGTGATCAAGAATAACAAAATCGGCAAATTTACCTTTTTCTAAACTGCCTTTTTCCTTTTCTTCAAAATTCGCTTTTGCGGCCCAAATGGTCATCCCACGTAAAGCTTCTTCCGGTGTAAGCGCATTTTCTATTTGAAAACCGCCTTTCGGAAACCCCTTTGCATCGTCTCTCACTGTTGCAGCATAAAACGTTAATAATGGATTAATGTTTTCCACCGGAAAATCAGTTCCCAGGGGTATCCAGCCATTTTGTTTAAGGAGTTGTTTGTAGGCATAAGCATCTTTAACCCGCTCTGGCCCCAATCTTTCTCCCGCCCAATACATATCTGAAGTAGCATGTGTTGGTTGAACGGAAGGAATAATATTCGCTTTTCCAAAAAGAGCGAAATCATTTGAGTTTACTACCTGAGCATGTTCAATTCTCCAGCGTTTATCGTTTTTGCCTTTGAGCACTTTATTATAAATGTTGAGCATTACCCGGTTGGCCGAATCGCCAATGGCATGGGTGCACATTTGAAAATTATGCGCTGCAATTTTTCCAGCTACCTCCTCAAAATGCTTCCGATTGCTCAACAAGAAACCACTTTTCGCTGGCATATCGCTGTAAGGATGTAATAAACAAGCACCTCTTGACCCCAAAGCGCCATCAGCATAAACTTTAAATGAGCGAACATTTAGTCGATCGGTTTTAATTGCTCCGCGTTTAAACAGGTAATCATAATTTTGTTCAGCATCGGATAACATGACATATAAACGCATTTTCAACTTTCCGTCCTTTTGCATTTTTTCGATAAAATCTACCGCTTGAAAGGGTAAGCCACAATCATCAATCGTTGTTAAGCCAGCGGCAAAACAATTTGCTTGCGCATCGGTTAAAATTTTAGTTGCCAGTTTTTCATCAGGCGATGGAATTTTGCTATCTACAAGGCCAACCGCATTATCGATCAAAACTCCAGTCAATTTTCCGTTGGCGCTAAGCATATCACCACCCACTAATTTCTGTTCACCCTTTATCCCTGCTTCATCGAAAGCTTTTTGATTGACCACAGCAGCATGTCCATCTACTCGATTTAATAATACTGGCCGGTTTGGAAATAATTCCGTTAATTTTTCATTTGTAGGGAAAGCTTTATTTTCCCAGTCGTTTTGATCCCAGCCATTGCCAATTAACCAGCCATCTGGATGGGTTTTAGCGAACGCTTTCAATCTCTCCAAAATCTCCTCCCAGGATCTGGTATCCCTTAAATCTGCTGTTTGCAAGCTTTGCCCGTAACCGAAAAAATGTGCATGTGCATCGATAAAACCTGGGTAAACTGATTTTCCATCGGCATTAACTTCTTCTTTAGCCTCGTATTTTGATTGAATCTCTTTTGAAGAACCCAAGCCTAGAATTTTTCCATCTTTAACGGCAAAAGCTTCAACTTTTTCGAATTGATCATTAACAGTATAAATAATGGCATTATAAATGATCAGGTCAGCTTGTTCTTTTTTCCTGCAGGAAGAAAAAAACAACGCCAAAGAAAGGACGAAGAGAAATGATTTCATGTTGTTAAAGATAGAAAATTGAAATGAATTGGCTTTGTAAAATGCCGATTACGAAATTGGTTAGCTCTTAAATTCGGCTGGCGATCATCAATATTTTCTTATCAAGATTAAAAGGAGATGCACAATTGATAGGTGATGTTCAAGACAAAAGACTTAGGACTTCAGACTGCTGACTTTGGACTTTTTCGAACAGTCATTTACATGTTGAGTTTTAAACAAAGCCAAATCCTTAAGCTTATTTTGTATAATTTAGCAAATTCACTTTGCCCTAATACATGACTGATATTATTCACTTATTGCCTGATGCTGTTGCCAATCAAATTGCTGCCGGAGAAGTTGTTCAACGACCTGCTTCTGCTGTAAAAGAATTACTTGAAAATTCGATTGATGCTGGCGCAGATAAAATCCAATTGGTGATAAAAGATGCCGGAAAAGCACTCATTCAGATTGTTGACAATGGTTGCGGAATGAGCGTTACCGATGCCAGAATGTGTTTCGAGCGCCACGCCACCTCAAAAGTAAAAAAGGCGGAAGATTTATTTGCTATTCGCACTATGGGTTTTCGTGGCGAAGCGATGGCTTCGATAGCTGCAATTTCTCAGGTAGAAATGAAAACCCGCCGCCATGAAGACGAAATTGGTACCTGCATTTCTATTGAAGGCGCTTTGGTAACTGCACAAGAACCCGTGGCGACGCCTGCGGGCACACAAATTGCCATTAAAAATTTGTTTTACAATACCCCTGCTCGTCGTAATTTCTTAAAGAGCAATCCGGTAGAAATGCGTCATATTATTGATGAATTTACAAGGGTAGCATTGGCACACCCAACGGTATTTTTCAGCTTGCATCATGACGGGACAGAAATTTTTAACCTCCCGAAAGGAAACTTAAAACAACGTATTGTCCACATTTTTGGCAATAATTACAACGAGCGATTGGTTCCTGTTGAAGAGGAAACAACCATAATAAATTTAAAAGGCTACATCGGAAAACCGGCTTTCGCCAAGAAAACCCGTGGTGAGCAATTCTTTTTTGTAAACAATCGATTTATTAAAGACCCGTATTTAAATCACGCCGTAAGTTCGGCTTTTGAAGATCTTTTGCCAGATGATAGCTACCCGTTATACGTCCTCTTCATTGAAATTGATCCTTCAAAAATTGATGTAAACGTTCATCCTACCAAAACAGAGATTAAGTATTTAGATGAAAAATCTATTTATGCGATCATGAAATCTGCTGTAAAACGTTCTATTGGGAGATATAACATCTCTCCTACTTTAGATTTTGATCAGGAAACGGGTTTCAGTAACATGATTACGCAAAAGGCAGTGGAAGATATTGTTCCGCCTAGTATTAATTTCAATCCCGATTTTAATCCTTTTGCCAGCGACAGCAGTTCCGTTTCAGGATATGCCACTTCATCAAGAAACTATGAAGCAAAACCGAGTGCAAAAAACTGGGGCTCGCTTTATGAAGTGGTGGAGCAACCGGTGATCGAACAAACATCGTTTTACACAGACGAACCGGTCTTTGAAACGAAGCAAAAGCAATATATGCAATTGCATAACCGTTACATTGTTTCGCAGATTAAATCGGGTTTAATGGTTATCGATCAACAAATGGCACACGAGCGTATTCTTTATGAACGATTTCTAATACATTTAGACGATAGGAAAGGCGCATCGCAACAAAGTTTATTTCCGCAAACCATTACCCTTAACGCCAACGATTTCGAACTGGCCAAAAGTTTATTGGACGATATAAAAAGTTTAGGCTTTGATGTACGTGAATTCGGAAAAAATACGTTGGTTGTAGAAGGTGTTCCGGTTGATTTAGGAAGCAGTAATATCAACGAAACACAACTATTTGAGCAACTAATTGAAGGTTTCAAAAACTCTCAGCAGGAATTGAAGTTAACTAAAAGAGATAGCCTGGCCCGAACGCTGGCAAAAAACAGTGCGATAAAAGCCGGAACTGCATTAAGCCAGGAAGAAATGAATACGCTGATTGATGAACTTTTTGCCTGTAAAACCCCTAATTTTAGCGTGAGTGGAAAACCAGTGATTCAAACCATAACCTTGGGAGAATTAGATAAGAAGTTTGAAAAGTAAGGCGAAGAGTAAGGAATAAGGAGCAAGGAACAAAGAGCCAGGAGCTAAGAGCAAATAAAAAGATTCCTGAATAAAGTAAATAGAAAAACAAAACAACGCTTTAAACTCCTCCCTTCTGGGGAGGTTGGGTGGCGCTAATAAATTCATAAATGAACAACCTGTATATCCCTCCAATAGTTAAAAACCTGCTAATCATTAACATTCTCTTTTTTGTGGGAACTTATTTTCTAAGTTCTACCATTAATTTGGAAGATATGCTAGCGGTTTATTATTTTGACTCTCCCAAATTTGGCGGCTGGCAAGTAATCACTTATATGTTTATGCATGGTGGTATTGCTCACATTTTCTTCAATATGTTTGCACTTTACTCCTTCGGAAGTTTATTGGAAACGCGTTGGGGAGGCAAAAAATTCCTTATATTTTATTTGATAACTGGCTTGGGTGCTTTATTACTCCAATGGGCAGTTCAAGCCATAGAGGTTAACCAAATTATTGGCCATTTTACGCTGTACGAAGGCTGGCAAAATCAAATAAAAAGTCAGGCAGATTACCAAACCATAGGGCAAATTTACGGTGGAGGCATGTTAGGTGCCTCAGGGGCAGTATTTGGGTTGTTGGTAGCTTTTGGAATGTTATATCCAAATGCTGAACTTTATATTATGTTTATCCCAGTACCGGTTAAAGCGAAATATATCATCCCATTTTATATTTTAGTTGAATTATTTTTAGGCGTTAGTCGTTTTGAAGGCGATTCAATTGCACATTACGCCCACTTGGGTGGTGCTTTAATCGGCTTCATCCTGGTTAAAATTTGGAAGGATAAGAACACAAACTTTTATACTTACTATGAATAATACGGTTAAAGATTTAAAGTTTAAGATTTTTCAATCGGGCAATCCCTTATTTCTATATATAGGAATAAACGTGATTATCTTTTTGGTTACCGCCATTATTGCTGTATTCTTATTTTTAGGCAGAACCGATTTCATTATTGGAGATTGGATTAGAGAGTATTTTGGAGTACCCGCTCAAATTACCGCTTTGCCAACCCGATTCTATACCATTTCTACTTACATGTTTTTCCATGATGGCTTTCTGCACCTGCTGTTTAACATGCTTGGTTTATTCTGGTTTGGTAATATCTTTATGAACTTTTTGAAGTCCCGTCAATTTCATTTTGTTTATCTCGCAGGCGGGTTAGTTGGCGCTTTGATTTATATCGCCGGGTTAAATATCATCCCTGCCTTTGCTGATGGATTAATAAACAGAACTGTTGTTGGTTCTTCGGCTGCAGTAATGGCTATTATTGTTGCCACGGCTACACTGGTGCCAAACTATAGCATTATGCTCTTGCTTTTTGGAGAAGTAAAAATAAAATGGGTGGCCATTGTATATTTCCTGTTGTCGTTTTTAGGCTTATCGTCTGCTAATGCAGGAGGAAATTTAGCGCATATCGGAGGCGCACTTCTAGGTTTCATCTTTATTAAAAGTTTGCAAAAAGGGAGCGACTGGAGCAAGATCTTCGAACGCAAACCTAAGCTAAAGGTTGTGCGCAACGAAAAACCGACTCCAAGAAAACCGGTTTTTAACGAGGTTTCTCAACAGGAAATTGATGCCATTTTAGATAAAATATCTTCATCAGGTTATGATAAACTATCTGCTACAGAGAAAGAAAAACTTTTTAAAGCAAGCAAAGATTAATGGCGAAAAAGAAATACAATTTCTTCGATAAACTTTTACTACCTGTTGCAGTACTACTGGCAATTGCTTTAATACTTGGTACTGTTGCCGGCAATATGGATCCACGCAAACATGCATTAATTGCATTTTTTGGCCTGGCCTATCCCTACGTATTATTTTTTCATATCATTTTTTTGGCCTGGTGGTGCATTAGTAAAAAATGGGTATTCGCTATTGTAAGCATCATTGTTATTGCTTTTGGTTTTAAAACATTAAAAGCAACTTTTTCATTTGGCGGCGATAAAGGTTGCCCGGAAAAAGTAGAAAATAGCATCAGAATGATGACCTACAATGTGCATACTTTTAAACTTTATGGAGGTGAGAATGATGAGTCGGTAAAAGAAAAGATGCTTAAAGTAGTGAAAGATGAGAACCCGGATATTATCTGTTTCCAGGAGTTTTATACCCGCTTTAAAGGCAACTTTGATATTATCGATAGCTTAAAAACGGTTTTAAAATTAAAGCATTTCTATTTCGTACCGACCAATAAAAACGACTTCGAGGCTTACGGGCTGGCTATTTTCACTAAATACCCAATAGTAGGTAGCGGCAAAATCCCTTTCGTAGATGGTTACAATGGCAACATGAGCATCTATGCAGATTTAAATATCTCGGGTAAAACACTTCGGGTGTACAATGTTCACTTCCAATCTATTTCGTTTGAAAAACAGGATTACGAATATTTGGACAAGGTTAAAGAAATGAATACACAGCTTCAACCTTCAAAACGAATTTTGCGTATGCTTAAAAGTGCGTTTCTAAAACGCAGCGGCCAGGTAGATTTGATGAAAAAGGAAATGGCGTCTTGTAAAACCCCCTATTTAATCGCCGGAGATTTCAACGATACTCCAGCATCCTATGTGGTTACTCAAATTACTGAGGGCTTAAACAATGCTTTCGTTAAAAAAGGCTCGGGTATGGGCAAAACTTACAATGGTAAATTTCCCAACTTTCAAATCGATTATATTTTAACTTCAAAAAATCTCGAAGTGTTAAACTATAACATCACGGAGGCGAAACTATCGGATCATTTTCCAGTAAGGAGCGACTTAAAGTTTGCAGAATAACTTCTCCAATTTGTTTAACACCATTTCTCCTACCAACTGCTTTCTTACCATACATCAACAAAACGGGAATTTGTAATGATGATATTTGAGGCACAAAATTGAAAGAAAATATCATGAGCTTAATAGATGCACTAAACTGGCGTTACGCAGTTAAAAAAATGAATGGTCAGCCTGTAGAACAAGATAAAGTTGATCAAATTATACAAGCAGCTTTATTGGCACCAACTTCTTCGGGCTTGCAACCGTTTAAAGTTATTGTAATTACCAATCAAGAATTGAAAGAAAAAATTGCTCCTATTGCTTATAACCAATCGCAGATTATTGATTCATCACATCTATTGGTTTTTGCAGCCCAAGAAAATTATACTGACGAAGGTATCGATAAAGTGTTCGATAGAATGAACACGGAACGTGGTTTACCTTTAGATACAACTGATGCTTACAAAAACCAATTGAAAGGGATGATCTTGTCGAAACCAGCAGAAGAAAACTTTCACCACGCTGCTAAACAAGCTTACATCGCCTTTGGTATCGCACTTGCTCAAGCTGCCCTTTTAAAAGTAGATTCTACTCCAATGGAAGGCTTCAATGCTGCAGAATTAGATGAATTATTAGGCTTGGATAAAAAACAATTAAAAAGTGTAACTCTATTGCCATTGGGCCATAGAGACGAAGCTGGAGACTGGTTGGTGAACCTGAAAAAAGTACGCACACCTTTAAGCGAATTCGTAATCGAATACAAATAAGAAATTCACATCTAAAGGTATAACGAAACAAGCTATTTAAAAGTAGCTTGTTTTTTTATGCCCTAAACTCTTTTATGTAAAAAAATGTTAAAGATGCATACAATTTAGGTGCTCTATTTTTAATTGGATATATTTACCTTTTAGTATTTAATTTCCAATTCATGAAGATTTTTAGATTACCGTTTTTAATATTTTCAATCCTATCACTCCTAAATTTATCTTCGTCGGCACAAACTGATACCGTTAGCATCAATACTTTAATAGCGAAAACCAGCAAAGTTCTAAATGATTATCCTGCCGAAAAAATTTATCTTCATTTTGATAAGCCTTATTATGCCATTGCCGATACCGTGTGGTTTAAGGCTTATTTAACGGAAAATCAAAATTTCTTATCGGGCATAAGCAAAATCGTTTATGTTGATGTGATCAACCAAAAGGATTCGCTTATCCAAACCTTGAAGTTGCCTATTGTAGGTGGCGTGGCGAATGGAAGTTTTCCATTAGATCAGGTAAATTATAAACAAGGAAACTACCATATTCGGGCTTACACCATGTGGATGTTAAATTTCGACGATCCGAGTTATTTCAACAAGACATTTTACGTGGGTGAGGCGATAGACAAGGAGGTTAAAACGCATATCACTTACAAGAATACTTCGACAGATAAGCTAGAGAAAATTGATGCCCGTATTCAGTTTAAAGATGCAAATAATAAGCCTTACGCGAATAGAAACGTAAGCTGGCAGGTGGTAACAAGCTTTACAGTGATTGCAAAAGGCAGAGGAACTACAGATGCGAACGGCTACCTCACCATCGCGATGACTGCCAATCAAAAAGCCGAATACCAGCTTAAAAAAGGTGAACTGGTTACCTCCATTAATACTACCGAGAAAGATCTGGTAAGCAATATTTTTCAACTAGAGAATGCCATCGTTACCAAAGATTTTCAACTTTTCCCTGAAGGAGGAAGCCTGATTGCTGGCCTAACCAATAAAGTCGCCTTTAAAGCTATTAAAAGTGATGGTTTGGGGATTAATTCAAAAGGCACCGTAACCGATAATGATGGCAAACAAGTTGCCACATTTACGGCACAAAGATTAGGAATGGGAAGCTTTAATTTGCTTGCCGAAAGTGGAAAAACTTACAAAGCCAATGTAACCTTTGCAGATGGAACGACACAAAGTTATTCGCTACCAGCAGTTAACGAATCGGGCATTTTAGTAAATATCGATAATAGCAATCCGGAAAATGTTGCGGTTAAAATTATTTCAAATGATACTTTTTTCCAGCAGAACCAGGGCAAGAAATTTTACCTTGTTGCGCAAAGCAAAGGCGTTATTTGTTACGGTGCCCAAACTGCACTCTCATCTAAAGAATACAGCACCACTATTTTGAAATCTAAATTCCCAATGGGAATTGCCCAGTTTACACTATTTACAGATGCAGGAAAACCTTTAAGCGAGAGATTGGTTTTTGTACAAAATAAAAATGCATTAAATATAGCACTCTCCACGCCTACACCAACATCCGGAGTTAAGAAAAAGGTTAAGGTGAATATCGCCGCCAAAAAAGATGGTACTCCGGTAGAAGGTACATTTTCTATTGCGGTGGTTGATGAGAGCAAAGTTCCCTCTAGTGAAGATGGCGCTACAACCATTTTAACCGGGCTACTTTTAAGCAGCGACCTAAAAGGATACATTGAAAAACCAAATTATTACTTCAACGCACCCGATGCGAAGAAAAATGCCGACCTGGACGTTTTATTGCTTACCCAAGGATATCGATCGTTTAAATACACTGACATTTTAAGTAACAAATTGCCAAAAATCAGCTTCTTGCCTGAGCAGGGTATCGACCTTACGGGTGTTTTAAGAATGAATAATGGTATTCCTGTAAGAAAGGGTACGATACTGGTAACCATCCCAGACAAGCGTTTCAATTCGCAGGTGACTACAGATCCGGTGGGTAATTTTAAGATACAAAATCTCGTGTTAAATGATTCATCAAAAGTAACCATCTCTGCCAAATATAATGTGAACTATAAAGCCATGACGATTAGTTTAAATGGATCGCCAACGCCTGCCTTAACCAGAAATTTTAGTGCGGCAGAAGAGGTTTTAAATATTGATAGTGCATTAACCACTTACTTAGATAATAGTAAAAAACAGTATGCCTATTTACACACTTTAAAAGATGTGACCATTAAAGCGGCTACAATACCAAAGGTGAGCCACAAAGATTACCCTGCTTTAAGTGGTTTAAGTCAAATTGCCGACCATGAGATAACAGGCGATAGATTACAAGGCTGTAATTTGCTGATTAACTGTTTGCAAACGATGATGGCTGGTGTAACATATATGGATAATAATTTTTATGTGAGCAGAGATTACAACCAAGGAAACAGAACGCCAATGGGAATTTTCATCAATGGAATGAATGTGGATGTGAATCAGATTAATACCTTAAATGCATCTGAAATAGAATCGATAGAAATCTTTTTAAGAGATGAGCTCGGCTTGGTAAACAGAGCAAACAATGTAAACGGGGTAATCGTAATCAATCAGAAAAAAGCACCGAAAGGACAGAAAATATCGAAAGCGCAACTTTTGGATATGCTACCTAAAAACTACGAGCTTACCTTCTCTCCGCAGGGATATAACAAGGAAAAACAGTTTTACTCGCCACGTTATGACGTTGCCGCTAACATGAACAGAAATGATCTGCGCACCACTATTTATTGGAATCCAAAAATTGTAACGGATGCCACTGGAAATTCTTCGGTAGAGTTTTACAACGCAGATGGTAGCGGGCAATACAAAGTGATTATTGAAGGTATTGATGCCAACGGAAATATTGGCCGATCGGTAATGAAATATTTGGTGAAGTAGAAACGAAACCAAAGCTAAAAGGGCATTAGATTTGAGAATCTAACGCCCTTTTTTACGTGATTAATAAATTGGATAGGGAATTTGCTCTCCCTTTAAGCCAGCCAGAATATTCTCCACAATTAACTCGGCCATGGCCGCTCTGGTTTCTTCGGTAGCAGAGCCAATATGGGGTAAAACGGCAACACTTTCCATAAACAATAACGGATTATTTTTACCCATTGGCTCCGGATTGGTAACATCCAAACCTGCACCCCAAATAATCTTTTCTTCCAAAGCTTGCGTTAAGTCTTTTTCATTATGAATGCCGCCCCGAGCTGTATTGATAAAAATAGCATTCGGCTTCATTTTCTTGAATACATCAATCGAAAATTTGCCCTTAGTTTCATCCGTCAAAGCAGTATGAACGGTCAATACATCACTTTGTTCCAAAAGCTCATCGAATGAAACATATTTGGCATCAAGCTCTTTTTCGGCATCCTCATTTCTAGATCGGTTATGGTAAATCACCTGCATGCCGTATGCGGCTTTGCATTTCTTCGCCATTTCCAAACCAATTTTACCTAAACCAAAAACACCAAGCGTTTTGCCGCTAATTTCAATACCCAGTTCCGTTGCAGGCTCGTATTTTTCCCACTTGCCATCTATAATTTTCCTGTACGAAAAGAAAGCTTTTCTCGATACCGCTATCATCAATAAAAAAGCAGTTTCGCCTGTTGCGGCGCTTAAAACGCCAGGCGTGTTTCCAACAGGGAGATTTAATTTCTTGGCAGTTTCTACATCAACCTGATCAAAACCAACCGAATGGAGTGCGATTACTTTTAAATGTTTACTAGCATTTAAAAAATCGGCATTAATCTTATTCGGACCAACACTTATAAACCCATCTTGATCCTTACAGGCTTCTATTAGCTCTTTAGGTGTGATTTGTCGTGTTTCTTTCCACTGGGTAATTTGTATATGATGATCTTCCAATTTCTGCAAAGCATCAGGCGCAATTTTTCCACTTATAAATACTTTCATACTCTTGAAACAGCAAATAATTATGGGTGTTTTAGCAAAAAAATATTAGCCATTACTTAACCTCAGTGCTCAGCTTTTGATAGGTGTGTGCGCTGAAATATCCTAAAGCATTATTCGAAATATTTGATGGTGGGTTAGCAGGTGTGGTACCTTGATTTGGCCCACGGCCAGATTGCTGGCTTAAGGTATACCAGTAATCAAAAATATTAGAATCGATACTTTCGGCCTCTACGCTAATTTTATCTCCAGACTTCAACCCATCATTGTCATCATCGTCCGATTCGTAAAAAAGCTGAATACGCAATTTATTTCCGTTAGTCAAGCGATCATTATTTACATATATTCTCCGTGAGAATAGATTATTTACGTAAAGATTGAAGTGATAAAAATTGGTTTCGTTTTCAGGATCAACTAAATAGGCGGCTGCGGTTTTACGTTCGTTGCTAAAAAAAGAATTGCTAACCACGCCTATCGAATCCAATTTTACCCGATTTGGCATTTTAGAACTCGCGGTATAAGTTTTACCTTCTACACTTACATTTAAGCTATAGGTATTACCAGAAATGCCACGCATTGCCTGCACATAAACGCCTGGTGTTTTTTCCATAAACGTATATCTGCTTCCCTTGTCGTCAGTTACGATAACAGTGGCGCCAGATACTTTCGGATAAATGCCCTTCTCATCATAGCCAACAGTTTTACTAATCACGATCTGCTGATCAATGAGCTGATCGGTAATATTGCCTTCGATTACAATTTGCGCTGCTGCGTTATTGGTATCCACTTCAATAATCTTTTTACAGGAAGTAAAGCATAAATTCAAAACAGCGATATATAGAATTAATTTCTTCATGGTTTTAAAATTTAAAGTTCCAGGTTACCGATGGAATAATACCGAATAATGAGGTTTGTTCGGCCACAGTTTTACTTGCATCGGTTGGATCATTAATAAATTCGACAGAATAAGGATTTTTTCTACCCAAAGCATTATACACGCCAAAATTCCAGCTTGATTGAAATCTGCCTTTATTTCTACCTTCAAGCGTTGCGCTTAAATCTAACCGCATAGTGTAGGGCATTCTACCGGCATTTCTTTGGGTGTAATAATATACGGTTTGTCCACCGACAACATATTTCCCTGCCGGATAAGTCACCGCATTTCCTGTGCTGTAAATTAAACTCGAAGAAAAAGTCCAGCGTTTATTCAAATTATAAATGCCCACAAACGATACATCGTGCGTACGATCTTGCCTGGATGGGAAATAATTACCATTGTTCAATCCAGCAAACTTTCTTTCCGTTCTTGATAATGTGTAGCCCACCCAACCATTCAACTTTCCAAACTTCTTTTTAAAGAACAATTCCAACCCATAAGCCCTACCCGTTCCATATAAAAGTTCTGATTCTACGTTTGAATTGCCTAACAGTTCAGCAGCATCTCTGTAATCAATTTGATTTTGCATCCATTTGTAATACACCTCGCCAGAGAATTCATAGTTATTTTCAGCAAAATTTCTGAAATAACCAACAGCAACCTGATCTGCAATTTCTGGTTTGATGTTATTGCTACTCAACACATATTGATCAGTTGGAGAGCTTGATGTAGCATTGGTTAAAATGTGGATATTCTGCGTATTTCTGTTATAAGAAGCTTTAACAGAATTCTCTTCATTAAACAAATAGCTCAACGAAAAACGCGGCTCCAGGTTTAAATAATTCTTATAAAACTTACCGCTTTCTACTTTATCTGATGATAAGATATTGCCATCAGCATCGTAACTACCGAAATTACCAGGCCCTAATAATGAAAATGCAGCCAATCTTAATCCGTATAATAAATTCAGTTTTTCGGTTACCGCCCATTCATCAGAAACATATACGGCACTTTCTAAACCATAGCGTTTTTCTTGCGTAAGCGGATTAACCTGCGATTCCTGACTAGTGGTAATGTCAATTGGAGAAATGCGGTGATGCGTGGCATTTAATCCAAAACGCAAAGTGTGCTTGTTGCTAAAATATTGAAAATCCTCCTTAAAGTTGAAATCCCGCACCAATGAGGTCGCCTTGAAATTGGTTACATCATTTAACAACCTCACCGTATAATTATAGTTATTGTAAATTAATGAGGTATTGGAAAATAAACGATCATTAAAAATGTGATTTAAACGGATCGTTGTCGTTACATTTCCCCAGTTATTCTCAAAAAGATCCTTAACGCCAATATTATCTTTACCAAAATAACCTGAGATATAAATGGTGTTTTTATCGTTGATTTTGTAATTGGCTTTGGCATTGATATCGTAGAAATTCAAGGTACTGCCATTTATTGAAGAATCTGGTGAAGCCCTTAAAAACAAATCAATATAAGTTCGCCGAAAGCTCACCATAAATGAACCTTTATCTTTTACAATCGGCCCCTCTGCTTTCAATCGCGAAGCGATCAACCCAATTCCACCCTGAAACTTAAATTCCTTGTTATTTCCATCGTCCATCTTAACATCCAAAACCGACGATAATCTACCCCCATATTGCGCTGGCATACCGCCTTTGTATAAACTTACATCTTTAATGGCATCGGCGTTAAAGGTAGAGAAGAAGCCCAATAAGTGTGATGAATTGTAAACAACAGCCTCATCTAAAATAATTAAATTTTGATCGGCAGCACCTCCGCGAACATAAAAACCCGTATTGCCTTCGCCACCGGATTTTACACCTGGCAAAAGTTGAATAGTTTTCAAAACATCTTTTTCGCCCAATAAAACCGGAATAGAGTTTAACGATTTCATATCAATACGTTCTAAACCCATTTGTGCGCTTTTTACGTTTTCATTTTTCCGGTTATTGGCGCTCACCGTAACTTCGGCTAAATCATTTGCATCATTTAATTCTTCGTTAAGTTTTGTATCCTTATTCAGATTGATAGTTTTTATAACACTTGCAAATCCCGTGTAGCTTATTGTTACGGTATAAGTTCCTTCGGGTTGAGTAAGGGCGAAATAACCGTAATTATTGGTTAGCGTACCTGCAGGAGTTGCACCGGTAATTTTAATTGTAGCACCGATAAGTGTTTCGCCAGAACTCGCATCGCGAATAGTGCCACTTAAAGTAAATTTGTTTTGCGCAAAAAGGGTTAAACTAAAAAAACTGAGAAAGAAAATGAGCAAATACGGTTTTAACGGCATGTTTAACGGATCTGATTTTTAAGATGTTTTCAAATGTACGAATTTGAAGCGTCTATCTTTTTATCAAATGCTTTTCAACAGCCTTTTTCCAAATGGCGTAACCCGCAGCATTCATGTGTAACATATCACCCACAAACAATTCAGGACGGTTTTGCCCATCCCTGGTAAGCATTAAAGGATAGATATCTACATATTTGGCATCAACCTGTTCGCTTATAAATTTTTTGATCAATGCATTGGAAGCAACGGCCTTTTCTCTAAACTTATCTCTACTCGGACTTGGTTTTATCGAAATATAAACGATGGGCACATTTGGCAATTTTGCTCTGATGGAATTAAATAATCTTATGGTTCTGTTGAGTACACTATCTGCTGTCGTTTTAGGATCTGGAAGATCATTTTCACCAACATACAATACAATTTGGCGTGGGTGATAGGGGAAAACGATATCGTTTAAATAGTAGGTAATATCGTTGGTAACTGCGCCGCCAATACCACGGTTCAAAGCGTTATATTTTGCGAAAACCTGCGTTAAGTCATCCCATTTTCTTATTGATGAACTGCCTACAAACAAAACTGGGTTAACCGGCGGTTGAAACATTTTATCGTACTTTTTAATCGTTTGTACATCGTCCCAAAATGGAGGCTTCGATTGGCTGAACGCAGTAAGTAAAACAAGTTGTGAGAGCAGTAGTGTAAAAAATATTTTTTTCATATTAATCGTCATTGTTCAATTGCACAAGATAACAATCATCAAATGAAATTTATATAAAAAGACTGTGACTGACTTGCCGCGTGATTAATTAGCTATTTCTTGGTCATTATTTCCTGGACTCCTTCTGTCAGCTTTTTAACTTTCATATACTCAGCCATAGAGGTATTTCTTTTATCTAAGTTAATTTCGAGCCATCCAGAGTTAGCTTTTAAATTGAATATATCCTCTCCATTCAAATTCACTAACAAATCGATATTTTGCTCGAGTGGTAGTTTATTGTTTAATGCACTGTCTAAATATTCGTTTAATTGGCGGGTTTTAGCTTCATCAAATTTTGCTGTAAACTTAAATGCTGTATTGGTATCTACAGTTTTCAGGGATAAATTTCCTCCCTTCGTTTTGCAGCCAAAGCTAAAAGATGCCAATAAAATTGAAGTAATGTATAATAATATTTTCATGTTGATTTGTTTTAGTTACTGATTAATAATTGTTCAATTGCTAATCCACTCAAGACTGTGGACTCCAAACTCCCCACTCCAAGCTAAGAACCAGCTCTGTTTTTAATATCCTCCGTAGCCGTATTTCTCGATCTGGCCGACTTCACATTTTGGTTTCCGAAACCATAGCTAATGCTAAAATTCGCTCTTCTGCTGGTGTAACGATTGGTAACGGTCATATTCACATTCTGATAAATCAAACTTCCTGCCCAGTAATTCGTCAGAAATATATCGTCCATGTTTAATCGCAGCTTAAGCTTTTTATTGAGCACGCTTTTCTGAATTCCTGCGTTAAAGGCATATTGCGTAACTGTGGTTCGCTCTACACCAGAAACACGGGGTGTATTTAACCAAAAATTAATTTCTATGCTGAAGTTTTGGGGTAATGTAAAAGAACTGGAGCTGTATAAATTTACTGCTGCCTGGCCTGCGCTGTATGCTCCGCCTTCTAAATTGCCATCTTCAAATTTGCTATAATAAACGCTGGCATTGTTTTGCATATTCCACCATTTAGCAATCTTAATCGGCACGTACACACCAGCAGAGAAATTCTGGAAACGACCTAAGTTTTGCCTGATCACACTGATCACCCTGGTTTCATCATTTTGCTGACTAATTTGGGTAATCATATCTCGTGTATCTGAGTAACCTAATGTTAATGAAGCTTCCTTATAGCTATAATTAATTTCGAAGCTATTGGTAAATTGTGGTTTCAAATATGGATTTCCTTGATCCAAAGCCAATGGATCCATATAAAAAACAAATGGGTTGAGCTGTTGATAATTAGGACGATCTACTCTCCTGCTGTAGGAATAACGAATATTATGCTTTTCGCTGATTTTTTGGTTAACAAATGCAGTAGGAAACAAGGAAAGGTAATTTCGCTCAACCTCTTTATTATCCGTAATCGAATTTCCGTTAGAGTGTGTATGTTCGGCTCTTAAACCAAGCTGGATTTGCCATACTTTCCACTCTTTAGAAAAGTTGGCATAAGCGGCATTAATGTTTTCTTTGTAAACGAAATTGTTCGATTTCCCTAAATCATTTTGCCAAACGCCTGATGAAAATTGTTCAGATAAAAAATCATTATTGGTTACCACATAACTACTTTTCAAGCCAGTTTCAATTTTCATTGTTTTAGAAAGTGGAAGCGTTAAGTCAGTTTTAGCGGCGTAAACATTAATTTTTGCATCGGTAGTATTACGCAAAGTTGTTTTATTGTCTGAGTTTCCATTGGCATTTAAATAGTTAGCCAAAAAAATCTCTTCCTTTTCATTGCTGAAACCCGAGTAATCCATATCGAAAGTTAAGCTCTTTCCATTTTTATCGAAATCGTGTTTAATATTAAAATTTGCCGTTAAATTGCTCGCTGGCGAAGTAGAATAAGCATCTTGCAGAATAGCACTTAAAGTGGATATTCCATTTTGCATTGCATTGATATTTGTGTTACTAAAATTGGTAAGCTTGGTTTTAACCGTATTGGCATCCAGCATTACTCCGAAAACAGTTTTCTCTGATGCATAATAATCCGTACCCAATTTGCCTTGAAAACCTAAACCCTTATTCTTACGATCGAAATTTTGAGTGAGTGAACTGGCCAAACCATTGGCTAAAGTGGTACGATTTAAGAATGTATTATTAAAATTCGATTTTCTGGCCATGGCGCCGTTCCCAAAAACATTCCATTTTCCTTGCCTATGATTTAAATTCAAATTTACTCCGGCACGGTATAAATCAGTTGGCGAATTGGGCATTAATCCTTGTCCGCCATTAAAAGAAATCGTTCCGTTCGTACCATAAGCTTTGTTTCTCTTTAGTTTGATGTTAATAATTCCTGCGTTTCCCGCAGCATCATACTTTGATGAAGGATTAGTGATCAATTCTATGGTAGAGATTTGTTCCGCACTCATATTGCTCAACAATGCGGTAACATCTGCCCCTGATAAGAAATTGGTTTTCCCATCGATCATAATTAAAACGCCCGATTTATTGTTGAGCTTAATTTGTTCACTTTGCCGATCAATCTGCACGCCTGGTGCTTTCTCCAAAACATCCAGGGCTGTTCCGCCAGTTGAGGTGATACTATTTTCTACGTTTAAAACTGTTTTATCAATTTGATGCTCAATAAATGGTTTTTTACCTGAAATACTTACTTCTTTCAATTGCTTGGTTAAACCTTCCAATTTAATATTGGGCATTTTTAAATCAGCTGTTAATAAAATTCGATCCGTTTTTAAACTTTTATAGCCTACAATAGAAACTGATAAAAGATAACTTCCGCTTTTTAACAGAGTAATTTCGTAATCTCCGTCTTGATTGCTGGAAACGCTTTTTACCACACTTGTATCTGCAAAGTTCATTACTCTAATGATGGCAAAAGGTAAAGCTGCCTCTTTTTCATCAACAATTTTCCCTGTTATTTTATTGAAATTTTGGGCAAAGGAAACCCCACACACCATTAGGCATGCCATTAGCACTAGTAACTTCTTCATGATATTTTCTTAATGCCTTTTGAGGCGAATTGAAACGCTGATGGTTTAATTATTATTTAGGCCAAGCTCTTCTTTAACTTCTTTGATCCTGTTTGATATCGAATCTTGATAGAGGCTATCGGCAGTTCTATCTTTCTGCGCAAATTCCAGGTCGATCAGCTCCTTCTTCAACTTTTTATTTTTTATAGCTTCCTCTTTCAATTGTGCAACACATTTCAAACCATCTTCGGTCATCATCCATGTGCTGTAATCGTTTTTATCATTTTCAATTTCGCCACAATCCCAGGTTCCATAATTGTTTAGGTATCTGTAAGTATCCTCCTTTAGAATCACCTTCGTACCCACCGGAATTTCTAGTTTTAGTCGAACCTCCTGGTTTCTCCAAATGGTTCCTTTTCTCAATTGAAAACGCGGATTGAAAACAAGATTAGAGTCTTTTAGGACATATTTATAATCGATGTTCTGCGCATTTTGTAAAGCACTTTGAAAAGTTTTCCCCTGCGATTCATATTTCTGCGTTAAGCGGGTAGCCAACGTTGCACTTTTTTCAATATCAATACGGATGTTGTTTGGCATTACAAAAGGTCCGTTCTCAAAATCTTCCGTAACAATTTGTCTTCTTTGGTTTGCATCAATACGGTAAGTCACGCTATCTTCCTTACTAAAATATTTGCTTCTATCAATATCAATTATATAGGTTTTATAAGATTTTAAATCGGCAGTTTGAGCCAATTCTGCATGTTGTTTAAACTCTGAAGAAATTTTAGCTGCGTGATAACCAGCCATTGCTACACCAACCAGCCAAATAATTAACAAAGCGAAAGAAAGTGTTTTATTAATAGCCTGTTTATTAAAAGCCACACGGATAGAAAACAATACCAAAGCTAAAATGGGTACAAAAAATACTATAAATGCACTGAATAATATTACACCTCTATTGCTTTCATCTACAATAGAGAATGGGAAATACTCATATACACTCGAATCCCAAAATCCTTGAAATGCGGCAAAACCAACAATTAACGATAGCAGAAATACGACTCCAAATAGTACAATAAAACCTGCTACAACCTTAAAGATGATTTTTCCTGTTCCAGAAATAAATCGCCCAAGCCAATCGAAAAATTCACCGATAAAAATGCCTATTTGTCCAAAGATGGATCCTGTGTGCTTGCCAGCAATGGCTAAACCTTGTTTAACAGCTAGTAATTCCTCATCCAAATTCTTTTGAAAACCCTGCAAGTTGGCCGGTTCGCCTTTCATTTCCATACGCTCGATACGCGATTTTGCTTTTGGCATAATAATCCAAAGGATTGCATAAATCAAAAAGCCTGCGCCACCTAAAAACAGTGTAAGCAAAGCCGCCACACGAATCCATTTTGCGTCGGTATTAACATAGTGCGCAATACCCGCACACACACCCGCAATCACCCGTTCATCCATATCGCGGTATAGTTTTTTCTCAGCCTGGAACTGATAATTGGTATTCGCAACCGGCTCTTCGTCGTTTTCTTCTACCGTATCAAAATCCTGTACACGACCCATTTGGGCAATCACTGCATTTACATCAACTGAGCTAACCACTTGTTTTTTCTGTTCTTCCAATTGCTCTGTTAATAACTCTGCAATTCGATTTTCGATATCCGTTACAATTTCTAAATCGTCAGCGTGGTTAACGAAATGTTGCTTCACTTCGTTTAAATAAACCTTTAAGAGTTCGTAGGCACTTTCTTCAATATGAATAATCGTATTCCCAATATTTATGATGATGGTCTTTTCCATTTCCTTTTTTACTATTTATGAATTGGCTCCTTTTTGTGAAACACCTACAGCATAAGCCAACTCTTGCCAGGTTTGATCTAATTGTGATAAAATATCTTTACCAACTTGGGTTAAGGTATAATATTTACGGGGTGGGCCTGAGGTAGATTCTACCCAGTTGTAGCTTAACAAACCATTGTTTTTAAGCCTGGTTAATAATGGATATAATGTGCCCTCTACCACCAATAGTTTTGCCGTCCTTAATTCGGCAATAATATCCGAAGCGTAAATTTCGCCACGTGAGATGATTGATAAAACACAGTATTCCAGAATTCCCTTCCGCATTTGTGTTTGCGTATTTTCTGCTATCATAATACAAAGATATATGTTTTATATTGTACTATGCAATACATAGTACTAAAATAAATTTAAATATTAGTATAACCAATTGATTTAAAGTGTTTTAATTTTATTCAAGAATTTATAAGTATTTAATTTTAATGTGAAATCACTAAATTTTATGGAAAGCAAAGACATTAATTCTTCGGTTTTAGCAGTCCCACTATCCCCTTATAGTCCCAATTTTGGAAGAAAAATTGGGAGCTATTTGACTCTATCGGGTTTAGTTTGGTTAGGTTCGTGCAAGAAAAGCGGATACAACTTCATTAGAAAAAACCTAGCCTTGAAATTGTTCTCAGAAATAATAAGTCGGCATTCCATGCAGAAATCTTAAATCGATTGCTGTTTCTACGCTAAGTCATTTACAACTAAACCAAGGCTGTGTTTTGAATTAAAAAATAAAGACAAACAAATCACTACAAACAAGGTAGATTTAATATATTTTAATAGTTTTGTGGCATATTAACTTTGTTCATGAAAAAATCTATTGCCAGCATTGTTGCAGAGGCAAACGAAAGTGGAGAGGGCTCACTCAAAAGAACCTTAGGTCCGATTAATTTAATACTTATAGGCGTAGGTTTAACACTTGGTGCCGGGCTATTTTCTATTACAGGTTTGGCAGCAGCCAATCATTCTGGTCCGGCGGTTACCCTTTCTTTTGTAATTGCAGCCTTAGGTTGTGGCTTTGCGGCTTTGTGCTATGCAGAATTTGCCTCGATGATACCCGTTGCCGGTAGCGCCTACACCTACTCTTACGCTACAATGGGCGAGCTTTTTGCCTGGATTATTGGCTGGGATTTAGTGCTCGAATATTCAGTTGGTTGTGCAACGGTAGCCATTAGCTGGTCGCAATATTTAACCCGCTTTTTGGGCAGTTTAGGAATTTATTTGCCCCCACAGCTTACCCTCTCTCCTTTCGAAACGGCTAAACTTGCCGATGGATCTACGGTTAATGGAATTATAAATATCCCTGCTGCACTAGTGGTAGTTTTAATGACTGCAATTTTGATCAGAGGTACAAAAGGATCGGCAATTGTAAATGGAATCATCGTATTTTTAAAGGTGGGCGTGGTTTTGGTTTTCATCGCGTTAGGCTGGCAATATATCGATCCTGCAAATTATCACCCATACATCCCGGAAAATACCGGCACCTTCGGGCAGTTCGGCTGGAGCGGAATTTTACGAGGGGCAGGATTGGTTTTCTTCGTTTTTATTGGCTTTGACGCAGTAGCAGCTTCGGCCCAAGAAACTAAAAACCCAGGAAGAGATTTACCGATAGGCATTATTGGCTCGCTGTTAGTTTGTACAGTTTTATTTGGTTTATTTGGCCATGTAATGACAGGCTTAGCCAACTACAAGGAATTTGCCAACAGTGGCGCACCAGTGGCCATCGCTATCGAAAAAACACCTTATGGCTGGTTAAGTCAGGCGATAATATTGGCGATTTTAATCGGTTACACTTCGGTTATTCTAATTGATTTAATGGCACAATCGCGAATGTTTTATTCTATAAGTAAAGATGGCTTATTACCCAAAATGTTTTCTGATGTTCACTCGAAATTTAAAACGCCGTGGAAATCAAACATCATTCTATGTATTTTCATATCCCTTTTTGCAGCATTTGTACCGATGAATGTGGTGGGCGAAATGACAAGTATCGGAACATTGCTTGCGTTTTTGATGGTTTGTGTAGGTATTCTAATCTTACGGAAAACTGATCCGGAAGCGAAACGCCCTTTTAGAGTTCCTTTGGTCCCAATAATTCCTATTTTAGGGATTTTAACATGCGTAGCGATGATGATATTTTTACCCGCCGATACCTGGATTCGGCTTATCGTTTGGTTAGGAATTGGTTTAGCTATTTATTTCTTTTACGGAAAAAAACATAGCAAAATACGGGCAAAATAACACACAGCCTAATTATGGTTTGTTGCTTTTTATCTACAATTGTAATTAATTGTAAAACAATATCTTGACAATTCGCGACTAAAATCGGAAGTAGTTAACAAATAATAATAAGTTATCCACAATTTATTAAAATGTATAAATCGTGGCTTAGGATTTGAAATAGAAAAAATACCTATTTAAAATATTTTCCTATGATACTTAAATTAGACACTTCCGTTTTTAAACTTAGCAGACATAAAGCTGAAACCATTAAAAAAGTGGCAACTCCGCTGACAAAACAACAGTGGGTTACTGCCGACAGAATAGTAATGGCTGCCATGTTTATTTTCGCAGCTCTTGGTGCTGTCTTATTCTAGTTTCTGATGATCCTTAAAAATCTTCACCAATCAATTCTTTATTTATCATCACAGCAGCCAAAGTTCCACTTGCTGTTATCACAGAAAGCGACCTAAACAAGGTTGTACAATCCCCTGCGGCATAAACACCCTTAACAGTTGTTTGCTGTTGTTCATCAATTTTTACTGTTTTCAGTTCTGTTAGCTCAAAGCCCAATTGTTGATCAAAATTTATATGCTGATCCACCTCTGGCCTCATATAAACGGCTTTCAATTTTAGCTCATTCCGATTTTTAAATTTTACAGTTTCTAAGCTTCCATCAGTATGTTCCAATTCCTCAATTTCATCTTCAACAATTTTGATTGATTTTGCCAGTAGCTTATCGGTTTGCGCAAGAGTTAAAGCTGATTTGCCATTGGTTAAAATTGTTAGGTCTTTATTCCAAAGATTTAAATTTTTTGCCATTTCAAAAGCATGATCTCCATTCATGAACAAGCCTATTTTTTCATCTTTAACTTCAAAACCATGGCAATATGGGCAATGAATAACCGAAATCGCCCAACATTCTTTTAAGCCTTTGATATCCGGTAAATTATCTTTTAAACCGGTTGCCAAAAGTAACTTCCGAGAGGTGAAACGATTACCGTTATTAAGTTCAATCTGAAACACATTCTCTATTTTTTTAGCTACTAACACCTCCCCATCTAAAAATTCTACGGTTGGATATTTAAGGACTTCAGCCTTAGCTATCGAACTGATCTGAGCAGGAGTTCGCCCATCGTGGGTAAGAAAATTATGTGAATGTGGCGTCTGTTTATTGCAAGGTTTGCTACCATCAACTACCAAAACTTTTCTGGTTGCTCGTCCTAAAGTAAGTGCAGCCGACAATCCTGCATAACTACCTCCAATAATAATTACATCATAATCCATATCAATCTATTTTGATCAAAAATGAAAATAAATAAACATAAATGCAATATTGTTGCATTAAATAATTGTCATTTTTTATAGACCGTAGCTGCGATAAAATGGCCGTAGTAAAAGCGTTGTTCGATTATCTCATATTGGTGGTTTTCAAAATAGGGATTCATATCTACTAGTTTCTTTGCCTCCACATTGCTAATTACACTAAAAAACGTATACATCGTTTTCAGAAAAAATTGCTGCCACCATTTCCCATTAGTGGATTGTGTAACAAAATCGACCATTAACCATAAGCCGTTATCCTTAATAGCTGAATTCAGTTTTCTAAAAACTTCACTGCATCTTTCTGGCGAAAAATTATCGAATAAAAATGGGGTCATGATGACATCGAAATATCCATCGGCGCTAAACTCTTCAACGCCAGAATGAACAAATACCACATCGTTATCGCCGCAATTGCGGGCTTTGGAAAGCGCAATCATTTTCGAAGATATTTCCACATAAGTGATTTTCAAACCTGATTGCTGGCGTTTTGCTATTTCTTCTAAAATCCATCCAGTGCCGCCGCCAACAATTAAAAGCCTACTATTTGGAGTAATATATCTGAGCTGATTTATTTGGGCCTTGCCCTGTGATTTTCCAAATACCAGCCGACTTAAGAAATCGTAATATTTTGCAATTCTATCGTAGTTATTGATCATTGTAAGTGGCTACAAAAATAATTAATGCACAAATTGCATTCCCAGTATGCCGCAAAGTGCTTTGATTAAGATTAATCCATCTATCACCATTAAATAGTAAAGAATATTTTTACGCTTATGCATAGAATATGCCACGTAAATGGTTAGTAAAAATGGAGAAATGTTGCAAAGCACCTGAGGAAGGCCAAAATCTTTGTAACTAGCAAAAACTCCAAGAGAAATTAAGCCAACCAACAATAGGGGAATTAAGATACTAAAAATAGTTTTCCGCAAGCCGTAACGCACCACAAAAGTTCTTAAATGCTTATTGGCATCGGTAGGATAATCTTTGATATCGAATATAATGGCGTTAACGGTGCAAAACATCCAGTTTTTAACAAAAAGCCAAGTCCATAGCACAGAATCATGATAATCAATACCGGTTTCTATTTTGAGCATAATTAGCGGTAGAACATTTGCACAACACGCCCAAACAAAGCCAATAACAAATGCCTTTAACCAACCAGTGTTTCGAAGATTAAATTTCAAAAAAGACTTCGGCAATAGGCCATAATAGAGTGCCGCAGCCACCACAACAGTTATAATAGCGCCCCAATAGATTGCCGGAAGTGTTAAAAAATGATGTAAGTTTTGATAAAGTAAATTTATCGCCAAAATAACGCAGAGCACAAAAAGCAATAACTGACTGATATTGATTAGTTTTTTGTGTTCAAAGTACCACTGTATTCTTGGGTTTGTAGTTGATGGTTGAGTGGAAACTTTATTATAAGCATATGTATAATAAATAGTTGGAGCTAAAAATAATAGCAGGTAATAATTTAATGAATTAAAGGGCAGCCTTAATTGAAAACTGGCTTCCAATGTTAACGCTACAGCAAGGATGCCGACGAAATAGTTTCCGAAAAAGATAAAGCGGATTATTTTAGTTGACATCAGCTTTCATTTTGCATGAGGCAATTTCGGATATAATATTGATTTAAAATATAAAAATCCATAAAAAAAGCCTCTCAGTTCCTAGAAGGCTTAGTGTGGGTTTCCTAAATTCCAAATTGATCTAATTGCCTTAATTCAGTTGAAAAAATTAATTTTTCTATCAGCTTTTTGCTTTTCCAAGATTTAATTTGCTTTTCCATCTAAAAGGCATCGTTCTTCAAATCGAAACTTCGCGTCCAAACAATCTTCCAGTCACCTGTATGACCATTAAAACCAGAGTGATTTGAATTATGTGTTTTTAATCTAGATTCGATATTACTAGTTGAGCCAACATAGTATTTATCACGGATTTTCGAATACACACATATATATGTTGAGAACATTTTTAAAGGTATGCAAAATCTCAACTAATCAAAAAAGCTTCTCAAAGGCTCAGTGTGGAAAATGAGGGGTTCGAACCCCCGATCCTCCCGACTGATAATGTCGGGATGCTCTGAACTAGCTTACCTAGTTTCATTAAATAAAAAAGCCTCTCAGTTTCCTGAAAAGCTTAGTGTGGGAAATGAGGGGTTCGAACCCCCGACCCCCTCGGTGTAAACGAGGTGCTCTGAACCAGCTGAGCTAATTTCCCTTTGAAAAAAGGCTTTATTATTAATCTTTCAAATCCTTGAAAGTAAGTGTGGGAAATGAGGGGTTCGAACCCCCGACCCCCTCGGTGTAAACGAGGTGCTCTGAACCAGCTGAGCTAATTTCCCTTTCCTTTTGGGAATGCAAATATAGTGCTATAATATTGTTTCGCAAATCTTTTTTAATTTTTTTCAGCTCAACAAAGTTTCTAAAATTTTGTGCGATTGTACTTCGCCAAAAGAGGAAGTATGTAAGGTATAGAAAACCAATATCTTATCCAACAGAAACCGCCGCTGATTGTTGCTCATCATGATCTCTGAAATTTTTTCCAGTGAGGTTTCAAATAATAAAACAAATCCTAATGCATCTTCTAACTGAAGGTAATTTGCATGAATGGGCACCCTAGAAACGAACTCCCCTTCCTGTAAATCAAAATAAAGCTGATCATTTCTTCGCTTTGCATTTGGTGAAAAGCCTAGAAAACGGGTTAATTTTAAAAGAAATGACAGGTGAAAATTTGGATTTATTTCTTCAGCTTCATCAAACCAGGCTATAGCGTTAAAAATATAATCAAACAAGTTTTCATCAGCCGATTGCTGTCGGATACTTTTGTATAGCACTTCATTTAGAAAAATAACAATGCTGGTTTTAATGATGTCATAAGGAATACTTTTAAAAACAGGCGTTTGCCTCACTTCAGAAACCCGTTGAATATTGGTGTTTGCCTTATGATAGACAACCATATCAAGCAAATGAAGGGATTGTAACATATTCATTTTAACCTTAGCTTTTGGCTTTTTAACACCGTTTATAAGGTAAGATTGCATACCAAATTTATCGGTTAGCACTTGTACAATTACACTGCTTTCGCTGTAATTGGTCGTCTTTAAAACTATACCCCTCACTTTATGCAACATGCTGCCCAAACATTTTTTTCAAAAGTATGTTATTTGTGCAAAATAAATTGAGCAAAAAAACACTCCAATTTGTAAATAAGATTAGTTTTGCCCTTATCATTAAAATTAAACTAGATAACACATGTGGGTTAAGCTATCAAGGTTTATTCTTCAGAACCGTATTGCAATCATAATATTTTTCGTACTGGGTACAGTTTTTATGGCCTACCAAGCCAAAAATGTAAAACTTTCCTATACGGGAAGCAAAATTTTGCCTGTTACCGATAGCGCATTTATAAAATACAATAACTTCAAGAAAACCTTCGGAGAAGACGGAAGTGTAATGGTGGTTGGGATTCAATCGCCCAATATCTTTAAAAAAGATGTTTACAATCACTGGGTTCAACTCTCCAATGAAATCCAGAAATTAAAAGGTATAAAAGCAGTTTTATCTTCAGGACGGATTTTCCAATTAGAGAAAGATACCGTTGAGCAAAAGTTTGTTTTAAAAGCTATTCCAAATGGGGCGGTAAAAACCGATTCGGAAATGGACTCGATAAAAAAGGCCTTGTTTAATACGCCATTTTTTGAAGGATTAGTTTACAATAAACAGAATGCCACTCTAATGGCAATCACATTTGACACCAAAATACTCAACTCTGCAGAACGGAATCCTATTTTAAAACAGATTGAAGAAAAAGCTAAAGCTTTTGAATCAAAAACCAAGATTCTGGTACATATTTCGGGCTTGCCTTACATCCGTACCGCAGTTAGCAAATTGGTTAGTAATGAGTTTGTTTTGTTTTTAGGATTATCGATTCTAGTATCTGCCATTATTCTACTGATTTTTTTCAGAAAATTCTACGCTGTTTTCTTCCCGATTCTGGTGGTAGTAATGGGCGTAATTTGGAGCATTGGTACTTTGGTATTATTCGGCTTCGAGTTAACAATTTTAACAGGATTAATTCCGCCGCTGATTGTAATTATCGGTATACCAAACAGTATCTTGCTGCTTAACAAGTATCAAAACGAATTAAGAAAAGGTGTTTCGAAAGAACATGCATTAAGCGTTACCATCGAAAGGATCGCAGTTACCACACTTATTGCCAATATTACTGCAGCCATTGGTTTTGGCGTGTTATACTTTACAGGAAGCGAATTACTGATGCAGTTTGGTAGCGTTGCATCGATAAATGTAATGATTACCTGGTTGATGTGTCTATGCCTAATTCCGATTATTTTCAGCTATTTGCCAGCGCCTAAACTGAAAGCCCAAAACCATGTTGAAGAAGGTTTTCTACATAAACTACTGGTTAAAACAGATCTGGTTGTTCAACATAAAAGTAGCTTAATTTATATCGGCACGATTGTAATCTCTATCATTGCTTTAATAGGAATAATGAAAATTAATGTGAATGGATATGTTGTAGATGACTTACCAAAAAGCTCGACAATTTTAAGGGATTTAAAATTCTTTGAGAAAAATTTTGAGGGGATTTTGCCACTTGAAGTGAGCGTAGACACCAAAAAAAAGAATGGTGTTTTCAATCTGACGAATTTGAAAAGGATGGAAAAAATGGAGAAAATGATTGCTGCCTATCCAGAATTTTCGCGTTCTATTTCAGTTAACATGGGATTGAAATACGCTACACAGGCTTTTTACAACAACGATACTGCATTTTTCCGTTTGCCGGATAATATGGAGAAAAACTTTATTCTAGCATACATTGCCAGCGGAGGGAAAGGAAACGCAAGCTTATTAACCAATTTCGTGAGCAAAGGCAATCAAAGTACCAGGATTAGTTTTCAGATGGCAGATGTGGGGTCCAAACGTTTAGATGCAATAATGGCTGAACTAAAACCACGTATTGATAGCATTTTGCCTCCCGATAAGTTTGATGTGGAATTAACGGGTTCGAGCATTATCTTTTCTAAAGGAACGGATTACATGTTGAAACATTTGTTCGAAAGTATTGGCTTGGCAATTGTGTTAATCTCACTTTTACGTCTGGCGCAATTCAAAAGCGTGGGCATTATGTTTATTTCCTTGCTACCGAATATCGTTCCATTGATTATTACCGCTGGAATTATGGGCTATTTTGGGATTTCCCTTAAACCCTCAACCATTTTAATTTTCACTATTGCTTTTGGATTGGCATCAGATCAAACCATATATTTCCTAACCCGTTACCAGCAAGAACTAAACTTGACTAACTATTCTGTTCCGAAAGTAATTACCGATACAATTACGGAAACAGGGGTAAGCATGACACACATTGCGTTGATTCTGTTCTTCGGTTTCGGCATTTTTACTGCTTCTACCTTTGGGGGCACAGTAATTTTGGGGTTACTACTTTCGATAACATTATTTGTAGCCTTGATTTTTAACCTTACCTTATTACCTGCTTTGGTTTTGTGGCTGGACAAAAAGAAAGTTAGGAAAGTGATTTCTGATGAAGAATCGGCAAAAAATGCTGGTGAGTTTGACCATTAGGAAATTTCAAACCTTATAGGTCTATTTACTATATTTAGGTAAAAATTGACATGAAATATTTAGATAAATTTCATCCCGACAATTTTTACCACATCTTTAATCACGCTGTTGGCAAAGAAAATCTTTTAAAAAATCACGATAATTATATTTTTCCCTTTCCAGGCTCGATAACTATTTATCGCCGATAGCAAAAACTTTTTGTTATTGCTTGATGCCCAATCATTTTCACCTCCTCATCCAAATCAGAGATGAAAATACGATAAGAATTTCAGCTAACAACTATGATGAAAGCTTTGATTTTCATAAGTTTATCATGCAAAAGCTGAGCAATTTCCTCAACAGTTACGCCAAAGCATTTAATAAGCAGAGAAATAGAAAAGGTGCACTTTTCTTAGATTTTACTAAAAGAATTAAAATTTAAGATGAATCGTATTTCACTAGATTAATAAATTACATTCATCAAAACACTGTGCACCATAATTTTTGTAAATTCCCAGCAGAATGGGATTATTCATCTTATAATTCAATTATCTCAATAAACAAATCTTCAAAGTTAGAAAGAAAAGCCGTTTTCGATTGGTTTGGGGGGATTGAAGAATTTGTAGCTTTTCATCAAAAAAAAATTTACTGAATTGGATTTTTCAAACCTATAAGATTATAAACTCTATAGGTTTATTCCGCTACTCCTTAACAGGCCTTTCCTCCTCATCATCTACAGGAACCTCCACCGTCGGGTCGGTAATAATTTCTGCGTTCCCATCTTTGTCCTGCTTTGCAAACAATACCGGATATAACATCCATAATGCACCAACCATCACTAGTATCCCGGCCAGGATTTGAAAATAGCGAGCCCAGCTTACTTCATTCGCATTTAAAATTCGGTAAGCGACAAATGAAAATACACCAAGAATAAGAACTAAAACGGCTTTTTGTAATTTCAGGAGCTTGATCATGGGGAGTTTCTTTTGTTTTGGATAATATGGACTAAAACAAAGATGAGTCCAATAAGTTCGAGCAGGCCACAGAAATAAAATGCGAACAACATAAAATCGTGGTTGGCCGGACTGATAACAGTAACAATAGGCAGTGCAATTACAGCTATAATCATCAACGAAAGCCCGAAATTAAATAATTTCACATTAAAAGTATTTACATCAAAACTACCAAAATTCAGCCATTTTTTTTAACTTTGCATCCTTAATTTTTTGAGGTACTTGATTGATGTATAGCGAATTTAAACAATTGGACCTTGCCAAAATAGGGCAAGAAATACTGGATTTTTGGAAAGAAGAAAACATCTTTGAAAAGAGCATTTCGTCTCGTCCGAAATCTAATCCGTTTACTTTTTACGAGGGACCGCCGTCTGCTAATGGCATGCCGGGCATTCACCACGTAATGGCTCGTGCTATCAAGGATATTTTTTGCCGCTACAAAACAATTAAAGGCTACCAGGTTAAAAGAAAAGCGGGTTGGGATACACATGGCTTACCCGTTGAGCTTGGCACCGAAAAAGAATTAGGCATTACTAAAGAAGATATCGGCAGAACGATTTCTATCGAAGATTATAATGAAGCCTGTAAAAAAACAGTGATGCGTTACACCGATGTATGGAACGACTTAACTGAAAAAATGGGCTATTGGGTAGATATGGACGATCCATACATTACCTACAAATCGAAATATATGGAATCGGTTTGGTGGCTTTTAAAGCAGATTTACGATAAAGGGTTAATTTATAAAGGCTACACCATCCAGCCGTATTCTCCAAAAGCAGGAACAGGCTTAAGTTCGCACGAAGTAAACCAACCGGGTGCTTACCGCGATGTAACTGATACCACAATTGTTGCGCAATTCAAGGCTTTGCCTGATACTTTGCCTTCATTTCTGAAAGAAGCTGGAGATATTTATTTGTTGGCCTGGACTACAACTCCGTGGACTTTACCATCGAACACGGCACTAACTGTCGGACCGAAAATTGACTATGTTTTAGTTAAAACTTTTAACCAGTATACTTTCTTGCCAACAAATGTAATTTTGGCAAAAAGCCTGGTTGGGAAACAGTTTGGTAAAGGTTTTTTTGAAAGTAGCGAGGCTGAAGATTTTACAAACTTCAAAGCAGGTGATAACCTGCCTGCCGGAAAGGCAGGAAAAATTCCTTACCAAATCCTTGCCGAATGCAAAGGAACCGAACTGGTTGGCATTAGGTACGAACAACTTTTAACTTACGCTTTACCATATAATAATCCTGAAAATGCTTTCCGCGTAATTTCTGGCGATTTTGTTACCACCGAAGACGGTACTGGTATTGTACACACCGCACCAACGTTCGGGGCTGATGATGCTAAAGTTGCCAAAGAAGCCGTTCCAGAAATTCCACCAATGTTGGTGATGGATGATAATGACATCCTTGTTCCGTTGGTAGATTTACAAGGAAAATTTACTAAACATGTTGGGCCTTTCGCTGGCAAATATGTAAAGAATGACTATTACGATGCTGGCACAGCACCTGAAAAATCCGTTGATGTAGAAATCGCAATTTTATTAAAGGAAGAAAACAAGGCCTTCAAAGTAGAAAAATATGTCCACAGTTACCCACATAGCTGGAGAACTGATGAGCCACTTTTATATTATCCTCTAGACTCTTGGTTTATCAAGGTAACTGATGTTAAAGACAGAATGTTCGACCTTAATGAAACCATTAACTGGAAACCAAAATCTACAGGTGAAGGTCGCTTTGGCAATTGGTTAAAAAATGCCAACGATTGGAATTTATCGCGTTCAAGATATTGGGGAATTCCTTTGCCTATATGGAGAACTGAAGACAAAAAAGAAGAAGTTTTAATAGGTTCTGTTGAAGAACTTTATAATGCGATCGAAAAATCTATCGAAGCAGGTTTTCAAAAAGAAAATCCGTTTAAAGGGTTCGAGGTTGGCAACATGTCTGAAGAGAACTACAACCTGATCGACTTGCATAAAAATGTAGTGGATCAAATTACTTTGGTATCTCCATCAGGCAAACCAATGACTCGTGAAAGTGATTTAATTGATGTTTGGTTCGATTCTGGTGCTATGCCTTATGCACAGTGGCACTACCCTTTCGAAAACAAAGAAAACATTGATGGAAACGAAGATTTTCCGGCAGATTTCATTGCCGAAGGTGTAGACCAAACCCGTGGGTGGTTTTATACTTTACATGCCATTTCTACATTGGTTTTTGATAAGGTAGCCTACAAAAATGTAGTTTCAAATGGCTTGGTATTGGATAAAAACGGGCAGAAAATGTCTAAACGTTTGGGCAATGCTGCTGATCCTTTCCAAACCATTAACGAATATGGTGCTGATGCTACGCGTTGGTACATGATTTCGAACGCAAATCCTTGGGATAATTTAAAATTTGATATCGAGGGAATTGCAGAAGTCCGCCGTAAATTCTTCGGAACGCTTTACAACACTTACGCTTTTTTTGCTTTATACGCTAATATCGATAAGTTCGAAATCGACAAAAATAATTTAAGCAATGTGGCAGATAGAACGGAGTTAGACCGATGGATCTTATCGTTGCTGCAAACCTTAATCAATGAAGTGGATGAGGCTTACAATGCCTACGAACCGACTAAAGCTACTCGCGCTATCCAGGCTTTCGTTGATGAACACCTAAGTAACTGGTACATCAGATTAAGTCGCCGCCGCTTTTGGAAGGGTGAAATGACTGATGATAAACGTGCTGCTTATGAAACGCTTTATGCTTGCTTAGAAACTTTAGCACAGCTGATGAGTCCGGTAGCGCCTTTCTTTGCCGATTGGCTGTACAGAAACTTAAGTATCAACGATAAAAATGCCAAACAATCTGTTCACTTAACATTATGGACACCTGCTGACGAAAGCTTAATCGATACAGATTTAAATGAGCGCATGGTTTATGCTCAGGATATTTCTTCGATGGTTTTATCGTTGCGTAAAAAGTCGAGCATCAATGTTCGTCAGCCTTTAGAAAAAATCTTAATCCCTTCTTTAAGTAGTGATTTTGAGCAAAAAATTTCGAAAGTTGCCGATTATATTCTTTCAGAAACCAATGTTAAACATATCGAATTCATCACTGATACGCATGGCATCGTAAAGAAAAAAGTTAAACCGAATTTTAAGGTTTTAGGTGCAAAAGTGGGTAAAAGCATGAAAGCCGTTGCAGATGCAATCAACAATTTCAGCCAGGAGGATATTTTCACTTTAGAAAAAGAAGGACAAATAAATATCTCAACTGACCCCAAACTCGGCGACAGTATTTCATACGATGTACAACTCTTGGATGTTGAAATCATTGCAGAAGATATTCCAGGATGGCAGGTGACTAATTTAGGCAGCTTAACGGTTGCTTTGGATGTAACCATTTCTGAAGAATTAAAACAAGAAGGAATTTCTCGCGAGCTGGTGAACAGAATTCAAAATTTACGTAAAGAATTAAATTTTGAAGTGACTGATAGGATTAAAGTGGCTTTACAAAATGATAATCTGGTTACAGCAGCAGTTGCAAAAAACAAGGCCTACATTTGCGCAGAAATTTTAGCCGACGAATTAGAATTAACAGATGAAGCGTTTAGCTCAAACAAAATCACTATAGACGATGTTGAATTAAGCATTTCAGTAACTAAAATATAAATCCATATCTTAGAAAACTAAATTAAAAAAATGGAAAACAGTAACAAAACACGCTACTCAGACAGTGAACTTCAAGAATTTAAAGAACTGATTCAAGATAAATTACGCATGGCGAAAGAAGAACTTAATGCATTAACATCATCATTAAGTAACCCTAACGCTAATGGAACGGAAGATACTTCAGGTGCTTACAAAACTTTAGAGGATGGTTCGGCAACCATGGAAAAAGAGCAAATCAATCAATTAGCTGCCCGCCAGAAAAAATTTATCGACAATTTGGAGAATGCATTGGTTCGTATTGAAAACAAAACTTATGGCATTTGCCGCGAAACCGGTAAATTAATTCAAAAAGAACGTTTACGAGCGGTTCCACACGCTACTTTAAGCATGGAAGCTAAATTAAAGCAGAGTTAATGAAAGGCTACACAAAACCTTTATTAGTTATCTTTTTAGTTTTACTTGCTGACCAAGCGCTTAAAATTTGGGTAAAAACCAATATGGAGATTGGCCAGGAGATTATATTTTTTGGAAAATCTGGCTTGCATTTTACTGAAAATCCCGGAATGGCATTTGGAATGGAGTTTGGTGGCGAATTCGGTAAATTAGCTTTATCAATCTTTAGGATTATTGCCGTTGGCGGAATTGGTTACGGCTTACATTATCTAATCAAGAAAAAGTATCATAGGGGATTGATATTAAACGTTTCCTTGATTTTCGTTGGCGCATTGGGCAACATTATCGATTGTGTATTTTATGGCGCAATATTCGATAAAGGAATGGTTTACAATGCCTCATTTAATGATTACGCTAGATACGAAGGTCTCGCTAAATTTTCATCCGATGGGTATTCGTCATTTCTTCACGGAAATGTTGTAGATATGTTTTACTTTCCTCTACTAACAGGTCATTTTCCAAGCTGGATTCCAATTTGGGGCGGTGATGAATTTGTATTTTTCAGACCCGTTTTTAACCTCGCTGATGCTGCGATTTCAGTCGGGGTAATACTTATCCTTATCTTCCAGAAAAACTACTTTAAAGAAGATGTTAAAGATGATGTGGGGATTAATAGTGAGATTGTAGAAGATTAGCATTTCAAAGTTGTCAACTTTCCAGCAACAGCGCTATTAAAGTTGACAAGTTAAATATTTACAAGCCCATTTCTTAATTGAGATGGGCTTTTTTTCAATAGTTCGTTATGAGCAGCAAAGCGCTGATTAAAAATGATAAACTTTCTTAATATATCTTACCTAAAACTTGGAAACGAAAAGCAGCAAAAAGCTTATCAGGTTATAACTGATCATGCTGTTTTAGAAAAGCTTGCTCAATACAGTCCGATTTTGGTTGGCACGATTCCTATCAACATCGACATAGAGAAAAGCGATTTAGATATCATTTGCCATGCTCAGGATAGAGAGGAATTCAGGAAAAAATTAGAGCATTATTTTCGTAGTATGAAAGGTTTCATCATCTCCGAAAACCAGAAGCTACATTCACTGAAAGCAAACTTCTTTATTAATGATTTTGAATTTGAAATTTTTGGTCAAAATATTCCTACCGAACTACAAAATGCTTATTGCCATATGCTCGTTGAGCATAAAATACTTCAAGAAGCAGGGGAAGATTTCAGAACCCGAATTATTGAATTAAAAAGACAAGGTTATAAAACAGAACCTGCATTTGCTAAATTGTTAGCGCTAAAAGGAGATGCTTATGAGTCGCTTCTGAAGTTGAAGATATAAAGTTTTGTTATTGCTCGGTACCGTTTAGGAGTAATATTGTAGTATGCAGCAACCATGAATGGTTTGTCATACTGAGGAACGAAGTATCTGCAAGCTATGAAACAGATTCTTCGTTCCTACCATTGACGTTTTTGTTTTCCGTCGTTGCGAAATCGATTCTTCATCGATTGAAGCAATCTCATTTGATAGCACACTATCAAGAATGAGATTGCTTCGTACCTCGCAATGACGACCGTTCTTAACGTCATTTATATTGATTTTTATGAAATAATTAAAACTCAGAATGACAGATTTTTAACACTTCAATCCTTAAACAATAAACAAATTAAATAACCAACAAAGTAAGCGAGCAAATCATACACGTTAAAATAAGTTCCTAGCGCAACACTCCAAAACTTGTTATCCTGTAAGTCCAACCAATTTACATAATGCAAGAGTTGCAGGAATTCGATAACGAAAGAGAAAATTAACACACCAAAAGCGAGCTTCTTATAGTTTGTTTTGAGAAATATCCTCAAGAAAGCATAGATCAAAACTACCACCAATACATCGCCACCGAAAGGCCGTATGTAAGCATCGTGCAAGTATTTTGCAATTAAAATTTCGACGATAAATATTCCGATGAAAATAAGGAGGAATTTCAGATTGAACGTTAATTTCATCCTCAAATATATAATAGAAATATTTCATTTCATGCAAAGCTCAAAAATCTTTGAAAGATGGACGCGAAATTAGAGATCTCTCCGCTCCGTTGCACTCCGGTCGAGAAGACGATCAAAAAGCGCTACGATGAAAAGTGATTTAAATGACGGATTTGTTGGAAATCAAAAAGAGGCTGTCTCAAAAAGGCAGTCTTCTTTTTTAGTAAAAAAATAATTTTTCACCTTTTAAATTTGT
>NZ_JAPIVT010000028.1 GCF_026239735.1 Pedobacter sp. MC2016-05
TATCGCGTTTTTACTGTTCAGTTCAGTTGATAGTCTTGCAAGGTCTTTGTCTTTTGGAAGGTCCTTATCAAAGAAATTACCAGCCCTGAACAAAGTGATATCGTCACCAATATTTTCTATACCTCTGATTTTTTTCTCTATAGCCCGTTTTTGCAGAATATCATTTTCAATAATCTTGATACTCTCTCTGTTACGACGGTCTAACATCTCCAACCTGAGATTTAAATAGGCTCCATCTCTTCTCACCTTTACATTTAAAGTCTCACCCTTTAAATTGCTAAATGCAAAAGTATCACCCCTGTCATTATTGGATGTACTTAACTCCCTGTACTTAACGGCATCATTGGAGGCAGGTAGCAATGCTCCTCTCTCTTTAAGCCAACCTTCCGTTTTTATTCCATTTATGGCGACAATCTCATCACCTGTTTTCAATGCGCTACTTTTTGCCAGAGAATCGTTTAAGAAATTTTTAACGATAATGCCTTTGCCCTCCGCTTTATAATCAAAGGGCGGATAATATCTGACTTTGAAAATATCACTGATCATTTTCAAATTGCCGTTTTCCATAAACTCTCCTCCGTGGGTATCATTAATTGCAACCTCTAAAATTAAAACACTCTTCTCATAGTCGGACCTGTTCTTGATCTCCCTGAATACAGGTACCATTGATGTCAAAACCTTTCTCCAGTCCTTATCCATAATATATTTATAGGGAAAAAGATATTCAATGGCATTCCAGGCCTTTGCAAGGGTCAGTAAATTCATTTTCTCCTCGTTAAACGCATAAGTGCTATAGGCAGCTTCATTTGGCAGATCGCTTTCATACCAAACTGCAGGAATATATTGATGTTTGGCACTCAGATTCACCTGATTGGACAATGCCCTTAATTGTTTTCTCAAAGCAGCCGCATACCTCTTGTCTTGAATCCAATTGTAGTCAACATTTTTAAGCAAATGCTGGTAGCTGTTTAATGCATCGTGGTCATAATGGTGTGCTTTTGCCGAGAACGCAGGATCAACTGATCCTATCATCGTTGATACCAACCGGCTGAACTGCTTTTCATCAGCATTTTTAACCGAATCAATCAGTGATAGAAACACTTTATCTGCATCAAATTTGCCAACAATGCTTTTTTGAGATTTGTACTTCACCAACCCCCATATCTGGATGAACTGCTTTATATTCTGATTTTGAATCTTCATGTTTTTTTCTTGTGCCTGTACATTAACTATCTGGAAAAACAGGCTAACGGATATGAAGCAATATTTAAGAGTTTTCATCTGCTTATTTTTGGTTTGACTCCTCAAATGTCTATAACTGAGCCTGCAGAAAGAAAAGCGATTGACCAACGCCAAATTTTTGCTGACAAGCAAGAAATGATGCGTAAATCAATCTTGTGTATGCGTTGACCCATCTTGTCAATGAAATTGACCCTGTAGTGTATTTACCTTCCTTACAATCTTAATTTAACATACTTTTAAACCATGAACAAACGATTATTTTTCTATCTGCATATCGGTTATTGGCTATTGGTACTGCTGCAGGTGTTGTTAGTAGCCCTGGGTACCGGGGTTCTGGGTACACATTTCGACTTGCGATTATTTCTATCCATTGTATTACCTGTTAAAGCCTTACAAACTGCCTGTTCAGCTTTGTTCTTTTATATAAACTACCTTTTCCTGATTCCGTATGTACTAAAAAAAGGAACCATCCTTAGATATATAGTTTCACTGGCATGCGTTATCATTTTATTAAGCCCGCTATACTACTTAATGGAACAGATTGTATATCCTTTAATCGGCTGGAAGAGCTATAACATGGATCTCGACTTATTTTTCGCTTTCATTATTACCTTGGGTGCCAATTTTCTGAATATCTTTTTGGGCCTGCTGTTGAGTTACCTAATGGATTGGCGCACCATCCGTGCCGAAAAAGAAGTAGTAGAGAAGGAACATTTAAAAACCGAACTGGCCTTTTTAAAATCACAGGTAAATCCACACTATCTGTTCAACACCATTAACGATATCTATTCGCTTACCCAACAACAATCTGAAGAAGCACCGGAAGCCCTACTTAAGCTTTCTGAGGTGTTGCGTTATATGTTGAGGGAAAGTGATGACCCTTATGTGCCATTGGCAAATGAAATAGATTATCTGAACAATGTGATCGACCTACAAAAAATTGGACAAAAAGGCAATTCACATATCAATTTCAAAGTAGTGGGCAAAATAGAACATCAGAAAATTGCGCCACTGATTCTGATCAATTTTATAGAGAATGCCTTTAAACATGGTGTTTTTAAAAATAGAGAAGAACCCATTCAAATTTTAGTTACTATTGATCAGCAGGCTTTTCATTTGCATCTTCGCAATAAAATAAATGTTGCCAAAAAAGACAGAACTGGCGGGATTGGCTTGGTCAATGTTCAAAGGCGCCTCGCGTTGATCTATCCAAACCGCCATAAGCTTTTGATTGACCCTCAAACTGATACCTTTATTGTTGATTTAAAAATTGACCTTTATGATTAGATGCATCGTTGTAGATGACAAACCTTTGGCCATTGATGTTTTAGAACATTATATCTCTAAAGTTCCATCTCTGAGTTTAACTTTTACTACTGTCAACCCTTTGGATGCATTAAATAAAGTAATTGAGGGTGAAGTAGATCTGGTTTTTCTCGACATACAGATGCCCGAGCTCAGTGGACTTCAGTTCATGAAGATCGTAAAAGGGAAATGTTTAGTTATCTTAACCACCGCTTATGCCGAGTATGCCCTGGAAGGTTTTGATAACGATGCTGTTGATTATTTATTAAAGCCCGTCTCATTTGAACGTTTTTATAAAGCTGTAGAAAAAGCCCGGCTCATCTTAAAAGGGTTGGCAGAGATAGCCAGACCAAGCGCCTCATTTTCTGTGAAGGAAAAAGAAATCAGCCATATTTTTGTAAAAACCGAATACAAGCTGGTTAGGGTTAACATAGCTGATATCCTATACATTGAGGGTTTGCAAAACTATGTGATGATTTATACAGCCAACGAAAAGATCACCAGTCTGCAAACCATGAAAAAAACCGAAGAGCAGTTACCTTCCATTCAGTTTATCCGAATTCATAAGTCTTTTATTATAGCCATTGATAAGATTACCAGTATCGAAAGAAACCGTGTGAGCATTGGAGAAAAAACAATACCATTGGGCGAAGTTTATCGCGAAGCTTTTTATAAGGCGATTGCGAATAATTAGCATTTGCTTAATATTATTATTTACTCATGTGGAATTAATAAAATTCAATAAGAAAGACTCTTTATAAGTTGTATAGGTGTATTTTTCCCACTCCGAAATTCTATTTTCTTTAAAGATTGCCCACGTCTTCTTGCAACTTTTATTTTTTTTTAAAACCTTTCTACCATTAGTAAACAAGATAGGTGTTTTAAGAATTCAACATTGTCTGTATTGAATGAATCAAGAAAAGAATGAAATAATGGAAAGTATATCATAAGTAAAAAGCAAAATCGATGATTGATAATTTAGCGTACTATTTGGAGTATATAGCTGATTACCCGATCAGAATTGTGAATTTTATCCTTCATGGATGGTTCAATCAGTATATCAGGAATTACTGCATGGCTGGTATTTGGATCACAATCTACACCTAGGTCAAAGGTAGTAGTGGTTTGAATTTTTAATTTACTGCTGGGCAGTTCCACTAGATAACCTTCACCAAAATCATTGGTATTTTCCCCGGTAGGCTGTCCTATAACTGTTGCCATGTGATATTCTTTTACCCCGTCAGCCAACATATTTGCACTTGAAAATGTCAACGGCCCTGTTATAAGATATACCTTTCCGGTAAATAAGAGTTTATTATCTACAAACATAGGGTCGTGTGGGCCACACTTCCTATAATCCAATACTGTATTATTTTCTTTCTTAAGATAAGATTGGGTTGAATCACCGTGACCAGTTAGAAAGTCTTTATATCGTTGGCTAACACGCCAAAATCGACCTCCGGAAAGTGAATATGGTTTAACATTGAAATAACTGATCAATAAATCAGCAATCTGCGAATTGCCACCCAAATTTTTACGCAGATCAATAACCATGGTATTAATATTTTTAGTTTTTAAAGCCGTAAAGCAAGAATCAAAAAATGCAGTGTATGCTTTAAAATCCGGCTCCATGGTATTTAAGGCCAGATAACCTATCTTGTTTTCCTTTACTTCAAACTTGAACCTCTGGTTATTTATCTGCGGTAATGCTTTTGCTAAACATTCTTTTAAGGGAATTCCCCCCTGAATAGTGATGAAGTTTTCCTTTCCCTTATATCGGTATCGCACCTTGAAAGGAGGCTTTACATCAGAGAGATACAAGAAGTTTCCGATAAGATTTATTGCCATTTCCTTTTGGTAAGAGGGCAATCCACCAATCATTGAGCTTGTTTTTTTATAGAAGCTTTTCATATCTAAATCATTTATAGAAGTGATTGATGCTCCGGTTGGGATGTTGAACTGCTTTTTCTGGACAGGCAAATAGACATTATAATTTTTATCAGCAACTAATTCAAATGGAAAGTATATATTTTTCTTAAAATCAGATTTAAAAATCTGCTGAACTATGGTGGGCATGGTGTGTCCATCCTTTATGCTTGATGTAAGATGACTCATGACCATTGTGAACGATTTCACTGATATGGAGTCACCAATTGAGTTTTTTAAGCTATCTGTTACCTTTCTGTATGACTCCTGACTTATATATAAGTACGGATTGTAATGAACTTCAAATAGCGCTTGGTTATAGTAATCAATATCTGCTATAGCCTGGGATTTTAAAATATATTGTGCGTTAAGCTTTTGTGTGAGTATCAGGCAAATCGTAAAAAGATATAAGCACTTCATTTATGTAATTTTTAATAAGATGTTGTTTCATATGCTAAGGTTGCAAGTGTTACGAAATAAACTTAATTGTACTGGATTTCGGTTTGGTGAATAACAATCAAGTGATAAGCATTCTATTAAAAAGCGGTGAATTTTTGATAGGCCTAAGATCTTTACTCTGCAGTATTTTTCAACTTCATTAACAGCGAATATGCGCCACGTAAAACGATCTTTTTCCCATTCAAACTGTTTCCAACCACAGTTTGATTATTTTCCGACACCCCTTTTTGCAAAGCAGTCATACGGAAGGTGGAATCGCTTTCTTTGATAAATACATAGTCCTTTTTTTCAAAATTGACGATGGCCTCATTAGGTATCGCTTTCTCCCTTTTGGCATTCAGCTGAATCTCAGCATTCATGTACATGCCAGGTGTTAAGCTTTTATCTTCCTGATCGAAGTGACAGTGCACCTCGGCACTTCTGTTTTCGTTTAAGGAATGGCTGACTAGAATAATGCTGGAGCTAAACTTCCTATCCGGGGTGTTATTGGTGTAGGAGGTCACCTTCTGTCCGATGGAAACTTTGTCCAGATCTTTCTCGTAAACCGTTAAGTTTAGATGAATATCCTCAGGGTTGATAAGCTCAAAAATCACATCTGATGCAGTTACATATTTACCGATGTTCATATTCACCTTGCTTACATAACCATTAATGGGCGAATAAACTCTGATTGTACGCGAGATGTTTCTGGCCGTCAGATTCCTGCTGTTGATTCCGATCATGCTGAGTTTAGCTGCCAACGCACTGGTTTCCACATTCAGGTTTTTCAACTCACTTTCTGCTTGCTCAAGCACCTTATCGCTACTGGCTTTGGTACTGTTCAGTTCGCGCTGGCGTTCATATTCTTTGATGGCAAAACCTTGTCTGTTGCTCGCTCGTAAATAATCTTGTTGAAGTTGTATGTATTGCGTATCTTCCATTATCGCCAATACCTGGCCTTTGCGAACCCTCGTTCCCGGCAACATTTCTGTCGATTTTAAATAGCCACCCAAAGGGATGCTTACCGAAACCAGATTCTGAGGTGGGACGTCTATCTGTCCGCTTAATTTTAGTACCTTGCCCAAATCCTGAAGTTTCGTTTCGCCAATTTCCAGGTTGATGTTTTTAGCTTCTTTCGCATTCAAATACACCAAATCACTATTCGTCGTTTTGGGTTCTTCCGTTGTTTTTTCTTCCTTCCTACTGCAAGCAACTAAGCATACTGACAAGGCTGCAAAGGCTAAGAACTGTTGATATAACTTAAAATTCATTGTTATTTTGATAAAAGATAATTTAAATTAATAATGCTGTTGTTCAGGTTTTTTACCGCATCAAAATAATCGAGCTGAACCTGTAAAGATTGTTGATTGAGGATGGTCCATTCCAGATAGTTGATCTCTCCGTTTTTAAGCTGTTTATCTAAAGTCAGCGTTACGGCAACTGCATTTTTTAATGCAGTGTTCTCATACTCTTCGACTACATCTTCATATTGATCTACCTGCATGAGTACGCTTTCAAATTCTGTATGCAATTGTTTGCTCCGGTAATCCGTATCGTTTTTCGCAATCAGCTCCTGCGTTTTGGCAGATTTTATCCTCGCCCTCTGGGCACCTGCAAACACCGGAATTTCTATGCCAAGCTGAACAGATTGGAACCTGCTTCCCCTGTTGTAACTAATGCCATCCTGCAAGCTCATATTATTGTAAGCCAAGGAAATATCAGGCAAAAGCTTTGCCCTTTCCGTTCTGATAGATGCTTCTGCAACCCGCTCCTGCTGGCGCTGCCAGTTCAAATAAATATGTGATGCAAGTGCTGAACTATCAGCTTGTGGTACATCTAGTTTTAACTTGCCTGAAATGGGCACAAGCTTTTCATTGGTATTCATCAAGAGCATCAATTCGCGTAAGCGCAAATCTTTTTGATGAACAAGGTTTTTCTCCTGAATTTTCAATTGCGACAACTGATTTTCGGCAGATGCCTTTTCGAGCATATTGGTTTCCCCAGCTTTTAGGCGCAATATAGCAACCCTTAGAAATGCAGTATAGGCCGAGTCCATTCTTTTCAACAGCTTGTCCTTTTCATCAATTACCAGCAGTTCATAAAATACAGACCTCGTGATTTTTTTAATCTCTGCTTCTTTCACATTCACCTCCATCAAAATAGCCTTCCACTCCTCGCTCAGCTGTTTGATTTGTCTGTTGTATACAGTTGGCAAGCTGAAACTTTGCGAGATACTGAACTTATCATCGGTAAGCGGACTATTGAAATTTCCATACTCTGCCCCAACGATAGTTTTCGGAAGATTACTTCCTGTCTTAATGAGTAGCTTGGCTTGTTCTGCTCTCAATTGACGGTTTTTGATCAATAAATTATTGGAAACGGCGGTTTCAATGGCTTCGTTAACAGAAATTCTTCGTTGAGCGCTGGCTGGCAAGAAAGCCATCAATACTAAAATTGTGGCAATAACGGGTTTCGCAACTTTTGCCTTGATGCCTTTTTCAAAGACAATGTAAAGAACAGGCAGAACAAATAAAGTAAGTAGAGTGGCAATCATTAAGCCGCCGATTACTACTGTAGCCAAAGGTCGTTGGACGGATGCACCTGCACCGTTGCTTAAGGCCATAGGCAAAAAACCAAGTGATGCTACGAAAGCAGTCATCAGTACTGGCCTTAAACGGGTTACCGTTCCGCTGGTTACAATTTTTCTTAAATCTGTTTCTCCGGAATTTTTGATCCGGTTGAATTCTGCCACCAATACAATTCCGTTGAGTACGGCAATTCCAAAAAGTGCAATGAAGCCTACACCGGCACTGATGCTAAAAGGCATCCCACGGATGGAGAGTAGAAAAATCCCTCCTATGGCCGAAAGTGGAATAGCAGTGTAGATCAGCAGGCCATATTTGATGGAATTAAAAGCAAAATATAAGAGTAAAAATATCAGCACCAATGAAACCGGTACCGCAACAGACAAACGTGATTTCGCCTCATTCAGGTTTTCAAATGAGCCACCAAAGCTTACGGTGTAGCCTGTGGGCAACTTAATTTGTGCTGCTACTTTCTCCTGAAGTTCTTCTACAATACTTTCCACATCCCTGCCGTTCACATTAAAACCAACCAGTATTCTTCGCCGTGTATCTTCACGCTGAATCTGGCTTGGACTATCGACCAATGTCACTGATGCCACCTGGTTTAAAGGAATTTGTATCCCCGCAGGTGTCGGGATCAGTAAATTCTGAACATCCTGAATTTCTTTCCGCTGATCGTGTTGCAACCTCACCACTAAATCGAACCGTTTTTCTCCCTCAAATACCACCCCGGTACTCTGACCAGCAAATGCTGCGTTAATATTTCTGTTGATTTCCGAGATATTCAAACCGTGCTGTGCGATAGCCGCCCGGTTGTATTTAATCACGATCTGAGGTGTACCCGTAATCTGCTCCACATACAATTCAGTGGTGCCATCTACAGTTTTGACCAGGTTCCCCAACTGCTTGGCAAAAATCCCCAGCGTATCCAGGTTTTCTCCAAAAATCTTACACACCACATCCTGCCTGGCGCCAGTCATGAGCTCATTAAACCTCATCTGAACAGGAAACTGAAAACTAGTGGTTACCCCTGGAACTTCGGCTGCGGCAGCTCCCATCTTTTCAGAGAGTTCATCGAAAGATTTAGCTGTTGTCCATTCCGATTTGGGTTTCAGATTGATGATCATATCACCCATATCCATTGGCAAGGGTTCGGTGGGTACTTCACTGCTTCCTATTTTGGTCACTACATTGATTACCTCCGGAAACCTCGATTTTAAAATACCTGCAACTTTTTTTACATTTTCCATCGTGGTATTCAGGCTACTGCCCGAAAGCATCCTGGTTTCAACCGCGTAGTCACCTTCCTCGATTGATGGAATAAATTCGCCGCCCATCCTGCTCAGCAGAAAAACAGCAATCACGAATAGAAAAACAACGAAGCCGATGATGACCTTAGGGATTCGCAATGCCCTTTTTAGTAAGGATTGATATCGATATTCGATTTTAGCCATTATCTGATCTGAAAAGTTTTGCTTGGTTTTAATCTTTTTGCTCAGGAAAACACTGCTCAGCATCGGAATGTAAGTTAATGAGAGAATAAATGCCCCAAGCAGGGCGAAGGCCACTGTTTGCGCCATAGGTTTAAACATCTTACCTTCAATTCCCTGTAAGGCAAAAATGGGCAGATAAACAATCAGGATAATAATTTGTCCAAAGACCGCACTGTTCATCATTTTTGAAGAAGCACTTTTTACTTGCTTATCCATTTCCTGCTGAGAAAGCATGGTTAGACCTGCAAACCGTTCGTTGTGGCTAAGCTGATGCATGACTGCCTCTACTATAATGACGGCTCCGTCTACAATCAAACCAAAATCCAAAGCGCCAAGGCTCATTAAGTTTCCGCTAACCCCAAAAAGGTTCATCATGATGACAGCAAAAAGCATCGATAGAGGGATAACAGATGCCACAAGCAAACCAGCTCTGAAATTTCCCAAAAATAGTACAAGCACGAAAACCACGATCAGTGCACCCTCCAATAAATTGGTCTGTACAGTACTGATTGCATTGGTTACCATATTGGTACGATCCAGGAAAGGTTCAATAACTACACCTTTGGGCAGGGTTTTCTGGATTTCGGCAATCTTTTCTTTGATACTTTTAATTACCACATTACTATTGGCTCCTTTTAGCATCATCACAATTGCACCAGAAACTTCTATCTGATCGTTATAGGTAAGTGCGCCATATCTGGTTGCAGAACCAATCACTACTTCTGCAACGTCTCTGATCAGTAAAGGCGCACCACCCTTGTTGCTCCTGATTACCACATTCTCGATATCTTCCTTATTGCCAATCAATCCCTCACTCCTGATGTAAAGCACGGTAGATTGCTTCTCAATATAAGCCCCGCCGGTATTCTGGTTATTGCTTTCCAGCGCATCAAAAATATCGGCGATGGTAATTCCATACGACTGCAACTTACCAGGACTGATAGCAACTTGATATTGTTTCAGTTTACCACCATAACTGCTCACTTCGGCAACACCTTTCACCCCAAGCAACTGACGGCGAACTACCCAGTCTTGAATAGTTCGAAGTTCGGTAATGTCGTACTTTCCCTCATAACCTTTTTCCGGCCTGACCACATATTGGTAGATTTCTCCCAAGCCAGTCGATATGGGCCCCATTTCAGGTTTTCCAATTCCATCAGGAATGGATTCCTGAACAACAATAAGGCGTTCTGAAACCTGCTGTCTCGCCCAGTAAACATCTACATCATCACTGAAAACCAGTGTAACAAGTGATAAACCGAACCGGCTATAACTCCTAATTTCTTTGATCCCGGCAATATTGCTGCTGGCCTGTTCTACAGGAAAAGTGACCAAGCGCTCAATATCAGTTGCGCCGTAAGAGGGTGCTACGGTAATGATTTGCACTTGATTATTGGTAATATCGGGCACAGCATCTATCGGCAATTTAAAGAGTTCAAAAACTCCATATATAATTAGGGCGATGGTAAACAACGCCACGATGAGTTTGTTCTTTACAGAAAACCCAATGATTCTATTAAGCATAAAAAATGAATATGATCTTTCTCAATTAAAAAAGGAATGACCACAAAAAGAGGGCATTTCCTGAACCTAGATTACGGAAATGCTTTTGGGAGGTTGCCAGATTTTAATTGTATCCGGACTTGGAATATAGCCTTCCGTATAATGGAAAGCATCATTCTTAACAATTATTTTAACAGCCTTTTCAAAATTGTTTAAATGCGAAACGGGAATTGCGGGTGTTAAAAAGCTACTCATATCAATGGTTTTGAACGGTAGCTGATCATCTCTTTCCTGATCATTATCGGTATGTGGTACAGAATTATAATGATCGTAAATGAAACCGAAGAAACTTAGATTACAGTTGAACTGCTTGTGCTCATTAAAATGTTGAAAAAGCACAGGAAGTTTCAGTATCTCCCTGAACTCCGTAGTAGAGAATAAATACAGCACCAGAATAGTAAAAGTAATGCGCTTTTTCAATGCGCTAAAGTTAGCCAAAAAGAGTTGATGACAAAAAATTTTGTGTAACAATATTCATTTCGATATTTCGAAAGTTATCAATCATGCTATTTATCATATCTCGGCTATTGGGTTATTTATATAATTACATCAAAGAGAAAACTATCTCAGAAAACGAATGAATAATAATTAATCTATGTTTGTTATGCATTTAACCTAAATATGAAAATAATAATAATTTTGGCGTATGGATGTAATCAGATCATTGGCAATATTTATTTTAGCAGGTTTCTGTGAAATTGGGGGTGGCTACCTTATATGGTTATGGCTGAAAGAGAGTAAACCTCTATATTTCGGAATAATAGGAGCAATAATTTTAATTGCCTATGGAGTTATTGCTACGTGGCAAACAGCAAATTTTGGTAGAGTTTATGCAACTTATGGCGGAGTGTTTATTGTTATGGCATTATTGTGGGCATGGAAGGTCGATGGATTTAAACCCGACAAATTTGATATAATTGGTGCAACCATTGCTTTGATAGGTGTCTGTATAATCATCTATGCACCAAGAGTATCCTAAAAATATTTTCTTATGACTTTTTAAAGAAAAGATGAAAAGCATATCTTTCTTACAAAAAACAGTGGATTTGCACTATTGCTATCCAATTTAAGTTACGAATGCTCTGATAAATTTGTTATTTAACGAGAACAATCGTAATATTGCAATATAAATTATGGGACTTACAAAAACCGAAATGTTTACCTCCGAGCAGAATCAGCTTGCGCAGCTATTAAAAGCAATGGCCCACCCTGCCCGTATTGCTATTCTGCAAAGAATACTAGTTTCCAATACTTGTATTTGTGGTGATCTTGTAGAAGAGCTGGGTCTTGCCCAAGCTACAATATCTCAGCATTTAAGGGAATTAAAGTCTGTCGGGATTATCCAGGGTACCATTGAAGGGGTTAGCGTTTGTTATTGCATAAACCCGGTAACATGGAAATTACTGGAAACCCAAATAGGTGCTTTCCTTGGATCATATAAGCTAAAAGCCGACTGCTGCTAGCTTTTTTTTAATCAATTCAATCGTTTAATTGCAATATAATAATACCTAGATATTTGATTATGAAACTATCAGAAATAAAAGCCCACTTGGCGCAAGCTGAAAGCGTAAACTTTCAGTTAGAAAACGGTACACCAGTTCCTGAACATTTCCATGTGACCGAAGTTGGTGTTGTTACAAAAGACTTTATTGATTGTGGCGGTACAGTACGTCATGAAAAAGTGGCCAACTTTCAACTTTGGGATGCCAACGATTTTGAACATCGTTTGAAAGCAGGCAAGCTGCTAAACATTATATCACTTTCTGAAAAAGTATTAGGGATGGAAGATCTAGAAATCGAAGTAGAATACCAGGCTCAGACAATTGGTAAATACGACCTTGGTTACGATGGTAAAAACTTCTTGCTTATTGCTAAGACAACAGCATGCCTTGCCCCGGATCTATGTGGTGTTCCTGAAGTAAAACAGAAAGTACAATTGCAGAATCTTGCTGTTTCCGGATCAGTGTGTACACCAGGTGGCGGTTGCTGCTAAATAAATTATAACATGTCTGCAAACAACTGCGCACCTATAACCGAAAGAAGAAAATTAAGCTTTTTAGACCGATACCTTACACTATGGATTTTCCTAGCAATGGGTATCGGTGTAGCAACCGGTTATTTTTTTCCGTCTTCCTCTGGATTCATCAATTCGTTTTCCAGCGGAACCACAAATATCCCCTTAGCTATCGGACTGATCTTAATGATGTATCCGCCACTGGCCAAGGTGAAATATGAAAAGATGGGAGAAGTGTTTAAAGACACTAAAGTCTTAAGCGTCTCGCTTGTCCTGAATTGGGTAATTGGCCCACTTCTAATGTTTTTTTTAGCAATCACTTTTTTAAGAGATTATCCGGAATATATGGTTGGACTGATCCTTATTGGCCTGGCAAGGTGTATTGCTATGGTGGTGGTTTGGAACGAGCTGGCGGAGGGTAACAGGGAATATGCAGCGGGTTTGATTGCACTGAACAGCATTTTTCAGGTATTGCTCTACAGTGTGTTTGCTTATATCTTTATTACCGTTTTGCCTCCTTTTTTTGGTCTGGAGAGTCTTGAAGTAAACATCACCATTTCTGAGATTGCTAAAAGCGTAGGAATCTACCTGGGGCTTCCCTTTGCAATGGGTATAATCAGTCGGTACGGACTTATAAAGCTGAAAGGTGAAGACTGGTTTCAAAACAAGTTTATCCCTCTGATTTCCCCGATTACACTTATCGCTTTACTATTTACAATTGTAATTATGTTTAGCCTGAAAGGAGAGCTCATTGTACAGATTCCTATGGATGTTGTGAGAATTGCTATACCCCTGGTTATTTATTTCTCGATCATGTTTGTGATCAGCTTTTTTGCTGGCCGTTACTTCGGAGCAGACTATCCAAGAAGTACCTCAATTGCTTTTACGGCCACGGGAAACAATTTTGAACTGGCCATAGCAGTTGCTATTGGTGTTTTTGGAATCAATTCGGGACAGGCATTCGCTGGTGTTATTGGCCCTTTGGTTGAAGTCCCGGCACTGATCGCTCTGGTCAACCTTGCTTTTTACTTCCGCAAAAAATACTATCCTCGGGAAACCTTAAACACCATACAATAATGAGAATTGCACTTTTTTCCGATATCCATGCAAATCTTCCTGCCCTGGAAGCCTTTTTTAAAGACGTTGAAACCAGAAATACGGACGCAATTTACTGCCTTGGAGATTTAGTTGGATATAACATCTGGCCAAACGAGGTAATAGATGAAATCCGCAAACGAGGCATACCAACTATCGCAGGAAATTATGACTGGGGTATTGGCAGGTCTAGTGATGATTGCGGTTGTGCCTATAAAACAGATGAAGAAAAAGCATTAGGTAAGGTTTCTATCTCCTACACCAATGAAGTGGTAAAGGACGAGCAGCGTGCTTATTTAAGAACCCTCCCTGCTCACATTAGACTGGAATACCAGTTGAACCACGATAAGCGCAATATTCTTTTTGTACATGGCAGTCCCCGTAAGGTGAATGAATACCTTTTTGAAGACCGTGATGAAAAAAGCATGCTCCGGATCATGGAACAGGCAGATGCTGATATTATGTGTTTTGGCCATACCCATAAGCCTTATCATAGAATATTAAACTCAGGCGCTGAAGGTGGAGATCATTTCAGGCATGCCATTAATATAGGCTCAGTAGGTAAGCCAAAGGACAGCGATCCAAGGGGTGGTTATGTTATTTTAACTATCAACCCTGATAGTGCAGTAACAGATAAAGAAAGCATTAAAGTTGAATTTATTCGCTTTGAGTACGACATAGAAAAGGCAGCTAAAGCCGTAGAGGATAGTCCCCTTCCGAATGAGTATGCAGTCATGTTACGTAAAGGATAAGGTATAAAAATAGCGCTATTTTCAGATATCCACGCCAATTTACCGGCATTTAAAGCAATGCTAAATGATATGGATGACCAAAAACCCGACGCTGCTTATTGCCTTGGTGATTTGGTGGGATACCACATTTATCCAAACGAAGTTATCCAGGAGATCCGTAGACGTGGAATCGGAACTTTGAAAGGCAATCATGATGAAAAGGTTGAAAAATTAATTACAACCTCGAATAGTCTACAGGAGCCAGGTAAGAATTATGCGTATCATTTAATCAGCCAGGATAACAGAGATTATCTGAAGACACTGCCTGCGCACATTAAATTGGAATACAAGCTACAATCCGAAACACTCAATCTTGTTTTTGCGCACGGCAGTACCAAAAGCATTGATGAATATATTTTAATAGATACGGATGAAAAGTATGTTTTAGATATGATGCTGAAAGCAGGTGCAGACATGCTCTTTGTTGGCCATTCTCATAAGCCTTACCATCGTATTTTAAAGGACAGTGATAATAAGTTCAAGCATGTTGTCAACCTTGGGTCGGTAGGAAAGCCTAAAGACGGAGATCCCAGGGGCTGCTATGTGATAATTACCATTACTCCGGACAGCTCCATATCAGATAAAAACAACATACAGGTAGAATTTAGAAAATTTGATTATGATGTCGAATCCTCAGCAAAAATGATTGAGAATAGCCTGTTGCCAGGTGAATTTGCAGTTGCACTGCGACTAGCCAAATAATACCAAAGCAAATGGAAGTCAATGCCAGAGACTATGAGCCAATAGAAAAGCAACTTGCAAAGTTCATGCGGACACTAGCGCACCCAGCCCGGATGACCATAATGATCCGGCTTGCCAGGCAGGAAGGTTGTATTGAGGGTATAATAAGCGATTTGCCAATTGCAAAGCACTTGAAGCGCTGGAAGTTGCTGGTCTTATAAAGGGGAATACCTCAAATTTTAGATCACGTTATTGCATTAACTGGTACGCCTTTTCGGATTTTTCTTAACAATTCAATTTGATATTTAAAAATTTTCCGGAGACAATACCCGCTGAAGGGTGCAAAACGAAGGTGTCTGTTTAAAAGTGTAATCTTTCATTCATCCGCAAGTTTACATGCGCCGACTATAGCATCGACCAAAAATATCTATTAAAGTCATCCATCTATTCAACGTTTCTCCGTTGCATGATCTTAAAACCACTTGAGCGAGTTATCACTGTAATAACTTCACTCAAACAGTCTAAAGTTAAGATTTATCTATTGCCACACGATATGTCGGATCTTCATATATGTTAACATCAATAACACCTTCAGCGTTTTTAAGTAGTAGCCTACAATCTTCGCTTAAATGTTTTAAATGAAGCTTTTTACCGGCGAGATGGTATCGTTCTGTTAACTTGTTTAATGCTTCAATAGCAGACATATCCGACACTCGGCTGTCTTTAAAATCAACAATTACTTCAGATGGGTCTTTATTGACTTCGAACTTTTCTGTGAACGCGGTAACTGAACCAAAAAACAAAGGCCCGTAAATTTCATAGTGCTTGGCACCATTTTCATCCACGAATTTCCTTGCACGAATCCTTTTTGCACTCTCCCAGGCAAAAACAAGTGCCGATATAATTACACCAATTAAAACTGCAAGGGCGAGGTTATGAAGCCAAACGGTGATAACAGCCACCAGTATGCCAATAAAAATATCCTGTTTTGGCATTTTATTGATGATCCGTAAACTGATCCATTCAAAGGTTCCCACTGCCACCATGATCATCACGCCTGTCAGGGCAGCCATTGGAACTAAGCCGATTATCGGTGCGCCAAACAGAATGATAAGCAAAATGGTGAGTGCCGCCACTATGCCCGACAGCCGGGCTCTCGCCCCTGCTGAAAGATTTACCAAAGTCTGAGCGATCATTGGACATCCTCCCATACCATAGAAAAATCCATTCAAAATATTGGCAATGCCCTGAGCTATTGATTCACGGTTACCATTTCCCCTTGTTGCCGTAATTTCGTCAACCAGGTTAAGTGTTAACAGCCCCTCTGTAAGCCCAACTCCTGCCATGATCGCGGCATAGGGCAATATAATTTGAAAGGTTTCCATTGTTAATGGAATCTGAGGAATATGAAATGGTGGAAACCCTCCGCTGACAGATGCAATATCGCTTACTGTTTTAGTATCGATGCCGAACCCAAGGACGACTAGGAAAACAACAATGATGGCAACCAGTGATGGTGGAACCGCCTTTGTTATCTTTGGAAAGAATAGTACGATAGCAATGGTGAGCGCAACCAACCCGACCATGATTAAAAGTGGGCTACCTGTCAACCAGGCCTCTTTCCCATTGATGATAGTTTTGAACTGTTCAACCTGGGCCATAAATATAATAACCGCCAGTCCATTAACAAAGCCGTACATTACCGGTTGAGGAACAAGTCTGATAAATTTCCCGAGTTTGAAAAGACCCACCAGGATCTGAAAGGCGCCGGCGAGGGCTACAGCGGCGAATACATATTCAATTCCATGCGCCTGCATCAAAGCAATCAGCACAACTACGACTGCTCCTGCACCGCCTGAGATCAGCCCAGGCCGGCCACCCAGAATTGAGGTAACAAGCCCCATAATAAAGGCTGCATAAAGACCAACTAATGGTGGAAAGCCTGCTAAGATTGCAAATGAAAGAGATTCAGGCATCATGGTCATGGCCACAGTGATGCCAGCCAAAATCTCGGTTTTGTAGTTGACTTTTTGAGAAAAATCAAAAAAACGTGTACGTAAGAACATACCAATAAAATTAAAGGTCAAAATTATAAAAAAAAGAGGCATTGCCTTAGCGATGGAATTAGCTAAGGAAGAAAAGAGTCACTGAAAGAACTCAGGGCTTTGTCACAGGGTTATATGAAACTTGTTTAACTTTTCTCATTTCGATTGATGCAAAAGTAAAAAAAAAATTAAACTATCTATATATGCCGTCTGTAAAAGCAATAAGTCATCCTAATTGAATTCTATCATATAACGGTGGCTTTGTGGTCGACGTAAAAAAATATGGATTAATTGTCTCAAAAAACGAAGAATAGTAAAAAAATATACTTTTAACCTGAGGAGTTCGATTAATAAATGAGGTAAAAAATTAGTCAATCAAAAGAAAAAACCTTATATTTAAGTGTCTTAAAAACAAATACTTAGATATAATTCTTTATGATTGACTACTCTAGAATTAGTGATATTTTTTGTCTTGTAGATGAGTTTTGCAAAGATTTCGATATAACTACTCGCTCTTTTCTTCTGGGCAAGCCCTCAAAACGACCTGCGGTAATGTCTAAGAACGAAATAATTTCTGTTTGCCTACTCTTTCATTTGAGTAGTTTGAGATGCTTTAAGCATTTCTATTTATTCTATAAATGATACGTCTCAAAAAAGGACATTTTATAGATATGCCAAAATACTTGATGCTCATATTAACTAGGAAATACAAAAAATGCAGAACAGTAAAAAATCATAAAAAATGAAACAAAATAATACTTTGTGTATATAATGTATATTTTATATATTTACTTAATGAAATTGCCGAAATGAAAAAGAATATAGATATTGACGAAAGCCTACTAACTAAATTAAAAATATTGTCTGTTTTTGAAGAGGTAAGTGTTAAAGCTGTTATGGAAAAGGCTGTTTCTTTTTACGTCGAATATAAAGAAAAAGAACGCTTGAAGACATTGTCTGAAGAAGATAAAGAGGACTTGGGTTTACTATTACTTATGCAACAAGCAGATAGAAATAATGTAGTAAGTCGTGAGGAATTAATGAAGGCTTTGGACTAATGGAAATTATTGTTTTACCAAGTTTTCTAAATGATATTAAGAAACTCAACGATAGAAAATTAAAAGATAAAATCAAAGAATTTATTTTAGAGATTGAAAATGCTGAAAGCTTAGAAGAGCTTGCAAATATTAAAAAAATGAAAGGTTTCTCTACAGCTTATCGTTGGCGAGTTGGGGATTATCGATTGGGATTTTATAAAGATGAAAACACAATTGAGTTAGCCCGTTTTGTAACAAGAAATGACATATACAAGATATTTCCTTGATCACAATTAAATGATATAAAATCTCAATAAGGATCAATTGGTCAACAGGCTGGACCGATTAAAAGATAAGAGATTTTGATCTTTGTAGCCCGATCTGGAGTCCCTGGGGTATGTAAAACAAACTGTGTCAATCTAAAATAATGCTCCTCAAAAAATCTGGTTCAAATCTAATATCATTCTATCAGGAAACCAAATGGCAAGCTTCTAAGCAATTGTAGCCCAATTGCTCAGAGGCATTAAATAGATGAATAAGGCTTCTTTTTCCAATATTAGGCTCGGTAATCAGACATAAAGTAGAGAGAAAACAACTTTATAATTTTTTATTATCTGTATTCAACGGTTAGCATTACATCGAAATCCGTTTATCCTTTTCGCAAACCTAGTTCGGATAGTAGTTCTTTTACATTTATAAGTCTAAAGCTACGTATCCATCCATCCGTTTGCAACTTAAAGATAACACAGCTAGTACAGTGTTTTTCAGGCTGAAAAGTGTTTTGAAATCATTTCTGGTAATTTTATTTTTATCAACGAGACTCAAAAAACGAATTGTTTTTGAGTCTTTTTGTAAATAAGTTACGTCTTTTAACAATGCTATCGATAAAATAAGATTTAGCCATTCTATTCAATCCCACGACATAATGTGCCTCATAATTTTGCAAACTGGTTACCTGTGCTTCAACCCGGTTTACATTCGGGTCGAGATTTCATAATATAATATTTCATTCCCATTAATTGGAAAACATTAGCTTAATTATATGAAATATCGCAAGGGAAAATTCCTGCCCCAGAACACCCATGAAAACTCGAATAGTAAATTATTGAGGATTTCATTTTTATATAATCATCATCTGTAGTAAATGATGATGACCTAACCTGTAGTCTAATTAACATTGTAATTCATTAGGCGATTGCAGCTGAGAAGTCATGGTTTAATTTCATTAATCATATTTTTTCCAGCGACAAATGCATCTGCATTCAAAAAAGTTGTCTCTGCGATTTGCTGCATTGCCTCACGAGTAAAAAAGCCCTGATGTGAGGTAATAAGTACGTTTGGAAATGATATCAATCTGGCAATCAGATCATCCTGAATTACCTCCCCCGAAAGGTCTTGGAAGAAAAGCGCAGCTTCCTGTTCATAGACATCCAGGCCAAGATAACCTAACTGACCAGACTTCAATGAATTGATTACTGCTGCTGTATCTACCAGGGCTCCCCTACTCGTATTGATTAACATTGCCCCTTTTGTGAAATATTTTAACGTGTTTTCATTAATCATATGGAATGACTCATCTGTTAGTGGGCAGTGCAACGATACCATTTCAGCATCGCTCAATGCTTCACGTAAATCCATATATTCCAGACCGTCTGCCACAAGCTCAGCATCTGGATAGGGATCATAGGCAGAAATCCTGCAGCCAAATCCTTTGAGAATTTTATATAACGCTTTCCCGATATTACCCGTTCCGATAAGGGCAACCTTAGCGCCGTGCATATTGAACCCCATTAAAGATTCCAGGGAGAAGTTTCCTTCCCTGACTCTGTTATATGCCTTGTGGGTTTTACGGTTAAGGGTCAGCATCATTGCCAGGGTGTGCTCCGCTACAGCCTCCGGTGAATAGGCCGGAACCCGGAGGATTTTTATACCCACCTCCTCCGCAAAGTCAAGGTCCACGTTGTTAAATCCGGCACAACGGAGAAGTATCACCTTAATCCCGTATTCAGCAAGCGATGAGAGAACTTCGGCATCAGCCCTGTCATTAACGAAAAGACAAACAGCTTGAAAGCCTTGCGCCATTGGCGCACTGTCAAGATTCAATGTCTGTTCAAAAAAGACAAGCTGATGCGAGGTGTTGTATTTTTCTAAAAATTCCTGATCATAATTGCAGGTGCTAAAAACAGCGATTTTCATAATGCCTATAGTTTTCGGTAAGGTAGTCATAATAAGCGTGATGCTTTTGTTTATTAAATAATCCGCTTCGCAAAATGTGCATCCAAGGCACTAAAAATTACCCTGTTAATTTTCATCTTCATTTACCATAATTTAAAATGAATCAAAGAACTTTTAAAGTCGAGTACCAGCCCACCATTCTATTCCAATCTGCTGTCGTTATGGTAATATGTAAATGATTCTACGAGCAGAAATCAAGAATTGAATCCTGAGTTTAAAAATTTATTGACGCCTTGACACCTACCAAATTTAAAAAGATTTCCTTTTAAATTATTGTCTCAAAAAACGAAGGCTATATACCATTTTACTATTTATTTCAATTATAAATACACTTTGGCAATTCCAGAAAACAAACGTATAATGAAACGAAGATTGAAATTACACATAAATAACTGATCAACAATGTACCTAGATCCAATTTTTTGGAAGCAAGTTTCCAATCTTATTATTCAGATATAAAAGCTTGCTTAATTTCTGCTTATGATGAAATCTCTTATTTGAAATTCCTTCCACCATGGAAAGCTTTTTTAGGCGCTTCATTCCTTACCTGGGCCCGCTTATTCTGCGAGGGATAGGGCGCAGTCTTTTCATCGCCTCTCGCCAAAGTCAATACCGGCAATTCATCCACTTCACGCTGTACCAACTTGCCCAGCATTTTTGTAAAATCGAAACACTTACTAACGATTACATGCACCACATTCCCCTCCCGCTGCAAACGCCCTTCTACCATTAGAAGTCTCGAATGCAGAATTTCCTTGCGGTAGGTTTCGAACAATTTTTCAAAAACCACCAGATTCGAATATCCCGTTTCATCCTCAATGGTGATAAAACAAACACCACCTGCAGTTCCGGGGCGCTGGCGCACCAGGACCAGTCCAGCAACTTTCACCAGTTGCCCATCTGTAGAATCGTTGTTGATATGATTGCAACTGCGGATATTTAGCATATCCAGTTGCGGCCGCACAAAACTCACCGGATGTGCCTTTAGCGAAAGGCCGACTGTTGCGTAATCCTGAACGACATGTTCTCCTTTTCCCATAAGGGGTAACTCTACCTGCATTTCAAGTATGCTTTCAGAAGCCTGTCCCTTGAACAGTTCGACGGGCATATCCTTTAAGGCCGAAATTTCCCAAAGTGCCTTACGCCGATCCATTCCCATGGAACGAAAAGCATCAGCATCGGCCAGTCTTTCAAGCGCTGCAATAGATATTCCCGCATCGCGAAGCGCAGTGATGCTTTTATATTTATCACCGCGTGCGTTAATCAAAATCTCTATCTCATCAACCCGAATACCACTGATTTGACGGAATCCCAGACGCAGGGTATGATATTTTCCCGATTTTTCTTCGAGTTTATTATCCCACAACGAATGGTTTACATCCACTTCACGTACTTCAACGGTATGCTTTTGGGCATCAATGACAATTTGCGCGGGCTGGTAAAAACCCATAGGCATACTGTTCAAAAGCGCTGTAGCAAAAACATCGGGATAGTAGTGTTTTAGCCAGCAGGATACATAGACCAGTAGCGCAAAACTTGCCGCATGGGATTCCGGAAAACCATAACTTCCAAATCCTTCCAGTTGCCTGAATATCCGCTTTGCAAATTCCAGTGTATACCCTTTGGCCATCATTCCATCGATAAGCTTCTGCTCATATTGATTCACTAATCCCTTGAACTTAAATGTTGCCATGCTACGGCGTAATCCATCTGCCTCAGCGGGCGTGAACCCAGCTGCAACAATTGCTATTTTCATCGCCTGCTCCTGGAAGAGCGGTACGCCTAAAGTTCTCCCCAAAATCTCTTCTAGTTCGGGTGAAGGATAATCTACAGGTTCTTCTCCATTTCGCCTGCGCAGATAGGGATGCACCATATCTCCCTGTATTGGTCCTGGGCGGACGATTGCCACCTCGATTACCAGATCATAAAACTCCCTTGGCTTTAGCCTTGGCAGCATCGACATCTGTGCCCGACTTTCAATCTGGAATACGCCCAAAGTATCAGCCAGACAGATCATATCATAAACATCAGGATCATCCTGGGGAATATTGGCCAAAGTAAACTGTTTTCCGTAATGATCCCGGCAAAGATCAAAAGCCTTGCGTATACAGGTGAGCATCCCAAGCGCCAGCACATCCACCTTTAAAAATCCCAGCGCATCGATATCATCCTTGTTCCACTCGATATTTGTGCGATCCTCCATCCGGGCATTTAAAATTGGGCACAGATCTGCAAGCTTTCCTTGAGTAACTACAAATCCCCCGGTATGCTGACCCAGCTGCCGGGGAAAGCCTATCATCTGCGAGGTAAGCTCTAACGTTTTTTTAAGATGCGGGTCGTTTGGATTTAACCCCTGTTCGGTAACCCTTTTACCCTCGAACCATTCATCGGTAAACTCCCAAATGGAACTCGATAAACGGTTAATTGTATCCACTGAAAGCCCCATTGCTTTTCCCACATCACGGATTGCACCTTTCTGGTGCTGCTGGGTAACCGTTGCGACGATTGCCGCCCGGTCACGGCCGTATTTGTTATAGATATACTGGATGATTTCTTCCCGGCGCTCATGCTCAAAATCCACATCTATATCCGGGGGCTCGTTCCTGGCCGGAGAAATAAAGCGTTCAAAAAGCAGGTCAAATTTCATCGGGTTAACTGAAGTAATTCCCAGCACAAAACAGATGGCCGAATTCGCCGCAGAACCTCGCCCTTGGCAAAGGATTCCCCGTGACCTGGCCTCACGCACGATATCTTCAACAAAAAGGAAATAATTCGCATAATCCATCTGCTTCACAAATTCCATCTCATGGTGGATCATCTTGATCACTTTCTCTGGGATCTTTTCACCGTAAAACTCTTGCGCTCCTTTCCAAGTGAGGTATTCCAGTTCTTCCAGTGGCGAGCGGCCACTTTTATTGATCTCTTCGGGATAAACATATTTGAGCTCATCCAGAGAAAAATTACAAGCCTCGGCTATCACCATCGTATTTTTGATAGCGCTTGGATATTTTCTGAACAAACGCTCCATCTCTGCCACCTCTTTCATATAGCGCTCGGCATTCTGGTGCAAGCGAAACCCAGCTTCCTGGATGGTGCATTTTTCCCTAACGCAGGTAAGCACATCCTGCAATTCCCTGCGCAAAGGCGAATGGTAATGGATATCACCTGTTGCCACCACCGGGATTCCATAAACCTTGGAAAGCTGGGAAGTGCGGAAAATCAGCTTATCATCATTTCCCATATAGGACCTGGTTGCCGCAAGGTACAACTGACCGCCTAATGCTTCGCGGTATTCCGCCAGTGCAGCTACAAAACCGGGGTCATACTCAAACCTGCGATTGAGCTCACCGGGCATCACCAGGTTAAAAATGATCCCCTTGCTATGTGCGTAAACATCTGCCCTGGAAATATGGCATGAACCTTTTTCCGCTCGCATATTGCCAAGAGTCAGCAGCGCGGATAATCTGCAGTATGCTTCCTTGTCAGTAGGATATGCAAGCAGACTAGGCCCATCCAATAAATCCAGCCTGCATGCGGGGATCAACTTTACGTTTTTTTCCCTGCATGCTGCATGTGCACGAACGATTCCCGCAAGCGTATTTCTATCGGTAATAGCTATTTTCTGATACCCAAAAATCTCAGCCTGTTCAACCAGCTCATGGGCGTGCGATGCTCCCCGCAAGAAGCTGAAATTTGAAGTAACCTGTAATTCACTGTATCCCATAACCCCTCTCCTCTATGCAAAAAATCCATGTATAAACCATTTGTACTTTTGTTCGCCGCCATAATGTCCTGAGCGAAACAGCCAATAGCGGCCGCCCAGCTCATCCTCTACCTGGTAATAATCCCTATGCTCACCCTGATCCAGCCACCATTCGCGCTCAATGCGCTCAGGTCCATCGGCCTTTGCCACCACATGCCGCACGCCTTTATAAATAAAAAACTTTGGCGGGTGATCGGGAATGATAGCCATTACCTCAATTGGCACTGGTGTCTTGAGCAGTTCAGTAGGCCTGGGCTTATCGATCCGCCAACTGGCCTGCGGTTTTTCTGTTACCGAAACCGCCCTTAGCACCGATCTCTCCGGCCAATATTTGGTTGCCGGAAGGTAGCGGTGGATTACCTGAAATCCTACTTTCCCTGCAACACGGTCCAACAATCGGATTACGCTTTTATCATCAAGCCCGGGGGTAGATGTCCACATTTCCTCCTGAGGCACTTCCACATCATCCACCTTTGGGGCATCCAGAACAAAAAGCTCAATGCCCAGGGCAGGGCGGATCTGATCCACTTTAAGCTGAAAAAGCTTGAACAAATGACTTGCGTTATGGGTAGCCCCACTGGTACCGATAGTCACCTGTACCATTTTTCCATCGATCCGGTAGCCCGTGAGCACGCCCGTCCGCAATCCTTTTCCCTCCGACTGCATCCGCTTACATAAACTTTCGAGCAGTTTATTAATAGCGATTTCAATTCCAACCTTGGTTTTTATAGGCTCCAAACAGGCCAGCCTTTCGCTAAATGCAACGGGAACCTGCAAGGGAACCAGCACCTCGTTCTCTGTTCCGATCGCCTGTGCCAAGCGTAACAGAAAATCCTCGCCAAAACGCCTGCGCAAGACCGACCTGGGCATCCCGATAAAGCTCTTAATCTGGTAAAACCCCAGTTTTCTAAGCTTTGCAAGCGTCTGCTCGTCCAGCCTAAGCGCGTCAGGTGGAAGATTTAGCAATGCCTCCACCTGTTCACCAGCAGGAATTAATGGAGTAATCTTGCCGTAATGCGAAACCGCCCAGGCAGCTCCCGGAGTATCGGCAATGCCCAACCTTACGGTATATCCCTTACTTTTTAGTCTAGAAAATATCTCTTTTAAATATCCTCGCTCTCCGCCCCAGAGATGCGTGCATCCAGAAACGTCGAGCAACAGAGCATCCATTCCAAACTCATCGATGGCAACTATCGGTGAATAGCGAATGCACCACTCGCCAAGGCCGCGCAACAGATTTCTTGGACGGCCAGGCTTATCATCCAGTACCTCAAGTCCCGGGCATATTGCCTTAGCATCAGCGGCACGCATTCCGACCTCTATTCCAAAACCAAATGCCAATGGACTAACGGCTGTGATCATCATTCGGCCATGATCAGGCGCAGCGAAAACAAAGGGCAGATCAGAAAGCTCAGGCCTGCGAATAATCTGCCAGTCAGCCAGTAGCTGGCTAAACCATATGGAAACAAAACGCCTTTGCATGATATCTACCCAATTTGCCTGCGCTCCAGATCAGACCAAATCGTTTGCTTATTCAATTTCTTGACTTCCTTAAATTTTTCTCCTGCCCACTCCAGCACAAAACTTCCAGGGTTGCCATTGCGCACCTTAAGCAGCTCTACCTGCCAGCGGGGAAATCCCAGCCCTGGCATTCCATCATGGCTTTCACTTGGCAACGGACTGATTTTCCATCTTGCGGTAGCTACCGTGCTTGCTGCTTTATTCCCGTCTTTGCGTAAGATAAATCCCGTAACCCCGCTGGACTCTACGGCAAGCTGCAACCTGCGCGATTCGATAAGGCTGACCTTATTTAATTCTGCTACCACCGCAGCGAGCCCTTCGCATTTAAGCGCTTCTTCTGCAATCCATAGCACATCCCTTTCGCTCTGCACATCTATAAAGATGATGCGCTCGGGCTCTACGTTGAATAGGCTAAGCGAGGCTGGGAATAATCTGCGTGAGGTACTAACCCACACGCATGCCGCACCGTTTTCCATTAGTACTGCCAGCAGGCCAGCAATAAATCCGTCGCTTGCCGCGGCATCTTCGGGGGCTATGGTTATAAATTCGTGGATGGCTTTTTTGGGGAATACACCGCCGGGAAAAGAATCTTCGATTCCACCAAGGCCTATGCGTTCAGCCTTGCCCGAGGATGTGGACTTAAAGCCCTGCCACAACAGGATATCCTGTTGCAGCTTTTGAAACAACTCCTTTTTAGCATCCATGATTGAAACAATTTAAATACTATTATTTTTAGTAACAAAAATTAAACAACAAACATAAAGCTAAAATTATTAGTAAATAGTGAAATGTGGAAAAGATTGTGTTTTTGGTGGATAAGTTGATCGCCGAGGCAAGTTTTGATTTCCATGAAAATCGAACTGATTATGTCAAAAAAATCGCCATATCAAGATGGAAATTACATATACCTCTGAAGAAAAAACATCAACATCCCTGAACAGGAAAAATAAATAGAATGAAAATTCACACTTTGGACACCACGAGTATCTTTCAGGAGTCCTTAAAGATAATCCCACGAGTTGAAACTACAAAAGTTGCATTTTCATATGTATAATTCATAACCATCCAGACCTGATCTTGGATATTAAAGGATTTTGTGGTACCAAGATCAGTATCCACCAAAACACCAGTAAATGCTATTTGCTTAAATTCGACATTTTCTTTGCGGCCTCAGATTAGCCTCCCTTCGATTGGATAGGATTTGGAATAGGTCTCCAGCAGCTTTTCCTGGTGTAGCTTATTTTAAAATGCGCTCATGTAGTTTCCAAATGAAACTCAGGCGCCAGAAGTATCTATTTTACGGCTATCCTTTTCACTTTTGGCACAAAGTTCAGCAAAAACAATACAAATTTCCTCAATTCGTCTTATCTGCCATCACTTCGTTAATTCGACCTTTATATTATAATTTAAAATCAAAAAAATGAGAAGGACAATCTTAATAACAGGAGCAAGCAGTGGGTTAGGAAAAGAGACAGCAAAACTATTTCAGCAGAAAGGCTGGAACGTTATTGCCACCATGCGTAAACCAGAGAGTGAAACTGAATTAAATCTCCTGGAAAATGTTATGGTAGCCAGGCTGGACGTCTTGGATTTAAATTCTATTGAAACCGCGGTAAATAAGGGGATCGAAACATTTGGAAAGATTGATGTACTACTTAATAATGCGGGTTATGGTGCCTATGGTCCTTTAGAATCTTTTTCTAGAGAGAAAATCATCCGTCAGTTTGATACAAATGTGATTGGCCTTTTAGATGTTACCAAAGCATTGTTACCACATTTTCGTGGAAATAGAAGCGGCACGATTATTAATATTTCTTCTATTGGAGGCAAAATGGCGTTTCCCTTGGGAGCGCTGTACCACGGAACCAAATTTGCTGTGGAAGGTATTTCTGAATCCCTGAAATACGAAGTTTCAGAATTTGGAGGTAAAGTAAAGATTATTGAGCCAGGTGCTATTACTACTGACTTTACGGGGCGTTCCCTTGATTTTAGCAACAATGAATCTTACACAGAATACCAACCCTTTATCGAAAAAATCATGTCAGCAATGCAGTTCTTGTTTCAACATGCTTCATCCGCAAGTGTTGTTGCTAATGTAATTTACCAAGCAGCCACCGATGATACTGCGCAATTGAGATACATAGCAGGCGAAGATGCGGAATTTATGATCGGAAATCTTAAGCAGAGTGACGATGAAACTTTTGAGGCAGGAATAAAAGCCCAATTTGGAATTTAATCCCTTTAACCCGATTACTGGAGCCATTGCATTGTAATGGTTTCAATAATCAGCATATTTACAAAAAAACCTATGATGAGGAGTAAAATTATTCATTTACAAACGATCTCAGAGATGTTTTTACTCTTCGGGCTGGCTCACGATATCCATCATCCTTTAGTTGGTGTGGTAGACTTTAGCAAAGTGGATCAGCAGATAGACTGTGAAATAAAATTGTCTGCAGATTATTACTCCATTATGTTTAAGAGCTACCCTGATAATAAAATCAAGTATGGGCGAAAAATCATTGATTTTCAGGACGGTAGTCTAATCTGCATGGCACCCAATCAGATTATCGAAATTGACAATAATGAGCAAGCGTCCGAAAACATAATGGGTTGGGGATTATTTTTTCATCCTGATCTAATCCGGGCAACGTCCTTAAATGATAAAATGAAGGAATACAGCTTTTTTTCCTATCAAACTTCGGAAGCACTTCATTTCTCCGAAAAGGAAAAACGTGTTTTATATGACTGCGTATCCAAAATTAACACTGAACTGGAAGAAAACATAGACGTGCATAGCCAAAGTATAATAGTTTCCACAATCGAATTATTGCTCAATTATTGCAGCCGTTTTTACGGGCGGCAATTTATAACAAGGAGGAGTTCCAATAATTCAGTGCTCGTTCAGTTTGAGAAAATTCTCACCAATTATTACTCGCAGGAAAATAAGCAGGAAAAGGGCTTGCCTACTGTGAAATATTTATCCGAACAGGTGAATTTATCACCTGGATATTTAAGTGACTTACTTAAAAAAGAAACTGGTAAAAATACTCAGGACCATATTCATCTATATTTAATTGAGGAAGCTAAAAACAAGCTGATAGGTACAAATAAATCTGTTAGTGAGATCGCATATGAGTTAGGCTTTGACTATCCTCAATACTTTAATAAACTTTTCAAGCAAAAAACAGGGCAAACTCCTGTCGAGTACAGGAATATGAATTGACGCCAAAAAATAAAAGAGAAATGATATGTTAAAAAGTAAGTATCTGGACTACTATATGAATAAGCTATATTTTAACGTAAATAATTTACTGGAATAGCCAATAGAATTGTTATCACGAATGCGGGTTTTCATAGGATGAGAAAATTCAATTCAGTTATTGTCTCAAAAAGCGAACAATTTTTATTACAAAAGAGAACTCTGGAAACAACTCTCATCATCATTTAAATTAATAGTGCTCACTCAAAGATTATGAGTCTTCTAGCCTAACCGCCCTTATATGAGGTAAAATGTGCTTTTCTGACTTACAGAAGCAATTTACGAACTATTTTTGAAACTGCAAAATTTTGCTCCGTTACGTATTTGTTACGGTTTTATTTAAAGTCTATTGCATTGAACTTTCTGAATTTGTTATGCCATTTCACTTTGAGCTACGCTATAGAACCACAGCAAAGGCCACAGAGTGTGATCTGTGGCCTTGACTTAAAGTGGCTATTGCTGATTTATTTCGGCAGGTTTTGATGAACCCACAGTCATTAATGATTCCGTCTAATGTCTTAATTTTTTGGCTGCCATTTAAAAACCATACATACCGCCTGAAACTGATATTTGCTCACCAGTAATCCAGGCTGCATCATCAGATGCGAGAAACACTGCGGCTTTCGCAATATCCCCGGGCTGGCCTCTTCGGCCAAGTGGTGTATTGGCAATAAACATTTTTTCATAATCACTCCCCTTGGTTACACCCGCACTGGTTGCTCCTTCTGTTTCTGTAGCACCAGGCAAAATAGAATTGATCCGAACTTTTTTTGCACCCAGTTCTTTTGACAAAGCGATGGTGAACGCATCTAGTGCGGCCTTAGTTGAAGAATATAATGAGGCATTCGGTAATGGATACTTGCTTGCACCCGAACTGATATTAATTATGTTGCCTCCCTCATCACCGAAAAGCTTCAATGCTGCCTGGATAGTTAATACAGGTCCTAATACATTCACATTAAAACTTTGGTGAAATGCCTCTACCGAAATCTGCTCAATAGGTGCATAGCCTTGAGATACTGCATTGTTAACTAAAACATCTAATGTTCCGTAAGCTTTTTCCGTTTCTTCAAACAGCCTGATCACATCAGCTTCTTTAGATACATCTGCTTGCACGGCCATGGCTGTGCCACCATTATCCATTATGGTTTTCACCACTTTTTCTGCGTCTTCTTTACTCGATGCATAATTCACTACAACTTTTGCACCTTCTGCAGCAAAATGTTTGGCTATAGCTGCACCTATTCCTTTTGAAGCACCGGTAACAACCGCAACTTTATTTTTTAATCTTTCCATTTCGAATTATTTTTTTACTTAGATAAATAAGTCATGCCACCATCAACAAGGAGTTCGGCACCCAACATGAATGAAGAGTCATCAGAGGCCAGGAATACCGCTGTTTTACCGATATCAGATGGTTGTCCTATTCTGCCAATCGGCATTACACTGGCAAAGTGTGTTTTCAAAGCTTCAATTTGTTCCGCAGGTACGAATTTGTCAAATGCTGGCGTATCAGTTGTTCCCGGTGTAATTACGTTTACTCTTATTTTTCTATCTGTAAGGTCATTTGAAAACGCTTTTGCCAGAAAGATCACAGCCGCTTTTGCGGCACCATAAAGCCCAAATGAAGGGTAGGCACGATGTGCTGCATTTGATCCGATCAGAATAACAGAACCTCCATCATTCATATACGGCAGCGCTTTTTGCAGAGTGAAGTAAACACTCTTTAAGTTCAGGTCTATGGCTTTGTCAAAGTCGGCTTCGGTCGTATCTGCCACGGTTCCGGTAGTTCCGGCACCAGCGTTTGCTACAACCACGTCTATCTTACCAAATTTCTCAGCGGTTTCTTTAAATACGCGCTCCAGATCGGCCAGGTTGGTTACATCTGCATTGATGGCTATAAAATCATCACCGAGCTGTACCGCAGCATTAGCTAGGGTTTCCTTGTTTCTGCCAACAATGGTTCCAACTGCGTCTTCATTTTTAAATGCTTCCGCAATACCAAATCCAATACCGCTATTACCCCCTGTGATTACGGCGACTTTATTTTTTAACTTATTCATGATTTTTGCGATTTAATTAATACCCAAAGATGCAGCCTCATAAGGGGCTGGATCTTGACTTTAGTCATTAAATGCACATGATAAAAATCAATTTATTTTAAGGCGTTCTTCCTTATCCTGCTTAAAGTCTCGGGGGATAATCCCAGGTAAGATGCAATCATGTTTTGTGGAAACCGCTGTAAAAAGTGTGGATATTCATTAACCAATTCCTGGAAACGCTCTTCCCCTGATTGGCTTATAGCAGACTGCATCCTTTTCTGTGCTGCAATGGTGTAATTTTGATTAATAATGTTCTGCATTGCTGCAAAAGCTGGAATAGGCTTTATAAACTCATCCACAAGCGCATTCGTTATCTGAAGAAGTTCCATGTCCTCCAGTGCCTGGATATTAAACCGACTTGGTGTTAATTGGTAAAAGCTTTCAAAGTCGTTCAGCCACCAATTCTCGACACTTAATTTTAGAATATGTTCGTGCCCTTTTTCATCAACTGTAAACGTTCTAGCCGAGCCTTTTACAATAAACCCTGTATACTTACATACATCTCCTTCTTGTAAAAAATATTGTCGCTTTTTTAGTTTCTTTGACTTGAAGTGCCTAATAAAAACTTGTTTCTCGTCAGCTGAAAGTACCTTGCCAGAAAGTCTCTCAACATAATCAAAAAGCGGTGTAAAATCGGACATCATATAAATACCTATAGAAAATGAGATCAAAAATAGCCTTTTTTGATCTCATTTCTATAGCCTTCTGTCAGGTGTTAAACAGTACCCCGAAAAATTCACTTTTGAAAACTTGAAACATCGAACCCCTAAAGTGAGTTTCTTGCCCGCTCTTATCTTCTAGATTAACAGCAATTTACGGAATAAAAAAGAAGGCAAACGAACGTTTTACAGTACTTGCCAGTTGTGGCTCCCGAGACTGTGTACTTTTCTGAAATTTGCTTGATGATTTGAAGAGAATTGCAAAGATTGGGGAAAGATCCTTTAGAATAATCTAATCATTTCAAAATAACAGCAAAAAAAGATTCTAAGTCTTCTAGTCTCAAGCACTCTCATATCCACAAATACGTATCTATCGAGTTATTTCACAAAATTTCGTAGCATTGAGAATTTACTTCATCACCTATATATTACGGTTTACATTTTCATTAAAATCAAATTTTTAATTCAGTTATTAGTTTAAATGTTTGATACAGCTTATTCTGTTGAACCGTTTCAAAAAACGAAAATTATAGGAAACTCATCGAATATGCTAGTAACTGAGACATTATCATAAATCAAACTCTTCCCCTCCTTTTACTTTCCTTAAATTCCGATAAAAGGTCACTCTTATAAAACTTATCTCCTCCGGGAAGCTTCATAGGCTTTAGCCTACCCTGTCTAACCATGCGTTTATAAGTACTCTCACTAATCCCAAGGTAATCCATAACCTCCTGTCGGTTCATTTGTGGATCCTCATCAAAAGCAAGGTTACCGTGGTATTTACTGTTGTAAACCAGTACCAAAATCTGATATATCTTAGATAAGATATCCAGAAGAGCATCAATCTTATTCATGAATCAAAGATTTAAATGTTAACATTTAAGCTTAATTCGTTCCCATATATTCTTTAAGCGGAACATGCCACAATGCAGTCAATCAGACCTCCGTCAAACAACAACACTGTAAAGGCAACAGAAGCATCCATTACTGCAAATAAAATATATTAATCTACACCAGTCAAGTGGCTGCAGGGTTGCTAAAACAAGCAACCCTTAAGTTCAATCTGAAAAGGAATACACCAAGCCGCAGCTGCAACAAAAATTTCTTCGCACAAATCATCCTTTCGCCACGGAAAAAAACCAATTGGCCAAGGAGAAGAAAAAAGGAAATCACTTAATTTTATCTTAAGTGAGCAAAAAGGATTGAAAATGAATTACGAACTCCTGCATTTTATGCACATTTTGGAAGCAACAGTTGCTGAAAAAAATCCAAAAAATATCAATAAAGAAGAACTGAAAATTGAAATCAGGCAGGAATCACTGAGAATTATCAGCGTATTAAAAAACGCAGTCTGCCATCTTAAGCCTCAAAGAGCCAAACATTACATTGCCCAACATCAGCACTCACTAGAGGTACTTTTGCAAGAAACTCAAATCATCACAGCAAATGAGTCCACAAATGAAAAGGAGAATACTCCTGGATTAATTCAAATAACTACCCTGGGAATAATCAATATCCTTCAGGATATCAAACGCTACTTCCCTGAATATTTTAACTATGAAAGCTTTCTCCCAGAAAAACAATGGCAAACAGAAATTGAAAATCTCAATAAGCAAACTAACGAGCTCATTGAAACACTAACTACGCAACAGAACGGCAAAGAAATCATCAAATTCTTGGAAAGCTTACTAAAATCAGCCTTCCAGCCGGATAAACCACTTACCTACAAACAGCTCAGTTACTGGCAAATTGTTCTAAAAGAGCTTTGCTGCAAATTGAAGCAGCAGAACGAAAAGAGCACTATCTTAGAGCTCATATCGACCCTGATTTCCCTCAATCTAAACCACAAAGACTTTTTTCAATTCTGTTGCAACTATATCAACACGGAATTACAAACCTGCGAAGAAATGTCAGCCCAGCACAAAACGCTATCACTGATCAGAAAAAGCATTCTACAAATTTATCCTCTTACAAATACCCACTACGATCCGGGCCTCATTCCCATCAAGCAGTCCCTACTAAAATTCGTAACGTCTGAAATGCAATACCTGCAGTCCATGGAACACATTGCAAACGACCTCTATCAACATAGCCTGTTGGACAGCAAATATAAAGTAACCTTCACCGTAAAGCAACTCGCAATATTCATTCACCTGCAAGTAACCGCAAAAATCATCATGCCAGGTAGCCCAAAAATACTTCATGAATACATCGCCAAACATTACAGCACCAGCGAAACCAGCCGCATCTCGGTAAAGAGTTTCAAAAACGCCTACTATAGTGCCTCCACAGAAGACCTTGAAAAAGTAATCGACAAAATCGTCACCATGCTGGCCATCGCCCAGGAAAAACTTTGATTCTCCAGAAATAGTGGAAAGCGTATTGACAAACCACTTAGGGATTTTGAATCTAATGCTTAGTAAAACGGTGTGATCGGTTAAAATAGAACCAATATCAGATCCTTCATTTATAGTATCATTAAATGTAGAATCCTTTACAGGAAGCGGCGAAGAACCGCCCAAAATACATAGACTAACTGCAAACGGGAAATTTCCCACTCCAAAAACGACCAATTTTCCGTATAATCAGACTGAACATGATTCTAAATTTGGAAAGACATCCAAGGCAGGTTATTGCTTTTTAAAAGTAAATTTTTCCTCAGAAATTATTTATCATAAAAATCAAAGACAATGTACAATTCATGTTCTTATCGTGTATGGCAGCCCTGCTGCTGATTTCGGTCCTGTTTTTAATCTTGGGCGAATACACCATTTCTACAATACCGGATATATATATATATCCATTTGTATGATTATATTTATATTCTTTTGCTAGAGTCAGATTAATAACTGGCTGCTATCGTTTAAAACCATTATAAAAGCATCCACTCTCGACAAAGTCAGTAGCACATTACTACCTGTTGCTAAATACAGCGTTTGATTGGATATTCCACTCTAAAATTTGCGCCTAACAATCACTTTAAGAGCCTATAGTCAAATGGGTCAGCTCCAAAAAACATCAACCATCCTTATTCCTTTTGTCCCACTAGATTTTACAATCTCTTTTTTTGTAGTTTTTAAATGGCCTTTTTTAACAGCATACCTTAATCCTTTCGAAAGTTCTTCACTGGAAAATTCTTTCTTGTAAACCTCTCTACTGTGAATTCTTATTTCAGAAACAGAACGTTTATCTTCCATGAATTCAGAGGGTATGAGCACATTAACTAAGAAGAAGTCAATACTTTGCTCATTTCTTTTACTAATAAAATACTCTAAGTTATTACTATATTTTCTTCTAAAATCTATCAACTTATCACTCTCAAGCAAAGAAGGTAGTGGTCTATTAAGATTAAAAATAACTCCGGAATCAAAATTTAAAATAGCCCCAATTTGATTTGCAAATGAATTGCTTAGCGGACGTGAACCGTTGACAACTCCATAAATGTGAGATTCTGATTTCCCTACTAATTGAGAGAAACCCGAAACTTCCAAATCACAAAGTTTTAGGATCATTTTAAATCTCTTTGCTAATAATGAACTGTACTCCTTATTTCCATAATCGATCATGAATAAAATAAATCATACAGTTATGCTATAAATTATCATTTTTTCACTACTTTTGAATTACAAACAGGTATTAATAAGAGTCTTGCAGTTACAGAATCTCACGCCGTTGATGCAGGACAGCAGATTAATCCCATATCTATATGTAGTTGTGCTATATTTGTACATCGAAATAGATGTGGGGCTGCTGTAATTCCATTTCAACCTAAGGCGTGAGAACTTTAATGTAGCAATGGTAGGTAGCCCCACATGTATTATTGTCAGGGTGCTCACAAGACTCGTATCCATACGAGCAATGAGAAAACAAAGAATCAACCGGAACAGCAACCAATCACTCCAAAATGAGCGAGTAAGTCGCCCTACATTCTTCTTTTCCATACTTGATTTTCAACACTTATTAACCCTTACTCTATCGTCCTGTCCCTTTGATCGGCTCTATGCCCTCAAACCGAAAAACCCTGTATAGCAATTCGGCAAAGCCTGCCTGTATTTAAAAAATAGGTTCTTTAATTAATGGTTAAAGGCAGGCTTTCCCTCTCCTACTAAATTTCAACTATCACGCTCAAAACAACTCCAAATGAGAAATAGAAATAACAAATCCTTCATCCTCATTATTTGCCCACCTGAATAAAATTCAGCATCAGCTATAGGCGTACCTAACAACAATACTTAAGCTTAGGTCTACCTAACCCTCTATCCGACGATCGCCGGTAATTCCTATTCATCAAACAAACAACCACATGAAAAAAATAATCATATTTCTTGTGCTGGCCACGCTTTGCCTTTTTACAACCCTCCAGTCACAAGGCCAGATCACGGTGACCGGACAGGTCAGATCCCAAAGCAATGGGCAGCCGTTAGCAGGTGCCACCGTATCCATATCTGGAACTACTCTTAGCATCACTACTGCCGAGAACGGCACATTCACCATCCGGCAGGTGCCACCGCAAGGCACACTGCAAATCTCCTACACGGGATACCTTACAGCCATAAGGCCTTTCAGCGCAGTAAAAAACAAGCTTCATATTACTCTTGAAGATAAGGACAACGCCCTAGAGGAAGTAAAGATAAATGCAGGATATTACAGTGTCAAAGACAAGGAGCGAACAGGAACAATTGTTAAAATAGACGCAAAAACAATCGCCAATCAACCCGTAAGCAATCCCCTTGCCGCACTGCAGGGCCGAGTGGCAGGATTAATCATCACCCAAAGAAACGGACTGCCAGGCTCAGACTTCAACGTACAGTTAAGGGGACGAAGCTCTATCCAATCGGGAACCTCACCACTTTACCTGATTGACGGCATACCTTTTCCATCCGAAACACTTGCCCAGAATAGCGCCATTTTCGCAAACAGTCCACTCAACACCATCAACCCCGCGGATATAGAAAGCATTGAAATCCTCAAAGATGCCGATGCAACCGCAATTTATGGTTCGAGGGGTGCAAACGGTGTGATATTGATCACAACGAAGAAAGGAAAAGAAGGTGGTATCGCCGCTGATTTCCGCCTATCCGGAGGTATTGGATCAGTGACCAAAACACTGGAACTCATGAACACCCAGGAATACCTACAAATGAGACGTGAAGCATTTGTAAATGACAAAGTCAGCCCCACTAATGCCAACGCCCCTGATCTTTTATTGTGGGACAACAACCGTTACCAGAACTTCCCCGAACTATTGACCGGCGGAACATCGAAAACCCAAAATGCCCAATTGAGACTGTCCGGAGGAAACAACTCCACGACCTACGCTTTTAGCGCAAATTACTATAGAGAGACGACAGTTTTCCCGGGTGATAACGGCCTTGCCAGAAAAGACGCGTCGATAAATCTCAATCATCGCTCTCCAAATAAAAAATTTAGTTTCAATCTTTCCGGCAGCTACGGAATATCGCAAAACAATCTGTATGCCACTGACCTTACCGGATCCGTAACCACAGTTCCCAATGCGCCTACCGTATACGATGGAGACGAGAAACTAGTCTGGGTAGATCAGGGTGTTTCCTTCGCTAATCCATTTGCCGGGCTGTTACGTACAAATAGTTTTAAGGGTAGCCGGTTTAATGGAAATTTTGTTATGGGCTATCAGTTCATCAAAGGACTGGAATTCAAAATTTCAACAGGTATTAATACCAATAACATCAACCAGACTAGTTTGACACCAATTGCCGCACAAAATCCAGCGAGTTCACCTACCGGATTTGCAAGCTTTGCAGATAACCTGGTTGAGAATTTTTCGGTAGAACCACAAGTCAACTATACCCTTAAGACCAAATCCTCTGGAGAGATCAGCTTTCTTGTTGGAAGCACCTTTCAGGGGACAAGTTCCCGCGGAACATTTACCTCTGCTTCGGGCTACACCAATGACCTTTTGATTGGCTCGATTGCAGGAGCCCTGACTAAAGACCCAACGAATACCGTTTCAGAATATCGGTATCAGGCATTTTTTGGACGCGTGAACTACAACCTCCACTCCAAATACCTAATTAACCTCACAGGCAGAAGGGATGGATCCTCGAGGTTCGGACCTGGCCGGCAGTTTGCAAATTTTGGCGCAATAGGTGCTGCGTGGGTATTCTCTCAAGAAGAATTTATTAAGGAAAAACTTGGTTTTCTAAGCTTTGGAAAAATTCGGGGAAGTTACGGCATCACCGGCAACGATCAGATTAACAACTATCAGTATCTGGACAGCTACCTGCCTACCACGGCCTACGGGGGACAATCAGGTCTTTTCTCCACCAGGTTGTTCAATGAGAATTACGGATGGGAAAATAACATCAAGCTTGAGGGCAATCTGGAGTTGGGTTTTATTAATGACCGGCTTCGAATGAATGTAGGATGGTTTAGAAACATCAGCGATAACCAACTCGTGTCATATTCTTTACCCGGACAAACCGGTTTTTCTTCTGTGCTACAAAATCTTGATGCCAAAATAGAAAACCAGGGATTTGAATTTGAGGTCAATACGGTTAATTTTAGGACAAACCAGTTTAACTGGTCAACATCCGCAAATCTAACGATTGCCAGAAATAAGCTGCTGGCTTTCCCTGGTCTGGCTGCCTCCAGTTATGCAACAACCTATTTCATTGGCCTGCCGCTTAATACAGTCCAGGGTTATCAATACACTGGGATCAGCCCGCAGACTGGGGCGTATCAGTTTCAGGATTCCAACGGGGATGGCCTAATCACCATAGCTGACTATCAAAAACTAGGCACATCGGACCCAAGCTTTTATGGAGGAATTTCCAACACCTTCCAATACAAGGGACTTAGCTTGGATGTTTTTTTCCAGTTCTGCAAACAAAAAGGAACAGATCCGGTATACGGCAGTGCCGCACTTGTTGGAAGCCGGGTAAATGTGCTAAAAGTCCTCATAGACCGTTGGACACCGGAAAATCCAGATGCACAATACCAGGCCTATTCACAGGCAAGTAGTGGACCTATCAATACTTCAAGGCTATTGATCCGGACTTCAAGCGCATCTTTTGCGGACGCATCATTCATCAGATTAAAAAACCTCGCCATCTCCTACAGCCTTCCTTATCAGCTGATCAGCAAGATCAAAATTAAATCAGCGAAAATATTCCTTCAGGGACAAAACCTCTGGACAATTAGTCCATATAAGATCACTGATCCAGAAAGCCAAAGTATTACAGCCCTTCCCCCTTTGAGGATGGGTACAATAGGAATTCAATTAATGCTATAATCTATACTATTTAATATGAAAAATTTGATTCGCCAACGAATACTATTGCTCGCCACCTTTCTGGTGACTATAGTGTTAATGTCCTCGTGCCAAAAATTTGTAGAAATTCCCGCACCAGTTGGACAGCTATCTTCAGTTAACACATTTGAAAACGATGCCACGGCCAGCTCAGCAATTACCGGAATTTACAGCCGGTTAAGCGAGAGTCCGATTATCCAAAGCATTACCCCTCTTAACGGACTTTATGCCGATGAGATCATCAATTTTACCGATAGCTATCAAAGTGAATTTGCCATCAGCCAGCTTTCCCTTAACAGCTCTCCGGCCATCAATGCCAATTTATGGAACTCAGGATATCAGTTCATCTATCAGGCGAATGCCGCCATCGATCAGCTTTTCCTCAGTCAATCAGTTTCCCCAGAACTGAAATTGCATTTAAGCGCAGAGGCTAGATTCATCCGGGCTTATATATACCTAAGTTTAGTAAACCTTTTTGGGGATGTTCCGCTGATCACCTCAGGCAATTATCAAATCAATATGAGTAAGGCCCGCAGCCCCCATCAAGAAGTGATCGGATTTATTGTCGCTGATCTTGAGTTTGCCATTACACATCTCCCCGAACAGCCAGCAGTAGAAAAAATTCGGGCGGACCGCTATTCAGCTATGGCCCTTCTGGCACGCATACAGCTATATCAGAAAAACTACGAAACGGCCAGACAGCTTTCAAATACAGTCATCGAAAGTAAAAAATATAGTCTGGTTACTGATCCCTCCAGAGTTTTCCTTCGAAACAGCAGTGAAGCCATTTTTCAACTTTATCCCACCAAGGTAAACCAAAATACTCCAGATGGACTGACCTTCCTTCCTGCCAGCAGTACTGAAGTACCAAAATATTTGCTGACAGTAGATTTGCTTAATGCCTTTGAACCGGGCGATCTCAGAAAAACAAGCTGGACAATGACAAGAAGCTATCTGGGACAAAACTTGACATATCCGGCCAAATACAAAGTACTCAACACCTCAGCCTTGAGCGAATACCTGGTTCTGTTAAGGCTAAGCGAACAATATCTGATCAGGGCTGAAGCAAATATCAATCTTGGGAATGTGACATCCGGCATCAGCGATATAAACCTGATCAGAAAAAGAGCCAGACAGGCTCCTAGTCCGCTGGTGAAAGACCCAATACCTGAACTCTCTCTTCAGCTGGATAGAGAAAGTGCATTACTTGCTTTAGAAAAAGAACGAAGGATTGAACTCATGTTGGAAAACGGGCACAGATGGTTTGACCTCCGAAGAACAAGCAGAGCAAATACAGTTTTGCAACAACTCAAACCCGCTACCTGGAAAACCAATGCAACGGTATGGCCGATACCAATTGAGCAAATCAGGTTAAACCCATTTCTAACACAAAACGCAGGCTATTTCAATTAATCATCATGAAAAATACATTCTTTCCCATAATTTTCCTGGTCCTGTTAGGTAGCCAGGTGAGCGCCCAGAAGCAGCAATTTAAACGCCTGGAGATTGGCGATACGATACCAGAGCTCCAGTTGGAATATTCCAGCGATGGAAAAAAGCAAAGCATCAATACCCGGGAATGGAGAGGCAAGCTCATCATACTGGATTTCTGGAACATCTGGTGCACCAGCTGCATTGCAGCCATGCCTGAAATGTCACGTTTGCAACAGCGATTTCCAGCTTCCCTTCGTTTGTTTCCAGTTACCAATAACAGCCAGAAACAAATTGATGAGCAGTTCCAAAAGATCGCAAAAAGATCCGGCGGAGAACAAAATCATACCGGTGTACCGGATAATTTAGCGTCTATTGTTGGCGATACCGTCCTTCACCAGTTGTTTCCACATCGTTCAGTTCCTCACCATGTCTGGATTGATCAGGACGGCAAGGTCAAATACATTTCAGATGGCCAGAACTCAACTACGGAAAACGTAGAGTCTTTTCTGCAACATAAGGAAATTAAACTGACATTGAAAAAGGATACGGGCACTTTCGATATGCAGGCACCATTGTACCGCGAAGGCGGCGGAAGGCAACTATCCAACCTCCAGTACTATTCCATGATCTACAGGGAAGCCGGAGAATGGTCAAACAGAAATATAGTTCAGCAGCATGATACCGCAAATTTTGTTTACAGGTTCAGGATGATCAATAGTACGCTACTCGAGCTTGCCAGACAAACTACTATAACAAAATACAAAACCAAGTTTTTCGCTAAAAACAGATTAGTGCTTGATGTGGCAGACTCAAGCAAATTCTACTGGCCAAAGGACAAAAATGAAAAATCGGCCTGGAGAGAAAAAAATCTTTACTGCTATGACTTGGCGGCACCACTTTCCAGAGCGGAGGAAAGAAATGAGATCATGCTTTCAGACCTTAACCAATTGCTGCCCTACTCATTTGCCATAGAAATCCGAAAAGTGAAATGCCTGGCATTGGTAAAATCAAAAAAAACCAGGATAATTCCCTCGACCCAGCGCAACACCCCAAAAGCATATTATACTGAAGGAGGCGAATTTATCATGGAAAATGGGACAATAGATGATCTAATTACTCAGGGGCTGTCTGCACTGAATGCAGGAATCGAAACACCTATTGAGGATGCTACAGGGTATGGGCGCAGGTTAGATATCAGATTGACGGAAGTAAAAAACCTTAACCAGATAAAAAAAGAACTGAATATGCACGGATTCGATCTAGTTGAAAAGGAAATGAATGCAGAAATGCTTGTGATAGCAGACCATGAATGATCTCATTTAAGTAAAAAAACCTTAACCTAAAACGTAGCTTTCAAAACAAAAACACTTTTCAGTTCAGCCTTTCTAGTCGGTTTGATTTTAAATTTTCAGAAACGGGGTTATGATAAACAAATTCTCATCATGACATAATAAAAAGTGGCTGTCCAAGTACCAAGGACAGCCACTTCCATTTAATTTTTATTGTGAGACTCTGTTTGAGAATTCACGATAGGTTGATTTGGATTTGCCGGATTTGGCTCGGCCAAGATCGCGCAAAGTGTCTCACCACCACTACATTCATCCGGGAATGATGTGGTCGCGGTGTAGCTTCCAGGTAACGTCTCATCGCCTCCTTCATATCTGTACCATTGAGGTACGTTTTTACCGTTACCACTTTTTAATTGTGAAGCGTAAGTGGCAACGCTTCCGCCCACAGCCACTATGGCTACAAGCATTCCAAAAAACATTTTTTTCATGATTTTTTTAATTTGGTATTATGTTTAAGTATGCCATATTTATTTCAAAAGGCTACGGCTTCACCTGCTTCCTTGCAAGAATATCTTTACATTGTGACCAGTCAGCCATGAAGTGGAATGGCTACAGCTGGTTCTTAATTATTATTTAGTGAAAAAACGATCATAAAGGGTTATCTATTTATCCCCCTATTCATAATAAATAGTCTATGTTATAGTGTTAAATAAGGCTTCTCCTGATCATCCAGACTAGGCTCAGCCAGAATTGCGCATACATTTTAGCCACCAGCACAATGTGGAGCCGTAAGGATCGCCCCATAATTTAAGGGGTCCTGTGGATCGCCTCCAGTATATTCGAACCATTTTGGAACTGCAACAATATCACTCGCAAAAGTATTGCGTCAGACAAAAATGCACCGCCTATTGCCAGAAAAACAATCACCGTTTTAAATATTAACTTCTTCATCATTTTTGAGATTTTGATTTTTATCAAAAAGGCCACAGTTCTTTATACAGGCCATGACATTGCCTGCTTTACTGCTAGCTATATCTACTGCTTCATCCGCCTATCAGCCATAATCCCAGCCACCGCCAGCAAAATAAACCCCACATTGAAAGCCACATGCTGAGGCCAGGTCATTCCCGAAATCACCCCGCCACAGCTGCAAGGCAGCTTACTTCGAAGCATCACATGATAGCCCAAATAGAACGTAAAAAGCATCATCAGTCCAAGCGACATCCACAATCCTTTGATCCGGCCCCCCGGAATAACCAGCAGCACACCAAACAATACCTCCAGAAAAATCACCAGCATCGCAATTGCCTGATGCCACGCGCCAATCAGCGGGAGATCACTTAACACCTTCAAAAATGCACTATAGGTAATCAGCTTACTAAAAGCGGTATAGAAAAAAAGCAGAATGTAACTATAAACCGCGAGGTCCACAATCAGTCCCATCCATTTAAGGGAGCTGTTTTTTTGCGGACTGTTCTGAAATTTCGTATCCATGTGATTCAATCTTAAGTATTTTATCTTGCAATATTGTTTGCCAAATCAAACCAGAACTTACCCACCATCACTTTCATGTCAATCACCTCTGGCCGGCGCGCCGGATCGCTGTTCATTCCCCGCGCGATCATTTTAGCGACCGCCTGGTCATTTGTTTTTTTCATGATAAAGGCCCTGATCGTCCTTTTTTCTCTTGGTGTTACTTCCCTTGGTTTCAGACCGGTAAAAAAAACGACCATTAACGCCGATAAACCATAAATATCTTCCTTCACCGTCGGCCTTTTACCGAGGTTTTGTTCCGGCGAGATAAAGCCCGGTGTTCCAAAGCCAAATGGAGGCAACGGATATTCATTCTTCAGATCAAAGGCCAGTTCCCAGTCAATCAGATACACATCCCTCTTTTTATCCACTAGAAAATTTGCAGTACTCAGGTCACGGTGCACCAGCCCATTTTCATGTACCTTTCCAACCATCTCCAATACCTTCAAGGCCAAGAAAGAAGCTTTAATTTTTCATCAACCTTTAATCCCAACCAATCCCTGCCTCGGTAAACTTTTTCAATCAACTTACCTAGAGGCTCCCCATTGATGCACTCGGTGATGAGATAAGTGTTGCCATCCGCCTGGAAACAATCAATGATCTTGGGTACAGCAATGACATCTGATAACCGCTTGGAAACCACTACCTGCCATTTGAGTCTATCGGCCATATCCTGCCCGGCAGCATCTGAGATCATAAAAGCTTTTCCCTCTTTAACAATGCACCACCTTGGCATCAGGAATCTGGAGAGATACAAAGCTTGCAGCACTTCCCCTTTGGGATCATTTTTCAGCGAAGAAACCAGAATATACTTTCCACTAAGTATCTGCGTCCTGTGTTTATGACGCTTGAGCTCTACAGGGGTCGGATCCAAATAGATATTTTTTGACATGCACTTTTTCCCAGGGACTAAAGGGCCATCAAATTTCGAAACAAGCGGAGCTATAAGCGCTATTCGGCTTTCCAGGTTTTGCCCAACCTGGATCATTAACACCTTACCCACATGCTGTACCCCGGCAACTCCGTTAAGTATCCTACCCGCTGATTGCGCATCCTTTACTACCGCAAAAGCAAAACCCAAATCCGCAAGCATCGGAACTAAACGTTCCAACAGCAAGGGAATTTGGCTCACCACTACCGAGACATACATCCGATGATTGGAAGCATCCCCCATTTGCCCGCAAACCAGATAATAACCATCCTCCTTCCAGTCCAGTCTGTTTTCCAACAGAAACCGGCTATAGTCAGCATTCGAAATGGAGCTTGATAATGATGGTGCTAATTGCATACTTAATGATTTAGATTCCTAAGTCCGCTCCTTAAAGGAGTACAGAATCAAATTTCGGGATCAAGTGCATAACATGGGCTCCTAAAAAGTACATCACAACACGTTAATTTTCAGATACTTAATAATGAGTATTAGAATCTGCCTTCTCTGTACAATTTCATACGCACATTTCGAAGCGTCTGCTCCCCGATCAGCAGGTAAGAAGAGATATCCAGATCCAGTAATAATCTGTGCAATAAAAATTCAGGATAAGTCGCATAAAAATCCAGGATCACCTTATCCGCTTTTTCACTCAATCCCAAAAGCCGGACGTGCTCTCTTTGCGAATAATCTGAGATAATGAGCATCGCCAATAGCCCCGCATCCTCAAAATAACGGAGCGCATACATCATCTCTGCATGATCCAGCAAGATCACATAGGTGCCGGGCAAAGCAATGACTTCCACAGCCGTGGGGCTTTGATGAATAAAGCTCCTGTTGAGCAAAATGGAACCGGCAGGTAATACCTGCAACAGTTGCCGGTGTCCACGCGAATTAAAACCATACGCTAAAAGAAATCCTGAAGAGACATATGCCAAATCGCTGATTACAGAACGATAAGGGAAAAGAACTTTACGGCTCGCAAAAAAGGACGCACGCATGTTCTCGAGTAAAAACGCATGAAGTTCCTCCGGCTGATCTTTATAAGTGCACAGAAGTTTGTAAAATCTACGGACCGGTTCCTGGATATCCTTCATTATCGCAAGCATTAATAGTTGACATTTTCTTTCCTATGTTGTGGAATACCAGCCGATTATAACGCTCCGGAATCAATAACAAGATAAAACGTGCCCAAATGGTGTTTTCCCGTGGCGAAAGGCAGCATTACACAAAGAACTGAAAATGAATGCCCTATGAAATTCACAGGCAATACCCCATCAGATCCGCGCATTCCATCCCTGACCCCAAAAAATATGTAGGGGTGGCAAAGGGTTGCTAAACCAGCAACTTGACAAGCCTTCGAAAGCCGCTTACTTTGCTTAAAAAAAATATCAACATGGAAAAAGAACACTACACCCAGGCTCTATCCCGCCATCACGAATTACCGATTGGCTTTAGAAACTATTTAGCGATCGCCCTGGAAGAATTTCAGTTCGAGGAAGACCGAACAATGGGGTCGCAGCAGCTTACAACACTTTATCTCTCCTATATCCATAATGGACTAGCTATGCTTTATGCGGAAAATTTAAAAAGTCAAGCACTAATGGTTGTTGATTTTTACGGAGAGGGAGATTTTCTGCCCGCAATCCCAATATCAGACGGGGAAACTCATCAGCTAAAAATATTATTTCTCGAAACAACCACCCTGCTTGCCCTAAATGAAAGGCATTATACCTTTCTCCCAAAGATATTCATTTCCACCAGTTTGCTTTATCAAAAGATTGGTGCGCTAACCATCGCTCATCAGCTTAAAAAAGAATTGATCGGCAGAATAAAGCCAGCGAACAAACGTCTGGCAGCATTGCAGCAATGGCGGCCACAGCTCAAAGGCCGAATCCCAGAAAATTACCTCAAAAACTATCTAAATATGCGAATTGATAAATAAAGCCAGACCAAATGAGCATGATTATTCCCCAACAGAAAGTGGGTATAAATGATCTTAGAATCCAGAAGGCAAAACAGGGCAGGCCTGGTTAATAATAGCCTAAATCATTGAACACCTGCCTAAAGGCACCTGCCCTTGTTTGATCAGTAAACTTATCTAAAAAAAATCAAAATGTCAAGCAATTACGTGACACCTTCAAATGAATAAAATTTGACATTGGACGACTCAAAAGTTATCCATGATCAGTGAGAAAGAAAAGGAAATTCTGAAAAAATTCGGAGCGCATTTAAAGAAACTTAAAGAAGCCAGAAACCTTTCTTACCGACAATTTTATGCACAAAGCGGGGTCAATACAGGAGATATTATCAAATACGAAAAAGGAGAAACCGCCCCGGATCTAATCACCATTAAACGTCTTGCCGTGGGGCTAAAAGTCCATCCCAGTGAATTGAATAATTTTGACTATGGAATTGACTTTGAAGCAGGTCTGGAGTAATTAAGCATGGCTGCTCACCACTAATGAAGATAAACTTGTACTGTTGTGAATTGTTTATTCCCAGAAAAGTAAACTTATTACACTCACAAAAATAGTAAGTTAATGCTGGAAACCATCTAAATCTACTTTTTCTTCCCCATCCGTTCTCGAAGCTGCGAAACCCGCAAACTAAAAAGATTATGAAGCATCATTTCACACTGGACATCAAAATTACGTCATAGGGAGATTGCGCTCCGCTAGCTGCGACTACGAAATGCTCAATCCACTTACCAGGACCAGTCTCAAAACCCATCTCATTTATCTTTGGATTAAAATCCTAATCATACTTATATATCAGTAAAAAAAGGCATTTAACCTATCAATTTCATTACATTAAAAACCCTTTTAGGAATATTTCAATATCTTGGGATTAACCTAAATCATTGAACCTTATGAAAAAACCTATCCCAATCATTATTGTGGATGATGAAAACGGTGCGATCAATACCCTCACCGACTACATATCCGAACTGCCCAATCTTGGGCTCCAGAAAACATTTACCAAACCACTTGTAGCACTGGCTGAACTCTCCAGAGAAAAAATACCACACTTAATTTATATGGATATCGATATGCCGGGAATGTCCGGAATAACCCTTGCCAACAGCTTGAAAGCCACACCGCACCACGTGATCTTTACCACCTCACACCCGGATTATGCAATTAAAGCCTTTGATTTAAGGGCCCGGCATTACCTATTAAAACCTTTCGATCTTTCAGAATTTGCCGATAAAACTACTGTGGTAGTAAACGAATTTTTTCAACCGCACCATTTAGATAACGAAACCGACGATGCATTCCTGCTCAGAAAAAAACAGGACAGCAAACGTCTTATCAAAGTTTTAAAAAGAAACATCATCTATATCCAGGGCGCCAATAATCATATCCACTTTTTCACCACTCATGGTGATTACTCGGTATACATGACATTTAAAGAAATTACCGAACGTCTAGTCCGCGACCCAAATTTTTTCATGGTTCAGCGATCTTATATCATCAACCGAGAGCAACTCGACGAAGTAGAGGGGAACACTTTATACCTAAAAGAATATCAGGTTCCTATGTCCCCCAACTATAGCCAATCATTCATGAACTGGTACAATCATGTGCACTTGAAGACGTGCCGGAAATAGTCCCTACTTTTTGCTCAGATCACCATTATGTGTGGTGGTGATCAGGGTTAATGTAGTAGTTGTGGGATCAGTCGTTCGAGAATCCCGCTGCGCTACAGAGCGGAAGATAAACACAGTTTTCTTGCTCAATTTAGATGTATAATTTGCTTTCATATCGGAAAACTAGCCGCATAGACCATCTGAAAAGAGCCTCCGTGGCCAAGCGTGCCATTCCCGTGGAGAAAGCTTTAGAACAACAATTAATATGAAAACCTTTATCAGAAGATACCGCTGGCATCCTTTACTTTGGATATTGTTTGCAGCCTACGAAATTATCTCACTCTATACCGTACATGGGATAATGGCAAACATGGAAAATTATGTTGTGCATTATTTTATAAATATATCCCTGGCCTATGTCCTCTCGAGTTGGATACTTCCCTACAGTGTTGGAGGAAATAATCGTAGAATTTTTGTATTATGCATCTCGCTGGCATTCTTAATGATGCTTTTTCTAATGGCGAGCAACTTTGCTGACCGGCTTCTCGATTTTATCAGCGACGCAGACTTTTTTGGAACTAGCGGGCTGGATGAGATCTTTATAGCGGTTACGATCTGGCGGGGAATACATTTTATGGGAATCGGCTTTACAATTTTTCTCTTCGAAAACCGAATCAACATGCTGAAACAAAGCGCAGATATGCAAAAAAAGGCATCAGAATCAGAAATGCAAAAGTCTAATCTGGCCCTAGAACTCGCCAATGCCCGAAATGCATATCTTCAGGCGCAGATCAATCCTCATTTTATGCTTAGCAGCCTGAGTTATATTTATGACAATACACGAAAATTAGCACCCAGCATCTCAGAAACTGTCCGATATCTTTCCAAACTCCTCAGATATGCCTTATCCAGTGAGCGGGGACCGAAAAAAATCGACATAAATATTGAAATTGAACAGGTGGAGAACCTGATAAGAATTACCCAGCTTAAAAAAACAGACTCTTATATCCTTTTCCATTGTAAACCTGAATGTAGACGCGCTAAGCTTATTCCCTTTGTACTGCTATCGCTTGTTGAAAACATGCTCAAACATGGAGACCTGAGCAATCAGGAAGAGCCTGGCACCATCAAGATTTTCAAAAGCGAGGCAGCATTAATCATCGAAACCACAAATAGAAAAAGCGATGGAGTCAATGACACCGGTCTCCATACCGGGCTAAGCAATATCCGCCAACGCCTGATTAATATCTACGGAGATCACGGTGTTATACAATATGTAACTTCGGGCGAAGCCTTTCGCACTAGGGTGAGCCTGCCTTTTGAAGAATGTCTTTCACAGGATGGTGAGTGATCGGTATTGGCAAAAAGCTTTTTAGAAAAACTTCCAAAGACTCCAACATAATATGGTAGCTACGGATTACATCTTATTATATTTTCAATAATAGTAAATCAACCTCTGTCTCCAGGTCAAACTGCCCCAATTTGGCTGTTGGATGATGTACATTGATTAAATTAAATTGGCCTATTGTAGTATCCTACCTCTTCTGTAACTTATTCTGCTATGTGTTATTCCTTTAATTTTTTCAAAAATTTTGAAAGACGAAAAGGAATCCGATTTACAGCGATGGAAGCATTACTTCCCTCCACAAGTTTTGGTATTGAACCGACTTTAACCCTATAGTCGATTGCCATGCCCGGCGCAC
>NZ_JAPIVT010000029.1 GCF_026239735.1 Pedobacter sp. MC2016-05
CCGAAATGATGAAAAAGCGGTTGACCATTACCGGAAGTACGCTCCGGGGAAGGGAATATACATTCAAAAAACAGCTGGCAAAAGAAATTGAGGAGCAGGTGTGGCCATTATTGGACACTGGTCAACTGAAACCGCTTATTTACAAAACTTTTAGTTTTGAGGATGTTATCCAGGCGCATGAACTGATGGAGTCCAGCGAACATATCGGGAAAATTGTTCTGGTGCATGAATAGTCGAATACGCGATTCATACCCAGAGCCTTATTCGTATATATTGGAATCCAAATCAGCTCAACTGTTAAGAGAAGCTAATCGGGATTCCAGACAGGATAGCGGCCCAAATGACTCAGGTTGCAATTTCAAAAGTATCCGGCTGGACGCATTAATATTCTATGACTATTTTACCGATGGACTTACCACTTTCCAGCAACCCGTGGGCCCGTTTCAGATTCTCTGTGCTAAATTCAGATAGGCACTGATTGATTGTAGAGGTGATTGTTCCACTTTCAAAAAGGGCCGCAGCTTGTTTCAGAATGTGGTGCTGACGGCTCATGTCTTCTGTCTGAAACATTGATCTGGTAAACATCAGCTCCCAGTGAAAGCTGACGCTTTTTCCTTTTAACGCCCTTAAATTTACACTTTCAACCGGGTCGCTGATCGATCCGATCTGACCTTGTGGCTTGACAAGGGTGACCATGGCATCCCAATACATATTGACGTTTACGAAGTCAACTATAAAATCTACCTGTCGAAAACCGGCCTGTTGAACTTCCTCAACAAGGTTCTGATGATTCACTACAAAATCTGCGCCCTGTTGCTTACACCATTCTGCACTTTCTGTACGGGAGGCGGTAGCGATGACGGTTAATCCGTCTATCCGCTTCGCGATTTGAATGGCAATAGATCCAACACCGCCCGCGCCACCGATGATAAGCAATGATCTGCCGCTGTCACTTTCATTGATCCGGATCCGGTCAAAAAATAGCTCCCAGACCGTGAGAAGGGTTAGGGGCATGGCGGCGGCTTCTGCCCAGGAAAGGTTCCGGGGTTTTCTCCCCACAATGCGCTCATCCACCAGCTGATATTCTGCATTACTGCCGCTTTTGGTGATATCACCTGCATAATACGTGGTCTCCCTTTTCGAATAAAGTAACCTCACTTCCAGTGTCTTCAACAATACCTACCGCATCCCAGCCAATTATTTTGGTTTGCTCAAGTACCTTATCTTTTGCGCTGCTCTGCCGGACTTTATAATCTACCGGATTGACGCTGATTGCGATGATTTTAACCAGCAGGTTTCTGCCTTTGGCTTCAGGTTTTTCTGTTTCGAAGGAGATAAAGCTTTCTTCTTCGCTAATTGGTAATGATTTTCTAAATCCTATTGCTTTCATTGAAATATTCTTAGATACTGATAAGTGTTAACTGCTGAAAAGTGATTGATTTGTATAGGTTTATTGCAACAAGTTAATCCAGCTACTAAATTAATGGCTTGTCGCCTCAGTAAAGATAATAGTTGCCTCATATTCAAAAGTTTTAATATATAACCTGATTTTTTATCTTTAGTGTCACTGCCGCAAAGTAACTCTAAGTGGTATCCTGGACAGGCTTCCATATTGTACGCAATATCATAGAATCGAACCTTTTTCCACATGTGGCTACCTATCGGATCGCGGCTGCAATAGGTATTAATAACAATAGGCATATCCAAAATTTAAGTATTAACATTTGCGTTTAGAATCATAGGTGGTTTCGCGCTGGCGCAGGTGACACTAATTCCCTTTACTACCTTTATAGCCAGTATTTATGCCTGGCAGTTCAGTTACATGATTCAGGCTGTAGTGATTTTGTTGACTTTAATAATCATTTGTAAAGGACTGCCTGCAATGCTGAACACGGAAGTAAAGTCTTTTAAAAGCCAGTTGAGTATACTCCGGAGGCCAAGATTTCTTGCGGGAACTGGACTGAACTTATTTTTGATCCCGGCCTGGTTTTGTTCTTATAGTTATTTCGCGGATTATCTTTCCAAAGCGATGGGCTTAGCTGCTCCACAGATCAGCTACATGCTACTGTTGTTTGGTGTGATGGGGGTGATTTCTAACTTTCTGGTGGGCCGTTTATTAAGAAAACATATGTTCAGCGCGATGCTGTTTTTTCTTGCAAGTCCTTTTCTGGTGCCGTTTGCATTCCAGTATTTTAGTGGTTCATTTTTTAGTATTGCGCCGGTGGTCGGCTTTTGGGGCGTGATGTATGGACATTTTTTTGATTGGCGTGGGTAAATGATATCTGCGGCGCAGAATGCTAAGGAATTTGCGAACAGTCTGCAGACTTCATTTGGAAATCTTGGGATTTCGCTCGGTACGGCAACTGGTGGTTGGTTCATCAGTCATTATGGGATAGCCGTTACGCCCTGGGTAGGAAATGGCTTTGGGATACTGGCGATGGTGATGGTTTTCAGGAGGGCTTGGCTGGATAGGGTTAGGAGAGTTGATCAATCCAATTCTGCCACGAATTTAAGGTTCAGCTGCGGCACGCAAAGGAATTCCCGGCATAAACCCTCCTGTGGCCTTTCCATTTTGAATCCATCTATGCGTTCCTCCTTTCGCTTTGGCACAAAACCTGAACCTTTTTGCGCACCATAATTAAATCTTAAATATTATGGAAAAGAATGTTAAAGTTTCAGGAATCGAAATCAATTAGCGTTTATTTGGAAAGTGTTCAACTTTTTTAAAGTTCAGAGCACTAATTGATGATAAGATGTCTTTAAATATTTCTCAATGTGATCAATTATGTCGGATGTAGAAATAGAAAAACTTAACTAAGCTAAAATTCTGTATTTATTGTAAAATGTGAAATTAAAAAACGCAGACTGGCTGGAAATTTTGTTCTCTTTTATAATCCTTTGGATGGATATTTCCAGAATATTAAGGTAGGGTGCATATTTAAAAAAATAAAAAAAATGAAAGCAGCAGTATATTCGAAGAATGGTGGGCCGGAAGTGTTTGCCTATATCGACGTGGCGGATCCGATTGCGGATCAAAACCAGGTACTTATTAAAGTTGAGGCCATCAGCATTGAAGGCGGGGACCTGACCAATCGCCTACTTTCCTCGCCTCCAACTGAAAACTATATTGTGGGTTATGCGGCAGCCGGGGAGATCATTGGTCTTGGAGCCAATGTGAGCAGTTTTAAATTGGGGCAAAAAGTAATCACTTTTAGCTGGTCAGGGTCACATGCAGCACTGCGGGCTGTGGATGCTTCCGCAACTTATCTGATCCCGGAGGGAATGGACGCACAGCTGGCCATTGCTTCATTCATTGGGGTTGGAACTGCTGCGCTGGCCATTCATTTGAGTAATATAAAATCAGGGCAGCGTGTTTTAGTAAGTGGTGCGACGGGTGGGGTAGGCAATGCGGTTGTTCAGCTTTTGACTCATCAGGGAATTGAAACGATTGCCACAGGGAGAAGTGCTGATACACTGGATTCATTAAAACAATTAGGCGTTTGGAAGACAATTGTAAGTGGTGAAACGGCGATTCATGACCAGGTCAGCAATATAGATAAAAGTGGGGTAGATGTTTTTATAGATACGGTAGGCTTAGCGGTTTTGATCGACGGAATCAAGGCAGTAAAAAATGGTGGCAAAGTGGTATTGATCGCCGGACGTGCCGGTACCGGAAATTATATTGATCCGCTTTATATCCTTTCACACAGGCTTACTGTGATCGGATGTTTGCTTGGTGCGGTGATGCAGGAAAAGTTTGTTGCGGATTTGCTGGAAAAATCCCTTCGATTAGTTGCTGAGGGTAAAATCAAAGTTCCGATCCATAAGGTTTTCAAACTTGCTGATGCCGAAAGTGCACACCGGGAAGCGGAAAAGTCGGGTAAATTTGGAAGAATCATAATGGTGCCTTAACAGGCGCTGCGTATGATGAAAACAGATAGAATTCCCTGGCTGTGCTTAAAGTCGGTTATGGCCACACATTTGGATATCACTTAAGCAGTTTGGGTTGGTTTTCAAATCGACATCCGTGCTAATTTTGTACTATAAAATTAATAAAAATAAATACGGATAAAGAATTGATTGATAAGACAGATAAGTTCCTGAGGAAAGCAATCCTCCAGAGTGAATTTGTTGAAGTTATCGATCATTTGTTTGTGCAGAGGTTAAGGCTCAATGGAGAAACCCAATTAACGTGGCCATGGCTCTTACTGCATTTGCTTATGGTATGGTTGGTGTATACTATTTAGAAAGGGATCCAATAGATATGGATCATAAAAGTTTATGGCTCTTTTTTATTATAATTGAAATCTAAATTAATATATAAAGAATAATAATCATGCTATTAACTTTTATTGAAAAGCTCTCAATTATCCAGTTATTTGGCTTTGGATTTTGGAGTGTGTGCTATTTCTTTTTTATACAGCGATTGTTTAAAGAAATGGACATTGTGGTTACTTGGATAACAAGGATCGCAGGAATTCTATATACAATGACTTTTATTATTTGGTTCTTGGAAGGTTATTTTGGTACGGATAGTTACATGTTTACTAGTGGAAATGAGATGTTTGGTTCCTATGCCTTTACATTTTGGTTTCAACTTCTGATCCCATTTCTAGTTACTCAAACACTTTGGATTAAAGCATTTAGGCAAAAAAGGTACTTAAGATTAATTATAGGATTTCTTTTGTTATGGATACTTGAGGTAGAAAGGTTAACGATAATAATTACGAGCCTCCATAGAGATTATATGGCTTTTGATTTTTCATTCTTACTTTATCCGTTAATTTTAGGCTACTTCATGAAACTAATTTTGTTTTTAGTATTCAATGGGTTAGTCTATTGGATTATTTTAAACATTATAAGCACACGCAAGCTGAACAATAATAGTATTTCTTAAATGGCGGTAGATTAATTTTGACGCTTTCCCTAACCAATCCTTTCCTCAAAAGGGGTGGCTTAAGCGAGGAAAGGCTCGGTCTAGTCATCGATTTTGTGAAAGATAGCAATCATAGCGCTTGCTTTAAGGTACTGCGTGCATTCAGTGAAAATTATATTTTTCAAATACGGCACGAAATCTCATTTGGCCGGTCGTATTGTTGACAAAGTAAAAATTGCCTTCGATGGCTTGGTGCGTTTTTTTAATTCATACAGCTATATTCCCGAGCGAAAACTAATTAGGCCAATAGTTAAATAGCATGTTGAGAGGTTGTTTCGTAGCCTTGTCATAATCAGAATATAGTTGATTTTTTATTTCATTTATTGTGGACCGATATTTTGGTTTGGGAACGCATTCTCTGCGGGTAGAGGCTCAAGTGGTGTTCTTATCTTCACGATATATTGATTTCCAAGTGCATAATGCTGGATTTGGGCCTGTGGTCCGTAGCTCAGCAGCAAGCGCTTCCTGATGTTTTGCAGTCCGGTATGGTCTCCGCTGTCATTCAGTCCTGTGCTGACCAGGTTACGGGTTTGAATGTAGAGGCAGGTCTCGTCTCTTTGGATATTCAGCGTTGCGGGATAGTCCGGGTGACTGAGGTTTCCATGCTTGAACATGTTTTCTGCCAGCGTGAGTAAGACCAGTGGTATGAACTTTTGCTGTTCGAGCTGCGGTTCTATTTTTAAAAGGAATACTGTTGGCCCGCCCTCCTGGCGCATTTCCCATAAGGCAATGAGGTTTTTGATCTGCTCCATCTCATCTGAGATTTTGACCAGTGATGGTTCGTTGCCGCTGCGCAGGGCATATCTTATGATCCTGGATAGCAGCGCGAGTGCTTTGCCAGCTGTGGGATCGCTTTTATGGATCTTGCTGTAGATGAAACTAATGGTGTTGAAAAGGAAATGCGGGTTGATCTGGGCACGGAGAAATGCATTTTTGGTATGGTGCAGTTCTATCTGTGTTTGTTTGGCTTTTAGCTGCCCGATAAGGATGTTCTTTTCCGATAATTCTCTCCTATCGCGCTCTTTTAGATAATTGATAAGGGAATAATAACCGGAGGAGAGGAAGATAAAATAAATGCTGCGCCAGATGCCTCCATAGATAAACCGCTCATCTAACAATACTTTTCCGCTTTGCATTTCGGGGAGGATATAGGAGATGGCCAGATCTGAACAGTATTTACAGGCGATGAATACCGCGATTTCAAGGACTATAAACAAGGGCAGTTTCCACAGTAGGTGTTTTCTGTGCTTGAGTGCTGCTGGAAGAACAATCTTGGCGTGTGCATAAAAGAGCAGGATGTTGACCGCGTAATGCAGAAGGTAAAAGATAATTTTACTGAATGTGCCTGTCGCAAATGCGATGGACAGGGACTCATAGGTCATATAAATGCTCCAGCATCCGGCATGAAAAGTGACATTTTTGAGATTATTCTTTAAGTTGGATATTGTTCTTGCGTAAGTCAGCATAAGCCTTGCGTAATAAGTTCTTGAATGGTTTTTTAGGGGGCTAAGTTTCCCATATGAAACACAACAGCCACCAAAGATTGAGCAAAAAAACAGTATTTGTTTACCGCTCCAGAGACCAGAAAAAAGGGATGAGTACTGACCCGACCGAAACCAGTATCACCATTATTGTTACCGGTACCGGGGTGAACCCTGGCGCTCAGCCGTCTCCGAAAAAGAGCTAGATTCTCCTGGAGACCCAGATTTTTTGGGCAATCAAATCCCGGAATCTGCTGTCATAGGGTTTGCTCATCGGAATGGGATGCTTCCCAAGATAAACGACGTTCCCTACAATACGCGTTACGTAGGAACCGTTTATCAGATAGGATTTATGTACCCTGAAAAACTGATCATTCACGCAGAGCATGTCGGTCAGTTCGCTGATGGTCATGTAGCTGTTATGTCGCTCGCTTTCGGTGAAAACGTCTACATAGTTACCCGCTGCCCTGATGTGGGTGATACTGGATAAATCTATTTTATCAATTCTTCCGCGCTCCCCGGGTCTGAAAAATGCCAGGTCTTCATAACCGGATTTTCTGATTTTCTCCACAAAACATTCTTTTAATACCCTGTTGACTACTTTGGCAAAAGTTTCGAGTTCGATGGGCTTGAGCAGGAAATCGCGTGCCCGTACGTCGAAGGCTTTAAGGGCGTATCCGTCATGTGCTGTGGTGAAAATGATGTTGGGTGATTGGGTCTGGAGGTTTTCGGCAAGCTGGATGCCGGAGAGCCCTGGCATGTCAATGTCGAGGAAGATCAGGTCGATGTCTTGGGCCTGGCTGAGTTCGCTCAGGGCGTGAAGGGGTTTGGTAAAGGTTTTGTGTACTTGCAGGTTCGGGAATTCCCCGATGTGGTCGGTGAGGATGGCAATAGCCGACCGATCGTCGTCAACAATGACGCAATTGTAGGTTTTTTTCATAAAAAATAGGTTGGTTAGTGCAATTTAATATTTTTTATTCTTAAAAGGAATACATAAATGTCACTAAATGATTACGTTAGCTAGTGTCCGCGTTCTATGGGCCTGATTTTTCAGTTTTGTTGTGAAGGGGATGAAGGAGTAGTTAAGTTTATATCGGCGTAAAGGGATGGAAAGTGTCCTTTAAAGCGGATAGGAACTTAATCATCAATCGGTTAAGGTTGGTTGATCAAAGGAATGGTTAGCGGCTAATGTAATATCAAGGTGGGAAGTAAGGTTCGCTTTGATACCCGGTAATTGATAACTTAAATGGTTGGCAACTTTGCTTAAAACATATAGGTGAATCCATTGTTGGCTGCGATGGTGATCAACGGTTCTATGGTGTTTCTAAACTTCGTTTTGTACGCTTCTGTTAACTCCTTACACGATCCAGGTCTGGAAAGATGCCGAGGTAATCTTCGAGGAGCCTTTAGTGGTTGTTTCCAAGAAATCCAAAAAACGTATTAAATTTTTCTTATCGTTTTTCTGGTCATGAATACTAAGCTCCTTAAAACTCTTCATCGTGTTATGCTTCGAATGTTAAGATGTAAAATTAAAAAAATAGAGTTTGATGTCAGCATTATTAGAAAAAGATTGTGCAAAAAAAAAGTGCTTTTTAATAATAGACAGTTCATTTTTTTACCAGTCTGTAGTAGCTTGGCTTGGGGCCACGACCTTCTCTTGCATTATCCTTATTATGTGTTTTCTCAATGTTGCTTTTGAAAGTTTTTTTGAATCTGTCAACAATCTCACTTACAGAATAAGTTTCACCAAATTTGCTTAGGATGTTATTGGCAATTTCTTCTGCTAAAAATTCACTACCAATTTTGTAGGTCTTCAAAATCGCTTTTATTTGTTCATTGACAGCGTTATGGCTATAAGTCTTTTCTCTATGCAAACCTTTTTTTTTGCGGTATGCTATTCTTTGCTTAGTATTTTCCGGAATAGTTTCAGAAGAGGGAAGAGGATAATCTGGATTACCAAACTCGAAATATCTTAAGCCAAATATATTTGAGATTCCTTCTAGAGTTTTTAAAACGGCTCCTTTCTGCCCTTTTAAGATGCCCGATATAGCCTTACTATTCGTTTTGGCTAGATGCGCTATATCTACATCATGCAGGCCGAAACGTTTCATGTAACGTTCCAATTGTTGAGCATACTCGAAAGCAACATCCATATCATTTTATCAATAATTAATAGAAATAATTCTTTAATTATATTATTATTACTATATTTGTTATCAGTTATTTATAGCGACAAATAGAGTTGGGGCAACCTGGCTTTAACGATGTCTCTCATGAGTGAAAACCGCTAAATTTCCACATGAGCTGATCGTGAGTTCGCCAATACTATTGAGTTTTGCTATCTTCGTGATATCTTATATTCAATAGGGCGGAGCTCATGTTAGTCTTTTGTGGAACACAAACCTCGGTTTGTGTGGTTCTTAGCGGTACCTCACTCGAAAGCATTGAGTTTCGCCCTATTGGTTTCTTTTCAATAAGGTTTCCCATTTGCTTTTATTGAGCCTGCATCGTTTTACATAAAAACGACCGTTTATGAAAACGAAAAAATTAAGCACAATCAAAGTGATTCATTTCCACGAAGTGGTTTCTGTTTATTCCCTCAAATTCTTTTTAAAGAACATTATTTGTTCCCCTTCATAATGATGGACTAAGAAATTCCGGGACAAAAAATAGCCGAAGAAAGGTGAGGCTGTTGTGTGGTTGAGAGCACGCTTCAGATTCGCTTGGTTATATTTTGCCCGGGACCAGCCTTTATGGCTTTTTAGTCCTGGTTCATTACTATGGTTATCGCATTTGCCAAGTTAAGCAACTTTTTCTAATTACCAATACGGTTTACTGTATCTGCATGTTTTTTCATGTGGTAAGGCTGGTTTTTGCTTTATTTTTTCTCTTTTTTCCTGGTTTTTTTCTGTTTTAATTTTTTCTATTTCTGTCTAATTTTTAACATCTAATGGCATGGGCAAATTTGCGTGTTATCCTTTTGATCGGCTTTTTGCTTTGAAGCCCAAGAATCCGGTTTGAGCAGTTGGGGGTGCAGGGGGTCTTTTTTTGAAAAAATAGGTTCTTTAATGATTGATTTAGTTTTGCCTTCCTGCATTCTTTTTTTTGGTGTTTTTCTTTTTTTCCTTTAATCAACTAAACCAAACTTTTTATGAAACAAACAACGATTTCTATCGTAAGGGGAGAGCTATGCCTTTTATTTCATGGTAGATCAATGAAGATATTTACTTTTTTTTCGCTGGTTCTGGCCTTTTACGCAAATATGGCCTCAGCGCAGGTTCCTCGTTCGGCCGATGAGTTGGTTGTCGGCCAGAGGATTCCTGATGATTTGTGGGATGTGCCTTTCAGGTCGCTAAGGGTGGGTGGCGGTGGTGGTGGCGATGGCGTGTTGAAGGGGAAGGGTTTTGAACCGGCGGTGTTAAGGCTGCGGGAGCTGAAGGGGCGGCTGATTATTCTTGATTTCTGGGCGACTTGGTGCGGGGGCTGTATCGCGGGATTTCCCAAGGCGAAGAAGTTACAGGAGCGTTTTGGTGAGGAGGTTTCGTTTGTGCTGGTGAACAATGAAGATCCGTTGAAAGCGGAGCGGTTACTTTCCCGGCGGCTTGCGGAGAATGGAGAGGTTTTCCGGTATGTCAATTCGGATACGCTGCTGAACAGGCTTTTTTTTAAGCGGCTGATCCCGCATTATGTGTGGATTGATGGGAGTGGAAAGGTGATGGCGGTGACGGGTGGGGATGAGCTGACAGAAGATAATATTTCATTGGTGCTTTCTGGTGGGGATGGGGTATCGGGGATCCGGAATGTGCTGGATATTGACCGTGAGCTCCCGCTTTTCAGTTCTCCTGATTTATCTGCTGCTGGGCTGATGAAATATAGTCTGCTGACTAAGGGCAAAGTTGCGGGGCTTCCGAGTGGGTTTTTGTTGCGGAAGGATAAGGTTACCGGGCTGAATTCTGGTTTGGCGATTACCAACCTGCCTTTCTGGTATATCTATAAGAAATTGTTTGCTGAGTTTCTGATTGAAACTAAGGATTTCCACGGTTCGGACAGGCTGGTGTATGAAGGGAGGGATAGGTGTTTGTTGCAGGATACTTTTTTTAATTATGAGTTTTCGGTCTCCGGGCCGCTGATCTCAAGGCTTGATTCGCTGATGTTGGCGGACCTGAATACTTTTTCACCTTTCCGGTTTGCCTTGGAAAAGAGAAGGGTGAAGACGCTTTCGCTGGGGGTGGTGGACAGTACGAAACTGCCCCGGGTGAAGGTTGCGGGGAAGGTGAGGGGCGGTGCTGCTGAGAGCCATGTTGGAGTTATGTCCGCTGCTGATGGCGGTGCGGAGAGGAGGAGGGTACGGTTTGAAAAGGTGAGGATGAGGGAGCTAGTTTATTTGCTGAAGGAAAAGGGTTTGGTTTCGGGGACTGTGGTGTATGGGACTTTTTCGGATGTGTTGGTTTCATTGGAACTTTCGTGGCCTGGTCCTGCGGAGGATTCAGGGGGTGGATTTTTGGAGGGTTTGAACAGGCAGTTATCGGGCTTCGGGATGAGGCTCACTGAAGGGTATTCGGAATTAAATTATGGGGTGATCAGGGACCAGATGGTGAATTTAGATTAATGAAGGAAATGAAAAGGATATATATGTTTATGGCGCTGGCCTGGTGTTTGGCTTTGAGCGCAAAGGCCCAGCAGGTGGTTTCTGGCAGGATCATCAATAATAAGGATTCTGCTGTGATCGCGTATGGGTCTGTGGTGATCACTTCTTCCGGCGGGTTCAGGAAGGTGGTGACGACGGGCTCTGACGGTTATTTTTCGGCGGCTTTGCCTGACGGGCGATACCGGGCTTCAGTATCTTCGGTGGGCTTTGCTACTGGAGTGCTGGATTTTTTGGTGCCTATGAAGGGTTCGCTGCTCATTGGGCTGGACGCGGTGGAAAACCAGTTGGAGGATGTGACGGTGAATACGGGTTATCAGCTCTTGGACCGGACGCGTTCTACGGGGTCTTTTTCGAAGGTGACCACTGTGCAGCTCAGCCAGCAGGTGGGCAGGAATGTGCTGGACCGGTTGGAGGCGATTGGGAATGGGCTGAATGTGGATCGGGCGACGGGCACCGAGGGCAGAATATCTATCAGGGGGCTAAGTACGATCAGGGGGCCGAAGGAGCCGCTGATTATTCTGGATGATTTCGCTTATTCAGGTGACTTAGGTAATATCAATCCGGATGATGTAGAAAGCATTACGGTGCTGAAGGATGCTTCGGCGGCCTCGATCTGGGGTGCCAGGGCAGGTAACGGGGTGATTGTAATCACCACTAAGAGGTCCAGGTTCAATGCGCCGCTGGCGATTGATTTCAGTACTACGGTGAGCGTACTGGACAAGCCTGACCTGGGTTATGAGCAGCGGATGGGCTCAGCTGATTTTTTAGGGGTGGAGGAGTTTTTGTTTGGGAAGGGGTATTATACCAGCGCGGTGAATTCCTTCTATAAGCAGCCACTGACGCCTTTTGTGGAACTGCTGTTACTGCAATCAGAGGGTAAGCTTTCCGTTCAGCAGCTGGCGGATTCCAGGGCAACGTTTTCCTCGTTTGATGCGTATGATGATTTTGACCGCTATGTGTATGACAAGGGGCTGAACCAGCAGTATTCGCTTCGCCTTTCGGGGAGCGGGGATCGCAACAGCTGGTCTGTTTCGGCGGGCTTTAACCGCAATACGGATAACCTTGGACTCACTGATAGGCGTTCCACGCTGCGGTTTTCTAATACGTTCAATATCATGAAGAACCTGCAGTTCAGCAGCATATTCACTTATTCAGACGCCCGGGTAAAAAGAGGTAGGCAGGGGATCGGGGAGATCGTGAGTTATTCTGGGCTTTATCCTTATGCCAGGTTTGCTGACGGGGCGGGCAATCCGCTGCCAATCACCAAGCAATACCGGGAGACGTATTTGTCCTCTCCGGAGACGGCCCGCCTATTGGACTGGTCATATTATCCCTTGCTGGATTATTTGCATACGGATAACTCTTCGGGACTGAAAGACCTGAACGCGAACTTTGATTTGAGCTACAGGCTGCCCTTTGGGCTCAAGACGAGTTTAAAATACAGCATCGAGGAACAGCGGACTTCTTCAGAGCTGCTGCAGGGCCAGCAGGCGTATTATACCCGGGATTATATCAATTCCTTTACCCAGGTGCCGGCTTCAGGCGCAGTGGTTTATCCTGTGCCGGTTGGGGCGATCCTGGACAGCAGGGAAAGTAGGCTTAAATCCGAGCAGTACAGGGGGCAGCTGGAATATTCCGGAAGCTGGAAGGAGCACCGGGTTTCGGCACTTGTGGGTTTTGAATGGAGAAGGGCGGTAACGAATGGCAATTCTTCCAGGGTATATGGCCTGGATACGGATAAGCTGAATGCCGGGCTGGTGGATTTTGCCCGCCTCTACCCTAATTTTGTGACGGGGGGGAGCAGCTATATCCAGAACGGGACGAGCTTTGATCTGAAGCGTAATAACTTTATTTCCCAGTTCGCCAACCTGGCCTACACTTTCCGGGATGCCTATACGGTTTCGGCGAGTGCGAGGACGGATGCATCAAATGTGTTCGGGATTTCGACCAATAACCGGTGGCGGCCATTGTGGTCCGCGGGGATAGCCTGGGATGTCACCAGGATGCCGTTTTTTAAAGTTGACTTTGTTGATTTTCTGAAGCTGAGGGCGACTTATGGGATGAGCGGAAATGTTGACCCCGGTATGGTGGGGGTGAGTACGATCCGTTATCCGGGGATTTCGGCCTTTACGCAATCGCCATATGCGGTTTTTGATAAATATAGCAATCCTGACCTGCGCTGGGAGAAGGTAGGGATGTTCAATGCGGGTGTGGATTTCAATCTGTGGAAAGGGAGGCTTTCAGGGAGTGTGGAATATTATTCCAAGCAGGCCGATGATTTGTTTGGCATGTTCCCCATCGATTATACCACCGGGGTAGGATCGGCGATCATAAAGAATGTGGCGAAGATCAAAGGGGACGGGATGGATATCCAGTTGAATAGCAACAACCTTTCGGGTGGGTTTAACTGGCAGACCACTTTGAATTTTTCGGCCAATAAGGACCGGGTGGTGAAATATTATGTGCCCAATACGCTGGCGAGTAGTTTTCTACAGTCTGGGGCGAGTGTTTCGGGGATCGAAGGGCTTCCGGTTTATGCTGTTTTTTCTTATAAGTGGGCCGGCCTGGACCCGCTGACGGGCGATCCGATGGGTTTTGTCAACGGGGTGGCGAGCCGGGATTATAATGCTTTGATCGGACCTGCGACCCAGGTCGGGGATTTGAGGTACCATGGATCGGCGCTGCCAAAGTATTTTGGTAACCTGGTGAACAATTTCAGCTACGCAGGGCTGACGCTTTCTGTTAGCATGGGTTTCAAGTTTGATTATTATTTCAGGCGCAAGAGTATTGATTATACGAACCTTTTTGATTCCTGGAACGGGCATGCGGATTTCCAGCAGCGCTGGCGCTCGCCGGGCGATGAGCTGCTTACCAACGTGCCTTCCCTTGTATTTCCCAATCCTTCGGCCAGGGATGCTTTTTATAAGTATGCCGAGGTGCTGATCGAAAAAGGGGACCACGTCCGCATCCAGTACATCAACCTGGACTATGCTTTTGAAAAAAGGATGCTCGGCAGGCTCAAAATTAAAACGCTGAACCTTTTTGCCAATGTGGGTAACCTGGGGATTATCTACAGGGCGAATAAAAAGGGTATCGATCCGGAATATATCACCAGTGGCTTCAACCTTCCTCCGGGCAAGCTATTTTCATTTGGACTGAGGACTTCACTTTAATGCTTACTGTTATGAAAAGAATACATATATCGTTTTTGCCCTTGTTAGTGGCCTATGTTATAATGGCAACGGGCTGCAATAAACTTCTGGAGGAAAAATCCGATCAAAAACTGGCTGTTCCCGGTACGATAACGGATTTCCAGGCGCTGATGGATAATTTCACAGTACTGAACAGTTCCGAGCCGATCTCGCTGGAGGTCAGCGCGGATGATTACTCCACCTCGGATGCGGACCTGGCGGGGTCCAGCGAGGCCCAGCGCCGGATGTACAGCTGGCAAAAGGATTATTTGTTTGCTCCGGCGAACAATGACTGGTCCACGACTTATAGGGCGGTCTATCATTGCGGCAGTGTGATCAGCGGGCTGGAATCTTCCCCGCTCAAACGGGATGCGGCTTTCAATAATGTGATGGGTCAGGCTTTGGTCTTTCGCGCTAAGTTTTATATGCAGGCGATGGCGGTCTGGGGAAAATCTTACTTGCTCTCTTCGGGGCAGGATCCGGGTGTGCCTTTAAGGCCGAGCCTGAATTTTAATGAGGCTACGGTAAGGGCGAGTTTGAAGGAGGGTTATGATCAGGCGATTGAGGGGCTGAAGATGGCTGTGCCACTTTTGCCTGTTAAATCCATACATCCTTACCGGCCCTCCAGGGCGGCGGCTTATGGCCTGCTCGCCAGGGCGATGTTGTATACGGGCAGGTATATGGAGGCGGGTTTGTATGCAGACTCTTGTATCCAGCTCAGTGATCAGTTAATTGATTTCAATAAGCTAAACCCAGCGGACCGATATTCCTTTTCGCTTTTTAATAGTGAGGTTATTTTTGACACTTACGCGGCGCCGGGTGGTCCGGTGGTGAGCTCCAGGGCCAGGATCAATCCCCAGATTATGGATGCCTATCAGCCTAATGACTTAAGGAAGACTTTGTATTTTACGCAGACCAACGGAAATTATTTCTTTAAGGGTACCTATCACCAACCTTTGCTGTTTTTTGGCATCGCTACTGATGAAATGTACCTGGTATGGGCCGAATGCCTGGTCAGGACGGGTCAGGTACAGCGGGGTTTGGCAGTGTTGGATAAGTTGCTGGTGAGCAGGTTCAAGACCGGTACGTACAGTCCAGTTGCGATCACGGATGCTAAATCCGCATTGAAGGTGGTCCTGGACGAGCGGCGAAAGGAGCTGGTGATGAGGGGGTTGAGGTGGATGGATTTAAAGCGACTGAATGCGGAAGGGGCTAACATCCTGGTTTCGCGGAGCTTCAACGGGCAGACGGTTTCACTTTTGCCGAATGATCCGAGATATGCGCTTCCGATCCCGGAAGATATCATTCAGTTGTCGGGAATTCCGCAGAATGAGCGGTAATGAAGAAGTCACAGCAGGCAACGCTTGCCTGCTGTGACCAATTTTGGTTACGCTTTGTTTATTGCGCGTCCCTGCGTTCTGGGGCAGCACCGTCGATTAAAGCGGCATTATTACCATAGTTGGTCATAAAGTAGGTGTGCAGTTTTGCTTCTGTATCCACGCTTTCCGGAGTGATGATATAGCAGGGTAAATCAGTATCGGATCCGCATTCGGTTGGGGATGGCAAAGTCAGGGAATACTTGGTTTGATCATTTGCTTCGCTAACCGAGTTCCCACGGAAATTCCACTGTTTATCAACTTTTGATCTGTGGTTTACTGTTTTAAACGCACTGGTGGTAATGGTTAAGCCGAACCCTAATATTAGGGCTACAAGGCCAATATTGATTTTTTTTAACATGGTGTTGGCTGCTTTGTTGCGCGAAAAAGCAGCTGAAAAATTTTTGTTAACGGCTACCGGAGGTGACGCCCTTTGCTCCGGCGTGGTTGAGCAGCATGGATGGGCGGGCTGCTGTTTTGTTTTATGACTGGCTTAAGGGACCTTGTCCCAGGTCAGGCCGGTTAGTTGCTCATGGTGTCACGGCTGCCTCCTTTCTGTTTTTGATGAAATAATAGGTAGAGCACTAAAGACAGGATTGTGATGTTAAGGATAAGGTGCGCTTTCCAGCTAAGGGCGGAGATGATCCCGCCGCAAGTGCATGGAGCGGGGCCAAAATGGCCCGCGATGACAAGCGCAACGTAGGCGGTGAAAGCGGTCATTAGTAATACGGACAGGTATAGGCCCAGCATTCGTGTGCTGTTCCAGACCAAACTGAAGGCGGTCAGGATTTCCAGCACGGGTATGCCAATGCTGATGGATTCTGGGTATTTCTCGGTGAGGAGTGTGGTGACCTGTTTTTCAAATGCGGCATGGTCGATCAGTTTAGATAGGCCGGTATAGCTCCAGAGCAGGATGAGCAGGGCGTAGGCGAGGCTGATCAGGTGCGGCTTTTGGAAAGTGGTCGGTTTCATAGCTGGAAATTTTAGTTAAAGTTCCGCTCATTCTGGATGGTTCCTGCTACCGATTAAGCACCTAATGTTGGTTATTAGGTATATTCTGGGTGAGTATTGTTACTTTCTGTTTGGTCTTCCGCGAAGCCTGCTTAATGTTTTGGGGTCGATACCTAAGAAACTGGCGATCTTTTTTTGTTCGCAGACCATGGCGATCTGTTTGTATTCACTTAGGAAACGGTTGTAGCGTTCGGCTCCATTCAAAACACAAAGGCTGATCTGGTGATTGAAAAGATGTTGTTTCAGGGTTTGGTTGTGTTGGTTCTGGATCTGGGGGAATTCTGGGAAAAGCTTGTAAAGATTGGGGATGTGTTTGTCAGGGACCTGGCAGAGTTCGCAGTCTTCGAGGAATTCGATTGATAGGGTGGAGTGGGCAGGTAGTTTCATACCGGGTTCAATGGATAGGAAATCTTGGTGCTGGTAAAAGAAAAGGGTGTATTCTTCCCGGTCTGCTGTTTCCAGATATAGCCTGGCGCTGCCTTTTAAGAGCATGGTTGTGGGGTTGATGCTGATCTGGTCGAGGGGCAGTGTCTGTTTGGCGGAGAACGCCTCTTTTGTGAGTACGTAGCTGATGTAGGCGGCCAGGCCTGCTGATAAAGCGGTTTCTTTGCCCAGTGCTTTTAGGTATTTTTCCTTGTCCATATTCTTTTTAAGTCAAAGAAAGCGTCTTTTTTTATCTTGTCAAGTGGCAAGATCGGCAACCCCTTGCAACCGCTTAAGCTTTATCTTTTTTAATCCGAAAAAGATTAGGAAAAGGGCTGTATTTGCGCTATGATGTAAATAATAGAACAAAATATAACCAAAATATTGTAGCAATTGCCATTTGACTGCTTCAGAAAACCGCAAAATTCCGAACAACACAGGAAGAATAGATGGGTTGCCTACGCTACGCATGGGTTCCTTTCTGCCTTGTGTTGTGGGTCTTTGCGGTACCTCTGAAGCGGGCGATAGGTTAACCTGTGCTTTTTTATGGAAGATGATCCGCAAGATTTAAAAATGGGGTTTTTGAATACGCCTATCAATACGCTACCGGTTACAGAGGTATTCATGCTGCGCAGTAAACTGATGGGCTTCGCTACTTTAGCTGAGGTCGTGCGTACCGATCTGGTGGAGCTTTCAAACCATGAGGATTATTCCCAAAGATGGTTTCTGGAATTGGTCAGTGTGCTTGACCGTCAGGGCCTGCTACATTTGATTTTAAGCTAAGTCAGGATTTCTGCTCGGCCCTGGCCAGCATTTCAGCGAGTTTGGCGGTCACTTTCGCAATTTCTTCCCTGGAGTTTGTATAATAGGCGTTTTTAAAGCTCTTTTCTGATATTTTTTCTGTCTCCCTAGTACTATAGTGCCCTACTGCATATTCGTGCACTTTTTTAGGCCTGTTCTCTAAAATGATCCCGCATTCTACCTGCAAGTGGATGAAAAAGGCCAGCTCTTTTACCGATAGGGAGGTTTTGAAATTGTCCTGTAGTGTACCCTGTGCGTTTAATTCTCCGGCTATTTTTTGAAGGTTCTTCATGTAGCCCATCTCCGCGCGGATAAAGTCCAGTAACGAGGATTTAATACCGGGAAGGGAGGGGTGGAAGGGTTGATAGGTATAAGGCTGGATCTGCTGAATGCTTTTTTTTCGCCAAAGTAGTTCCTGATAGCTTAAAGCGATATTTTCGAATTTATCCCGCTCCCGGATGATCGCTATGCAGCAGTAATGGAAGAATGCCGGGCAGTTGAACTCATTTGAGATAAGCAAGGTAATGTAATCTTGCTCATCGTATTCTTCATTTTTTTTGCTCCGTTCAAGCAATTGATCCGTTAGTGCATGCAGATAGCCAAGCTGGAAGTGAGTGGCGTTTGATTTTGAAAGGTGCGAATAAGATAGGGTCAACTTAAGCAAATCAAGCAGGCCCTTATCGGGATTTTGACGCATGTTGAATTCGGTTTCATTTAACTTTTTGTTAAGCTGATCGGCATTTATTTCAAGCTCTGTCAATCCTGCCGGATGCGTGGTGTCGAAATGGGTGGGGAAGTATTTTCTGATGGAAGCGCCGAGTTCCACAATTTGGATAGTAAACTCCTTTAGTACCGCGGAAATTTGTTGCGCTTTAGGTTGAGTAGCAGTGCTCGGCTTTGCCAGGCTTTTATGTATGCTATTCTCGAGGATGGTCAGGGAATATTGATGGCGCCGGATCATTGACCTTGTCGCATCATCAGCCATTTTTGAATGCAGCATCAGGGTGAGCACCCGGCTGCATTCCCCCTCAAGTTCTTCCAGAATGTGCTGGCCTTGTTTGGTAACGTCTCCATTCAACTTTTCAGCAGTCTGGTAAAGTGCATAGATCGGATCGAGCTGGTAATCCATCGGTTTAGGGGTTGCGTGGTTGCTGAAGTTAGTGAAAGGTTCTGTGAAAGGACTGAATTTTACATCAAACGGGCTTTGAGTGATGCAGGGCTGGTACTGACCTTGGTGAAGCCTGAGATATATTTCGGATTCAACAGGATATTCAGCGTTTTTTTTTATGTGGAAGGGCTATGGGATGGGGTGGTTATTTCTCGCCACCTGTTAGCCACTTGACCCGGATTTTTTTATCCTTAAAATTTGCATAGGTATTCTGGGTTTTAATTTAAGGCATATAAGACATGGGTAAGATAGACAAGCTGCTTGAGGTATTGGAGAAAATTTACCAGATCATTCAACTGATTTATACCAAAAACTATGGCGCTTTGAGCCTGCCTGAAGATGAACTTTTGACCAGGCAGGAGGTGATGGATTATTTGGGAATCAGTGAGAGTACGTATAAAAGGAAAGTAAAAAATCGACAATTGCATCCTCATAAGTTTCCCGGTGGAGACCGCTTCTACAGGAGTGAATTGATGGATGAGTTAAAGGAGAGTAAAAGGCGGGGGAGGAAATAAGTAGCTGTCGGCGGTTGCAAGATTTGGGGTTTAATTGGATGCAGCATTAATAAATACAATCTATCTTAGAATTTCTTACTGAAGTTTTTATACCTTGAAATTTTAAATCATTTGTTTTAAACAACATATTGACTTATGGATAGCAAGACACTTAAAGAAAATCTAAATCTTCTAAATATTGATACTAAAGATTATTCACTGGACGGAACTTTATTGCCGATGAGGACAATCCTTTCTCGTTCAGGAAAAAATTGGATTACTTTTGAGTACGATGAACATGGGAGATCACTAGATAGGAAAGAATTTATTGATGAAAAAAGTGCGTGTGAAGATATTCTAAAGCGTTTATTATACTTGGTTGAGTGGAGAAAGAAATACAATGTGAAGTAATTCAATTATTAGGGAATAAAATATGTATTGGTTTCTTCAATCGTGCTTAGCAGATAGCTGTTAATAAAAAAAATAAATACTTATATGCGTAAATTGATTGGATCAGGAGAAAGGCGAATTCCAATTATTCATAGTAGAACCACTTCTTCGGTATACTGTTCGGAGTCGTTCGAAGGCATACTGCAATCGGCTTAGCTCTTCGGCTAAGCGAAACATCTAAATAAATTTTTAAGGATAAAAAGCAGGATACGCAAAAACATCCGGATGGCTGTTACCCATCACGGTCTCCCTTTCGGCCAAGGCTCACGAATGATCAATAGGGTAAAATCGAACATCTCCCGAACCATCTTCATCGATTGTAATAATGGAATAACGTTATCGGTAATCAGTCACATGGTATTAATTAATCGCGCCAGATGAGAATTTTGAGGATATTACCAAAAAAATATGCAACTTTTTAGGAAGATTAAAACTCCTATTCTTTTTAAACCATGAAAGATGTATTGAACATATAGAAGTTGATGATTCCAACTAAAATATTAAAATCACCTAAATGTATTGGTCAAGCCATTCCCGAAAAATGGAGAATCAAAGCCCTGTTAAGTATAAAACGCGATTAGTGGCTTGCTTGAACTACTGGATTTTAATCTTTTTTAGGATTGGCATTAGGTGTAGTTTTCAATTGCCATGAACCTGCCGATATTTCAAATGGGGCATTGTTTTTAGCAAAGTCGTTACTTTAATCTCTTGATTTTTCATATTCGCAATAATGTTCTTCACTCCAAAAACATATATTGTCCTCAAATTTCCTGCAAGAAATCTACCGGAGATTTGAAGTTCAATGCTTGGTGTGGTCGATGGTCATTGTAATCCACCATCTATTCCTCCACTTTCTCCCTTACATCATCCAGGGAGTAATATGTAGGCATTTAATAATTCTCTTCTGATGCTTCCATTCAATCTTTCAATATATGCGATCTGTGTTGGCTCTCCTGGCTGGATAAAAACTAGTCAATTTATTAATATAATCTTAAACTTTTAAGTTTTATTCATCTTTTCGGAGTTGTTTTTGACTGAAAGATAGTAATGCACAGGATCCTACCAGTACCTTCACTTTTTGCCAAGAATGAAGTGAATCTCCAATAGGCTCATCAAACGATATGCTATCATACACGAAGCAAAGGCAAATTAAAGGTGGAGTTAACGTGGACTGGAGGCGGAGCAAAAAAGTCAATTTTTGACAAATGGAAAGGCTATGTTTAATTGATCATTCCCTTGATTACGCTAATATACTTAATTATTATGACGACATTAAATGGATTGATCAGTTTTTCTGGAAAACGGTCAACCTTTTTTTATAACTAGGGAAAGACAATAGGGGTGCGATAGCAAGTGAAGTCATAATTTTAGCTTTAAAAATGGGTAACATTTTATTGATTTTAACGATATATCTTGGACGCTCTACTAATAATTTTGTAATTTACTTTCAGTATGAACCCTAAACCAAATATAAATGCTAAACCGTAGAAAATTCCTCAACTACGCTGCAACCGCAGTGGGAACCACTGCCATGCTTTCTGCTTTAGACAATCCTGCCTATGCCCTTTTTAATAAGACTATTGGTGCAAACGACCAAATCAATATTGGTGTTATAGGAATCAAAGGCATGGGATGGTCTGACCTCAAAGCGGCCCTCAAAGTACCAGGCGTAAACCTGATCGCGCTGTGTGACAGTGACGTCAATGTGCTTGATGAAAGGATGGCCGAATTAAAGTCGATGAATGTTGACGCCGCAAAAGTAAAAAGATATAAAGATTATCGTGCGCTGCTCGATAATAAGGATGTTGATGCTGTAATTATTGGGACACCCGATCACTGGCATGCCCTGATGATGATTCATGCAGTACAGTCAGGTAAAGATGTGTATGTGGAAAAGCCGGTAGGCAACTCTATTGTTGAATGCAGTACCATGGTCAAAGCGCAGGAAAAATACAATAAGGTTGTACAGGCAGGTCAATGGCAGCGCAGTCAGCAACATTTTAAAGATGCTGTTGATTTTGTACAGAGCGGCCAGCTGGGAAATATCAGAACGGTGAAAGTATGGTGTTACCAGGGCTGGATGAAACCTGCTCCGGTAGTACCGGATACATTACCTCCTGCAGGCGTTGATTATGCCATGTGGCTTGGGCCGGCGAATAAAAGAGCATTCAATGCCAGCAGATATCACTTCAATTTTCGCTGGTTCTGGGATTATGCCGGTGGGTTAATGACCGACTGGGGAGTGCATTTATTGGATTATGGCTTGCTGGGTATGAATTCTCCTGTACCAAAAACCATATCTGCATTAGGTGGCCGCTTTGCTTATCCTGATCTGTATGAAGAAACGCCTGATACGCTGACCACCTTATATGAGTTTGACAAGTTCAACATGGTATGGGACTCAGCCATGGGCATTGATAATGGCTCTTATAGCCGTAACCATGGAATCGCCTATATAGGTAACAACGGCACACTAATCCTCAACAGGCAAGGCTGGGAAGTTATTGAGGAAAAGGTAAGTGGCAATAAAGTAAGCAAGCCCTTTGTTAAATCATCTGATAATGGACTAGACAATCATATGGTCAATTTCTTTAGTGTGGTCAGATCCAGAAAAAAAGAGGAACTGAACTGCGCTATACAGGATGCTGCGCATGTAGCTACCGTCGCTCAAATGGGAAATCTTGCCTTCAGAAGCGGACAAAAATTATCATGGGACAATGCCAAACACCAGTTTTCAGATAAACAGGTCAACGATAAATACCTGCTGGCCCAGTATCACAACGGTTACAGCTTACCCAAGGTTTGATCCGACTAACTATTAAAGTTGTTTCCTCAAGTACAGGGAATGTAGAATTCTTAGAATACCTTTCAGGCTTTTTAGCTTTTCTAGATAGTATCTCTTTGAGAAATCAGTTGTAAGAAGAGGTTGAGAATCTTAAGAAAAAGTAAAATTTGGGTGTTCTAAAAATCTTGCAGAATCATTGTTAGGGAGATTTTCATCTACAAGAGAACCAAATTCTTTTATCGAATATGGTTCGATTAAGGATCGGCAACATAGATCATTCTATGACTCCGCAAAAAACCTTTTGAAAACCAATTCATAATACCGAATCCAACATACCTAACGTACTTATCCAAAGACAACAGTCTTAAGATAAGTACGCTTAGGTTCATTATTATTATAGGAAAGATTGAAGCAATTCTGAGGCAGAGGTCCATTCTAAATTTTCATACCTATTGTTATCTATTCCCGAATGTTGCGTGGAATACATTGAATAAAGGTATTGCGACTGCTGCCATTTTGAATATAATTCCATCTCTCCCGAAGGATTGCTTGCCCGTTGCAGCTTGATCGAATCTGAAAATTGATCCATTTCACCAAGTTTCTGAACAATGTACGTTTGTCCTGTAATCAACTTAATTTGTTCCGATAATAGGTTTGGACTGATTTGAAAACTGGCAATGTGTAAATCACGTGGAGTATGCTCCTGTAGGGCTACCTCAGAAGTGAAGGCAGCAGTATTTTTCACTGTTGTAAAGTCTAGTTTCCAATCCGCTTTGTCGCCCCAATACCCAATGGTTTTATTTTTAAGATTCAGTATGGGTGTGTTATATTGGAGAATATCAGCAAAGGCGCCATTAAAAATAGAGGTGGTAGCTATTTTGGTTTTGTCGATATATTCTTTGAACGCTCTTCTAAGGTCAAAATTCCGGTTTTCTCCTGGAATCAATGCGTTATAATCCGTGCAGAAATCTGATGGTATAAATCGTTTCACTCCAGCACTCAATGCTGCATCTAATAACCTTTTTTGCGTGTCTAAAATCACCTCGGTTAGTCCTGCCAGTGTTGAGATCACGCAGTCAACGCCTTCGCACGCTTTTCTCAAATGTTCAATATCATCATAATCTACAGAAATGATCTCTACTCCTGCATCTTTTAAAATCGATGATTTGGTAACATCGCTATCCTTCCGTACCAGTGCTTTAACTACTGCACCACGCTTCACTAGTGCCAGAGAGATCATTGAACCCAGATTTCCTGTGGCGCCGGCTACTAAAATTATTTTCTTCATGATTTACTTCGTTTAATTTTTAAGGAACTTGTTTATTGAGTCAACAACCTTTTCAGGGCATTCCTCGAACATATAGTGACCGCTCTCTGTGAGATTCACCATGGAACTGTTCTGACATAGGTAAGGCATAGCCATTTTCATATACTGATAGCTCACATTACTTCCGATTCCAAGTACGGGCATCGAAAGTGGTTGGTAAGTTTTGGCATCCTCAATATCCTGAGCAAAGCTTTGATACCAGGCGTTTGCTGCCCTTATGCTTTCTTTGTCATTATAAGCATCGGCATAAATTGATCTTTCCTGCTCGCTCATTTTCGTAGGATCGATCATTACGTAATTGAACAGCCAATCAATCAGGTATCTAAAACGGCCCTGAAGAATCTTTTCAGGGAGTTCTTTAACCTGATTAAATGCCATCCACCAGGCATAAGGCATATTGGTATCCATTTTGTCCCCGAAAGTACCTGCGGCCGGTATCAAAGGCATTTGCAGCATCTCTTGGCTTGGATGCAGTCCATCGGCCACGATCAGCTTTTCTATATGCTGGGGATTATTGAATGCCAAACTCATCGCTATCATGCCACCAATATCGTGGCAAATGATATTAACCTTCTCAAGAGCAAGTTTTTTAATTAATTCCAGGATATCTTCGGCCATGTTTTTTTTGTCGAATCCTGAACCAGGTTTTTCTGAACTACCCATACTTCTGATGTCTACGATGATCAGCCGATGTTTCTTTGATAGTTCTATTGCCACCTGACGGTAAGAATACCAGGTTTGTGGCCAGCCGGGCAGGCATATCAGTGGATCTCCGATTCCACCCTCTACATAATGAAGTTCAATTCCATTGACCTTAACATAATGGTTGGCAAAACCCGGGAACTGTTTGATAAGTTCCCCGTCTGAATATAAATTCTGTTGTTCTTTTGAATGATCGCTCATGTTGTATCCTTTGTTTTGTGTGATCAAAGTTAACATCAGACCATATTGGCAAAACTACCAGATGGTAGAAAATTCGCTTACCTGATCTTGTTCCTGATCCTGCTCAAGGCGTTAGGGGTGATTCCCAGTATCGAAGCAAGCTGGTTTATTGGTATTCTCTGGAGCATTTCGGGAGTTGATAAAAATCTGAGGTATCTTTCTTCGGCAGATAGCGTTTGGAAATTTAATAGCTGATCGATCATCCTTGCAGCTGTTGCTTCCCAGATTTTCCGGCCAAATTCCTCCCAACCTGGGATATAGGCATAAAGGAAATCCATATCCTTTTTATCAAGGACAATTAGCTCTGTTTCTTCAATGGCCTGTATATTAAACCGGGTCGGCTTTTGTGGATGGAGACTGGAAATCTCGGTAAAGAATTCATTTTGAAAGCATACCCAGGTAGTGGTTTCCCTGTCATTGACTTCATAATAAAACCTCAGGCCACCTTTAACAATGTAATAGTATTGATTAGCGATCTGTCCAGCTTTTAAAACCAACTTACCTTTAGGAATAACTTTCAGTCTGCATTTAGAAATGACCAAATCTAATTCTTGGGGCTCAAGATAAACCGTTTCGCCAATGAATTTACTAAAGTTTTTAATTTCCATCTATAGTTGCAAACTTACTACAAAGCTCAAAACTCTTATCAAGATTGTGATTTTAAATGATACGACTTTGCATCTCAGCTTATTATAGTGCATTGCAGACTTGATCAACAGGATTGGAAATAAAATACATTTTAAAGACTGATGACCCATATAAAGTGGCCCTAATATTTTGACTAGCTGATCTTCACTTTTTACATCTTTAGCATCCTTGAAAGATGTTTGCGGGCTTCGTGGATTCTGGTTTTGACAGTTTCAATAGGGATTCCAACTTCTTCTGCAATTTCATGATATTTGTAACCTTCAACATACCTACCTAGACATACCGATAAATTCGACCCGTTCTCGCCAATTTAAATAATTGAAGATAATCAAAAACGGCAACCAATGTTTTACTGGTGAGACGGGGTCAATTTACTCCGGCTTATCCAGAATTGATAGTAAAGATAACCAAGTTAAGCAACAAACTAATATTTTAGTTTAAAGTAGCGTGATAGTATTCAAAATACAATTTTAATCTTCTTTAATAATTAACAATCATTAAGTTTCAATTCTGTTACATGAATCCTGTATTGTTTTTTACCGCTTTTTTTATCTTTGCCGAGATCCCTTTTTTAAAATGTCAAGAAACCACACGTCTATAACCCGTACAGTACAGGCTTTGCGTTGCACCGTTTTCACGTTGGTGCTGGTACTTTTCGCACTTTTAAATTCATCATTTCCGAGTATTGGGCAGGAGGTTGGGTCTCATCTGGAAGATATTGGGGAACAGGTTACGGAATTCGTAGGACTGGATAGCCAGCAAGTAAAACATCCTTTTAGCTTTGTTAAATCCAAGGCGAGCAAATACCGTAAAAAATATAAACACCTGAATGACTCCGGCCTTGATTTACAAGCTTTCGCAAAACGGATCACCCGGAATTATACGGTTCCTAATTTAATAATTGGCTATCAGCAGCCACAAATTTCTTTTGCCCAGCATGGGTTTCTTTACCGCTTAACTTATTTCTAAAGAGTGCCATTTCTTTTTTTCGCCTATCCAATAGGTAATATGCGCTTTAAATAATTTTAACTGAAGCTGCTTTGCTGTGCTTCTTTTTTTAGAAATAACAATCAACAATGAAAATAAGATCGATGGTAATTCCTTTGCTTGCATTGGCTTTCGGAGCATGCAGGAATGGCAATACCGATAATAAAACAAAAGATATAGTTGAAATCCCTGTACTTAAACTGGAAATACAGGACACCTCGTTAACAAACGATTATGTTGCCGATATGCAGGCGGTTAAAAATGTGGAAGTGCGTTCGCGGATGCATGGATTCATTGACCGGGTGCTGGTAGACGAAGGTCAGCAGGTAAAGCAAGGTCAGTTGCTGTTCCAGTTGAACGACCGAGAATATGCCATTGTATTGAACAGGGCTAAGGCAAATTTGGCAAGTGCACTCTCAGCGGCCAGTATCGCCGAGGTGGAATTGGAGCGAATCAAAACTTTGGTGGATAAAAAGGTCATATCCCCATCAGAATTATCATTGGGTGAAGCCAAATTGTCCGAAGCAGAATCGAGGATCAAAACTGCCAAAGCAATGATTGATGATGCCAATCAAAAACTGACTTATGCGAGGGTCAAGGCTCCATTTTCAGGCACGATAGACCGACTACCACTTAAAGCAGGGAGTTTGGTGGAAGAAGGGGCATTGCTCACGACAGTTTCTGACACCAGACAGATGTATGCTTATTTTGATGTTTCGGAAAATGAATATCTGCAGTTCGTACGCAACGGCAAAGGCCGGTTCGACCAAAATAAGGAAACTACACTAATTCTATCAGATGGAAGCCTTTACCCGGTAAAAGGTAAAATACAGACCCACGAAAATGCTTTCTCTGATAATACCGGATCTATCGCTTTCCGGACCATGTTCGATAATCCAAACCAAATGCTTAAACATGGCGTATCAGGTAAAATCCGCTTAAACTCCCGGTTGACAGGCAGTCTGCTGGTTCCTCAAAAATCTGTATTTGAAATACAGGATAAGAGCTATGTGTTTGTGCTCGATAAAAACAATAGCGTTAAGATGAGAAGTTTTGTTCCAAAACTCAGCTTATCTGGTTATTATGTTGTGGGCGCAGGTTTGAAGCCGGGAGAAGTCATTGTTTATGAAGGCGTTCAGGAACTTCGCGATGGAAGGGTGATCAAACCGGTTTACACATCCATGAAAAAACTTTTAGCCAGCAAGTAATTAATCTTATTTTTCTTGGTCAATGCCGCCTGTGCTTTGCGCATGGCCATGCATTTCAATATAAAAACAAATGGTAGAAACATTTATCAGACGACCTGTGCTTTCACTGGTCATCTCATTAGTTTTAATTTTACTGGGTGTACTTGCCCTTTTTAAGCTCCCCATCACACAGTTTCCGGATATTGTTCCACCCTCTGTGGTAGTAACTGCGAGTTATAATGGCGCCAATGCCGAGGTTTGTGCAAAAGCAGTAGCCACACCTTTGGAGCGGGCAATAAACGGCGTTCCCGGCATGACTTATATGAACTCGGTGAGCAGTAACAACGGGGTAACGCTGGTTCAGGTTTTTTTTAATGTGGGTACGGATCCCGATCAGGCCGCGGTGAACGTCCAGAACCGGGTAACTACCGTTTTGGATGAGTTGCCCGAAGAGGTAATCAAAGCGGGGGTTACCACGGAAAAAGAGGTCAACAGCATGCTGCTGTACTTAAACGTAACCAGTACCGACAAAGAAATGAACGAAGAGTTCATTTATAACTTTGCCGATATCAATGTATTGCAGGAACTCAAACGTATTGATGGGGTAGGTTTCGTGGAAATTATGGGCGCCCGTGATTATTCGATGCGGGTTTGGCTCAAGCCTGACCGAATGAGGTCTTACAATTTATCGGTTGATGATATTGTCGGCATGATGCGCAAGCAAAATATTGAAGCTGCTCCGGGCGTTGCAGGGGAAAATTCGGGTACGGGACGTGAAGTGAAACAATATGTGCTGAAGTACGGAGGTAAGTTTAATAGCAAGGAGGCCTATGAAAGAATGGTGATTAAGGCAGACCGTAACGGTGCGCTGATCCGTTTGAAAGATGTGGCAGACCTGGAATTTGGAACGGTGAGTTATGATATGGTTTCCAAAACCGACGGAAACCCATCAGCTTCGATCATGATCAAGCAGCGCCCCGGATCAAATGCGAGCGAAGTGATAGATAACATCAAAGCCAAAATGGCGGAATTAAAGGAAACCAGTTTTCCGCCGGGAATGCAATATAACTATGCTTATGATGTTTCACGTTTCCTGGACGCCAGTATTCATGAAGTTTTGCGGACGCTCATCGAAGCTTTCATTTTGGTATTTATTGTGGTGTTTATATTTCTGCAGGATTTTCGAAGCACGTTAATACCCGCTCTGGCCGTTCCGGTTGCTTTGATCAGCACCCTGGCGTTTTTACAGATCATGGGCTTTTCAATCAATATTCTAACGCTTTTCGCTCTGGTGCTGGCCATCGGAATTGTGGTCGATAATGCAATTGTAGTGGTCGAGGCCGTTCATGTAAAGATGTCTGAAGCGCATCTCTCGCCAATGGATGCCACAATCGCTGCGATGAAGGAAATTAGTGGAGCCATCGTGGCCATTACCCTGGTGATGTCGGCAGTATTTATTCCCGTTGCGTTTCTTTCTGGGCCAGTGGGCGTATTTTACAGGCAGTTTTCTTTAACGCTTGCCATATCCATTGTCATCTCTGGTATAAATGCCCTAACCCTTACCCCGGCGCTATGTGCTTTGATGTTAAAACATAATCCTGAACAAGAGAAGAAAAAAAGCTTGTTGCAAAGATTTTTCACTGTATTTAATAAAGGTTATGATCAAACGGAACGCAAATTCGGAACTCTGATCGGCCGCATCACTGGTAGGAAACCGGTAACTCTGATCTTACTGGTGTTTTTTATATTCGCTACCTGGTTAGGGATCAGCATCCTGCCATCGGGATTTATTCCTACAGAAGATCAGGGAATGATTTATATCAATGTTACTACTCCTCCGGGATCCACTGTAGAGCGGACGGAGAAGGTGTTGGATCAGGTTCAACAGGTTACCCAATCACTTGGTGCTGTAGAAAACGTAAGTACTTTGGCTGGTTACAGTCTGATGAGTGAAATCACAGGCGCTTCTTACGGCATGGGCATGATCAATCTTTCTCCCTGGGACAAGCGGAAAGAGAGCGTGGATGAACTGATTGCAGAGTTGAAGGCGAAAACCCGCCACATTTCAGATGCATCGATTGAGTTTTTTTCTCCTCCTACAGTTCCTGGTTTTGGGAATGCAAGTGGATTTGAACTGCGTTTGATTGATAAGAACAAAGGAGAAGATATTGGCCGGACGGCAGAAGTAACCCAGGCGTTTTTGAAGGAACTCAATGAGAGCGAAAGTATCTCAGGTGCTTTCACCAGTTTCGATCCGAATTTTCCCCAATATTTAATCAATGTGGATCAGGATATGGCGGCTCAGAAAGGGGTGACCATCGACAATGCCATGAACACTTTACAAACGCTCATTGGAAGTTATTATGCTACCAATTTTATTCGTTTCGGACAAATGTATAAAGTGATGGTGCAGGCTTATCCGCAGTACCGAGGTAAACCAGAAGATCTGCTGAAGCTTTATGTAAAAAATGATCGGGGAGAAATGGTGCCGTATTCCACTTTCATCTCCCTGCAAAGAGTTTACGGGCCGGAGCAGATCAACCGCTATAACATGTATTCTTCTGCAATGATCACCGGTGAGGCCGCTGCGGGTCACAGCAGCAGCGAGGCCATTGCCCGGGTAGAAGCCACGGCAAAAGAAAAACTGCCAAGGGGCTATACCATAGAATGGTCGGGGATGACACGCGAACAGATTTTATCCGGAAATCAGGCCGTCTATATTTTTATCATCTGTTTGATATTTGTGTATTTGCTGTTAGCTGCGCAGTATGAAAGTTTCCTGCTTCCGCTGCCAGTGCTTTTATCTTTACCCGCTGGAATTGCCGGCGCATTCTTTACGCTAAAACTGGCTGGATTGGAAAATAACATCTATGCTCAGGTAGCGCTGGTGATGTTGATCGGCCTTTTAGGTAAAAATGCGATCCTGATCATAGAGTTTGCCGAACAGAAAAGAAAAGAAGGAGCGACCGTGATCGAAGCGGCAAGGGTAGGTGCGGTGTCAAGATTACGCCCTATATTGATGACTTCTTTTGCTTTTGTTGCCGGTTTAATTCCCTTGTGTATCGCTTCTGGTGCCGGTGCTATCGGGAACAGATCTATTGGTATGACGGCGGTAGGGGGTATGCTTATCGGAACGCTGTTCGGCGTTTTGATCATCCCTGGTTTATATGCCTTACTGGCGCCAAAAAAACGTGAGCAGGACAAAGCAGTTGTTCCCTCCGAAAATCATTAATGTTATGAAAAGAAATCAATTTAAAACGATACAAAAATATATTTTTCCTGCAGTCCTAATCTTATTGGCGGCATGCAATACTGTAAAACGGGTTGCCCTGCCGGAAACCGTGAAAATGCCGGAAAAATTTAACACAGTCGCTGCTGCCCCGGAAGAAGCACTGGGATGGAAATCGATATTTACCCAAAGTGAGCTGGATACCCTGATCTCTACGGCTTTGAAAGAAAACCTGGATATGAAATCAGGCATTCAGCGGGTACTGATTGCCGGTGCAAATCTCCGTTTGAGCAAGGCTGCACTTTTGCCTACACTTCGTGCAAGTATTTCCGGAGGTTTAGATCAGTTTGGAAAATACACGATGAATGGTGTGGGAAATTATGACACCAACTTCTCGGAAAATATCAACGCCGACCAGAAGATTCCCAGCCCGACTCCTGATTACTTCACAGGATTCAGAAGCTCTTGGGAAATCGATGTTTGGGGTAAGCTTTCTAAAAGAAAAGAGGCCGCCTACCACCGCTATCTTTCCAGTACGAAAGGACTGAGATGGTATCAAACCCAATTAACCTGTCAGGTGGCGTCCTTGTACTATGAACTGATAGCTCTGGATAAACGGTTGAAAATTTTAAAGGAAAATATCAAATTGCAGAATAAAGGGCTTGAAGTAGTAGAAGCACAAATGACCGGAGGCAGGGCTACTGCATTAGCGGTAAGTCAGTTCAAGGCGCAGCGTACCGCTACGCAGGGAAAACAGTTTGAGATCAGGCAGGCTATTACCCGGGTTGAAAACCAACTGAATTTATTGCTTGGCCGTTATCCCAAAGAAATTCATCGCGATACTTCAGCCATAAACTTACCGCTTCCAAAACAGGTTTACGCCGGTTTGCCGTCAGCCATCATATTAAACCGTCCGGATGTGCAGCAGGCAGAAGAAGAATTGAAAGCTGCTAAAGCTGATGTTTCTGCAGCAAGAAAAGCTTTTTTGCCAACCCTGACGCTGGATGCTTATGCAGGCTATAATGCTTTTAAACTGCCATTGTTGTTTTCGCCGGGCTCACTGGCTGCAGGTTTTTTGGGCGGCTTAACGGCTCCGATTTTAAATCGGGCAAGTTTGAAAAATGCCAATCTGGTTGCTAATGCTACTCAGCTGACTGCATTTTACCAGTATCAGCAAAGCTTAATTAATGGATACCAGGAAGTAACCATGCAGCTTTCTGCACTGCAGAATTATAAGCAGGCATATGATTACAAAACGACGGAAGTCGCAGAACTAAAGAATGCGGTTTCCACCGCAAATGATCTATACCTGGCAGGTTATGCCAGTTACCTCGAAGTCATTGTTGCGCAAGGCAGTGTGTTAAATGCTGAAATGGAGCAGGTAGATCTCAAACAGGCCTCTTATGCTGCCTTGATCGGCTTATACCGGTCATTGGGTGGATAAGGCTGGCTAAAAGAAGCAAGTCGCGAAGCACTGCCTATTAAATCAGATAGTTACGATAATAAAAGGTGGTGGCTATTTTGGATTTGATGCATTGATGATTTCAAATACAAACCGCGACTTGCTTCGTTTCCAACCGGACAAAAGTGGTATGTAGCTTACGTTGATGAATTTGAATCCAGTAATTTTTAGCCTTATTGATGGTATTGAGATTTTTGGCAAAATACTGTCTCAAATCTTTTGATTAAGTTTTATTGCGCAATAACTTAACTATTCAAACTTTCCCTTTATTCAAATGAACAATCAAACTTTTGATTAGTTTTAGCGACGTCCCCAAACTGCAGTCTTAAATTCAATAATAGAGGGTAAAATTTAGATTCGATAATATTTAATTAGATATATTTTAATCATCATTGGAATCATTAGTGCTTAACTATCAATGTTATCGCTTCTAACAAATCTTGATCATCATCAAGATTCACTTCTTTCATCATGTGCTATGAAAGCACAGAAGTGTATACTTTAAATAATCTACCAATCTGCCCTAAGGGTTTAGCATTTAAGCTTACAGTTCAATCAAGGAATTCTACTGTTACGATGCTGAAATCAAAATCCTAATTTTTTCGCCAGTTTTCCAATGGTGAGTCCTTGAACTAAAATGGAGAATACGACAATAATATAGGTGATGAGGACAAATTGTTCCCTGTGCATTCCCGAACTTAAGGAAAGGGCAAGCGCTACTGAAATGCCTCCGCGAAGACCTCCCCAGGTCATAATCTTCACTGCATGTTTCTCAAACCTGACAGTGAAACGCATTAGTGAAACCGGCAAGTAAACCGAGACCCATCTGGCAAATAGTACGATCCCTATACTGATTATTCCGATGTAGAATACTGTCGGATTGATCTTGATGATAAGCATTTCTACCCCAATAAATAGGAACAGTACGGCGTTGAGGATTTCATCAACCATCTCCCAGAATTTGCCCAGATAGTCTCTGGTAAGATCGGACATGCCCTCTCGTTTGGATTTGTTTCCCGTAAAAATTCCCGCAATAACCATGGCCAGTGGACCTGATAGATGAAGTCTGCCCGCTAAAAAGTATCCGCCGGAAACAATAGCAAGTGTTATTAATACCTCCACCTTATAATCATCAATACTTCTTAAGGCCCAGTATCCGATATAACCCAGCAAGAGACCAAAAGCAATGCCGCCCAGTGCTTCGATCAGGAACAATTTACCAATAGATATAATTGAAACGTCGCCACTGCTTGACCTGGCAATTTCAGCCAGGCTTACAAATATAACTATCGCAACCCCGTCATTGAATAGGGATTCTCCGGAAATTTTAAGCTCCAGGCTTGCCGGAATATTTGCTTTTTTTAGGATGCCAAGCACCGCGATCGGGTCGGTGGGAGAAATAAGTGCTCCGAAAAGCAGGCAATGAATCAGCGGGATTGGCATCTTAAACCAGCCAAACAACAGCCAAACCAAAACTCCAACTACAAAGTTGATATCAGTATTCCCACAGTAGCCAATACCAGTACCGGCAAGCGTTCGGCTCTTAACTTGCTTGCATCGATATGGATCGCTCCGGCAAAGAGTAGAAAGCTTAGCATAAAATTCATCAGTACATCCTGAAAATCCAGGGATGTTGCTAATGAGATTGCTTTCTCTGATAGCAATGATTTTGAATTCCCAATCGTCACCAATAGGATAGAGGAGATTAATGAGAGCGCCATGATGCCAATGGTGGGTGGCCATTTGATAAAGCGGTGGTTAATATATGCAAATATGGCGGCTAGTACAATCGTGATGGCTATAATCTCCTGGGTATTCATTCTAGATTTAGTTAATTTGACTTTTTTTATTCTATACCACTTCTGCGTAAATGGTCTTTTCAGAGAACGTGCTGATTGAATAGCCCGAATATAATCAATTAAAGCCTTTTGCTAATGTGAATTTGTATTGTGATGTTAATTCAGACACACTTATTCCCGTACCCGCAAGTTTTGAACTGCTTATCGGTGCTTCCAAACAGAGGTCTTTGGAGGTAACGATGTTTAGTCGATCACGCTTCGGGTGGCGATCGGGTTCAGCTTAAAAATAGTTCAATGAAGCAATTTTTGATCATTTACCTTTCAAATCATGCTAGCCGCTGGATTTTCTTTCGGCTTTGAATCGATGCTGTCCATTCAGCTGTAACTTCCCGATGAATTAAACTAACAAATAAGACCTGAGATGGTTGTTGATAGGAAGAATGTTCAGCTTAAGACGAAATATCGTTGCGAAGGTTTCTAGAAATTCTGGCCGGTTTATCAACCAGACGATGTTTCCACATTGATGAGAAGATTTTAGTACTTATCACTATTAGATTTTCAAAATGTCAACAAGATCGAGTTGAAGAAATTAATGATATAAGAGAGAGAAATGAAATTAAAACTGCTTGCACAAAATACACTTAAGTCTATTGGCATATTATATGTAAAAACAGTAAAAAGCATCGCCTTCATTCCTGCAATTGTAGCAATGGTGTTTTTGTTGCTATCGCTGTTTACTGTTCAGTTTGATTACTCCGATACTGGAAAAGCAATTAAGGCTGGGGCTCACTGGCTGACCCTAAAGGATGCGAGTACTGCCCGCAGTATTATATCGACCATAACCGGTGGAATCATTTCCCTGACTGTGTTTAGCTTCAGTATGGTCATGATCCTTTTGAACCAAGCAGCTTCACAGATGAGTAACAGAATTCTGGAAAAGCTTATCGGAAACCGCTTTCAGCAGATCGTGCTGGGCTTTTACATCGGTACGATTGTATTTGCGCTGTTCCTGCTCAGTACGATCAGGGATATTGATTCAGGGGTCTATGTTCCGGCCATCAGTACTTATCTGTTGATCGCATTTACGGTAGTTGATATCTTTCTTTTTATTTACTTCCTTCATTATGTTACCCAGTCGGTGAAGTATGAGACGATTATCCATAAAATATTTACGGATACACAGATAAGTATGGAGAGAAAATGCGTATTGCAGAACTTTTCTCAATCTTCGCATGAGCAGGGTATATCTCTATCATTAAATGCTCAGAAGTCTGGCATCTACCAGGGGTTTATGGAAAAGCCGATGCGCTCGCTCTGTAAACGGGAAGATCTGCTTATCAGAATGGAATGGCCGGTTGGGACGCTGGTGATCAAGGATACACCGCTATTGACGATCCTGAATAAAGATAACGTTTCTGACGATTTACAGAAAGAAATCATGGGCATGGTCAATATCCATGGGGGGCAAGATATCGATGTTAATTATTATTATGGTTTCAGGCAACTCATGGAAGTAGCGGTTAAAGCACTTAGCCCTGGAATAAATGATCCTGGCACGGCCGTTCTGAGCCTTCAGGCACTGGGGCATCTTTTGAAATACCGGAGCGAAAATCATCCCGAAGAAGAAATTTATGACGATGAGAAACGCCTGAGGATAATTGTGAGGGTAAGAAGTGTTGATGATATCTTCACTGAATGTGTTTATCCCATCTGGGATTATGGTAAGCAGGACCGGTTGGTCAACATGGAATTTCACCATATCATGCTTCAGCTTTGTGGGCAAACGAATATACCCGCTTTTGAAAAGATGCTTGATACCGTAAATCGCTCACCAATGCACCAAGGTGTCTAGCTGCGTAACAGCTGAACTTTTAAGGAAAATAAACTACAAAAGGTTAATGAAGCACTTTAAACATTTTTTAGGCTGCTGTGTACCATGATCCATTTTGTTTTAAAAAAAAGAGTACATAAAATGGGGTCTAAATCGGATATGATTTTATTCATCCCGATTGCTGCTGAGTTTTCCCATTACAGGGGTTGCACTCAGGCCATGGAGCACAATAGAAATCAGAATCGTGAAGGCGACGATTGCCCAGAGCTCTTCCTGCTGATCGAATTTGACTTCACCAAATGCAAACGCCAGATAATATATAGATCCCATTCCGCGGATTCCGAAAAAACTAATGGCGAGCTTTTCTTTCAGGGGGGTTGGATTTCCCAACAGGGACAAATAGGCGGTGACAGGGCGTACCAGCATCACAAATGCAAGCGAGACCATCACCATTCTAAAGGTCAATGGAGCTAGTATACCACCGACCAGTGCCCCGCCAAAAAAAATCAGGAGCACAGCAAGTAACATCCTTTCCATCTGATCGGTAAAAGCGTGAAGCTGCCGATGGTAATCATGGGTCTTTTCATAATGCCTCAAGGTTAACCCGGCGATAAAAACCGCAATAAATCCATACGCATGAAGTGTTTCAGCTGTTGCGTAGGTAACAAGCGTCAGCGAAATGGCCAGAAACCCATCAGTAGGTTTTAATAAACGGTATTTTTCCGATATGGAGAACACGAGATAGCCCACCAGTTTGCCACAAAGCCACCCAATAATCAGTCCTGCCGCAATCTTGTAAACAAGGTAAAACCAACCCCAGTGCCATATTGAAGCCGTACTGATGCCTTCAGATGAAACAACAATCGCCAGCCAGGTAAATGGGAATGCCAGGCCATCGTTGAGTCCCGCTTCTGAAGTGAGTGCGAATCGGGTTTCGGACTTACCACGCTCGTTTGGCGGTCCAACCTGTACATCAGCAGCGAGGACCGGATCTGTTGGCGCCAATACTGCAGCCAATAGCAATGCAGCAGCAACACTCATCCCCAATACAAAATATCCAAGCAATGCCGATATCACGATCGATAAGACCATAGCAATTAAGATCAGCCGGAGTGGAGTAGACCATTTCCTGAAAGAAAAACTTCGATCGATCTTAATTCCAGTACCCATCAGCGAAATGATGACAATAAGCTCGGTGAGGTGAACCACCAGCGCATTGTCTTTTTGCGGCAAGGGTGAGGGAAGGATTTTCGGCCATATCAGGTATAAGAGTGCTCCTATAGCAACATAAACGATAGAGTAGGACATCCTCACTTTGCGGGTAAGGCTGGGAATAAATGCCATCCCGATGCTCGCAAGTCCCGCAATCAGCATCAGTAAAAGATATTGGCTCATTTTCGTTTATAAACTTTTAGATAAACATTAGCTCTAGACATTGAAGATACGCTTCTAACCAATATCATGACTTCGATTCATTGCTATGTCTTTCTCGCACCTCGCTTAATGACACACCTCCCTTGATTCCAAAGTCAAGTGTTCGGATTGGAAAGGGGATCATAATATTATGTTCATCATATACTTTTTTGATCCTGAGGATACATTGACTCTGCACTTCAAGGATATTGACATTATCATGCACATTTATCCAAAGCCGGATCACATAATTAATCGAACTATCCCCAAAATCGGTATAAAACATGGTCACTTCCTCTTCTTCGACCAGTCCTTCTATATCTTTTACTGCCTGGATGGTTAGTGTTTTAACGTTTTCCAGGTCTTCACCATAAGAGACTCCTACATTCAGATCTAAGCGCCTTTTACCCAATAAAGTATAATTTTCAATAGGGTTTTGAAAAACATCTTTGTTGGGGATGATGACCATTTGTCCCTGATAGGTCTTAATGACGGTATCACGAAGATTAATTTCTTCCACTTTTCCCATGTAATCCTTTATTTTGACAATATCTCCCACATACAAGGGTTTCCTCACCGAAAGAAATATGCCGGAAATAAAGTTAGAGGCAATATCCTGAAATGCAAACGCCAGTGCCAGACCAATGATTCCTGCTCCGGCAAGAATAGAGGTCACTGCTTTATCTAACTGAAGTACGCTCAGGGCTATAAAGACTACGATGCCGAGCAAAAAGATGTAGATCACAGAACTGAATAAATTGTCCAGTGCCTCGTTTATAATAAATCTTTTCAGTATCCTGCGCAACAGATTGCGGATGTGTTTGGCAAGGTAGAAACCCAACACAAGGATAAGCGCTGCCAGGGCAATATTCGGCAGGATCCTGATAAACTCTTTTGCCCAGATGCTGAGTTTATCCAAAATTAATTTGTAAGCGTGTTCTATATTCATATCTTTCAATTTACATGATCAGTCTAACTCCACCAAGTTCGGAAACATGGTAGGGAAATTTATCTCCAGGCGCTCCGATAAACATAAAATTTTTAGGGATTTTCCACTCTTGAGATAATTGTTCAATCAGTTCGGGACCGAATTCTCCCTCTATTTCCACAAAATCAATATCAATGTCGGGATAGGCCCGATCCAGTACCAGGATGTCCGATTTAAGGTTCGCATTATCGCTATCGCTGTTTGCTATGTGCACAATCTTTATTTTTTTTGTGGCCTCATTTTCCTCCACGTAAATCATCACCCTGTTCAGCACCGCAACGTTGTCCCCCCTGGTGAAGAAGACAAGTTCCTGGGCATTGATTTTGATCAGTGCCCGGTGAGGCCGGATGTTGTCCAGCACCAACCGTTTGTAAGATTTGTCCAGATGGCGCATTGAATAGAGTGTCCACTTTATAATCTGCGCTCTTTTCAGCATCACAATGATAAAAAGCATGGCCGGAACCAGGTATTGCAGGAAAACGTAAAAAGCATGGGCGTTGAGCAGCAGGTTACCAAAGAAAGCGGCCAGAATAAAAGATATGGCAACGATCACGGAAAGTATTGTGGCCCTTTCAGGGCGTGGCAGGCGGTTCCGTTTAATTTTCAGCATGAGATTTCCCATGCCAAAAAGTGCCATGACCAGCAGGAAGGAAAAGGTATAGACCCCGGCAAGGTTCACCAAACTTCCCCCGGTCACTAATAGTATAGAAAGACATAAAATAAAAAAACCGATGACAATACGGTAATTAACGCCTCTGCGGTTTTTTACCAGAAAAAAATTGGGCAGAATCCTGTCCAGAGCGATACGCTCAGCGAGTCCTGTTACGCCAACATATGAGGTCAAAACCGCTCCGCTGAGAACCAACACCGCATCAATGGAGATCAGGTAGGCCAGCCATTTGCCGCCCGCGGTTTCTCCCATAAAGGAAAGAAGCGATTCCTTATGATCATCAATCCCGGCCAGGGGAATGATACTCAGCGCCAGCAGTGCAATGGCAGGATTAAAGAAGCTCACCACCCGCCACATGTTCCTTAAAGTTTTTGGGAAAACGCCTGGCCGTTGTTCTTCCACGAAGTTCGCAGAACTTTCAAAACCGGATATTCCGAGCATAGCAGCGGAAAAGCCAAAAAAAAGGGCTGCCATAATCCCACCTGACCGGACAGGAAGTTGCCAGTTCTGCTCGAATATCGCTACTCCATGATGGATGACGAACCAGCGCCCTGCCAGAATCAGCAATGTGAGGGAAGCAATGTGTGTGATAAAGATAATGACCGCAACGACAGCGGACTCACCGATTCCTATGATGGCCATCATCATAAAAATCAATAGCAATAGTATGGTCGCTGGAATCAAAGGAAGCACATGAACAATATCGCGGAAATAATGCATGCCCTCGTATGCCGAGATCACAGCGGTAGCCATATAGGACAATATCGTCAGGCATGCGGCAAAGGATGCGGTAGATTTTGAAGTGGTATTGAGCAATACATTGTAAGCACCGCCATTCAAGGGGAGTGCACCTACCACCTCACCATATATTTTTCTAAAAAGATAGAGCACAAGGCCCACAACGATCAGCGAAATCCATGCATATTGACCAGCATAGGAAATGGTAAGTGCTGCAACATACAAGCAGGAAGAGCTGATGTCGTTGCCGCATATGGCTGTTGCTTGTAGCTCATTTAGCTTAAATGAGGGTTTGTGTAGTGATTTATCCATTTGTTTCGGTTTCAGGAATTATCGATTAAAACTGCCCTTTTACTTATCAGTCTCGAAATGTAAATGATCAATGAATTAATTGACAGTGTAGGCTGGCATGTGATAGCTAATTGACAATGTCCCAAGACGTCTATTCAGGTCTAATATAGGCGTTGTAAGCACCAGCGACCTGCCTCGCTGTGAATAAATCCTGGCACTGTCACTTTGTAAGAAAGTGCTGTTGTAAAAAATTGAATAAGGTTTTCCTTCTTCCTTTTTATCAGTAGAGAGCAAAATAATATTGCGTTGATCCACAATAGAGATTTCCTCAAAGTTTTTTTCTTTCACCATCTGATTCATATAAACACTAATGTCCTGCCGGTTTCCCGAGATCATTTTATCCCGGATGGCCCAGGCGAGTGGTTTAGCTAACAATATAAGCTGTGCTTTTAAATTCGCATCCATTTGCATGGAAACTTTTCTTCTCAGAAGTCTGTTGGTCCTATCATTTTCAGATTGCATACTCCTGTTTTCTACAGCTTTCCAGATCCAAAGACCGGAAATAAGGGCAAAGAAAATCAGGATCGTAATAAGAAAGGTCTTTCGGTAAACCACTGGCGTACCCAATTGGGTTGATTGCTGACTATTTATTGGCTTAGTGTTATGCATCGTTTGATGTTTTGTATGTGTATAAGGTCAAGACGTTTCCGGATTCTTTTAATCCAACTTATAGCAGAGGAGAATAACAGAAAATAATCGGTCTCTTTTTAAGCCTAAGGTTGTATGAATACAAACAAGTTAGCAGTTTGTTCTGGTCATTTCACATTCTAATTGATTAACTGTTTTTACGAATTTTTGAAAGCTGACCGGTTTGACCAGATATCGGTCAGCTTTTACCGAGAAAGCGTTGAGTGCATGTTCGGGGTGTCCGGTTACAAATACAATAAAGCGGACATCATCCCTTAGGATTCTGGCGATATTAAGCCCGGAAATTTCCATGTTAATATCCAGAAATAAAAAGGTTACCCGTTCATTATTTTTAATTGCCCGAACAGCCGCTGTCGGATCTGAAAAGCTTTCAAGAAGGGATAGTTTGGGTACTGACTGAAGATATTCTTTTAAGAGCTCTGTGCTATTGTCATCATCATCAATGATTACACATTTATACTCTGATGCTGATTTCATTATGAGGTAAGTATATTTATTTTCATTTTGATTAATTTTTTTTTGATTTAAATGGTTTGGTTTCTGCTGGTTAATCTGATTGTAATCGATTATTCAAATCAAAAAGAAAAAGGGCCAGAAATATGCTCCGGCCCAATTCCAGACAACAATGTTTTTGATAGGAGGCTATTCCATTGTGGATCCTTCTATTAATCTAATTGATCAGCTAGCTTTTTTTGATTGTAAATACATCTTATCTACGCTTTTTAGTAAATAGCAGAATGGATTTAAGTTCTTATTCTATGATCAAACCAAAATTCTGGCGAAAATAAAAGCTGTAGGTTTTAGGCTTTTCCTGCGGTCAATAAAATCCAGAAGATAGGCTGTTGATCAATCTATAGACAAATCCCGACAACTGATTTACCTCAGGGATAATCACTAAGTAGTGCATACAGTAAGTGCTTAATTTATAGAAATCAAAAGGTAGCCAATCGGTAAATGAATAGCACTAAAGCGCTTGTTACATTAGGTGTATGATAGGTAATTGGAAGCTCTGCGAACTGCGTTACCAGGTTGAAGATAAATGTTTCCTGTGCTATAAAATCAATATGGGAATCTCCTCCCATCTGAAACTTCTTCCGGTACTTTTTTTGCCTCGGCTCCGCATTAGAAAGAGCGAAGTATATCTTTTCATTAGCCGTTAAGCGCTTAGTCAGATGATGGGCTTTTTCAGATCCGGATTTTTTCCACGATACGGTGGATGAAGAAATTACAAGTTTAAAAGCAGAAAAAGATAAAATAATGACGCAGGTAAATACTGCTTGCATAAGAATCAGCAAACTCTTCCTGAAAATTGTCTCTTTTGTCTTTTTTCTCATTCCTGTTACCGGTAAGCGACAAGTTACAAAAAATATATTTTTAAGGGAAAAGTTTTGTAACATAAAGCCACTACTAATTAATCTGAAACGTTGGCTCTATTTTGATAACGGTGAGCAAGGTTTTGAAAGATAATCCTCTACTTTAAGGATCAACAGTAGAGAAAATTTCATGTCTATCGTCTGCAGGATAACCATATAGGCAGTTTAAGCTTATCTGGCCAAGGCATCGAGTCGGATATTGGAAGAGCAACTAAGCTAGCCTCGCTAAGAAACAATCATCTTTGTAATGTGTTATTTAATAGGTAACAAAATTTTAGATATGAAAAGTAATAGTTATAACGCCTTAGGTGTGAGCTTAACCTTATCGTTTGTTTTGATGTACACAGTAATGTTCTTAAATGTTGATGATGTTGATCATATCTATCTCAGCCTGACCAGAACTTACATGACTTTGCTGATGGTGGCTCCGATGGCAATTTTGATGTTATTAGTTATGCCGAGCATGTATCCACAAAAACGAAGGAATTATTTGATTATGGGTAGTTCAATACTTATTTTTATCGTAGCCCTGGTTATGCTCAGGACACAGATCCCGGTGACTGATAGCCAGTACATGCGTGCCATGATCCCTCATCATTCTTCGGCCATTATGACCAGCAAAAATGTGGATTTAAATGATCCGGAGCCGAAAAAACTTGCCCAAAATATTATCGTCTCCCAGCAAAAAGAAATTGCACAAATGAAAGCAATTCTTGAAAGGCTCCAACATGAGAGCGAAGAGCAAGTTCCAGTAGATAAGTAATTATTCATGCCATTGAAGGGTTTGAAATGAGGCATCACTTGTTATTTAAGCGAGCTGCTAAGGAAACAGGTAAGATTCGACTATAAATACTTCCAATGATTGATTATGCATCAATCGGAGAAGCGATACGCTTGGTTTATGCGCTGTAGAAGCCCTCTACAGTTTACCTGCTGCAACCAACCCCCTACCCAGTCATGGCTATCAGATTGAGAGTAAATGTCGTGAGGGCAGTATAAAGCTGAAAATTCAGGAATTATCATGGTTTAAGTCTCGGAACTAAAAAAGTGATCACAATAACTGCCAATTAACAATATTAGTTTTTGATATGCTTGCCTTTAAAAAGTACTGATCATTTTTTGGCATGCGTTAAAGCTTTTAGGCTTTACACTCTTAAACAGTTCTGTCATTTTGCAAAGATTAGTAAATGATCACCAGTTCATCATATTCTTAAAACGGGCGATGAATGCCTATGATAATTCCAATGTTTAGCCTTTAGCGTTTGATTCCCTTTAAGCAAAATTTAATAGCTGACCCTGTATTTTCTTTTTAATGAATTTTATTACTAAAAGAAGAGTAGCTGCTCTGCTAACATTGTATTCTAAGATTTATTCTTATAAATGACTTGCAATAAGCTCTTTTTCGTTTCTGATGGAAGATTGTTCAAAGTTCAGAAGGCAATGAATTTATTTAAAATTATGATTCTTTATTTTCTTTTACTTATCCAAAGACGCCATTCATAGTGATTTCTAATTAATTATTGGATAGTTATTAGTTAATGGGCTAGTTGAGAGTCTATCGTTTGCGTTACAGCATTGAAACCTTTCCGGTTTTCATATTATATACACCACCAACTATTAAAATCTGCTTTCTATCTTCCATTTCTTTAAGAATGGGACTGCCTTGCCGGATTTCAATAATCGCCTGTTGCACATTTTCTTCGCATACTTCCTCAACAAAGCCGGCATCCTTTGAAGTTTTTCCAAACTCATGACTTTTGACTGCTTTGTATACTGCCGGTTTTATTTTATCGAGTAAGCCAGTAATGTTTCCGAGTTTTACACCATCTATAGCAGATTTTATTGCCCCACAATATTCATGTCCAAGTACGAAGACTACCTTTGCTCCAGAAACTTTACAAGCATATTCCATACTTCCTAAAATATCATTGTTAACAATATTTCCAGCAACCCTTGCTACAAATAAATTGCCTATCCCACTATGAAATACATCCTCTACAGGCACTCTTGAATCTAGGCATGATAAAATTACCGCTTTAGGATATTGACCAATCGAAGCTTTTCTGACCCGTTCAGTGGTATTTCGTACAGTCAGGTTGTCTTCGACAAAATTCTTATTTCCTTTCATAAGTCTTTTGACAACTTCATCTGGCTTTAAATCAGCTTGTTCCTTTTTTGATAGCGGTTCAGAAACTAGAATATCTCGTTTTTCGATCTCTATTGTTTCCAATTGATCAACTGGATTGCTGTTGTTAGTTGGTTGATTTCTAAGGCAGGATGTTATCGACACTGCAATAAAAATAATTGCTGGAATTCTAAAAGTTTTCATAAAAAGAAGATAAGAGTTTAAAGATTTAGTTCATGATGCGGTCATTGGATCTTCCTCTAAAATAAGCAAAGCCTATAAATTATTGTACGTTTTAAAGTTATAAGTTAATCTTGTTACTTAAATTTATTACACATTCAAGTTGGGAACGTTGCTTTCCAGTACCTACGGTTATAAAGAGGTGTTATATATAATAACAGTTAAAATGCAAAGGAATTAATCTCGAAAGAAATCGAAACCCGAAAATGAGATTATACATTATCTATATATTATGATAAATCTGGAAGCAATCTTTTACTCCTAAAATATATATGGAAGTACACAGTGCGCAGGATTGATTGGTTTTTTGCTTCGAAATGGGATTAATACGTTTCTTCCTCTAGATAGTTCGTGATTTTTATAAGTTAAGTAAAATCTTATACATTCTTGGAAAATAAATTTGTAAACTATTAATCAGCTTCGAGATTGTTAGAATAATAATGGACTTAGGTAAATATTAGCATCATTTAAATTTGGTATTCAGTAATCTGCTTATTCGTTTGATTTAAAACTCATATTAAAGTACCTCAGTCATCCTCCGGAGTTGAGGCAATTTTTAACATAGAAAAACACAATGTCTATATGTAGAATCATTTTGTATGGTGTAATTTTTGCTGGTAGAATTTATCTAATAGCTTTATGGAGACCTAATTGCCTAAAAATGAAAGCTCATTTCTTTAAACTACGTAAGCCCTTTGAACTCTTCCCACACCCTTATACGATCGGAAATCTTTTTGGCCCTTGGAAAAAGAACGCTGATAATCATTTTATCCTAAAGCTTCAAAGTATTCCAGAAGAAAAATATGTGGAATATTATAACTATCACCTTAACCATTCGCTGAAAGACAATAACGCTACCGAAGAAGTTTTTTTCAAAGAATTATGGTTGCTCATTGAAACCAGGATCGGCTATTTCCAAAATCGTAATCCGTATGGAAGTACACACCATCAGGATATTAATAACCTGAGTTCGATTAATAAATGAGGTAAAAAATTAGTCAATCAAAAGAAAAAACCTTATATTTAAGTGTCTTAAAACCAAATACTTAGATATAATTC